>SVNZ01000007.1 GCA_015066595.1 Oscillospiraceae bacterium | reverse complement strand
AATGCTACGTCTTCTACCTTGTAGGTTTCTATAAGCTCTGCGTTGTAGAGCTTGCCACCTGTTGAGCTACTCATATAGTTCCAACGCTCAGCAAGCCAGTCGTTGAGGTAATAAACTGTGTTAGCATAGCTCTTTGTAGCACTACCTGATGTGCCAGTGTTGCCGATCTTGAAGTCGAAAGAATCTTTGACGTAGTCTGAAGTTACCTTTGTACCCCAATCATCACCTGTGAATGTGAGTGAACCCCAACGAGCGTTGTTCATATCAACTGATGATGTGAATGATGGGAGCAACTCGTCAATGATGATACCCTTTGTATCGTTTGTGATACTCGGGTTAATAACATAATCGTTGAGAGCGTCTACAAAGTAGTTAGTCCAGTAGTACTGGCAACGTTCCCAAACTTTTTCGTTGTGAACGAGTTTTGCCTGGAAGTTGTAGTTATTTTTCTTTGTAGTATCGTTACTGTCTGTCTTCAGAGCTTTGTCCTTAACGAACATCTGCTTTGGATTAGACATGTTATCACTTTCTACTACGGATGAACCGTTGTAGATGTATTTCTTGCTACCAGCATAAGCACCAAATGCCCAGTCATAGTCCCATACAGGTGATGACACGAGCTTGCCTGTGCTTAAATCGTTGTGGATATAGAAGCTTGTTGCACCAGCGTCGAGGTTGATAGAAAGTTCTTGTAAGAGATACATCTTAGCGAATGAATCAACATCAACTGCTGCGTCGATAGCCTCATAATTATCAGCGTAGATAGCAGATTCTGCTTCTTCAAACTCACCGATGATCCATTCCATCTCGTCCTTTGTTGCAAACTCAGGATATTTAACAACTACTGCCTGACCTGTACGTGGTGATACAAACCAAGAAGCTTCTGCTTTATATCTTGAGAACAGCTCGAACTCAAGGAGGTAGTTGTAATCTGTGATTTCGTCCTCTGTGAGTTCTTGACATGGCTGTTTGTATGGCCAGTTTGTTTCGTCGTCTGACTTTGTGTACTGATATGTATATGTCTGACCGTTTACAGTCACTGAAGACTCAGCCTGTACAAGGTGACCTTCGAGGTCGTCCATGATGTCTTCGTTGTTGTAGTATGCGATGTTAGCATCTTCGTTACCGTCATCGAGGTTCTTCATATCAGACATAAAAGTGTTCTTACCGTACTCTACTTTTTCTGAGATTATGAAAGCTCCCAAATACTTACCGTTGTCATAAACATCAGCAAGACGTGTTTCAGGAGCGTACTTGATGCCGATGTCATCTGCAAGAGAGTAGATGAATGTATTACGCAACATAGAGTGGTCAACGTTGTTAGCGAGCATACTCCACTTCTTGGAAGCTGTTGAGCCTTCCACAAGCGCAACCTTAGAATCAAGGTTGAAGTTGTATGCGTACTTACCGTAAATTCTCATAGAAGCTTCGAACGATGAGTTACCTCTACCTTTGATCTTCTTGAGGACAGGGTCATCGTTTACGAGGTTGCCATCTTCATCATAGAAGTAGTAGCTACCCTTTGTTTCGATAGCATCTTTGTAAACGCTGTTGTAGTTATCAGCTGTGATTCCTGAACCAGAAGGCCATGCATTAGTATCTGCATAGTTATCAGTGATGTCTGTAAAGAGCTCTTCTTTAGTTATCATAAGCATTGCTGCTGTAGACTGAGTCTGATAAACCTTGAGAGTGCCCCAGTTCTTTGTTGTTGATCCTGTTAAGGTGGTCAAACTATGTGAACCTACTGTAAGATCAAGAGCATCACCGTTATTGTATGATGTTCCGTCGATAGTAAATGAATCAAAGCTTGAATAAACTTTTACATTTGATAAATCAACGTAAGATGGCAGATACAGGTGATGTTCACTTGCGGATTTTTCATACCACTTAATAGCATCAGCAGTATTACCTTCACCCTTTGTATCTATCCAAAGGCCGTGCCAGTAATCTTCGATGGTGCCCGATGGTATAGCTGCTGTTGTGTCAGCAACCCACGAGCCTGTTGCACTTGCAGTAGCTGAGTAGATAGAGGTTGTAGGTTTGCCTGCAGACCATGTGCCCCACTGTGTTGTGGAAGCGTTGTCTTCATCGTAGAAGTATGATGCACGATAGAATGTAACGCTTGTGGCAGCTTCGTCTATCTTAGCACTCCACATAGTCTTACCTGACTTTTTGTCAATAGACTCTGTCATCTTGACTTTGTCATTTGCGTTTGAATATACAAACATATTTGAGTCATCGTCTGTGACATAACCGTTAGAAGTGCTATCTAAGAAGTAGATAGTCTTGTATATGCCGGATGGTTCGATGTCTTCAACCGGTGTGTAAGAACCTAAAACATTGTGGTATGTGCCACCGTACTCGAATACGAGGATAATCTTACCATCAGTAGTAGTGATTTCTTCAGCAGCCCATCTGTCGTTACTGGACTTTCTGAATGTCTTCATACCGTTTGCTTCAACAGGAACTTCTGTCTTATAAATTTTGAAGTTCTGCGCTACATTTGACCAGTATGATGAACCTAATGCGTATTTAGCTGTCTCACCGGTTGCAGTAAGTGTTGCATCACCTGCAAGACCTGTAGAATTGTTCCAATAGTGAAGTGTTGGAACGAAGTCTGTTATGTGTTCAACAACACCGACATATACAGTCTTGTGTGTTGGTTCTAGATTTTCAGGAACATCTTCGAGTGTATCGTACCATTTGTTTGTACCCAAATCGTAGTACTTGTCAGCTTCGAGAGTGAGGTCAGCTGTCTGTGAACTACCATTGTTGAAGATGATGTTTTCGTATGCATCATCAAATGTAAAAGAGTAGACATAGTAACCGTTGACGTCAGTTTCACCAGTCTTAGTCATAACAAGACCAGGCCACTGAGCTGGTTTTTTACCGCTTTCGTTCCAAGCGTATGCGTTGACTGTTGTCCACTCTTTTGAGTTGACAAGGTAAACAGTTGTAGGAGTAGGAGCTTCTGTAGGCTCTTCTGTAGGAGCCTCTGTTGGAGCTTCTGTAGGAGCTTCTGTAGGAGCCTCTGTAGGAGCTTCTGTAGGAGCCTCTGTCGGTTCTTCTGTAGGTTCTTCAACTGTATAAGTAGCTATCTTGTTGTGATAAGTATTGCTATACTCGAACACGAGAATAATCTGACCATCACCAGGATTAACTTCTTCAGTAGCCCAAGCAGAGTCAGCTGACTTGTTGTATGTCTTCATACCGTTAGCGGCTACAGGAACTTCTGTCTTATAAATTTTGAAGTTCTGCGCTACATTTGACCAGTATGATGAACCTAATGCGTATTTAGCTGTTGCGCCTGTTGCAACAAGTGTTGCGTCACCTGAAAGTCCTGTAGAGTTGTTCCAATAATGGAGTGTTGGAACAAAATCTTTGATATGCTCTACAACACCAACATAGACTGTCTTTGTTGTAGGTGTTGCAGCTGCATCAGACTGTGCATAATAAACGGACAGTTTGTTTGTAGAAATCTCGTACTTAAATTCGTATGTGCCGCCTGTAGCTTTGAAAGTACAGTCTTCACTTGAATCCATAGTCCAGCGGTTAGCTGTATCTGTGAATGTACCCGCATTACCGCACCAAGTATCAGTACCTGCGTCGTGTACTTTGAATGTGTAAGTACCAGCAGGGATCTCTTTTATGATAGAGAGGATATCGTCATTATCTGTCTTTGCAAATGCATCTGTTGCACCCCAATCGTTGAAAGTACCCTTGAGGTAGTAAGAAGATGCAGTAAGTGTGAGAGTGTTTGCAGAGTTATATGTGATAGTATATGTACCATCGCCACCGTTGACAAATGTCATTGTTCTGTATGTGCCGTCATCGTTAGCAACGCCAATGATAGAAGTAGCACCTGCTTCAACACTAGGGTCAACAGTAACAGTTGTACCATTTACTTTAACAAAGCCTTCAGCGGTTGTATCACCCATAACAAGGTCACCGTCAAGGTCAGCTGTGAAAGTAGTCAAATCTGCTGACAGTGTCATAAATGAGCCATCTAAAGAAGAAGTATTTGTTGATGAAGTATATCCTATAGTAAGTGGTGCTGATTTAAACGTAGCATCGGTATAATCGACCATATTCTGGTCAGCAAAGTTAGCGTTGGTTTTAAATTTAGCACTAACTGCAGTGATAGTGTTTTTATTATTGAGTCTTATAGTACCATTTCGACCTATTGCCTCAACAAGTGCAATAAAATCAGCATATTTTTCAGTGTCAAGGACAACTTCATGTGCAGTAGTGCCATCGCCATAATAAAGTGTTTTTGTTGCAGCATCATAGAAAATTCTGTTCTTACTCTTTGCATAAGTAGCATTAGCAGCAACTGTATATGTAGTAGTAGTAACCTGAAGAACTTCAGGAATACCGTCAGCAGTTGGAAGATTAACAGTAAGGTCAACAGGAGCGATCTCACAATCTTCAAGGGACGGATATACGATACTTACGATCATATCAGCAAGGAGCTGGTCCCAATTTGTGTCGAGCTGGATTTCCTTAGAAACAGAAACGCCACCAGGCATAACCTGAGTTTTGTTACGAGCTGCGTCACCCTGAACAACAAAATCGGTGTTACCCTTTTTCATAGTAGCAACTGTGTCGATTTCAGAGTATGTGATACCGTTCATCCAAGAAGGAGAAGCGGTCTTCTTTGCATCTTCTGACTCTACTTCTTTGAGCTCATTGTAAACATCTGAGAATGATTTAGAACCGATAAGATTAGAACCTGTGTTTGAATAGTAGTAAGCGTATGTACGCATCCAAAGCGGTCTACGAGCGTTCTCAACGAGAGCTGTCTCGAGAGCGTCCTTGCTCTTGTACTTCTTTGCCAAAGCTGTAGCAACAGAAGGAGTGATGAGAACAAGACGGTGTGTGTCAGCGTTTTCTTCAACACTCTTACCGCCGAGACCGCCGAGGTTTTTCTCGGTGATATCCCATGCAAGAACCTTCATGATCTCTTCCGGAAGGTCTGTTGCAGGAGTAACGTTGTTACCCCACATAGAGAAAGATGAAGCTGTGATAACGTTGTCATTGAGTTCAAAGCCGTTTTCAACATGGCTAGGATTCCAACCGATGTTGATAGCTGTCTGCTCATCTTCAGAGAAAACAAGTGGCTGGACGTTACCAAAAGAGTTTGTACGCTGTAAACCTGCAAGGTTGATGAGAGCAAGCTCCATGAATCTTGCGATAGCGATGTTGCACTCTTCGGTTGTCATACCCTGAGCATTGTCGATACCGAGCTGACGAGCGATAGGACCGTTGACATACATCATCGGTGTGTTCTCGCCAGAACGCAAAGAATCGAGATATTCTTCCTCGCCCAGTGCTTCGACAAATGCGATACAAACAGGCAGATATTCAGCAGAACAACCTGACATGATAGCGTTTGCAGCTACCTGATACGCTGTAACATCTCTACCATTTACAGTAGCGACTATGTCATTATCGTTATATGAGGTGTATCTCATGAATTTTTCTGCTTTGATCCATGTAGGTGGAACTACAGGCAAGCCGTCAGTCATACCATTTGTTTTCAAATAGTTCTGTACTTGCTGATAAGTACCTTGGTACACATAATCATTGTATGTGTTTTCTAAACTGCTTGGAGAAACAATAGCGAAGTTGTTGTTTACTGGCTCCAGACAGTCACAATCGTCCTCACGACAGTTGAGACTATCGTAAGAAATCTTGTTTTCTATATCTGCGTCCGTGTATCTTGCGCTGGCTGTCAGCGGAATAGACATAATGCTGATGACAGTCATCAAACTAAGCAGCAACGCAATCGCACGATTTAAAATTTTTGACTTCATAGTACCATCCTTTCTAATAATGGTAGGCTGAATGTTTATCTATCCAGCACAAAGTTAAAATAGTTTATAAATGCAATAGCAAGTTAATGCTTAGTTTAGTTCGAGAGGTTATAGGAGCTGAGGTTGTTATAACCCAATCCACTCATAAGGTTGTTCCATTTGGTTGTGGAAGGCAGATATGCTTCGTATGAAACGCAGTCGCCACCCGGCATAACCTGGAACTCACTTGTCTTGTCGCCACCTGTTACAACGAAACCTGTAGCAACAACCTTTTGTCTCTTGAGAGCGTCAGTGTTTTCGTTGATAGTCTGGGTTGTGTCGATAGTGTCGTATGGCACAACACCAGTCAGCCACTGTGGCACAGCTGTTGTAGCTACCTTATCAGCTCCAACGTTTTCAGTAGAAGCACCACTCTTGATGTCTTCATAGTGCTCATCAAAGGTTGTGTTCATATGAATCTTACTACCTGTATTTGCCCAGTAGTGAGCGTATGTACGCATCCACAGTGGACGACGAGCTGTCTCGATAAGAGCATCTTCGAGTGTATCTCTTGTGTTGTAGCCTTTAGCAATAGTTTCTGCTACGTCTTTTGTCATCCAGATAGTACGTGATTCGACAGGGTTGGTGTTACCAAGACCGTTCTGCTGTTTTTCGGTAACATCCCACGCAAGAAGCTGCATAGCTTTTTCAGAATCTGTTGTACCAACTGTAACTGGGTTACCCCATGTAAGAGTAGAACCACAAGTGATAACTGAGTCATTGAGCTCAAAGCCGTTGTTGACATGATATGGGTCCCAGCCGATATCGATAGCTGTCTGCTCATCTTCAGCGAAACAGAAAGGCTGCATATAGCCGAATGTACCCATACGGTTTTCTTTGATTTTGTAGCCAGCAAGGTTGAGCATAGCAAGAGAGATGAAACGACCGATGAGCTTGTTAGCTTCTTCGTTGATCATACCATCGCCGTAAGAAATGCCGAGCTGACGAGCGAGTGGTCCGCTGATGAGAACATATGGTGTCCAGCCGTGTGTACTATCAAGTGATTTATAGAAATTACCGTTTGCAAAGCAACGTGTGATAGCCATACAGATAGGCATATATTCAGCAGGACAACCGGACATAATAGCGTTGACTGCTACCTGATATGCGGTTATCTCTCTGTATGCAGGTTTTACACCGATAATCTCACCGTCTTTCATATTAACGATTTCTTCGGCGCCCATATTTGTGAACTGAAGGTAATATTCAACCTTTTCGTTGGTAGGTGGAACAACAGGAAGACCGTCGGACATTTCGCTTACTTCGTAGAATTCCTGTACACGCTGGTAAGAACCTGTGAAAATAGTATCGTTGTAATTAGCACTGGTAGCAGCGCCTGCGATTTCATCAATTTCAGCCTGTTCGATCTGTGTTGTAAGACCTGTTACAACCTGATCATAGAGAATATCACGAGCTTTCTGCTGCTGAACTGCTGTTTCGTCGTTAGCAAATGCGCCCGGATAAGCTGCTGTTCTTATTACAGGAACACCACGGTTGTAGCCAGTGGACTTAATCTGAGGAATAAAAGTCTCGGCACCAACAACAACAGCAGGAATGCCGATATACTCAGCAGCAATAGCGTTACCTGTTTCTTTGACTGTACAGATACCGCAACCACAGTTACCTGAGATTACAGCGTCAACGCCATAATCTTTGAGCTTCTGTTGGAATTCCTTCGCCTTATCGCTAGGGTTTAACGGGTTGTATGTACCGCCCTTGCCGATTTCTTCCATGTAGTAGGTTTTGCATCCGAACTCTTCTTCGAGCATATCACGGAGCACTGCGTGTGTAACAGAAGCAGAGAAGCTTCCGCCGACGAGAGCAATAGTCTTGCCCTGTAGAGTATCAAGACGTGCGGCCTGTGTGATTGATTTAATAGATGAACCAAGTGGCACAGGAGTCACAATCTTATACTCGTTGGTTATAGGCTCAGCGTTGGACGCTTCAGCCGTAGCCGCTACGTCGCTTTCTACAGCAGCTGTTGATGTTACGCTCACGGTAAGCATACCGACAAGACACATCAATGCAAGCAGTAAAGACAACGAACGCTTTAAGATGTTTGTTTTCATGAAACCATCCTCTCAAAAAGTTTTTTTAATATGAAACGCTGAATATTAACTGTCCGTCCTTATTCAGCAGTTATATATTACTAGGTTATGATTATTCGCTTTCTACAGTTGGTTCTTCAGCAGTAGCCTCTGTAGGTTCAGGAAGATTGTCCGGTGTGTAGAAAATGACGTCACCAAAGAACTGGTCAGCAAAAATCGAGTTTTGTGTAGTATCGTTGATAAATTTCAGGTTACCGTTATCATCAAACTCGTAAGCTACTGTGTACTCGGTTTCTTTATCTGTGACTAAACTGAAAGTGAGTTTTGAATCCTTTGCTGTATATGCATAGTACATATACCTGTCAAGCGCCAAATCTTCGCTCTCGTAATGGATAGTCATTACACCGTTATCGTTAAATTCAACAGTCTCAACATATGATAATGTATAGTAAAAGTAAGACAGTGTACGCTCGTTAGTAGCCCATTCGCCTATCAACAAGTCGTCTGTTTCGTAATCGTCGAAAGATTCTTTGCTGTACTTAGGTTCACGCGCCTGTGTGAGAACATACTCCTGAGCTTCAACTGTCTCGCCTGTTGACTCGTCAGTGTATTCAGGATAAATCAGCGTAAGCTGTGCGTTGCCCAAAAGCTTTGACCCGGAGAATTTATACTCCAAATCAACAGAACCCAAGTTCACCTTATCGGTTCCGTCGTCCTGTGAAAGCTCATACTCGTAGTACTCTACACCGCCATCATAATATGTGGCCCACTCACCCTTGCCGAACTTGTCCGACTTTTCAAATATGTAGTACACTCTGTCCGATTCTTCAATCTGATCGTCGGTAGCCTGAATAACCTCGGGGTTTTCAATAAGTTCCCACGCTCCTGTGATAGATTTAGGGGTGATAAATGACACTACTATAACAATCAATGCAACCAAAAGCACAGCCACTATGATTAAGATAGTAAGCTTCTTTTTGTTGCTAAAAATAGAATTTGACTTTTCGTTTTCTTCTACAACAGTATTTGGTATGTTTTTATCTTCCATAAATCCCCCAACCTTAGTCTTTATTGCCGAGTTTTTTCATCATATCGATAACGCACTGAATCATCATATGGTAGCTTTCTGTAGTATTAACAGAACAATTATCAAACGCACCAATCACTTCGAGAGAAGAAAATCCGTGTGTGACAATTCGCATGGCAATCAACATATGCTCTATAGCATCTTTATCTTTCACACCATATTGCTCAAGAATCACAAAAATAGGTTCAACAAACCTTTCTAGTGCTTTGTCGAACTCTGGGTCACCAACCCATTTTGGATCAATAATAAGCTCATAAAGATACTGGTGGTCTTTAATAAATTTCCAGAAAGCATCACCAGCATCAAAAGCTGCTTTGTCACGCTCTTTGCCTTTAACTACATCAGCTATGTAATCCGTGTACATAGTTGCTGCGCGCTTTGCAACCTCTAAGAGCAGATCATGCTCGTTGCGTATATGATTGTACAAAGAAGACACCTGAACATTTAGTATAGACGCAACTTGTCTAAGCGAAAAATTATCCAAGCCTTTTTCATCAATTAGCAAAAATGCCTCAGAAACAATTTTTCCTCTCGATAATGATTTTTCAGCCATATGCATCTCCAAAAAAGCAAGAATTATTACATTGAAAAGTGTAAAAAACGAACACTGTTCGTATTCTATTTAATAATACACCGAACAGTGTTCGTTTGTCAACGAGAGCACGCCTTTTTGTGACTATATATAAATAAAGATATATAGTTTGTGTACTTTTAACAAACAAGCTACAAAAGACATAATATTCTTAAATCTGCATCATGCTAAAACACAATAAATTTGATTCTAATATATCGATAGAGTTATATGTAAATAGTAATTTTTACACTTGCACTTATAGTCAGTATTTTGTTTTAATATACACACAATAATAGCATTGGTACATTTAAGCTGAACTTTCACTCAACTTGACTTTATTTATCAAAAGCACTACAATCTGTATATATTTATCCTATTGGAGAATTTTTATGAAACGCAGTCTGATGTGCGTTGTAGCGTTAATACTCACACTTTGCATTCTGATACCTGCGAATATCATCACAGCTGATGCAAAGTCGCCTTTTTATAATACAGCTACAACCCTTACTATAAAAAATAACATCGAAAAAGATGCGGGGCTTTCAAACTATGTTACCGCACAAGGCTCGTGTACTGATGGTGAGTATGCTTACTTTGCTATTAACAACGGTACGACCACCATACTCAAGTATAACGTAAACACCTGGAATCTAAAATCTAAAAGAAGTGGACTAAAGTTGGGTCACGCAAACGATATGACATACAACTCAAAACGAGATGTAATCGTTGTATCAAACAACGCTCCTGACTACAACATCCTCACCTTTGTAGACCCTGATACACTCAAGGTAGTCGGCACAAAGAAAATTAAATACAAAATCTACTCGATATCATACAACAGCACCTACGACCAATATGTCGTCGGTATAAGTGGCACATACGATTTCGCTATTCTGGATAAGAACTTCAAGAAAGTCAAAAGGTTCGAAGGATATAAGAGCGGATATTTAAGACAAGGCTCTGACTGTGATGACAACTACCTGTACTTTGTACAAAGTGGTGGTGGTGGCAACCTGCTGGTTATATACAACTGGAAAGGAAAGCTCATCGACACTGTGTCAATAGACAAAGCTCTTGAGATAGAAAACATCTTCCACGTTGATGACACAATATACATCACCCTGCATCACTTCGGAAACTTCGTTCACAGAATCGGTATCAGCGACGAAACTGCTATAAAGTTTGATGTGAGCTTTGACAGCAACGGTGGTTACGGTGTGATAGATGATATCACGGTTATCTACGGTAAAGATCAAGCTCTGCCACAGTGCAACTTCTATAAAGAAGGATATAGCTTTGCAGGATGGGTAGTTAAACGTGACAGTTCAAAAGAGTACTACGGAAAAAGAAGCCCATACGCTGAAAGCGAATGGCTGAAGAGTAAAGACATCTACGAATATACACTGTTCAAAGATACTCAAAAAGTCAGCAAGCTGACTAAAGTCGGCGATGTCACAGCCACAGCGTTCTGGATAGCAAACGAATACAGAGTTTACTACAACTCAAACGGTGGTGAGGGTCATATGCCACTACACACAGTCGGCTATGACGAAGCTTTTACACTTAACAAAAACGAATTTTCAAATCAAGGATACGTCTTTGCGGGCTGGACAGCACAGCGTGAGTATGATGGCAAAATCTACGGTTATGCTAAAGACAAAAGCTCGCCTAAATGGCTGTATCCCGAAGATTTAGAATCAAAGTATATTTTCACGCAAGAGCAGGAAGTATCAAAGCTGACATATGACTTGGGCGTAACATTTTATGCGCACTGGCTGACAGCTTTTTGTTACAGTGACTCAGGCAAAACACTGGACAGATATCTTGGAAACGATGAAGAAGTCGTCTTCCCTGAAACGAAGAAAAAGCTTGAAAAAATAGCTGATGATGCGTTCAAACAATGCACTACTATACAGACTATAACCATCCCTCAATCGGTGCAAACAGTCGGCAAAAATGTTTTCAACGGTTGTAGCTCTCTTCACTCTATCTACTTTGAAAACAAGCTTCCGAAAGATGTTGACACAACCTCGTTTGATTCGCCACAAAGCAAAAAGTTCTTCCTCAAAAAGGACGATAAAGAGCTGTTCCTTGGCTGGTACACAGGCAACTATTCTTACGCAATGTTCCAAAGCGTGTGCGAAGATATTTTCTTGTAAAGAATTAAAACCATCTGCAAATGCAGATGGTTTTTTGTTATGTATCAATGTTATTAAAAGTAATATAACAGTCTGTGTATGATGGTTCTATCCTTGTTATGTTACCTGTGACAGAATCAACATACATCAAAAAACTGCCACCTTCGCAAGTCCCTTTGTATATATCCGTATATTCTTTTGTGGCTTTGTAATCAAAAGAACTGCTTTGCATAGCTGACAGTGTATCAAATAAAACATCAACAGCTGAAAACGATGGCAGATAGTCAGTACTTGTAGTGCATTTCAGGTTACCGAAATTTATGTGCAGATTCGAGTTGCTCAGGCTGTATGTGAGCCCTTTTACGTCTTTTGGGGATAAGATACTCAGTGTGATGTTTTTGCCCTGCGCTGAAATAACCTTTGATTCTATAGTGAGGTTTTCGCTATGGAGCACTGCATCAGACTCAAAGAAAACTACAGGAGCCTTTCTTTGTCCTATATCACAGCCAAAAAGTGAGAACACAAAAAAAGAAATCGCAAGAAGCGATACTGAAATTTTACGCATAATAGCCTCCAGATTTTAGTTCTTGCAATTCCTGTTTAACTTTATTTACTTTCTATACTTTTGAATACATCAGGCAGAAAACCTACGATATCACGCGGTAGCATCGAGGTTTTTGAAAGCTTTTTTGATGCCATATCCCCTGCTAAACCGTGTATATACACCGAAGCACAAGCACTTTCGAGTGGTGGTACTCCTTGCGCCATAAGAGAAGCGATGATTCCAGAAAGCACATCACCACTACCACCCTTTGCCATGCCGCTGTTGCCTGTAGGGTTGACAAAGGTATTATCGCCATCGGTGACTATAGTGTCTTTACCTTTGAGTACAACAACACATTGGTACTCTTTTGCAAAATTTTCTGCAACTTCACTTTTGTGAGATATGATATACTCTACACTTTTTTTGCAAAGTCTGCTCATCTCTTTTATGTGCGGTGTAAGCACAACAGGAGCCGATGTGTCTTTTAGTACATTTATATTCTGTGACAGCGCATTTATGCCATCAGCATCAACAAGGAGTGGTGTGGTACACGCTGTAACAAACTTTTTTGTGAAATCTATAGTTTCTTCACAAAACTTCAAGCCGCATCCCAAAAGTATGCTCTGTGCACTTTTTGAAATATCGAGCAAAAAGTCCAGCGAATTCACATCCACCGTGCCTTTTTCACTCTCGCTCACCGGTACAAAAACCGCTTCAAAAACGGAGCTTGCAACTATCTGATAAATGCTGTGTGGCAAAGCTACTTTGAGTAGCCCTACCCCACTTTTGAGTGCAGACATACTGGACAGTATGCACGCACCTGCCATAGCGTAACTACCCGAGATATTCAGCATTGTGCCCATAGTTCCCTTGTGCGCATCGTGGGGTCTTTTAGGTAAACAGCTGCTTACAAAATCAGCAGTGATAGTAGTCATAACATCACCAAATTAATATAATTTTTTTGAAACCTCGTGTTTTAAGTACGGGCGCAGTGCTGCGAGTGTTTTTTCTTTTGGAGAAAATACAACAGCACATTTACCTCTCGCTTCGCTGACGAAAGTGAAAACGTAATTATCATCTGAATAGTCGCTTGCGCCCACTTGATACACTTTATTGAATGTACGCTTGCTCATCTCTTCATCAGAATATTTAAAAATATCATCGATAGCTTTAGCATCTATTTTCAGAATATTTTTGCGGTTACGCTTTGCAATGATCTTGTCTACTCTGAATGTACCCGCTAAAAAGCCATACTCATACTCGATGTTAAGTGCAGTGATGAAATACCACAAACCGTAAATACAAAACAATGCTAAAAACAACGCAATATAGATGAAATATGCACGTCTAGACAACAACGCAATCACTATAAATGTAGTGGGAATTAGTATCGCACCAAGAATTATGAGCACGATATTGAGATAGTACTTTGCGTTTTTTTCTCTTTTTACGACTTGTTCTACTAAATTATCCATAAATATTTGACCTTCCTTAAAAGTATATTGTAACAATAGCATAAAGCGTATGATTTTTCAATAAAACTCTTGCAAAATTTACATATAAATGATAAAATCAAGAACGATAACACTATGACAAAGGAAGTAACTGTCAAACGGTTTATGCAAAGAGATTTTCCGCCATGGGCTGAAAGCGGAAGACTTGGATCTGACAGCGAAGTTCCCTTTTGAGTGGCAGCGCTGAATTCACTGATAGTAGGTGCTGACGGTTGACACCGTTATATGTCACCTGAGTGTTTGCGTAAGCAAAAATTAGGGTGGTACCGCGGAATTTCTCCCGTCCCTTTTGTGGACGGGATTTTTTTATTTTATCGGAGGATATTATGAGAGAAAAAATGGAACAACTGAAAATTCAGTTAGATCAAGATCTCGCTCTTGTTAAAGATTTGCAGGAGCTTGATAACATTAGAGTAAAGTATATGGGCAAAAAGGGCCTTATCACTGATTTGCTCAAAGGTATGAAAGACCTCTCAAATGACGAGAGAAAAACTTTCGGTGCATTAGTAAACGAGTTAAAGCAAACTGCCGGTGATAAAATCACTCAAAAAACAGAAGAACTCAAAGAGGCACAAATCAGAAAAGAAATCGAGAGTATGCCAGAGTTTGACGTATCTATCCCGACTAACCTTGACAGAGGCTCATATCACCCTATCACGCTTGTACAGCGTGAATGTGAACGCATCTTTAAATCAATGGGCTTTACTGTAGAAGACTACGCAGAGGTTGTTACTGACTACGAATGCTTTGAGGCAGTAAACATCCCTAAAAATCATCCTGCCCGTGATATGCAGGACACATACTATCTTGAAAACGGCCAGTTACTCAAGAGCCAGACTTCTGCTGCACAAAATGCAATTTTACGCAAATACGGTGACGCTCTCAAAAACGACTCAAAACCAATCAAGGCTATCTTCCCAGGCAGATGTTTTCGAAACGAAGCTACTGATGCTTGTCACGAAAACACCTTCTTCCAGATGGAAGGTATGATGGTAGACAAGGATATTTCTATCTCTAACCTCATCTACTTTATGAAGACTATGCTCTCAGAAGTTTTCAAAAAGGACATCAAGGTACGACTTAGACCGGGCTTCTTCCCGTTTGTTGAACCGGGTTTTGAGCTTGACATCAGCTGTCTTATCTGTGGTGGCGAAGGTTGTCCGTCTTGTAAACACTCAGGTTGGCTCGAGCTTTGCCCTTGCGGTATGATTCACCCAGAAGTACTAAGAGAGGGCGGTATCGACCCTGAAGAGTACACAGGCTTTGCTTTCGGCTTGGGTCTGACCCGTCTTGCTATGATGAAGTACGGTGTCAAAGACATCAGAGATTTAAACAGTGGCAGTCTTAAAGTTCTGTCACAGTTCAGCGATGACGAATAAGGAGGGTTTTGAGAATGTTTATTTCAATGAATTGGATCAAGGATTTTGTTGATTTAGAGGGACTTGATACCCTCAAGCTTATACACCAGTTTTCACTATCGACTGCTGAGGTTGAAAACGAGATTTTCTTCAAAGGCTCTGATATCAGTGGCATCGTTGTTGCAGAAATTAAATCTGTTGAAGACCACCCTGAATCAAAGAAGCTTCACCTGCTCAAAGTTGACGCAGGCGATGGCAAACTCACAGACGTAGTGTGCGGTGCTCCAAATGTAAGAGTGGGCATGAAAACTGCTTTTGCAAAGGTCGGTGCTCAGATCGGTGACATCACTATCGCTCCTCGCCCACTAGCAGGCTTTGAGTCATTTGGTATGTGTTGTTCTGAAAATGAGCTCGGTATTTCTGACGACAACTCAGGCATCATGGATATCGACCCTACTATAGCAAACGGTACAGACGTCAAGGACGTTTTTGCTATCGATGACATCGTTTTTGAGGTTGATAACAAATCTCTCACAAACCGTCCTGACCTTTGGAGTCACTACGGTATCGCAAGAGAATTTGCGGCTATTTCAGGCAGAGAGCTAAAGCCACTTGAACTAGATGACCTTTCACAGTACAACACTCTCCCACAGGTCGATATGAAAATCGAGGATAAGCTTTGCCAGAGATACTCATGCTTACAGTTTGAAAACATCAAAAGAAACGTAAGCCCTGTTAATATGAAAATCAGACTTTTCTACTGCGGTATGCGTTCTATCAACTTCCTTGCTGATATGACTAACTACCTCATGCTTGAAGTCGGTCAGCCGATGCATGCTTTTGACTCAAGAAAAGTCGGCAAAATCAGAATCAAGAGATTTGAGAGTCCACTCACTTTCACTACACTTGACAATGTTGAACGTAATATCGACGAAAACACTCTTATGATATGCAACGACAACACTCCTGTTGCTATCGCAGGTATCATGGGTGGCCTTGATTCTGAAATCGTTGAGGATACTACTACACTCACACTTGAGTCAGCAACATTCGATGCAGCTTCTATCCGTAAATCTACAGTACGTCTTTCACACAGAACAGACTCATCAATGAGATACGAAAAATCACTTGACCCAGAACTCACTACTGTTGCTATCGCAAGATTTGTAAAGCTCTTGAAAGAATTTGATGAGGGCGTTACTATCGTTTCATCACTCACTGATGAATACGCTTTCCACTACCCACAGGTAACACTCAGCTTTGATAAGGCTTATGTTGATAAATACACAGGCATCAGCATCTCTAATGATACTATCATCGACACTTTGACAAAGCTCGGCTTCACTGCTACTGTCAGCGATGACAACTTCACAGTAGACGTACCATCATGGCGTGCTACAAAAGACGTTACTATGAAAGCTGACATCATCGAAGAAATTACCCGTATCTACGGTTATGACAACTTCGATGTAAACACAGCGAAGTCACCACTCTTCCCAGTCAATATTGAACAGGAAAAGTGTGACGAAGAGCGTGTTAAGGATATGCTCGTAAAGAGATACAACCTGCACGAGGTTCACTCTTACGTATGGAACTACTACGATGAGCTCAAAGCTCTTTCTATCGAGAACAAAGGCGTCATCAAACTACTAAACGCTACTAACCCTAATATCGAAACTATCCGTCAGAGCCTTATCCCTACACAGCTGTGTCAGGTTAAGTCAAACGTTGGTTTTGCAAATGAGTACGGTATTTTCGAAATCGGTCGTGCAGTAGTAGGTATTGATGAAAACAACCTTTGTGTTGAGAAAAAGTTCTTAGCTACTACACTTTACAGCAAAGTAAAAGATGTTAAAACTCTTTACTTTGAGCTCAAAGATATGATCGAAACTATAGTTGACGAGTTAAAGCACAAGGCTGTTACTTTTGAAAAAGCTGAGCCTACTTCTAACTTTGAGCATCCTATCAACTACAACGCTATCATCTGTGACAACAAAGTTTTAGGTCACATTGGCATTGCTCACCCAACTGTAAGTAAGAAAATCGACAAGCGTGCTGCTATCGTGTTCTGCGAACTTGATATGGCAGTACTTGCAAGCATCAAAAACAGCTCTATCACATATGATGAGCCGTCAAAATTCCCTACAATGGATATCGACCTATCATTCGTGACTGATACATTCTCTCCTATCAAAAATGCTATCGAAAAAGCTAACTCACCGCTCATCAAAAAGATAGAGGTCGTTGATATCTACGAAGACGAGAGCTCAAAGAGCATTACTACAAGACTGACCTTCTCTCACCCTGAAAAAACCTTAAAGCGTGAGGAAGTTGCTGATATTGCGAACAGCATTATCGAAGACCTCAAAACTCAGGGTATCATGCTCAAAGGCTGATTGTCTGTAGTAAAAATTTAACTTGAATTCGAATATACTTTATAGTATAATGCTTTTATCGGAGGTGTTTCCATGTTAGATAAGACTATGATTTTCTCCCTCGGTGGAGATAGAGATGATGAAATCAAGGTAGCGTTGACTACTGTGTACGACGCTCTGCGCAAAAAGGGCTACAACCCTATCAACCAGATTGTCGGATATATTCTGTCAGAAGACCCGACATATATAACTACCTATAACAATGCGCGTAACATCATCAGCAAAATTGACAGAGATGACCTTTTGGAAGCACTTGTAAAATCTTACCTTAATATCTAAGAAAGGATTGAATACAGTGGCAGAAAAAGAGTTTTCCACCTATAAGGGCAAGCCTTTGGTGCGCTGTGGTGACGAACTGTACTACGGTAGCATGGAAGAGCGTTTTGTAATAAGAATGCAGATTAAGACAAAAAAGGAAGTCAACGGACTACAGGTTGCTGACAAGGTAGCCATCCAGCTCCTTTGTACAGATCCTGATTTAAGCCCAAGAAAACAGCTTGTTAAATCGAGCGAAAAGAACGGTCTTTATCTTGCACTTGATATTGCAGACGTATGGCTCGAAAGAGCACTCAAATCATAAAGACAGAAAATACAACTAAAGCCTGAGGTTATCCTCAGGCTTTTTTGTATTATCAATTATTTTAGTTCTAAATTAGAATTATTTTTATTTCTTTTAGGAATTTTCGCAATATGTTTCTACACACCATTTTTTCTCACCACAGTGCGGACAAGTGAGCTTTCGGGTATTCGGTGTGTGATTTGCCCAGAAAGTTTCCTTGAACTTCGGCTTGAATACCTCATGACATTTAGGACAAATATAATCAACTTTCTTAAAATAATACGCCGAAATATATACAGCTCCTGCTATCACAAACAACATACCAAGTGCAAATGGCCACCATATACCCGTTTTTATCCATAGAACTATTGTGGCTACTTCGATAGTGTCCATCACTAATCCTAATATAACCATAGTAGCTCTGACTTGTCTTAGTTTCTTTTTATTCTTCATGATATAGGCTATGTCTCCTATAGAGTTTAAGGAGAAATCACTTGTAGTTTTTAGCTGTGACTTTAAGTCCTTAAGCTTATCCAACCTTTCTTTACACTCATCATATTCAGCTTTCAACGACTGTCCGTGTTGTTCTAATAATAGAGTAATCACACTCTGAGAATCCTCATCTGCTAAAATTTCTGAGATAGAGCTAATTGATAAGCCAAGCTCTCTCAAAAAACAAATCACTCTAAGTTTTTTCAGATCATCTTCTGAGTACAGACGCCGACCGCCTTCGGTGAGTTCACTTGGAACAAGAATACCACGAGTATCGTAGTACTGGACAGTGCGGACAGTAACATCACACAGCTTTGCAACTTCTCCTGTGGTGTATTTTGACATAGCATTCACCTCCTGTATGCTCATAATAGTACATAACGCTGCGTTATAAGCAATACCTTACGCTAGGGGATTTTTTATTATTTTATCACAAATATAAATATTTTCAATAAAAGTAGAATTATATCGGCTTAATATTTCTAATTTAGAAATATTAAAACGCAGACGCTTTTTTCTTATTGAGAATTATAAGCATCTGCGTTTATTTTTTATTCTGATTTAGAATTATTTATTTTTCTAGTATAGAAATTTTCTTTTCGCTATTATTCTTCTATAGAAATTATATCTCGTTTTTTCTTTTTTGGAATTTTATTCTGATACATCGAAGATATACTCACCGCCGCAATAATCACAGTGAATTGTACAACTGTCTTTTGTGCTACCGTCTAGAAGCTTTTCGGACAGTTTGTCTTCAATATTTTTTGCGATAGCTCGCCTGAGTGGTCGAGCACCGTATGCATCGTCAAAGCCTTCGTCAGCGATTTTTTCGACCACTGCGTCTGTGAAGTCTACAGCAACATTGAGTTGCTTGAGTCTGTAGCTCAGGTTATCAAGCATCTTCTTGGCGATCAGTTTGATTTCTTCTTTTTTCAGCTTGCTGAAAACGATGATATCATCAACACGGTTCAAAAATTCCGGTTTGAAAACCTTTTTGAGTTCATTAAGCACTGTTTCTTTGATATTCGAATTTTCGCTATTCTGCTGAGTAAACCCTAGGGACTGTTGCTTATCAACTATGAGTCTTGCACCTACATTTGATGTCATAATTATCACAGTGTTTTTAAAGTCAACAGTACGACCCTGTGAATCAGTGAGTCTGCCATCTTCGAGAATCTGGAGCAAAATATTGAACACATCAGGATGTGCTTTTTCAATCTCATCAAATAGTACTACAGAATATGGCTTACGTCTTACCTTTTCTGTGAGCTGACCACCTTCGTCATATCCGACATAACCAGGAGGTGAACCAACCAGACGTGATACTGTGTGCTTTTCCATATATTCGCTCATATCAAGGCGTAGCATTGCGTTTTCATCACCGAACATAGCTGACGCCAAAGCTTTACACAGCTCTGTCTTACCTACACCTGTCGGGCCTAAGAATATGAATGAGCCCATAGGACGGTTAGGATCTTTTATGCCGACTCTGCCACGTCTTATTGCTTTTGCAACTGCTGATACTGCTTCGTCCTGACCCACTACCCTTTTGTGGAGAATCTCTTCCATATTAAGCAGCCGCTGTGACTCTTCTTTTGTGAGTTCTACCACAGGGATTTTTGTCCAGTCTGAAACAATCTCGGCTATATCTTCTTTTACGACTTCACCGTTTACTCCCTTTGACTTTTCGTGCCACTGTTTGCTCATATCATCGAGCTGTGTTCTGAGTGCTTTCTGCTCATCTCTAAGCTTTGCGGCACGCTCAAAATCCTGCTCGTTGACAGCACTTGCTTTTTCTTTTTCTAAGGTTTCGAGCTTTTCTTCGATTTCTTTTATATCAGGTGGTGCTGTGAGTGTAGACAACCTCACTTTTGATGCTGCCTCATCGATAAGGTCGATAGCTTTGTCAGGAAGATATCGGTCAGCGATATATCGTGCAGAGAGTTCTACTGCCGCTTTTATTGCATCGTCTGTGATTTTTACTTTATGGTGCGCTTCGTATCGGTCTCTAAGCCCTTTTAGGATAAGCACAGCTTCTTCTTTTGATGGCTCACCAACAGATACAGGCTGAAATCTTCGTTCCAGAGCGGCGTCTTTTTCGATATACTTGCGGTACTCTTCGAGTGTTGTTGCACCAATAACCTGAAAATCGCCACGTGCAAGGCTTGGCTTTAAGATATTAGCCGCATCTGCTGAACCTTCTGCAGAACCTGCACCGATGATAGTATGAAGCTCGTCGATAAAGAGAATGATGTCGCTTGACTTCTTCACTTCTTCGATAGCGTTTTTGATTCTGTCTTCAAAATCACCACGATACTTTGTGCCGGCTATCATCGAAGTGAGGTCGAGCGAGAACACGCGCTTTGTTTTTAGATGTTCAGGCACCTCACCGTTTACGATTTTCAGTGCTAAGCCCTCGGCTACGGCTGTTTTGCCTACCCCCGGCTCGCCGATAAGAACTGGGTTGTTCTTTGTTCTACGGGATAAAATCTGAATAATACGACTGATTTCGCTGTCTCTGCCAATCACAGGGTCTATCTCACCATTTTGTGCACTTTCGGTTAAATCCCGGCCATATTGCGAAAGTGTTTTTGTATCATTGTTTTTGCTGTTCTTAGATGATGGAATATCAGAATTGTAGTCAGAGCTTTCATCCATAGGTTTTTCGTCACTCAAAGATGCTTTGAGTGCGGTTATCACTGTAGCAGGTGTGACTCCGAGCTCAGTCAAGAAACGCACTGCATAGCTATCTCGCTCTGAAAGGATAGATATCAGCAAATGTTCTGTACCAACAAAGTTGTGACCTAGTTTTGCGGAATTTATCACCGCCATCTGCATCACACGCTTTGTGCGTGGTGTAAAATCATCAGGAGTGAGTGCTGTAGGTGTGCCTTTTCCAATAGAATCTGCGATATGATTTTCAAGTGTTATATCGTCTAGGCCACATTCTGAAAGCACCACCGCTGCAACGCCTGTGTTTTCTTTTATAAGTCCGAGCAAAATATGCTCAGTGCCGACATAAGTATGGCCAAGTTCTTGTGCTGATGTTAAAGCTAGATTGAGTGCTGTGTTTGCTTTTTGTGTAAAGCCCTTGAAATTATACATTTACATTACCTTCCTTTCACTATTATTTTTGACTGTAAATTTTATTATATATACCTTTTTAGTTAAGTTTTTCTCTGAGATAATCTGCTCTTTTTATATCACGGTCTTTTACGCTCATATCATCTGAGAAACGCTCGATTATACTTGCAGGTTGGATATCACAGATGAGCTTATCAATACTGCTAAGCGACAGTGAGTCAACAATTTTGTGGGCTACACCGAGTCGAACGTTCGATAAAAGCGACATAGCTTCAGCGTGGTTAATAAGTCGGGCAGTTTTTAAGATTCCTAAACTTCGGCATACTGTATCAATCACTTCGATATCACAGAGAATTCTGTCTCGTGCTTTTATCTCTTGGGTAACGAGTTGATTTGCGATATTAGACAGGTTGTCGATAGCAGAACGCTCGCTGATACCAAGGCTGACCTGGTTTGAGAGCTGATACATAGCACCTGTCGGCTCAGAACTCTCACCGTAAATGCCACGGATAGTAAGTCCAAGCTTTGACAGGTTAGACGCTATTCTTGATACAGCCTTACTTTTTTGTAACGCAGGCAAATGTAACATCACAGACGCTCTCATACCTGTACCCAAATTTGTAGGACACTGAGTGAGATATCCTAAGTTATCTGAATATGCAAATTTAAGATTTTCTGATAACTTTGTATCTATCTCATCTGCTAAAGCATAAGCATCATCAAGACATAAATCGTTCTTGATGACCTGCAGTCTGATATGGTCTTCTTCGTTGAGCATAATACTCACAGTCTTATCTTTGCTCAAAAGCAAGGTTTTACCTACAGGCTGTGAAATAAATTCAGGACTGATAAGATGCTGTTCAACAAGCGATACTGCTTGTGTTTTTGTAAGATTTTGCATATCAATGCGGTCAAAATCCATAATGGATTTTGCAACCTCGCTCACCTTATCACAGAGCTCAAGTTTCTCCTCTTCGCTCATTTTCACAGGGAAAGAGTAGTCTGCTAAATTTCGTGCCAATCTTATTCTGGTTGATACTACAGCTTCGCTCATTTTGACTCCTCCATTTCCTTGATTTCATCTCTAAGCTCTGCGGCTTTTTCAAAGTTCTGTTCTTCAATAGCTACTTTGAGCTGTGCTTTGAGTTCATCTATGTGTGATTTATTATCTTGTTTTAATGATGTGGTTTTTGTATCCACTTTATCAGGGCTTTTGCCACAGTGTGTTGTGTTACCGTGGATTCTCCTGATAGTAGGCATGAGCTCACCAATAAATAAGTCGTAGCAGTTTGCACAACCTACCTGACCACTCTTTGCGATGTCGTGATAGGTGCTACCGCAGACCTTACAACGAGTTGTCTGGGATCTTTCAGGCAAAGCGTTTGAGAAAAACGAGCCTAAGATAGAGTTGAAATCCGAATGCATATCGGAAAAGATGTTTGAATACCCCATTTCCTTTGCACATTCACTACACAACATGAACTCTTGATACTCACCATTTATCACAGATTTCACGTGGGTATTTGCTTCTTTGCTTTTACAGTGTTGACACAACATATATATTCCTCCTTACACAAGTGTTAGTAACATATTTTTAAAAAGAGATGCCCTGAGATAATCCCGATACTGTTGAGGAATATCAAGGAACACTCGTTCTGACATTGCACAAGCGATAAGTCGGGCATTGTCTTCAGTTATTATTCCCCTTGAGAGCATATTGTTAATCATAATTTCTGCACTGAGTTTGTCGAGTTTGCTACCGATAGAATTTATGATATGCATAAGTGCATTTGCCGGTGCAGAATTGATGCGTGTGATACGGATGTATCCACCACCTCCCCTACGACTTTCAACGATGTATCCCTGCTCAGGAGTAAATCGAGAGGTGATAACGTAGTTGATCTGGCTGGGCACACAGCCTAAAGAAGAAGCCAACTCGTTACGCTGGATCTCAGCATTACCATTGCTTTCATCGAGCATTTCCAATATGTACTTTGCTACTATATCACTCATACGCATAATATCAATTCCTTATACTTTTATAGTTAATAAGTTTGACTTTGTTTGACCTTCAATTATATTATAGCTGAAAGTCAAAGAAAGTCAAGGTCTAATTTTTAAATTAAAAATTTGTTCACAAATTGTTTTTTCAAATAAAAAAGGCTGTCCCGAAACGGAACAGCCAAAATAGCAATAAATATAGTAGATGTAAAATCACAGCACTTTGCGCAAGAAGTCCTGAGTACGCTCTTGCTGAGGATTCAAGAAAACTTCTTCAGGTGTACCCTCTTCGCAGATAACACCGCCATCCATAAAGAGTACTCTGTCAGCAACTTCACGTGCAAAGCCCATCTCGTGAGTAACAACAACCATCGTCATACCCTGAGCAGCAAGGTCCTTCATAACCTCAAGTACTTCGCCGACCATTTCAGGATCAAGTGCAGAAGTAGGCTCATCAAAAAGCATAATATCCGGATTCATAGCAAGTGCACGCGCAATAGCAACACGCTGCTGCTGTCCACCGGAAAGTTCACCAGGGAAAGAATCAGCCTTTTCCAGAAGACCAACCCTTGTCAGAAGTTCGTCAGCCTTAGCTGATGCTTCTTCGGTTGTCATTTTCTTCAAGGTGACAGGTGCCATCATAATGTTCTTTTTGACAGTCATATTCGGGAACAAATTGAACTGCTGGAACACCATGCCGATGTTTTCTCTTACTTTGTTTATATTAACCTTTTCATCGGTAATATTGAAATCGTCAATGATGATTGTACCTGAAGTAACATCTTC
Organism: Oscillospiraceae bacterium; assembly: GCA_015066595.1. GTDB lineage: Bacteria > Bacillota > Clostridia > Oscillospirales > Acutalibacteraceae > Ruminococcoides. The sequence continues at coordinate 34,276 of SVNZ01000007.1, read as the reverse complement.
AAGCTTGTTCAGACATCTGAGAAAAGTAGATTTTCCAGAGCCGGAAGGTCCTATTACACAAACGACCTCGCCCTCATAAATAACAGTATCAATGCCTGTCAATACTTCGAGCTTATCGAAATACTTGTGCAGGTCTTTAACTATTACTTTTTCTTTCATATTTTAATCTCTTTTCTATATAATTTGAAAGTATCATAAGCAGTGAAACAATCACAAGATAGAATACTGCAAGATACACGTATGATGCAAAGAACTCGTATGACTTACCAACGTACTGCTTAGTCATATTTGTAAGTTCAGCAAGACCAATAGCAGACAGGATAGAGGTGTCCTTGATCGAAATGATAAACTGATTAACAAGCGATGGGATAGTAATCTTAAACGCCTGTGGAAGAACAACCTTCATCATAGTTTTGCTACTGGAAAGTCCCAGACTTCGAGCAGCTTCGGTCTGACCTTTAGGAACAGCCTGAATACCACTTCTGAAAATCTCAGCAAGATACGCGCCGGCGTTCAGACTGAGTGTGATAATACCAGCAGAAAACGCTTCCAGTCTAAATCCCGGAATAAGTAACTGCAAAAGCTGTGGAAAGCCGAAGAACACAAAGTACGCCTGTACAAGCATCGGTGTACCACGGATAATCCAGATATAAACGCCTGCGATGCTTCGCAGAAGTTTGTTTTTTGACATATTCATCAGACACATAACAAGTCCGATGACAATACCGATAACTATACCTATCAGTGAAACTATAAGAGTGTAGCGTAAACCCTGTAACAAAAGCGGGGTAGCTTCACTTATAACTCTACCAAAATTCATAAATTACATCTACCTTACTCACTAGCTGTAAAAAGTTCAGCATGGTGGCTAGCACCATGCTGAAACCATAAAAGCTATAATATATTTTCTATCAGTCGGTATTAGTAACCGTACTTAGCAAGAAGCTCGTCGTATGTACCGTTTTCTTTGATGTTAGCAAGACCTGCGTTGAACATCTCGATGAGCTCTGGGTTTGTGCCCTTCTTAACAGCGAAACCGTAGAAGCTGTTGTTGAATGGGTCTTCAGTAACGATAGTAAGTGGAAGATCCTCAGAGTTGATAGCCCAACCGATAACTGAGAAGTCCTCGATACAAGCAGCGTCAGCGCCTGTTACAACAGCCTGATACATCTCGTTAGAGCCTTCGTAGTAGTTGATTGTAAAGCCATACTCATCTTTGATTGACTCAGCGTACTCGCCGCCAACTGTAGATGTCTTACAAGCGATTGTCTTGCCATCGAGATCATCGAAGTCTTTGATGTCAGAACCGTTCTTAACAACTAAAACCTGACCGTCTTCAAAATAACCTTCAGCAAAATCGTATGACTCTCTTCTTTCGTCTGTGATTGTCATGCCGGCGATCATACCGTCTGCCTGACCTGACTGAACAGCACCCATAGAAGCGTCGAAACCTTCGTTGTGCATTTCATAAGCAAAGCCCTGGTCCTCAGCGATAGCAGCAAAGATGTCCATATCAAGACCAACATATTCACCTGATGCTTCGTCAAGGTACTCAAATGGAGCAAAAGCGTTGTCTGAGTAAATAACGTATGTTTTACCGTCTGTGTTGCTTGTGCCATTACAAGCTGCAAGTGATGCTACCATAAGGATAGCAAGTACAAGTGCAAAAAACTTTTTCATTTTAGTGACTCCTTTTCAAATTTACTTGTCAATTTACTATGTATCCATTCTAGGATATAGATAACGAATCAATTATACAATAATTCACATTATATGTCAATATTACATTTATATAGGGAAAAAGAAAACTTTTGTAAAAGAAAATGCCGACTGCAAAAGCAGTCGGCAAAATAAACGTGAGTTCTAAATTACAGCTCAGCGAAGTATTTGATAGTTCTAACCATCTGAGATGTGTATGAGTTCTCGTTGTCATACCATGAAACAACCTGAACCTGTGTTGTGTCAGTCTCTGGCATGTATGTTGCCATTGTCTGTGTAGCATCGAAGAGTGAACCGTATGTCATACCAACAACGTCAGAAGAAACGATCTCGTCCTCGTTGTAGCCGAATGAATCAGAAGCACAAGCCTTCATAGCAGCGTTGATCTGATCAACAGTAACCTGACCCTTAACAACAGCTGTAAGGATAGTTGTAGAACCTGTTGGAACAGGAACACGCTGAGCAGCGCCGATGAGCTTACCGTTGAGCTCTGGGATAACAAGGCCGATAGCCTTAGCAGCACCTGTTGAGTTAGGAACGATGTTTACAGCACCAGCTCTAGCTCTTCTGAGGTCACCCTTTCTGTGTGGACCGTCAAGAATCATCTGATCGCCTGTGTAAGCGTGGATAGTTGCCATGATACCGCTCTGGATAGCAGCAAGGTCGTTAAGAGCCTTAGCCATTGGAGCGAGGCAGTTTGTTGTACAAGAAGCAGCTGAAATAATCTGATCGTCAGCTGTGAGGATACCCTCGTTTACTGAGAATACAACTGTCTTGAGGTCGTTGCCAGCTGGAGCAGAGATAACAACCTTCTTAGCACCTGCGTTGATGTGTGCCATTGACTTCTCTTTTGAACAGTAGAAACCTGTACACTCAAGTACTACATCTACACCGAGCTCACCCCAAGGGATGTTGTTAGCGTCAGGCTCTTTGTAGATTGTGATTTCTTTACCGTCAACAACGATAGAGCTCTCTTTAGCCTCTACCTTGTCAGCGAGAGCGTATTTGCCCTGAGCTGAATCATACTTAAGAAGATGTGCGAGCATTTTAGGAGCTGTAAGGTCGTTGATAGCAACTACCTCGTAGCCCTCTGCTGAGAACATCTGTCTGAATGCAAGTCTACCGATTCTACCGAATCCGTTAATACCTACTTTTACTGCCATAGTGAATTCCTCCTAAAAATTATGTTAATTTGGATTATACCAATGTATATACCTTTATTATTTTACTACTGTTTCTCTCATAAATCAAGTAATATTTTCCATTTGATAAATTTTTGTCAAAATAGATAAATTAGTATCCTTATGAGCCTTTCTTTTGCTTATTATCATATAATTCGCTGAAAATTGCTGAAACTACTACAAGCACAGCACCCAAAACAGTATAGAAACTCATAGATTCTTTCAGTATCAGTGCTGATAATACAACAGCTACTACGGGGTCAATATACGCAAAAAGTGCGACATTCTGCGATGTAACATTAGGCAAGGACTTAAAGTAAATTATGTACGCTACACCCGTGTGTATTACGCCGACAATAATCAGTAGAATAATAGTTTGTGCTGTAAACTGTAGCTCAGAGGGTTTTGTGACAAACAAGCAATAAATAAACATAACAACCGTCGATGCAGAAAACTGAGTAATAGCTTTGTCCATTGGATTGATTTTGTCAACTTGCTTGTTGATGATAACAGTCACAGCATATACCACCGCTGCAGAAAGTCCGAGCAACACACCCATAAGACCTCTGTCCCCTATAGAGTTTTCTTCGAAAACACCTGACACACATACTACACCAAAAAGCGAAGTAACCGCACACACAATCTTTACTAAAGTGAGTCGCTCTTTAAAAACAAGCGGGGACACCATAACAACAAGCATCGGACCTAAGTTGTAGCATATTGTAGATGTAGCAACACTGGTGTAATTATACGATTCAAAAAGCAATATCCAGTTAAGTCCGAGCAATGCTCCGTTGATACAAAGAATAGGCAAGCTTGACTTTAATGCAGAAAAGTTAATTTTTGATTTCATACACAGCTTGACAGCTATCAAAAACAACATACCAACAACAGAACGGTCAAACGCTACAATACCACTGTTAAGCGGAATGAATTTCACAAATATACCGACTGTTCCCCAAATCAGAAACGCCGAAGCAAGCTCTATTTTAGCTTTTTCACTAACTTTCATATAAACCTCAAAACTATAGCACTCTGCAAGAGAGTGCTACAAATCACTTTTGATACAATTTTTTAGTCTGATAATATGGTTCACAGGTTAAGTTTATACCGAGTTTTTTGAACATCATCGTATCAACCTGTGACAAAATAACAGAAGAATGAGCTTCACAGCCCCTTAGCTTTTCGAGCTGTTCCATCGCCTTTTGAGCATACTCACTTGTAGCAGCAGAAATAGACAGCGCAATCAAAACTTCGTCGATATGAAGTCGTGGGTTGACATTACCTAAGTGATGTACTTTGAGCTGTTGGATAGGTCCGATAACATCAGGAGATATGAGATGAATGCTATCGTCAATACCTCCCATAATCTTGAGCGCATTCAAAAGCATAGCTGCACAGGCACCGAGCAAAGATGATGTTTTTCCTGTGACGATTGTTCCGTCGTGGAGTTCGATAGCTGCCGCAGGAGCGCCGGTTTCTTCAGCTTTTTTAAGAGCAGGTGCGATAACCTTACGCACGGTGCTGTCAAGCTTAGACTGCTTCATAATAAGTTCCAGTGCGTACACTTCGCCATCAGGCGAATTGCCCTTCTTGTTATTGCATAAAGCGTTATAATATCGTCTTATAATCTCCTGATTAGCCGCTTCGATAACCGCATCATCATCAAAAATACAGTTACCCACCATATTAACACCCATATCTGTTGGTGACTTGTACGGTGACTCACCCAAAATCTGTTCAAACATCGTGTTAAGAACCGGAAAAACCTCGATGTCACGGTTATAGTTGACTGTGGTTTCACCGTACGCTTCAAGATGGAACGGGTCAATCATATTGACATCGTTCAAGTCAGCAGTAGCTGCCTCGTACGCCACGTTGACAGGGTGCTTGAGAGGCAGATTCCAGATAGGAAAAGTCTCGAATTTTGCGTACCCGCAACTTATTCCACGTTTGTTCTCGTGATAAAGCTGAGATAAACACACAGCCATCTTACCGCTTCCGGGACCCGGAGCTGTAACAACAACAAGCTCACGCTGGGTTTTTATGAAATCGTTGCGACCGAAACCTTCATCGGAAACGATAAGGTCGATATCCTGCGGGTAGCGCTCGATAGAATAGTGATGATACACTTTGATACCGTTTTGCTCAAGCTTTTTCTGGAATTTTTGAGCTGCAAGCTGATCAGCGTAACGAGTAAGCACAACGCTACCGACATAAAGACCTATGTTTTGGAAAATATCAATTAGACGCAAAGTATCTAAGTCATAAGTGATGCCCAAATCGCCTCTGACTTTATTTTTTTCAATATCGTCAGCGTTTACGACGATAACGATTTCAGCCTGATCCTTGAGCTGTAGGAGCATCTGCAACTTACTGTCAGGCTTAAAACCGGGGAGTACACGAGATGCGTGATAGTCATCAAAGAGCTTGCCACCAAACTCAAGGTAGAGTTTGCCACCAAATTGGGCTATTCTATCTCGTATATGCTGAGATTGCATATTCAAATATTTGTCATTATCAAAACCGATCTTCATCTTATTCTCCTAAAAAATATAAATACAATAATAGGTATATCATAGAAAAGCAAAAAAATTATCAATATAAAAGAAAAATAATGATTTTTTTAAAAAAATAAGAAAAAAACAGCACCTGTCAGTTAATATCGACAAGTGCTGTCTGGTTTTAATTTTATTCTAATTTAGAATTATTTTCTTTTTTTAAAACACTTCTTATCAAAGCTCGGATTGAACTGATAGTAATTTTTGGAATCCAACTTATCAGTCAGGATACGCAGGTTCTCGCCAAAACGCTGGTAGTGTACGACCTCTCGTGCACGCAAAAAGCGTATTGGGTCTTTTACATCGTAATCATCACACATTCTTAGAATGTTGTCGTAAGTTGTACGAGCTTTTTGTTCTGCTGCCATATCTTCATGAAGATCGGTTATCGGGTCGCCTTTTGACTGGATATACGCCGCTGTAAAAGGAACACCCGCAGCAGACGATGGATAAATACCGGTTGTATGGTCAACAAAGTACGCATCAAAACCGTTTTTCTTTATCTCTTCTTCTGATAAATCTTTTGTCAGCTGATACACAATAGCACCGACCATCTCAAGGTGATTGAGCTCTTCCGTGCCAATATCTGTGAGTGTTGCTTTCAGCTCTTCAACAGGCATAGTATAACGCTGTGACAAGTAACGGATAGATGCTGCTAGCTCACCATCTGGACCGCCGAACTGACTTATAATTATTTTAGCTAGTGCGGGATTTGTTCTTTTTATCTTCACAGGATATTGAAGCTGTTTTTCATATACAAACATCAGTCATCCTCCTCTATATCCCATGGCCATGGGTTCTTTATCCATAAAAACTTGTTCATATTGTCTGATTTCACAGTAAGCGGACCAAACCTGCTCTCAAATTCTCTTATAAGCGGTTTCAAAATATCTTCGTACTCAGCGTATTTATGAAGAGCAACCTCATCTTTCGGATGAGTATCAAGATATAGTTGCAGATCTTTTAATGCAAATTTATATGTGCCGATTTTTTTGAGCATTATTTCACGCTGGGTCATCGTAGTCCCTCACAATCTTTAGGACAAAACGGTTTGTTGAGGTTTTCGAAAATCGTGCCACATTCATAGCCCTGCATTGGGCTATACATTTTGGGTGAATACTGCTGAAACGGTACATACGCCATCGCATAAGATGTGTCGTCAGGAAATCTTTTTATTCCATACTGAGACATCAGTCTTTCGATTGTATCCAAAATACATTTCTCCTTATTATTCTTTGACCTGACTACATTTTATAGGCAAGCCTTAGTACATAATATGCAAAAGAAGTCATCTTGTGTAACAATACACCAATCTGCCCCAGATAATTTTTGCCAAACTTGACCATTACGTAAAAATGGGCAGGTCTTGCGACCCGCCCAAATTTATCAAAAAATATTAAATTATGGTTGCCATGTACCAACGTTCTTCTTACCTGAATTTTCAGGGTCGGAGATGTAGTAACCAATTTTTGCGTTTGTTGTATCGATAACGATATCCACAGTCTGGTTAGCATCGCCACCAGCACCATTGTTGAAGATGATGTTCTGATAAACGCTAGGATCAACAGTTACCTTGTAAACATCCTGTCCCATATCATTCTTGCTATCCCATGTCATCTGAGCACCAGGCCATGTCATAGCAGATGCGCCCCAACAGTAGTAGTTTACTTTACTCCAGCCGATGTTGTTAGTAAAGTAAACATCGATTGTATCAGGCACTGGAGGTATGTAGTTCTCGTCATAATCCTTGATTGTCTCATAAGCTGTTTCGAAAGCATCATAAGCTTCGTCGATGAGCTCAGGATCAGCGCTTGGGTTGAGAGTTACAGCCTTGTATGTATCAAGAGCAACACCAGCTGCTTTGTAGCCTTCATCTTCAGCATATACTGCTGCAGGAAGTGCAACGTATTTAGCTGAGAGAGTGTTATACATATCGATAAGCTCGTCAAATGTATGCTCACCCTGTACAGGTGTGCCGCCGCCACCGATAACCTTACCTACAGAACCAACGCCCTCAAGTGAAGCGAGATATCTCTGGATGTATGTTGCGTCTGTAACTTCGATTTTACCTGATTCGTTTGTATCAGCAGCCTTCTGTGCGTTATCTGAAAGTACCTGTAAGTCAGCGAGGTATCTCTGGATAAGTGTAGCGTCAGTGATAGCAATCTTTTCATTGAGATCTACGTCACCGATAGTGATCTTGTCACCAGGCACATCAGGATCAGAACCATCATAGAGGTAAACAACGTTTGTTGTACCAGCTTTGAAGAAGTTAGAAGCGTTAGCAGGTGTGATGTAACCGCCGAGCTCTGGTTTTGCAGATGTGCTGTACATACCGTTAGATGTAATCTTCTCGTAGCTCTTAACAGCATCAGGAGCAAGCTGCTTACCTGTAGCAATGTCAATGTAGCTTGTTACAACCTTACATGAGAAGGTGAGGATCTTGTCCTTGATCCAAGCTTCTTCTGATACTTCGTAACCTGCTTCACCCTGACCAGGCTCCTGCTGTACGCCACTTACTGCGCCAGATGGGTGGAACATTACACGACATGACTGAACATCTGGGATGGTAACTGTGTACCAGTTGTCACCAAGTGCAGTATCCTTAGTCATGTTACCCTTCTTGTTGTCTGTCCACTTACCAAGTGGCTCTTCTGTAGAAGTGTCGTAGTAAGCATAGCACTGGATAGTTGTGTTATTCCAGTTAGGATGTGAGTTGTAGTAGTGAACTACAGTCTGTGTATGAGTAAGCTTGTTGTAGTAGTAGTTGAATGTCAGCGGAGCTGATGCATCAAATGTACCTACTGTACCAGCAGGATACTTCATTGTATCAAGTGAGTAGCCCTGAACGCCTGTAGCAGGAATAGAGAACTCAGCACCATCGTGAAGTCTGTACTCGATGTATGGACGAACTTTCTCGCCTGTTGTTGAGTCAAGGAAGTTCACTGTCAGATAGTTAGACTCTGTGAATCTTGTGTAGTAGAACTTAACAGTAACGTTCTGGTCAGCAACCGCTTCACCAGAAAGCTTGCCTGATGTGCTCTCGTACTTGTCAAGGTTGTGGTCAAAGAGGATATCTGTGTCTGTGATAGCACGATATGTCTGACCTACCTTGTATTTTGCGATGTTTTTCTTAGCAAGTGTGTATGAACCTGAAGCACCGTCACGTACATAGTGCTCAGCTGTAAGTGTTGCATAACCTTCTGCAGGTTTTGTGTATGTACCCTGAACAAGGATAGCGCCAGTACCAGCAGGAGCTGTATATGAGCCTGATGCTGTGCCCAGTGAATCAAGACCAGCCTTCTTATCATTAGCTACAACTGTCCATGTACCTGATGGAAGTGTAACAGTCTTAGACTCATTCTTGCTGTTGTTCATGATAACAAGAGCCTTACTCCACTCGCCTGCTTTTGTATTGTTCACTGAGTAAGCAACAGGGTTCTGTGCAGAAACTGTTGTGATTGCATCAGCCTTGTTGTCATAGAATGGTGTGAACGCCTGACGGATCTTCAGAAGACCTGCGTAGTACTCAGCTTCATCGCCGAAAGTTTCAAGACGTGCCCAGTTGATAGCGTTGATGTTATCAGATGTACGATATGAGTTACCGTCACCGTACTTTGTACGACCAAACTCAGTACCGGCATTCATAAATGGAATACCCTGTGCAGTCATAACTGAAACTAATGAAAGTTTGAGCTGGTTAGCAACCTCAGGATAGTATGTCTCAGCAACAGTCTTGTTGATGTTGTAGAGATTCTCAAGGTCTTTGTTTGTTGTGAATCTGTAACCATACTTTGATGTAAGGTCATCCTGGTTTGTTTTCAGGAGCTTATCGTAAAGTGTGAGGTTATCGTGGTTGTCAAGATAGTTGACCTGCTTTGAAATAGCAGTTGTGTTGAAGTATGTAGCAGTACCTTTAGCAGCATTAAGGATAGCAGCGTTAGTTGAATCACCCTGTGCAAATGCGCCTGTTGTACCTGTGATCATTGACTCAGAACCTTTGAGGTTTTCTGAATATGTCTGGTTGAAACCACCGATGCGGTCGTTGAGCTTTGAGAAGTTAGCATTTGAAGCACCATTTGAGATACCTGCGTCGCCGCCTGCCCATGGCTCACCCCACATAAGGATTCTTGTGTCGATCTTGTCGAGCTCTGCTCTAGCTGCGTTAAGAGTATTGCAGTCGAGTGCACCCATAAGGTCGAAACGGAAACCGTCGATGTGGTACTCTTCTACCCAGTACTTGAGAGATTCAACAACGTACTTTGATGTCATAGCTTTCTCTGTTGAGAGACAGTTACCAAGACCTGAACCGTTGTAGTAGTTCTGAGCGTCAGACATTCTGTGGTAGTACTTAGGAACAGTTCTAGCAAGAGCAGAACCTTCGAGTACGTATGTATGGTTGTAAACAACGTCCATTACAACAGCGATGCCTCTGTCGTGGCATGCCTGTACGAGCTGTTTAAACTCCTTGATACGAGCGTTACCGTCGTAGCAGTCAGTTGCATAAGCGCCGTCAGGAACGTTGAAGTTCACCGGGTTGTAACCCCAGTTACGCTGTGGGTCAGAGTTAGTCTCATCGATACCTGAGAAGTCAGCAATAGGTAAAAGCTGGATACAGTTGATACCCTGTTCTACAAGGTAGTCTACACAAGTAGCGATGTCGCCCTCACCGTTTACTGTTGTGTTACCTTCAGCAAACGCAAGGTACTTACCTTTGTACTCATCAGAAACGCCTGATGATGGGTTGATAGAAAAGTCACGTACGTGTACTTCCCAAACTGAAGCCTGCGCAGCTGAATCGAAAACAACATGCTCGTCGTCTTCCCAACCTTCAGGGTCAGTAGCATCTAGATCAACTACCATAGAACGCTCACCGTTAGCACCAACAGCTGTTGCGTATGGGTCCTGTGTTTCAGCTGTGCTACCGTCAATAGTGAGCAAGTATGTATAATAAACATCCTTGTAATCACCAGTGAGTGTTAATGACCAAACACCGGTAGTAGCGTTTTTCTTCATTTCGTATGTGCCGATAACGCCTGCACCTGACTCAGCGTCTGTACCGGTCTTGTAAAGCTTTACCATAACAGCTGTAGCTGTAGGTGACCAAACTTTAAAAGTGGTAGAAGCCTTTGAGTAAGTAGCGCCAAGGCCCTGTTCGTTTTTAGCTGCCTGAGCATAATCCTCGAGGTAGCTTTCGTTGTGGTATTCTGTTTCAGCGATATCAACCTGTGCAGCAGATACTGCAAAGCTGATTGATGATAACATCATCACCAAAACCAGAAGACATGAAATGATACTGCGTAATTTCATTTAAAAAATCCTCTCCTTCTTAAAATTAACCGCATAATTTCAGTTGTAGTTATTATAGCATACTTTTTAGAAATAATAAATGGAAAACTGGAAATTTTAAGAACGCTTTTTGCACAATCTTTTTGTCGTTTATTTGTGTATAAATACCAAAAAAATATCGCCATCTGAGGTTTTTCACTAAATGTAGTGGTAGCACGCACCACACACCCTAAAACACAAAAATGGCGATAACTTCTATTTTATGAAATTTTGATATCAGTAAAGCCTACTCCGAATGCAGTACCCAGAGAAATACACGCTGAATTTTCTAATTCAGAAAAATAAAGTGCGTTTGCAGTACCGTCATGCACAAGCCTGACTTTCACTCTGCGATGGAGCATGCTGGACAAGTCTTCCACAAGTATCTTCGCATAATCACTGCCAAGCTGTGTGAGCTTTGCATATCCTCCACGCTCACTATTGAGCTGTCCGCCTGCGTTGTAGTTAGCTATGCTGATGAATATCTCGTTTGTCAAATCGAACTTGTCATAATACTTTCTATGAGTGTCGACAATCGTCTTGACAAGATGCTTATGAAGTAAAAGTGCTGTCTCCCACTCGTCCTCGTCATCACGCAGTTTTGAATGAACATAAAGCGACTTGACACTTTCTAAAGCAGTAAACCCTACTATCTGTTCTTCACCTTTAGAAATGATACATCGTTTGAGCCCGGTATGACCAAAATCAAACACAAGCGACGTTGTGTTATCTTTCATAAGTTGAGCGCAGCCCATAGCTCCGACAAAAGTTCCGTTGTCAAAAAGCATAATATCGTATGGTTTTTCTCCTGCGATATCAAATATGTGTTGTATGCGTTCTTTGAAACGTCTGCCAAGCATTGAGCTGGCAAGTCCGCCTACAAAAACAACTGTATCAAGCTGTGCCCAATAGCTCCAGTGTCGCTCATCCCAATCAACACGTGCATCACGGTTTTCTTTTTCGCCTTTTTTGAGTGCAAGCAATATCAGCCCCAGTCGGTCACCAAACTTCACAGCAATTCTCGATGCAAACTGGTTATATTTGATATCCTCGCTGATGAGAGCCTTGTCAAGCAATTTCGGAAGCATATAATCATCAAAATCCGAGATGTCGATATTGTATGCTCTTGCACCGGCTTTTATCTCATCTACAATCACCTGAGTCGAAAAGATTTCTCTGAAAGCAAGTCCTTCTAAAGAATCATCCACCCCATATACAGGCAACTTTGCCATGACTGCTTTGTTAAGCGAACAAGTCGGTGTCAGATATTCAGATTTTTCTTCTTTTAAATACGAGAAAAAAGGATTTTGCATAGCTTTCTCCCCTTGATATTTTTAACTGCCTGCTGATTCATACGCCTTGATACCCATATTCCAGATACACACCGAAATTACAAACAGCACTACTGATGATACAACAGTGCCTCCAATGCAAAACAGTGGATTTTCGCCACTCAAAAAGTAGCTAGCCGGATAAAAAGCTGTAAATGCAAACGGTATTACGTATGTGATAAAAGTGCGAACAAACTTGTTGTATATAGTAGTTGGATACTTTGAAAAATCGTTAGTCATATAAAACATATGTGTAATATGACCCGATGCCTTTGTCCAGAAAGAAATAGCTGAGGTTGCGATTTTTATCGATGTGTAAATCAAAGTAGCAAATATAACAGCCACAAAAAACAGCGGTATCATATACCACGTAATAGTGAGTCTGAGCTTAATAGCACTGTACACAATAAGAACAATTCCTATAAATAGCTCACCAAAAGCATCTACACAGAATTTTTCAGCAATAACATAAAAAAGGCTGTTGATAGGACGTGTGAGGTATTTATCAAAATCACCTTTTCGAACAATAAAATACCCAACACTCCAAAGGTTGTCAAAAAGCAAATGGTCTATACCTTTTGGTATGAGTGAAAAACCGTAGATAAACAATATCTCGTTAAAATCCCAGCCAACTAAGGTTGGAATCTGGCTGAAGATAATTCCGATAAAAGCAATCTGGACCACCTGACCTAATAAAAAGCTGATTGCACCGGTCAGAAAATCAACCTTATATTCCATCAGGTTCTTCATATACTGTGCAACAAAGATACGGTGGAGTCTTAACATTCTTCTCATACTTTAACCCCCTTGTGAACACAGCCGCTTTACAGCGTGATTCCACACTATTTTTGACAGCAGTATCATCACACAAAGCCAGAAAACCTGAAGCAACATTTTTAGAAATATCTGTGTCGGTGAGTACATTCCCATATAAATCATTACAGGAGTGTATGAGAGTGATGAAAACGGTAAAAAGTTCAGCACATTTGCAAGCGCAACCGGCATAAACGCAAGCGGTATTGTCGCACCTGAAAGAAAGTTGATGATGACCTCTTTTAGTATATCAGCACCCCAGAGATTCTTCAGATAAAACGCCATAAATCCATAGCTGACATTGAAGTAAAAAGATATGAGGTACGCCAGTATCAAGCTCACAACATAAAGAGAAAAGTGCACAACATCAAACTGACACGCACCTGTAATCACCCATCGATAGGCTTCAACACCAATTACGATAGGTGCAAAAATAAACAACACGTTTATTATCTTATTACCAAGCTCCTGAAATAAAAAGCACATATCAAACGAGCACGGTTTTATCATACGCATAGCGATAGAGCCGTCACGGATTTCAGTCGCTATCGCATAAGTACCGTCAGAATATGTGAGATAACCCGTAAGAAAGGTGATGAACAAATACACCACCATATCTTCCATAGTAAAGCCCATGAAAGTCTGTGAATCAGTGCTCATAAATACCGCTTTCCACACGAAGAACATTATGAAGCACGACATAATCTCACCAATTAAAAAGCAGAAAAAGTTCGCTCTGTAAGCAACAGATTCTAACATACCCGCACGTGTAAAAGGACGGTATGTGCGCATAAATTTTTTAAACCTCATCCATGCTCACTTCCTGTCTGTATATTCTGCGGATAATCTCTTCGATATCAGCATCTTTAAGATTGATGTCTTTGACGTGAACTTTTGACAAGGTGTAGGATAGCATTTCTTCTACAGATACTGCGTCGCAATTAAACCTTACAGTCACAAGCGCACCCTCGTTGGACATAGATATATCTTCTTCGTTCTTTTTCAAATCTTCGTTGTAGTTAAGCTTTTTTAAATCTTTTATGCTAATAAGTTCATACTGCAACTCTCGCATCTGGCCGAAATCGTGTTTGAGCTGAGAAACACTACCATCAAAGACTTTTTTGCCTTTGTCAATCATAACGATACGGTTACACAAAAGCTCAATATCTGCCAAATCGTGAGTAGTAAGGATAACCGTTGTACCCTCTTCCTCATTTATCTTCTGGATAGCATTTCTGATATTATCTTTAACAACTACATCAAGTCCGATAGTAGGCTCATCAAGAAACAGCACCTTCGGGTTATGTAAAAGTGATGCCGCAATATCAGCACGCATACGCTGACCTAAAGACAGTGTACGCACAGGACTTGTGATGAAACTTTCGAGCTCGAGCACTTCGTTTAAAAACACCATACGCTTTTTAAACTCAGCATCAGGAACATCGTAAATCTCTTTCAAGACCGAGTAGGTTTCTCGTAGCGCCAAGTCCCACCACAGCTGAGTACGCTGACCAAAAACAACACCGATTTCTTTGACGTATTCCTGACGGTTTTTCTGCGGAATGTGACCATTGATTTCACAAGTTCCTGAGGTCGGAGTCAAAATACCGGTGAGCATTTTTATGACAGTAGATTTACCTGCACCGTTTGGACCTATAAAGCCGAGCATCTCACCCTTTTCCACATGAAAGCTGATACCATCAACAGCCTTGATGATCTCATTTTTAGGCTTAAAAAGAGCTTTGACGCTACCTTTGAGTCCGGGCTCTTTGATAGTCTTTTTAAATTCTTTTCTCAAATCATTTACATAAATCATTAACTTGCTTCCTTTATGTTTATCTGATTTTAGAATAGCACACCACTATAAGTATTACAAGAAAAAACTAGCGTTTTTCAGATAATTTGTTGCAATATCTTACTATTTGTCGAATATTGATTGATATTTTTTGTCAACTGGTGCGGTTTTTTGTAACCTTTCTTACAGTTGTGTCAAAACGCTTGCGCCAAATAGTGTTAGGTGATAAAATGTCACAGTGACATTTTTCCCATTGCAGAGGTCATTATGGTAGAATACAAATTATTTAAACAAGATAAGTACTACAATAATTGCGGATATTACAGTACATACGGTATCATTGTTTTTAAAGATAAAAAGCATATTCGAACTGTTTGTGATATATCCACAAACAAAGAAAAGGTACAAAAACTGGTCGATAAATTCAACGCTTATAAGCTTGACCCTACACATCTATCGATGGCTATCGAAGATTTTCTGTATGACTTAAAAGCATAACAGGGTTTTATTTTAGAATAATATGTGATAGTATATTTGCGGTGATACTATGATATGCAATCTATGCCCACACAAATGCTTTGCTAAAAGAACAAGTGATATCGGCAACGGTTTTTGCAAATGCGGTACTGATATGAAAGTAGCAAAAATCGCTCCACATTACCACGAAGAACCGTGCATAAGTGGTGAAAACGGATGCGGTGCCGTGTTTTTCTCGGGCTGTACGCTAAAGTGCGTTTACTGTCAAAACTATGAAATTTCAAATGAGAACAACGGCAAACCCATCACCCCACTTGAGCTGGCAAATAAACTCAAAGAGCTTGAAAATATAGGAGTGCACACAATCGAGTTTGTGTCAGCTACGCAGTATGTTGATAAGCTCATTGAAGCACTTTCTATATACAAGCCCGATGTTCCGATTATATATAACTGTGGGGGATATGAAAGCATTGAGACTCTCAAAAAGCTGAAAGGATACATCGACGTTTATCTTCCTGATTTTAAGTACAGTGATGATGAACTAGCTTTTAGGCTCTCAGGCTGTAAAAACTATCGTGATACAGCGACAAACGCTATCAGTGAGATGCTCTCACAGTGTCCTACACTTATATTTGACGAAAACGGTATCATACAAAAAGGTGTTATCATAAGACATCTGGTACTTCCTAACCACACAAAAAACAGTATCGGTGTGCTGTCTATAATAAACAAACATTTCAAAGATAGAGTTTTGCTCAGTCTTATGGGACAGTATATTCCATATGGAAAAGCTCATCTTTTTGATGATATCAACCGCAAGATAACAAAACGTGAGTACAATAAAGTGCTTGATGAGCTCATAGCACTTGATATAGACGGTTTTGCACAAGAGCTCGAAGCTGCTGACAAGTCTTATATCCCGACCTGGGAATACTAAGATACATAACAAAAGCAAAAAGCCATCCGAAAAATCGGATGGCTTATTCTTTGCCCTTTGGGCTTATTTGCTGTTTTATTTAGCGAAGTCAATAGCTCTGCTTTCGCGGATAATGTTGACTTTGATTTGACCAGGATATTCAAGGTCTTCTTCAATCTTTTTGCATATATCTCTTGCAAGAGAAGCCATATTGTCATCAGAAACGACCTCTGGCTTAACCATAATTCTGATTTCTCTACCTGCCTGGATAGCAAATGAAGTATCAACACCGTTGAAAGATGAAGCAACTTCTTCGAGCTTTTGCAGACGCTTGATGTAGTTCTCGAGGTTTTCTCTACGTGCACCCGGACGAGCTGCAGAAATAGCATCGGCAGCTTGTACAATACAAGCAACGATAGTTTTAGCCTCTACATCACCGTGGTGAGCATGGATAGCGTGAATAACAGCATCGCTTTCCTTGTACTTCCTTGCCATATCAACACCGATTTCGATGTGGCTACCTTCAATCTCGTGGTCGAGTGCCTTACCAATATCATGTAAAAGACCTGCACGTTTTGCGACTGTCGGGTCCATACCAAGCTCTGATGCGATGATGCCTGACAAATATGCAACCTCAAGTGAGTGATTTAATACATTCTGTCCGTAGCTGGTACGGTAGCGTAATCTACCGAGCAATTTAACAAGCTCAGGGTGAATACCATTGACGCCTGCTTCAAGCACAGCACGTTCGCCCTCGTGCTTGATAGTAGCTTCAACTTCACGTCTGGCTTTGTCCACCATTTCTTCGACTCTTGCCGGATGAATACGACCGTCGGAAATGAGTTTTTCGAGTGATAAGCGGGCAATCTCACGTCTTACAGGCTCAAAGCTTGAGAGTGTGATAGCCTCCGGTGTGTCGTCGATGATGAGGTCAACACCTGTGAGAGTTTCTATAGCACGGATGTTACGACCTTCTCGACCGATGATACGACCTTTCATCTCGTCATTTGGAAGCGGAACTACTGATACAGTAGCTTCAGCAACCTGGTCAGCTGCAAGACGCTGGATAGCAAGAGAGATGATGTTTCTAGCTTTCTTCTCGCTCTCGTCTTTAAGCTGCTGCTCGTACTCCATAATCTTGAGTGATTTCTCGTGGCTGAGTTCGAGCTCGAGCTGCTGAAGCAAATATGCTTTAGCCTGCTCGACTGTGTAGCCGGAAATCCTTTCGAGCATTTCAAACTGACTTTTTTTGATGGTTTCAACCTCAGCGAGTTTCGCTTCGGCTTCTTTCATTTTCTTAGCGACTTTTTCTTCCTTTAACTCGATGTTATCCAACTTCTTGTCAAGGGTTTCTTCTTTTTGTTGAATACGTCTTTCCTGACGCTGAACCTCCTTACGACGGTCAGACAGCTCTCGCTCGCTTTCGTTGCGCAAACGGTGAACTTCGTCCTTACCCTCTAAGATGGCTTCTTTTTTCTTGGCTTCAGCTGTTTTTACCGCCTCTGAGACGATACGCTTAGCCTCCTGTTCTGCACTGCCGATTTCAGCTTCAGCAACCTTTTTGCGGTATGCTGCACCAACGATGGCGCCTACTACGATACCTACAACAGCAGCGACAACAGGCAACAGGATCTGTAACCATAAGTCCATTTGATTTGACACCTCCTTGATATTTGTTAGTAATTAAACTAATCAAACTCAACTCATGGGTGCCGTTAATATAAGATATTCAGTTTCAATCTATCACCAAATAAAAATCAATATCAAAACGATGATGATATAGGATGATAATAAATAAAATAAAAAATATCTATGAATAACGGCTCTTTAAAGAGTCCAATAAGTGAATAGGAACACGGTCCGGTTGACCTTATGCTCCAAGCATACTCCATATATGCTCACGTTAATTTTAATATACAATAGAATATATGTCAAGAATTTGGGTGCATTTTTTTGCAAAAAAATATTACAATTTAGAATTATAAAGTTACAGGAGCTTTGCATTTTTCGACAATGTTCTGTCCCCTTTTCTTCGGATATTTAAATTTAAAACATAAAATAAAAATTGGTTTTTTCTACATAAACTTTGATAACGGTAAAAAGTTTTTGTTTATATATAATGAAAATCAGCATAATTCTTGTATATTTTGACAATGATTTTGACAATTTTTATAAAATTTATACGAAAACTTTGTGATTAAAATTGTCATTTTACTTGAATTTGTACTAAAAAAATGATACTATAACCTTGATATATAATGTGAAATTATATTATTCAATATATACGCAAGGAGAGATATTTCATGAACTATCAGATTTTTGACGAAAGAACCCCTCTTGAACTGTTCCATGGTGGTGACGCTGTAAGAGCCTATGACTTTTTAGGCGCTCACAAAGTCAACTGGGACGGAAAAGACGGTGTAGTATTTCGTGTATGGGCTCCTAATGCCCTGACTGTTTCTGTTGTCGGTAACTTCAACAACTGGGACCAGACAGCAAACTATATGTACAAAATAAGCGACGGTGGCGTATGGGAGCTCTTTATTGAGGGACTGTACGAATTTGAGGTCTACAAATATTGTGTAGAAACCCCTTGGTTTGAGAAGCTGCTAAAATCAGACCCTTATGCTTTCCATACACAGACAAGACCTGAAAATGCATCTGTTGTTTATGATATCGACAAATACCAGTGGAACGACTCAAAGTGGTTTGAACACAAAGCAAACATCAACCACTTCGAAGAGCCTCTTAACATCTACGAGGTTCACGCAGGTTCTTGGAGAAAATACTTAGATGGCAACCACTTCTCTTATGAGAAGCTTGCTGACGAGCTCATCCCTTACGTTAAAGATATGGGCTATACTCACATCGAGTTTATGCCTATGACTGAGTATCCGTTTGACGGTTCTTGGGGCTATCAGGTAACAGGCTACTATGCTCCGACTTCCCGCTACGGTAATCCTGACCAGTTCATGAATTTTATTGATAGATGCCATCAGGAAGGCATCGGCGTTATCCTTGACTGGGTACCTGCTCACTTCCCTAAGGACGCTCACGGTCTTGGTCGTTTCGATGGTATCCACTGCTACGAATACGAGGACTCAAGAAAAGGCGAACACAAAGAATGGGGTACATACGTATTTGACTATGCAAGATACGAGGTTATCTCTTTCCTTGTATCATCTGCTATGTTCTGGCTTGACAAATATCACATCGACGGTATCAGAGTTGACGCTGTTGCTTCTATGCTGTACCTCGACTACAACCGTAACGACGGTGAATGGGTAGCTAACTGCTTTGGCGGTCACGAGCACCTAGAAGCTGTTGAGTTCTTGAAGAGACTCAACACAGCTGTGCATCTGCACCATCCATCTGTTATGATGATTGCTGAAGAAAGCACATCATGGCCTATGGTTTCCCGCCCTGTATATGACGGTGGTCTTGGCTTTGACTACAAATGGAACATGGGTTGGATGAACGATATGCTCTCATATATGTCACTTGATCCGCTGTGGAGACCATACCACCACGATAACATCACTTTCAGCTTCTTGTATGCTTTTTCTGAGCACTTCTTGCTCCCTATCTCTCACGATGAGGTTGTTTATGGTAAAGGTTCACTCATCAACAAGATGCCTGGTGACTACAATGACAAGTTCGCAGGTGTAAGAGTGTTCCTGTCATATATGATGGCTCATCCTGGTAAGAAGCTCACATTCATGGGTGCTGAAATTGGTCAGTTCGACGAATGGAATTCTACAGAAGAGCTCCAGTGGGGTTTACTCCAGTATGAAAGACATCAGCAGTTAAATACATTCATCAAAGACCTCAACCGCTTCTATCTTGACAACAAATGTATGAGTGAAGTTGACTTCTCCTGGGAAGGCTTTAACTGGATTCACCACGATGACTATCAGCAGAGCATCATCGCTTTCCGTAGAATCGACAAAGAAGGCAACAGCGTTATTGTTGTGTGTAACTTTCAGCCTGTTCGAAGAGATGGCTATTCTATCGGTGTTCCTGATTACGGTGTATATACTGAAATCTTAAATACTGATGACCCTAAATACGGTGGTTATGACTGCACTGATAACCCTGAGTTCATTCAGGCTTCAACTGAACCTATGCATGGTCTTGAGCAGTCTATCAACATCTCTATCCCACCTATGGGTGCTGTGTACTTAAAGTGCATCGAAAAGAAAGAAAATCCAAGAGTTAAGAAGCTCAAGGAAGCACAGGAAAAGGCTAGAATCGCTGCTGAGAAGAAAGCTGCCGCTGCTGCTAAGAGAAAAGCAACTCTCGCTAAGAAAAAGGCTGAAAAAGAAGCCGCAGAAAAAGCAGAAGCTAAAGCTGAGAAATCTCCTGCTAAAAAGGCAGAAGTAAAAGCAGAAGAGAAAAAAACTGCAGCTAAAAAAGCTCCTGCTAAAAAGGCAGAAGTAAAAACAGAAGAGAAAAAAACTGCAGCTAAAAAAGCTCCTGCTAAAAAAGCAGAAGTAAAAACAGAAGAGAAAAAGCCTGTAGCTAAAAAAGCTCCTGCTAAAAAAGCAACAAAAGCTGACAAATAAAACCAATATATAATGATAAAATCTGGGCGGGGTTCTACTCCGCCCAAAATCAAATATACACACGGAGGTTATTTCAATGCGTCCAAAAAAAGAAGTTGTCGCTATGCTTCTTGCCGGCGGACAGGGCTCTCGACTCGGCGTGCTGACCAAAAAGCTCGCTAAGCCTGCTGTTCCTTTCGGCGGCAAATACAGAATCATAGACTTCCCTCTTTCTAACTGCACCAACTCCGGCATCGAGGCTGTCGGTGTACTGACACAGTACCAGCCACTTATCTTAAACGAATATGTTGGCAACGGTCAGCCTTGGGACCTGGACGGTATCCACAACGGTGTTACTTGTCTTCAGCCTTATGAATCAAAGGAAGGCTCCGACTGGTACTCCGGCACTGCTAACGCAATATATCAGAACATTGACTTTGTAGACAGATATGACCCTGAATACGTTGTTGTACTTTCAGGTGACCATATATACAAAATGAACTACGCTGATATGATCAGATACCACAGAAAAAACAATGCCGCTTGTACAATCGCTGTTATCGATGTTCCGCTTGAAGAAGCATCTCGTTTTGGTATCCTAAACACAAACGAAGATGGTTCTATCTACGAATTCGACGAGAAGCCTGCTGTACCAAAGAGCACTAACGCATCTATGGGTATCTATGTATTCAGCTGGAAAATCATGAAGAAATATCTTATCGAAGATGAGAAAAACGAAAACTCAAGCAATGACTTTGGTAAAGATGTGCTCCCTGCTATGCTCAATGCGGGTGAGAAAATGATGGCATACCCGTTTGAGGGCTACTGGAAAGATGTCGGTACTATCGACAGCCTTTGGGAAGCTAATATGGATCTTCTTGACCCAAATGTCACACTCAGCTTAAAGAACGTATATTCACGTAATCCTATGATGCCACCTCATTATGTAGGCGAAAACGCCATGATTCAGAACTCTATGCTCGCTGATGGTTGTAACGTTGACGGTAAACTCGAGTTCTCTATCCTCTTCCCTGGTGTTACTATTGGCAAGGGTGCTGTTATCAACTCCTCTATCATTATGCCGGGTGCTGTGATAGAAGAAGGTGCTAACGTTCAGTTCTCTATTGTTTCTGAAAATACAGTTATCGGCAAAAACGCTCAAATCGGTAAGAACCCTGCTGACATTCCTAACCGTGATGACTGGGGTATTACTGTCATCGGCGACGGGCTCAAGATCGGCGACAATGTTGTCATCCCACCAAAAGCGATGATTGACCATGATGTGGAGGTGTGATTATGGGATCTAACAGAATTTTAGGATTGATTTTCGCCAACACATTTGAAAGCAATATGCCTGAGCTTACATCAAGCAGAACAACAGGAAGTGTTCCTTTCGGTGGCAAATACAGACTTATTGACTTTCCGCTTTCTAATATGAGCAACTCCGGTATCAACAACGTTGGTATCATCACAAAAAGTAACTTCCTCTCACTGATGGACCACTTAGGTACAGGTAACGCGTGGGATCTCGCAAAACGCAGAAGCGGTCTTACTATTCTCCCACCATATCGTGAACACAACTTTGACAGTATGGTTGAGACTCTCTATAACCTACACGGTTTCATTGAGCACGGAAATGAGGAATACGTACTCATTGACCACGCAGGCTGTGTGTCTAACTTCAACTATCGTAAGATGCTTGAGTTTCACGAGCAAAACGATGCTGATATCACTTTTGTATATTCACCGATGATCACACATACTGAAATCAAAGACGAAGGCATCACCCTTGTCTTAGATAGCACAAAGCGTGTGAGCAAGATATTGCTACCATCTATGTGTGACGCAGCAGGAACATTTGTATCAGGTTCATTCCTCATCAAAAAAGATCTTCTAATGAACACAGTGAGAAATCTTGTGGCTGAAAACAAGACTGACTTTACAAGAGATTTTCTGCAACCTAATGTAGGCAAGCTGAAGATTTTCGGCTATGAAAACTCAAGCTACTGTGCTCTCATTACATCTATGAAAGAGTATTTCAAAGCCAGCATGGAACTTATGGATGCATCAGTCAGGGCTCAGCTGTTTGACCCTAAGCATCCTATCTATACAAAGGTACGAGATGATATTCCGAGCAAATACGGTTTAGATAGCTCTGTAAAAGGTTCGCTGATTGCTCAGGGGTGTACTATTGACGGAACTGTCGAAAACAGTATAATATCTAAGGGCGTTCGCATCGGTAAAGGTACTCACATTAAAAACTGTATCATTATGCAGGACACCATCATCGGTGACAACGCTGATCTGAGCTATATCGTTATCGACAAAGACGTTACTGTCGGCAACGGTAAAACCATCATAGGTTGCGAATCATATCCTATGTACATTGCTAAACGCTCGGTTATCTAAAGGAGGCTAAAATATGAAAATTCTTTACTGTGCAAGTGAAGCCAATCCTTTTGCAGGTAGTGGCGGACTCGCTGATGTAGCAGGCTCACTGCCGCATACTTTATGTCGTAAGGGTCAGGACTGTCGAATTGTTATGCCACTGTACGGTACTATTCCACAGGACCTCAAAAATCAGATGAACTTCATCACGAACTTTACTGTTCCTGTTGCATGGCGTCATCAGTACTGCGGACTATTCTGGGCTAGATGGAACGACTGCACATATTATTTCATTGACAATGAATACTATTTCAACAGAAACGCTCTGTATGGTTTCTACGATGATGCTGAAAGATACGCTTTCTTCTCACGTGCTATCCTTGAGATGTTGCCATACATTGATTTTCATCCTGATATTATTCACACTAACGACTGGCAGACAGCGCTCGTTCCTGTGTATTACTATCTGTTCTATTCTAAGAACCCTTGGTACCACAACATCAAGAGTGTTTTCACCATCCACAACATTCAGTATCAGGGCAAATACGGATGGGACGTAAATACCGAGTGCGTCGGCATTCCTGAATCTGAGCAGAAGATCATCGAGATGGACGGAAAGCTCAATATGATGAAGGGTGCTATCGAGTGTGCTACCAGAGTTACTACTGTATCTCCTAGCTACGCTGCTGAAATCAAAGACCCTTGGTATAGCCACGGTCTGCACCATTCACTCAACCGCAACCACTACAAGCTGTGCGGCATCTTAAACGGTATCGACGGTATGAGCTACGACCCTGCTACTGACTACCAGCTTTACTGCAACTATACAAAGGAAAATATGGGCGGTAAAGGTGAATGCAAGCGTGCTTTGCAGGAGCGTTTGAATCTTCCACAGTCATGGGATACTCCTATGGTAGCTATGATTACACGACTTGTATCTCACAAAGGTCTTGACCTTGTTCGTGGCGGACTCGAGGACCTCCTGAACACACAGAAGATGCAATTCGTAATACTCGGCTCAGGCGATGAAGAGTACGAGCAGTTCTTCCGTGATATGCAGTGGAAATATCCTGATAGAGTGCGCTTTTGTCAGGGCTTTATCCCTGAACTTGCACGAAAGATATACTCAGGTGCTGATATCTTCCTTATGCCATCTAAGCAGGAGCCTTGTGGTCTGTCCCAGATGATCGCTCTACGATACGGTACTATCCCAGTAGTACGTGAAGTCGGCGGTCTAAAAGACTCTGTCTTTGATTCATACGACAACTACGGTAACGGTTTCACCTTCAAAAACTACGATATCGCTGATATGTGCAACGCTGTCAAGCGTGCTCTTTCAGGTATCTATGACAATGAAGGCTGGCACCAGCTGATGTGGCGTGCTATGATGAGTGACAATAGCTGGGAACGCTCAGCTCAGGACTACATAAATGTGTACGAAGATACATTAAATTGGCTATAAAAATATAACGGAGAGGGTGACCTCTCCGTTTTTTGTTTGGCTAAGTAACCTTTTGTTTTTTTATATGCTACCTTAATTTAATATATAAAAACTAAGCTGACCTTTTTATCATTTCGCAGTATGCCCTTATCACGCATTTTTGTGCACTTTTTAAGCTTCTTTATGCGTCAAAAAACTATTGATTTTGCTATTCTTATATGCTATAATCAAATGTAACGCAAGCCGCTTTTTCACTTCGTATGAATAAGCGAGCGACAGGCCCTGTACGAGCATGAGCTGTGAACCATGTCAGGCGGGGAACCGAGCAGCATTAAGCAGATTTTGTGTTGCGATGCAGTAAGTCTGTCGTTCACTTATTTATACGAACAGCCTGAGTCAGGCTGAGGCTTGCTTTTTTGTTAGGAGTGAGATTATGTATCAGGTACTATATCGCAAGTACAGACCGTCTACCTTTGAGGACGTTGTCGGACAGCCACAGGTAACAGTTACTCTGAAAAACGAACTGAAGTCAGGCAGAATCAACCACGCATACCTTTTCACGGGTTCTCGTGGTACTGGTAAGACCACCTGTGCAAAGATCCTTGCTAAAGCTGTCAACTGCTTAAACCTCACTGACTCCAACCCTTGCGGTGAGTGCGAAAACTGCACAGGTATAGACTCGGGAGAAATACTCGATGTTGTTGAGATGGACGCTGCGTCTAACCGCAGAATCGATGATATCCGTGATATCATCGATGAGGTCTCGTTCACTCCTGCTAAAGCTAAGTACCGTGTGTACATCATCGACGAGGTTCATATGCTCACTCAAGAAGCGTTCAACGCTTTGCTCAAAACGCTTGAAGAACCTCCTAAACACGTCATCTTTATCTTAGCTACTACAGAAGTGCACAAGCTCCCTGCTACTATCACTTCTCGCTGTCAGCGATTTGACTTCCACCGCATCGCACCAAAGGATATTGCTTTCAGACTGCAGATTATTGCAAACGCTGAAAATATCACTCTCACTGATGAAGGAGCACAGCTCATAGCTGTTATCGCTGATGGCGCACTGCGTGATGCTATATCACTGCTTGACAGATGTATCGGAATCGCTGAAGATGAAGTCACAGCTGATATCGTAAGAAATGCTGCGGGTCTTGCTCAAAAAAATTATCTTTTCGAACTTTGCACCTGTACTATCAATAAAAATCCAGCGAAAGCTCTTTCTATCATCGACAGACTTTACGGTGAGTCAAAAGATATTCCTCGACTTTGCGATGAGCTCATCACGCATTTTCGTTCACTGATGATGATAAAAACCGTGAAAAATCCTCGAGAGATGCTCGCTTTTGCTGATAGAGAATTCGAAGCCGCACAGTCACAGTGCGACTATCTCTCACTTGCAGATATTGTGTACTCTATGGATGTGCTCTCTCGTGCATTTGAGCGTATGGGCAAAGGTACAAACAACCGCACTGAATTCGAAATGGCTATCGTTAAGCTCTGTTCACCTGAGCTCGATGCTACAACAGAAGCTCTAACTACACGAATAGTAGCTCTTGAAAAAGCAGTGAAGGTGCTTTCAAGCACAGGTGTAAATGTAGTCCCTAGCGTAACTCCTGCCCCTATTGAAAGTGTAACAGAAACTCCTGTTGCAAAAGAAAAAGAAATTGTACAAGAAGCTGAAACAATACAGCCTCCTGTTGAAAAAACTGAGCAAGAGAAAACTACTGACGCTGTCGAAAATGAGCTCCCTCCTACTCCTACTGAAGAGAGTGTCCCTGTTATAGAAGAGCCTACTCCTGACGAAGAGCCGACAGTAAAAAAACAGTCAGTCGAGCCACAACCAGCACAACCTGTTGTGAACAAAAAGACTGTTGACCTCGATGCTGTGTATCAAAATGCTCAGCCGATGCTCGAGTGGCCTGAGGTCATCAATAACTTGAAGCAGTATTCACGAGCTATCTCAGCAGCTTTCGAAGGCTCCAACGCTTACGTCAGCGGTGACTACCTGCTGATTGATACTGATCAGGAAATTGCGTTCCAGTTGCTCAAAAAGTCAGCGCAGCGTGATAACATCCGCAAGGCAGTTTCTGAAATCACAGGAAGAACCTACAAATTAGGTCCATATAAAAAGCCTGAAGTTAAGAGCAAAAAAGATGATGTACTCACACAGTTCATCGCAAACCTCAAAGACTCAGGCATCAATGTTACTGAAGAATAAGAAAGGAAGATATATATGAAAGCAAGATTACCACAGGGGTACGGTGGCGGTGCTGGCAACCTGCAGGCACTCGCTCGTCAGGCACAGAAAATGCAGGACGATATGGCTGCTGCAACCGAAGAATTAAATGCTAAAGAATACACCGCTACTTCAGGCGGCAACGCTGTAAAAGTTACTGTAACAGGTGAAATGGAAGTTAAAGCTATCGAAATCGAACCTGAGGTTGTTGATCCTGACGATGTAGAGATGCTCTCTGACCTTGTTATGGCAGCTGTCAACGAAGCTTTGCGCGTTGCTAACAAAGACAAAGAAGAAACTATGGAAAAAATCTCAGGCGGTCTTAATTTAGGCTCAATGGGTGGTTTATTCTGATGGCAAACTATAACGTAGTTCCGCTGTCAAAGCTCGTTGAACAATTTGAGCGACTGCCGGGGATTGGTTCAAAAACTGCACAAAGACTTGCATATTTTGTGCTCAATATGCCAAAAGATCAAGCAGTAGAGTTTTCAAACGCTATCGTTGATGCACACGAAAAAATCCGCTACTGCGCTACTTGTTGCAACTTTTCCGAAGGAGAGCACTGTCCTGTGTGCAAAAGCAACACAAGGGACAAGTCTGTCATCTGTGTAGTAGAAACACCTCGAGACGCTATTGCTCTTGAAAGCACTCACGAGTATAATGGTGTTTACCATGTGCTACATGGTGCTATTTCTCCTTTAAACGGTATCGGCCCTGACCAGTTGTATATCAAGCAACTGCTTTCAAGACTATCCGACGATACAGTAAAAGAAGTTATTATGGCTACTAACCCTACTGTCGAAGGAGAAGCCACCGCTATGTATATCAGTAGACTCTTAAAACCTATGGGTATAAAGGTCACACGACTTGCATACGGTATTCCTGTAGGTGGCGACCTTGAATACGCTGACGAAGTAACACTAGCCAGAGCACTAGAAGGCAGGAATGAACTGTAATGAATGAAAGTGTAAAGACTATCGCTCAAAACAAAAAAGCCTTCCACGACTATTTTGTGGAAGACAAGTTTGAAGCTGGTATTGAACTGTGCGGTACTGAGGTGAAATCTCTGCGTCAAGGCAGAGTCAACTTAAAGGACTGCTGGTGCAATATCGTTGACGGTGAGATTTTTGTGAACTCAATGCACATAAGTCCATATGAGCGAGGCAATATATTTAATAAAGACCCGCTCAGAGTTCGAAAGCTATTGATGCATAAGCGTGAAATCAACAAGCTCTTCGGACTTATTAAACAAGACGGGTATTCCCTTATTCCTCTCTCCCTATATTTTAAGGGCAGTAAAGTGAAAGTTGAGCTCGGGCTGTGCAAAGGTAAAAAACTATACGATAAGCGTGACAGTATGGCTCAAAAGGCCGCTAAGCGTGATATCGAACGAGCTATGAAAGAAAAGCAACGAGGTTGATATTTTCACAAAACCATACGGGGATGTAAAGGTTTCGACGGGGATCACAAACCTTGGTAAGCGAGTAGTGGTGGGGCACCACTTTAAAAGCTCTAACTATAAAAATAAACAACAACAATAAAGTTGCTTTAGCTGCTTAATGCAGCTCGTTCTCCCGTTGAGTACCACGGCTACGGGTTGAGCGTCGACTAGTGGTTACTGTGAACAAAAGAGCGCCTTGACTTTTGTCACACATCAAAGGCTACCAACGCACAAAGCCTGTTATTGGGCGTTGTGCTAAGGGAATCTTAATACAATGACTGCACTCGGAGAAAGCCTTGGGGCGAGGTTTTCGGACAGGAGTTCGATTCTCCTCATCTCCACCAAATGGACATTGCACGAACACCTACTACTTCAAAGGTGGTTTCGCCATAGAAGAGTTCCTGTAATGTCACCACGAAAAAACACCGACATTGTTATTTGAAACAGTGTCGGTGTTTTAATGTTTTTATGTATCAGCAATAGACATTTCTTGAGTAAAATTATTTTTCGTCCGTTGCTTTCTCATCTAACCTTGACATTTTGCTTAAACTATTTCTGAAGTAACTAAAATACATTTCTTCAAACTCAGTGATTTTTATAATACGTTCAGCAATTGTTCCAGTTATACTTGAAGCATCGGATTCTTCTTCAATATTGTACACTTGGAAATCAGATTTTGCATTGATAAGGCTTTTAGCAATACTATCAAGCTCTTCTGTAAAATCTATAATACTATTTTGCTCATCCTCTGATAACAAATAACCGTGTCTTTGAAAATGACTATGCAGTATTTTTATATTCCGTTCTGCAACCTCATATGAACTTGCTAAACCATTTTCCTCGAATCCATCTTGCAAAGGTAAATTCATTATGATATAACCTGCATGCTGGTCTTCCGGTAACAAATCAAGCAGTTGACTATATGCTTCTTTCAGTGCTTTAAATCTTTCCTGAGTTATCGTAAAACGTTGTTTGCTGTTTTCAATGTCAAGTAATTTTCTGTTATTTTTGATAGCAATTATTAATGAGAATATACCCGTTACAAGTGATGCAACAACGCCTGCTGAAAGAATTTCTATTATGATTTTGTCACTCATTGTGGTATTCCTTTCTAGTGTGCGTATTTATGATTGACTATTTTTTTAATATCTTTATTATTTCAGCTATCTTCGGATCATAATCTTCACCAGATTGAGTTCGAAAAGTTGTACTGCCATTATCTATATTCCAAGAACTAAATGCTTTTATAACTTCTTCACGTGAAGCCTCCGTTCCGTATGCATCTAAAAAGAATTTTCCAAAGGATATTGCGTGAATCCTGTCTGAACATCGGATAGATTCAACCATAAAAGATTTCGCTAATGTAAACATTAATTTAGATAGTGAAATAAGTATAATCACCATAAATAAACTGCTCAAACCATACACCAAAAGAATTGTTATATTCTCGTACTGGTCTTTACCCGTCATAAACAGTACTGCTACGGCAATAGTTGCTATGAGCGAGATGATTGATATCAAATAAAGCCAAAACGCAAATCTTTTGTTTTTCTTTTCATTTTCTTTTAAAAGAGCAAAGACACCATCAATATATTTTGATAACCCTGTTTTTACTTTCTCCTCAGATATTTTACGTTCTTTTTCGTTTTGTTGTATTTTTTCATAATGTGCTGCGAGTATTAATCGTATCTTTTCAACGGCATTTTTTACAGCAGCTTTATCTAGCGTGTGTTTAATCCCACTAAACTCATTCTCTTTTGCTTTTTCATCCTCATAGGGAATGACGATATAGTTAAACCCATTTAAGTCCATAGGTAAAGGAGTATCTTTTCCAATCACAACGGGAATAACTAACGGCATTCTCCCTTTATCTAAAAACGATAGCATAGATACTGTTTCGTTAGCCACAAAACTACTATTGATTGAATTCTTAGATATTACAACAATTACTGCATCAGCTCGTGCGATTCCTTTTCCAATATCTTTGTATATGTTATTGCCAATGGGTATTTTATTGTCAATAAAAACATCATAACCATCGCTTTCTAGTGCAGTTGATAGCATATGTGCAAAGTCATTATCCCTGTGCGAATATGATATAAAAACATTCATAATTTTCTCTCACTTTCAAAAGATTCAACATTTGATCTTATTAAGCTCTTGAACTAAATCGTTATAATCTCTTAATGTCATTCGGTGTTTTGCTTTTTCTGTGAATTCTTTAGCATCTTTGGTAAAATATGAAGTAGTTATAAGCATGCCTGCAGATGCTTTCTCAGCTTCTACAGTTCCATATAATTCTCTAACCAGTTTGACACTAATAGGATTATCTGCACTGTATTTTTTGCATTCTACATATATACAAAACTCTCCAACAAAAGATTTTTCAACAATAATTATATCTTTTCCACCATCTCTTGTCTGTTTAGTAAGTTTAACCGTATAACCGTGTTTTTCCAGTAATTCGCACACCATTTTTTCAAATTCACGAGAAGAAAAAGAATACATAATCTTTGGGTTCTGTTGTGCTTTTTTTAAAAGAGCATCATTTACAATTGTAATACCTGTTGTAATTTCTTTCGATGGAATAATCAACTCTTTTTTCGGCATTATTATTCCGGAGCTAAAATCTAGACCGTTTCCATATTGATATAGTAAGTTATTGAACTTTGAATAAAACTCACCAATATTTGAGTCTTTTATGCTCATTAACAATTTTGAGAAAATATCTCGTGGAGTAAGGTTGGCCTTTTCAAGGCTATTGATTATCAATGGAAGTATATCAATAGTCACACCCATTTTTTCAATTAGAAGTTTAATTTGATTTTGTGTCAATGGCTTAAACACAACAACATGTGTAAAATAATTGCCATTTGAAATATTAGACCTAGATGTACAAATTAATTGCTTTTTATTTAGAACGTTAAATTGATATAGAAATTGATACGGATTCTGAAGTTCATCAAGACCATCAAGAAACAAAGGATAATCGCTTTGTTCATTAAATAGTCGGAAATTATTATGCTGCATTTCATAAGCGGAAATAATTTCGCAAGGTTCTTTTCTTACTGTATAGTGTGATAGCATGTGTAAAAGTGTTGTCTTTCCACACCCGGCTGGACCTATAATTAAAATTCTATATGTGTCACACGATTTCATAATTTCAAGTACTTGATCTAATTCTTCTCTATAAATAAATCTCTCGTTCAAATACTTCTCATATTGTTCTAAGTTGCTAACTATTTCTGTATCAAACATATTAGAACATCTCCAACTATCCTATGTTATTTGTTGTATTATAGCACAAAAGTACTTAGTTTTCCATAGTTTTACAAAAATCATAAAAAACGAGAGTCAAGGTTTTAACGCCTTGGCTCTCGTTTTTTGCTATTCTTCTTTGTTTTTGTTTTGTGTGTCTGTACTCTTTTCTTGCAGTTCGGCATAATACTTCTTCATTTCAGGCACAAGAAATCTGGCAAACGATTCTATGATTGATTGCGGTAATTCAATATCATATTTACCTTGCTTTTCTTCAGACATTCGCTACACAAGGCTTTATAGGTCAGTGATATATATGTCAGTGCCGTCTCCTTTCTGCTATATTCACAGATTAATATCTAAATCTATGTACAAGGGGCAAACGCCCCTTGCGGAACTATTCCTCGTAAACTTTAGTGATATCCGGACGATGATGTCCCAATCTTTCGGATACTTCTTTTCTCGCCGCCTTGTCGCTATAACCACGAGCACGAAGCAATGCATAGGTTCTTTGTGCATAAGTGTGACGAAGTGCATGCCAACCGTAGCCTTTATCCGCACGTTCCTTTTTGCCTTTCTTGATCATCTGCTTTCTGTTGGGATCAAGCAAAGCGTAAAGATGATTGCTCATCCAGTTTGTAAAAGAATCCTTCTGTCTTTTAACGCTGTGGGTATGATCGTCACAGAACAAATAATCCGCTGAGCGCTTTCCCTTACTCTTTGCGTATTCCAGAATCTTTTCAAGGATTTCCGTTTGTTCTTTGGTGTCAAAAGGTATATCACGTTCCTGACCGCCTTTACCGTTGTAAACGTGAAGCTGCTTGGTCTTGATTGCGTCTTCAAGAACATGAATACGAAGATAAGTCAATTCATCTTTGCGAAGTCCAAAGTTTTTAACGATGGTTACACCCATTGCCACATCATAACGCTTCATCCCGATTGCTCTTGTCATGATTGCGGCGACTTCGCTTTCAAGTAATCCACGGTTATACTTTGTGGGTTCACGCTTTTGAAGCTTGAGATCCTTGTTTTCAGGCAGTATATTTTTGCTTCCGGAGCGATTATGAACAAAGCGTATGCACGACAACTCTGTGTCGATATACGAAGGCATTAATCCCCTTGATTGCAAATACTCTACGTAGGCTCTCAGGTGTCTCGCTTCAACATTTTTGAAGTTTTTAAGATGATAGCGAGCGGCAATGAAATCGCAAAAGCGTTTACAGGCAGCATCGCATCTTTTCTTAGATGCTATGCTATTCTCGTTACAACGAAGAATCTTCTTTACCTGAACCTGAAGATTCCAACTCATTTTCTTGATTTTCTTTGCAATCTCTTCAGGTGGGAGTTCCTTCACTGCCTTTTCAACTTGTCTTTCAAACTCTTCCGTGGAAAACACCGCCCAAGGCTGTTTATCGAGCTGTTCTAGTACCGATTCTGTCTTTTCGTTACCTACCATTTCGGTTCCTCCTTTCTCTGAAATTTGCCGTTTGGGTTTCGACACAGAGAAGCTAAAACACGGCATTTGATTTGGCAAGTAAATTGCGTTTCGGCTTCTCTGACCTTAACGGCAAAGGAAATATGTAAAAGGAGTTTTCATTTGGCAAGTAAAAAACAGCACTGATTTTCCACAAGGCAAAAAAATCGGCGGCGCAGGAGCTTCAATCTCCTGCGCCGCCTCCAATAAGGATGGTCATTTTTGTGGTCATTCCGATAGGTATATCATCTTGCTCTAATAGGGAAGGAATGTCATTTTTCAGCGCCGTCATTCCGAAAGGAAGATCATTATTATATCAAAATAACAGTCATTGTATCTAATATAAATCTTTAATGAATCTACTTGTTTGCCGACTGTTTGATGTTTAATGACTGTCATATTAAAAGGTTATTCATTGAACATCAAACGGTCGGAACACGCCGTAGGCGTGAATCATAATACTATTTTAAATCTTGGTATGACTTCCGAAATGTATATCATTTCCGGATTATCATTCCGAAGAATAGTATCATTTATCATTTCCGAAAAGTTGGTCATATCTGTGGCAAGGCATAGTTTCCCCAGGGACCCGGGTGCCTTCTCCCGCTTGCAGTTCTTTTGTTTTCTTCCTGCCTGCTCCCCAAATGCCTTGCCAACGGCGGCTCCGGACGGAGCCTACGCCGCCGTTTCTATTTTACTTTGTTCAATAGAAACGGCGCGGCTTCCGAAATGAAAGTCATAACCATTTCATAATGAGGGGTTCATTTCGATAGGAATTTCATTTTTTAAACTGTCATTCCGAAACGCTAATCATTACTTAAGCCACAGAAAAAATATCATATTTAGTTTTCCAAATAAAGGTGGTTAGCACAATCGGATTGCCAAAGCAATCCGGCGTAATCATACCCATTGGTATGTGTCTTGATTGACTACGCTTGCCATATTCTGTGGTAAACACAGTGCCTATAAAGGTCAATGGCAAGGATTTTCATTCCCGATAAAAGCCCATAAACGTTCGTCCGTATTTTATTGCCATACGGAGGCGGCGGATTTTTTATAGAGTATCCGTATTCCTCTTTTCTGCTTTGGACTTTTTCAAAACGTTTCAGAACACTACTGCATCAAGCAGAGCCAAACAGTCGTGTTTTGGAGACAACAGCCGCTATCTCCTTGCAATGCTTTTTACTCAATAAAACCATACTTCTTTTGCACACAGTTCCATTCTTCCTTGGTTTATATAACAAAAATTCCTCCTTCGTGTATTACAAGATTGCACCTGTAATATATCGAAGGAGGTTTTCTTTGGCAAGTAAAATTAAAAGCAACACAAAGCTTTATCTTACAATAACAATAGATTATTGCAAGAT
>SVNZ01000006.1 GCA_015066595.1 Oscillospiraceae bacterium | reverse complement strand
ATGGTATAATTGCCACTGAAAACAACATCAAAACTACAAAAAAGATACTAATAATTCTTTTCATAAAATCATCTCCTCTAAATTCATTTTTGTAGAATCAATATAAATCTAAGTCTGAGAAAATTCTATTTATCTTTCTGGCATCCAAAATATTCACAACACCATTTCTATCAGCATCAGAAAGATATAGCTGCATATTATTAGGCGTATTCAATTCAGCCAAATAGAATTGTACAAACGTCTGATCCAACACAGTCATATAACCATCTGTATCGGCATCACCTACTATGTAATTTACTTTTGAAAAATACCATCTTTGAGCTGTAGAAGGAGTGCTATTTACACTATCAAATGTATTCCATACTAAATTAGAACCACTATAGGATAGGATTTTGTTATTAGAAGAATTCAAAATGCTATATGTACCATCACTATTATACAGTAAATTAAGCGGAGTTGCAACGCTTGTTAATTCTGATTTATTTGATGTTCCACTCATTGTAGAACTGACGCCTAAATGCAACGAAGAAGTCGCTCCGCCAGGTAATACATTATATGCATCTCCTGCTTTTTTAAATACCCAAGTATGTATGTCACTAAATGCAGCTTGAGTACTAACAGCTCTCTGTACTGCTTGTTGCGAGTTTTCCGTTTCACTATAAGTCATATATCTACCATTAGCTTTATTACTAACATAATAAATACCATCATCTGACACAGGTGCAGCCCTCATATTATCAGTACTCCACGCATATCCAAAACGTACTGGTGTAATGGTGGATTCTTGTGTTAATGTGATTTTATATTTATTGTCTGTTGTAGATAATGGCACATAACACATTTCAGTAGAACTATAGTCTAGTTCTGATGTACCAACTATCGTATCGCCTCTGTAAACAGATAAATCTATGTTTGATGCCTGTCCTTCTAAAATATCATTATATCCAGTATCCAGCTCTTCAGAATTCATATCTGTATTTTCTCTTGTCCATGATATACTCACATTTAAGTTATCTGCACTATATGACGGTTGAACAATATTAAAAGAAATACTGCTTCCACCAAGTGTACCGATACCATATGTCCCTTGACATATGATACTCGCCATTGTCCATGCATCAGGAGCTCCTGCTCCTTGACGTTCAGTGATCCCTTGTTCTATTGTTTCTTGTCCGCCTTGTTCAGATGTCTGTACAACTTTTCTGTGGCAAGAAGCAAGCACAATTGCTTTTACAGCCTGAGGATATAACGATAACGAAGGTTTCAGTTCTAACATGAGTGCAATCTGTGCAGTAAGAGCTGGCGAAGAAACACTTGTTCCCCCACCCGGAAAATTCATTGGCATAATGACGTCAGGTTTTTCGCACCCATTCATATCTTGGAATGAATCTTTCCAACAATAATTGACTAAAAAGTCATCAGTATCAATTAAGTTGTTATTACAGTTATAACCGCCAACTGTTATTACATTATAGGCTAAACCCGGAGATGTCACTCGTGCACCAGGATGCCAATAAGGGTCACTATAATTACCTTCACCTAGGTAATCTCTTCCAAAATAGTCAAACTCGTGACTGCCACTATTACCACCTGCTACTACTGTTATTATGTTATGGTTAGCTACTAAATAATCATAATACTTCTCTAACGGATGATATGCAAACTGGTCGTTTATGTTTCCTCTCGAATTCTCCAAATAATAGTTATTATATTTATAATCACGCACCCATGTTGAACCATTGTATTCTAATACATCTATAACTTTTCCGGAACCAGTTTCCATTTTCAGCATTTCTTCAACATTTACCATATCAGTATTTGTTGCATACATATTTATGTTTTTGGCTATTCCTGTCTGGCAACCTGCCATTACTCTAAATGTATTATATGAGTGCGAGTGTTTACTGCTGGGCGTGTGTATATCTGGTGTAATTTTGTGTCTTTCTGCCTCTACTATAGTTACATCATCTAAATCTATTTCTAACTCCTCTAATACAGTCGTTCCATCCACTTCTAGAATCACAGGTCCTGGTATATTAGATTCAATTAAACCTACATCTACTCCCTCACCTGTTAGTCCATATACACCATACACATCGTTCAATCCCATAGCTTCTTTAGCATATACACCTTCGTCTGTATCAACCGAAGGATCTCTAAATTCTAGTTCGTGATATAAACTTATTTCATCAATCTCAGAATTTTTAGAAGCCTTTTCTATTTCTTTTGCTGTCATATCTGCGATAATCAAAGGTGTAAACTGACTACTGAACACGATTTCGCTATCACTTATAGATAAAGTTTTTCTTATATTATTACTCTTTTGTATATATTTTTGATTTGCTATCTCCCTATGTTTCTTTGCATATAAATCCGTGAGATTTCTTTCCGCTTCTCTGTCTTTTTTTGTACTAGCCATGTATTTTTCCATCTGCTTTTGTGCGTCTGTTTCACCTTTTTCAAGTGATGCTAAAAGTTCTGTAGACGGAAACTCCCCAACTACTTCACAACTTTCACGAGTCAATCCGGTAGCCTTAGTTGTAAGCATATCAACTTCATCTTGGTCAATATCTTTGTACCATAAGTACACGGTGATTTTTTCATCGTCATCATATTTTTCCATCATAGCAGCCAACTCTTCACTAATAACAGATTTGCTAGGCAAAACTGTATTAGTAGTAGCAAAAACAGATACAACTGAAACTGAAATAATGATGAGCACCATAAGTACTGATAACATAATTTTAAAATTCTTCATAATAATACCTCCTTTTATAAATTAAAAATAAACTCTTTTCAGTGCACAAAAACTCGACAGAATGTTGTACAAGTGCGATATAATTGCAAGAAACATAACCGTGATTTTTATACACTTCGTCTAATTTAATTTTATGTTTGATTATAGTTTTTGTCAATCGTTAAAGTAGACACTAAATTCTTTTGTGCTTTGTACATTTTGCATAACTGACTGTACAAAATGCAAAACAATTTTAAAGCAGGATTAATTCTGCAAAAGAAATAAGACCTCGCTGTAGTAGCGAGGTCTTTTGTTATGTTTGCTTTTAGTTAAAATAATACCGTTATATTTATCTCTTTTGGATTCTGCCACGATTTTTCACTGCACGAATAATGTTGAGTGTGAGCATCGTGATAGTTGCAATGATGATAATAGCAAGAAGTATGCACACGATAATCGTGTATATGATGTTTGAGCCTGCATCATCACTTTCGATATCGGTTACCTCGGCTGATGATGAACATGCTTTGACAAATTTCTCTTGCATATAGACATAAATATCGTTAGGGATATTAGAGAATGTGTAGCATTTTTCTACATAATCATCAGGCGGATAAATAAGCTCACAGTTCTTTATCTCATCATCGAGCAGGTCGTGTGCTTCACTATTTGGGGTAGCATAGCCGATGTACTCAGCGTTAGCTTTAGCAACAATCGGGTCACACATAAAGTTGATAAAAAGCTCTGCGTACTCTTTGTTCTGGCAACAGGTAGGAATACACATCGCATCAACAAAGAGGTTTGAACCTTCTTGCGGCAAACAATAAGTAAGATCTTCGTTGTTGAGCATCATAGTGTAGATATCGCCTGCGTAGTACGGTGCTATGGCAGCCTGTGAGCTCTCCATCTCAGTAAACACCTGATCCATAACGTACTTTTTAAGAAGCGGTTTTTGCTCAATAAGTTTGTTGGTCGCTTCGTCGATATCATCTGTTGTGAAGCTACTACTTCCCGGATCAATCGGTGGGTCACACAACTGCATAGCAATAGCCATTGCGTCACGTGAATTGTTAAACATCAGGATTTTGCCTTTGTTCTCTTCATCCCACAAAGACGAGAAGCCTTTGACCGAGCCTTCTTCTATCATTTTTTTATTATACGCAAGGGCTACTATACCCCAAGAGTATGCAACAGAATACTCACCGGTCGGATCGTAAGAAGAAGTTTTGAATTTGTCCATAATGTTCTTATAATTAGGGACATTTTCGAAGTCGATTTTCTCGAGCATTCCCTCTTCTCTTAGTCTGCTGACCATATAATCGGACGGAATAATGACATCGTATGAAGAATTTGAGTTAGAAAGAATGTTGTACATCTCTTCGTTTGTTTCAAAGTTAGTATAGTTGACTTTGATTTTGTACTTTTTCTCAAACTCATCAATTACGTCAAGTGTACCATCGTCACCGTTACTGATATATTCGCCCCAGTTATATACATTGATTTCGCCTTCAAACTCAGATGTGCTACAGCCTGCAAGGCTAAGCGGCAAAATAAGCATTATAAGGCATAAAATAACGCATACTGTTCTTTTCATTTTTCACTCCAAAATTATACTCTGGCTCTGTCAGTTTCTTTATTACCCTTGATGTTAATGATAATAAGAATAACAAGAATAGTCACAAATAAAAGAGCTGACAAAGCGTTCGCTTTAGGGTTGATACGCTGATGTGTCATCGTGTAAATCTGGATAGGCAGAGTCTGAAATTTGCTGCCTCGTGTGAAATACGTAATAACAAAATCATCTAGAGAATAAGTAAAGCTGATGAGCATGCCGGAAAAAATACCCGGCATAATCTCAGGAAACACTACTTTAAAAAACGCTTTTGTTGGGCTACAGCCCAGATCAAGTGCCGCTTCATAAATGCTGATATCCATACGTCTAAGACGTGGAGTAACATTCAAAATAACATATGGTGTACAAAAACCGATATGCGCTAAAAGCACTGTCACAAAGCCCATCTCAAACCCCAGAATGGTACCTGCTAATGTAAATAAAAGCATCAGCGATACACCGGTTACAATCTCAGGGTTAATGATAGGGATATTGGATACATTTTGTACAACAGTCCTAAAACCGCCTTTGAAGTTAAAAATACCAATAGCTGCAAGTGTGCCCAAAATTGTCGCAAAAAGGGACGCTAAAACCGCTACAAGCAAAGTATTATAGAGGCTTTGCATAATCTGGGCATCTTGAAAAAGTGCCACATACCACTTGAGTGTAAAGCCTTTCCACACGGAGGTTTTTCCGTCGTTGAAAGAATACGCAATAAGGTATAAAAGCGGTAGATACAAAAACGCCATAATAAGTCCGAAATAGATTTTTTGAGAAAGCTTTTTCATACGCCTACAGCCTCCTCATCACCAAATCTGTTCATAAAGACTAAGAAACCTAAGATGACTATCATAAGCACAAGTGCAATAGCCGAACCAGTGTGGTGGTCAGACTGGAACACACGCTCGATAACGTCACCTATCATAAATTGTGTTCCGCCCAAGTACTGAGCAACAAGGAAAGTACTTGCTGTCGGCACAAAAACCATAGTAATACCTGAAATAATACCAGGTACACTAAGCGGGAATATTACATTTTTGAATACATAAAATTTACTCGCACCCAAATCTTGTGCTGCTTCAATAAGAGAGTTGTCTATCTTGCTCATTACTGTATGCAAAGGCAAAATCATAAATGGTAAAAACTCATACACCATACCTAAGATAGTCGCCCCGGAGTTTCCGATGAGCGATATGTCGATACCAAAGAAATTCAACATAGTATCAAGCGGTCCGTAGTTCTGAAGTATCAAAACCCATGCGTAAATCCTAAGCAGAAAATTCATCCACATAGGCACCATAATGAACATAATAATCATGCTTTGTTTATGCTCATCACACCTGGATATCATAAATCCGAGCGGATATGCAAGCACTAAGCAAATGAAAGTAGAAATCAATGCTATCCAAAGCGAATATAAAAAGACCTGTGAGTAATCAGATGCACTGATAAACGAGTTGAAAGTAAAATTACCGCTCTCATCAGTAAAGGCATAGTAAATGACCATACCTATAGGTACGATAGTAAAAAGAAACATCCACAAAAGATACGGATAAGCTGTCTTTTTAGATTTCATCGGCTACTCCTTCCTCTTCTACTATGGTGATAGTAGCCTTAGAAAAATCAAAGCTAATCGGTACATAAGTAGCGACCTGCTCGTCCTGATCACTTTGCATAAGCCATTTTCTCTCGTCGGACTCGAGAATAATCTCGTTGTGTTCGCCTTTCCAGATAACTGACTCTATAAACACTTCGTCGAGATCACCCACACCGTCACCAGCGATATGAAGTCCGTTAGGTGGCAGAGTGATGTGGAGCTTTGTACCCTCTTTGAAGTAATTATCCTTAATTTCGACCTCGTTGCCTTCGATTGAAATAGTAGATGTGTTTTCTTCTTCATCGCTGTACAGTACAGTGGTTTCAATCTCGTTATTAGGCAAGAAGAACATCTTAGGCATAATGTGGATATTATCAGGGGCAACCGTCATACCGATAGTTGAACCGACCTTCTGGCAAACTGTTGAGTGAATAATCCACTGACATTTGTTGCACTTAACGCTCATTTCATAGTGCACTCCCTTGAACACTGCGTCTTCAACCTTACCAACAAGTACAGACTCTTCGGGTTTTACAACCTCGATATCCTCCGGACGGATAACAACATCAACCGGAGAGTTCTTTGGGAAGCCCTTGTCAACACAAGCGAGCTCATGACCCAAAATGTTGACTCTGCAGTCGTCAAGCATAATACCGTTGATAATATTAGCCTCACCGATAAAATCAGCTACGAATGCATTTGCAGGCTCGTTGTATATATCGGTAGGAGTGCCTATCTGAGCGATAGTACCATTGTTCATAACAACAACACGGTCACTCATTGTGAGTGCTTCCTCTTGGTCGTGAGTAACATACACAAAAGTTTTCTTTGTTTTTTGCTGAATTTGCTTGAGCTCGATCTGCATATCTTTTCTAAGTTTCAAATCGAGTGCGCCGAGCGGTTCGTCCAAAAGAACAACATCAGGGTCACACACAAGTGCTCGTGCAATAGCAACACGCTGTTGCTGACCGCCGGATAGGTTGTTAATCTTACGCTTTTCATAACCTTTTAAGTCAACGATAGCAAGCATGTGCTTGACTTTGTTTTCTATTTCACGCTTTGAAAGCTTCTTTAAGCGAAGTCCAAAAGCAATATTATCATATACATTAAGATGCGGAAACAAGGCATACTTCTGGAAAACGGTGTTGACGTTACGCTTATGAGGCGGAAGGTCATTGATACGCTCTGATTCAAAGAAAACATCACCGCTTTTGGGGTCGATAAAGCCACCGATAATCCTAAGCGTTGTGGTCTTACCACAACCTGATGGTCCAAGCAAGGTGATAAACTCTTTGTCATAGATATCAAGGTTAATACCGTTGAGTATGACTTCGTTTCCGTAGTCGAAGAAGATATTTCGAAGGGACACTATAGTTTTTTTGTCCAACTTTCTACCCCCAATCCGTATTGTACAGAAATACAAATTTCGTCAAATAAATTATATTATCAACTCTATATTTTGTCAACGAATTTATACCCCATATTTTAGCCAAATAAAGGATGTATTTTCTAACACTTTCTTCATATTTTTATGTGTACAGTACATACAAATAACATCTACTTTTTTTGACAAAGATGTATAAGCTTTCGTCATTTTACATATCAGGGCCTGTTTTTGTTTGTAAAATACAGCATTTCGCTTCGTCATTTTGCATAATAAACTGTTCACTGTTTTGTGTGTTTTGCCATCTAGGCTTGTTGCTTAATTTTTTAATCGACAGCGATTTATATTATACAAGTAAAAATGCACATTATTTTAGTTACATTTTTGTTAATTATATGTATTTAAAGTTGCTTTAAAAAAAGCTATAATTAGTATAGGGTATTTTGGTGCCCGTATGGGACAAAAACTTTTTTTGAAAGGAAGATTGATGTGAAAAACTTCAAAAGAACACTTTCTCTTCTGCTGAGCATTGTTATGATTGCATCTATGCTCACTGTAGTTGCAACTGCACAAACTTTTGCAGCAGAAGCAGACACAACTGAAGTAGGCGCTGTTACAAGTGCAGACAGTTTCTCATGGGATAACGCTTCTGTTTATTTCGTGTTGACTGACCGTTTTGTAAATGGCGACACTTCTAACGACCATTCATACAACCGACTCATCAACAAAGATGGCTCTGTTGTAACAAACTCAATGCTTAACTCTGATGCTGCTACCTTCCACGGTGGTGACTTCAAGGGTCTTACAAGCAAAATCGAAGACGGTTACTTCGATGACCTCGGCGTAAACGCACTTTGGATCACAGCTCCATATGAGCAGATTCACGGTTACGTTATAGTAAACGAAGGTAAATCAAACTCCGTAAAGCACTACGCTTATCACGGATACTACGCTATGGACTATACTCAGACAGATGCTAACTTTGGTACAGCTGCTGAGTTCAAAAAGCTCGTTGATACTGCTCACGAGCACGACATCAGAATCGTACTCGATATCGTTATGAACCACCCAGGTTACAACACAATCTACGATATGTACGAGTACAACTACGGTGCATTCAAAACAGGTTACGGTGATAACTATGCTTGGGATGCATACTACAGCTGGAAAAACAACGCTAACTATCATGCTTCTATCGACTATACCTCAAGTGGCGCTGCTGCAGGTTGGGCTAGATGGTGGGGTCCTAACTGGCTTAGAAACGGTATCGTAGGCCACACACCATTTGGTGGCGACGACCTCACAAAGTCAGCCGGCGGTGACCTCTCTGACTTCAAAACAGAGAGCACAGCTTCTGTAAATGTTCCTACATTCTTGCAGGAAAAATGGAGAAAAGAAGGCA
Organism: Oscillospiraceae bacterium; assembly: GCA_015066595.1. GTDB lineage: Bacteria > Bacillota > Clostridia > Oscillospirales > Acutalibacteraceae > Ruminococcoides. The sequence continues at coordinate 51,934 of SVNZ01000006.1, read as the reverse complement.
GATATGACACAGAAATGTCAGGTCTGAACTCTTGGTTCTCAAAAACTGGAAACGCAAAAACTGTCAGAAACCACCTTGTATATTGGCTCTCAGAGTGGGTCAGAGAATACGGTGTTGACGGTTTCAGATGCGATACTGCTAAGCACGTAGAGCTCGCTTCTTGGAAGGCTCTTTCTGACGAGTGTACAAAAGCACTCAACGAGTGGAGAGCAGCTAACAAGGGCAAGGTAGCTGCTGCTTCTTGGACAGACGATTTCTGGATGACTGCTGAAGACTACGGCGCAGGCGTAAACAAGGACAACTACTTCACACAGGGTGGATTTGATTCTAAAATCAACTTCCAGTTCACCGGTGGTGGCGGTGTTCCTAACTCAGGTTCTATCAACAACACATATTCTGAGTATGCTAACAAGATCAACTCTGATCCTAACTTCAACATGCTCACTTACATTTCTTCACACGATACTGCACTTTGCAGAAACGACCTTATCTATCAGGGTTCAGCATTCCAGCTTATGCCTGGTGCTATCCAGATTTTCTACGGTGACGAAAGTAACCGACCACTGGTAAACAGCAACATCTCAGGTATCAAAGACCATCTCTTGCGCTCTGATATGAACTGGAGCTCTATGGACAATAATGTTCTTACTCACTGGCAGAAGGTTGGTCAGTTCAGAAACAACCACGTTGCTGTTGGTGCAGGTTCACATTCTTCTATCACTGCTACAAGCGGTACAGCTTTTGCAAGAGAGTACAACAAGAACGGTGTTAATGACACAGTATTCGCTGTAATCGCTGCTAACAAAAACACCAATGTTACACTCACAGTTGGTTCTTTTGTTGCTGATGGTACAGTTCTCAAGAACACATACGATAACTCAACAGCTACTGTTTCAGGCGGTAAGGTTACATTTAACTCAGGCGCTAACGGTACAATCCTTGTTGAGGTTGCTGGTGCAACTAAGTCACCTGACGTTTCTGTTTCTCACACAGGCGGTAACTTCGCTGATACACTCTCTATCACAGCCACACTCAACGAATACGCTACAAGCGGTACATATAAAATCGGTAACGCTTCCCCTGTAACATTTACAGGCTCAAAGACAATCACAATCGGTGCTGATATGGCTTTTGACGAGTCAGTTACAATCAAGTTCACAGCTACTGATGGTACTGACACAAAGGAACGCTCTTACACATACACTAAGATCGATCCAAACGCTACACCATTCAAGTTCCCTACAGAGCGTACAACATACCTTGTTGATACTGCAGGCTGGGGTAGTGCATACTGCTACGCTTGGATTACCGGTGGTTCAGACAACGCTAAGTGGCCTGGTCTTGTTATGACAGAGGCCGGCACATATGAAGGCAAGACAGTTTACTCATATGAAGTACCTGCTTCTATGGATAACGTAATCTTCAATAACGGTAGCGGTACACAGACTGACAACCTTACTTTCACAAAGCACGCTTACTATGACAACGGTGCTCAGAAGTGGGTTCCTGTTGATGTTCCAACACCACTGCCAACCCAGCCGGTTACACAGCCAACTCAACCGGTCACACAGCCAACTCAACCGGTCACACAGCCAACTCAGCCAGTCACACAGCCAACTCAGAATGGTCCTGTTACAGGTGATGTTATTCTAGGTGACGCTGACGCAAACGGTAAAATTTCTGTTCTTGATGCAACTGCTATCCAGAGATATATTGCTGATATAGATACTTTCACTGAAAATCAGTTGCTCGCTAGTAACGTAAACGGAGATAAGCTTGTTGACGTTTTAGATGCAACTACTATCCAGAGACACTTAGCTGAAATTGATAACAGATATCCTATCGGCGAAGTAATCAAATCTGACACACCTGTGATTCCAACACAGCCTGTAACACCAACACAGCCAGTACAACCGACACAGCCAACACAACCAACAGAGCAGCTTCCTACTGAGGAACCAACAACAATTCCTATACCGGATGTAAACACTATCTATGTAGACATGGGTTATCAGGCTGACGCTTATGCTCACTACTGGGAAGATGGCGGCGACGCTCCTCTTACATGGCCAGGTCTTAAAATGGAGCACGTAACAGGTAACGTATATAAGATTGATGTTCCTGCAAACTTCAACAAAATCATCTTCTCCAACAACAGCACTGATCAGACAGGAAACCTCGATATTCAGGGTAACGGTTATATCTACACAAAGAATTCCGGTTCATGGTCAATATACGATGGCAACGGTGGTGGCGGTAACACAACACCTACAACACCTACACCAACACCAGGTAACTTTGACTTCTCTAACCCACGCACAATCGTTGTTCTTGACGACGGCAACTGGGGTAGCGTATATATTCACTACTGGAGTGGATCAGGCGGTACTGTATGGCCAGGCGAACAGATGACATCTATCGGTCAGGTAAATGGTCACAACGCTTATGCATTTACTCTTGACGAACAGTACAGCAGTTTTGTTATCAATATTGGTAGCAACGCAAACCAGTCTGGTGACTTAACTGTCGGCTCCCCTTATCAGGCATTCCTTACATCTAGCAAGACTTTTGTTGATGCAAGTTCTTATTTGAAGTAATCACAATCACATAACTCTAGGGCACAGGATAAAACCTGTGCCCTTTTTTGTTTGTCGATACTTATCATAATAGCAACGCATCGCACTAAAAAGCACCAAATAAATTGACAAATAAGAAAAATCATATATAATGTATTATGTATAATAGTAACAGTGGGTTAATATGAGTAATTGTGTCACAGACACTTTTTTCAACCACTTAGGGAGGTAATCGATTTGTTCCAGATTTTTAAGGAACACAAGGGTTTTTCAAAACAGATTTTTCTGCTCGCTAAAAATGAACTTATCAAAACCTACAAAGGTGCGGTTATCGGTCCGTTCTGGGCTGTTATCAAACCTGCTTTCACGCTCTTTGTGTACTGGTTTGCTTTTTCTGTAGGTATTAAAGAATTGGGCGATGTTGATGTTGCTATCAACGGCGAGTTCATCAATACATTCGACAGATTCACATTTATGATTGTTGGTTTTATCCCTTGGTTTTTCATTTCTGACAGCATCACTCAAGGTGCTAAAGCTATCAGACTCAATCGACAATTTGTCACAAAAGTCAACTTCCCTGTTTCTACAATAATGACATTCACCGCAACAGCAAGACTGTATGTTCACCTTTTGCTTGCTGCGCTTATGTTCCTTTATGTTTCACTTGTTTCAGGTGTTGGCGTAAGTATATACAACCTGCAGTTTTTCTTATACTGTCCGTTGATGTTCATATTCTTTGTTGTGCTGACATGGTCAACCGCTCCGATGTCTGCTTTTTCTAGAGATTTTGAGAATATGATCGTGTCTATTATGTCCGGTATATTTTGGGTATCGGGTATCATTTATAGCAGCTATGAGTTCACAAGCGGTTTCTTAAAATATCTTATGCTGTTAAATCCAATCAACTTCTTTGCTAACGGTTATCGAAACGCCTTCCTCTATCAAAGATGGTTCTTCGAATATCCGCTTGAGCTCATCATTTTCCTTGTTGAATTTGCAGCTATTTTTGTGCTCGGTATATACAACTACAACAGACTTAGAAAGTCATTACCTGACGTACTGTAAGGAGAAAGAAATGGCACAACCTATTATTTCATTCAAAAATGTCAGCAAAGAATACATCCTGTATAAGAACGAACAGGAAAGATTCAAAGCGCTGTTTATTAAACCTAAAAAGCCTAAAATCAACAAAGCATTAAAAAACGTTTCTTTTGAAATACACAAGGGTGAATCTGTCGGTATTATCGGTGATAACGGTGCCGGAAAATCGACTATCCTCAAGATGATCACCGGCGTTGCTTTTCCGGATGAAGGTGAAATCGAAGTAAACGGTAAGGTAGCCGCTTTGCTTGAGCTCACAGCAGGCTTTTCGACAGAAATGACAGGTAGAGAAAACATCTACTTAAAGGGTTATATACTCGGTCTCAATGACGAATACATCCGCACTATCGAAGAGAGAATCATCGACTTTGCTCAGCTTGGGGACTATATTGACCAGCCGGTTCGAACATACTCAAGTGGTATGAGACTTCGACTCGGCTTTGCTATCAACGTCAACATTGAGCCTGATATTCTCGTTGTAGACGAAGCTCTTGCTGTTGGTGATGCAAGCTTCAAAAAGAAATGTAAAGATAAAATCAACGAAATCATCAAAAGTGGTGTCACCGTACTTTATGTCAGCCACAACGAAAATAGCGTAGCAGAGGTATGTAACCGTGCTATCTATCTCAAAAAAGGTCAGCTTATGTTTGACGGTGATATTCCAACTGCTTTTGAAAAATACAAAGAAGGCAAAGCGAAAAAATAATTCTGATTTAGAATTTTAAAATGCACGAGGTTAGTTATGCTCAGTGATTTTGCTAAAAACGAGATTTTTATGTCCTGTGAGTATATAAAGTCACGCTCTCTGCTCCCTAATAAAGGTGCTGTGCTCAACGTTATCGGCGAGAACATTCTGTGTGACTATATCACTGGTACACTAAATGCTCTGAATAATAAAACTGAATATAATTACACTGTGTATCAGTCAAAAAACGCTGATGCTTTATCAAGCACTGTTGCAAAGCAGTGCTTTTTGTACTGTTTTGATGCGAGAACTCAGGACACTTATGCGCTGATAGATCTCACAAAAGCTCTTGAATATGCGTCAAAAATCAAAAACGCTCAATTTGTCGCATTGGTGTTTATTCCACCACTCTCTACCAGACAAGACCTGCAGTCTCTGTGTGAGATGGAGCTTTCAAAAGTCACATCAGGTAGTTTCCTAAGCGAAGTTGAAAACACGCTATCTTCATACTGTGATAAACTAAGTATTAAGGAAATCAGATTTGATAATATACTATCTGAAGACAGTAACTATAACGCACTAAACTTGCACGCTATTGTTAAAGACATTCTAGACAACAACAGTGTTGAAATCAACAACGATGATGCTTTTGACGTAATATCCGCGTGTAGCATCAGTGACGCAGTAAACGCTGTTTTTACAGTCAACAAACACGGTGCTCACGGTAATATTTACAATGTATCAGGAGAAGCGATGACGATGTATGAAGTAAAGTCATTCATCTATGAAACGCTATGTTCTTATGGTGTAAAGCTTTCTTCAGCTGATCTAAATGAAAAGCGTAACAAATTTTATAGAGTGCTTGACTGTGGAAAGCTGAACTCACTAGGTTTCTCCCCTGTGTGTGATAACAAAACAAAGCTCTTGTATGCTCTGTCAGACATCGTTGCTGATAAATTTGACATAATAAACGATAAAATCAACAGTCTATACAACGGCAAGCTTCCATACATCAGAAAAATGGAACTCGAGCTTTTGCATGAGGTAGATAAAATCTGCCGACAAAATGATATTCAGTACTTTCTCTCAGGAGGTACAATGCTCGGTGCTGTTCGTCATAAAGGCTTTATACCTTGGGACGACGATATCGACATTGCAATGCTCAGAGAAGATTTTGTGAAATTCAAAGAAGCGTGTCAGACACAGCTTCCTAAAAAATATATGTATCAGTCTTATACAAACAAAGATGGATATCACTATTTCTTTGACAAAATCACTGTAAGAGATACTTATTTCTCCACAAAATATTCTGATAAGTTCGATATGTTAAAGGGTATTTCCATGGACATCTTCGTTTTTGACAAAACTTCTGACAATGAATTTTTCCAAAAACTACATTTTAAAACTTTGATGTTACTTAGACTTATGATGAATGTCAGGTGGATAAATCATCCTAGAAAAGACAAAAGCTATATGCTGTCAAAGATACTGCTTCCTATACTCAGACTTTTTTCTATGGACACATACAGCAAATGGTACGACAAAATGCTAAGGAGATATGAAAAGTGTAAAACTACCACTGTACTGCCACCCGCTACTGACCACAAATGGCGTGGCGTTATGCCTAAAAAATGGTTTGAAAAAGTACAGGACGCTCAATTTGAAGACGTTATGTCATATATACCGACAGGATACGACAACTACTTAAAACAATGGTACAGCGAAGATTATATGGAGCTTCTGCCACTTTCTAAACGTGTCGGTTCACACGATTTCTACCGACTTGATATTGGAAACGAAGTCAATGTACCAGATGATAATATAGAAATCAAACACTACAACCACAAGGGCGAATTGCTATAAGGAGAACACTATGGTATTTTCAGTTATTTTAGCCGGTGGCACTGGCAACCGCATGGGCAACACAGACAAACCCAAGCAGTTTCTGACTATCAAAAACAAGCCTATCATAATTCATACAATCGAAAAGTTTATGTCCGAGCCACATTTTGAGAAGATCATTGTTCTCTCCCCTAGTATGTGGATAGACCACACAAAACGTATCATCTCAAAATATATCGGTGAAAGCGACAAAATCACTGTTATCGCTGGCGGTGATACCAGAAACGAAACTATCATGAACTCTATCGATTACATTGAGAAAAACTACACTCTCGATGACGATACTATCATAGTAACTCACGATAGCGTAAGACCTTTTCTCACTCACAGAATCATCAAAGAAAACATTGATGCTGCTAAAAAACACGGTGCTTGTGATACTGTCATTCCTGCTACAGATACTATTGTTGAGAGTACAGATGCTAATGTTATCTCTGCTATCCCTGAAAGAAAAAATATGTATCAAGGTCAGACTCCACAGTCATTTAAGGCTAAACAGCTACGTGACATCTATCGTTCACTGACTGATGATGAAAAAAACATCCTGACCGATGCTGCAAAAATTCTTGTTTTGAAAGGTCACAACGTTCATCTCGTAAACGGTGAAACATACAATATCAAAATCACATACCCTTATGATCTGAAAATCGCCAGATCACTCTTAGAGGACGAGGAAAATGATTAACACAATATACAGACTGAATGCTCCAAGACGATTTGAAATCGACTTTGAAGACATCAGTTTTACTCAAAACTGCATAGTAAGACCCACACATCTGTCTATATGCAATGCTGATCAAAGGTATTATCAAGGCACAAGAGATGCTAAAGTGCTCAAAGATAAGTTGCCGATGGCGCTTATCCATGAAGGTGTCGGAGAAGTAGTGTACGACAAAAGCGGTACATTTAAGCCCGGTGACAAAGTCGTTATGATACCTAATATTGCGACTCAGGACGACTCTATTATTGCTGAAAACTATCGTGAGAGTAGCAAGTTCTGTGCAAGCTCTACAGATGGTTTTATGCAAGAGCTTGTTGAGATTTCGCCAGAGCGTCTTGTGAAGCTTCCAAATGACATCAACCTTGATGTTGCAGCATTCACTGAGATAGTCAGTGTCAGCGTACACGCTATCTCAAGATTTGATAAAATTGCTCATCAGCGACGTGAAGCTGTCGGCGTATGGGGTGACGGAAATCTCGCTTTTATCACTTCTCTATTTCTAAAGAAAATGTTCCCTGATATCAAAGTCTGTGTATTTGGTATCAGCAGCGAAAAACTACACGACTTTTCGTTTGTAGATGAAACATATCTCACTACTGAGATACCAAATGAGCTTAGAATTGATCACGCTTTTGAATGTGTCGGTGCAGGCGGTTCTCCGATTGCTATTGAGCAGATTATTGAGTATATTCGACCTGAAGGCACTATAGCTATTATGGGTGTATCCGAGTACCCAGTACCAATAAACACTCGAATGATCCTTGAAAAGGGACTTAGATTGTTCGGCACAAGCAGAAGCGGTAAGGCTGACTTTGAAAAAACAATAAAGCTGTATGAAAAGCACCCTGAAATCGTCAGCTATCTCACCCATATCGTTGGAAATGTTGTCGAGGTCAGTGATTTTGCAGATATCAAGAATGCTTTTGAGCTCGACACACGCAAAGCTTTCGGTAAAACAGTGATGCATTGGAATCTATAATGTACAACAACTTGGGCATATTCAAAAACGAATATGCCCTCTTTTTTCATTGACAAGAGAAGTTCTCTTTGATATAATACATAAGGTCAACAGAAAACTTTATATGCGGATATGGCGGAATTGGTAATAGAGCGACCGCTGCCGATGGCAGATTAAGGGAGCGATATGATGTCTGAAATAACGAGCATCGACGAAGTGATATACCGAGTCGGGGCGACTATATTTCAGACCGGACGACGCGTAGCGTCTGCATAGTTTCAGTTCAAATTAACTTAGGTTATATAGTTTATAAATAATTTCATATATGCGGATATGGCGGAATTGGCAGACGCGTATGGTTCAGGTCCATATGAATGCAAGTTCATGCAGGTTCAAGTCCTGTTATCCGCACCAAAAAACGGATACCCAAACGGGTATCCGTTTTCATTTTATTGTTTAAAGCTCAGGTATCAGCTCAGCTAAGAAACGTTGAATCGTTGTTGCATCTAAAATAGTGACTTTTCCATCTTTATCTGTATCTGCACAAGCAAGTTGCTGTTCTGTAAGCATTGAAATCTCTGCGAGATGACGCTGTATAGCGGTTGCATCTACGATACTGACTTTTCCGTCGCTGTCTACATCTCCGAGTCTAAAATCAGGTTCAGAAGGAGCTTCATTGATATCTACAAACTTAAAACCGTGCTCCCTCGCATACACTTCAGCTGTTGAATCAGCTAAACCATATATTGTTAAATCATCTACTTTTAATAACTGAGATATATATTCTTCATCAGTTGGAGCATCATAATAACCTATACTCATCTGCGGTATAACCATATTATCATTCATAATAGTAACGCTGGTTAATGATTTGCAGTTTCCGAATGCATATTCTCCCAAAGATTCTATTGATGCAGGTATGACAATTTTCTCTAGCGATGCACAGTTTGCAAACGCTGTGCGCTGAATTTCTTTCACTCCGTCCTCAATAATAACATTTTTTAAATTTTGACATGATAAAAATGCATCATAAGAAATAGCAGTAATCGTTTCTGGTATCTCAACGCTTTCTATGTAATTATTATCAGCGAAAGCATCATGAAATAATGTTACCGTACGATTGTCTATCGTTGCTGGAACAACTACATTTTTCTCTGTACCTACATATTGAAATATCGATAATGTATCGTTTTCATTTTCTATGGTCATATATGTTTCGCTTTCGTCCCAGTCAGGGCAATAAATATACACATAGAAAAAATCACTTGTAGTCTGTTGCGAACTACCCTCGATAGTGTAGGTTTTTCCTTCTTCGAGGTAAGCTGATAATTCTCCGTTTATAGAAGCGGTCACTTCGGTTTCGGATTCATCTAAAATTCTAATACTAGCATTTACGCTATTCTTTATCGCTAAGTCATAAGTGCCGGATTTAGGTACTTTAAGGGAGGTGGTTTGGATATCTTTGCTATTGCTTGTATTAAAATATAAACAGTTTATTCCATAGACAGGAACGGTTTTTGTTAAGCTTCCATCAAGAGTAGAAATACTAATGGTTGCATATCCAAAATTTTCAACATTAATGTATCCGTCTTTTTCATAAGCTATTGATTCATTTGAAGATGTTACAATATATTCACTGTTAGATGAGTTTTGAGGTAATACTTGTACATTAAGTTTTATAGAATTTCCCGGGGACAATCGGACATCAGAATTATCCACATCAATTTCTGTTGCTTTAACATCGATAATCTCAATCTGGTAAGGGATTTCTAAATTCAGACAATGAATTGAAACTTCTTGTACACCAATTTTTTGGGAGTCGTAAGAAACAACAAACCCATCATCAATAATCTCCTGTGTTCCATCATAAAACTCTACACGCAAGGACAGTCCTTCTAGCGAAACTTCTGTTCCGTAATAGAAAACATTTTGCTGTGCCGGAGTCTCAATAGAAACTGATTTTAGATATTTGCCTAAATCAACGAACTCAAACCCGTTTGCTTTAGCAATCAACTCAGAATCACTTCCAGAATACCCATATACAACAAGTGACTGTGCGCAACCATTCAGTGCATCTTCTTCTATTTCTGTATAAGGATTTTCAAAATAAATATTCTCAAGTGACGTACAGTTTTCAAAAGCCTTTGCTCCTACTGTCTGTACGTTTTTGCTAATAGTCAAGGAGCATACAGAAGAACAATTTGAAAAAGCGTTCTCTCCTATACTCTTTAGTTTTGTAGGAAGAATAATATCGCTAAGCTGTGAACAGTCTTTAAAAGCTTCGTTTCCGATCACTTCAACATCATCACCCAGCATAATTGTCGAAGCTGAACAATTCTTAAAGGAGCGTTCTCTTAACTCTATAATCGAATCAGGTAAAATGATAGTTTGATAATCAGCCACATCAATAAACGCTTCGCTATCAATGCCTTTCACAGGTGTTGCATCAATTATTGATGGAATCACAAGCACAGGGCTCTCCTGTGAAATAAAGTCAGTAACATCACTACTAATCGGAGCAATAATATCTTTCAATTTGCTAATAAAACTCACTATTTTTCCGTTGAACTCTTCTTTTTTAGCTTGCAATGTTTCTAACCTAGTGAAAATTTCCTTTTGACAATCAAGAACAAATATGTCATAAGTGAGGAAATCAACTTTGCTGATATAAATAGCAGCCGATTTTTTTTGAGAATTATAGTAGGAATCATCTCCGGCTACTTTAATTCCATTATTCAGTGATAGTTTTGTTGCATACTTGCACAACTCAAAAACAGTTTGTAAATCTGAAGAATCTTTTGTTGTACGCAAAGAATCAAATAAATCTTTTGCAATTCTCTGGCTATATATACACATATAGTAATCATCTACTGTTGTTCCACCAGTCAATGAATATGCGACAGATACTGCGGCGCCTATATATTTTAAAGCTGTCAAATGACTAAGCTCAAAAATCCCATCAGCAATTAGCGAGGTAACTGTGCCATACATCTTTTCGCTTGCATAAGTCGTAGTTACATAAACCACTATATCCTGATTCATATCATCATAGATTAGTTTTAGTCCTTTATAGGCATATGATGATTTTGGCAAGGTTTGCAACATGCTTTCTACACATTCTTTATCAAACCTTGCTAAAGTTAAGGCTGTTACCATTATTTCTGCTATCTCAGCGGCATCACTTATGTTGCTGGCAGTAGAAGAAATATCTTCAAATAATCCGTCAACACTTTCTACAGGTATATTAAATAGGCTAGGTAGATATTTATATAATACAGATTTTACACCTTCTGTGTCCTTAGCTTTTTTAGCTATATCAACCACGTTCTTGACCTGTTTCCAGTCAGATTTAAATCCACTGATGCTTGAAGAAAAAGATTCGTCTAATTCAAAATAACTGGATAAAATCTGCTTGGTTGTTTTATACAACGCTTCTTCTTCACGTGTTCGTCCTTCATAAAAAACTCCTTTGTACTGTTTGTAAGCAGTTTTAAATCCTAAATCTTCTCCTAACATCGTGAAAAAAGCTACTCTGGTATAGTCACCTAAAGAATAGTGACTTGTGATATTATTCGGGATTTTAATTGCATTTTTCAGCGTTGTTAAAGTAGCATTATCATGTATATAATCAGAGTAACTACCAATCATCTTGTCAATCGGCATCAATACTGTTATTTCTTCACACGCCTTTTCTTCACCATTAACAATAAAGTGCAGCATACTTGTGCCATACTTCAATCCTTCGACATTGACAGTAGACACAAAATCGTTTTTACTATGAATTCGTAATACATCAGGATTGTCTGATATCCATTCTATATTATTTTCACCAGAATAATAATCGCCTTGTGTATTATTTTCTTCTTTAGACACTGCAATTTTTGATATTTCTCCTATAGGTATAGTGTTGTTTGGTATAGTATTGGTTGTAAAGTAATAATTCTCATAATAACTTACACTTATCATTTCGGTAGTAAAAACGTAAGTGTTCCAACCCACAACATCAAAGTCATCCAAATAATATGTAACATCTTTTGCGTTATCAGGTATAACAATATCTGGCGTTTCTGCTTGCACAGTTGCATTAATAATAGAAAGATTCTTCTTGACACCATTATTAAATAAAATATGTTTGCAATTTGCAGGAATATCAAATTTATATAGAGCTTCACCATTAGAATCGATACCAACAAATTCCATTTCTTCGCCAGGCCAATTTGAGACTTTTGATGAAACTATTTCATCGGTTGAATAAACTATAAAGTATCTATTCCAATTTCTGTTTCCGTTCCAGACTGTTGGACTAAAATAGACAGTAACTGTATCCTTGTTTTTCGCACTTACCGAAAATGGTACAACATAAAAAATACTAACCACCATTACGAGTGCCAAAATAACTGCAATGATTTTCTTTAACATTGTTTTTCCTCCTCAGTATTGCATTACCCGCTTACGAATTACACCCAAACGCTAAACAATTCTCATTTATATTTTGTTCAACACAATAATTCTAGCACTTTTTTGTAATCATAACCATTAGCAAATGTCATATATTCTCTACACTGTTTTTGTGAAATCTGCTACTCATAAACTGATTTAAAAATCACATAAATTTGGATACACAAGCACAAATGAAAGCCGATGCTGACGTAATGTCAGCATCGGCTTTTTGTTCAGCTAATTATCTAAAACTTGATAGGATTCGTCAAGAATGATATAGCGCTTTTTTTATTAAGCTTGTTCTTTTTTTCTGAGCTTTTTGGCTGCTTTTTTGATAAAGAATGCGCTTATTGTGATAGCGCCGAACCAGAGAAGAACTGTTGATGTATCACCTGTTTTTGGTGATGTTGTGCTTGTGTTTGTGCCAGAAGCCTGTGTAGGCTTTTCTGTCGGTTTTTCCGTTGGAGACTGTGTTGGTTTCTCGGTCGGCTCTGTCTCAGGCTCGGTCGGCTCTGTCTCAGGCTCAGTCGGTTCTGTTTCAGGCTCAGTCGGCTCTGTTTCAGGCTCAGTCGGCTCTGTTTCAGGCTCAGTCGGCTCTGTCTCAGGCTCGGTCGGTTCCTCGTATGTATTGATAAATTCAATATCGAGCAAGTCGTCGTTGCTACCATATGCAGTCGCCACTAACTGACCACTCATATCTTCTACCGATACGTAAACCATATGTTCAGTGCTGTCGTATGTGATATTAGCATCATCGCCTGCTTTTTCTACAACCTTGTACTGATATGTACCAGCTTTATCAAATGTCAGCTTATCAAAAGTGAAGGTTGTTGAGACGTTTGTTTTGCTGTCGATCAGCGTCTGAGCTTCTTCATCAATTTCGTAAAGTTCAAATGTAAACTCACCGTCTACGATTTCTCTGCCAACGAGTGTCTTTTTACCGCTGATTTCAAGAGTTGCATCTGTTGGGTCATAAATGTTCACAAACTCAATATCAAGCAACTCGTCGTTATCACCATATGCTGTAGCAACAAGTGTGCCATCAACATCTGTTACCGCAACATAAACCATATGTACAGTGCTGTCGTATGTGATGTTAGTGTCATCTCCTGATTTTTCTACAACTTTATAGTTGTGTATACCAACTTTGTCATATGTCAAAGCATCGAATGCAAACGCTGTGCCGACATTTGTAGTAGTATCAATCAAAGTCTCTTCTTCACCGTTTGTTTTGTAAAGCTCAAATGTAAACTCACCGTCTACGATTTCTCTGCCAACGAGTGTCTTTTTACCGCTGATTTCGAGAGTTGTGTCTGTCGGGTCATAGGTGTTAGTAAAGCCTACTGTTATCTGTTCACCAATATCGATAGGACCGCTATCTACATTTTCGGCAATAGCTATCTGAGCAGTAACTCCACCGTATGTATCGTCTTCCACAAACACCTCAACGAGGTATTCCTTGTCACTATAAATCACGTTACTCTGTGGAATATCAGGTACGATTTCTTTAAGCGTGTAGCTGATATACTGGCCGATATCCTGTGCACCAAAAGTGAGTGTGAGCATCGTCTCGCCGCTACCACCAACGGTCTCTGGGAATTCCTGTACCAGCTGGTCGCCCTGATAAAGGCCGAAGAGGTAACCGCTGTTTGATACTGTGCTGTCAGCTTGATCTTCTACAGATGTATCGAAAACAGTTTTGTTGATAACGATTGTAACAGCATCGCTTCCTGTTGGTGCATAAGTGTTGTTGAACACGCTGTGGACATTGAAGCCATTCTCTGTCTCAGATACTTCTGCACCTTGGTATCCTTCAACCATACTTACTTCGTAGAAACCGTCCATATCGCTGTCAGCAACAATAATGTCAAACCATCTTACACCTTGATCGTACGTGATACCCTGATATGGGTTTTCGTCATAAACTTCAGTAATTCTGTATGAATATCTGCCCGCATGGTCATAAACTTCAGTTTGAATGATGTCTGTGAAATCGAAAGTTGGGTCGTCTTTTGTGGCAACATCTGTGCCCATTTCTACCCATTCGTTGTTCGCCCATTTTTCGAGCTTAAATGTGAACGAATCTCTATCTAACCACTCGTCATCTTCACGACCTGTAAAGCTCTTGTCTCCGGTTACTGTTACGTTTGGAGTGATTGACTGAGGAGTATATGTGTTAGTAAATGTAACGACATGATACTCGAGTGTTTCCATTGTGAATGTATGGGTATTGTTCTCGTAATTTGAAGTAAAGCCTTCAAGTCCTGTAACATCTTCTGTGACAGTGACTTCAGTGCCTACAGGAATACCTTCGATAATAGCAGTCTGGTTAGCTTTAAGCTCATACTGCTGTGGCTCATCATCCCCGATAGTGATATTAAATGTGAATACAGGCTCATATTCCTCTGCAAGATCTGTCATATAGTCAGGACCAAACGGATGCTCTACACGCTTCACAAGTACGAGCGCACCGTCTGTATCCGGAGGAGCTACTGTATTGACAAAAGCAGCTTCACTCAAAGTGTTTGGCTCTACGGTGATTTGAGCTGTTGTTGAGTCTTCGTCACCGTTTACGCTCTTAAGAACATATTCGTTGTTTGGAGCATCGAGTTCACTTACTGTGTATGACTTATTTGCATCAAGATCAATCAGATAAGCTGTCTCGCCAGCTTCAAGCTGGATATACATTTTTCCGTTTTCAAACTGCACTTCTTGAGCTTCTTTTTCTTCTCCATTTTTATCAAATGCTCTAAGTCTGTATGTCTGAAATTCTCCAGGCTGTGCAGGCTCGTCTTCTTCGACTACGAATGTGTATGTATAAGCTGTGTCTGCTAGAGTTTCGTCAACTTCCTTAGAAATCTTGATACCCTGTGCAGCTGTGAGAGTCATAAGACCGTTGTTACCGTGAATATTCTCGGTAAAATATACACCCTCATTTTCTGCTGTCGCAGGATCATCACCAAAATACTGAATGTCAGGATAGTGGATATAAGGAACAGTGCTCGTTGTGTTTTCTGATTTTTCAACAGCGAACTGCTCAAGTGTTCTGTGGATAGTTCCCATTGGAATATACCATCTTGTTAAAGCAGTAGGTCTATCACTTTCAGCTTCAGCTACAGCGAGTGAGGTTTTTGAAATAGCTTCGTAGTGAGTGTGCATTCTAGCATTGCCTGCACTCACCTCATCTGATAACTCAAACACCTGATACGCTCTGTAATATGTTTGCTCTCCATATACAGGAGCGTTTGCACCTGTGTATGGAACATAGTCTTCGCCATCAAGGATATAAACAATAGAGTCTTGTGTATAGTAGTATCTCTCGTTTTCCACTGATGGAGCGTAGGTCACTACTGTGTTGACTGTCTCGATGTGGTTATCTTGATCGATAGTGTTAATATCCCAATGGTTTGTATAGAAGGTGTAAACACCGTCTTTTACGTATTCATAGTCATCTGCTACGATATCAGCTACTGTGAGTTCGTTGATCTCATCTTTCAGTCCTGCTTCATATACAAGACGGATAGGAGAAACTTCTCTTTGAGTATCAGCGATACCGTCACCAGTTGTATCAACTTCCATTATATTATCGTACTCAAGGGTGATGTCGCCCGGATTTTCGAGTGAATCACCTGTGAGTGTGATGTTGTAAGAAACAACCGGAATCAGCGATGCAGGAACTGCAAACCTGACACCGATAAGACCATCAGACAGACGTTTGTGCACCTGTACAGATACATACATCATATCAGCTTTTTTATGGCCGTCGATTACTTCGCCGAGGTAACCGTAAGATGTATTTAAGTATGTTGCACCCTCAAGCGGTTTTTCGTCATCTTTATCAGCAAATGCCATATAGTTGCCATTCGCATCAGCATACCAAGCGATGTAGTTTGAATACTCGCCTGTTTGAGCATTGTATGCAAGCTGACCGTCAGCATAAGCGTCCTGTACGAGTTTCTGAGCGGTAGCTGTGTCTGATATACCCAAACGCTCTTTAACCGCCCAAATCATATTGTCGCCTAGGTCTGTTGGGTTGTCAATTGTACCAAGTGAACCACCCGAGAAGTTAGAAGCTAAAATCTCACCTGTGTAAAGATGGTCACCAATCAAAATACCTTTGACGTCCTTTACGTCCATATATGCACCGAGGTCATCGTGGAACTCAACATAACCACCTAAGTTGTTGTCCGAACCTTCAACATATGTTGGATAGTAAAGTGACTGGAGGATAATCTGCTCAACGATTCTGTCAAATGCCAAGAGCAAGTCATCGTCTTTGAAATACTCTGTTACATAGTCTTTAGAAAGATCATAAGAGCTCTTTTGTATGCTTTGATAAACAGTCTGATAGTAACCCTGTCCAAACCAACCAGTTGATACCCATTCCTGACCAACAGCGAGCTGCATGGAAGCGCCGGCTGAGAGGTTGTTGTAAGTAGCCCAGTGGTTGTTGATAGCGTTTGTGTTTTTGCTTGGATCTAGTACCGCAGAGTTATCCACTTTAAAGCCGAGTGTATAGAACAGCGAGTCACGACCGTACTTCTCTTCGATACGCTCTTTAGCATATGAAGCAGAAAGCTGAGCAACAAAAGGTATAGCGCTAGAAAGATATTCACTGTTGTTTAGGGTGTCTTCAGTACCGTCGCCGAATCTAGATGAGCCGACACCGTTATTGCCACCCATATAGTTATTGGTAGCGATTGTAGGAACACCATCACTCATAAGCACCATGATAGGCATTCTCTTTGTGCCCTTCTGGAACGTATCTTCTGTGATTTCGGTTTCTTCCTGAGAAAGGAATTCCTGCATAGCCTTATAGGTGCCTGCCTGAATATAGGTACCACCCAGCACGTCTTTTTCGTAATTGCTATTGATAGTACCGTTTTCTTTGCCTGTTACATTAGTATTGACCTTGATTGTTTCTGTTCTTGTGTTTTCTCCATTAATATTAACAGTGTTAGAATCTTTGACTAAAAAAGTGTCATTTCTGTGTGTATATCTGTCGAGTGGTAACAACAGCACTGCATCACCGTCGTCAGCAGTCTGACCTGTCACATAGTTTCCTGAGTACATTACGATACCAACACGGTTATGCTTGTTGACTTCCTGCAAGGTCTTGATAGCATTGTTGGCTGCTTTTATCAAATCGTCAACAGCATTGTTGTTATTGCTATTCATAGAACCGGACACGTCAAGCACAAGCATAGTATCCGTAGGAATATGTGAATAGCCTGTGATAGACTTGTTAGTAGCAACAGCGGAAAGTGCAACGAGGAAATTATCGTCTTCTTTCATTGATACCCCAGGAAGTTCTGACGCATCTTTGAAGACAGACTTATCCGTCCAGATACCACCTGCATTTTCTGTATTTGTGACGCTTTCGCCAAAATACATTTCCCAGTTTTCCATAGTGTTTGGGTCAACTACTCTGGTATCGTTTTGTGATGCTGATGCTGAAAGCGCAACAGGGATACACGAAACAATAAGCAATAGGCTTATCACGATACTCAGTATTTTAGTAGTGATTTTTGTACTTCTTCTTTTCATAGGTTTTCCTCCTTAGACGAATCATCAGCTTTGAGCTGTAACTTTTCATTAAAACAAACGCCTATCATATCTTTAGGATCTTGTTTTTTAAGATATGAACAGGTTCCACAATCCAGATACTGTGGGGGTGCGTATGGACAGTCGGTGGAGCTAACGTTTTTCCACAGTCGTCCGTTTTTGGTTATGCGTGGCTCTTCATCAAAACACGGAAAGTTTCCGAGCCATACATCAAATTTCTCATCATAGACAAAATCGACATACACCGTGTCGAAATCCACGCAGAAAGCTCTTCTCTCGCTTTTTATCACACAACCCCTCCTTTATGCTATCTTATGTAATTATTATACATTCTGCTTTATAACATCAAAAGAGTAATTCTCATTAAAAATTACGCAAATGTAACCGCTTTCTACGCACAAAACAACCACTATCTGTGCACAAAAAGTGGGAATTTCAGGCACTTTTTAAGTATTTCACAACAAAAAAGCCTTGTTCGTTAAAACGAACAAGGCTAAAAATGTGTAATATTTATAGGTATATAAAACTTTATTTCAAAATATATTTGACGAGTTCTTTTCTGTCATTGATATACAGCTTTGAGTAAATAGTAGAAATGTAGTTAGTTACGGTTCGTGATGACAAACCCATATGTACAGCAACCTCTTTGACTGACCACCCGTGACCGTAAAGCATAGCTATTATAAACTCGGTGGTAGTCAGCTTGTCGGTGACTTCAAATTCAGCGTAGAGGTTGTGTATATTACGCCATGCGTCCGCAAACAGATAAACACCGTTTATGATTTGTCTGTACACATGAGGATAGTCTTTCTTAAAGAACACCTCAATCATACCTTGGAGCAGACCGTGATGCTCAACAAACGGTTCGATTATGTTATCTTTTTGAGCAAGCTCCCACGCCATCTGCATACGTTGTTTTGCTTCATCTGAACGCCTGAGCTTCATCAATGCCATCGTAGCAACAATGTGTACATAAATAGTAGCAATCGGAAACAACTGCGGACTAAGATAAATCGCCATATCAGCAATCGTAAGAGCCTTGACGTAATCTCCGTCCTGGTAAGCCTGATGTGCAAGCACATAGCAAGCCTGCATCTTAATACCACCGGGAAGTGAAGACATATACTCTTTCATATCAGGCACACTGCTATCGATAGGAATATCAAGTAGCATGTGGGCTGTAGTTTCTGTGAACACACCCACAGCATGAGCTTCCGTCGGTGTATCCTCTTTGTTAAAGCCTTGCACAAACTGTTCATTCAGTGTTTTTAAAGCGAAGCTTGACAAATTGCCGTGTCCAGCTGCCATACCAGCAAATAGACAAATCAAAGAAGCGGAGTATTTCAACGCTTCATCGCTACTATCAAGATATTCTTCAACCATAGCGATAGCCTTGTCAACCTGACCACTAAAATAGTAATACTCACCCAGACACAGATTTCTGTCATCAGCATCTTCAATGCCTGCGATAAAATCAAGACAACTGCCTGTTTTATATGCGCTGTTTAACAACAACATCGCTGTTCGCTTTTTATGATTAGCTTCATCATTGTTTACAATACCATCGGGAGTAGTAGCATCTTTTGGAATAACCCATGCACCTGAAAACTTGTGAGCACCGGGTATTTTGCCTTCTTTTGCCCATTTCTGGACAGCTCGCTCTGTGACATTGAGTCTTTGTGCTGTTTCTTTAACTGACAAATACTCCAAAATCATCACCTCTGATCATATGCTCATTATACTACCGCGTGATATATAAATCAATTTATATTTACAAATGCAACTAAAACTATTCGACTAAAAAAATAAAACAGATGCTTATCGAAAGACAAACACCTGTTTTTTCTAAATTAGAATTCTTTTTGAGAATTATATAACGTATTTTAAAATAGCTATATACTGCAAAACACTGCCAATAACAACAAAAATATGGAATACACAGTGCATATAGTGCACTTTTTTTCCTACACCATAGAGCACTGCTCCGATAGTGTATGCAACACCACCCATAAGCAACCACCAAAAACCACTCATTGTAAGGCAATCAATAGTAGGTCTAAGCACTGCAACGATACACCAGCCCATGCCGATATAGCAGGTCATAGAAAGCTTTGAAAACTTTTTGAGGTCGATAGCATTTAAGGTTACTGCCAGTGCTGTGAGTCCCCATTCCACTCCAAAAATAGTCCACGCAATAGCAGGGTTATGTGGTCTTATTGCACACAACAGAATCGGTGTGTATGTGCCTGCGATAAGAAAATAAATATCGCAATGGTCGATAACCTGCATAACCTTTTTAGCGGTGTTTTTATTAAGTCCATGATACACGCTTGAAATCGTGTACATAATAACAAGCGTTGCACCATAAATCGAAACGGAAACTATCTTCCATACATCACCGGTAAAAGCTGACGCAATAACACCGATAACAAGAGCTGCAACCGAAAAAGCTCCGCCGACTATGTGGGACACCATATTGAAAATTTCTTCGCCCTTTGTGTAGTTAGGAAGTGTGCGCTTTGAAAGTACTGTACGTGTCATCAGTCTACCCTCTCGTCGCCCCAGAAAAACAGTGCAACAGTACCGGGACCTGTATGACTGCCAATAACCGTGCCGATGCTGTTGATGAGAACATCGCCATCTATATTCTTAAACTGTGACTCCACTAAACTTGCAACAGCTTTTGCATCTTCAATACAATCAGAGTTGCACATATACACCTTGCTCGAATAATCAGTACCGTTTTGTGCATGTTCTGCCATACACTTCACTATCTCTGTAATAACACGCTTTTTGGTTCTGATTTTAGCACGTGGAATAAGTTTTCCATCAACGCTGACGTTCAAAAGAGGACAAATCTCGAACACACCGCCAATCATACCGCTGAGTTTAGAAACTCTTCCTCCTTTTACATAGAAAGTGAGGTCAGACGAGAAAAACCAGTGATGTAATCTGAGTTTGTTTTTTTCCACCCAATCTCTGAGTTCATCAATAGTAAGACCCTCGTCGCGCTTCTTCGCAGCTGTGTCCATAAGCAAACCATAGCCTGATGATGCTGCGAGTGAGTCGATAACATAAAGCTTTTGATTAGGATACTGGTCTTTTAACATCTCTGCAGCTGTTACAGCTGAGCGATAAGAACCCGAAACACCTGATGAAAGTGAGATATGGATAACATCTTCACCTTTATCTAAAAGGCTCTTAAAATACTCTTCGTATTCACCAACGCTGACCATTGATGTTTTAGAATCAGAACCGTTTTTTAATCTGTTATAAAAATCATCGAAGGAGATAGTCTGTCCGAGGTCATCTGCATACTCTACACCGTCAAGTGTGTAATGAAAACAAATGTATGGGACATTAAGTTTTTCTAAATGTTCTTTTGATAAATCAACTGTTGAACAACAGCTTAAGATATAGCTCATAATAAGCCTCCTGTAAAATTTTTCAACTGTGATTTTACTACAGCTTCTTCGTACATTCAATCTATTATGGGCTTTTTAGAATCTACTTAAATTTTCTAAGTAGTAGAATCGACAAATTAGGACTCTACTAAAAAGAAAAGCCAACTCTACAATCAGTAGAGTTGGCTTGAAACCTCACTTTTTGCGATTCTTTTTTATATAAAAACTAAGAATGATAATAATCTGAGCAGGAACACCAATGATAAAAAGTTGCCACCAGTTCGCTCTCATAAAGGTAAGATAGATACAGGTGATAACACCCCACACGATGCCGGATATTATATACATATTGAGCTTTCCGATACCCCAGATAGAGTTGAGCACCAAAAGAACCACAAGTGAAACCGGTACAGTGTAAACAAATATCAGCCATATTGGTGTCCCGTACAACCAGGATATAACAAACGCAAGTACCGCAAGTGTCCATATACCAATCAAGGCAATAGAAGAAATAACCGAACGACTATAGGTGCGTACTTTTTGTACTTTCACTTTTTCGTCAGGTGCATGCTCAGCTAAGATATAGTCGACTGAAACACCAAAAACCTCTGCCATTTGTTTTAATACAAAAGCATCAGGAAGTGCGTCGGCTCTCTCCCATTTTGAAATAGACTTATCAGAATAGTTGAGCTTTTCGCCGAGCTGTGCCTGAGTCAACCCTGACGCTGTACGCAGTCGTATTATATTTTCAGCAACAATCTTTTTAAAATTATCCATTGTGCTACCTCTTAATTTTTGTTGAAGATAATTATAGCACAGAAATGATGACTTTACAACAACTATACAATAAAAAAAGGAGAAGTGACATCCTCTCCTTTTTGAATATTTTGCTTAAATAAGAACCTTTGCTAAGAAATCCTTGAGTCGTTCTGTTTGTGGATTATTGAATATCTCGTCAGGTGTACCCTGTTCGATAATCTTTCCTTCGTCCATAAAGACTACTCGTGTGCCGACTTCTCGTGCAAAGCCCATCTCGTGAGTTACAACTGCCATTGTCATACCCTCAGTTGCAAGTTCTTTCATAACATCGAGTACTTCTCCTACCATCTCAGGGTCAAGCGCCGAAGTCGGCTCATCAAACAGCATAACCTGTGGCTCCATACAAAGTGAACGCACAATAGCAATACGCTGTTTCTGACCACCACTAAGCTGACTAGGATAAGCGTCTGCCCTGTCTTTCAGACCTACTCTGTCGAGAAGTTCGAGTGCCTTTTTATCAGCATCTTCTTTGCTCATACCGAGTAGCTTTATAGGTGCGATAGTGAGATTTTTGAGTATAGACATATGTGGAAAAAGGTTGAAGTGCTGGAACACCATACCCATTTTCTGGCGATGAACGTTGATGTTAATCTTAGGATCAGTAATCTCTACGCTATCAAAAACAATGCTACCACCTGTAGGATACTCAAGGAGGTTAAGGGAACGAAGCAAAGTAGATTTACCGGATCCAGATGGTCCGATGATAACGATAACTTCGCCCTCATTGATGTCGATGGAAACACCATCGAGTGCTTTGATCTCGCCATCGTTGTAGTGTTTGTAAAGGTCTGTGACCTTGATAAGTGCATTATCGCTCACTCTTTCTAAGCCTCCTCTCAAGTATTCCGAGAAGTTTTGTCATAATCATAACTATGACAAGGTATATAACAGCCAAGCTGATGTATGGTACATAAGCCTGATATGTAAGACTTACGATATTCTGTGTCTGTTTTGTGACATCTCGAAGTGCTATAACTGATACAAGTGAAGTATCTTTCAAGAGAGTAATCATCTCATTGCCAAGAGCAGGAAGAATGTTTTTGAATGCCTGTGGGATAATTACATACCACATAGTCTGAACATAGTTAAAGCCCATTGAACGTCCTGCTTCCATCTGACCAGCGTCGATAGACATAATACCTGAACGAGCAATCTCAGCAACATACGCACCGGAGTTGATACCCAAAGTCACGATACCGCATATAATACACTCCGTCTCGGTATTAGGCACCATAACAACAAAGCCCATGATAAGCAACTGTACCATCATAGGTGTACCACGAATGATAGTAAGATACCATATACTGATACGGTTCAAAGCTCTTAAAATAATGTTAGGTTTTTTCTCAGTAATGCTATCGTGTGACACACGGATAATAGCTATAAACAAACCGATAATAACACCAATCAGCAATGCTCCGATAGTAACTATAAAAGTGATTTTCAGACCGTTGACAAAGAACATATAACGGTCCTGATAGATAAACGTCTGATATAGCTGGAACACAAAATTCTGTATCCACTGAGGAAAGCTTTGGAACCACTGTGGAGCTTGTGCGAGCCAATCAGCAAATGAAATGACACTCATAAAAAGTCCTCTCTTTAAACGCAAATGATAGGGGCGGTGAAATCACCGTCCCTATCGAATAAACAAAAGTTAGTTATAAATTACTCAGCCTTGATGTACTTAGCAAGGATAGAGTCGATTG
This sequence comes from Oscillospiraceae bacterium, assembly GCA_015066595.1. Classification (GTDB taxonomy): domain Bacteria; phylum Bacillota; class Clostridia; order Oscillospirales; family Acutalibacteraceae; genus Ruminococcoides. The sequence goes on along the minus strand of SVNZ01000006.1, from coordinate 28,054 downwards.
TACCATCAGCCTTGAGTTCTTCCATAGCTGCGTTTACTTTCTCTGTGAGTTCTGTGTTCTCCTTAGAGATAGCAGCAGCGTAGTCTTCAGTTACATACTCTGTGTCCAAAATTTTAAGACCGTCGTTTGCATCAACAAATGACTTAGCAGGCTCGTTGTCGATAACAACACAGTCAACCTGAGCATTCTGTAAAGCTGCTACAGCAAGAGCGCCGTTAGCATACTGCTTAACATTCTCCTGGCCATAATCGTCTGTACAGTAGATGTCACCGGTTGTACCAGCCTGAACACCGATAACCTTACCGTCTAAATCGTCAACAGTTTTAATGTCAGAATCTTTAGGTACGATGATTACCTGGATACCAGTAGCGTATGTAATAGAAAAGTCAACAGACTCTTTACGCTCATCAGTAACTGTAAGACCAGCGAAAACGATGTCTACAGCGCCTGACTGAACAGCAGTTAAAAGTGAGTCGAATTCCATATCTTTGATAGTGAGTGTCATACCGATCTTATCAGCAACAGCCTGTGCGATTTCAGCGTCGATACCGATAATTGTCTCGCCATCTTCGTCATAATACTCGTATGGTGGGAAAGCTGCGTTAGTACCCATAACAAGCTCGTTATCGCCACCCTGTGTTGAACAACCTGCGAGCATAGCAACTGATGCTATCATAATAATTGCAAGAATAAGTGAAAAAATCTTTTTCATAATAATTACCTCTCATTTTCGATAAATATGTTGAATTTATCAACTGACATAACTATACACCAAAACTGATAAATATGCAAGCGTTTTCTGCATATTTATTCAACTTTTAGTGATATTCACAACTGCACAGCATAAAAACACACCAATCATATATAGAATAAACATCTAATATGCAAAACGCAATGAATATATGCATATTTTACTGTTCATTATTTTTTTAGAATGTTATAGTTTTTATAGTAATTTATATGCTATAAAACTAATTTTTATGCAAATAAAACGAATATATATGCACAAACAGGAGACAACTTTTGTCGTCCCCTGTTTTTCAATAACACTTCTAAACTTATTGTGAAAACGCATTTAAAAATGCTGTAAGTCGCTCTGTTTTCGGATTATCCAGAATATCAGGAGCACCCTGTTCAGCAATAACACCTTCATCCATAAAAATGATTTTGTCACTCACTTCGTGAGCAAAGTGCATCTCGTGTGTGACGATAACCATAGTACAGTCACCGTCTTTTAAAGAACGGATAACCTTCAGCACTTCTCCTGTAAGCTCCGGATCCAGTGCTGATGTCGGCTCGTCAAAGCACAAAATCTTTGGATTTAAAGCGAGAGCTCGTGCAATAGCAACACGCTGTTGCTGACCACCCGAAAGCTGACACGGATACATATCAATCCTAGGTGTCATACCTACTCGTTCGATGAGTTTTTTTGCGTTTTCTTCGATTTCTTCATAGATAGCTTTTTTGTTTGCTCTAAAGTCTTCTCTGTCTTTAGCTAAAAGTTTTGGAGCTAAGCAAACATTTTCAAACACTGTGTACTGTGGAAACAGATTGAAGCTCTGGAACACAAGTCCGAAATTAAGCTGGCGTGTTCTGGCTTCTGATGCACTCACTTTTTTCTCTTCGTTTGCATCAAAAACAACTTTCCCATCAACTTTAACAGTTCCTTTTTCTGCTGTCTCTAAAAAAGTCAGACAACGAAGCAGGGTTGTTTTTCCGCTACCGGAAGAACCAATAATAGAAAGCACTTCGCCTTTATTCAGCTCGAAATCAATGCCCTTGAGAACCTCGATTTTACCGAATTTTTTATTTATACCTTTGACTTCTAACATTGCCATAGCATTACCCTCTGAAATAGTCGAGTTTTTTCTCGATATATGAGAACAGCAGAGTCAACACGCCACAGAATATCAGGTAGAATGCGCCTGTGTAGAACAGTGGCCAGATAAGTCCTTCTGCTTTGATGAATCGTTCACCTGCGTAGATAATCTCGTACACAGCAATAATACGTGCGAGAGATGTATCTTTTACGAGAGTGATAATCTCGTTGCTCATAGGCGGAACGATACGTTTGATAACCTGTAAGAGTGTTACTTTGAAGAACAGCTGTGATTTTTTCATACCGAGCACCTGACCGGCTTCACGCTGACCGACAGGGATAGCTTCGATACCACCTCGGTATATCTCAGAAAAATAGCATGCGTAGTTGATGATAAATGCAACAAGCACTGCTACAAAACGGTCAAATACAGTCCAGCTTGCAAGCCATGTTATGAGTGCTCCAGGGTCTTCGATACCCTTCGCCCACTGACCGACTAAACCCGGACCGTAGTACACTACTATCATCTGTAACATAAGCGGCGTGCCTCTGATACACCATACAAACACCTTGCATATCGCTTTCAGCGGCTTGAATTTACTCATCGAGCCAAAGCTGATGATAAGTCCCAGCGGCAAAGCAAAAAGCAACGTAAGCGCAAACACTTCGCAGGTAGTACCAAAGCCCTTGAGCAGGTTAATAGTTACTTCCCAGAACATATTTATTCCTTCCTAAATTACGGTTATTCAGCAAGCAAAGCTGACGAATACAATCCGCCAGCTTTGACTAAAAATTATATACTTACGAAAAATTATTTTACAAGTGCGAGCTCGTATTTCTGAGCCAGTGCTTCTAAAGTACCGTCGCCCTTGAGTTCGCTCATAATCTCGTTAATCTTAGCTGTGAGATCAGAATCTTTTCTGCAAGCGATACCATACTGCTCTGTGTTGAGCTTGAGAGCCTGTACGAGGTCTTCATAGCTTGTGCCTTCACCTGTCATAGCGTTAGCCATTGTGATATCGATAACGCAAGCGTCTGAAGAACCTGAAGCAACTTCAAGTAAGGCGTCAGACTGAGCTTTTACTGCTGTGTAGTTAGCCCAACCGTTTTCTGTGATTGTAGCTTCACCTGCAGAACCAGCTTCTGCAGCAAATGAAAGGTCTGCCATAGAGTCAGCGTCAGTGTATTTATCAGCATTTTCAGCTGTCATAACAACAACCTGTGCGTTCTCGACATATGGATCAGAAACAGAAGAGTTAAGAGTTGCTTCTTCTGTGATTGTCATACCGTTCCAGATACAGTCGATTGACTTAGAATCAAGCTCTAAGAACTTGTTATCCCAGTTGATTTCGATGAACTCAACTTCTACGCCGAGCTTTTCACCAACTAAAAGTGCAAACTCTGTATCAAAACCGGTCCACTCACCGTTATCGTCTTTGTAGTTCATAGGTGCATAGTCTGTGATACCTACTACGAGAGTCCCTTTGTCTGTAATATACTGTAAATCGCTTGTGCTGTCAGAAGCAGAACCGCAACCTACAAATACTACACTCATCATTAAAACTGCCATCACTAATGCTATAATTCTTTTCATGTCAATTCTCCTTTGAATATTAGTGTGATATCATTTTACCGTTTTAGCACGCTAAAGTCAACATCTTTTTGTCACAATCATTTAAATCTCAGGTGCTGTCTTTTATGCAAACTGCACTAAAAAACCGCAAATCAAGCAAAAAAGGAACTTACATCTATATCCATGTGCTTAATTTGCGGCTATTTTTATTTCTAATTCAGAATTATTTGATCCATTTATTTCTTTTATAGAAATAATCAAAGAGTTTTATTTCTTATAAGGAAATATCATAATTCTTATTTCGCATTATAACATACACTCAGTGAGAACTTCTTGTCATCTATCAAGAGATTTTTCGTGTAAAAAATCAAATCTTCACTATAATCAGTAGTATCAAAACTCATCGCATCTTTGAGCCCTACTCCTGTGTACTTGCAGTAGCTTTCTTTTTTCGTCCAGATATCGCAAAACAGGTCAATAAATTCGCTTTGAGTCTTGCATAACGAAAGCAAGGTCTTCTCATTGTCAAAAAACTTTGCATCTGCTATCTTTTTACACCTGTCATACTCTTTATCAAAAACAGACTCAATATCTACTCCAAGCGAATCAGCAAACGTCACTTCATCTATCACAAGTGCATTAATATCTAGCACCGGTTGTTTTTCACAGCTAAGTGCTATGCACAACGCTTTCTTGCTATGAGAAATTGAAAAAGCACAGCCATCAATTAATGGTTTACCATGTTCGGTTTTTTTGATAAGTTCTTCTGCGTTTTTTATATCGCAAAACTCAAAAAGGCACTTGCTAAGAAAATCGTGTGATTGGGCTTTTGGGTCGTTTGAAAATTTATGTAATACAAGTAGCATAGTTATCACTCCAGTATGTTATCAAAAATACTGATCGCACGTTTTTTCAGTATGCCTTTGAGCCTGCCGATAATAGAAAGCAAAAACTGCTTTTTTTCTTTATCTGTATCAGAATATGCTTTGAGCATTGGTACGATCTTTTTAGGAGCATCTGCACCACGAAGTTGGGACAGAGTTTTTGCGTTTGAGCTGCGCAGTATTTCAAAGATAATCTCAGTAACCTGTTTGCGTTCATCATAACTCAAAGTAGAAAGCCATTCTTTTATAACTGAGTCGGTTGCTTTGCCGACTGCCGAACGGTCTTCGAGTGTGTAGAACTTCTTGCCTAACACTATCCATGACATCGGATAGTGTTGCATAAGAGTAGACATCTCGTTACTCGCTACGATCTTTTGGTCAGTATCGCTATCCAGAAACATTCCTATTATTGAGGAATCCACAACAAACTTGAGAGTTTTGTTCATGATGCGATTGTAGCCCGCTGACTTTGTAAACTCACCACAAAAGCCCGGACCATCATTATCATAGATTTTCACAAGTCTCTTGAAATTATCGTCACTGAGGTGAGCTCCTGCCCAAATAGCAAGGTTCCCACCCTTTGAATGTCCGGTAATATAAAAAGGTATTTCCTGACAGTTCGATGCAACTTTGTTAGCGTAACTTTGTGCATAGCTTTGTGCAGGTATCTTAGAAAAAGACATCTTAAGATCCTCTTCCCAACCGACCAAGCTATCGTCAGTTCCTCTGAAAGTAATAACAGCTTCCCTATGTGGTGTAAAAAACGATACAGCACAAAACTGAGTGTGCTGTTCTTCATCAATAATAGATTCGTATGCAAAAACCTCAACATTCTTGAATCGCTTGCTTTTTGCACATTTACAAAGTAAAGTCATAAACTGCTTGTCGCTACCTTTTACATGCGACATAGAGTCATATATCTCAGCAATAGTAGGAGCCATACGCAAATCAAGAGTGTTGACAAACGGAGTTAAAGAAAAATCAATATAAGCAAGGGTTGCAAAAATAAGACAATCAACCTCGTTAATACCATCTAAATCAAAAGATATATCTCCTCGCCAATCAATATAGTCGAGAATAGTTGTTTTTGGAGTCTTCATAAAAACACCTCACAATACACTTACATATTTATAGTATAACACAATCATTTTTTATACACAACAGCAAAAGGACAGCCATAAGACTGCCCTTTAGCTGATTTTTAAACTAATTTTACTTTTTATACTCACCAAGTAAGAGCGCCCATTTTGCACGTTCACAAACACCGCTGACACCGCTTTTGTCAAGGCCTTTTGCTTTTTCAAAAGACTTTAGTGCATACTCGGTATTGACTCCGAAATCACCATCCAACGCCAGAGCTTTACCGTCTTTTCCTTTGTAGCCTTTTGCATATAGCAGGCACTGCAAAGTAAGCACCTGATCACTCTTGTTTTTTGATGAGCCTTTCCAGATTTTCGACATCTTTATGTTATAGGTAGAAAACTTTACTGAAATCTCACTTTTGTAGGCTGGTCTGCACGCACACGAAATCTGTGAAAGATAACGAGTGCGCCGCATAACTTCACCGTTAGTTGTATTGCCGGTGTTGCCTTCTATAGTTGTGTATGTACCGTCACTGTTCACCTTTTCTATAATACCGACGTGATCCATAGTGTAAACCGAAGACACCCACGATGACTTTGCATTTGTCCAGTGGAACATAACAATATCGCCCACTTTGAAGTTTTTTGTGACAAGTTTCCCTTCTTTATAAAAAGCTTGTCCCTGTGCACCGCAGTTTGCTGTCTTTGTGTAAAGCATTGAGGAAGCGTCAAGCTTATAAAATAACCACTGAATGAAAACCTCGCACCAGTCGTAGCCCACACCGCTGACATCAGCTCCATAGTACCATTTGTTATACTTACAGCGTTTTATATCTGTAGCTTTCACACCTATTTGTGTTCTTGCAAGATCCAGAACCTGAGTAGCTGTAACACTAGCCATTATTGTTCACCACTCTCATTCACTTCAGGCAAGCCCGTAACGCTTGTAAGCAGTGACAAAACACCAGATAAAGCAGATGTGGAAAGCACCGCAACCCAGTCCACTTCTGACACCATAGATGAAACTGAAATTGTCGCTACCGCTGTTTGAGCCACCGTTTTTAGTGCCCTGATCACAGCTGCCTTGAGCCAATTTATATAGTAACTTTTATTCAAAGAAAAACCCCTTTACATAAAAAATATTATTGCGGCGATTATTGCACCGCCGAGTACTGCGCCAATAGCACTTAATACCGAGTTTTTTAAAGTATTCCAACTTTGATTCGGAATCGCTTCAAGTCTTTCGAGTCGTTCACTCTGAGCACGCTGTTCATCAAGCATATGTTCCATATTCACAGCCATTTTGCCGACGTTTGAAACCAGTTCCTGTAGCTGTGCATTTGAACCCTCAAGTGTATTTATGCGATGATTCATGCGGTTGTGCTCATCGGTCATACGCTTTACAAATTCATTGTGCTCTGCACGCGTGATTGTACTATCCATAGACTTCACTACTTTCAATAGCTAATATATCTGTTTCCTCGTACTCAACATCGACCGATTTAAGCTCAACTGCGCTATCAAATACCGAATCAGTTCCAAGCTTGCGGATTTTAAAACCGCTGTCGCTTTTGAATAACACACGTTCAACAGAATCTAAATTCTGCTTAAATTCGCTTACAACTATCATTTACGCACTCTCCTTCGCTACAGCTTCTTCAAGTTCAGATATACCTTTTATCTGTGTAGCATACATATTCCAGTTTGTTGCGTTTTTGTATGCTTCTACCGCACTATCCGGAACATATATATATCCTGTACCGGCGGAAATTGCTGTCATACTCAAAGCATCTGTGTTTGATAGTTCACAGTTCTCATTGTAAATAATCAGCTTAGACAGACTTGAGCAACGCATAAATGCATATGCTCCGATTGATGTCGCATTTATAAGACATATGTACTCAAGCTGTTCACAACGATAAAAAGAATAATTGCGCAGTACTGTTGCTGTGCATTCAAAGGATTGTATCGTTCCGTCAACAAGAGATTTCAAAAGCTCATCGCTAACACCAGACGGTATTTGTGCAATATCATCAGCAAAGGAAGAAAATCCTCCTGAAACAGCGCCACCCTTGTTCACTATCGCATTTGCTATATCTTTTTTTGCACAGTTCAATGTCAAAATCTTATCCGCTATGCTCATAACAATTCCTCCAACAAGGTTTCTATATCTCCAACTGTTTTTTCAAACTCATCATTTGTAACATAGCCCATCGGATAATCAACCCAATCGTATATTTGGTTTTCATAGTCAACATCATTTAAGTAATGTACTCTAAACACACCATTTTCTGTTGAAAATATAATCTGTCCTTTTGAACCAAAGGTTTTGCTTGTGGGCACTTTGTCAGAAAAGTTTATTAAATACTTGTGCAACCTGTACATAAGCTCAACCTCAGTCAAACTTCTGTTCAACGCTAAACCTGCAATCTTTGTTGATATCGGGACAAATTGCCTCAAGTCAGGTTTTTCGTTGAGAAGTTCCCACTCATATTTTGCACAATCGCCCTCACCTATCTTGTTCACACACATATATAGCTTGTACTCTTCGTTTTTATAAGAAACCAAAAGTTGATATTCTTCTCCAACAGTGGACTCTGTCGGTGTTTCATTGAGCAGTGCTAATATCGGGTGCGTTTTCAGTGAGTTTCTCAGTTCACTTGCTGTGATATCATCTTTTAGATTGATTCCTGCGATTTTTCGTGATGTTGGCACAACCTCGTTAAGCCCCTCATCTAGTCGCCCGATAAGTTCGTTGAGTTCTTTTTCATACTTAAGAAACTCTGAGTTTTCAGTATCCTTGAAGCTCGGGTTAAACTCGGCGGTATGTCCTACTAAGAAAAAATCACTGTTTGTGTGGTAGATTTCTCCGTCTTCTGCTATTGACTTAATCTGTGCTTTTACTGTTCCGCTTTTAAAAATATGACCTGTTTCTATATTCCAGGTAAGATGTGTCGAGTCATCTACTACTTCGCTGTCGAGAACAAAGTAGTTAGTAGTACCGTCATCAAATGTCAGGTACAACCTGTAGATACAGTTTTGCTCACTGATACCGATGAGCAAAAACTGTTTTGTAGAGTGGAGGTTATCGCCAGCAAAACCGATGAACCTCTCTTCTTCAGGGATGGTCATTTTTCCTGAATTGATTACAATCATAATCACACCTCCTACCTATCCCTGAAAAAATAAAAAAAGTTGCATATTTCTATGCAACTTTTCTAAAAAATTAATATTAAATTTTATTTTAAAAGTGAGGCCAAATACTGCCCTGTGTAAGACTCCTTGCATTTTGCTACTTCTTCAGGAGTGCCACTAGCGACAATCATACCACCCAGATCGCCACCCTCCGGACCAAGATCAATGATATGGTCGGCTGTTTTGATAAGATCAAGATTATGTTCAATAACAATAACCGTGTTGCCTGTATCAACTAATTTCTGAAGCACATCGGTGAGCTTGTGAACATCCGCTATATGAAGTCCCGTTGTAGGCTCGTCCAGAATATACACGGTTTTGCCTGTGCTTCTTTTTGAAAGTTCTGTTGAGAGCTTGACACGCTGAGCTTCACCACCTGAGAGCGTTGTAGCAGGTTGACCAATCTTAATATAGCCTAAGCCGACATCATACAAGGTCTGGAGCTTTCTAGCAATTTTGGGCATATTTTTGAAAAACTCAAGTCCTTCTTCGACAGTCATTTCCAGTACATCGTAGATAGTCTTTCCTTTGTACTTGACTTCTAAAGTCTCACGGTTATAGCGCTGTCCTTTACACACCTCACATGGTACATAAATATCAGGGAGAAAGTGCATCTCTATCTTTAAGATTCCGTCACCCTGACATGCTTCACATCGACCACCCTTGACGTTGAAAGAAAATCTGCCTGCGTTATATCCACGCATCTTTGCATCCTGAGTAGAAGCAAAAAGCTCTCTGATATCTGTGAAAACGCCGGTGTATGTCGCAGGGTTTGAACGAGGTGTTCGACCGATAGGGCTTTGGTCGATAGCGATAACCTTGTCAAGATACTCAACACCTAAAATCTCTTTAAAATCACCGGGAGTTGTCTTTGCTCTGTTAAGTGTTGCTGCAAGATGTTTATACAAAATCTCGTTAATCAGCGACGATTTACCCGAACCTGAAACACCCGTTACACAAACAAATTTTCCGAGCGGAATCTTAACGCTCAGATTTTTCAGATTGTTTTGTGAAGCGCCTTTTATACGGATAAAATTACCGTTTCCTTTTCGCCTTTTTTCCGGCACAGGAATAGAGCGTTTTCCACTCAGATACTGACCTGTTACCGAATTTTCGCACGCTTTGATATCTTCAACAGTACCGCTACAAACTATTTCGCCACCGTGCACACCTGCACCGGGACCAATATCTATGATATAATCAGCGGTATTCATAGTATCTTCGTCGTGTTCGACAACGATAACAGTATTTCCTATATCACGAAGCTTCTTTAAAGTATCTAGAAGTTTCGAGTTATCCCTTTGATGCAAGCCGATGCTTGGCTCATCAAGAATATAGAGCACACCCATAAGCGAACTACCGATTTGAGTAGCAAGACGAATACGCTGACTCTCACCACCCGAAAGAGTTCCGGCACTTCTAGAAAGAGTGAGATATGAAAGCCCTACACTACGAAGAAAGTTAAGTCGTGACTTAATCTCTTTAAGAATAGGATCGGCAATCATGCTGTCTCGTTCGCTGAGCTTTAACTCTTCGATAAATTTCAAAATATTGATAACAGACATATCACACAAGTCTGATATGTTGATATCTCCGACTGTGACAGCCAAACTGAGCTTTGACAGTCGCTTTCCACTGCATTCGTCACACGGAATCTCAGTCATAAAGCTCTGGATTTCTTCTTTTATCCATGCGCTGTTTGTTTCTTTAAATCTACGCTCAAGGTTAGGGATAACACCTTCGAAAGCCTTGTAAAATATGCCTGCTTTCCATACACCCTTTCGAACGAGCTTGAGTTCTTCGCCATTAGTACCATAGAGGATTTTGTCAACCACATCTTTGCTCAGATCTTTTATCGGAGTATCAAGTGAGAAGTTGTATTTTTCAGCAAGACCTTCGAGATACATCAGCGCTATCGAGTTCCCTTCAAGTGCCCAACCGCTACCTTTGAGACCTCCTTGATTTATGCTTTTATTCTTATCTGGAATTATACGTTTTGGATCTACACGCATAAACACGCCTAAGCCTGTACACTTTTCGCACGCACCAAACGGATTGTTGAACGAAAACATACGTGGGCTAAGCTCTTCAATGCTCACACCGTGATCTGCACAAGCGTAGTTCTGTGAAAAAGTGAGGTCTTCCTTATCAAGCACATTCACAACGATAATTCCTGAAGAGAGCTTTGATGCTACTTCGATGCTGTCAGCAAGTCTAGAAGTGATATCGCCACTCACAACAAGTCGATCAACAATAATTTCGATTGTATGCTTTTTATTCTTTTCTAGAATTATATCTTCAAACAAGTCGTAGATAATTCCGTCAACTCTGACTCTAGCAAAACCGCTTTTTCTTGCACTTTCAAACTCTTTTTTGTGCTCGCCCTTTTTAGCCCTTACTACCGGTGCCATAATCTGGATTTTTGTGCCTTGCGGCAGGGACAAAATCTTGTCAGCAATCTGGTCCACAGTCTGCTGTTCTATAACCTTTCCACAAACAGGACAATGAGGCACACCGATTCTTGCATACAATAGTCGCAGATAATCGTAAATCTCTGTGACAGTCCCGACAGTAGAACGAGGGTTTTTAGAGGTAGTTTTCTGGTCAATAGAGATAGCTGGTGACAGACCGTCGATAGAGTCAACCGATGGTTTTTCCATCTGACCCAAAAACATTCTGGCATAAGAAGACAAGCTCTCAACATATCTGCGCTGACCTTCAGCATAGATGGTATCAAAAGCTAGCGACGATTTACCAGATCCCGAAAGTCCCGTCATAACGACCAGCTTTTCTCTGGGTATCTCGACATCTACGTTTTTTAAATTATGTTCTCGTGCGCCTTTTATCACAATTTTATCTGATGACATGGTGCACCTCCTACATATTCAAGTCCAAAACGAGGCGAACAGTAGTCCGCCTCGTTTATTTGTTGTTATTATTCTTCTGCAGAATTATCCTTTGTTTCTTCCACAGGTGGAAGTTCAGGTGTTTCTTCTACATAAGTGTTGGTCATTATCATATCAAAAGTTTCGCCGGACATCTTCTCGTGCTTCATAAGGTAAGCAGATACTTCGTGGAGCTTATCCATATTAGCGTTGAGGATGTTTTCGGTCTTCTTGTATGCATCAGCGATGATAGAGTGAACTTCTTCATCTATCTTGGCTGCTGTTTCGTTTGAGTAGTTCTTGACCTGACCCATATCACGACCAATGAACACTTCGTTAGAGCCTGAGCCGTAGTTGATAGGACCAAGTGTATCAGACATACCGTATTTTACGACCATATTCTGTGCTGTCTGAGTGAGATGCTCAATATCACTTGAAGCACCTGTAGAAATATCGTTCATAATCAGTGCCTCTGCTACACGACCACCAAGACATACGATAATATACTCGAGCATTTCTTTCTTTGAACGATAGGTCTTATCTTCGGTCGGAATCTGCATTGTGTAGCCACCTGCCATACCACGTGGAATAATAGAAATCTGGTGAACAGGATCCTGTGTTTCACACGCATAAGCTGCAATAGCGTGGCCGGCTTCGTGATATGCTGTGAGTTTTTTCTCGTGATCAGACATAACACGACTCTTCTTTTCTGTACCTACAACTACCTTGATAGTTGCTTCCTCAATCTCAGACATAGTGATAGCTTTCTTGTTCTTTCTGGCTGAAAGAAGTGCTGCTTCGTTCAAAAGGTTAGCAAGATCAGCACCTGTGAAACCTGCAGTTGACTTTGCAATAGTTTTCAAATCAACATCAGGAGAAAGTGGCTTCTCACGTGAATGCACCTTCAAAATAGCCTCACGACCATTGATATCAGGATAACCAACCATAACCTGACGATCAAAACGACCTGGTCTTAAAAGTGCAGGGTCAAGTATATCGGCACGGTTAGTTGCAGCGATCATAATAACGCCTTCATTAGCACCGAAACCGTCCATCTCAACGAGCAACTGGTTGAGGGTCTGTTCACGTTCATCGTGACCACCACCAAGACCTGTGCCACGCTGACGACCAACTGCGTCAATCTCATCAATAAAGATAATGCAAGGCGAATTCTTCTTTGCTGTTTCGAAAAGGTCACGTACACGGGAGGCACCGACACCGACAAACATCTCAACAAAGTCAGAACCTGAAATTGAGAAGAACGGTACGCCTGCTTCACCTGCGACAGCTTTTGCGAGCAAAGTTTTACCTGTACCAGGAGGGCCTACAAGGAGTACACCCTTTGGAATTCTAGCACCTAATGTGTTGTATTTTTCAGGAGATTTCAAAAACTCTACGATTTCTTCGAGTTCTTCTTTCTCCTCGTCAGCACCTGCTACATCATCAAAAGTAGTTTTCTTTTTCTCATCAGCGCTATTCTTGAACTTTGCTTTACCGAAGTTGAGTTCTTTTGAACCCATACCTCCGCCACCCATACGCTTCATAATGAATATCCAGAACGCTACCAAAGCAATAACTAAGATAGCTGTTGGGATAAGTTCAATCCACATTGAGCTGTCTGATGCGGCCTGCAAATCTATTTTCATAGGTTCGTTAGGGTGATTATCGTTATACTTTTCGATATCATCCCAAACGTCTTCCTTGAATGTTTCCCAATCCATGAGCTCGTGCTCAACCTCTGTACCATCATACAACTTGACAGTAAGCAGTGCTGAGTTGCCGTTGACAGAAAATTCAGTTACTTTCTGCTCTTCAAAATAAGCTACCATCTCAGAATAAGTAGGCTTGTCCACAGGGTTGAGCGAGAAGAACCACGCTGCAACTAAAATGATGATAATCGGGATGCCTAAATATACTAAAAGGCCTTTAAATTTGTTTGGACTTTTCTTTTCCAATACTATTCACTCCTTACATTAGTATTGATAATATCGCAGGAATTATGAATATACACTGCGTTTTAGAACTCCGACATACGGAAGGTTTCTGTAATGTTCATTGTAGTCAAGACCGTATCCGATAACAAACTCGTCAGGGATATCGTAGCCTATGTAATCAACATCTATATCAACAACTCTGCGGTCAGGCTTGTTGAGCAGAGTGCAGATTTTTACTGAATTTGCGTTCTTTGCAGCAAAGTACGCTTTGATAAATGACAGGGTGTTGCCTGAGTCAATGATGTCTTCAATGATAACGATGTCTTTACCATCAATCGGCTGTGAGAGGTCTTTCACGATATTGACACGACCGCTGCTCTCGGTACCTGCGCCATAGCTTGAAACAGACATAAAATCAATGCTACACACCTTTGTGTAAGCTTTGATGATATCAGCCATAAACGCAATACTACCCTTTAAAAGTCCTACAAACAGAACTTCTTTACCGTCGTAGTCTTCTTCAAGCTGTTTTGCAATACGCTGTACAGCTTCTTTGATCTGTTCTTCGGTGATGAGAACTCTTTCAACATCGTTAGTCATGAATTTTTACCCCCTGTTCATTTTGTAAGCACCAATAGAGCCCTTATCGGCTCTACCCTGTTTTGATGTACCTACTCCCTCTAGCCACAGTACTGTGCTGTCATTTGCGACAACTAAAAGAGAGTCTCTCTTTTCTGCAGGAACTTTCATTTCGTTGAGAAGCTTTTTGAGAGATTTAGATACATTTCTTTCAAAAAAAGTGAAGGTGTCTCCCTCTCTTTTTGTTCTGATTCGTGTATCGTCTGTGATTATATCACATCTGATCAAATCTTTTAATAAGTTTTTGTTAATATTTTTTATTTCCTTTTGAGAAATATATTCTGCAAAACACGAATCCTTGAAAGGCATATCAATATCGACTTTTTCTTTTGCGGTATCAACGATACGAAAAATGCCCTGTTTACACACAGCTCGATAGTCACCATACAAATCAACGCAACCACCGCTTTTTAAGCATTCGGTAATCAGCTCGATGTGCTTGCTTGACAGCTGAACTCCATACTCAGAAGCTATCATAAACAGCACATTAGAAAGTATAGCATTATCAAGTGAAAGCAGTTTTTCGTTTGAATAGCCTTCTTTTGTTTTGCAGTTTTTTATTTCTTCTAAAGAATATTTGTCAATAAACTTTTTTATATCCGTAAGCGAACTACACATACGAGCAACGGTTGACTCTAAATCAGCGTTGATGTTTTTGAGTGTAGGAACTGCGTTGTGACGGATGTTGTTTCGAGTGTAGTCATCACTCAGATTTGTGCTATCTGTAACATACTCAAGTGAATTTTCAGTGCAATAATGCTCAACATCATCACGTGAACATAAAATCAACGGACGGATAATATAGTCACGCACCGGTTTGATGCCACAAAGACCATTTATCGAAGTGCCTCGTGCGATGTTGTATAACACGGTTTCGACGTTATCACTGGAAGTATGTGCGGTAGCAACCTTTGCGTTTAGTTTTTCAGACAACTCGTGAAAAAACTCATATCTGACATTTCTGCCGCAAAGCTCAAGGCTGAGCTTTTCTTTCTTTGCTAGTAGCGGTACATCGACTCGCTTTGTAAAAAGCTCTATTCCAAGGTTGTCGCAAAGATCAACTACAAACTGTTCATCGCTATACGCTTCGTCACCTCTGATGAGATGATTTACGTGGCAAGCATAGAGTGTAATGTTGTATATTTCTTTTATAGAATTAAGCGAGTAAAGTAGTGCTACTGAATCCGCTCCCCCTGACAAAGCAACAACTACGCTATCGCCATCACAAAGCATAGAAAAATCAGCCAAAGCTTTTTGCATCTTATGCTTCACGATGTGCCTCCACGCTGGTAAAGCGCATAAACTCGCCTTGCCAATGAAGCTTTACGGAAGATGTTTCACCATGACGGTTCTTTGCTACCAAGCACTCACCGCTGTTTTGATCAACAGCAGTTGCGACATTTTCGCCCTTGTCCTTATCGTAGTAGCCCTCACGATAGAGGAAAAGTACGATATCAGCATCCTGCTCGATAGAACCGGAGTCTCTCAGGTCAGAAAGCTGTGGTTTATGGTCTGTACGCTGTTCGCTCGCACGGGATAACTGTGACAAGCATATGACAGGCACGTTAATTTCTTTAGCAAGAATTTTTAAGTTACGGGTAATTTCGGATATTTCCTGTACACGGTTGTCGGTGCGTTTACCACCTGACGACATAAGCTGGAGATAGTCGATAACAACCAGATCAACATCTTTGAGACGTCTTAGCTTTGCTTTCATTTCAGGAACTGTAATACCAGGTGTGTCATCAAGGTATATGTTAGCTTTATTGAGTACATCACCTGCTGAAATAAGACGTTGCCATTCTTCTTCGGAAAGCTTGCCTGTTCTAAGCTTAGTACCACCTACCAGAGCTTCTGTAGAAAGCAAACGGGACGCAAGCTGCTCCTTGGTCATTTCGAGTGAGAAAAACGCAACGGTTTTCTTGGAGTTGCACGCAACGTTCTTTGCGATATTCAAAGCGAAGCTTGTCTTACCCATACCAGGACGAGCCGCAAGAAGAATAAGGTCGGAGCGGTTAAGACCTGTGATAACACGGTCAAGGTCGCCGATACCTGTAGACACA
Source organism: Oscillospiraceae bacterium (assembly GCA_015066595.1). Taxonomy (GTDB): domain Bacteria; phylum Bacillota; class Clostridia; order Oscillospirales; family Acutalibacteraceae; genus Ruminococcoides. The sequence continues at coordinate 11,980 of SVNZ01000006.1, read as the reverse complement.
GGCTTTATAGACTCGTCAGCTCTACCCAGCAAATCAAGTCGGTCGAATGTCTGGATAAGGACCTCGTCGAGTCGCTGTAGACCCTGGATATTTTTACCCCTGCGAATATCAAAAATCTTTTGTTCTGCAGAGTCTATGAGCATAGATGGCTCTGACTCTCCGTCGGACGCTTCTTCGATAATATCACGTGATGCGGAAATGAGCATACGCACATCGTACTTATCTCTGACATACTGTGCATAAACCTCGATATTAGAAATAGACGGACAGCTCTCAGCAAGCTGCATAATATATGTCTTGCCGGTAGCTTCATCAAAAGATCTTTCTGTTTTTAATGTTTCAAGTACGGTGACAAAGTCGACTGTCTTGCCCTGTGTAAACATAGAAAGCATAGCCGAATAAATCGTCTTGTGAGTTGAAACATAGAAGTAATCTGATTTTGGCAAAATCTCTGCCACACGAGCGATAGTTTCAGGCTCCATAAGGATAGCACCGAGCACCGCCTGCTCTGCTTCAGGGCTGTACGGAAGTTTCAATCCGTCGTAGCCTGCTGTGATTTTACTATCTGCCAAAATAACACCCTCTAACTTTAGTGTATTTTTAGTAATTTAGAGAGGCTTAACCTCTACCTGAACCTTTGCGATAATTGATGTGTAGAGCTTTACTTCAACATCATACACACCACAGGTTTTGATATCTGAAGAAAGCGTTATCTTTCTCTTGTCAACATCGATACCTTTTTGCTTTTTGATTTCAGCACTGATTTCTTTTGCGGTAATGCTACCGAAAAGCTTGCCGCTTGTGCCTGCTTTTGCATTCATAACAAACTTTGAACCCTCGAGCTCACTTTTTGCTTTGTTTGCTTCAGCGATTGCAGTATCAGTCTTGAACTTCTTTGACTGCTCAGCATTTTTGAGCTCATTCATAGCCTGAGCGTTAGCTTCTTTTGCGATATTTTTTGGGAACAAGAAGTTGCGTGCGTAACCGTCGGATACGGTAACGAGTTCGCCTTTCTTGCCAAGTGCTTTAACATCCTGTAAAAGTACAACTTTCATAATGATGCCTCCTATTTTATGTTAATTTGATAATTGAAATCAATTTTTCTCTCGCTTCTTCAACAGTTATATCAGAAAGCTGAACAGCCGCCATATTCTGGTGACCGCCACCGCCGAGTTTTTCCATAATAAGCTGCACGTTAATTTTTCCGTAAGAACGAGCTGATATGTTCACGGTTTTCTGATCAATCTGAGATATGACGAATGATGCGTAAACATCTTGTACAGTAAGCAATTCATCAGCAGCTTGTGCGCTGATCAGACGGGAGTTTTTCATAATACCGTCTATTGTTGAAATAGCGCAGTTGTTGACTATCTGTGCTTTTGATACCAGCTTGTACTTGTTCTTGTAGGTATCAATCGAATTAGAGAAAAGGTTGCGTACAAAAACTGTGTCTGCTCCCTTTTTTCTAAGATATGCGGCTGCTTCAAAAGTACGTACACCTGTATTTATGACAAAGTTCTTTGTGTCGAGCATAATGCCAGACAAAAGTGACTCTGCTTCGATTTTTGACAGAGAATCATCACCTAAATATGACACAAGCTCTGTGACCATTTCCGAAGTTGATGATGCGTTAGGTTCGTGGAAGAACACGTCAGCGTTGTCGATATAGCCAACCATCTTTCTATGGTGGTCAATAACAACCACTTTAGGACATGCTTTGTATAGTTTCGGACTTTCCAAGAAGTCAGGTGAATGTGTATCTACAATTACTAGCAAAGTTTTGTCACTAACTAAAGACAGAGCTCTGTCGACTGATATGAACATATCGTCGTCTTTTTCTTTGAGATAGTCAACAAGTGATCTTGCCATTGACTTTTCGATATCAGCAACGATATATGCTCTTTTTGAGAACGCCTTTGTAACAGCAGAGTGAATGCCGACAGCAGAGCCGACACAATCAAGGTCGGAAAACTTGTGGCCCATAACGAGCACCTTGTCGCTATGCTTGATCGCATCGCTTATAGATTGTGCAACAACACGCACACGTACTCGGCTGGTTTTCTCGACGCCTTTTGATACGCCACCATAGAATTCGTATTCACCGTTTTCGAGCAATGCCACCTGGTCACCACCACGTCCCAGTGCCATATCAAGTGCTTTCTTTGCATTTGTGTGGCTGTCTTTGAGGTTATAACATCCACGACCGATACCAATAGAAACAGTGGCATGACGATCCCCAAATTTAATCTGTCTAACCTTGTCCAAAATACGAAACTTTTTGTCAATCTGTGTGCACAACAGCTTCTCATCAAAAATAATGAGATATTTGCTGTCAGCAAGTTTTCTGTAAAGACAGTCATGCTTAACACTAAAACGTGAGAGAAGATTCTCAAGAGTGAGCATAGCGTGTGTGCCATCTTCTTCGTTATCACTCATAAAGTCGTCGATGTTGTCAAACACAACTAAAGCCACCGATTTTCTGGTATCACGGTACTCTTTTTCGAGATTTTTGAAATATGTATTGTCAACAACGCTGATCATATAGCCTTTGTTGACTTTTGTTGTATATACTGTCAGCTTTTTAGTCTCAAACTCAGTGTCGACACCGCTGATACTGCTACAAAGCGACTCCATAGTGTCGTCTTTGAGGTAGTTGAAGATATTGTCATTGACAGCATCGTGTTGCTTAAAAAAGATATCTTTGAACTTCTTGTTGTATAGAAGTATCTCGCCCGACTCGCCAACAACAGCTGTAGCGAGCTTGAGGGACTCGATGTAGTCTTCTGACATATTATCAACAAACGAAACTGAATCAGATACTACTCGCTTTACATACTGCTTAAACTTGATAGTAGACAAAAGTATCACAGCAAAAGCAATGAGCGAAATGCCGACTTCGACTAAGAACAGTATTTTGTTATAGTACAGTGATGCAAACGCCATAACGAGCATCACCAGTACCAAAATCAGGTATATGGGCATTACTGTCCAGACACGTTTTTTCAATATATTTCCCTTACCTTATCTGAATTTAAATTAAACTTCCATGAGTATAGGTAAAATCATAGGACTTCTGCGTGTTCGCTGTAAAATAAGCTTTGCGACATCGTCCTTGATTTTGTTTTTAATAACGCCCCACTCGTGAATGTTGCGCTGTGCACAGTCTTCTAAAATATCGAGCGCACAGGTTTTCACTTCATCTAAAAGTCCTTCGCTTTCTCTAACATAAACAAAGCCTCTAGATACGATATCTGGACCACTGATAACATGGCCATCGTAAACATCGAGGGAAGCAACGATGATGATAAGTCCATCCTGTCCGAGATGCTTTCTGTCTCTTAAAACGATACTGCCGACATCTCCGACACCAAGACCATCAACAAACACTTTACCAGCAGGCACCGGTGCAAGCTCCTTCATATAGTCATCAGTAAGCTCAACCACCTTGCCGATATCGCCGATAAAGATGTTCTGTCTTTTCATGCCCAGCGACAGTGCGATATCCATATGCTTTCTAAGATGCTTTTGCTCACCGTGAACAGGTATGAAATATTTAGGTTTTACTAAGCTGTGTAGTATTTTCAGTTCTTCCTGACATGCGTGACCTGACACGTGAACCTCGTACATAGACTCGTGTACTACTTCGCAACCACGCTTTAGGAGTTCATCGACTACATTGCCGACAGTACGTTCGTTACCAGGGATAGGGTTAGCAGAAATGATGATGAAATCTCCTGCCCCAACACTCACCTTGCGGTGGTCTGAATATGCCATACGTGAGAGTGCACTCATCGGCTCACCCTGTGAACCTGTCGTAACTAAAACTATCTTATCCATAGGATAGTCTTTCAGGGCATCTATATCAATGATGATATTTTCAGGAACTTCGAGATAGCCGAGTTCTTTCGCTACGTTCATATAGTTGACCATACTTCTGCCCGAAAAAGCAACTTTTCGATCAAACTTTTTTGCGCAGTTGATAATCTGCTGAACACGACTGATATTAGATGCAAAAGTTGCGATGATAATACGACTGCGCTTAGCTCTCCTGAAAAGAGTATCAAAGCTATCAGCTACTGTCTGTTCAGTTGAAGTATAACCAGGGCGTGATGCGTTAGTACTATCTGCCATAAGTGCAAGCACACCTTTGTCGCCAAGCTGAGCAAAACGTGACAGGTTGATCATACCGCCGGACATCGGTGTACAGTCGATTTTGAAGTCGCCTGTATGTACTACAGTGCCGGCAGGTGAATGAATAGCCACACCCACAGCGTCAGGGATAGAGTGGTTGACGTGAATAAGCTCTATATCAAAGCAACCTAAGCTCACTGTGCCACCTGCATCAACAGCGTGCAGACTAACATGATCCAAGCTGTGCTCTTTGAGTTTGTTTTCGATAAGACCAACTGTCAGTCTTGTACCATAGATAGGGACGTTCACCTTGGACAAAAGGTAAGGTAGTCCACCAATGTGGTCCTCGTGACCGTGAGTGATGACGATACCTTTGACTCTATCCTTGTTCTGTTCAAGATAAGTAAAGTCAGGGATAACAAGGTCGACGCCAAGCATATCACCATCAGGAAAAGCCATACCGCAATCTATGATAACAATGTCGTCGTTACACTCAAACACCGTGAGGTTCTTACCTATTTCATTAAGACCGCCCAAAAAAGCAATCTTCAGCGGTGTGACAGGCACCTTTTGTACAGGTTTTTTAGAATATTTTTTTGCAGATTTTGCATTCTTAGTATTTGAATTGCTTTTAGCTTTGTAGTAAGTTTTCTTAGAATTTGCAGAAGTCTTTTTGACTTTGCTGTTTACGTTTGCACGTTTCACATTCTTTTTGTTATTTTCTGTGCTCAAATTTATATACCTCCTATTAAATTTGATTATATGTATAGTCGCATTCTACCGTCCATGCAGACCAAAAGTACTTAAAAATCGCAATAATACCCTATAATAAATATATGTAAGTATATTTTACCTTAAATATGCAATAAGGTCAAGAAAAACACACCATAACTTTGCACGATAATTGTTTTGCATTGCACGTAATTTTTAGAGATTATTTTGCTTAACTTCATAAACAGTAATATTATGGGCATAAAAGCAAAGAATAATCACTCAAAAAGTGTTGCATTCTGCAACTTGTGTGATATAATATAGGGTGATATTTACAATAGGTTAATAGGAGTAATTTCATTGAAAAAGGTTGAGATTTTTACTGATGGTGCCTGTTCGGGCAATCCGGGACCCGGTGGCTGGGGCGCTATCCTTCGATACAAAGAAACTGAAAAAGAAATCAGTGGCGGAGAAAAGCTCACCACCAACAACAGAATGGAGCTTCTTGCTGTTATCAATGCACTGAAAATGCTCAAAGAACCGTGCGAGGTCACACTTTACTCTGACTCACAGTATGTGTGTAACGCACTAAAGCTTGGTTGGGCTAAAAAGTGGAGAGATAACAACTGGATGCGCAACAAAAAGGAACCTGCGCTTAATCCTGAGCTTTGGGATGAGCTACTTAACCTATATGATTACCATAACGTAAATGTCGAGTGGGTCAAAGGCCATGCAGGCCATGAAGAAAACGAGCGATGTGACAAGCTTGCAGTTGCACAAGCCCAAAAATTTGCACAAGTTTAATATACACAAAGGTGATAATATAATGAGAAAAATCTATGCTGACAATGCTGCTACTACAGCGCTACACCCACAGGTACTAGAAAAGATGATGCCGTATCTGACAACAGTTTTCGGCAACCCATCCAGCTTGTACCAAACCGGTGCTATAGCCAAAGAAGCGGTCGAAAATTCACGTGCTAAGATAGCAAAGCTCATCGGTGCTAACTCCCCTAACGAAATATACTTTACATCGGGCGGAAGCGAAGCTGACAACTGGGCTATCAAGGGCATGTGCAGAGCTCTGAAAAAAAGGGGCAAAAACCACATCATCACATCTAAATTCGAGCACCACGCTGTGCTTCACACCTGTAAAGCACTTGAAAAAGAGGGCTTTGAGGTAACATATCTTGATGTTTATGAAAACGGTATTGTAAAGCCTGAAGACGTCAGAAACGCTATCAAGGATACCACCGCTCTTGTTACCATTATGTATGCTAACAACGAAATCGGTACCATTCAGCCTATCCCTGAAATCGGCAAAATTTGTCGTGACAATAAGGTTATCTTTCACACTGATGCTGTTCAGGCAGTCGGTAATGTGGATATAAATGTAGAAGAACAGTGCATTGATATGCTAAGCCTCACCGGACACAAGTTCCACGGTCCAAAAGGATGTGGTGCTCTGTACTGCAGACGTGGTGTGCGTCCTGACGTACTCATAGACGGTGGTGCTCAAGAACGTACTCGCAGAGCAGGTACTGAAAATGTCTCAGGCATCGTTGGTCTTGCAGAAGCACTCGAAATCGCACTTTCTACTATGAATGAGCGTAACGAACGCCTCACAAAATTGAGAGATCATCTCATCGACGGACTGCTCAAAATCGAGCGTTCTCGAGTAAACGGTGACAGAGAGCATAGACTCCCTGGCAACGTGAATATGTGTTTTGAGGGTATTGAGGGTGAGAGCTTGCTACTTCGACTTGATATGGCAGGCATCTCTGCTTCATCAGGCTCTGCGTGTACATCAGGCGATTTGGATCCGAGTCATGTACTGCTTTCTATCGGTCTTCCTCACGAAATCGCTCACGGAAGCATGAGACTATCCTTCTCAGACGAAAACACTGAAGAAGATATCGACTATATTTTAGAGCAAGTCCCTAAAATTGTTGACTATCTGAGAATGATGTCACCGCTGTGGGAAAAAATTAAAAATGACGAAAGGAACAACTAACTATGGCATATACAGAAAAAGTTATGGATCATTTTGCTAACCCTAGAAACGTTGGCGAAATAGAAGACGCATCAGGTATCGGCGAAGTCGGCAACTCAAAATGCGGCGACATTATGAAGATGTACATCAAAGTTGAAAATAACGTTATCGTTGACTGCAAGTTCAAGACATTCGGCTGTGGTGCGGCTATTGCAACCAGCTCTATGGCTACAGAGCTCATCAAAGGTAAAACTATCGACGATGCTTTAAAGCTTACTAATAAAGCTGTTATGGAGGCTCTCGATGGTTTGCCACCGGTAAAGGTACACTGCTCTGTGCTTGCTGAGCAGGCTATCAAGGCTGCTCTTGCTGACTATTACACACGTCAGGGTATCGACCCTGAGCCTATCGTGGGTAAAATTCAGGAATGTGACCACGACCATGGTTGTGGCTGTTCAGACTTCTGATAATACACTAAAAGCCTATCGCAAAACGATAGGCTTTATTTTTTTCACTTAATTTAAAACAGCAAAAGGCACCCACATCAGTGAGTGCCTTTTTGAGTTAGAAACGTCTATGAAAAAACTTTAAGAAAGGAAGTGAAATATTCTATTATTTCTCACTTAAGAGCTTGTTGAGCTCTTCCATGAATGTGTTAATATCCTTGAACTGTCTATATACTGACGCAAAGCGAACATATGCAACCTCGTCAATGTTCTTGAGCTGATCCATAGCAAGCTCACCAATACGACCTGAAGTTACTTCTCTATCCAAACTTGCCTGAAGTGACGCCTCGATAGAATCAACCATCTTCTCTATCTGGTCGATAGAAACAGGACGTTTCTCACACGCACGTAAGAAACCTGCTGTGAGCTTGTTCCTATCAAAAACTTCTCTTGATTTATCACGCTTAACAACGATGATCGGAACTGTCTCGATAACCTCGTGTGTTGTAAAACGTTTTGAACAACTCAGACATTCTCTACGACGACGGATGCGTTCACCCTCGTCAGCCGGACGTGAGTCGATAACTTTACTTTCTTCATAACCACAATATGGACATTTCATATGTACACCCCACATATAGATTCTATTATTCTCTGTTGAAATTATAACACAAGATATAGATAAAACAAGTTATAATTTTGTAATAAATAGTTACATCTTGTATATAAATAAAAGACCGAGCAATTTTCACTCGGCCTTTTCTTCAACAAATTTTATTATATCAGATACATTGCAATGCAAAATACGACAAAAATCGTCAATTTTCATTGTGCTTATACCATTACCCTTTTTCATACGATCAATAGTTGCACTGCTGATATTATATTTGTTTATCAAAGTATATGTCGTGATTTTCTTATCTTTTAAAGTTTGCCAAAAAGGTTCATAACTTATCAACAGCAACACCGCCTTGTCTATACTATTAGCATAAATGCGATTTTTATGTTGACAATAGTCATAATTGTGACTATAATGTTTTTGGAGGACACATATATCTATGTCTAAAAGATTTTCAAATATGTTGTTGTGCTGTATTGCACTCTTGGTTGGATGTACACTTTACATCTTGTTAAGACCAACAACACATATCGGTGAACTATTCGATAAATTCACCCTTATTACAAACCTTAGAAATGCACTTGCCTTATATCCGTGTGACTTTTTAAAATACTACCTACCGGATTTTTTATGGGGGTTCTCGCTATGTTGTGGTTTGATTGCTATATTTGAGCCAAAAACGAAAGGTTTGATAGGTTGTGCTATCGTAGCTTTTATCTGTGGCGCCTCTTGGGAAACGTTACAGTTTTATAATATCACAACCGGTGTTGGAGATTATAAAGATATAGTTATGTACCTTTTAGCAGTTATTATTTCTGTGACAATAAATATAAAAAGGGGTTATTACAATGAAAAAAATAATTAGTCTTACTTTAGCTTTACTTTTGATTCTCTCTTTTGCAGTGTTTGCTATAGGTAGCAGCGAAAGCGAAACAGTAGATCAGGGTAGTGATTCTGCACAGAGCGATGAAAATAATAATAACTCGCTCGGTGATTATGCGGTTGAAATTGACAGTTGTCGACTAGCTAAAGATTACGAAGGAAAAGACGTCGTAATTGTAAAATACATTTATACTAACGTATCAGCCGATAACGCCACTGCTTTCTACATTGCTTTTGAAGACACTGTTTATCAGAGCGGTATCGGATTAAACAGAGCGTATATTCTGGAAGACAGCGCAAATTACAGCGAAGATAATCAAACAAAAGAAATCAAAGCCGGTGCTTCACTCGATGTAGAAGTGGCATATGAGCTAAACGACACAACAACTGACATTGAAGTAGAAGTAAAAGAGTTAATAAGTTTTGATGATAAGACTATCACAAAAACTTTCACTATTGCATAAAACACAGTTCTTGATGAAGCTCTCTGAAAATTCAGAGAGCTTTTTTATTTTAATTGTAAAAAATATTGAAAAGAAAGCTCGAAATATGATATAATTTATACGTTTTATTAAACAAAAGAATAACCACACCTAAAAATGTGGCTGTTTTTTTGAAAGGAGTATAATGATGAGTCAAAAAAGAAGTAGTTTTTCGGGTAAACTCGGCTTTGTTCTTGCGGCTGCAGGTTCAGCGGTAGGACTCGGAAATATCTGGCGTTTCCCTTACCTTGCTGCTAAATACGGTGGCGGTATCTTCCTGCTTGTTTATCTTATTCTTGCGGTAACTTTCGGTTTTGCGCTTATGACAGGAGAAATTGCTCTTGGTCGTAAAACCGGCAAAAGTGCTATCGAAGCTTTCGGTGCACTCAACAAAAAATACACATTCATCGGTGTGCTTGCATCTGTTGTTCCGATTATTATTTTGCCATACTATTCAGTAATCGGTGGTTGGGTCGCAAAGTATCTCACTGTGTTTGTATCAGGTGGAGCTACAGCTGCGGCTGATGACAGCTATTTCACAAACTTTATTGCACAGCCTTTTGAGCCACTTGGTTGGTTCTTGCTTTTCATCGGTCTTACTGCTCTTGTAGTGCTATTCGGTGTTGAAAAAGGTGTAGAAAAAGTAAGTAAAATCATGATGCCTATCCTTGTTGTGCTTACTATATGCATCGCTATCTACTCAATGTGTATGCCGGGCGCTATGGAAGGTGTTGTGTACTACTTCAAGCCTGATTTTTCAAAATTCTCTGCTACTACAGTGCTTGCTGCTATGGGGCAGTTGTTCTACTCAATGAGTCTTGCGATGGGTATTATGATCACATACGGTTCATATATGAAGAAAGATGTCTCAATCAACTCTTCTGTTTCACAAATTGAAATTTTTGATACCGGTATAGCTTTCCTTGCGGGTCTTATGGTTATTCCTGCTGTATTCTCGTTCTCCGGTGGAGACGAGACTGCTCTTGGAAAGGGACCTGGTTTGATGTTCATCACTCTTCCTAAGGTGTTCAATTCTATCCCTGGTGTTATGGGTACTATCATCGGTGCAGCATTCTTCCTGCTTGTTCTTTTTGCTGCTCTCACTTCTTCTATCTCTCTTATGGAAACTGTTGTTTCAATCGTTAGAGATAAATTAGGCTGGGGCAGAAAGCTCACTTGTATTGTTGTAGCAATCGGTTCTATACTACTGGGTATTCCATCATCTTTAGGTTTTGGTGTATGGAGTCATATCAACATCAACGGTAACACATTCCTTGATATGTTCGATATCTTCTCCAACTCAATTCTTATGCCTATCGTTGCTTTCCTTACCTGTATCTTCATCGGCTATGTTATCAAGCCACAGACACTTATTGATGAAGTTGAATGTGACGGTAAAGCTTTCAAACGTAAGGGCTTGTTCAATGTTATGATTAAGTACGTTGCACCTATCTGTATCGTGCTTATCCTCATTTCTTCTATCCTTGACGTTACCGGCATTGCTAAAATCTAAGATAAATAAATATAAGGCACTCCGAATTCGGAGTGCCTTTTTTGTTTAGAACACAAATTGTACAAGCGCCATATAAGAAAGAGTTCCGGCGATAATAGAAAGCAACGTATTGCGACGCCAAATATGCAAGCCGACTACCACCGTACCTGCTATAATATACGGAAGAAAATGTGATACTGACGAAAAGCTGATATCTTTTACGCAGTAGATAACCAGCATACCAATAATCGCAAACGGTAGAACCTTTCCAAGATAAAGCACAAACTTTGGTGTCTCACGTTTACCTGAAAAAACAATAAACGGAAAAGCACGCAAAAGATATGACACAAGCGCCATAACAAGCACCAACAAAATTGAATGCAAGGTAGAGCTAGACATCATACTTATCCCTCCTTACAAAGCGCAATACTGTGAGTGCAACAAGTATGAGCACCATGGTCGGAATGAGCATATTCTCGTGAAAAACTGCGGTGCAGACAACAGCACAGCACACACCCAGTATAGCTGGCAAATGATCTTTACTCGACAACCATTGTTCAACAAAAATAGTAAGAAACAACGCTGTCAAAACAAACTCAATGCCCTCGCTGTTAAAAGTAACGTTTGTGCCAAACACAGCTCCCAGTACACAGCCCATTATCCAGTAACAGTGGTCAAGTATCGACACTAAAAAATAGTAAAAATGCTTGTGCTCAACATCTTTTGTTAGTTCATCAGAGCACACTAGTGAGTATGTTTCATCAGTTAGAGCGTGTATCATATATAACTTTTTGATACCTGCATCTTTGTACTTGTCGACAAGCGAAATACCATAAAAAAGATGTCGTGAATTTATTATTAAAGTTGTGATAGCAGCTGACAAAAGGCTGACACCGTCAGCCAGTATATCAACCGCCGCATATTGCATTGAACCGCCAAACATAGTGACACTCATAAAAAGTGCCCACAAAGCCGAAAAGCCTTCTGTGCTAAGTAATACCCCAAAACCAAACCCGAGCGCCAGATACCCCATCAGCACGGGCACAGTCGCAGAAAACGCCTTTTTTACATCATTTTTATATTTCATAATATCCCCTAGATTAAAATTCCAACAGATATTATAGCCCTTTGCAAAACATTTTTCAACCACAATAAATATCCCCCCGTAAAACGGGGGGTATTTCATTTTCGGGCATAGCCCTAATATTACTGGCGGCGCACAAG
>SVNZ01000002.1 GCA_015066595.1 Oscillospiraceae bacterium | reverse complement strand
GTGTGTAGCCCAGGTCATAAGGGGCATGATGATTTGACGTCGTCCCCACCTTCCTCCGTTTTGTCAACGGCAGTCCTGCTAGAGTGCTCTTGCGTAGCAACTAACAGTAAGGGTTGCGCTCGTTGCGGGACTTAACCCAACATCTCACGACACGAGCTGACGACAACCATGCACCACCTGTCTTCGTGTCCCGAAGGAAATACCTATCTCTAGGTACGTCACTCGATGTCAAGACCTGGTAAGGTTCTTCGCGTTGCTTCGAATTAAACCACATACTCCACTGCTTGTGCGGGCCCCCGTCAATTCCTTTGAGTTTCAACCTTGCGGCCGTACTCCCCAGGTGGATTACTTATTGTGTTAACTGCGGCACGGAGGGGGTCAGACCCCCCACACCTAGTAATCATCGTTTACGGCGTGGACTACCAGGGTATCTAATCCTGTTTGCTACCCACGCTTTCGTGCCTCAGCGTCAGTTAAAGCCCAGTAGGCCGCCTTCGCCACTGGTGTTCCTCCCTATCTCTATGCATTTCACCGCTACACAGGGAATTCCGCCTACCTCTACTTCACTCAAGCTAAACAGTTTCAAATGCAGTTCATGGGTTGAGCCCATACATTTCACATCTGACTTGCTTAGCCGCCTACGCACCCTTTACACCCAGTAAATCCGGACAACGCTTGCTCCCTACGTATTACCGCGGCTGCTGGCACGTAGTTAGCCGGAGCTTATTCATCAGGTACCGTCATTCTTCGTCCCTGATAAAAGAAGTTTACAATCCGAAAACCTTCATCCTTCACGCGGCGTTGCTGCGTCAGGGTTGCCCCCATTGCGCAATATCCCCCACTGCTGCCTCCCGTAGGAGTCTGGGCCGTGTCTCAGTCCCAATGTGGCCGTTCAACCTCTCAGTCCGGCTACCGATCGTCGCCTTGGTAGGCCGTTACCCCACCAACTAGCTAATCGGACGCGAGTCCATCCTTAAGCGATAAATCTTTGGTATATCTGTCATGCGGCAAATATACATTATGCGGTATTAGCGTCCTTTTCAGAACGTTATTCCCCACTTAAGGGCAGGTTACTCACGCGTTACTCACCCGTCCGCCACTAAGATAAACAAGAATGTCTGGTAGCAAGCTACTTTCTATTCAGCGTTTATCTCCGTTCGACTTGCATGTGTTAAGCACGCCGCCAGCGTTCGTCCTGAGCCAGGATCAAACTCTCTAAAAATTGTATGTTAAGTCCGAAGACTTAAAACCATTCTTAGAGCTTTTGCTGCTCATCAAACACTTGCGTGTTGTCCGCAATCTCTCGATTGCTTTACTGATGTTTTTTAGTGTCATCTCACTTGTAATTTCTTGAGTATTACCACTCAAAGTAATTACGGGTTCTCACTTACTTTTCGTTGTTTAATTTTCAAGGTCCTTTGTTCGCTTTAACCAAAAAGCGGTGTCGAAATCTGTGATATTTCACAGGATTTTCGTGCTTTCCGTTTTTCGCGGAACATTTGAATTATATTACAAAGAGAATTAAAAGTCAAGCATTTTTTTGTTTTTTTTCAAAAATTTTTTCGGTAAATGTTGCACACAAAATATTGACCTTAAAACACTTTCAAGGCACTATATGTAGACATGATTATTGACATGTATCAAGTTGGGCTGATATAATGTCTATAATTAGATACGAATTAGGGGAGGAAAGGCAATGAACAACAATTTTCAGACACAATTCAATCCTTATCAGCAGAACATCGCTATACTGAAGTCCTACTTCAGAAAGCCGAGGCTTCTTACTCAGGGTATTCTGTACATAGCATCTATCGTTTTAAGCATCGCATCAATATTTATTATGATGCCTGTTATGAACGAATACATAAATGCTATCATCAACATGCCACAGTTCAAAGCTGATATGTCAGCAACAGAATTTGGATTTTTCAGCACATTTATGTCAGCGTATACTAATATAGTTATGACAGCGTCAATTATCCCGTCTGTTATACTCATGGCTCTTACTGCGGCTGCATTTCTGATTATTTATTTCAAAAGCAAGAACAACGACCCATCATCCAATCCTAAAGCAGGTGTAACCATATTATATGTACTGTCCATCATACAGCTTATTCCAGTTATCTTTATGTGTCTTATCCTTGCACTGTGCATCATTCTTCTTATCATAGTAGCTATAGTTACAAACTTTGACTCATATGCACAGGATGATTCCTATTTCCTAGGAATTATGGCGGCTATCTATACAGTAGTATTCGGTGGCATGGGTGCTATCTTCATTTTATATTTCATCAATCAGGTCAGATATTACAAATCTATCTTAAACGGTCTGTCAACCGTAACGCTCTCACACAAGGGTGCCGGAATCTACGGTGTGTTCAGTATAATTTATGGTGTATATGTCATTTTTAATGGGCTATCGTCTTTTGCAGTTGTTCCGATGTTTAATGCCATGGCAGGGGCTGTGCCTGAAATGGCGTTCATGACTGATCTTGTAGAAATCATTTCGCCAGTAATCACATTCTCAGCTATTACATCTGCGCTCTCAGGTGCAATTTCAATAATGAACGCTGTGATAGCGCTGGGCTATAAAAATCATATCAAAAACATCACAGACGGTTTTGGTGATATCAGCACAGAACAGAGTGCAGTGATGCCTGTAGCAAGTGCTCCTTATACTGCTCAACAACAGGTGAGCACACCGGCTAGTCCGCAAAGTTTTCAAATCCCAAGATGTCCTCAGTGTAATGCTAATGTTAAAGCTGATGACATTTTCTGCAACACCTGTGGATATAAACTAAAGTAACATACACATAAAAAAGCCTGACCGTATTGGTCAGGCTTTTATTTTACGTTAATCTAATCAGAATTTTTTGAACTCTTCAATGATTTCAGAATAATCGTATGTGCTGTTTGCAGGATAGAGCATCACAAACTTTTTGCTATCTGATATCACACCTTTGACATCTTCAACACCGAGCACGTTATATGTACCATCCTTTGCGATAGCATCATACACTTTCTGTGCTTCATCAGGAGTGGCTTTTGTATCAAACTCATAGAACTCTACAAAATGCACCGCATCAATATTATATCTGACACCTTTTTTTGCGCCGATAACATCAGCCTGTGTAACTGTCATATCAGCTTCTTTTGAGCTGATGAGCTTGAGCTCTTTTAAGTATGCCTGCATACCATCAAAGTTTTTGTCGAACTTGTTGATATCAACCTTTGGAGCTTCTGTTGCAGCAGATGGATCCTGATTGAGCTTTGTACCGTCTGTTCCCATAGTGCAAGCAGAAAGCGATACCATAACTAATATTGTAAGTAATAACGCAACTAATCTTTTCATTATTTGTTTTCCTCCGTAAAAACGTGATACGGCTATTATACGATATTTTACTTTTTATTTCAATAGTATTATAATAACATAAAAACCTCTTTTATTTTTTAACTTTTTGTTGAGGGTGACTTTATGAAACACATCTGTTCGCTGATGCGAAGCGCTATTGACACATACAATATGATAGAAGAAAATGATAAGATAGCAGTTGGTGTATCCGGTGGCAAAGACAGTCTTGTACTTCTTTACGGTCTTCATTTGCTGTCAAAATACTATCCAAAAAAGTTTTCTATAGTGGCTGTGACACTTGACCCTTGCTTTGAAAATAAGGATTCGGACCTTTCAATGATAGAAAAGTTCTGTGAGGAAAACGAAATAGAATATCATATCAAGCGTACCGAACTTTACAATGTGGTCTTTGTAGACAGAGAAGAAAAAAATCCGTGTTCGCTGTGCGCAAAAATGCGTCGTGGGATTCTGCATGATATGGCAAAAAAATACGGATGTAACAAAATAGCTCTAGGGCATCACGAAGACGATGCAGTGGAAACGTTTTTGATGAATCTTTTGCAAGGCGGAACGCTCTCTTGTTTTTCACCCCTTACGTATCTTTCAAACAAAGATATATATATGATAAGACCGATGATTTCGCTCTCTGAAAAAGAGGTCGAAAATGCGTGCATCAGAAACGCTCTGCCTGTGACAAAGAGCAACTGTCCTGTGGACAAAGAAACTGTCAGAGAAGAAACCAAAAAACTCATCAAAAAGCTCGAGGAAGACTATCCTCAAATAAAAACAAAAATTATCCACGCAATGAAAAAGCAAAACATATCCAACTGGGGCAACCAATAAAGAAAGGCAACGTTTTAACGTTGCCTTTTGTTTTAGCTCAGGATATATACTTTTACATTTCGTCGACCGAAGTTGATACACTCATCGTATGTTGACATGTATAAATCAACAAGTGCAGTGCCACTCATCAACGCTCCACCTGTATCCACAGCGGTAGCATATCCATAAGTATAACCGTCAGCTTCAATATAAAGCTTGCTGCCATACGGAATGATGTTAGGATTTACCGCAACACCACCGACGTATGCCGGCACACCAGTTGAAGTGAGCGCACCGTGTGATGCTGTGTATGCTGTCGCAGAACCTGTGAGGACTTTAGAATATGACATACCTTTGATTGTACCCGCTGAGCTGACCCCTGAGTTTTTAGAAACAGTATCGGATACAGGAGCGTCAAAGCTTGACACTTCACTCACAGATGCTGTACCTTTTAGAACCACTTTTGACTCTGGCTTTGTGACAATATCTTCGACTTTTCCGCTGATTGAATGGAACTCTCCGTTGACATATTTATATGTAGTGGTGATTTCACTTTTTCCGTTTTTACCTTTATCAACCACTTCTTCATACCCTTGCGGGTACTCAGAGCTTTCTTTATAAATTGTATCATGTTTCAGCGATTTTTCGTCAGTTTTAGTAATATATTTGACTTCATCTATCACGATATCCATACCGTCGTACACCTCTGTGTCACCTGACACGTTGATGACATCATCAACGCTCAGGTGTATGTCAGCAGTTTTGAGCACATCAGCTACCGTACCGCCTGTCACAAACTCAACGTGCTCCATATTGTGATACATAATATGTACAGGAAACGCACGTAGTACTTCAATATAGATAGTGTCGTCACTTTCTTTGCGCTTTACTTCATCAGCAAAATCAAGAGTTACATTAGCCTGTGATAGTATTTTTCCTGTAGATGTTGTGTATGTCTGTAGCACAAGTTTACGCTCACCATCCGTTAGCCTGACATTTTTTATAGCATTTGCAGTAAGTACTGCACATGAGAGCACTATACAAAGTGACAACGCAATCGCTACAGCTTTCTTCATCTTTGATATTCTTAAAAGCTTTTTCATAAAAGCCTCCTCTCTGTGTTTCCACGAGGCACATTATACAAAGTAGGTTTAATACGGTCAAAGTTGATTAGTCGTCCGATTTTAGACACATTTCACAACCGCACACACGCAAAGCTGTGCATTTTCACATATACTCTGCCAGTTGTGGAAAACCCTAGAAAACCGATTGTAAGAACTCTAAAAACTCACCACGCAGAAGATACCCCCAGTATATGAAAAATACGGAAACTTTATGCACAAACAAAAATCCCCGAACGGAGCGTTCGGGGAAATTGATAGACAATATGAAATTATCTCTTACTGAACTGTGGAGCTCTTCTAGCTGCTTTGAGACCGTATTTCTTACGCTCTTTCATACGTGGGTCACGTGTGAGGAAGCCAGCCTTCTTGAGTGTAGCTCTGAGTGCGTCAGAATCATACTGAAGAAGTGCTCTTGAAATACCGTGACGGATAGCGCCAGCCTGACCTGTAACACCGCCGCCTGCAACACGACAAACTACGTCGAACTTTTCGCCTGTCTCTGTCAGAACGAGAGGCTGTCTAACGATGAGCTTGAGTGTTTCAAGACCGAAATAATCGTCGATATCTCTGTCGTTGATTGTGATTTTGCCAGTACCCTGATAGAGTCTTACTCTAGCAACAGAAGACTTTCTTCTGCCTGTACCGTAAAAATATGGTGCCTTATCGTACATTTAAACTGCCTCCTCTCTTAAAATTCAAAGTTCTCAGGCTTCTGAGCCATGTGTGTGTGCTCAGCACCTGCGAAAAGTCTTAATCTGAGCATAGCTGCTCTGCCAATAGTGTTTGAAGGAATCATACCCTTAACTGCGAGCTCCATAGCCTTTTCAGGACGTGTAGCCATGAGTGTTGAGTAAACTGTTTCCTTCATGTGGCCGACATAACCTGTATGACGGTACCATTTTTTCTGTTCGAGTTTCTTACCTGTAAGAACAGCGTCTTTACAGTTGATGATGATAACGTGGTCGCCGCAATCAACGTGTGGTGTGTAAGTTACCTTGTGCTTGCCTCTAAGAAGTACAGCAGCTTGAGCAGCTACTTTACCCAGTGGCTTACCAGCAGCATCGATAACGTACCACTTGCGCTCAACCTCGCCTTTTTTTGCCATAAAAGTTGACATAGCGATTCCTCCAAAATTACAAATTTCTTTTGTGCTAACAGATAATAACACTAATAAAAATCAAAGTCAATACTTTTTTCTAAAAATTTTAATTTACAATATAACTTGCTTTTAAATGCTCTGTTTTACTCCGTTTTACTCGTTTATTCTTATTCGCTATTTTTGAAAACAAGTATCTCAAAACTAAAGAAAATACCCGAAAACAAGAGCTTTCGGGCAAAATTTATTTGTACTGTGAAAAAGGAGTGTAGCCTATATCAGCTTGGGTTTCTTCCCATTCATCAATGATATCCCTCGCTTCACTTGCAGTAATGTTCACATAATCTTCGTAGTTGTCACTAGATGATTTGAACCAGGCACGGTCGCCTGTTTCGAATGCATCTGAAATCAAACCGAGTTCTTCGGCATAAAATCCATCTAAAGTAACCTTTTTAGTTACTTTCAAACTACTTTTATCAGAATCAATAACATTACAATCCCAGGTACTCAGACAAGCTCCACTGGAACCGGAATTTATAATACTGCCATCAACCAGAATAGTATTTCTTGATCTTGACCAACTTGTGGTAAGCTGGATGACCTTATCGTTAACTATCGTATAAATCTCATATACCGTACCATCCTGACCCACAGGTCCTATCAACAGTTCTTCGGTATCATTGTTATCAAGGTCTTTGTAGGCATATCCCATAGTGTTCAGGTCATGCATGCTGTGCATTTCACCAACAAATTCAAATTCACCAATCTGCATTTGCATTCCCCACGGATGTGCATCAATGTAATTTTCGATTATTTTTTCGTAATCTGACTTTTTAGTATCTGTTACTGGAGATGTAGTAGCTTTTTCAACACTTTTTTCTGTCAGCTTGTGGTTTTTGAATTCTCTGTCTACGAGATATCCCTCAGTTATCCAGTACCATTCATAGGCTAACTGTTTTTCACATTCACACTCAACAAAGCCTTCATCTGTAAACTTCATCGGAGAAACCCCACAGAAATATATGTCCTGCGGATTTATAAGATCAACTGAAATTCCGTATCCCTTACCCTTGAATCTGCCTGCGGCTTTATCATACGTTTTCATATCTCCTGATTTGAGATCAACTTTGTAAAGATTAAAATCTTCCGAGTTGATGGAAGTCATAAATAAAGCATACAAACCGTCACTACTGATAATTTCGGGTCTTTGATCCAAGTTTGGAGGCATTTGCGGAGACTTGGTAAATGAACCATCATCGTTAATTGTATAAACATACATATCACTCGCACGATAAATATCGTTTGCCATTGTATAGGTAACATAACTGAATTTTGCTTGTGGATTACTCTGATAGATTACAACCTCACAATTTTTAGCAATAGTTTTAACGGAAGAATCTCTCATGTCAAACTCTATTAGCGACTCGTTGTTCATTCCATCTTGCGGACTAATATGAAGGTAAACCTTTGAACCGACACATTTAGCATCATCAATATATGAAGATACGTTTACGTTCACAATATCTGTCAGTTCTGTTTTTTCATCTGTTGCTGTGTCGTACTTACAGAATTTCACTTCATCATAGCTCACTTTATCAAGATAGTAAACCGCACCATCGTAATATGAGATCAAAATCGTAGATCCTACTGATGTAAAAAGCGTTTTAACCTCAGACCCATCACCGTTCATAGAATACACCGTAAATGCGTCATCACGGGCAATATATGAAAGTTCTTCATTATGCGATTGTGATTCAGTTAGAAAAATCTTGTCGCTTCCCGCCATAATCTGACCGTTATTTTTAAGTTCGGCAATCACTTGTCCCTCATCCTTGACTGAAGACTTTACATATACATTTTTGTAATCCGTATATATATACCTGTCATTAACTCTCACGAAACGGTCACCAACCACATACTGCTCAAATCGTTCTTCCTGCGCAGTAGTTTCAGTAGCATTAACATTAATCTCTGAGCCTTTACTTTCTTTCCGAATATGAGGGAGAGCAAAAGCAGCACTTACTGTAAGCACTAACACAAGTACAACACAAGTTAATATCCATATCAACTTAGTATTTTTCTCAGGCGGTGTTGCTAATTTTAGATTCTCCCCATCACAAACAGGACACAACCCGCTTTTCTTTTCTAATTTCTTTCCGCAATTTTCACAGTATTTATTCATAACTTACCTCACCCTTACAAAATCATCAACGAACTTGGCTAAAGCTGTATCCAACGCGGACTACCTCGCCTGTTTCCATATCTTTTCTCATAAAGTACTCATTTACAGGCTCTCCGTTAATTTCATCGGGTTCTGACTCCACATAATAATCACGATAATAATAACCGCCATCAAATTCCATATACTGCGGTGATTCAAATCTGTAAACACCACCTAATTCGAACATACCGACACTTTCATTTTCGCTTAGAATATTTATCTTTTTAGTATCAATATTGTAAGTCTTATGATAGCCCAGATAGCTACCCGATGTATGATTATCCGTGTTATAGTGCAGTTCACCTTTTATCATCTGGAAACATAAATTTGTCACATCATCAGCTATGAGTTCCCTGTTATTGCCCAACAAGTCACATCTGTACAGCTTTCCGCAATCATATACACCATAGTTGGGGTCAACTTCTCTATTATAATCACAGATGTAGTAAACCGAATCTTCATATATAAGAAATGCGTGAACTCCTCCATCAACATCTATAGGAAGCTTTTTGTATCCTAATCCAAGCACAGAATAATCAAAAACGTTAAATCCCATTACTCCTTCTGTCGAGTCTGCAGAGCAATAGTAAACCTGTCCGTTATAGTCCTGTAAAACATCAGAGCTATATGTTTTGCCATCCCTGAATTTTTCAGCCTTTACTGCCTTTGTAGGTTCCTGAGTCGGTGCCTGTGTAGGACTTTCTGTCTGAGCTTGTGTTTCTTCTGCTTGTGTTTCTACAATATTTTCCGTCACAGTTTTATTGTCATCCTTATTAAACAAATGCGTTTCAAACGCTATAATGAGTCCGCCGATTAAAATAACTGCAAAAATCACTGCCACAATAATAAAGGTTTTCTTTTTTAAACCGTTCGCACCTGAACACTTCGGGCATAAACCTGTATTTTCGTCAAGCTTTGAACCGCATTTTCCGCAAAAATTCTTCATAATAACCCTCTTTCAGCAAAATTTTTACTTATACCTTATTATATCACCCTCATTATCCCACTTCAATCAAAATATCATATATTTTATCTACAGAAGTCTCTTTAAAAGTTTCACAGTCTATTCATAATCTGTTCACCCATATTTACAAAATTCTTCATATTCAAGTGGTATGATAAGTACAGTAAAACTAGGGAGGTGATATGATGAAATCAACTAAGAAGCCGTCTGTGCTTGTTTGTGTGACGGGTCAGTATGACTGTGACAGACTCATAAACGTCGGATACGAAAAAGCCGAGCGTATGGACTATGATTTGCACGTGTTGTGTGTACATACACCTATCAGCAACGTGTCTTTTTTGTCAGATGAAATAGAGTATCTGTATCAGACTGCGAAAACTCTGGGAGCTGATATGACAATCGCTTTCAATCACGATGCGCCACACACCACAGCCGACTTCGCACGCAAGATAAACGCAAAAGCGGTCATCACAGGTATGCCTTGTAATCGTGAAAACGGTTTTGTGGATACAGTGCACGACCTTTTGCCAAAAACACAGATAACTATGGTAACAAAACAAGGAGAGTGTCTAATACACTCATTACAGTGTGTGGTGAAAGCCACTGCATAAAAATATAGGTCAAAAAACCGAAAATAATAGTTTGCGCTATACGACCTCACTTTGGTGGGGTCGTTCTTCTTTGTTCAAACCTATATGCATAAATATTTTTGCAAAAACCCTTTTATATAATAATAGTTTGTGTTATACTCTACTTACACAAAAAATGAGAGGTGTATATATATGTATAGCGTAGGTATTGATTTAGGCGGTACTAACATCGTGGCAGGTGTTGTGAATGATAAATTTGAAATCGTTGCACGTGCTGAGTGCAAGACCGCTATCCCTCGTCCTGAGTCTGATGTATGTGACTCTATGGCTGCTATCGTCAAAGAAGCTGTGAAGAAAGCTAAAATCAAAATGGACGATATTGATTACATTGGTATAGGTGTTCCGGGTGCTGTAAACCCTGACACAGGTATAGTAGAGACTTGTCCTAACCTGCTCTTTAAAAACTGGGACATCAGAAAGATGATGAATGACAGAACAGGTAAATATATCAAGATAGAAAACGATGCTAACGCTGCGGCTCTGGGTGAGTTCTTAGCAGGTTCTGCAAAAGGTTGTCGAAACGCTGTTGCTATCACATTAGGCACTGGTGTTGGTGGCGGTATTGTTATCGACGGTAAAATCTACTCCGGCTCTAATTTTGCAGGTGCAGAGCTCGGTCACATGGTTATTGTTAAAGACGGTAAGGAATGTGGTTGTGGCAGAAAGGGCTGTTGGGAAGCATATGCTTCTGCTACAGCACTCATCAATATGACGAAAGACGCTATTCGTAATGAAAAGCCTGAGTTCTCATATATGCTCAATCTGTGCGAAGGCGACATCAACAACGTAAACGGTAAGACTCCATTTGATGCTATGATGGCAGGTGACCCAACAGGTACTGCTGTTGTTAATGAGTATATCAGCTATCTCGCTTGCGGTATTACAAACGTAATCAACATCTTCCAGCCTGATGTACTTTGCATCGGTGGCGGTGTCAGCAAACAAGGCGATAACCTCTTGAACCCTGTCAGAGCTATCGTAGAAGCTGAGAGAATCACCAAACATAATGATAAGCAAACACATATCTGCTGTGCAACACTCGGTAACGACGCAGGTATCATCGGCGCTGCTATGTTATAGGATTATATAAAAACACAGCATCTGTGAGCTCAAAAACCGCAGATGCTGTATATTTTTAAACTTTTCGGTAAAAGTATATTTAAAAAACTTGACAAACTTAAAAAGTTATAATATAATCATTCTTGCTAATTTGAATTTTTTAGTTCTATGGCGGAATAGCTCAGCTGGCTAGAGCATTCGGTTCATACCCGAAGTGTCGTAGGTTCAAGTCCTATTTCCGCTACCAAATGGCCCGGTGGTCAAGCGGTTAAGACACCGCCCTTTCACGGCGGTAACACGAGTTCGATTCTCGTCCGGGTCACCACTTACCCCCTGTCAATACAGGGGGTAAACTTTTATAGCACACCAGCCGGTGTGGTGGAATAGGCAGACACAAGGGACTTAAAATCCCTCGATCATTGCGATCGTACCGGTTCAAGTCCGGTCACCGGCACCATAAATAGACGAGTATCAAAAAAGATACTCGTCTATTTATTTTTTTTCAATCAATAAGGTGTCTGGACATGAAAGCGAACAACATTTCTATCAATTATACTCGAAACTTTCTTGCAAATAAGCTTTCTTTTTGCTACACTGAAACTATGGGGTGATTGATATGAAGAAAAAAGAGATGTTGATTTCATGCATTTCTGTTTTAGCTATTGCTTTAATTGTAACCGCAGTTGTTCTCTTGCTGCCTTGTAAACACGAATGGGTGGAAGCAACTTGCACTGTTGCTAAAACCTGTTGTAAATGTCAGGAAACTGAGGGTGCGCCTTTGGGGCACAGCTGGGATGAAGCTACCTGTGAAAGTCCTAAGACCTGCTCACTTTGTCAAGAAACTGAGGGCGAGCCTTTAGAACACGACTGGAAGAAAGCTACCTGCGAAAACCCTAAAACCTGCTCACTTTGTCAGAAAACCGATGGTAAACCTTTGGGGCACAGTTGGAAAAAAGCTACCTGCAGTAAACCTAAAACTTGTAAGAGATGTGATGAGAAATCCGGCAAGCCTAAAGGCCACAACTGGCAACAAGCAACTTGCCAAAGACCTAAAACCTGCTCTGTATGCAATAAGACCGAAGGTTCTACAACAGGACATTATTATGTATCCAACCCATCTTTCTATGGTGGTAACTATCGTATTTGTGCTTATTGTAATAAAGAAAAACCAAATGTAATATGCCCTATCTGTGGTTGGTCAAAGTTCACTACCGGCGTGGGAATTGAAGGCATCACCTGCCCTGACTGTGGATACAAAGTCGTTTGATTTATATAAAATTTTACATAATCTCAAGGAGTCGGACAGACCCAACCGTTATCAACTTAGGAACATATAACTAAAAACAGCCAAGGGCGTGCAAGCCTTTGGCTGTTTCATTTATATTATATACCTACGGTATAACCTATTTAAATATTTTATCGTAATCATCCAGTTATAACACATATTTCGACACTCGGCTGTTCGCTTTATTCACTTTTTTGTTGCTTTGAAAGTCTTTTCCAATTAAAAAATCCGTACAAGTCATTAGCTAAAAACATCACAAAGCACACGACCATCGGCAGATAAGAAATGTCTTCGACGCTTGCTAGTATCCACAAAACGATGAGCACTACATCGTTGAGCCCGTAGCCTATACCGTAGTATGGAGAGCGCAGAAAAGTCAGATATGCCGCTGTAAAGCTTGTTGTGATTGACAGCGTGGAAAAAAGAATGTTTGGGGTATCAAGCGCCTTTAATATAAAATAAAACACAACGGTCGTAACCACCCCGATAGAACACATTGTAAGAAGTTGCTTTCTTGTGACACGGCTCACCTCGACAACGTCTGTGTCCTTGTATGGGTGGCGTATCCATTCTATCGTTGCCAAAAGTGCGATCGGCATAGACATAAATAGGTATGTTATCATCTCACCCCAGTAGTGAAACTGCCACGATACGATTCCATATAAAAACGAAAACAACACCGTCAGCGCCTGTCCAATAATAAGACCTTTCGCAACAAATATCAGCGCAGTCACTCCGACAAGTGACGATATCGTTTCTAAAAGAGAGCTTTTTCCCGATACCACCGCCGACACAACAATTGACAGCATCGATAAACTCCACAACACCCACTCGAACACGTAAAGCGACTTAAACGGATTTTTAAGCTTCATACATACCTCCAAAAAAACAAGCATTCGCTACACATCTTCTAAGACCTAATGATGTGCGACGAATGCTTTATCTGCATTTCTCTACCCGGTGGCAGTTTACGCAGTTATTATATCAAATAACTACCCATATTTCAAGCTGTTTATATAGAAAGAGGACACGATATAACGTGTCCTCTTTTTACTAGATTTTTACATGCTTCCAAGGTTCTTTTACAGACATAGCGCCTTTGTAATCGACACCGACGTTTGCATTATAACTAATAGCATAATAGTCAAAATCATGATGTCTGCTCCACTCAGGGTCATAAATCAATCCGTTGATTTCAGCCCAACCGTGACCACCGCTGTTGCATGCATAGACATTTTCATATCCGATAGCTTTCGCCATATAAGCAAAGCACGCTGCATAGCTACAGCAGTTACCTACTCCACGCACAAACATATCATTAGCATAAATTATCGGCCAGTCTGTGCCGGTATAATGGGGGATTCTAGGATTTTTCTCTGTGTATGCATTCATTACATACAGATAACATTGTCTGAGTTTTTGTTCTTTTGTGAGTCCTTTTTTTCCTTTGAGGGCTTTATCCACCTCTTTGAGAGCTCTGTACAGAGTTTTGTCAGCTTCTGTCTTGACTTTATAAGCTTTGCCATCGAGTACATTCCACTGAACACCGTTTTGCTCTACTGCTTTTCTCACGGTATAGTCGATTTTTCCGTTTTTGTCAGCATAGCGGTAACCATCTTTACTGTTGCCGACGATACCGTTCTTCTGGATAACACCGTACTCATTGTAGTAGTATGTGTTGCCATCGATTTCTACATAACCTTGTTTTATGTAACCGTCAGCAAAATTATATGTGTTGCCGTCATATTTGACTTTTCCGTTGGCAAGCTCTCCGTTATAATAATACTTTGTCTTTGAAATATACGAGCTTATCAAATTACCGCTCGCATTCATACAACGCAGAGTGTATGTGTATGGTGTATCTTTTGGTGGGTTTGTGTCAGTAAAAGTAGTTGCACTTGTTTCACCGATAACCTTCCATGAGCCACCGAGGTTTTTGCGATAAATTTTGAACGACGCTACATTTGCAACACTATTCCAGCTAAGTAGCATATCCTCTGAACTTTTGCTGATAGATGTAATTTGTGGCGGTGCAATATATCTATTAGTCCAACCTGTGGAGTAATAACCGCTGACATATTTTCCTTTGCTATTTAGAGCTCGCACAGTATATGTATATTCTTTGTTGCTTTTAAGTCCTGTGTGTGTTGCTGAAAGGGAAGATGTATCCTTAACTTTTGTCCAGCTTTTTGTACCATCTTTTTTAACAAAAAGTCTGTACTTTGATGCACCTGTGACTTTGCCCCAGGTGATTTTTGTTCCACCATTTGTGTTTTCAAATTTTGTGATTTTTGGAGCTACAACAAATTTTATTGTGAGTCCGTTTTTGTTGTAGTGGCTTGTATGTGTTTTCTGATCAGCTGATACACAGCGAACAGTATATGTGTATGACTTTCCACCTTTCACGCTTGTGTCGGTGAAAGAAGTAGAGGTTGTATAACCCTTTGTTTTCCAACCGTCAGATGTTTTGACATAAACTTTATATTTTGATGCTCCTGCCACCTTGTTCCAGGATATTTTTACTCCGGTATAGGTATTCACGATATTTGTAAGCTTTGGCAGTGCGAGATACTTATTGGACCAACCTGTGGAGTTATATCCGCTGACATATTTACCTTTACTGTCAAGAGCTCGTACTGTGTATGTGTATTCTTTGTTGTTTTTGAGCCCTGTGTGTGTAGCAGAAAGAGAAGATGTATCCTTAACTTTTGTCCAGCTTTTTGTACCATCTTTTTTAACAAAAAGTCTGTACTTTGATGCACCTGCTACTTTGCCCCAAGTGATTTTTGAACCGTTTGTGATGTTAGAAATACTTGTGACCGCAGGAGCTTTTACAAATTTGACGCTCTTTGGGTTCTTTGTATAAAAGCTCATATCTTCGCTACCGTCAGCTGACACACAACGTACAGTATATGTGTATTTTTTGCCTGATGTCACATTAGTATCTGTATATGAAGTAGATGATGTTGTAGCTAAAGTCTTAAAGCTTGAACCGCTTTTGATATATACCTTATAATTTTCTGCACCTGTGACTTTGTTCCACTTGATTCTGATACCTGAATAGACACTCTCTACTGCTGTGATTTTCGGAGTAGAAAGGTAGGTTTTGCTCCATCCTTCTTTGTCATATGTGCCGATATATGCACCGTTTTTATCAAGTGCTCTTACTGTGTAAGTGTACTTGGTGTTGTTAGTTAAGTTCTTATGTATATAAGACAAAGTGGTTGTATCGCCGATTTTCTTCCACTTTGAACCAGCACCGGTATTTTTGATGAACAGTCTGTACTTAACTGCTTTATCAATCGGCACAATAGTAATCTTTAAGCCTGTTGAAACCGGACTGATGCCTTTTATTACAGGAAAAGGCTCTACTTCCTCGTCCACATTCTCAGGTTCTGATTCCGTAGGCATACCATTAGTTTGTGCTGTTTCTTCTTTTTGCGCCTGTGGTTGAGTCTCTTCAACTTCTAAAAGAACGCTTTCTTCGACAGCTTCTGTCACTATTGACGTTTCATCAAAATTTTCGACCTGTGTGGCTGATGCTACTGTCACTGTTGAAAATACAAACAGCATAGCCAAAAACAACGATAAAATTCTCATTTTCATCTTTAGTTCCCCCTAAAAATCACATATTTTTTATCCAAATTTATTATACAAAATGTAGTATGGGTATTCAATCTTTTTTGCACATTTTAAGTACATTTTTTGAAATATTTTTTCTATAGCCCATATTACTATAAACACAACAAAAAAGGGCGGTCATTAGACCGCCCAACAGTATCATTATAGCAAAAATAGTTTTTATATGTCAACGGTTTTTGCTAAAATACTTCGGTGATATTGCCGATTTCTGCGTTTTGCACTAGAATTTATTGTATATTTTATACAAAATTACATATTGAAATGTGGTAAAAACTATGCTATATTATAGGTGAAAAGAGGAGGGCGAGTCCAATGTACAGATAATACATAAGGCTTAAACACCAAATACGGCGAGATTCAGATGCTATATATATAAAATATAAGCAATTAATCCGTAAGAACAAAAGACAAAAGTTACTCCTTTTTATTAAATAATATTACAACATCTGGATTTCGAAAATGATGTAAAAGCCACAGAAAAGCTTTAGACCAAATTTATAAAAGGTGTTTCTCACAAAGAGAATGATGCGAAGGCTAAACAACACCAAGTAATAATCAGTGAGTCAAAAGCGACGATACTGTAGAAAGAGAGGATAATATGAAGTTAGATACTAAGAATGATCTAAAATAACCCTTGGTTGATGTGTAAAGAAACACAACCAAGGGTTATTTTATTTTGTGCGCCGAGGCTCGTAGCCCTCGAGTTAATGACGGACGAACTGCAAGCATCCAGAGGATATATCATATCCGTCGGGTGATTGCGTGAGTAGGAATTAATCCGAGGATCAGCGCAGAGCAACGAGGCGTGATATTTTGTGCGCCGAGGCTCGTAGCCTTCCAGTTTTCAATGCGACGAGCTATGCTCGTCTTTTTTATTGCAAAATATTACATATTATGCTACACTTTTTGACAGAAAATAATCTTTTGGGGTGTACTATGTCAACAGCTGTCTTGGACAAAAATAAGAAGAAAATTTCAAAGGCTAAGTCTGATGCACCAAAAAGCACTGCTCCGATGCGCAAAACTTACATTGAGGTTATGCGAATTATCGCAGCTTTTCTGGTCATCGTCAACCACACTAACAGCGATGTTTTTCTAGGAAAATGCGAACCGCTGTCTTTTACTTGGTTTTTCTCGCTGACATACTTTTTTGTCAGCAAAATCGCAGTGCCTGTGTTTTTTATGATTATGGGCGGTTTGTTGCTACAAAAAGTTGACACACCAAAACGCTCTATGCAGCGAATCGTGCGTATCGTAGCCGTAACGCTTATTTTTTCTGCAGCTTACTACATAAAAGCTAACTGGGCAGCACCGGAAAAAATGAGCGTGGTTGAGTTTATTGATAAAACTTTCACTTTCAGACACGCAAACGCTTTTTGGTATTTGTACGCTTACATTGGACTTCTCATACTGTTACCTTTACTCCAACGTATGGCACAAGCTTTTTCTAAACGTGCTACTCTTTACTTTGTGACGCTCTCGATGGGAGTTATGGGGCTTATCCCGCTTATTAAGTTGTTTTTTGAAAAAACTCCTCATCACTATGCTACAGATATGTTTTTTGCACCGCATTTGGGAATAGTTTTTGCGGGTTTTTATATTGAACGTTACCTCAAATTGACTAAAAAAGCTTTTGCTTATGCAAGCATCGGTTTTGTTACGCTTTTGACTTTCCAGATTGTATGTACATATATCTTCTATAACAAGAACCCCGAGTCTTACACTCAACTTGACAACTGGCAGTATCTTACTATCACAGCATCTGCTATGTGTTTTTATATTATGATAAAATACTTATCAACGGTTGTAAGTGTCAAGGAAAATACATCAAAGGTAGTATGCTACTTTGGTTCACTGACATTTGGTATATATCTGATATCTGATATGATGATTGCACTGACAAGACCGCTGTATAACAACTTGCAGCAAGATGCACCAGTTATGTTAGCAACTATCCTTTGGGAAATCATTATTTTTGCACTGTGTGGTTTTTGTACAGCTATACTCAAGTTGATTCCCGGATTAAAAAAGCTGTTATAAACTTTTCGTCTTATAGTAAACAGAAAAGGCTCCCTTTATAGGAGCCTTTATTTTTATCTCTATTTTATCCGTTAGTAGAATAGTTTGGAGCTTCTTTTGTAATCTGGATGTCGTGTGGATGGCTTTCTCTTAGACCTGCACCTGTGATTTTTACAAATTGAGCCTTATTGTGGAGCTCTTCGATAGTAGCACAGCCTGTATAACCCATACCGGATTTCAGACCACCGATCATCTGGTAAATTGTATCAGAGAGAGGGCCCTTGAAAGGTACTCGACCTTCAACGCCTTCAGGAACGTACTTTTTGTTAGCAGCCTGGAAGTATCTGTCTGAGCTACCCTTGTTCATAGCGCCGAGTGAGCCCATACCACGATATACCTTGAACTGTCTACCCTGATAGATTTCTGTATCACCAGGTGACTCTTTACATCCTGCAACAAGTGAGCCTACCATACAAACTGATGCGCCTGCAGCAAGAGCTTTTACGATATCACCTGAGTACTTGATACCACCGTCAGCGATAACAGGAACACCATATTCTGCAGCAGCTTTTGCAGCGTCAAAGATAGCTGTGATTTGTGGAACACCGATACCTGCAACAACACGTGTTGTACAAATAGAACCAGGACCGATACCAACCTTAACACAGTCAGCGCCAGCCTCAATCAGTGCACGAGCACCCTCAGCTGTAGCGATATTACCAGCGATAAGTTGTACATCAGGGAAAGCTTTCTTAACTTTAGCTACGGAATTGATAACGTTTGAGTTGTGACCGTGAGCAGAGTCAAGTACAAGTACGTCAACCTGTGCATCAACCAAAGCCTGTACACGCTCGAGTACGTCAGCAGTAGCACCGATAGCAGCACCACAAAGCAGTCTGCCCTTTTCGTCTCTTGCAGAGTTAGGATACTGAACAGTTTTTTCAATATCCTTGATAGTAATAAGACCTCTTAGGTTACCATCGTTATCAACGATAGGAAGCTTTTCGATTC
Organism: Oscillospiraceae bacterium; assembly: GCA_015066595.1. GTDB lineage: Bacteria > Bacillota > Clostridia > Oscillospirales > Acutalibacteraceae > Ruminococcoides. The sequence goes on along the minus strand of SVNZ01000002.1, from coordinate 354,782 downwards.
TGTGAGCACGAAGTATAGCCTGTGCCTGCTCGAGATCTGTACCAACAGGAGCTGTGACAAGGTTGTCCTTAGTCATAACACCGTTGATTTGCTGATCAAAATCAAGGTCACTCATAAACTTTAAGTCACGGTTAGTGATAATACCAACAAGCTTTGTGCCCTCACAAATAGGAACACCTGAAATCTTATACTTGCGCATAAGCTCGTCAGCTTCACGGATAGTGTTAGTAGGAGCTAAGAAGAATGGGTTAGTAATAACACCGTTTTCACTACGCTTTACTCTGTCTACCATATCAGCCTGCTGTTCGATAGACATATTCTTGTGGATAATACCGATGCCACCTTCTCTTGCGATAGCGATAGCCATATCAGACTCAGTAACAGTGTCCATCGCTGCAGTCATAAGCGGTGTATTAAGTTTGATCTTTTTAGTGAGATATGTCTCAACGTTGACATTTTTAGGCTCAACATCGCTCTCTCCAGGGATAAGCAATACGTCATCAAATGTCAGTGCTTCTTTAACAAATTTTTCTTGAAATTCACGATTTATCATTGATACCACTCCCATATTTTTTAACCCTAATTATATCAAAGGATTTGCACTTATGCAAGGCTAAATGAAGCTTTTTTAAAAATTTATTGACTTTTTATATATATGTACTTAAAATTGGTTGTATAAGTAAAAATTATAGTGAACTTACATTAAGGTTGGAGATATTATGAATAGATTTCTTGCGATTATTATGTGCATTTTGTGCGTGACCATACTTTGTGCGTGTAGCGATAACAACCAAAGCGACGTTGATGCACCGACAAGTATTTCTGAAAATACCGCTCACACTGCACAAGGCGATAGCACACAGATAGTCGGTACCTGGGTATGTAACGAAGTAAGCGACGACTGCTACTTTATTTTTGACGAGAACGGAGACGCTTTTGCAAAATGGGGCACATCGACCGTTTACGGTTACTATGACTACGATGAGGAAGAAGGGCTATACGACATCGATATCCCTAACTTTTTATATAACGAATACAAAGCGCATTTCGGTGGTGATATCATGACGCTCAAAAGTGATGAATCGAGCTTCACTTTTGAAAAAGCCCAGATGCCTCAGGTTATTATCAAAGCACCTGATAACCTGAGTATTGATGAAGAAATCATCGGTGACTGGCAGAGCGAAGACAACTTTGAGTGCTACAAATTCAACTCTGACGGCACAGCGACTATTACCGATATGTATAACTACGCAACCATCGACTGCAAATTTTCGTGTAATGACGGTGTTGTTACTATGTACTACATGGCAAGCGACACAAAAGATGGTAGTCGAGAAGTAGCATACAGCTTTGAAAATGATAAGCTCATCTTAAACAACTATACATATGAAAAGGTAACAACCGAATAAAGTATAAAAAACCGCCTGTTCAAAAGAACAAGCGGTTTTTATTTTGTATTGGATTATGGAGTAATCTTGTCTTTGCCACCCATATATGGTCTTAGTGCTTCAGGAATATTGATAGAGCCATCTTCGTTTAAGTTGTTCTCTAAAAATGCGATGAGCATTCTAGGTGGAGCAACAACTGTGTTGTTAAGAGTGTGAGCAAAGTATTTGCTACCATCTTCACCATGTACTCTGATTTTGAGTCTTCTTGCCTGTGCATCAGAAAGGTTAGAACAAGAACCAACCTCAAAGTACTTCTGCTGACGAGGTGACCATGCTTCAACGTCGATAGACTTAACTTTTAAATCAGCGAGGTCGCCTGAACAGCACTCGAGTGTACGAACAGGGATATCGAGTGAACGGAAAAGGTCGACTGTGTTCTGCCACAGCTTTTCAAACCACATAGCTGACTCATCAGGTTTACAAACAACGACCATTTCCTGCTTTTCGAACTGGTGAATACGATATACGCCACGTTCTTCAATACCGTGAGCGCCTTTTTCTTTTCTGAAGCATGGTGAGTAGCTTGTAAGGGTATAAGGAAGATCTTTTTCTTTGTTAATAGTGTCGATAAACTTACCGATCATTGAATGCTCTGATGTACCGATGAGGTAGAGGTCTTCGCCTTCGATTTTGTACATCATAGCTTCCATTTCTGCAAAGCTCATAACACCCGTTACAACGTTTGAACGAATCATAAACGGTGGAACACAGTAAGTAAAACCACGGTCTATCATAAAATCTCTTGCGTAAGAAATAACAGCTGAGTGGAGTCTTGCGATATCTCCCATAAGGTAGTAGAAACCATTGCCTGCTACTTTTCGAGCAGAATCAAGGTCGATGCCACCTAGCTTTTCCATGATCTCTGTGTGGTATGGGATCTCAAAATCAGGTGTGAGAGGTTCGCCGTAACGCTGTACTTCAACGTTTTCGCTATCATCTTTACCGATTGGAACTGACTCGTCGATGATATTAGGGATAATCATCATGATATTAGTAACTTTTTCTGAAAGCTCTGCTTCCTGCTTTTCAAGCTGTGCGAGTTCCTCGCCTTTTTCTGTAACGAGCTTTTTCATTTCTTCAGCTTCATCACGCTTGCCCTGTGCAAAAAGCTTGCCGATTTCTTTTGAATACTTGTTGCGCTGAGCACGCAAATCATCAGCCATGCCTTTGATTTTTCTTGACTCAGCATCCAGTGCGATAACTTCGTCTACCAAAGCGAGCTTAGAGTCTTGAAACTTTTTCTTTATATTCTCCTTGACTACGTCAGGGTTTTCTCTCAAAAATTTAATATCAATCATTTTGTTTCTCCTTGTGTGGTATATTTTGCTAATTTATTTAAACTTTGTTTATTTGTTGTCTTCGAGCTTATTTGCAAGGTCTTTTAATTCTTCTAAAGAATAAAAGTCAATTGATAACGTACCGCCTTTTCCGTCTTTGCTAGGAGTAACAACAACCTTATTGCCCAGATACTCGGTAAGTGCAAGCTCAACTTCCGCAAAATATGATGGTTTTGACTTTGCGGTACGTGTTCTGCTAGTCGGCTTCTTTGTGAGATCTTTGACAAGCTTTTCAACCTGACGCACGGAAAGCTCTTTTTTGACAACTTCTTCAGCCACAGCGCTCATCAGCGCTTTGTTATCAAGAGAAAGCAAGGCTCGCGCGTGACCGCCTGAGATAGTGCCTTTTTCAACCAGTTCAATAACATCATCAGGAAGAAACAACAGTCGCATCGTATTAGCAATAGCAGGACGGGATTTGCCCACAGTCTGTGCCACCTGCTCCTGACTCATTGAATAAGTATCAATGAGGGTTTTGTAACCCTTTGCTTCTTCGATAGGGGTGAGATCCTCACGCTGTAAGTTCTCGATGAGTGCAAGCTCCATCGTCTCGTTATCGGAAAGCTCACGGATGACCGCTGGGATTTCCGTGAGGCCTGCCATACGGGAAGCTCTGTATCGACGCTCACCGGCTACTATCTGATATCCACCCTCAATAAGGGGTCTGACCAGAATCGGCTGTAACACGCCAAACTGCATAATACTCTGTGACAATTCAGCGAGGGCAGCTTCATCAAAATCTTTTCGAGGCTGGTCACGGTTTGGTTCGATATCGGATATACGTAAGGTAACAGCTTCGTTGCTGTTTTCAGAATCGTTTTCTATAAATATTGCGCTCAGGCCCTTGCCTAAGCCACCCATTTTTTTAGCCATACTGACGCTCCTTTTTCAGAATCTCATGAACAAGGTCAAGGTATGCGTGTGCACCCTTACACGATTTGTCATAGTAAATGACCGGCATACCAAAACTCGGTGCTTCGGAAAGCCTGACTCCTCGAGGAATAACGGTAGAAAAAACCTTTTTCGGGAAGAAGCGTTTAACTTCAGTCACTACCTGTTGTGTGAGGTTGAGTCTTCCGTCGTACATAGTAAGCAGAACTCCCTCGAGCTCAATGTGAGGATTTGTCTGGCGTTTTACACGTCTGACGGTGTTCATCAGCTGTGAAAGTCCCTCAAGTGCGTAGTACTCACACTGAATCGGTACTAAAATAGTATCTGCTGCTGTAAGAGCGTTCGTTGTGATAAGTCCGAGAGATGGTGGACAGTCAATAATAATGTAGTCAAACTCAGCTTTCACAGATACAATAGCCTGTTTCATACGCTGTGCTCTGTTCGGCAAATCAACGATTTCGAGCTCTGCAGCAGCTAGGTCCATGCCAGATGGCATAACATAGAGATTTTCAAACTGTGTTGCTACTATAATATCCTGCGCTTTGGTGTCGCTCACCAGCAAATCGTATGTAGTGTACCTACACGAGCGCTTGTCTATGCCGACTCCGCTGGTAGCGTTGCCCTGTGGGTCGACGTCAATTAAAAGTGTCTTTTTCTTGTTGAAACCAAGACAGGCAGCTATATTGACCGCAGATGTGGTCTTTCCGACACCGCCTTTTTGGTTAGCAACAGCAATAACTTTTGCCACAAAATCACCCATTTTGAGAATTTGTGCTTGAATACGCACATTATAAATGTAATTTTATCACATATCGGTGCGAAATTAAAGTGTTTTTATTAAAGTTTATGAGAAAATATTTATGAGAAGGGAGAACGGGTACGTACCATAAGGTTGTGTTTCACGTGAAACACGTACTCAGGGACTGAAATCATGGGGGTGCTCCCAAAACAATCCTTTTACACACGATAAACGCCAAAAGGCCACACGATATTTCGTGTGACCTCTGGCAAGGGGTTCAGATAAGGAAATGGGTATGAGTGGATAGATGCTCTTGCATCTAGGGGAAAGCGTTATGAGGCTCTGTCTTGAGCTTTTGGTATTTTGACGGTGTACTCTATGTATTCGTCAGTTTCTTGTTTTGAGCTTGTTGCGTTGATACCTGAAAGTCGCATGGTATCAACCGCTCTGTTTATGGTGTTCACAAAAATGCGCACATCTTTGACAATTATCTTTTTCTCTGATTTTGGCTTGTCTATGAGCTTTGAGACACTGTTTTTCATCAGTACATCTGTGACAAAGGCTTCTGTCTGGCCGACATTCAGATTATCCGAAATAACTCGGCTCAAAGCTTCTCTACGAAGTGCTTCGTCGTCTATTCTGAGCAGTGCACGTGCGTGTCGCTCTGAAAGCGATGCACTGATTATCCATTCCTGCTCTTCAAATGTAAGTCGAAGCAATCTGAGCTTGTTAGCTATAGTAGACTGCTTCTTTCCAAGACTTGTTGCGGCTTGTTCCTGAGTGAGACCGTATTTTCTGATGAGTCGTGCAATACCTCGTGCTTGCTCAAACATACCTAAGTCTTTTCGCTGAATGTTCTCAATAAGTGCGAACACTGCGGACTCTTTGTCCGAGCACCTGAGCACTACACACGGAACTTTTGTTATCCCTGCCATTATCGCTGCTCTGAGTCTGCGTTCTCCTGCTATCAGCTCAAACTCAGTTGAATTGATTCGACGTACCGACAAGGGTTGGAGGATCCCGTTGAGTACTATCGACTGTGAGAGCGACTTGAGCTCTTCTTCATCAAAGGTCTTGCGTGGCTGGGTTTTATTAGGTCTGATTGAAATTGTAGGTATTAAAAGAACTTTGTTATCATCTCTACTCAAAAAACTCATTGTATTCTCCCTCACAGGTTGTCCCCGCAAGATGATAATACCACTGTGCGTACATATAATTTGTAGATATTTGTATGCAGAAATAATTTTGTTTTGTAATTTTGCGTAAAAAAACGGTGTATCTTGTCGATACACCGTAAATTTCTATATTCAGAGTGGTTTTGCTTTTATCTTTGCTGATGTGCGTGGGTACTTCTTATCAGTATTTGCCACCTTTTTTACATTTATAATAGTGCGCTCAGATGAATCTGCGAGATTATATGTGCTGACTTTCTGTGTTTTGCCGCCGAGAGTTTTGATGGCACATTTAGCATTAGCGATTTCTTCTTCGCTGTACTTGCCTTTCATCGCTAAGAAGGATCCACCTACTTTTACATATGGCAAGCAGTATTCTGTCAGCACATTGAGTTGTGCAACTGCACGAGATGTCGCAAAATCGAACTGCTCTCGCAGTTTTGGATTTTTCGCTCCATCCTCTGCACGAGAGTGAACTATTTCTACATTCTGTAGATTAAGCTCTTTTACGACTTCTTTCAAAAAAACAAGTCGCTTGTTCAGGCTGTCAAGCAGACACAGCTTCATATCAGGTCGCATGATTTTGAGCGGTACTGACGGAAAGCCTGCTCCTGTGCCGACATCTATAAGTGAGCTGTTCTCTGGAATATCAGCATACTTCAAAAGCAGAACGCTGTCACAAAAATGCTTTAGTGCAACATCAGTTTCGTCAGTCAGCGCCGTAAGATTCATTTTCTCGTTCCATTCAACAAGAAGTTCATAATAACGAGTGAAGTCCTCCATCTGCTTTTGTGTGAGCTCTATATTAGATTTTTCTGCTTGTTCTTTTAAGATATCATTAAACATTAGCATTTTCCTCTGATTTTATTTTATCGTGTGAGCTTTTTGCAAGCCAGATAAGCAGTACGCTGATATCAGCAGGAGATACACCGCTGATACGTGATGCCTGACCAACGCTTGCAGGTCTTATTTTATTGAGCTTTTCTTGTGCTTCAAGTCGAAGACCTGTGAGTGTTTTGTAGTCAACTTCTTTTGGCAGACGTTTTTCTTCGAGTCTGCGCATCTGTTCTACCTGTGCAAGTTGCTTTTTGATATATCCGTCGTATTTTATCGCAATTTCCACTTGCTCAAACACATAGTATGGCAAATCTGGTCTATCTGTGTCGACTTTTTCGAGAGTTTTGTAGTCAAGCTGTGGTCGCTTGAGCAGTTCGATAAGTCTGATAGAATTGCTCACCTCAGATGTTCCACGTGAAACAAGTATATCGTTGAGCTCATCGGTACAAGCGATAACTGTGTTTTTTGCACGCTTGAACTCTTCTTTGATGAGATTCTGCTTTTCTTTGAAATGGTCAAAACGCTCCTGTGATATAAGCCCAAGTTCATATCCAAGCGGTGTCAGTCGCTCGTCAGCGTTATCCTGACGCAAAATCAAACGATATTCACTACGAGAAGTCATCATACGATATGGTTCGTTCGCACCTTTTGTGACAAGGTCGTCGATCAACGTGCCTATGTATGAGCTCGCACGGTCAAGTACGAACTCTTTTTTGCCCTGTACTTTGTGTGCTGCGTTGATACCTGCGATAAGACCTTGTGCAGCTGCTTCTTCGTAGCCGGAGCTTCCGTTGAACTGTCCTGCACCGTATAAGCCTTCAAAATCTCTGAACTCCAGTGTTGCGTTCATAGAGGTGGGGTCGATACAGTCATATTCGATAGCATATGCCGGACGCATAATAAGAGCATTCTCAAGACCCGGTATAGTGTGATAAAACTGCAGCTGTACTTCTTCAGGAAGTGAAGAAGACATACCCTGCAGGTACATTTCCTCTGTATCAAGACCACACGGTTCAATGAAAAGCTGATGGCGCTCCTTATGTTCAAAGCGCACTATTTTATCTTCCAGACTCGGACAGTATCGTGGACCGACTCCTTCGATTTTTCCGCCATAAAGCGGTGAACGGTGAATGTTATCTAAAATTATCTTCTTTGTCTCTTCGTTTGTGTAGCTGATATGACACACAACTTTATTATCAGGAAGGCTCTTAGTTTCATAAGAAAACGGTACTGGTGGTGTGTCACCCTCTTGTACTTCGAGTTTATCTAAATCAATAGTGCTACGTTTTACTCGAGCGGGAGTCCCTGTTTTGAATCTGCGTGTTGGAATGCCGAGTTTTCTAAGGCTCTCGCCCAAAAAAGCAGCAGGAAAAACTCCGTCAGGGCCACTTTCAAAAGACACTTCGCCGATGAATATCTTACCACCTAAGTATGTACCTGTGGCAATAATCACTGTTTTTGCCACAAACTGGGCTAACATACGGGTAGTAAGTGTCCAGGTACCATCTTCGTTTTGTTCAATATCGGTGATTTCAGCCTGACGTAAATCAAGGTTATCACAAAGCTCTAGCTTGTGCTTCATAACATCCTGATACTTTCTTCTGTCAATCTGGGCACGCAGAGAATGCACTGCAGGACCTTTGCCTAAATTAAGCATTCGCATCTGTAGAAAACACTCGTCAGCGGTTTTTCCCATTTCGCCGCCAAGTGCATCAATCTCACGCACGAGATGACCTTTGGCAGTACCACCGATAGACGGGTTACACGGACAGTTTCCGACAGCGTCCATATTTATAGTAAAGATGGCAGTCTTACAGCCCAGTCGAGCAGAAGCAAGTGCCGCTTCAATACCTGCGTGGCCTGCACCAATAACTGCTACGTCGTATTCACCTGCAAAATATGTACTCATAATAAAACCTCTCGGTATAAGTAGTTTTAGCGATTTAAATCGTTGAAGTCGTAGTTGTTTTACATCACATTAATGTGATGTAGTAGGATAATTTAGTATGGATAGTTAGTTTAGATAGCTAGTACGAGTAATTAGTCTGGACAGCTAGTTTAGATAACCGGTACAAGTAATTAGTCTGGACATCTAGTTTAGATAGCTGGCACGAATAAATAATGTGGACAGCTAGTTTAGATAGCCGGTAAGAGTAATTAGTCTGGACAGCTAGTTTAGATAGCCGGTAAGAGTAATTAGTGTGGATGCTAGTTTAGATACCCGGTACAAGTGATTAGTGTGGATAATTCATTTAGATAGTTGATATATACATAGAGTAATGTAGATACATAGTTGGTGTCTGCAATAAGTGTGGCCGACAAATGAATAAAACAAAACTTAGCTATGTTATGATACTATCAGTATAATAAATTACTTTCCGACACAGAACTGATGGAAAACATTATCAACCACAGTTTCTGTGACACGCTCTCCTGTGAGCTCACACAGATGCGAGATAGCTTCTTCGAGTGCTACGGTAACAGCATCGTAAGTCATACCAAATTCAAGTGCTGATATCGCTTCTATAAGAGAGTCATACGCAAACTTTGCAAGGCTTCGTTGACGCTCGTTAGATAGCACCGCAGACGATGGATCGAAGTCAGCGGTACCTGCAATATTTTCAACCGCATCTTCAAATTCAGTTAAACCTTTTGAGTCTTTTGCTGACATATACACGATATGTTCTGTGACTTCTTTTATCTTTTCTACATCTATTTTTTGTACTAAGTCATCTTTATTTATAACAGCAATACAAGTGCTGTCTTTTATACTATTTAATAATGCAAAATCATCGTCATCAAGAGCTTTTGATGAATCAAAAACAGCGATAACAAGTTCCGCTGTACCCAATCGATTTTTAGCTTTGTCGACACCTATTTTTTCTATAGTGTTGTCTGTATCATGGATACCTGCAGTATCACTCAAATGCAAGGTTATATCCCTGACAATAGCTGTTTCTTCTACTATATCACGAGTAGTACCTGCAATCTGTGTGACGATGCTTTTTTCATAGCCTGTGATAAGGTTCATGAGTGTCGATTTACCAACATTAGGCTTGCCGACAATTACTGTGTCTATGCCTTGTCTGATAGCTTTGCCTTTGTCATAATTTTTGATAAGATTTTGAAGCTTGTGTGCACCTTCACTTAATGCCTTTTTCAATGCTTCAAACTCAATTTCTTCGATGTCTTCTTCAGGATAGTCAGCCCATGCACAAAGATGAGCGGCACGTAGCACCAAGTCATCTTTAACAGCATTGATATTTTTAGATAATGCGCCTTCGTGTACTGACAAAGCAGACTTTGCTGCAGCCCCTGACTTTGCGCCTATGATATCCATAACAGATTCAGCCTGTGTTAAATCAAGCTTTCCGTTCAAAAACGCTCTTTTTGTGAATTCGCCAGCCTGAGCACAGACCGCTCCGTTATCAAAAGCTGCACGTAACACCTGTTTTGTGATGTAAATACCACCGTGACAAGAAAGTTCAACAACATCTTCACCTGTGTAGCTGTGCGGAGCATTAAAAACAGTTGCAATACACTCATCAAGCTTTTCACCTTCAAAAAAAACATGACCAAAATGCGCAGTGTATCCCTTAGCATCTGACAGTTTTTTGTTGCTGACAGCTTTAAAAATTTTGTCAGCAATTTCTATTGCTTTTTCACCTGATATTCTGATAACACCGATACCGCCCAAACCCTGAGCAGTGCTGATAGCAGCGATAGTCGAATTTTGCATAAAAAACACCTGTTGTTTTAATAAGTAAAAAGGGCGGAAAAATCCGCCCTATGAAAATTATTTATCAATTCTACCGTAAAGACCGTACTCGCCACCCTCGTTTAAAGGTTTGCGGTCCGGGTTAGGAGCTTTTGATTGTGTTTTTGGTTTTGAAGAGCCCCTGTATGGCTTTCTGCCACCTCTGTTTTTATAGTTGCCCTTTGATTTTGGATCAGGGCCAATAACAACATGGCGGTTGATGTTCTCACCCTCACTCCAAGAAATAGCTCCGTTGATTTTTTGAACAGCTGTGTGGATGATACGTCTCTCGTATGGGTTCATAGGCTCTAAAGATGACTTTCTGCCTGTTTTTGCTGCTTTGATAGCGAGCTTTCTGCCCAGTATTTCGAGAGTTTTTTCTCTTTTTTCTCTATAATCACCAGTGTTGATAGTAACTCTGCAGTAAGAGTTGTCAACGTGATTTGCTACCAGACATGTAAGATACTGGAGTGCATCTAATGTCTCACCACGTCTGCCGATAACAGAACCAACATCTTCACCGGAGATATCTATATTGATTACGTTCTTGTCTTTTTCTTCTACGTTCATAGAAATATTAGTAAGACCCATAGCCTTAATGATAGAATCAAGGTAGTCAGCAGCTGCTTGTGCAGGAGTTGTCTTTACAAAAACTCTTACCTTTGCAGGATGGCCACCGAACAGACCTAAGAATTTCTTAGCCTTCATTTCAATTATTTCAAAATCTACGTTATCGTCGTAAGTTTCTACACCAAGCATTTCGCATGCTTTTTCTCTTGCTTCTTCAACAGTAGCGCCTGTTGCAATAGCTTCTCTATTCAAGTTTGCACCTTCTTTGCATTATATTGCATTTTCTTTAAAAATAAACAGTAATTAACGATTATACTGTGCGTTTTTTTCTTCTAACTCAAGTCGTGCTATGTGCTGTGCTTCCATCTTAGCATTCATCAAATCAGGTGAGTAGAATTTGTTCATAATAAGTGTCTGTACAAAACCGAACACTGTGGAGCAAATCCAGTAGAAACCAACAGCTGCAGGTACTGTATAAGCAATCCATGCAGTAAGCACTGGAAGTGCAATGAACATATACTTCATGCAGCCTTGCTGCTGACTCATCGGGTTACCTTTCATGAACATCATAAAGACCTGTGATCCAACAGATGTTACAAGACAGAGGATAGGGATAATCAAAATCCAACCACCGGCAAATTTCGGAGTAGAAAGCAAATCAAGTCCGAAGAAGTTAAAACCGCCGGAAAGCAGACTGATTTTTTCAATTTCGTCACCTGTCAAAATCTCTGTAACAGCTTCTTGTGTAGAGATTTTATCAAAAATTCTGATAAGCTCGATTTCTGAGTAAAGTGAGCTTGAGTTCAAAGAAACGCCCGGAAGTGTATTGATATACTCGGACAGTGCTGTGACTTTATCTGTTGCTATGTGAAGCACGTTAGATAATGGTCGTACAACTGAGTAGTAAATACCGAGCATAACAAACATAGGCAACAGTGATGTAAGACAACCACCAAATGGTTTTACATTTTCTTTTTCATATAGCTTTTGAAGCTCTTCGTTGTACTTTTGTTTGTCGTTAGAATATTTTTCCTGTAATGCTTTTTGCTTAGCCTGAAGCTTAGCATTGGCAGCCATAGATTTCTGTTGCTTTACAGAAGACGGAAACAATACAATTTTGAATATCAATGTGAAGATGATGATAGCAATACCAAAATTGTTGATGAGATAATATGCTGCCCAAAGCAAATAGCCGAATAAACTGCCGAAAATGTTAAAAAATTGAATCATAATAAAAATCCTTCTTTATCACTTGTGTTTTTCAGGTACGGGATCGTATCCGCCTTTAGAAAAAGGATTGCACCTGAGTATTCTCCATAAGCTCATGAAAAAACCTTTGAAAGCACCATATGTACTTATAGCTTCTATTGCATATTGTGAACACGTTGGATAAAATTTGCATTTGCTTTTGCCCATGAGCGGAGAAATATGACACTGATAAAATCTGATTACTGAGATAAAAATCTTTTTCATTTTAATCTTTTAATACCTTTGCCTGTTGCAAATGGTTTTTCATAGCGACTAATATATCGGTGCTTTTTACAAAAGGAGTTTTTGCCCTGGCGACAAAAACTATATCGTAGCCGTCTTTTATCTGAGGTTTAATTTCTAAAAAAGCTGCTCTGATGATTCTTCTGCACCGATTACGCTGTACAGCTTTACCAATTTTTTTTGAGGTAGTTATTCCGATTTGAAGGTTATTAGTGTTATTTTTGATGATATAAGATACAAGGCAAGGACTCACAAAAGACTTTCCTCTTTTGTAAGCACGCTGAAACTGCCTGTTTTCTTTTAGTGTGAGATAAGCTCTCATCTTAACCACCCTTGTAGGTACACAGTCGGTTTAGTAGTAGGAGTGTATGACTGCTGTGCTGTAAAAACTTAGATAAAAAGAAAGACCACTGCCGACAGTGGCCTAATTCTTAGTATGATAATTGCTTTCTGCCCTTAGCTCTTCTTCTTGCAAGAACCTTGCGTCCGTTCTTTGTAGACATTCTCTTTCTAAAGCCGTGCTCCTTCTTTCTATGAAGCTTTTTTGGCTGAAATGTTCTCAGCATTTAAAACCCTCCTTTCGGGTACATAACCTTACAATCTAGCATTATAGCTCAAAAATCTAACTTAGTCAACAAAAATTTTTTGCATTTATATAGTATTAAATAACTTAGTGAAAATGCTGATTTTTTGACCCACAATATGTAGTATTTAAAATTGTTTTTAACCACAATTTACAGACTCCAAAAATTTCTCAAAATAAGGCTATATTTTATATAGTAAATATTTACTTTATAATGCAATTTGATATTGATTTTTCAACAAGTTTTTGTTACAATGTTAAATGTGATAATGGATAAGTATTATGTCGAATAAATTTCGACCGGATTTTTTTGAAACAGGAGGATAAAAAATGGGTTCTTTTGATGAAGCTTGGCAAGTCATTTGTGACTACTTTCAAAAAGAAAAAAAGATAACTGATGTTGCTTATAAAACATGGATCAGCAGAATTGAACCAAAGAACATTGACTTTGAAAAAGGTGAAATCACCTTAATGGTTCCTAATGATTTTCATAGACAGACTTTGATGCGTTGTTATATGCCTATGCTTGAAGATGCATACAAGGCTGTTTTTGGTACTACTTTTGAGACAGTATTCACAGTACCTGATGAAATAAATAAATCAAATGAAAAATTCTTATCTAACGAACAATCAGCTGACGCCGGATACGAATTTACTTTTGATACTTTTATTGTTGGACAATCAAACAAATTTGCTCATGCAGCTTGTCTTGCTGTAGCACAAAATCCGGCAGGTGCATATAACCCTCTGTTTTTATACGGAAACTCCGGACTTGGAAAAACTCACCTACTTTATGCTATCGGAAATGATATCAAAAACAATCATCCGGATAAAAATATTATCTACATAAAAGGTGACGATTTTACAAATGAATTGATTGAGTCTATCCGTATGGCTACTACTTCCGAATTCAGACAAAAATATCGCCAGGCAGATATGCTTTTGGTTGATGACGTACAGTTTATCGGAGGTAAAGAAAGAACACAGGAAGAATTTTTCCACACTTTCAACTCTTTATTTGAAGCTAAAAAACAAATTGTACTTACATCTGACAGACCACCTAAAGAAATTAAAATTTTAGAAGACAGACTTCGTTCACGTTTTGAATCAGGACTTCTCGCTGATATTCAGCCACCTGATTTAGAAACACGAATCGCTATTATTAAACGTAAAGCTGAGATTTTAGGTCTTGATTTAGATGATGATGTTTGTGAGTGTATTGCTCAAAAACTCAAATCTAACATCAGACAGCTTGAAGGTGTAGTAAAAAAGCTGAAAGCAAGATTTTATCTGACAGGTGAAACTCCTACAATAGCAACCGTAAGTGAAGCAATCACCGATATTTTAAATAACGATGCTCCACCGGAACTTACGGTAGAAAAAATTATAGATGAAGTTGCTCGAACTTTTGGAGTTGAATCTGATGATATCCGCTCACAAAAGTCACGTAGAGCTAATATCAACAAACCTCGACAGATTGCTATTTTTATTGTCAGAGAGCTTACATCTCTTTCTATGGAAGCAGTAGGTAAAGAATTTGGTGGTAGACATTACTCAACTATTGTATATACAGTTCAACAGGTTGAGAAAAATATGAAGACGGATTCTAACCTCAGAGAAACGGTCGAAGATATCATCAAAAATATAAGAGACAGATAGTCAAATTCTGACAAAGTTTTCAATGTTTTCATAAACATTAACTCCACAAAAATTAACAATATGTTGATAACTTGTCCTGTAAATTTTATTATTCACATTTATTAAAATTTTTTATCAAGAATTAAGTTTTAAATTTTGTGATGATTACTAAGTAATTTTGATTATCAACATTTTAACACCCCCTACTATAACTACTCTAATATATTATTTATTAGATTTGATTAGATTTATTTTTGAAAGGATAAGAAAAAATGAAATTTACTTGTTTAAGATCAGAACTCTCAACTGCTGTATCAAATGTACAAAGAGCTGTATCATCAAAAGCTTCTATTCCTGCACTTGAGGGTATTTTAATCAAAGCATACGGTTCAAAACTTGTTTTGTCAGGTTATGACCTTGAAATTGGTATTACTACTACAATGGATGCTACCATAAATGAAGAAGGTGAAATAGTAGTATCTGCAAAACTTTTCTCAGATATCGTCAGAAAGTTGCCTGAAGAAATAGTTTGTATTGAAACTGATGAAAGACTCATCACTTATATTACAAGTGGTCAGGCTGATTATCAGATTGTTGGTATAGCTTCTAACGAATATCCGGAACTTCCTAAATTTGAGCAAACTGATAATATTATCGTTAATGCTGAAATTCTCAAAAATATGATCAGACAGACTATTTTTGCAGTATCTGATAATATGGCAAAACCTATCTATACAGGATCACTTTTTGAAATAGAAGATAAGATATTAAGAGTTGTTTCTGTTGATGGTTATAGAATGGCTATCAGAGAAGAAAACATAGATAATGATAGTAAAACAAAGTTTGTTGTTCCGGGTAAAACACAAAGTGAAATTTTAAAACTTATCACAGATGATAAAAAAGATGTTGAAATTATAGTAGGTCAAAGACACATCAGCTTTAAAATTGAAAATTATTCTATTATTTCTCGTCTTATTGAAGGTAACTTCTTAGACTATAAAACAACAGTTCCAAAAACTGCACAGACCGAACTGGTTATAAATACAAGACTTCTTTCTAATGCAGTTGACAGAATGTCATTATTAACAAGTGAAAAAATACAGTCACCTGTAAGATGTTCTATCACATCAGAAGAAATTAAACTTTCATGTTCTACTGCTGTAGGTAAAGCTAATGATGTGCTTTCTGTGTCTACAATTGGCGCTGACGTTGAAATTGGTTTTAATAATAGATATTTACTCGATGCACTAAAAAATAGCGATACAGACGAAATTAAGCTTATTTTAAACGGTCCTTTGGCTCCAATGATAGTAAAACCTGTTAATTCAGATAGTTTTACCTTCCTTGTAGTACCTATGAGACTGTCTAACGAGGGCTGATATGAGTAAAGAAGCAAAATTTATTATTATGAGTAAAAATATAGAAATACACGAAGAATTTATTCGCCTTGATAATCTGCTCAAATTTGCAGGTATTGCTGAAACAGGTGGACAATCTAAATTTATTATTCAGAACGGAGAAGTTCTGGTTAATGGCGAAGTATGTACTATGCGCGGTAAAAAAATGCGTGATGGCGACACAGCACAATTCGAAAACAAGTTTGTTAAAGTCGTTGAGGTGTCTAAAGATTGATTATAAAAAAGCTCAGGTTTGAAAATTTCAGGAATCTGTCTAACGGTGAGATAACACCATGTGAAAAAGTTAATGTAATCTACGGTGATAATGCACAGGGTAAAACAAATTTACTCGAAGCTATATGGCTTTTCTGTGGAGGACATTCTTTCAGAGGAGCTAAAGAAAATGAGCTTATCACATTTGATGACAGTTTTTTCAGGCTCACTATGGACTTTAATTCATATGGAAGAGATCAAAACGCAGAAATTATATTCACTCAAAATAAAAAGAAAATCAAAATAAACGGTGTCGAAAAAAATTCTTCATCATATTTGACAGAGATTTTCTCGTGTGTTGTTTTTTCACCTGAAAATATGACTCTTGTCAAACGTGGTCCGTCATTAAGACGTAAGTTTTTAGATGGTGCTATATCTCAACAGCGTATCAAATATGTTGCTGCTCTTTCAAAATATAATCAAATTATAAATCAACGCAACGCTCTTTTAAAAGATATATATAAGCACAAGGAACTCAAAGATACCTTGCCTATATGGGATGATTCGCTTTGTGTTTGTGGGGCTTTGATTTTGAAAGAAAGACTCCAGTACATAAAAGATTTGAAAATCTATGCTAAAAACTTTCATGATGATATTTCATCAGGAAAAGAAAATTTAGATATAGAATATATATCAAACTGTGGTGCAAAAGAAGATGATACTATCGAAATCATCACTCAAAAGCTAAGAGATGCATATCAAAAATCACGCAGTGAAGACTATCACACTGGTTATACAAATATCGGTCCTCATCGTGATGATATGGAGATAAAAATAAACTCAATATCTGCAAAAACATTTGGTTCCCAAGGACAGCAACGTTCAGCAGTGCTATCATTAAAACTTGCACAAGCTCAGATGCTATTTGAGAAAAACGGCGAAAAGCCTGTTATTTTACTTGATGATGTGCTATCAGAACTTGACTCGAAGCGTCAGGATTTCTTACTGAATAAAGTTGATTCATATCAGGTATTTGTTACCTGTTGTGAAGAATCAAATAAAGAACAACTGAAAAACGGAAAAGTTTTCTATATCAACGGTGGAGAGGTTAAATAATGTATCTTCATTTAGGAAACGAAACGGTAATAAAAACCGACGATATCGTCGGTATATTTGACCTTGATACTTCTACCGTTTCAAAACACACCAGAGATTATCTCTCGTTATCTGAAAAAAATCGGCAAGTTTTTACTGTATCGTTTGAACTTCCAAAATCTTTTATATTATGTGATGACGGTAAAAATCAGAAAATTTATATTTGTCAACTGTCATCAAAAACTCTGCAAAAGAGATTGTTATCACGAAAGGATGCAAATCTATGAAACTTACAAAATGTCCGTACTGTTCAAAGCCGGTATCGTATATGCAGGCATTTCTTATGAGAAATCGAGGCGAGTTTTTCTGTAACAAATGCAAAAAGGAATCTAACATTCTGATAAAAAAGACACTTATCATTCCTTTTATTATAGCTGTTGTTCTGTCACTTCTGATACTTTCTGCATTTTACTTTTTAACAGATAGAACTAACCTTTGGTTTATGCTTTTTGTAGCAGTACCTTTTATTGGTTTTTATGTTGTGACTCCGTTTTTTATAGTACTTAAACCACGTAAAAAACATATGGACGTGCTGTATGATACAGGAATTATAGAAAGTCCTATAGCAGATCCTGATCCTACTATGGCAAAAACATCTAAGGTGATACCTACTTTTGTAGATGATGTAGTACTGACAGATGACGATAAACCGGTTATCAACGCTGATGTGTTCAACGCTATAAAAGAAGAACGTAAAATAATGGAAGAACAATCAAGCGGTGACACAAAGAGCTTCTCAAAATTTGAGAACATCTCAAGTACAGCAGACTCACAGGCTACTATGCCGGTAAAAAATCTGAAAGAAATCGCAAACAACGCACAAGAAACAAATGTAAAAAAGAAAAATTTTGACCGTTCATATGACTTGTCAAATTTTGAATAAATAAACACAAACGAATATAAGAAATTTTTGGAGGTTGTACTTTGGAAAATTTAGATAAGAATTTAGAAGTTAATGAAAGAACCAAAGTTGAAAACGAATATGGTGCCGATGAAATTCAAGTTTTAGAGGGTCTGGAAGCTGTCAGAAAACGCCCAGGTATGTATATCGGTTCAACAGGCGAACGTGGTTTGCACCACCTTGTATATGAAATTGTTGATAACTCTATCGACGAAGCACTAGCAGGTTATTGTTCAAAAATAGATGTTTCTATCCTGCCGGGTAATATTATCCGTGTTAAGGATAACGGTCGTGGTATCCCTGTTGGTATTAATCAGAAAATGGGTCTTCCTGCTGTAACTGTTGTATTTACAGTGCTTCATGCCGGCGGCAAATTCGGCGGCGGCGGATATAAGGTTTCCGGTGGTTTGCACGGTGTTGGTGCATCAGTTGTAAATGCGCTTTCAACTTGGCTTGAAGTAAGAGTTTGTGACGGTGAGGATATCTACTACCAGCGTTATGAACGCGGTGTGATTATGAATGACCTCGAAAAAATCGGAAAATCATCTGAAAAAGGTACAGAAGTACTTTTCAAAGCTGATGCTGAAATATTTAAAGACACCGATGTCTATGACTACAACACTCTTGCAAAAAGACTCAGAGAGCAGGCTTTTCTTAATGCAGGTGTTAATATTGAGCTCAAAGACGAGCGTGACCCTGATAATATCATATCTAAAACTTTCTATTATAAGGGCGGTATCAAAGAGTTCGTTGATTATATCCACAAGAAAAAGGGTTACACACCTATTCACGAGGATATCGTATTCCTCCATGCTGCAAACGCAGAAGATACTTGTGAAGTAGATATCGCACTCCAGTACAATGATAGTTATAACAACGACATTCGTTCTTTTGCAAATAACATACATACAACCGATGGTGGTACACACGAAGAAGGCTTCAGACGTTCACTGCCTAGGGTGATGAACAACTACGCTACAAAATTCAATAAGATAAAAGATAAAGACAAAGATTTAAAGCTTGAGTTTGAAGACTACAAAGAAGGTCTTACAGCTATTATTTCCGTGAAAATAACAGAAGCTCAGTTTGAAGGTCAGACCAAAGCAAAGCTCGGTAACACAGAAGTAAGAACTCTGGTTTCAAAGCTGATAAGTGAAAAGTTTTCAGAATACTTGGAAGAAAATCCGTCTTCTGCTACTGCTATTTTAGACAAAGCTCTGGCTTCTGCAAAAGCAAGAGAAGCTGCAAGAAAAGCACGTGAGTCAGTCAGACGTAAGTCAGCACTTGATAGTGCTACACTTCCGGGTAAACTCGCAGACTGTCAGTCAAAAGACAGCTCAGAAACAGAAATCTACATCGTAGAGGGTGACTCTGCGGGTGGTTCAGCAAAACAAGGTCGTGACAGACGTTTTCAGGCTATTCTTCCTCTTTGGGGTAAGATGCTCAACGTTGAAAAAGCACGTCTCGATCGTGTTTATGGTAATGACAAGCTCACTCCTGTTATTACAGCACTTGGTGCAGGTATCGGCGAAGAGTTTGACCCTGAAAAACTCAGATACGACAAAGTTATTATCATGGCCGATGCGGACGTTGACGGATCTCATATCAGAACACTTCTTCTTACATTCTTCTTCCGCTTTATGAGACCTCTTATAGAACTAGGTCACGTATATATTGCTCAGCCACCACTGTACAGAATCACAAAAGGTAAAGAGCACCACTATGCTTATTCTGATACCGAACGTGATGAGATACTAGAAAAGCTCGAAGGAAAAACAGATATTCAGCGATACAAAGGTCTTGGTGAGATGGACTCTGAGCAGCTGTGGGAAACAACTATGAACCCTGAAACTCGTACTATGCTTCGAGTAGAGCTTTCTGATGCTGAGCTTGCTGATGAAACTTTCTCTATTCTTATGGGTGATAAGGTTGAGCCACGTAGAGAGTTCATTGAAACAAACGCAAAGTATGTTCAAAACCTCGATATATAAGCAATGTTAAATTTTAACCATTGGATAAAATACGACAAAGAATGATAGAAGGTGCTAAATTTGGATAACGAAAAGAATTTAAATAATACAAACGAAATTATAGAAAACGAACAGAGCACAACTATGGGTAAAGTCATTGATGTTGATATCAACCGTGAAATGAGAAAGTCTTTCCTTGACTATTCAATGAGCGTTATTGTATCACGTGCTCTGCCGGATGTAAGAGATGGTTTGAAACCTGTACACAGACGTATTCTTTACACTATGTTTGAAAACGGACTTGAGCCGAACAAACCTTATCGTAAGTGTGCTGATACAGTCGGTAACGTGCTCGGTAAATACCACCCACACGGTGACTCATCAGTTTATGATGCTATGGTACGTCTTGCTCAGGATTTTTCGATGAGATATATGCTCGTTGATGGTCACGGTAACTTCGGTTCTGTGGACGGTGACCCACCTGCTGCTTACCGTTACACTGAGTCAAAGCTTTCAAAGATTTCTCTCGAAATGGTTACAGATATCGACAAAGAAACAGTCGATTTTATGCCTAACTTTGACGACAGACTTAAAGAACCTACAGTTTTACCTAGTAGATTTCCTAACCTTCTCGTAAACGGTTCTTCGGGTATCGCTGTAGGTATGGCTACGAATATCCCGCCCCATAATTTGGGTGAAGCAGTCGATGCTATGTGTATGCTCATCGATAACCCTGATGCTGAAGTCGCTGAAATTATGGAGTGTATGCCGGGTCCGGATTTTCCAACAGGCGGTATCATCATGGGTCGCTCGGGTATCCGTGCTGCTTATGCTACAGGCAGAGGCAAAATTATTGTTCGAGCTAAGACAGAGATAGTTGAAGCTAAAAACGGTAGATTTAAAATAATCGTTACTGAGTTGCCGTATGTTGTAAACAAAGCAAGGCTGATTGAAAATATCGCTGAACTTGTTAAAGACAAGCGTATAGAGGGTATTTCAAATATCGAAGACCATTCTGACAGAAACGGCATGCACATAGAAATTGACATTAAGCGTGAGGCTTCCCCACAGGTAGTTCTCAACCAGCTGTTTATGCTGACACAGCTTCAGTCAACATTCGGTTGCATTATGCTCGCTATCGTAAACGGTGAACCGAAGATTCTGACTCTAAAAGAAATGCTCCAGCACTACATTGACCATCAGGTTGATGTTATCACCCGTCGTACTATCTACGATTTGAGAAAAGCACAAGAGCGTGCACATATTTTAGAAGGCCTTAAGATTGCTATCGATAACATCGACGAAGTTATCGCTATCATTCGTAAGTCTAAAGATCTGTCAACTGCAAAGCTCAGTCTTATCGAAAGATTCAACCTTGATGATGTACAGGCACAGGCTATTGTTCAGATGCGTCTTGGTCAGTTGACTAATATGGAGCGTGGAAAAATTGAAGACGAAATCGCAGCTCTTGCTCAAAAAATCGCTGAATACAACGAGATTTTAGCAAGTGAAACACGTAAGAAAGAGCTTGTTAAAGAAGAAGCTATTGCAGTTCGAAACAAATACGCTGACCCACGTCGTACAGAGATTTGCGCTATCAGCGGTGAGGTTGATATCGAAGACCTTATTCCAAAGGAAGACTGCGTTGTTACTATGACAAAATTCGGCTACATCAAGCGTATGGCTGAAGATACATACAAACTCCAGCGTCGTGGTGGACGTGGTGTATCCGGTATGAGCAGAAAAGAAGAGGATACAGCTACTGAGATGTTTATCTCTAACTCTCACGATTTTATACTTTTCTTCACTGACAAAGGTAGAGTTTATCGACTCAAGTGTTACGAAATTCCTGAGTCTTCACGTCAGTCAAAGGGTATGAACATCTTAAATATCCTGCCAATTTCAAGTGACGAAAAGGTTACTTCTATGATCAGAGTACCTGAGTTTGATGAGGACAAGTACCTCATCATGGTTACTCGTCAGGGCATCATCAAGCGTATCGAGCTCAACGCATACAATACTGCACGTAAAGGTGGCCTCATAGCCCTTGACTTAAATGAGGGCGACGAGCTTGCATGGGTTAAGATGACTGATGGCAACAGCGATGTTATTGTTGCAACAAGACTTGGTATGGCTATCCGCTTTAATGAAAATGATGTACGTCCTATGGGTCGTCAGGCTCGAGGAGTAAAAGCACTCAAGCTCAAAGAAAACGACTATGTTATCGGTATGAGTGTTATTGATGAAGATGGTTATGTCCTTACGGTTTCTACTACCGGTTACGGACGACTGTCATTACCTTCTGACTATCGTACGCAAAGTCGTGGCGGTAAGGGCCTTACTAACTATCACGTTGAAAAATACGGCGAAGTTGCAGCGCTGAGTGTTGTATCTAGGGACGATGATATCATCATCATTTCAGCAAATGGTGTTATCATCCGTATTAAGGCTGATACTATCCGTCAGTGTGCTCGTCCTTCTAAGGGTGTTACTGTTATGAAGATCAAAGACGATAACGAGGTTGTTACCGTTGCGGCTGTTCCTCATGACGAAGAAGCTGACGAAGAGCTCGAAGCAGAAACTGCTGAAAATACAGAAGTTGAAAACACAGAGAATCAAGAATAATTTTATAGATGGGCGGGGGTAACTTCGCCCACTTAAAAGGAAATGTTATGAAAAAAATTATATGCTTAATGATTTCCTTGTTGCTGACATTCACTATGTGTGCGTGTAGTGACAAAAACGGTGAGCAGTCTGATAAAACAAACGACAAGGTTCAGTCTACAGTCGAGTATCCTGTACCAGAAGAAGTCACTTTTGAAAAAAGCGAAAATAATTTAGGTGCACGCTATACGTTCACTCTGCAGGAGTTCAACGATAAGCTCAATGTTGCGTGTAAAAACATCGGTACAGACAGCACACAAGAGTTTTTCGATTTCACAAACTGGCAGATTATGTCAAGTGAACTCGTTGATGATAACGGTATCGAATATTCATCATACTACTACCCTACCGATACATTGACTATCACAGCGGCGGTTGAAAACGAAAGCAATAAGGTGATGAACCTAGGGTGTGGCAATACATATGAAGAGTTTGTTAATTCTGATGCTGAGTATCAGTACACCGTGATGCTTACTTCTGCTATTCTAGCAATGGTAGCGGGTGGATATACTGAGGACGATCTCGAGTTTTTGTACGATATCTTTTTTGATGCTGCTAAAAATAACGTTCAGTTTTTCTATCAAAATTCTGTGTATATGATGAATCTCAGCAAAGCAGAAGGAGAGGAAGGCTCGGTTGTGTTATTTATGACATCACCGTGCAAAGAAAAAATCAAACAGGAATGGGAACTCACCGACTACAGTGACTTTGAAGGATCATATAGACAAAAAAGTAAATAATGTGTCAAATTGATACATAGAATATAAAAATTTTGCAAAGCAAGGGGTTTTAAAAATGGGCGAAATTTATATTTTGAGAGTACTTTCAGGTGTTAGATTTTCAAAACTCAACAAAGTGCTCGACACAGTAAAAGAACAGTCAGGTCAAAGTAAGATCAAAACTTTCTTTGATATTATTAACTGTGCTATCCGCTATGGTGCAGGCTATAATGACTATGACCTGTATCAGTTCTACAACATCGACGCAAAAAAGCGTAGGACTTACGTAACACGAGTAATAAGCAAAAAAATCATTATGAAATGTAACGACCAGACTGCGTGTGATGACTTGCACTACAAGAGTCGTTTCAACAGAAGATATTCAAAATACTTAGGTCGTGAATGGTTTGATATGGAGCGTGGCACATTTGAAGAATTTGAAAATTTCTGTGCTGATAAAGAGTACCTTTTCTGCAAGCCTGACGATTTAGACTCAGGCAAAGGCATCGAAAAGCTCAAAGTCGCTGATTTTGAAAACTTAGAGGTTCTCTACAACTATTGCAAAGAAAAGAACTTTGGCGTAGTTGAAGAGGTTGCTAAACAGCATCCAAAGATGGCATCACTGCATCCTGAATCAGTCAACTGTATCCGTATCCAGACTATCGTTGTCGACGGAAAACCACATCTTGTTTTTGCTGCGTGCAAAGCAGGTAACGGTGGACACTTTGTAGATAACTTAGGTTTTGATGGTATCAACATTCCTGTTGACAAAGATACAGGAAAGCTTATCAAAACAGGTCGTACAGAGCACCGTCAGCTTTACACTGAGCACCCACGTACAGGCGTAGTTTTCGAAGATTTTGAAATTCCTATGTTTAAAGAGGCTGTTGAGCTGTGTTTTAAAGCTGCTCTTGACACACCTGATGTAAAATATGTTGGTTGGGACTGCTATATAGGCGAAGATGGTCCTGGTATCATTGAGGCTAACGACTACTCTGACTACTACTTCTGGCAGCTGCCTGAACTTACCCCTGACAGAATCGGTCTTCTTCCATGTTTTGAGGAGCTGTTTAAGCAAAAAATCACACCATATCGTAAGATAAAATAAAGCTTTGAAAGCCACAGTGAAATGCTGTGGCTTTTTGTTATGGAAAAAATTTCAAAAATTTTTATATAGTGAAACCTCAGAGGGTACTCAGTGGATTTTATTTATGAAGGGGGGAGCAAATTGAGCGACGTACTGTTTTTCGGGCTTAGTTATGAACAAGTTATAGAAAAGTACAAAAAGACTGTTGGTGCAGTATGCGTTATGCGACTACAAAACTGGGCTGATGCCGAAGATTGCTTCCAAAATACCTTCTTCAAGCTCTTTAGAAGTGCTCCCGACTTCAACGATGAAGATCACTTGAAAGCGTGGCTTATACGTGTCGCTATCAACGAGTGCAACAAGTACATACGCAAAAACCGTCACCATATTCAAATTGAAAAAGTGAACAGCGACAGCGTAGATTTTCCACAGGACAGCGTGGACATGTCATGGGCGTTGATGCGCCTTGATGAAAAGTATCGTGAAGTGCTGTATCTGCACTACTGTGAGGACTACGAAGTGAAAGAAATCGCCGAGATTTTGAAAAAGTCCCCCAACACAGTCAAAACTATACTGCGACGTGGAAGAGAAAAGCTCAAAAATCTTTATGGAGGTGAGGACGTATGAGTGAATTCAATTTCGACAAGCTGAAAAACCTCGAGATACCCGACTCTTGGGTCGATGGTGCGCTCAACGTTCCACCAGAGAGCGAAAAGGCACCTGTAGTTTTTGTCAACTTCACTCGTTCTTTTGCAGCTGTTGCCAGTCTTGTGTTGGTATGCTCACTTAGTTTACTACTCTTTTTCCTGACTGATGATAACGCTACTCCTCCTATTGATAAAAAAGTGCCAACAAGTGAAACATCAGTCACATCAACTGAAAGTTTTGACACGAATAACAGTACAGAAAACACAGAAAAAGAGCTTGCTACTCCTTTTGACAAAGTAAAAGACTTTATTCACAATCTTTTTATAAAGCCTACACAAAAGCCATCTTCGTCTGCTGAAAAGGATGAAGAACCAACAGGCTCAACTCACCCTTCAAAGCCGAGTGAAGAAACAAAAAATGATGAAGAAAACAGTAGCTCAACGACTTTGCCATCAACATCTATTGAAACACAAAGTGTTGCAACAGAGCCACAAGAGCCTACACAGGAAGTGCAAACACAGCCACCTACTCAAGAGCCGACCGAAAAGCCTGATGTAAATCCAACTGAAGTCCACACACAACCACCAACGCAAAAGCCTACCCAGAAACCTACTCAAGAACCTACAATGAGTATAAATGACTTTCCGGATGAACCGTTTGTTATTATCAGTAGTTATCCTGTCAGCGGATGGAATTCTACAACAGAAGTGGTTTATTGTAGACTTTATGATGCAAATGGCAATCTGGTGGGTGACAGCGATTTGTACTCTTCTCAGCATCTGGCAAAAATAGATTCACAAGACAGCAAAAGAGTATATGTATCATATGACCCGCAGGCAAGAGGTCTTGCGATTCCAGTGGGAGAGTACAGCTTCTGCTTCTATAATCTTTTGGGCACTGTATTGGTACAAGGATATATCTATGTATCCTAATCAACACAAAATTAATGCGAAAAAAGTAAATGAGGTGTTATTATGAAAAATTTATTTAAAAGTATTTTATGTGTAGCTTTATCAGCACTTATGCTACTTAGTCTTGCACCAAGCGTATTCGCAGAGAGTGCACAACGAGAATGGCCTGACAATTATATGCCGGGGACTGTACTCGTCGGTGTAAAAACAGACGCTCCAACACTACAGGAAATTATTCCTCAGTTTGAAATCGAGAGAACAGAGCTCGCCCAGATGGACCCAGTGTACATTTCATATGTCAACTCACCAAAAGCAGATGTGACTTATGTCAAACTGGTTTTAGCAGAAAAGACAAAAGAGATCGTGTGGGAAGCTATCGAAGCTCTAAAACAGAATGAGCATGTCACTATTGCAGAACCTTTCTACTGTGTGTATATGAAATATGCTCCGGGACGAGTCATCATAAGCTTAGAAGACGGAGTAAATCTTGACGTTTTGCCTGATGGTCTGAATATAGCCGATACAAGACTTCTCACTCCGGGTTCGAGTCGGGGTGTATATCTTTTGTATCTCGAAGAACAGACTAAGGAAATCGTTTGGGATGCTATTGAGGTATTAAGTGCAACAGAAGGTATAAAGTATGCAGAGCCTGATTATTATCTTGAATATGGTGTTGTACCGGAGTACACACAAGGTGATGCAGATAACAACGGTAAACTATCTATAGTTGATGCAACTATGGTGCAGAGATACCTTGTAGATTCAACAGTAGCTATGAACATGGAAAATGCTGATATGGATTGCAACGGAAAGGTTACTATCATTGATGCAACTGCTATTCAGCGAAATCTTGCTGGTCTTGAATAACAACAAAACAAAACAATTTAACTCAAAAGCCCGACGGTTATTCGTCGGGCCTTTTCTTTTCTCTTCCTATTGTGTAACAATTAAAAAACATTTAACTGATAAAAATTACAATGCTTTAGTAATACTTGTTATGTTGCCATTTTTTGTTATATAATCTAGTCGGTAAAAAATCTTTTTTAGAGGTGCTATTATGGAAAAGAAAAAGGTAACTGTTTTTGTAGCAGGTCACAAGCTCAATCTCTTAACAACTGAGTCCGAAAAATACGTCACAGATATTGCATCAAAGGTTGACACTGCTGTGATGTCGATGCTTACAAGCACAAATATGAGCAAAGAAAAATGCGCTGTTATGGTAGCACTCGACTACTGTGATGACGAAGCAAAACAAAAATCAGCGCTGAATGAAATCAAAGAGCAAATAAAAGACTATATAGAAGATGTATCAAAGCTTAGAGCTGAAAATGATGAGCTCAAATCAGAGATCGAAAAGCTCAAGGCTGAAAAATCAGAGCTTTTAGCCTCAAAGAAAACAATGGTTGCATCAGCAGTAGAAATTAAAGACGAAGAAAAAATCCAAGAGCAAGCAAAAATCAGCTCAGATGATGACCTGTCTTTTGATCTTGATGTGACAGATAACACAAATGGCGTAGAAATAGAGAGTGAAACACCACCAACCATAGAAGAAAAGCCTTCTATTACTGCACCTGTTGCACAGCAGAAAAACTTTTCTCAGCCTGCTACAAAAAATGATAAAAAACGCCACCAGCACAACCATGTAAATCCATACAAAGAGCGTTTTATGCAGCAAAAAAATGAGCAGAAAGGCTATACACCGGTTCGCCAGTACAGCTTTTTTGACGAAAAGGACAACTGATGAATAAAATCGAAATTCTATCTCCTTGCGGAGGCCTTGATAGCGTATATGCTGCAGTTCGAAATGGCGCAGACGCTGTGTATTTAGGTGCAAAGGATTTTTCAGCACGTGCATCAGCTCACAATTTTGATATAGATGAGCTCTCTGCTGCTGTAAAATACTGTCACGCAAGCGGTGTGAAAGTATATCTTGCACTCAACACTCTTATTTTTGATGATGAGATGGATAGAGCGCTTGAGCTTGTGAAAAATGCCGCAAAATGCGACATAGATGCACTCATCACTCAGGATATCGGACTAGCACAGGCTGTCAGAAAACTTGTACCTGGGCTCAAGCTCCACGCATCGACCCAGATGAGTGTTCACACCCTAAGCGGTGCAAAAGCGCTCAAAGAACTAGGTTTTTCGCGAGTAGTGCTCGCTCGTGAGATGACAAAAGCTGAGATAAAACACATCGCAGATAACTGTGATATAGAGCTAGAGGTATTTGTGCACGGTGCACTTTGTATGTGTGTATCGGGTCAATGTTATATGTCTGCTATGCTCGGCGGTCGTTCTGCAAACAGAGGTATGTGTGCACAACCGTGTCGACTTCCGTTTGCTGTGTCAAACAGCACTCATGCGCTGAGCTTAAAAGACAACAGCCTTGTTGAATATATAAAAGAGCTCGGCGATCTCGGGGTCACAAGTGCAAAAATCGAAGGTCGTATGAAACGCCCTGAATATGTTGCATCTGCGACAAAAGCGTGCGTGCAGATGCGTGACAACGGTTTTGTCGATGAAAAAACCAAAGAAAATTTGCAGGCAGTGTTTTCACGCACAGGTTTTACTGATGGATACTACACGGATAATCGTGGTCATGCTATGTTTGGCTACAGAAAAAAAGAAGACGTAGTATCAGCGACACAGAAGCTCTTTAAAGAGATTCGCACTACTTACAAAGATGAACTACAGCGAGTACAGGTTGGCTTTGACTTAAAAATAGAAGTAGATAAGCCCATCTCACTCACTGTTACCGACGGAAAAAACAGCATAAGCGTTACGTCTTCAAATGTTGTCGAAAAAGCGAACAACGCACCGGCATCAGAAGAAAAGCTGACACCTTATCTATCAAAAACAGGCGACACTCCGTTTAAGGTCGGAGAAATAAATATAGATATAAATGGGGACGCTTTTGTATCCGCAAAGGATATCAATGCGCTCAGACGTGATGCCCTTGAAAAACTTCGCAAGCTACGTGAAAAATGGCACAACTACGAGATTTTTGATCTGAGCTTTGCGGATCTTTTGCCTGAAAACAGGACTCAAAAGTCAAACACAAAAAAGCAACGTGCCAGAGTCAAAGACTTAAATATTCCGGAGTCTTTCAAAGATATGGAGTATGTTTTTGCACCACTCTTTTTATGTGATAAAAACGCAGATAAAGTGAAAGAATATATCAAAAAGGGCTTTAACATTGCTCTCGAAATTCCACGTGGTATGTTCTCGCTGGACGAAAAAATCAGTAATGCATTAATAAGAATGAAAGCACTCGGTGTTACACACGTTTTGTGTCATAACATCGGTGCAGCATATCTGTGCAAAGAGCTCGGGCTTTTTGTACACTTTGGCTTTGCGATGAATATCGTGAATTCTGTGTCGCTTTCTTTTGCAAAAAACTATGGTGCAAAAGACGTTGAACTGTCCTTTGAGCTCAGTGTTGATAGAATTAACGCACTCAAAAGTGAGATAGAAATCGGCGTTATTTCATACGGATATTTACCGCTTATGATGACACGCAACTGTCCTGTGAAGAGCAGCGAGCTCGACTGTGCATCTTGCAAAAAGCGCAAAAAACTGCAAGACAGAAAAAACGAGCAGTTTGAGCTCCTATGCGATGGGACAGTGGTCGAAATTTTGAATTGCGTTCCGCTTATTTTGCCTTTTGAGATTTATAAATCAAAAAATATTGATTTCACTGTTTTCCACTTTTCTGTGGAAAACTCTGTGGAAAACAAGGAAAAAATACTTAAAAATTTGAGTGAAAAACGTAATTTCGAGCGTTTTACACATGGTTTGTATTTAAGAGGTGTTAAATAATTCACAATCTTTTAAAGAATTATTTTAAAGAAAATGGCAAAATTCCATTATAAAATTAAGATTTTATTTTACTTTCTTTTAAGTAATTTTAATTTAGAACAATGTTTTTGATTTTGCAAGAACAAATAATATTTTGCAAGAGAGGTACTACCATGCAGATACTAAAAGTAAAAAAACTCAAAGAAAATGCAAAGATGATAAAGCGTGCTACAAAAGGTTCAGCAGGTATGGATTTGCACGCATGCATTGATGTGCCAGTAACAATAAATCCGGGCGAGATCAAAGTTATTCCGACAGGTCTTGCTATTGCACTTGAAAACGAAAACTATGTAGCGTACATTTACGCACGTTCAGGACTTGCAATAAAGCACGGCATCACTCTTGCAAACTGTGTCGGAGTTGTTGATTCTGACTATCGTGGTGAGGTGTGCGTCGGACTTACTAATATATCAAAAGAAGCGTACACTATCGAACAAGACGAGCGAATTGCTCAGCTTGTTATCGCTCCGGTGTGCACTTGTGAAGCGGTCGAAGTTGATGAACTCGATGATACTTCCCGTGGTGCAGGCGGTTTTGGGTCTACAGGTAAGCAGTAAAAGACAATCACTAAAAAATTAACATTTAAGTGAGCAAATAATATTGAAATAACCACGCTTATGGGTTATACTAGAAAAGAATAGGTTATGAGTGAATAAATTGAGAAGATTTATTCTCACAAAGGGGAAATTTTTATGCTATTTTCTAAGGATATCGGTATTGATTTAGGTACTGCCAATACCCTCGTATATGTTAAGGGAAAAGGCATCGTTATGCGCGAGCCGTCGGTTGTTGCTGTTGATGTCAGAAAAGATACAGTAGTGGCTGTCGGCAAAGAGGCTAAAGATATGATCGGCAGAACACCCGGTTCTATCGTTGCTATCCGTCCACTCAAAGACGGTGTTATCGCTGACTTTGAGATAACTGCTACTATGCTCAAGTATTTTATCAAGCAAGTAGTCAAATCTAACTTCTTGTGCAGACCGAGGATCGTGATTTGTATCCCAAGCGGTGTTACTGAGGTTGAACGTAATGCTGTTGAAGATGCTGCTCGTCAGGCTGGCGGTAAATATATCGAGCTCATTGAAGAGCCGATGGCTGCTGCTATTGGTGCAGGCCTTCCTGTTAATCAGGCGCAGGGTAATATGGTTGTTGATATCGGTGGCGGTACTTCAGAAGTAGGTATAGTATCTCTTGGTGATATCGTTGCGTCTTGTTCGGTACGAGTTGCAGGCGACAAATTTGACGAAGCTATTATCACATATATCAAGAAAAAGTATAACCTTCTCATCGGTGAGCGTACTGCAGAAGATATCAAAATTGCTATCGGTTCTGCTTACCCATATGAAAACGAAGGTGAAATGACAGTCAAAGGCAGAAACCTCGTAGATGGTCTTCCTAAAAATGTTAAAATCACTGCGGCAGAAGTCAGAGATGCACTTGCTGATCCGCTTTCTACTATAGTTGAAGCAATTCTTACAACACTCGAGAAAACTCCGCCGGAGCTTGCTGCTGACATCATCGACAACGGTATTATGCTCACAGGCGGTGGTGCGCTGCTCAGGGGTCTTGATCTTCTTGTTATGCAACAGACAGGAATGCCTGTGTATGTTGCTGAAAGACCACTTGACTGTGTTGTCGATGGTACAGGCAAAAAGCTTGACCCTAATTTTAAGGTTCAGACTGCACCGAAATTTATCTAAAAAATACACAGATTACAGCACCGTACTTTACGTGCGGTGCGTTATTTTATGAACAGGAGGACAGTATGAGAGATTTCTTTAAATCAAACACCTTCAAGGTGTTTTTATCTACAGTGTTTGTGGTTATCGTTTTGTCGGTTTTTACAAACTCTATTGAAAGTAACATTCTGTCTTCCACAGTGAATTCTGTTACTTATCCTCTGTCAAAGGTAACAGCCGCAACAAATAAAGATAAAGATGGCAGAAGTATTGAAGAGCTCATCGCTGAAAACGAGAAGCTCAAAGAAGAAAACGCAGAGCTTCGAAATCAGCTTGTCAACTACTATGATACTTTGACAGAAAACACAAGACTGTGGAAATTCTACGACCTTAAAAAAGAAAATCCTAACTACACTATTGTTCCGTCCATTGTATTGCGCAGAGATTCTAACGACGAGTTCTACTCCTGCACACTCGACAAAGGAACAACGTCTGATGTATCGGTCGGTGACCCTGTTGTGTCACAAAACGGTCTTGTAGGATGGGTCAGCGAGGTTGACTTACATACCTGCAAAGTGATTACCGTGCTTTCTCCACAGACAAGTGTAGGAGCTATCGACAACAAAACCTCTGACACAGGTATTGTCAGCGGAAGTGCGAAATACTGTGACAAAGGACAGACAACCTTTGCAAAGCTGTCTGCTAAACACAAGGTGAAAAAGGGTCATATCATCACAACCACCGGTATCAGCGGATTGTATCCGAAGGGACTTATCGTTGGTGAGGTTGTAGATGTTTGCTATGATACTTACAACACATCTTACTATGCAGTAATAGAGCCATACGACGATATAAAAACCATAAAAGAGCTTGCTATCATCACTGAATACACCGGACAGGGCGAAGTGCTGATAAATGCAAAATCGGGTAAAAAGTAATGAAAAATGTAAAGGTCTTCAGATATCTGGCTTATGCTATCGAAATACTGCTACTGTTTGTGCTGGGTAGTACACCGTCGCTTTTGCCTACTATTTATGGTGCGACTCCGTGTTTGCTTTTAGCACTCTCACTCACAATAGCTGTTTTTGAGCCACCGGTTGAAAGTATGATATTCGGCATTGCGTGTGGTGTGCTGACAGATTTGGGTTTTTCTAACTCTATCGGCACTTTTACGATAGGGCTTGCTATCGTATGTTTTGCACTGGGCTTTTGTGCAAACAACTTTATTTCAGCAAATTTTTTAAACGTTATGATCACTGCGGTAGTTGTAGTTTCTGCGTTGTTATCAATACATTTTGTTTTTGCGATACTTATCAAAGGCTATGATGATGCTAGCAGTTATTTTGTGAATCACTACATTTCACGTATTGTACAGACTATACTATGCACAGCTGTACTTTATTTTGTAAATAATTTTATTTTCTCAACCTTGAATGAGGAGAGATAAAAAAGAAAACCTTGATTTATTCCTATAGTAAGGGGGCGACTTTATGAACAAAGATAAAAAGAACTTCAACGGTCGAATAGTCTTTTGTCTTGTTTTGGTCGTCCTTATTTTTGTGCTGTTTGTTGCACGACTTTTCAACTGGCAGATAGTAAACAGCGACCAATATAAAGAGATATCGGCACAATCCACTTCATACACCGAGATGTCAGATGCAACAAGAGGTGAGATACTCGACGTAAACGGCAAGGAGCTCGCTGTCAACAAAACCGCATACAACATTGTTATCAACAAAATATATGTCAAAGAAGACTCAACCAACGATATCATATCAACCCTTTTGGATTTGTGTGCTTTGTGCTATACAAAATGGGTTGATGTGCTTCCTATCACTGTGTACAACGACGTCGTTGAATTTGAGAATGATTCTTACAACGAGCTTGAATATATCAAAGGCGAGAGTATGCTCGATGATGAAGATTTAGTCACTGCTGAGGATGTGCTTTTTGCACTTGCAAAAAGATACAAGGCAGACAACAACGAAGATTTAAAACGTATGCGTGATGTGGTGTCAGTCCGATACAATATGGAAAAAAGCGGATACTCATATTCACAAGCCTATATTTTTGCACAAAATGTTTCTCAGGACACCGTTGCGGTTGTGTCAGAAAGAACACAGACTATCGCCGGTGTTGATATCCGTGTGACTAATGAGAGAGTTATCAAAAATGGTACACTCATACCGCATATTTTGGGTGTGGTAGGTTCGCTTTCAGCAGAAGAGTACGAAGAAAATAAAGACAAAGGATATAAAATGAATGATGTCATCGGAAAGTTTGGCATCGAAGCGGCTCTTGAAGACAGCTTAAAAGGTCAGGCAGGTACAAAAACTATAACTAAAGACGAAAACGGAAATATCATCAGTGAAACAGAATCCGTCAAAGCAGAGCCTGGAGACACTGTTTACCTCACTATAGACTCAAGCGTTCAACAGGTAGCAAATTACTCACTGCAAAAAAACATCAACCGTGCACGAGCTGAAGGTGTAAGTACAGTGAAAAATGCAAAAGCTTCTAACAGCAAGCAAAAATCACGACTGGGTGAAGACTGTTACTGTGGCGGAGCGGTTATGCTGTCTGTTAAGGATAACTCTGTTATCGCAGCGGCATCCGCACCTAACTATGATTTATCAAAATATTATGATGATGAGTATAACGCATGGCTCAATACTAACGAGCACGCACCGATGTTTTCACGAACATTCAACGGTTCGTTTTCACCGGGTTCTGCATTTAAGCCTTGTGTAGCACTCGCTGCATTGCAGGAAAAAATCCTCCTCCCGTCAACCGCCATCACCTGTACAAAACACTATGATTACTATCCTAAATATGTTGTCAATTGTATGGGCACACACGGGTCTATTGCATTACATAATGCGATGACAGTGTCATGTAACTACTACTTTGCGGAAACAGGCAGAAGGCTTGGAGCTACTACGCTTTATATGTACGCAGAAAAGTTTGGCCTCGGCGTAAAAACAGGCATTGAAATTGATGAGTCTATCGGTGTACTTGCGGGCAGGGACTCTGCGACCTGGTACGAGGGCAACACAGTACAAGCAGCTATCGGTCAAAGTGACAACACATTTACTCCTATGCAGCTTGCAACATACACATCTGCTATTGCTAATAACGGTGTCAGATATAAAACTCATATGGTAAGAAAAATCGTAAATTACGAGCGTGACGAAACC
Source organism: Oscillospiraceae bacterium (assembly GCA_015066595.1). GTDB lineage: Bacteria > Bacillota > Clostridia > Oscillospirales > Acutalibacteraceae > Ruminococcoides. Next base: position 319,920 of record SVNZ01000002.1, on the reverse strand, counting down.
GTACTTTATAATGATCCGAAAAAACCTGAGATACTCGCTGATGCAGGTATCTCAAAAAGCAATATGAAAATTGTAAAAAACGCTATGCGTAGTGTTGTTACAAGCGGTACAGCAACTTTGGTTTCTTCATATCCGAAAGCTGTTGCAGCAAAAACCGGTACAGCAGAAAACGCAGGAAGCGACCACGCTATTTTTGTGTGCTTTGCACCATATAATAAACCTGAGGTTGCGGTAGCAGTAGTGCTTGAGCATGGAGCAAAAACAAAATACGCTATGTACACTGCGATGGATATGATGGACGCATATTTTTATGACAAGAGCGTAAAGCAGGTAAAATCAAAAGGCTGGGGAGATTGATTTTTGTTAGAAAACAACACTCTTTTTATCCAATTTGCCTAAATTTTCGAATGATTATTCTACGTCTAGAGCAACGAAATTTCGTTGCTCTTTCTTTTTATTTGTGATAGAATAGACTTGAGGTATTATTATGAGTCAGGTAATAGTTGTCGCATCAGGCAAGGGTGGTACCGGCAAGACTACGGTATCGACTTCTCTTGCGTTGGCGCTTGTTAGAAAAAATAATAGAGTTCTGATTATTGACTGCGACAGCGGTATGCGCGGCACTGATCTGATGTTGGGTGTTACTGACAGGTTGGTTTATGATGTGTCAGATGTTATTTGTGGCACTTGTACATATGAAGATGCTTTGTACGAGTGTACAAATGCAAAGGGACTTTATACTCTTGCTGCTCCTATTTCTGCTGAGGACGAAATCAGTCCTCAGGTGATGAAGCAATTTGTGAATGAACACAAAAAAGAGTATGACTACGTTATCATTGATGCACCTGCCGGTGTGGGTTCCGGCTTTGAGACAGCGGCTATCGCTGCTGATAGAGCGTTGATTGTGGTCAACACTGAGCCTATCAGTATCCGCGGTGGTATCAACATTCGTGATAAACTGCTCTCTATGGGGATTGATAATATGCGACTTGTTATCAACCGCTTTGATAAAGAGAGATTCCTCTTAAACAGACTATATGATGATCTTGATCAGGTTATTGATACTGTTTCTGTTCAGCTGATCGGACTTGTTCCTGAGGACTTGCGTATCAACGCACTGGCTCAAAGAGGAGCGCTCGCTACTAGCTGGGCGTCTTCGTCCGTTATATTCGATAGTATTGTTGAAAGGCTACAAGGACACAATATACCACTCACTATTAAGTTGTGATGTGCTTAAAATATTTTTAGTTATGGAGGGTTAATATGAATATCGCTTTGATTGCTCACGATGAGAAAAAAGAACTTATGGTGCAGTTTTGCATTGCCTACTGCGGAATTTTGAGCAGGCATAATATTTGTGCAACAGGCACAACAGGCAAAATGGTCAGCGAGGCAACAGGCCTAGAAATACAGAAGTTTTTAGGCGGCTCACAAGGTGGCGACCAGCAGATTGCTGCACGTATTGCGTGTAATGAAATCGATATGCTCATATTCTTCCGTGACCCACTCACACCAAAGCCTCATGAGCCTAATGATATGAATCTGCTTCGTCTATGCGATATGCACAACATTCCTGTTGGTACAAATATCGCAACAGCAGAGGTGCTTATCCACGGTCTTGAGCGAGGTGACCTCGACTGGAGAAACATCGTAAGATAACTAGAAAATAAAATTATACAAATGAAAAGCCCGTATCTTTTACGATACGGGCTTTTGTGTTTGTTTATAGTTCGTCTATAAGATTTGCAAGGTAAAGCTGGATGCGGTTAGCGTCCAAAATAGTCAGCTTACCGTCTTTGTCCACATCACCTACAGCCTGCTGTGTTGATGACAGCGAAATATAGTCTGCGAGGAACATCTGGATTGTAGTAGCGTCGAAAACAGACAGCTTTAGGTTGTAGTCAACATCTCCTGGGATAGTCTCGCGAGCTTTTTTGACGGTGAACATAATAGTGTTCTTGCTTTGCGTAGAGCTGTAACTGTTACGTGATATCACAAAAGCTTCGTAGTCACCTTTTGGCAAATCTACTCTACAGTAAGTGTCCTTTAAGCCTGTGAGATGAATATACGGATCACCGCTTGTTACGATGTCTTTGTAAATTTTTACATCATAAGAAGTTGTATCTGTAGTGGCATTCCACCACAGATAAGACGAAGTGGCTGATGTGCCCGGTTCACAATCAAGATATGTGCTACCCGGTGGGCTCAGCTTTTGAATAGTGAATTTTTGTGTGGAGGCTCCGTCTGTCCATAAGCACACATTTGTGCCGTTTTTTGAAGAAGATGTTCCACCGTGTACATCAAGGTAAAGATCGGCACATTTGGGCTTGAATCTGTATTTTCCGGAGCTACCGTAAACAAACCATCTTTTTGCAGGTGAATCAGAGTTACCGTACACACCGACGTTGGTACCGGCTGTTGTTCCCGAATATGATACGTTGAGCACTTTAGAGTCAAAACAAGTTCTGATGATATAAGCACCGTCTGATTGACGTTCGAATTTCCACACTTGATTTGCATCTCCGGTCAGCGATCTGACTGATACATTTCGGTTGTCATTTGTGAGATATTTTTTTGTTACATTGTTGACTATATATGCGTAGAAATTAGTGCCGACATCGACAGGTTTTTCAACAGGGTATCTGAGTATTCCCTCCCAGCGTGAGTTGTTGGAATATGTAACAGGGCAGATTTCTTGTCCTGTGCTGTCGCCGGGATCATTATAGTCATATATGTCATAGGTACCGTCGTGAGCACCTACTTGCGTGTTGTTGCCAATGTAGATTTCAGTATGGCTTGTGGTGTTTAGCAGTACATCGCCGGGCTTGAGTGATTTTGAAGTGCTTAAATCAATTTTTGTGTTAGGTATCCACTCAAAACCCTCATCAATAAAGGCTTGTTTCATATTACCGCAATGTGCGGCAGAACTTAGCTTGAAACCGACACTTCGAAACGCACAAATAACAAAAGAAGCACAGTCATAGTCAGGAGTACCCCATCTACGATCAAGCAGTTGAGAATATCCGTGAGTGTTGTTGTTTGCGGTATCAATCGCCCACTGTACAACGTCATCAATGGTATCAGATGTTACTACCATTGCGTTTGTCGGCACAGCGAGCACTGTTGTTAATATCACAAAAGCAAGCAGAGTACACAATATTTTCTTCATCGTGTTCACCCCATAAATAATATTGCTGTATTCATTATAACATAAAACACTTAGCTTGTGTTAATAATTAGTAAAAATATGTCAAATCCGTTTGATATAAAAAGCAAAAACTCATAAGAAGATGAATTATAAGCAAAAGTCCGTGTGATTGTGAGATATACGTAATATTTTTGTACATACCCTATTGGAAAACGTGACAAAATGTGATATATTATATACTAGATAAGTTTGTACTATAGAGAGGACTGGAAACAATGGCGATACTTTATAAAAAAGTCAGAGGAACAGAAGATGTTCTGCCACGTGACAGCTACCGCTGGCAGTTTGTTGAAGATATTATGCGTAAAGAATCCGCTTCTTTTGGATATAAAGAAATCCGCACACCGGTGTTTGAACACACAAAGCTTTTTGCACGTGGTGTTGGTGAGACAACCGACGTGGTTCAAAAGGAGATGTACACCTTCGATACAAAGGGTGGCGAATCCATTACACTGCGTCCTGAGGGTACAGCCGGTGCAGCAAGAGCGTTGCTCGAGCACGCTTTGTACAACGACGGACTCCCGGTAAAAGCGAGCTACTTCGTATCTTGTTATCGTTATGAAAAGCCACAGGCGGGACGTTTGCGTGAGTTTCATCAATTTGGACTTGAGTGTTACGGTACTGAAAATCCGGCTGCTGATGCAGAGCTCATTTGTGCGGCTAAGTCGATTTTTGACAGATTGCAGATTAAGAATCTTAGACTTGAGCTTAATTCCATCGGCTGTCCTACTTGTAGAAAAAAATATCACGAAGCACTCAAAGAATATTTTGAATCATATAAAGACGATTTGTGCGAAACCTGTCTAAGCAGACTTGAGCGTAATCCGATGAGAATTCTGGATTGCAAATCACCTGTTTGCTCTAAAATCGCTGATAATGCTCCAAAGGTGATTGATTTCCTTTGTGAAGAGTGTAGTACTCACTTTGAACAAGTGAAAGCACTGCTTGACAAAGCAGGTGTTGAGTATATCGTAAACCCTACTATTGTACGTGGTCTTGATTACTATACAAAGACTGTTTTCGAATTTGTATCGACCGATATTGGTGCACAAGCAACTGTTTGCGGCGGTGGCAGATACGACGGTCTTATAGAAGAGCTCGGTGGTCAGCATACGCCGTCTTTGGGCTTTGCGCTCGGTATTGAGCGACTGCTCATGCTGCTCGATGCGCAAGGCATCGAAATTGAAAAGCCGAACACCTGCGATATCTACTTTGCATCTATGGGTGAAGAAGCTCAAGCAAAGGCTTTTGAACTGACTCAAAAGGTGCGCTCAGCTTCACTTTATGCTGAGTGTGACGTGGTGGGCAGAGGTCTTCGTGCTCAGATGAAATATGCCGACAAAATCGGCGCCAAATTTTCACTTGTTATCGGCGATGATGAAATCGCAAATAATAAAGCTAAACTTAAAAACATGCAGTCCGGCGAACAGCGTGAGATTTCGCTTGGCGACGAGTTTCTCACACAATTTTATGATGCGTTGTTCGACGCACAGACATCAGATATGAAATAAGGAGTGACTAAAAATGGCAGAATTTATGACAGGACTAAAAAGGTCACACTACTGTGGAGATTTGAGAATCACCGATGTAGGAAATGAAGTTACAGTATGCGGTTGGGTTCAGCGTCAGCGTGACTTGGGTCAGCTCATCTTTATTGATTTGCGTGACCGCACAGGTATCGTTCAGCTTGCGTTTAACGACACAACCGATAAAGAGGTTTTTGAAAAAGCTTTTTCGGCACGATCAGAATACGTGCTTTGTGCAAAGGGTATTGTGCGTGAGCGCAGCTCAAAAACCGACAAAGTAGCGACGGGTGATATCGAAATCGAGGTCACTGATTTGAGAGTTCTTTCAAAGGCACAGACACCTCCTTTTGAAATTGTTGATGACTGCAAAACAAGCGAAGACATCAGACTGAAATACAGATATCTTGATTTGCGTAGAAAACCGCTTTTTGATAACCTTTACCTTCGTTCAAAAATCGCAAAGGTAGCAAGAGATTACTTCTATGAGAACGGTTTTATTGAGATCGAAACACCGATGCTCATCAAGTCTACTCCGGAGGGTGCAAGAGACTACCTCGTGCCTTCTCGTATTCATAACGGTAAGTTCTATGCACTTCCACAGTCACCACAGATTTACAAACAGCTTTTGATGCTTTCGGGTTTTGACCGCTATATTCAGCTTGCAAAATGCTTCAGAGATGAGGACCTGCGTGCTGACCGTCAGCCAGAATTCACTCAGATTGATATGGAGCTTTCGTTCGTTGATGTTGAAGATATCCTGGAAATCAACGAAGGACTTTTCAAAAGACTTTTCAAGGACGTACTGGGTCAGGAGCTTAAGACTCCGTTTGAGCGTATGACATATGCTGATGCTATGAACAAATACGGTTCTGACAAGCCTGACGTTCGCTTCGATATGCAGATACAAGATCTCTCGACTTTAGTCAAAGACTGTGGCTTTAAGGTGTTCACAGATGCTATTGCAAATGGTGGTTCAGTACGAGCTATTGTTGCAAAGAATGCGGCATCAACACTCACTCGTAAAGAAATAGACAAGCTAACAGAGTTTGTTCGTGGAATAGGCGCAAAGGGTCTTGCGTTTGTAAGATGGGTTGAGGATACCCCTTCTTGTTCTTTCTCTAAGTTTATGGCTGAGGGCGAGCTTGAAAATATACTCTCAACATTGAATGCTCAAAAAGGCGACGTTGTTTTGATTGTTGCTGACAAGGATTCTATCACACTTCCTACCCTTGGTGCACTCAGACTCAATGTTGCGAAGAAGCTCGACATCATCCCTGATGTATTCAAATTTGTGTGGATTGTTGACTTCCCGTTCTTTGAGCAGGACGCTGAAAGCGGAGAATGGATTGCTATGCATCATCCGTTCACTATGCCTAAGGAAGAGTGCCTTGAGTTCCTTGATTCTGATCCTTCTAAGGTTATCGCTAAGGCGTACGACCTCACTTTAAACGGTACCGAACTTTCTTCAGGATCTATCCGTATCACTGACTATGAGCTCCAGCAAAAGATGTTCAAAGCCTTAAAGCTCACTGATGAAGAGATAGAAGCAAAATTCGGTTTCTTGGTCGAAGCGTATAAATACGGTGCTCCACCACACGGTGGTATGGGTATCGGTCTGGACAGAATCGCTATGATTTTGTGCAAGTGTGATTCATTAAGAGATGTAACCGCTTTCCCTAAGGTACAAAATGCAAGCGAGCTCATGAGTGATTGTCCGTCATTTGTGGACAAAGAAAGCTTAGATGTGCTTTCTATCGCTATAAAAGAATCTGATCAACAGTAAATAGATATAAAAAAGCCTACATCAGTTGATGTAGGCTTTTTAATGTGATTTAAAGTTCCTTTATTATATTTGCGAGATACATCTGAATATATGTAGCGTCCAAAACAGTGACATAACCGTTTCTGTCAGCGTCTGCTGCAAGCTTTTGAGTAGGAGTTAATTCTTCGAGCAAAGCCAGAGCACGCTGAATATGTGTAGCGTCCATAATTGAAACTACGCCATCTAAGTTTGTGTCACCTATTTTATATTCAACCGTTGGTTTCGTAGGGGTTTGGTCTAATGGGACGAAAGATCTTTCATATTTTGTGGCATAGCTATGAGCGGTGGAATCAGCATATCCGTAGATGGTTGCATTGTCAGGTATAGTATTTATACCATCATATATTGCACATTGAGGGTTTTCTATTGTAAGGTTCATAAGTGCGTCACAAGCGTAAAAAGCGTTGTTGCTGATAGCTTTTGCGTTGTTACCTATAGTGAGATTTTTCAAGCTCAGATTCCAGCCAAATGCATATTCTCCGATAGTAACTTCACCGTTTCCTATAGTGAGGTTCTCTAAATTAACGCAATCAGAAAAGGCGTAGTTGCCGATAGAAGTAACTGTCGCAGGTATAGTAGCACTTTTCATATTCTGACATCTGATGAAAGCGTTGTTTGCGATAGTGGTGACACCGTTAGGAATATTGATGCTGCTGAGCACTTTGCAGTCAGCAAAAGCTCTGTAATCTATAGTGATGAGTGATTCGGGTAGCTCAACAGTAGAAAGCTTCTGACATGTATCAAAAGCTCTTTTGCCGATAGCAGTGACGGTGTTCGGAATGGTGACTTTTTTGAGATTGTGACAGCTGTAGAAAGCTTTGTCGCCGATAACAGTGACGGTATAGCCATCAATTTCAAAAGGAATGTCATATTCTGCAGCAAGGCTGTCGTATTTTGTGATTTTTGCAGTACCGTTGTCGAGCACTTCGTACTCAAGCACAGACAAACTGTCAGCACTTTCTGCACTTGTTAGTATAGAAGAACTCAAAAAGGCTGAGCACAACACAGCGATACTCAAAAATGCGCTGATAATTTTTTTCATGAAAAGGCTCCTTTTTAAGGATTCTCATAAGTTACCATTTGATTATAGCACCACACAGGATTTTGTCAATAAAGAAAATAAAAACAGCGGAGATTGCCCCGCTGTTTTCTCTTTATACATCAAAATCGTTGATAACAGGTGTGCATATTGGTAGTAAAAACCAGAAGTCGCTACCGACACCTGTTTTGGATATAACTCCGTAGTGAGAGTCATACTGATTTAGTATATTTTTTACGATAGAAAGTCCGAGTCCCGTGCCCACCAGCGCACGTTTGTGCTCTTTATCGACTTTGTAGTATCTGTCCCAGATGTAAGGGAGCTTGTCTTCTTCTATGCCGACACCGTGGTCGATAACTTCTACTTTTACCCTATAATTTTGAACGGTTTGTCTGACGATGACGGTTTTGTCTTCACCGGAGTAGTTGATAGCGTTGTTGATGAGATTATACATAACCTGTGATATACGCAAGCTATCAGCGTTTATATATACGTCACAGTCGTGTTCAAACTCAATTACATAACCGTCTTGTTCGATAAGCTTTGTGTAGCGTTTGAAAATATCTTTGATGCAATCTGTCAAACAGAAAACAGAGTTATTGATAGTAGCTGTTCCTGATTCGAGTTTTGATATATCGAGAAGGTCGTTGACAAGCTGAGAAAGTCTATTTGCTTCGTCAATGACTATCTGAATATTCTGCGGACTGTTCTCGCCCGGGATGTCACGCATAACCTCGCTGTATCCTGTTATCATAGTCAGTGGCGTACGCAAATCGTGTGAGATATTTGCGATGAGCTCACGTCTGAGTTCATCCACCTTTTTTAGCTCTTGGGCAGAGTATGTCAGCGTATCGTTGAGCTCACACAGTTCACGATAGTTACCTCCATAGAAAGCAAGATCGTAGTTTTGGTTTGCAAGTTGTTTTGCCTTTTTGTTGGTCTCGTTCATAGGTTTTGACAGATAGTGTGCAGTGACAACCGCAATGAAAATGCTGATAACAATCATTATCAGTGTGATAATATACAGCTGAACCTTCAGCGTTTCTACTGTACTTGTAACAGGAGAAATGTCCGATTCAACAATAACCAGATATTGTGATGAATAAGCTTCTGTTATTATGGCACAAGACAAAAGCTCAGACTGTTGTTTTTCAAGCGGTGGTGCAAAGTCGTGATTATTGAACAGTAAAGCGTTTTGTTGATTTTGTGATTTTTGTGTTACAACGCCACCATTTTCTAAGCACGCCTGGTACAGCTGATATACAGAGCTCATATTTATCAGCGAATGAGTGCTCAGAAACTCGTGCGGAGTGTAAAGTGGAGTGAGCATACCAGTTGTTGCATCGTAGATTGACACATCCATATTATTTTGCTCTTCAATCTCTTTTAGCATAGAGTCAAGGTCATCGTCATCAATATTATGGGCAACACTTTGCGCGCAGTTTTTTGCTTGCACTGTTTTTATTGCGCTGTAAAAACCGTCGAAAAACACCGTTTGGAAAAGCCACATTATGATGATGAGTACTGCTGAAAATATAAGAAATGACAGTGACAGATATGCCCTAAGGGATAGCTTTTTGTTACTGTGTTTCAAATCTGTATCCCACCCCTCGTAGCGTTACAACAAGACTCGAGTATTCGCCTAGACTTTTTCTTAATAGTTTGATGTGAGTATCAAGTGTTCGGTCGTCACCGAAAAAGTCATAGCCCCACACCTTGCTGATGAGTGTTTCTCGTGAGAGTGCAATACCTTTGTTTTTAACCATAAAGAAGAACAGGTCATATTCTTTAGGTGTCATATTGATACGCTGTTTGTCTATTTCAACCGTGCGTGCAGAAAAATCCACGCACAGTCCTTTGTATGTAAAGCGGTCATTTGAAGAAGTATCTTTCTGGTTTGAACGCTTTAAGATAGCGTTTACACGCATCATAAGCTCTTTTGGAGAGAAAGGCTTTACAACGTAGTCGTCCACACCCGTCTCAAATCCGTGAATGCGGTTGTATTCTTCACCGAGTGCTGACAGCATAATGATAGGAGTCTCAGAAGTTTTACGTATTTGCTCACAAGCAGAAAAACCATCGAGCTGTGGCATCATAATATCCATAATGATAAGGTCAAAATCCTGACGCTTGCACATATGGACAGCTTCAACTCCGTTTTCAGCTTCAAAAACAGTATGACCTTCGTATATTGCATATTTTTTGATAAGTTCTCTGATTCGAAACTCATCGTCAACTACAAGTAGCTTGCTCATTACACACGCCTCCTTTTAACTTTAATGTAAATCACAAATGTGACAGAAATATGTTGAATTTATATTTTATTTTTTAATATCACTATCATATCACAAAGTCTTTCATATTGAAATATACAGCAAAATATTTTATACTTAGTGTGATCGAGGTGGATTTTATGAGAAAAATCAATGCACAGGATATAAAAAATACAGTCAAAGAGATGTTTATGGATCTCAACTGCAATATAGGTGATGATATAACAACAGCGCTTAAAAACGGACTTGAAACAGAGGACACAGATACTGCAAAAGCAGTGCTCACCCAGCTGCTACAAAACAATGAAATCGCAAAGAGTGAACAAGTTCCTATTTGTCAGGACACAGGTATGGCGATACTCTTTGTTGAGTATGGAGATAAAGTGATTGTAGACGGTGATTTTAATGAAGCTGTCAATCAAGGCGTCAGAGAAGCATACACACAAGGCTATCTCAGAAAGAGTGTTGTTATGGACCCTGTTTTTGATAGAAAAAACACTGAGGACAATACACCTGCTATTATACATACAAAAATAGTGTCAGGTGAAAAATTAAAAATAACTGCTATATCCAAGGGCTTTGGTAGTGAGAATATGTCAAAAATCAAGATGCTTTCCCCATCAGCTTCAGTTGACGGAGTCAAAGATTTCGTGCTTGATACAGTCAAAAGTGCGGGGCCTAACCCGTGTCCACCTATAGTCGTGGGAGTTGGCATCGGTGGGACTTTTGAAGAATGTGCTCTGCTTTCAAAAAAAGCTACAGCAAGAGCTGTCGATTCTAAAAACCCGGATGCAAGATACTCGAATCTTGAAGACGAGTTGCTGGAGGAAATCAACACACTCAACATCGGTCCGGCAGGACTAAAAGGCAAAACCACAGCACTCAAAGTCAACATCGAGTACACACCGACACATATTGCATCCATTCCCGTAGCGGTAAATATTTGTTGCCACGCATGCAGGCATAAAACAGTTGAAATATAAGGACATATTATGATAAAAAAACTAACACTTCCACTCAAAAAAGAAGACATAAAAACACTCAAAGCAGGTGACAGCGTAGAGCTTACAGGTGAGCTGTACACAGCACGAGATGCAGCGCATATACGCTTTTTCGAAATGCTGCAAAAAGGAAAAAAGCTTCCTTTTGATATCAAAAACCAGGCGATATACTATGTTGGTCCTGCTCCTGCAAAGACGGGATATGCTGTCGGTCCTGCGGGTCCGACATCATCGTATCGAATGGACAAATACACACCGATGCTGCTTGATATGGGATTGAGTGCTATGATAGGAAAAGGCGAGCGTAGTGATGAGGTGATAGCTTCTATCAAGAAAAACGGTGCAGTTTATTTTGCTGCAATCGGTGGTGCTGCTGCGCTTATATCAAAAAGTATTATAAAGAACGAGAGCGTGTGCTTTGAGGATTTAGGCACCGAAGCAGTACACAAATATACGGTGAAAGATTTTCCGTGTATCGTGGCGATTGACAGCAACGGCACTGATATTTATAAGAGATGAGAGGTATCTTACCCCTCAGATTCGTAGCTTTACGATGAAAAAGTTAAATTTTTGTAACTTTTGCACAAATAGCAGGTGGGATTTTCTACCTGCTGTTTTTTGTTTTTTATTGCACTTAAAGAATTTTGGGAGTATAATTATGCTAACATCTTTAGGAGGTAAAATCATGAAAAAACTTATATGTTTAGTATTAACACTTGTAATGCTTATGAGTGCAGTGTGCGTTTCTGCGATTGCTGCACCAGCAGATGTAGCAAAAGTATCAGCAGGAAACGTACTGCATTTTGACACATCTACTGTAGACTGGGAAGTAAAGACATTCTACTGTCATATCTGGGCTTATGGTGGAGAAGGTTTCCATCAGTGGCAGTCAAAGAGTGAAGCATGTACAGATACAGACAAAGACGGTATCTGGACATACGACTTAGATGCAAAGAAAGTTACACTTGAAGATGGAGTGCTTTATGCTTGTATCTTCTCTTGTAAAGACCCTGCAGGCAAGAGCTCACAGACATACAACCTCTTGTTTGATAAATCATGCTTAGGCGATACAGCATACTGCGACGGAACACAGTACGAAAACCCTGAAGATTCATCACAGATGGCAACAGCAGCTTTCTGGAGAAATCAGGATCCTGCAAAGTACGGTCCAGAAAAATGTATCACATCTATCGGCAACGTAGTAGGTACATGCGTACCATTTGTTACAACAGTAAATGGTATGTACGAAGACTACCTTGTAAATAAACTTGAAAACGTAAGAATGTATAACCTCAACGAAGACGGTTCACCGAAGAGCGATCAGGTGCTTCTCGACTATACAGCGTCACAGCTCGGTCTTACAAAAGCAGATGTAGAAACTGCTATCGCTAACACAGGTGTTGTTGTTGAGTGGGCTGCTGCTGATTCTACTCTTCCTGATACTATTGTTGGACCAACTGAGCCAACACCAACAGAACCAACTCCGACAGAACCAACTCCAACAGAACCAACACCGACAGAGCCAACACCGACAGAGCCAATTCCGACAGAACCAACTCCAACTGAGCCTACACCAACCGAGCCTGAGGTGATCTTTGGTGATGTTGATGGTGATAAGGTTGTGACAGTAATGGACGCAACAGCTATCCAGATGCACCTTGCTGAGATTACATTACTTGACGGAAGTCTCTATGCAGTAGCAGACGTTGATAAGGATACTTACATTTCTATCATTGATGCAACAAGAATTCAGAAATTCCTTGCAGGTCTTATTTCTGTACTGTAATTGATAACAACAAAAACAAAAGCACCCACAAATATAGTGGGTGCTTTTTTATGTATCTGGTGTTTAGTTTACATATTTTTTAAATAGTCATCGACTATGTTTGCTGCGATTTCCACCAACTCGGCACAAGGACGCTTTTTGTAGTACTCTTGTGTGCGGTTTTGTGGTGTAGGATCGCTTTTCTTTTCGCTCAGGCCTAATAGCTCTTTGCAAATAATAGAACCGTTTTCTTTTTCAAAGCTCTTTGCAAGATTTTGTATATGAGAGTACAGTTTTTTCTTGCTTTCTACATCAGTAGGTGATGTATAACCGTGCTTCATATCAAGCACCATGAACATACCGCTTACAGCTCCACAGACTTCTCTGAGTCTGCCCATACCGCCACCAAAACCCGAGCTTAGTTTCATAGCAAACTCAAAGTCAAGTGAGAGGTCGTCTGCAAAAGCACCGAACACAGCCTGTGCACAGTTGTAGCCCTCAAGAAAGAGCGACTTTGCTTTTTCGCCTTTAGTCATAGTTCACCTCAAAAAGTGTGATAAAAACACAAAGACCGCCACAAAGACGGTCTTTATATAAAATTATTTAGATATCAATTAAAGTGTGATGATACCAGCAAGTGCTTTCTGGAGACGAACAGCGTCAACAACAGTGATTTCACCGTCTTTGTCTGTGTCAGCATCAGCAAAGCGATCTGCAGGGATTTCCTCAACTTCAGCAACGTGCTTCTGGATGCAAGTTACGTCCTCGATATCAACAACACCGCTACCGTCAGCATCACCGTTTGAATCAAATTCAATGTGAGTACCGTCAGCGTTGAGGTGGTCATCTCTGAGACAGTTCTCGATAGCTTTGCCATCTTTTGTGATACCGTAACAACCTGAACCGTAGTAGTAGTACCACTCACCACCGCATGTCTGCTTGAGTGAAAGCTCGTTTACATCAACGAGGTCAGGATCGATAACATAGATCATACCGTTGAAGTTCTCAGTACCGTCAGGATAGTAGTCTGACTCGCCCGGATCATAGTACTCTGTACCAACGTTTACAGACTGAGCAGCCTTGTAGTAGATATCCTGTGTGTCGTCCATACCACCGTTGACACCATTGTTCCATACAACACCTGTTACATCAACAGGAACGTCAGCATAGTAGATGTCAGCTTCTGTGATCTGATTAGCACACTTGTTAGGGATATAACCAATCCAAGCAGCAGGATCAGCAACACCGCTATCCCACCAGTAGATACCAGCTGTACCTGTGAACTCATTGTACCATGATGGAGCGTATTCGCCATTGTCACCGAGCTCGCCGTTTGAACCGTTAGGCATAAGGAAATAGTATCTGTTCTTAGTAACAGCACCATTTTCAGCTTCCCACTTTGCAAGAGCATCAGTGATTGTCATAGCGCCTTCTTCATTCCATGAGTATGAAGGAGTAGCAGCCTCTTCGTCAGCAGCAGAAGCACTGATTACAGCACAAGAAACGAGTAAAAGCACTGCAAGTAAAATACTAATAGTTCTTTTCATTTCAAAGTCCTCCTATTAAATTTAGTACAGACATTATATCACATATAATTCTAATAAACAAGTATAATTAGTTCACAAAATAGTTATAATTATTTTATAGAATTTTACCAAATTTACAATAAAGAATCATTTTTGTAATAAAAGTGAGGTTTTTGGCTAAATTTCCGTCACAAAACTTCTTCTTTCTCTTCACTTGTCAAGCAAGAGTAATTATGGTATTATCTTAGGGTAATTTGACTAAACGAAAACAGGTGATATACTTGGCATTTCCTCAGGATAAAATCAGAAACTTCAGCATCATTGCTCATATCGACCATGGCAAGAGCACGCTTGCTGACAGAATACTTGAACAAACCCAGAGCGTTGCTATAAGAGATATGGAAGACCAGCTTCTTGATGATATGGAGCTCGAACGTGAGCGTGGCATTACTATCAAAGCACACGCTGTAACACTCGAGTACAAGGCTGACGATGGTGAGACATACCAGTTCAATCTCATTGATACACCGGGTCACGTCGACTTCAACTACGAAGTGTCACGTTCTCTTGCTGCGTGTGAAGGTGCAGTGCTCGTTGTCGATGCTTCTCAGGGTATCGAAGCACAGACACTTGCTAATACATACTTAGCAGTAGATACAGGACTTGAAATTGTTCCTGTTGTAAATAAGATTGACTTACCGTCTGCTGACCCACAACGTGTTATAAATGAAATCGAGGATATCATCGGTATTCCTGCACAAGACGCACCACAGGTATCTGCAAAGGCAGGTATCAATATACATGCAGTGCTCGAAAAAATCGTATCAGACGTTCCGGCTCCTGTAGGTGATATCAACGCACCGCTCAAAGCGATGATTTTTGACTCATACTACGACTCATACAAAGGTGTTATTATATATGTAAGAGTGAAAGAAGGTCAGATTCACAAGGGTGATGAGTTCAAGCTCATGGCGACAGGTTCAACTTTCAGTGTTGTTGAATGCGGACATATGCGTGCGACATCTTTAGAAGAAAAAGAGGGTTTATACGCAGGCGACGTTGGCTATATCACAGCATCTATCAAGAGCCTTTCTGATGCACAAGTAGGTGACACAGTTACACTGACTTCAAATCCTGCTGATATGCCACTACCCGGCTACAGAGAGGTACAGTCGATGGTTTTCTGCGGTGTGTATCCTGCTGATGGTGCACGCTACGGTGACTTGCGTGATGCACTCGATAAACTCAAGCTTAATGACGCATCGCTCTCTTTCGAGCCTGAAACATCTGTTGCCTTAGGTTTTGGTTTTAGATGCGGATTTTTGGGTTTGCTTCATATGGAGATTATTCAAGAAAGACTTGAGCGTGAATACAACCTTGACCTTATCACAACAGCTCCGTCAGTAAATTATAAGATAACCAGAACTTCGGGTGAAACCGAGATGATATCAAACCCGACGAACTATCCTGACCCTGCACTTATCGCTAGTGCGGAAGAACCAATCACAGACGCACACATCTATGCGCCGAGTGAATATGTAGGTAACATCATGGAGCTGTGTCAGGACAGACGTGGTACGTTCATCGGTATGAACTACATCGACTCTGACAGAGTTGATATTCACTACGAGCTACCTCTTGCAGAAATTATCTATGACTTTTTTGATACGCTCAAATCAAGAACAAGAGGCTATGCTTCATTCGACTATGAGATGAAAGAGTATCGAGAGTCAAAGCTAGTTAAGCTCGACATTATGCTCAACGGTGAAACAGTCGATGCGTTGTCGTTTATTATCCACGCTGAAAAAGCATATGGCAGAGCACGAAAAATGGCTGAAAAGCTGAAAGAAAATATTCCTCGTCAGCTTTTTGAAGTGCCGATTCAAGCGTGCATCGGCGGAAAAATCATCGCTCGAGAAACCGTCAAAGCTATGCGCAAGGACGTTCTTGCGAAATGCTACGGTGGTGACATCACCCGTAAGAAAAAGCTGCTCGAAAAGCAGAAAGAGGGTAAAAAGCGTATGCGTTCTCTGGGTACAGTGGAAGTTCCACAGGAAGCGTTCATGGCAGTGCTCAAGCTTGACACAGATTAAAATATATTGTAGTATTGCACAAACAGCGAGTAGTTTTTTCTACCCGCTGTTTTTTGTTTTTGATTGAATATGGATGTTTTGGGTAGTATAATAGATTTATCATTTATGCGGAGGCTTTATTATGAAAAGGATTATCAGTTTTTTACTTGCTTTGACTGTGCTTATTTCCGTTGCTGTAGTAAGCACATCAGCTGCTGTAGAAAACGATCCATATTATTCATGGAACGAGGGCGCAATATCAGTTACTGACGCTGTTACTCAGTGGGAAAAAGAAAACCATCCTGTACAAAAGCACAGATACTACTTCCTTATGCCTAACGGTTCAAACGGTGAGCTTGGTGACAATCTCGAATACGCTCGATCGTGGTACAATGAATTCACTGAAACTGCCGGTATCTACTGGTGGGATAGCGGTGTTGCTGATCCACCTGATTGGATCGGTTATATCGCTGAAAAGTGCACAGGCCTGGGTGAAGACGACATCTACTATGCTGACGTCCCAGCTTATGTAACAAATATTATATGGAACAACGGCATCAACGGTGGTGAAGACAAAACACAGGATGTTTACTACAAGGCTGCTCAGACTGCAAACATCGGTACAGAGTACTATGATCCAGGCGAGTCAGACAACTATCCTAACGGTACAGAAAACTTTGACAATATGATCTACGTTATTGAACCTGAACTCGTTAATGTAGGTGATTTTTCACTCAAACAGACATGCGGTGGTGAGTGGTACTACTACTATGGTTCAGGTTGCTACGGTTTTACACCCGGTGGAAAAGCCGGTTCTGATGCATGTCTGAGAGATGATCACACGCATATAATGTCTGATGATTATTGGGGTGATGTTATCTATCCTGAAAAACCGTCTTATCCGCCTGACTCAGACGATGACTGGTACAATCCTTGGGAGGACGAGGAAGATCCATTCAAGGATGCTCCTACAAAAACAGGAGAAATCCATTTTGACGTAAAAAGCACAGGCTGGAAAAATGTCACAAAAGTATATGCTCACGTTTGGGCTTATGACGACTCAGGTGAATGGCCGGCATGGCAAAGCAAGGCTGAGCTTTGTGATTACAACACTAGAACAGGCATTGCTACCTATGACCTTTCAAAAACGGGAAACGAATTCAAAGTAGGTAAACCTTATGTTGTCATTTTCTCAGATTATTCACAAAGACAGACACACTGGCTGTTATTCAGCACAGATTGCATCGGCGACACAGCTTACTGTAGCAGCAAAGAGTATGAGAATCCTTACGATAGCTTAAAGACAGCTCTGGCTGCTTTTTGGAGAGGTCAGGATGAAACGAAGTGGGGTCCTGTGAAAGTTATCACATCTATCGGCAACGTTGTTGGTACTTGTATCCCTTCTACAGAAAACCCACAGGAAATGTTCGAAGACTTCCTCAAGTGGACTCTCGAAAACGCTAGAGCATATTCAGGTAAAACTGACCAACAGATTCTCGATGACACAGCAAAAGCTCTCGGTCTCAAAAAAGACAATGTCACAAAAGCGATAGAAAACACAAGAGTCACAGTTTCGTGGAAAGCGGCGAAATCCAAGCTGAGCTCAGGTTACGTTGAATTTGAAACAAGCTCTGACAAAGGTGATACAGACGGTGATGGCAAAGTAACCGTTATGGACGCAACTGCAATACAGTTTTATAAAGCAGAACTCTCAATGCTGAGCTCAAGTCAGATCAAGAGAGCTGACGTTGATGGTGACGGTAAAGCAACGGTAATGGATGCAACACAAATTCAACGCTTTTTGGCAGAACTTGTTGATTCGTTATAATTTTTTTGAAGAAAAATATCTTGAAATTCGGCTTTTTATATATTATGTACAAACAAATGTAGAAAAACAACGATAAAATCCGACACAATACATAAAAAACACGGGTTGAATATTCTTTGAGGGAACCAAAACACCCTGAAAAAATTGTAAAAAGTGCACAAACAGCGAGTAGTTTTTTCTACTCGCTGTTTTATTTATACCCATTGAATATATTGGATAAAGATGTTATAATCAAAATGATGCATAAAAAAGGAGGATTTTTTTGATGAAAAAACTTATATGTTTAATATTAACACTTGTAATGCTTATGAGTGCAGTGTGCGTTTCTGCGATTGCTGCACCAGCAGATGTAGCAAAAGTATCAGCAGGAAACGTACTGCATTTTGACACATCTACTGTAGACTGGGAAGTAAAGACATTCTACTGTCATATCTGGGCTTATGGTGGAGAAGGTTTCCATCAGTGGCAGTCAAAGAGTGAAGCATGTACAGATACAGACAAAGACGGTATCTGGACATACGACTTAGATGCAAAGAAAGTTACACTTGAAGATGGAGTGCTTTATGCTTGTATCTTCTCTTGTAAAGACCCTGCAGGCAAGAGCTCACAGACATACAACCTCTTGTTTGATAAATCATGCTTAGGCGATACAGCATACTGCGACGGAACACAGTACGAAAACCCTGAAGATTCATCACAGATGGCAACAGCAGCTTTCTGGAGAAATCAGGATCCTGCAAAGTACGGTCCAGAAAAATGTATCACATCTATCGGCAACGTAGTAGGTACATGCGTACCATTTGTTACAACAGTAAATGGTATGTACGAAGACTACCTTGTAAATAAACTTGAAAACGTAAGAATGTATAACCTCAACGAAGACGGTTCACCGAAGAGCGATCAGGTGCTTCTCGACTATACAGCATCACAGCTTGGTCTTACAAAAGCAGATGTAGAAACTGCTATCGCTAACACAGGTGTTGTTGTTGAGTGGACTGCTGCTGATTCTACTCTTCCTGAGGGTGATAAGCCACAGCCGATTGTTCCAAGCGGTGTCATAGGTGATGCTACTAACGATGGCAAGCTCAGCATTATGGATGCTACAGAAATTCAGATGCACTTAGCTGAAAAAAAAGTTATCGCTGACGTGATTCTTGCTAACTGTGATATCAGAGTTGACGGTAAGGTTAATATTATGGATGCTACAGAAATCCAGTATATTCTAGCAGAGCTTAAATAAGAGCTTTTCGTTAAGTTGATAAACAGCAGTTAAGAAGCTTTTCTGCTGATTTACATATCCATTGAATTTATAAATATTTAGTGGTACAATTATAGTAATATTTTTTGGAGGTTAAAAAAATGAAAAAACTAATTAGCATTTTACTTGCTGTAGTTATGCTGACTTCTTGTTTAGTTGTTGGTGTATCTGCTTATTCAGTAACTGAGCAGGATGTTTTCACATGTGATGAGGCTATTGAAGAGCACGAGTTACTGTACGGTGAAGAAGTTGAAACAAAGAAATTCTACTTCCTTATGCCTAACGGTAAGAACGGTGAACTCGGCGATGACGAGACTATTCCTGAGTCTTTGGGCAAGTTCGCACCAACATGGTACAACAAAGACGCTAGCACAGCTGGTATCTACTGGTGGGATAGCGGTGTAGCTGATCCTGTCGCTTGGGCTGGATATCTTCCATCAGGTGTTGATGAGAACGACCCTAACATCTACTATGCAAACGTTCCTACAGCTGTTACAACTATCGTTTGGAACAACGGTGTTGACGGTGGTATGGATTCTACTCTTGACATTTACTATTCAGCTGCTCAGTCAGTAAACATCGGTGCTGAGTACTATGATCCAGGCGAGTCAGACAACTATCCTGACGGTACAGAGACATTTGACGGTATGATCTATGTTATCGACCCTGACCTTGTTTCTATCAATGAGCTTTCACTCAAGCAGACATGCGGTGGTGAGTGGTACTACTACTATGGCAACGGTTGCTATGGCTTCAACCCTGACGGTGCTCAGGACGTTGACTGTCTCAGAGACGACCATCATGATGCTGATGGCAATCACGTAGTTCTTGAACAGGAAAAACCAACATTCCCAACAGAGGTTGAAACAGAAGCAACAGAGCCTGAGACAGAGCCAACAGAGCCTGAGACAGAGCCAACTGAGCCTGAGACAGAGCCTGAGACAGAGCCTGAGACAGAGCCTGAGACAGAACCAACTGAGCCAATCCCAACAGAACCTGAAACAGAACCAACACCTGTAGGCACAATGACAATCTACTTTGAGAACAACTGGATGTGGCCTGAGGTATATGCTTACTACTGGGGTGGCGCTAACGGCGAAAACGCACCAGAGCCAGGCGAAGTTGTGACAGAGATCGTTGGTAAGAACGGCGATGGTGTTTATGATATCTACAAGATTGAAGTTCCTGCTGATATCGAAGGAATCATCTTCAGTGGTGAAGGCGGGTACGGTCGTGACACATCTGATCCTGTAACAGATCTCAAGGATGGTTACTGCTACTACATGACATGGAGCGATGCTACTCAGTCAAAGCCATGCGAAAGCTATGAGTATATCCCAGTAGAGCCTCAGTTTGATCTCGGCGACGTTGATATGGACGGACACATCTCTATCATGGATGCTACAGAAATCCAGATGCATATCGCACAAATCTACATTCTCGAGGGTACAGCACTCGGCCTTGCTGATTACGACGGTGATGGCGATGTTACTGTTTTAGACGCAACAGCTATCCAGAGAAAGCTCGCAAGATTAGACTAATTTTAAATAACAGTTACTTGATTGTAAAACTAACATAAATAGAGTCACAGTCTCAAAAGAGACTGTGACTTTTTGTTTTGTCAAGAATCTCTATCAAAGAAAAAAGCTCCGCAATGTTGCGGAGCTTTCAGTACGTTTATAGATAAATGTATGTACAATTTATTAGTATATTGCCCATAATCTCTTTTACTATGACGTTTCGAAGCTTTAATCATCTTGTGTTAATTCTGTGTTTGTTGATTCGTCCTGGTTTTTAAAAGCAAAGAAGCGCTGACCAATGTAGTTGAATGCAACGAACAAGCAGGAACCGACAATCATAGAAGCGTTACCCGCAAAGGTTTCCACGCTCCAACCGAACATGGTGATAGAATGAGCAAGACAGAATTTTTCTACTAAAGGTAAAGCGATGACATTTGCTAAAGTGAAGCATATCGCTATATTTATCACAAATCTTACTACAGGCTTCCATCCCTTGTCTTTGTTTTTAAAGGTGAAATGTTTGTTCAAAAAATAACTTGCAGTGCTTCCGACTACCATGCCTATTATGGAAGAAGCCCAGACACCGATTTTAAAAAGATTGAACAGCAAGAATTTCAACCCTTCACCGATGAGCGTGTTGATTACACCTACACCTAGAAATTTCCAGAATTTAATATCGAAAAACTTTTTTATAAAAGCTAACATAGGTTATTCCTTTCTATTATTCGCTTTTATTGCAGTCATCAGATTGTTTCATCCTTGTCCAAATTGGTTTCATCTGCGATATAGATAGGGCGGTGCTTGGTTTCCATATAAATCCTGCCGATATATTCGCCCAAGATGCCGACAGAAAGCTCGATGATACCACCCAAAAACAGCGTAGCACACAGAGTCGTTACGTAACCCGGTACATCAATACCAAAGCACAAGGTTTGCACAAGTGTGACGATGATATAAATAAACGCAAGCAGTGAAATAACAAAGCCCATTCCCGCAATAAGTCGAAGCGGTGTTACGGAGAAAGCTGTGATACCATCAAGTGCATACTTGAAAAGTCCCCACAAGCTCCATTTGGTAGTACCAACGGTACGCTCAACGTTTTCGTACTCGACCCACTTTGTCTTAAAACCGACCCAGCAGAAAATGCCCTTTGAAAATCTCTGTACCTCAGAAAGCTCCATAATAGCGTCGACCATTTTTCTGCTCATAATACGATAGTCAACAGCACCCTCCGGCATCTTAACGTCGGAAATGTTGTTCTGGAAAGAGAAGAAAATCTTTGACACAAACTGTCTGATTTTACTCTCACCTGTCTGCTTTGCTCTGTACAGCGCACAGCAGTCGTTTCCTTCTTCTATGCCCTCTATCATCTGAGGGAACATCTTAGGTGGGTGCTGCAAATCAGCGTCCATAACAATAACATAGTCAGCTGTGGAGTTTTTAAGTCCTGCGTACATAGCAGATTCTTTTCCGAAATTGCGGGAAAAAGATATGTATTTTACGTTCATAAAACGAGAAGCCAGAGTTTTGAGTACAGCTAACGTTTTGTCCTTGCTACCATCATCAACAAAAATATATCTGAAGCGGTAGTCAGGGAGTGTGGCTATAACAGCGTTAGTTTCTTTCACAAAAAGAGGAAGAACCTCTTCTTCATTATAGCAAGGAACAACGATATCGATTGTTTTCATTTGTTTCACCTCATTTATGCATTTAATTATACCAACAGTAGCAAAAAAAGTCTATCTTTTTAAAAATTTTTTAATAATATTTTGTAAATATTCCAAAAGGGTGTTTACCTTATAAAAATTTATGGTAAAATCAATAATGTATTATTATGTGGAGGAACGAAAATGGGCCAAAAAAAAGTTAAGAAAATCGAAAAAAAGCGTAGCTCATGGCAATCTATCATTGAGCCGCCTGAAAGCGCTTCGTTTATAGGACGCAACATATGGTTGATACTTGCGTTTTTTATACCGTTTGCGCTTATATATATATGCTTCGCACTACTCAAAGTGTCACCGTTTGGCGACCAGCAGATTCTGGTTACTGACTTGTGGCACCAGTACTATCCGTTCTTGGTGGATTTTCAGGATAAGCTGCAAGAGGGCGGGTCTTTGCTGTGGACATGGAAGTCCGGCGGAGGTACAAACTATCTGGCACTTATGGCATACTACCTTGCAAGTCCGCTGAACTTCTTTTCGGTTTTTGTGAGACCCGAGAACTTGCGAGAGTTTTTGGCGTTTATCACTTGTGTAAAAATTGGTTGTGCCGGATTTTTCTTTGCACAGTTTTTGCGTATCACATTCAAAAGACGTGATATCACAGTCACTGTGTTTGGTATCATGTATGCGTTGTGCTCGTTTATTATGGGCTACTACTGGAATGTTATATGGCTTGATACGGTTGCACTTTTACCGCTGGTTGTGGCAGGTACGGTAGCGTTGCTCAAAGATGGTAAGTTCAAGCTTTATGTTATTTCGCTGGCACTTTCTGTTCTTGCTAACTACTATATCGGTTTGTTTATCTGTATATTCGTGGTACTGGTGAGCATAGTTTACTGTATAGTAGAGTATAAAAATGTAAAGACATTGTTTTTAAACTTCTTTAAAATGGTTGGTTTTTCAGTGATGTCGCTTGCTATGACAGCGATACTCACTTTGCCGACTGCGATTGCGCTGGGGTCTACCCACTCATCAGATAACACGTTTCCAACCACTTATGCTATAAATATCGGTGACACAGCTGATTTCAAAGGCACAATGCAGGCTATAGCAAAGGTTATTTCTAACTCGGTAGCTTTCATTGAGCCTACTACAAAAGAAGGATTGCCTAACATCTATTGTGGAATGATAGCGCTGGTGCTCGCTGGGTTGTTCTTCACTTGTTCTAAAATAAAGATTCGTGAGCGTATTGCCGGTGGTGTGTTGCTACTATTCTTTATTATGAGCTTTATTGTAAGACAGCTTGACTTTATATGGCACGGTTTCCACTTCCCTAATATGCTTCCGCACAGATTTTCGTTCTTGTTCTCGTTTGTTCTTGTGACGATGGCTTACAGAGCGCTGATGAATATGGAGCACACGAAGCTCACACATATAATGATTACGGTGTCTTTGGTTATCTGTGTTACCATAATAGCTTCCAAATTCCAGGATAAAAAGGTTGTTATCGCAACAGCATTCATAGCGTTTCTTATTGTTGCATGGTTGTGTCTGTATGTACTTAAAGTTGTGCCTAAGCAGTCGTTATCTCTAGCACTTGCTATTATCTGTCTTGCAGAGGGTACATGTGCTGCATATATTGGCACCAAAGCGGTCGGTTCAACCACAACTACATCGTATCCACTCGGCACAAGTAACACGCTGGACGTTGTCGAGCATATTGACGAAGTAGAAAAAGACAACGAAGACCTGTTTAGAACAGAAGTTACCAAGTATCACACATTAAATGACAACGCACTTATCGGCATAAACGGAGTATCAATGTTCAGCTCTGTTGTAAATAGTGATATCACCGCATATATGGAAAAATTCGGCATATGCGGTTGGGTAGCAAGTAACCGATACACATATCAGGAGAGTTCTCCATTTACTAACCTGATGCTTAATATCAAGTATCTTATATCACCAAACGGTGTGTTTCTTGACAGCGACCACTTAGAACTTATATATCAGGAAGGCAGTGTAAAGCTGTTTAATAATAAAAGCTATGTTACTCAGGGCTTTATGGTCAATGAGGAGCTGTTAGAGTTTGATCCTACTACAGCGACATCCAATCCGTTCTACAACCAAAATGAGATTTTCCGACTGGCAACAGGGCTCGACGGTGAGCTGTATCAGCCTCTTGATGTAGTATCGCAAGGTCATACTGATTACGAAGTATTCTCTGTTACAAAAAACAGCTATGGAAACTATAGCTACGAGTTGAAAGACACTTCACAGCAACCGCATTTGAAGTATAATTACACCGCACCATATGACGGTACAGCGTATGCATACTTCCAGTGTAGTGATTCTGACAGTGTTGATATCAAGCTCAATGACAACACAGTAGTTACTAATTATGTAAAACGTCCGTATATTATGCAGATGGGTAAGGTCGAAGAAGGCGACAAGCTTTCGCTTTATGCCGACCTTTCTGATGTTACAACCGGTTCAGCATATGTGTACTGTAATATGTTCAACGAAGAGCTGTTCGAAAAAGGTGTTGAGAAGCTTTCACAGAGCACTCTCAACTGTACAAAGTCTACCGACACTCTCATTGAGGGTACAATAGATGTTAAGGAGGACGGATTGTTCTATACATCTATCTCTTATGACAAGGGTTGGACAGCGTATGTTGATGGAGAAGAAGTAGAAGTCACTCCTGTTGGTAATGCGCTGGTTGCGTTCAAACTCAAAAAAGGTGAGCACGACATCAAACTCAAATACTGTCCACAGGGTTTTGTGCTTGGACTTATTTTGACGCTTACTTCTATTCTGGTTTTTGCAGGATTGGTTTTTCTGTGCACAAAAAAAGACTTCTTTAAAAAGAAAGAGAATAAAGATAAATCAGCAGCAGTAGAAGTTGAAGAAAAAACAGAAGAATAAAACAAAAACCGCCTGCATCAAAAGATGTGGGCGGTTTATTATATGTGTTGGTTTTTAAAAAGTAAAATCTTCAGGGGACTCTTCGTCGTCAACTTCTAAGTCAATGTTAGTCTTTGTTTCTGCTTTCTTGATGATTTCCTCTTGCTGTGCAATCATATCTTCGAGCTCATCGTTACCGTTGATGATATCGTCCAAATCTTCGTCAGGAGCGATGAAAGATCTGAAATCGTCGAACTTGTCCTTTGCTTTATCAGAGAAATCTGCGACGGTTTCTTTTGTTTTAGCGGTTAAGTCCATTGCTGTGGTTTTTGCTTTATCTGTTAGGTCAGTAGCTTTTTCCTTAGCTTTTGTTCCCATATCAACAGCTTTGTCTTTAGCTTGTTTTACGGTTTTTGTGGCTTTGTCTTTTATATCAGATACCTTGGCTTCGGTAGCATCTTTAGTTTTTTGGGCTTTATCGCTCACAGCCTTTTTGATTTTGTCTGTATTTTCGCTAGGCACTTTCAAATCTTTTGCGTCGCTGATAAGTTCAACGTATTTTTTAGATGCTTTTGAGATACGAGCTGTAGTTTTGTCTATAACAACGCACAGCGCCTCACACTCGTCGTTTGCGTCATCTCTGAGGTTGTCATAAAAATAGCGTCCGAGTTCGATATATGCTTGATTTTTAAGCTCTGTGTCGCCTTTGATGACCTGTTTGATGCGGTTGGCGTTAGCACGCATACGGTTTTTTTCAACTAAAGTCTGTGCAATATCAGTAGCAGCATCAGCTGCGAGTTTTACACCTTGTTTTAATTCCTTTTTGATATCCATAATATTACCTCCTATTATGAACTTTTGTATCTATATTATCGCAGATAGCAAGCATAAAATCAACAACTATTTTTCTTGCATTATTTGCGTTTCTTGTTATAATTAAATTATAGTACAGTGGAGGTGTGAAAAATGTCTAATGTCATATCTAAAGAGGTTGCGTGTCCTAACTGTAGTGAGGTCACAAGCGCACATCTTTATATCAGCATAAATGCGACAAACGACCCACAGTTTAGAGAAGATCTGCTTTCAGAAAAACTGCTCAAGTGGAAATGTGAAAACTGTGGATACGAAGGCAGATTTACATATCCGCTTCTTTATAATGATATGAAGCGTCGTTTTATGATATATCTCATACCGCAGATTGACCGTTTTCAGCTTGAGGATAGATCACTTGAAGAAGATTACAGAAATCTCAAGGGTATTACAAAGCGTATTACACCGGACTTCAACTCGTTTAAAGAAAAGGTTTTCATCTTTGAGTCGGGTCTAGATGATATGGCTGTTGAGCTCACAAAGCTTGCTATCAGTGAGACGGTCGCTAAAAAGCACGACCTAAAACGTGTCGAAGAGGGATATCTTTCACTGTATAATCGTGAGACAAATACAATGGGTTTCACTTTCTTTGTTGGAGAAGACCACGAACCGTATGTTCAGTCAGCTAGACTTGAGGTTTATGCTCGTTCAGCGCAGATAGTGAGCGAAATCTGTCAGAACGATAAAAAGCTCTCCGGCTTTATCAAAATAGACCGAGAATGGGCAGAAAACACTCTCTTCCGCTACAAGAGAAAAGACAAGTAAAATAAATTGCAAAAGGCAGTTCTTTTGAACTGCCTTTTTTATATACGCTTTTAAATTTTAAATAGCTTTTGAGCGTTTTTGTACATTATTTTTTCGTATGTGTCTTCACTTACCATATCTCTGAACTCATTAAAATATGCCTGATACAAGCTGCGTTCGCCCTTGCCGTTATCAAGATAAGTGTCTTTTCCGTCTATCGGTGCGTCTGAGCCGAAAACGATTTTATCGTCACCACAGATTTCTAAGAATTTCAGTGTGCTCTTTATGCTGACCCAGGTAGTATCGCCATAGAGGTTAGGAAGTTTTGATATGAGGTCTATGGCTTCATTGTTATCGGTGCCAAGTCCCATATGCACCATAACAAAATTAACATCAGGATAGTTTTTTGCTACGTTGTAGACAAGTTTTACATCGTCGCACTCACCGTTTCCTGTGTGGGTGACTATCGGCAAAGAATACTTTTGAGCCAGTGCTAAATACGGTTTGATGAGCTCGCTGTCAAACCTGAGATTTGCGTGAAACGGGTGGAGTTTGATAGCAGTGATTACATCACGGTTGTCTTTTATCATTTCGTCGATAGGGGTATAGTCTTCGTGAGGATTGACCCACAATGCGGCCGAAATCTTCCCCATATTTTCACGAGCGAATTTGATAGCACGCAGGTTTGTATCAACATGGCTTTTGCGATATTTTTTGGGAATCTCTTTTTGATTGTGGTCGTGCGTGGCGCACTCTGAGTTTGAAACTATGCAGTGGTCAATACTATACTCTTTCATCATATAGAGAATGTGCTCTTCTCTCATATCAAAGTTGAGCATGGTGCCAATGTGAGTGTGTGTATCAATAACCATAGCGTTCTCCTTGTGTGATGTGCTGATTTTACTATACATCTTTTATGTTTTCAGGTCAACAAAAACCGACCGAAGTAAGCTCCGGTCGGTCAGTTCTTTAAAATCAGGTTTTAAGGGATAATATATTCGCCTACAACGATGTTGTCAGGTAGATCCTGCTGAGCAAGATATTTCTGAATATTTACAGCATCTCCACCGAGAGTGATTTTACCATCGCCATTAACATCGGCTACAGTTTCGTCGAAGTTAGTGAGATCCTGCTGAGCAAGATGCTTTTGAATATAAACAGCGTCACCACCGAGAGAAATTTTTCCATCACCGTTTACGTCGCCGTACATCTTTGCGGTGCCTGTCTTTTTGATAGTGTTTGTTGTGGTGAAGTTGTTTTGCTTAACTAAGCCTAAATCCTGGTCAACTATAACCACCATGTTACTGTCGCTGTCCATCATTGCCAGACACTTCATCACGGTAGAAATGGTAGCGGTACCGTCCTCTTTAGCTAAAAATGTAAAAGTAGCAAGGACACAATCGTCTTCATTAAAACGTCTACCATTTTGAGCACTGGAATAATTATAGATAATTCCTCCGTTTACTCCGTTTAAGTTAGTAACAGTTGCGATAGAGAGTATTGGGAACATTTTATCCAGGTTGTTGTCACCGTATTTATCAAGATCCGGTATAAACTGCAGATTGTCACTATAGAAAGTAGTAGCATCAAGGCTACATACTTTGTTATTAGAGTTTATGTTCATATAGACAGTGTACTGGATGATGTCGCCTGCTTTGACAGAGTAAGATTTCTCAACAGTAGGCAGATTAGGGTTTGAAGAGTTTTCAGCACTGATAGAAACCACACATAAAGACAGTACAATAGCCGCGACTAAAAGAACACTAAAAAGTTTTTTCATGTTAATTCTCCTTTTTATTATATTCCTAACTAAAAAGTGCCACTCAAATTATATAACAAAAGTGTTACAAAATCAAGTGGCACCATAATATTCCTCTATTCTTTTACAGCGTATCTATAATCTCAGCTAAAAATCGTTGGATTTGTGTAGCGTCCATAACAGTGACATTGGAGTCGTTGGTTGTTTCGGCTTGATACAATCCGATATTTGACAACGATTTCAACTCTGCCAAATGTCTTTGGATAGCTGTAGCGTCCATTATATTAACATCACCGTTATTATCAGCGTCACCCTTTAATTCTGATGCAGCTTCAGGGATGTAAGAATCGAAATATTCATTTGACATCCATGCTGCACGAGAACATGTCCAGTCTATCATATATTTGTATTCGTCAGCAAACTCATGTGCAGTATATTTTGTAGCAACTGTGTTTTGCTTGTAGTCAACGTTTGTTATCTGGCTGTATTTATTATATGTATAAGTAGCTGTGCATTCTTTGATAGAATCGTGGTCGGCAACCCACTGAGGCTCCTGTATAATGTCCCAACGAATGTAGTTCATAGCAGCACTCTTTGTAAGATATGAAAGATATACATCTGCTGAATAAAGCTCTGTATCGTTCAGACCATTACCTTTGAGTTTAGTTTCGATAGCAGGGACAAATTGCTCGAACCAGACAGTCGGGATAATGTCGTTAAGTGCATCACATTTTGCGATAGACTCTTTCAGGAAGTTTGGTCCACGATAACCGTTTTTGAGTTTTGCAAACCAGCCTGTAGGCTCTTCGTAGTCTTTGATGCCTAAGTTTTTGAGGTCACCCTCGACACCTCTTGCGTTACCCAAAGAGTTATCGTAGTCCCATACAGGAGAAGCATAGAACTTGTATTTGCCTGACTCATCTTGTTTGTAAACAAAGAAGAAGCTACCCGCACCAGCGTCCCAGTTTTTACCGAGCTCATTGATGAGATAAACCTGAGCGAGAGATTCGATATCAATGTATTCGTTCACATCGCTTGCGTTCTGAATGACTTTTCTGTACATTGCATCGTACTTTGCCTTGATGTATCTTTGGGTTTTTGAGTAGTTAGGATCACCTTTTTCGAGTTCCGGTGATTTCATAGTGAGGTTGTTACCGTTAGTAGCTTTTACTGTGAAGTCATCATCATCAGGACCTGCGTCGATTTCGCATACAAACTCAAAATCAGTCTGGCTACCGTCACAGTAGTTTAAGTAGTCTTCATCATCGATATCAGGCATCAAAGTGTTTTTGCCGACATCGACTTTTTCGCATACCTGGTAGTTGCCGATATACTCACCGTTTACGTAAATTTCTGCAAAACGGGAATCAGAAGCATATGGCACACCGATTTCATCGGCCAAATCATAGAGAAGTCTGTTACGAGTGAGTGATGCATCCTGGAAGTTAGATATGATAGAAAACTTCTTGCATTTCTGCATAGTGCCGATTTCAACAGCGTCGTTGTAAGTGATGTTGAAACCTTTTTTGTCAGCGTCCCAGGAAGTGTTACCTCTGCCTTTAATTTTTTTGATAGAAGTGTTGTCGATTTTACCTTTGTCATCTAAAACAGCAGAAGTAGCAGTAGCGTCGTTACTTTTATCTTCGGTCAGATAATCCCACAGGTTTTTGCCACCAAAGTCGCTAGGGTTGTTGATAAAAACAGCCGCTTCAGTATCTGAGCGCATAACATTAGCTGTATATGTTTTGTTATTAACAGATACAGTGAAATCTGTGTTTTCAACACAGCTTATAGTAGCAGCGTTGCCACTTTTGATGGTAGTACCGTTTATTACAGCATCTGTACTGTAAGCATTGTAGATTTCGATAGCATTAGCGTTAGTACAAGTAGGCATAAAGAAATAATTTTTACCGTCTTTTTCGTACCATTTGACCCATGCTTCGCTGTCAACTCCTGAGTAAGCGTGAGCATAAAGACCTGCTGTAGTAGCTGCGGTGACGTTTGTATCTCCTGTAGGAGAAACCGCTACGTTTTGTGCAGAGCATGCCATCATGCCTACTGTAGTTATAGAGATAACTAACACGCAAATAAGCACAAGGCTTATTATTTTTTTCATAAAAATCTTCCTTTCAGTTTCACGCAGGCACATAAAGTGCCTGCGAATGTACACAAATCAATTACAGCTCATCAATAATTTCAGCCAAGAAACGCTGAATCTGAGTTGCGTCTAAAATAGTAAGACCGGTATCTTTCACAACATCTGCGAGCTCTAAACCTTCTTCTGACAAATGTTCAATTTCGGCTAAGTGACGCTGAATAGCAGTAGCGTCCATAACAGTGACTTTACCGTCTAAGTCTGCGTCGCCCTTGATTTTTTCAGTAGATGTTTTTGTGCCGCTGATTAAGATGTTGTTGAGTGCCAGCTCGCCACCTGTCGGGTCATCTTCGGTTATGCCACCGCTGACGGTTGTACTGGAAACAGGAACGAGTCTGATGATGACATTGTCTTTATCATTGATAGTTTCAGGAAGAGCTGTGTTTTCAAGATAAGGAGTCATCAGCTTTCTGTTTGCCATTGTAATAGTAGCAACAGCGTTTTCTATGTCAGTGAAAGTAGTACCGTCTAAGCTGTACTGCATTTTCCAAGAAGCAGGACATTTCTTAGAGCCTGCCATATATGCAGTAAACTTGATATCTGAATAGCCTTTTGTGGAGATCTCGAACTGAACGTAAGGTGTGCCCCAGAGGTTTTTAGAACCGGCAGCCATAATAGGAACCATATTCAAACCGTTTGTACCGTATTCAGCTACTGACCATTCAAGCGAGCGCATATTTGTGCCATCGACTGTGCCAATGAGCTTTCCGTTACCGTAAGTTGCATTATATCCATCATCGCCTGTACCGTATTCGGTCAGCTTTTCTTCAGCTACTTTGTCTGTAGGGTCAAACTGCCAAGCAGCGATAGCGTTTGTTAAGTCAAACTCAGGTTCTTTATCCGGAAGAACAGGATCAGTAGGAGGCTGTGTTGGAGGGTCAGTAGGTGGTTCTGTCGGGATAATCTCTGATGGAGTATAGTCATCGAAATATTCTTTTGACAGCCAAGCACTACGACCTACTGCCCAGTCGATCATATACTCATATTCGGCAGAAAAATCGTATTTATCGTAGGATGCTTTGCTAGGCTCTTCTACATAGTTTACACCTGTTACTTGACCATACTCGTTGTAAGTATAGGTCGCATAGATTATTCTCAAAGACGTATGGTTAGCAATCCAACCTGTGTCAGTAACCATACCCCATCTGGTGTAGTTAAGTTTTGCACTGTCTTTCAAAAAGTCATAGTAGACATCGGCTGAGTACAGTTCAGTGTTGTTACAATCCTGACTATAGAAGAATTTTTCCAGCTCAGGTAAGAACTGTTCAAACCATACAGTTGGGATAACTTTATTCAGTTCATCACAGTTTTTGATAGAATCTGTAAGGAAGTTAGGGCCACTGTAACCGTTTTTGAGTGAGCTGAACCAGCCTGTAGGCTCTGTGTAGTCGTTGATGCCAAGGTTTCTCAGGTCACTTTCAACACCGTTAGCATTACCCAGAGAGTTGTCGTAGTCCCATACAGGGGAAGCAAAGAACTTATAGTGTCCGTTTTCATCAGGTTTGAATACAAAGTAGAAGCTACCTGCTCCTGAGTCCCAGTTTTTGCCGAACTCATTGATGAGATAAACCTGAGCGAGTGATTCGATATCGATATAGTCGTCTACGTCACTTGCGTTAGAGGTGATCTTGTTCCACATAGTGTCGTATTTGTTTTTGATATAGTTTTTAACGTTGTTGTAGTCAGGGTCGCCTGATTCGAGTTCAGGTGATTTCATAGTAACCTTATTGCGGTTGCTCATTGTGATATTGAAATCGTCGGCTGATGGAGCGTTGTCGATTTCGCAGACAAAAGAGAAGTCTTTTTGTGAACCGTCTACATAGTTTAAGTAGTCTTCTTCGTCTACGTCAGGAATGAGAGTGTTTTTGCCGACATCGACTTTTTCACACATCATATAGTTGCCGATGTATTCACCATTGATATAAATCTCAGTGAAGCGTGAATCAGAAGCGTAAGGTACTCCTACTGCATCGGCGAGGTCATAAAGAACTCTGTTACGTGCGAGTGCAGGATCCTGGAAGTTGGAGATGATGGAGAACTTCTTGCACTTTTGCATACCGTCAAGAGAAACAGCGCTGTTGTATGTAATGTTAAAGCCCTTTTTACTAGCGTTCCACGAGGTGTTACCTCTACCCTTGATTTTCTTAACACCCTCGTTGTTGAGGTTGCCTTCATCGTCGAGCATAGCAGCAGTACCTGATGCTTCATTTTCTTTGTCATCTGTGAGATAATCCCACAGACCCATACCGCCAAAGTCAGATGGGTTGTTGATGAAAACAGCTGCTTCTGCACTTGAGATCATAAACTTTGCTTTGTATGTCTTGTTGTTAGCAGTAACAGTGTACTCTCTATCCTCTTCATAGTTTATAACACCGATAGAAGATGGAGGAATAGTCACACCGTTGATAGTAGCGTCTGTACCATAAGCGTTGTAGATTTCGATAGTGTCAGGAGCTGTGCAGGTTGGCATGAGGAAGTATCTTGTGCCATCCTTGTCGTACCATTTAACCCACGCTTCAGATTCTTTTGAGTCACCACTGTATGCGTGAGCAAAAAGCCCCGTAGTAGTAGCTGCTGTGACATTCGGCACACCTATCATAATAGAGCCTGATACACTGCAAATACCTGCTAACTTTCCGTTTTTGTCCGTTGCGGTGACCGTTGCGTTTATGGCAATAGCCCCATTTTTATCAGCAGTGAAGGAATATGATGTTGTGTTGCTGACAACTTCACCGTTAGCAGTAATTTCGTATGTATATGTATATCCACTCGCTTCTTCACACTCAACAGTTACGGTGAATGTGTCACCGATTTCGCCGGTTTTTGAAGAGAGGATGAGCTTTGGTTCAACGCTGACATCATAGAAAGCGAGCTTTTCGCCCATATCGTCCCATGTTGCACCACCGTCTATAGTGACCATATTGTAGCCCTCTGCATAATCTTGCGCAGAAAGTGCGATAGAACAGTTCCAAAGCTTGACGTCATTACCACGCCAAAAACGCATCACAGTAGCTCCTGCGTCATCGGCTGTAACAGTGTATTTGTACACACCTTTGTCAGATAGGTACTCAACACCTGTTTTCGGGTTGTACTTTGTTTTATCAGCGTCAGCGATGATAACCGAAACACCTCCGTTATCAGCGCGAGAGTATTCAGTGAAATTAACGTACATAGTAGGGTTGCTACCGGTCCATTCAGCAGGGGATACGACCTTCATATAAAGGACGTCGCCTTCTTTGAATGTAGCGACTTGTGCAGCTGATGATGGGAAAACAGCAACTATGCCGATAACCATCACAAGTGTCAGAAATAGAGATAACAATTTTTTCATACTTTTCACCTCGTAGTATGGAGAGTTCTAAGGAGTAATAGATAGATACCCATAAAGATTTGAGCAAAAAGTGCTACTACTCAAACTATCACATATACAGTATATAGCAAAGCTATATAAATTTCCATAAACATTATATACAGAATTTTTATCTTGTTTTTGTAAGAGTAAACAAAGCAAGTCAAAATAAAGAACACCATGGCAAAAAATTATCTTTTCAGATATCAAAAAAGCAGAAGCTTAAAAAAGAAAAGACACTTTGAATCATAATTTTTGCACCTTGATAATAAAAAATAGCCACAAAAACAAGCACAGCTATAAATATATCAAACGACAGTTTCTAAAAAATTAAAATCTCTTGTCAAAGAATAGACACCGTATGATAATTTTGTTATAATTAAAACAGATCTATATTCGGGGTGTTTTTATGTCAAAAAAAGGTAAAAAGAGAAGAGTATGGGCTGTTGCTTTGGTGGTGCTTATAGCTATAGCTGTTGCAGGTTATGCATTCTTTGGAAATGTCAGCGTCAGCGAAGACGCCACAGCGGAGTTTTACTACGTAAACGACTATTATGACATTGAGATTACGACAACCCTCACCGAAGAAGAAAGCAAAAAGGTAAGAGAAATGATCAACGACGGCAGAGTTGTTGTTGACAACGGTTTGTCCTGTGGCTTTGATGATAGTATTTACCTGAGTTTTGATGACGGGAATAGAGTAAAGAACTTTTATATCGCTTGTGATAACTGTCCTAATCTCAAGCACGATGGCAAGGTAGTGATGCTGTCAAAACAAGACAACGAAGAACTGCGTGATATGCTCAGAAAATACGGTGCAAAATTTCCGTGTGTTTGACTTGAGTGAAATAACGAAATCAAAAGGAGAGATAATTATGATAAAATCAATTATATGTAAAATACGTGTTCTAATGGCGTTGGTTCTTGTTATTTTACTTATGTGTTTGGTGATAACAGGTTGCGATGAAGAGTCTCAAAAAGTCGAAGATGTGTCTCAAACACAGGCACCGAGTACCATAGAAGAACCAACCAAAGAGCCGACACAAGTGATAGCGGATACAAGTATGTATGTAAATGTTATCGATGACATAATTTCAAAAGATAATGGTAACGAAGACTGCTTCAGTGGAATGTTGTACGACTTGGACAACAATGGTGTTGAGGAGCTGATAGTTGTACATTCTATCCCGGGATATATGGGCGATGAAACCGTAAGTACTTTCGGCATAGTGGTTTGCAGTGTTTATACTATTGCCGATGGAGAAGCAAAGTGTCTGCTTGAGGAGAAAGAGATTTACAGGGAGATAGCCGGTCCCGATGGCGATGTAAGTATTATTGAAAAAGACGGACAGACGCTTATGAAAATATTTATGGAATCAGGCGAAACATCAGGCCCTCATATGCACCGTGGTGGTACTCATACATATTACGCATATTCAAACGACGACTTTGCTGTCAAAAATCTTGTTGAATATGACTACTATACGACAGATGACTCCTATGAAATCAGCTACAACGAAAGTAGCGGTGTGATAGACGGTGAAGATGTTTCTTACTATGAAGTAGAAGAATATGTAAACGACTGTGAAGTGCTCTATAAAATGAAGTACGTATATCCAGACAGAGAAAACGAACATCTGCTGCTTTCACTCAGAGAAGAACTAGCTGAATAATCTTTTGATTTCAAACAGTGAAAAAACATCAATAAAAATCAATAACATTGCAAATAAAAAATCTGCCTCCCCTTACACAAAGGGAGGCAGATTTTGTGCTTTTACAGACTTTGTGAGAAAAACCGATAATTTTTTCACAAATTTTCCAAAAGACGATATAAAACATCTTGCGTAAATCGACTTTCTGTTTTATAATGTACGTGTATGAGTTTGTCTCATCAACAAATAGTGAAAGGAGTTTAGTACAATGATTTATTCACACGAAGTTGAAAAAATGTGTACTGTAGCAAAGGGCCCTAAACACGGTCCTGCACCTATCCCTGAAGAAGGTAAATGGGTAAAATCTTATGAAATCAAAGACATTTCCGGTCTTTCACACGGTATTGGCTGGTGTGCTCCTCAGCAGGGTACCTGCAAATTAACACTCAATGTTAAAGACGGTATTGTTGAAGAAGCTCTTGTTGAAACAATCGGTTGTTCAGGAATGACTCACTCAGCTGCTATGGCTGCTGAAATTCTCCCTGGCAAGACTCTTCTTGAGTGTCTCAACACAGACCTCGTTTGTGACGCTATCAACACTGCTATGAGAAACATCTTTGAGCAGTTAGCATACGGTCGTTCACAGACAGCTTTCTCAGAAGACGGTCTTCCAATCGGCGCTGGTCTTGAGGACCTTGGTAAAGGTCTTAGATCTCAGGTTGGTACTATGTACTCAACAAAGGCTAAGGGCGTTAGATACATGGAAATGGCTGAGGGCTATGTTTTAAAGACAGCTCTTGATGAGAACGACGAAGTTATCGGTTACCAGTTCGTTAAGGTTGGCAAGATGATGGAGGATATCCGTCACGGTATGTCACCTGATGAGGCATATAAAAACAACATTGGTCAGTACGGTCGTTTTGATAACGCTGCTAAGTACATTGACCCACGTGAAGAATAAGCAAGGAGGAATCTCAAATGGCAGTTAAATTTGAAAGTATTGAAAGAAGAATGCCTAAAATCGAGAAGTGCCTTGCTCAGTATGGTATCGCTAATCTCGAAGAAGCTATGCAGATTTGTGTAGACAAAGGCTTCAACCCATATGACATCGTAAAAGAAGTTCAGCCAATCGCTTTTGAAAACGCTGGTTGGGCATATACACTCGGTTGCGCTGTTGCTATCAAAAAGGGCGTAACTACAGCTGCTGATGCAGCAGAAGCTATCGGCGAAGGTTTGGAAGCTTTCTGTATCCCTGGTTCAGTTGCTGAGCAGAGAGCTGTTGGTCGTGGTCACGGTAACCTCGGCGCAATGCTCCTTAAAGAAGAAACAAAGTGCTTTGCTTTTCTTGCAGGTCACGAGTCTTTTGCTGCTGCTGAAGGCGCTATCGGTATTGCTAGAAACGCTAACAAAGCTAGAAAAGAGCCTCTTAGAGTTATCCTCAACGGTCTTGGTAAAGACGCAGCTTACATCATCTCAAGAATCAACGGTTTCACATACGTTGAGACAGAGTTTGACTATTTCACAGGTGAGCTCAAGATCGTTGAAGAAAAGGCATTCTCAGATGGCGAGAGAGCTGCAGTTCGTTGCTACGGTGCGGACGACGTTCGTGAAGGCGTTGCTATCATGCAGCATGAAAACGTTGGTGTATCTATCACAGGTAACTCAACTAACCCAACTCGTTTCCAGCACCTTGTTGCAGGTACATACAAGAAGTGGGCTAACGAGAACGGTGTAGGTTACTTCTCAGTAGCTTCTGGTGGCGGTACAGGTCGTACACTCCATCCTGATAATATGGCTGCTGGTCCTGCTTCATACGGTCTTACAGACTCTATGGGTAGAATGCACGGTGACGCTCAGTTTGCAGGTTCTTCATCAGTTCCTGCTCACGTAGAGATGATGGGTCTTATCGGTATGGGTAACAACCCAATGGTTGGTGCTACAGTTGCTTGTGCAGTTGCAGTATATAATGCAATGAAATAATTTACCATAAGGTATAATAAAAAGGCTTTCGATTTTTCGGAAGCCTTTTTTGAGTTTAGCTATCGGTTTTGAGAAAATACTTGTGTATTATTTTTACTAAGATATAATATGTGTTATATACCTTGCAAATACAATAGTAAAGTTATATAATATTAAAAGACTCTATTATAGTAGTAAGGTGGAACAGTTAGTGAAAAAATACATGTTAATAACTATTGGTGTTTTGTTAGTAATATTTTACGCAGTGGGTTGTAAAACCGCCGATAATCAAACAGCAACTCCAACACTGGTGGAAAAAGAAGAAACTCAGGCACCGACTGATGCTCCTACCCAAAAGACTGAACCAACCTTGCCTGAATCTGACCACCCTTATGTAAAAGTTATTGATGACTTTATTAGTAACTGTCGTAGAGAAGGTTTTGACAGTGTTTATGCCGACGGTATTTTATATGATCTTGATTCCAATGGTGTGGATGAATTGATTATTATAAATACGGATTTTGATGCCGACCCTACTAGTGCTACCGATTGTAGCGTTTATACCATAAAAGGCGATAAGCTTTATTGCATCTTAGATGAAAAACAACTTGTTTTACGAGTAGGTAGTTCAAGCGGCAAGGTATCTGTTGTGAGAAAAGACAACTCGATATATCTGAAAATTTTTACTGATGGCGGAAATGATGATGGTTCACTTTACAGAGATGATTATTATCGTTTGGAAAATGACGAGCTTGTGTTGATTCATAGTGCTGAAGCAAATTATAGGTATGATGATAAACAAAGTTACGCGTATGTAGATGGACAAACGACAAGTTGTGATTACTATGAAAGCTTTGCAGACGGTTTTGATAAGTTAGTTCTTAAAGACGATTCCTTTAGTAGTGAAGAAGAAACAATATTCGACTTGCGTGAAAAAATAATCAAAAGCAACTAGATAGGTATAAAAGCACAGGGTGTTTTTCGTTTTACTGACAATACACAATAATTTAGGGAGGGCTTTAGTGCCCTCCCTTTAATATTTCTACTTTTACAGTTAGACCCACCATTTTGGAGGTTTTCCTTAATGATGGGCTCGAAGTTTTTATTGATTTTAAATACCGCTCGTGCTAAGATGAAAGTACAAATAATATCATATTTTTTGTAAAAATAAACATTATTGAGGGTGCAGTATGAAAAAGCTTATATCTTTGATTTTAGTCGTTATATTTATATCAACAGTGTTTGTGGGTTGTGGTGAAAAAGAGGCAACTCCTACTGAGTCTATAGCAACAGAATCTGTCACAGAGGCTACTGAGGTTTCTACAGATGCTCCTACAGAAAAACCCACACAAGCACCGACTGTTGCCCCTACAGAAAAGCCAACACAGGCACCGAAAAAAGAGGAGACGTGGAAGCTTTTGTATAAGGAGCGTATAAACGCATATATATCAGAAGCTAACAATAAAAATGAAGTTGAGTTTTCTCTGGTGCTTATCGATGACGATTCTATTCCGGAGTTAGTTATAGGCGGGCCTTCTCATATTACCGCTGCGACACTTTGTTGGGTTTATGATGGTAGCCTGAATGAAAATGCAATGGGATATACCATATCAGAAGGCTTCACATATATTGAGCGTAGTGGTCTGATTAAGATATGTAGCCAATGGCAAGGTTCAGGCTCAGATACAATATATGATTTAATGCAAGGCAGGCTCATAGAAATCGTCAGCGGTACTTTCAGTACTATGAACAATAGTTATACCTGGAACGGTGAGTCTGTGCCGGCAATGGACTATGATTATATGTTAAACGACGTTTTTTCTGAAGAGAACGCCAAAAATGTTGCTGAAACAGTCTATGATTATGACAGTATTTTTTCTGTGATTGATAGTTATTGAGTTGACAAATGAGTCGTTAAAGCTTATCCCCTGACTTTATTTAGTCAGGGGATTTTTATGTTATTGCAAACTTTTGATAGATGTGATAAAATAAGGCTACCACACGAACTCAACTTTTTATCCTCATACGGGGAAAACTACCTTGGTAAAAGGTGTTTTCCTCTATTTCCGTATGGGGATTTGGGTTCGTGTGGTAACGACCTGAGGATAAACACTTTTTCGGCACATCCTTCGGGGTGTGCTTTTTTTATGGGGGAATCAATTTGAGCATATTCAGCTATTTCAGGAGCCAGTATTTTAGAGAATGTGTATTAGGCAGGTTTTTTTCAAACAAGGAGCACAGACGGTTTTTGAAACTGGTTCCAAAGGAATGCGTGTATTGTGACCTTATTGGTATGTGCAGGAATAAAAATAACGACTACGAGTGCATAGGTGGCTGCCTTGCTGATAAAGATTACGAACAAAAATAAAAAGAGGTGCGATGTAGTGTCGCACCTCTTTAAAATTTCATTAGATTTATTCAGCTTTCACCGTGATTGTGAAGTAATCTTCGCTTGTGTTGGCGTTACGGTATGTAACAGTGAGTTCGCCTGCAGGGTTTTTGAGGTTCATCTGGTACTTGAGGGCAGCTTCGCCGACTTTTTGTGCTTCAGCTTTCAGCGCTTCTTCGCCCATCTCTTCCCAAGCTTTAGGGGTGATGCCGACAACAACATCTGTGATTTCAGGGTTATAGTATGAGTACTGACCGGCACTTTCGATTTCGAGTCTGGACTCTTCCTTGACTACTTCGTAGTAGTCTTTTGCAAACTCGTCGTACTTGTCATCTTCGAACTC
Organism: Oscillospiraceae bacterium; assembly: GCA_015066595.1. GTDB lineage: Bacteria > Bacillota > Clostridia > Oscillospirales > Acutalibacteraceae > Ruminococcoides. Next base: position 279,294 of record SVNZ01000002.1, on the reverse strand, counting down.
GTAAGAAACGTTACCTTCATCGTCAACATTTTTAGCAGAAGCGTAGTCTTCTGCAAAACCGTCAACATATTTTGAATCAACAGTTGTCTTCACCTTACAACCTGCAAAAAGAGTAGCTAACATCATAACTGCTAAAATCGCAGCAAAAATTCTTTTCATAATTATCCTCCTGTGATACCTATGGTATCCGTGTGATGGTGTAAATTATATCATTTAATTTTATAAAAATCAATGCAATAATAAAAATTCAAATTTAGTCGATTCTTTCAATCAAAATCTGTTCTATCCTTCTGTCTTCGACCTTGAGCACAGTGAACTTGAACCCTTTGTGAACAACGACAGGACGTTCATTTTCTTTTGGCACTCTGCCAAGCTGTGTGAGCATAAAGCCCGCTATGGTGTCGGAGTCGTCATCGTAGATGTCGTGACCGATGAGCTCTTCGATGTCCTCGATTGATGTAGAGCCATCGACGGTGAACTTCTTTTCGCTGATTTTTTTGATTTCCTCTTCTTCGTTATCGTACTCGTCTTGAATGTTGCCTAAGATATCTTCGATAAGATCCTCGAGCGTAATAAGACCCTCGGTGCCACCGTACTCGTCAACGACGATTGCTATCTGTGTCTTTTCTTTGTTCATCTGAGAAAACAGTGAGCGACAGTCTTTGGTGCGTGGCACAAAGAGCACCTGTCTGACTATGTCGGAAATCTTGAAGTTTTTCGGAACATCAGAGCACACGTATTTGAGCAGATCTTTGACATAAAGCACACCGATGATAGAGTCGATGTCATCGTGGTACACAGGGATTCTGGAATAGCCTGACTGTACAGCGATGTTGACAGCTTCTTGCAAAGTGTCGGTGTCCTCAATCGCCACCATATCTCTGCGGTGGGTCATAATCTCGTATGCAACAGTATCATCAAAGTCAAAGATATTTTCGATGATGTTTTTGGTATCATCTTCGATAAGCCCTTTTTCCTGTCCTTCTTCGACAAGAGAGAGAATTTCTTCTTCGGTTTGTTGCACCTTTTGTGTGTTTGATTTAGAGCCGAAGAGTCGCTCTTTGAGGCTCTGTGATTTTTTTATGAATTTGCTACTACCTGAATCGTCAGGCATATCGCGTCATCCTCTCAAATTATATTTTTATACACGATAAGTGTACAGAAAGACTAAGGCAAAGTCAAATGACAGTTTTGATACAAAAAACAGCCCCCTTGTTCTTGGAGCTGTTTTTGTGATGTCGATTAAAATTCAGTGATTATCTCAGCAAGTAAACGCTGAATCTGTGTAGCGTCGAGTATGGAGAGTTTTGAGTCCTTGTCAGTATCTGCAGCAGCCGTAACAAAAGTATTGTTAGGAAGTTGTGCGAGATGTCGCTGAATCACAGTCGCATCAACGATGCTCACCTTACCATCGTTGTCAACATCGCCGAGTATGATTTTTTGAGCAGGGGGCTGTGTCGGCAGGTTTGAAATGTCTTCAAAGACTCTGTTATAAAGTTGTGCATATACCTGTGCGGTTGAGCCTTCTATACCATAAATAACAGTTGTTTTCGGCATGGTATCTTCTCTGTCAAAAATCACACAGGACGGATTTGCAAAAGAAATTTTTTCTAAGCTGTCGCACTCAAAAAAAGCATATTCATCTACGTTTTCGACACTGTGAGGAAGGTGTATGCCCAAAAGTTTTTCGCAGTCAGCAAATGCCCACTCACCGATAGTATTTACGCTGTCAGGAAGTGTTATAGAGCTTAAAGCTGTGCAACCGTAAAATGCTTCTTTTTCTATAGTCGTTACGCTGTTTTTCAAAGTCACATCAGCAAGGCTCAGACAACCGTAGAATGCGCTTTCAGGAATGGTTGATGTACCGTTTCCTATGCTAACTTTTCTTAAATTTGTGCAGTTATAAAAAGCACTGCTTCCGATGGATTCCACGCTGTCAGGGATAGTGATTTCTTTTAAGCTTTCACAGCAGTAAAATACGCTGTTTGCAATAGTTTTCACACCGTTCTTTATGGTGATGGTGTAAAGTGATTTGCAATCTGAAAATGCACCGTTACCTACTGATATTGTGCTAGAAGGGATAGTTATTTCTTTGAGGCTGTCACAGTGAGCAAACGCATACTCTCCGATTGATACGATGTTGTTTTTAAGAGTGACGTCTTCTAAAGCTTTGCAGTTAGAAAAAGCATAGTCAAAGATACAAGCCCTACTGTCGTTTATAGTAACGCTTTTTAAAGAGGAGCAGTCTGCAAATGCACTTTTGTCGATAACACTGACACTTTCAGGAATAGTGATAGCTGTTAAAGCGGTGCAACTATAAAACGCTTCACTTGAGATATTCTCGACACTACTTCCCAGAGTGACGTTTTCAAGGCTTTGGCAGCTTGAGAAAGCCCCTTTGCCGATTGATAAAACATTGTCTTTGATATCTATGTCGGTCAAAGCGGTGCACTGATAAAAAGCATTTTTATCAATAGTCTTGAGGCTGTCGGGTAAGTCGATATTTTTTAAAGCTACACAGCAGTAAAAAGCACCTTCTCCGATGTTTTCTACACCGTTTTCGATGGTGATATCTGTAAGGCTTTTACAGTCATAAAAAGTGCCTTCGCACAGTGTTTTTATGCTGCTTGGAATTGCTATTGTTTTCAGGTTCTCACATCGCTCAAAAGCATATTTGCCTATTGATTTTATGCCGCTTTTAAAGGTGACGGTATAAAGCGAAGTACAATCAGAAAAAGCATAATCTCCGATTTGTTCAACGCCATTAGATATCGTGACGGTTTTCAGATTTTCGCAGTCAGCAAAAGCGTGATCTCCTACGGTTTTTACGCTTGTGTCAAGTGTGACGCTTTCAAGACCTGAGCAGTTAGAAAAAGCGTATTTTTCGATGGTAGTTATGCTGTTTGAAAATGTGATATTTTTCAGTGCTGAGCAATATTCAAAAGCTCTTTCGCCGATAGTAGTCACTCTTGTGCCAAGTGTTAGATTTCTGAGCTTTGAGCAGTAGAAAAAGGCTTTTTCGTCTATAGAAGTTACGTTGTTATCGATAGCAACGCTCTCAAGGCTTGTGCAGTATTCGAACACCTTTTTTTCGATAGCTGTTACACCGCTCGGAATAGAAACTGCGCTTAATGCTGAGCAGTTTGAAAAAGCACCTTGACCGATATCGGTTATGCTATCAGGGAGTTGAGCGCTACTGAGGTTTATGCACATATAAAAAGCTGAGTCCCCGATAGACTTTACGCTGTCAGGGAGAGTGATTGATGAAAGTGCTGTGCACTCGCTGAAAGCTTCTTTTTCAATAGCACTGATGCTGTTGCCAAAAGATACCGTGCTGAGTTTTTCGCAGTCTGCAAAAGCTCTTTGTGAAATGTCAGTTACACTGTCCGGCAGATTTATGTTTTTCAAACCAAAGCAACTCTCAAAAGAACTCTCGCCGATATTTTTCACTCCGTTTTCTAAAGTAACACTACTAAGATTCATGCTGTAATAGAAAGCTCTTTTGCCAACTTTATCAACGCTTGCAGGAATCGTAACGCTACTTAGTCCCATACAGGATTCAAAAGCACTCACTTGTATTGTGGTCACGCTGTTTGGTATAGAAATACTGCTCAGGCTGTGGCAGTTAGAAAAAGCACTCTCGCCGATAGTTGTCATGTTTTTTGAGAAAGTGATATTGCTCAAAGCGGAGCACTCGTAAAAGGCATTTTTGCCGATAGTTTTTACGCTGTCAGGCAGATTGATGCTTTTCAGATTCATACAACCGTGAAAAGCACTCTCGCCTATTTTAGTGACATCATTTGGGATAACAGTATTCTGACAGCCTAAGACAAGTTTTTTTGTAGCTGCTTCTATGATAGCGTTAGAGTTTTTTGAGCTATAAACAGGGTTGTTTTCGTCAACGGTTATGTTCATAAGATTTGCACAGTATGTAAACGCTGTTGCGCTGACAGATGTGACACTCTCAGGGATAGCGATGCTTGTGATGTGCGAGCTGTAGCTGAAAGCGTTATCACCGATAGAAGTGACGACATAGCCATCGACTTTTGACGGAATAAAAAGCTCTGATTTGTAGTCGTAGTATTTCAAAATCTTTGCAGTATCGTCGCTGAGCACTTCGTACTCAAAGCCATCAGGTGAGATGTAATTTTCACTGGCAGGTGCGATTTCAACCTCTTTTGAATAGGCTGTTATGTTTATTGAGCACAGCGTTGAGCTGATAAGAAGAATGCACAAAAGCAAACTGAGTATTTTTTTCATATGATTTCCCCTTGAAGAGTTTTGATGATATGGCTAATTGTACCACGAAAATCATGTCTCCACAAGAGAAAAGATGCATAATAAAAATAACAGCGCAATAAAAAAAGAGCAGTAAAAACTGCTCTTTTTTCTTTTAAAATTCTGTGATTATTTCAGCGAGCAAACGCTGAATCTGTGTAGCATCGAGGATAGAAATTTTTGAGTCTTTGTATGTATCCGCACGAACAAGCTGTTCTTCAGTGAGAATTTCAATCTCTGCGAGATGACGCTGAACCACTGTCGCATCAACAACGCTGATTTTTCCATCACCATCCACATCACCTAACAGTGTGTCCATTATAGCATCAACAACTATATATTTTATGTCGTTTTCAACCACATATTCATAAGCATAAGAATCAGTATATACACCTAATGTACAATCAATATTTTCAAACACACCATCAGCTATTTCACTCACGCTATCAGGTATCTCTACTATAGTTATGTTGCTATCATCAAATGCGCCAGATGCTATAGCTGTAACTACATATCCGTCATAAACACTTGGAATTGCAATTTTGGTATCTGTACCGGTGTATTTCAAAAGTGTCGCTGTACCATCTTCATGTGTTCCAAATGTATAGTCAAGCATATCTTTTGTAAGTTGTTCACTATCGCCCATATACGCTACCATAAACTTAGAAAAATGTGTTGTAGTAAACACTATGTAGTTGCCGTCTATTTTTGCATTCATATCTTCTGCTGTACCATCGTCTTTGATATGCTTAACCGTTATCTTGCCACTACTTGTATAAGTTAGCAAATCAGCAGGGATAGGGATATAAACTTCTACTTCTTCATCAGGCTGAGTAACTTCACCATCTTTAACCATTTTAATCTCATATGTATAGGTGAAATTTTTACGCATAGCCTCATACAAATCAGGTTCCTGTGCTTTAATATTGGTAAGCAGCTCTGATTGTGGTGTCATCTCAAACACCTTGATAGCAGTGTTATCAGCAAAATCAGTTTTACATTTTACAGTAACATCATTTTCTGTTCTGCTGTTACCCTCCTGATTTAAGATGGTCAGTGTACCTGTACCAATATTTGATGTAAAGTCCATATACTGATTTTGAAGTGAAACAAAATCACTTGCCATAAAAATAAGCTCTATTGCTTTGCCATAATTTGCGTCAAGCAATTTAGAGGCTTCTTCAAAAGTAGCAAATTCCAAATCTACAATTAACTCTAAGGTTTTTTCTCTTAAATCAGTATTCCTCATATTTTTTGCATAAGTCTTCAAAAATCTTTCAGTGGACTGCGGTGTCATTTTTCCATCTTGTGGAATATTTTTTGCCAAAGCTTTGAGCATTTCTTTGTCATCACCTGGTTTTGTAGCAGACTCAACTACTGTTCTCGCTAATGTTGGAGGCAAGTCATCGTTCTTTGCATATCCCGAAATAGTCTCTAGTAAATCAGCACACTGTAACATCATATCTGTACCATTTACAGCGTTTACGATAACTGATTTTGTGGGATCCATAGAAACCTTGATATATCCGTTTTTCGGTATCGTAACCTTTATATGAGTATGAGCTGTAGAAATTTTAGATTTATAGTATGTATCAGAAAACAGATTTCCGTTTGCTATATCGTGTATAAGATAACTTCCGTTATCATATACAATGCCCTTAAAACTACCACCGTTTTCTTTGTACTTATCAATTACCTGTGCATCAACTAACTGTCCTTTTGCATCATACACTTCGACTGCTCCGTAGATAAAAGATGAGTTGTACACATCAAAGGACAAGTCAGCGCTGCCATCGTTATAAACTTCGTAGTCATAGTTATCCGCAAACAAACCGCATAGGTTGTACATATTAGTCAGGTATGTGCCATTTTCGTACGCTTTAAAAGATTTTAGAGTAAAAGTAGCAGAGTCAACATTGAATACTGTTATAGGTACCTGCACTGTAGTGCCCGTTATAGAGTCGCTGAAAGTAACCGTGGTTTTGCCTGCTTTAAGACCCTTAAATTTAACGTAGTGTACTTTTCCTCTGATTTCAGTTGAGACGGGTTTTACTACTGATGAGTCCGCTACAGTATATGTAACCTTGCTTGCATCAGTCTGTTCGCTGTAGCCTTTAACCACACTCACACCAACTGTGATTTCGTCACCCACATTTACAGCAAGGTTGCCGGAATCAGAGTAAACTCTCATACCGTTTTCGCAACCGATGATTTCGTAAGGTATGTTGTTTTCTATAGCGTATTGATGTGCGTATGAAGCTTCATAAACATACAAAGTAAGGATATCAGCAAAACTACCGCAATTATAAAATGCATTATCTTCGATATTTGTCACTGAACTTGGAACTATAATCGATGTCAGCTGATTACAATGGCCAAACGCCCAATCTCCGATACTTGTTACTGAATCAGGTATTGCTAACGACATAAGACTAGAACAACCATAAAACGCAGTTTTTCCAATACTTGTCACTGAATCAGGAATTGTAATCGCTGTAAGACCCTTGCAATCATAAAACGCACCAGTTCCAATACTTGTCACCGTGTTAGGAATAACAGTATTTTTACAACCTGCTATTAAAGAATTTTTGTAAATAATTCCATTACAATTATTTCTACTGTCAAAGCACCAGTTATTCTTGTGCACTGTAATTGTAGAAAGGTTATCACAGCTATTGAATAACGGATGACCTAAAGTGGTCACAGAAGCAGGGATATTAATCGATGTAAGACTAGTACAACCGCTAAACGCATAATAGTAAATAGTTTTCACAGAATTGGGAATCGTTATAGACTTTAGTCTATCGCAAGCAGAAAAAGAACTCTGTCCTATACTACGAACTGAGCTAGGGATAGTAACGGATATAAGACTACTGCACCCCCAAAAAGCATAGTCTCCTATACTTGACACTTTATACTCATCTAAGGTTGACGGAATGATAAGAGTGTTTGCATCTCCTTGGTAATCAACAATCTCTGCGGTGCCATCTGAAAGCACACTATACAAATAATCGCCACATACTAAAAAGTTAGAGGTATCAGTTTGCGTTGCATTTGCACTAATTGGTGCAAATGCAAAAATGCTTATCATCATAATGACAGCAAGAAATAAAGATATGATTTTCTTCATATAGTTACCTCCAATAGTAAAATATTACTTTAAAATTATATCACTCTGCTTATTCTATAACAATCGTCATTAGTGATAGATTTCAGCGATTTAAATTGTATATTTTGCTAGAGGAAATACAGAGTACATACGCAAAATTTTATATGTCAAAACTATATCTTGTATGCGGCGTTTTTTGTGCCACAAATATGCAAAATTTCTGTTAAAATTTTGACGATTTTCACTTCTTTTACACTTTACATAAAGGACAAAAAGTGTTATTATATACGACGGTAAGACGAGAAGTGAAGTTTCTCGACAGACCTAATATTTTTTGCCGGTGTAAGAAAGAGCTCATCTTACAGTGGCACCACTAAAAGGGAGGAATTTATAGTGGCAAGAAAAATGAAGACCATGGACGGTAACAACGCTGCGGCTTATGTCTCATATGCGTTCACTGAGGTTGCTGGTATTTATCCTATCACACCTTCAAGTCCTATGGCAGACTATGTTGACCAGTGGTCAGCTCAGGGTGTCAAAAACATTTTTGGCACAACAGTTAAGGTAGAGGAAATGCAGTCTGAAGCAGGTGCTGCAGGTACAGTGCACGGTTCACTCAATGCCGGTGCTCTTACTACAACATACACAGCTTCACAGGGTCTGCTCCTTATGATCCCTAACATGTACAAGATCGCAGGCGAACTGCTCCCATCAGTTTTCCACGTATCTGCTCGTTGTGTAGCGTCTCACGCTCTCAACATCTTTGGCGACCATTCTGACGTTTATGCATGTCGTCAGACAGGTTTTGCTATGCTCGCTGAAACAAACACTCAGGAAGTTATGGACCTCGGTGCTGTTGCTCACCTTGCAACAATCAAGTCTAGAGTTCCTTTCATCAACTTCTTCGATGGTTTCAGAACTTCACACGAAATCCAGAAGATCGAGATCTGGGATTATGACGACCTCAAAGAAATGTGCGATATGGACGCAGTTTCAGGCTTCAGAAAGAGAGCACTCAACCCTGAGCGTCCTGTAATGCGTGGTTCACACGAGAACGGTGACATTTTCTTCCAGCACAGAGAAGCATGTAACAAATACTACGATGCAGTTCCTGCTATTGTAGAAGAGTACATGGAGAAGGTCAATGCAAAACTCGGTACAGACTACAAGCTCTTCAACTACTACGGTGCACAAGATGCAGAGCGCGTTATCGTTGCTATGGGTTCTATCTGCGACGTTGCTGAAGAGGTTATCGACTATATGAACGCAAATGGCGAGAAGGTTGGTCTTGTAAAAGTAAGACTTTATCGTCCATTCAGCGCTGAAAAGCTCGTTGAGGCTATCCCTGCAACAGCTAAGAAGATTGCTGTTTTAGATAGAACAAAAGAGCCTGGTGCTCTCGGTGAACCACTTTACCTCGACGTAGTTGCTGCTCTTGCAAAGATGGGCAAGCAGGCTACTGTTGTTGGCGGTAGATATGGTCTTGGTTCAAAAGACACACCACCTTCATCAATCTTCGCAGTATATGAAGAACTTGCAAAAGATGCTCCAAAGGCTCAGTTCACTTTAGGTATCGTGGACGACGTTACAGAGCTCTCACTTCCTGAAAAGCCATCACCAAACACAGCTGCAGAAGGCACAATCGAGTGTAAGTTCTGGGGTCTTGGCGGTGACGGTACTGTTGGTGCTAACAAGAACTCTATCAAGATTCTTGGTGACCACACTGACAAATACGTTCAGGCTTACTTCCAGTATGACTCAAAGAAGACAGGCGGTATCACAATTTCTCACCTCAGATTCGGTGACAAGCCTATCAAGAGCCCATACTACATCAACAAGGCTGACTTCGTTGCTTGTCATAACCCATCATATGTTCTCAAAGGCTACAAGATGGTTCAGGACGTTAAACCTGGCGGTGTATATCTCATCAACTGCCAGTGGTCTGCAGAAGAACTCGACAAGCACCTTGATGCTGCTACTAAGAAATATATTGCAGAAAACGACATTCAGCTTTACACAGTAAACGCTATCGATATCGCTGCACAAATCGGTATGGGTAAGCGTACAAACACTATCCTTCAGGCTGCTTTCTTTGCACTTGCTAAGGTTATGCCTATCGAAGAAGCTGTTCAGTACATGAAAGACGCTGCTACTAAGTCTTACCTCAAGAAGGGTCAGGACATCGTTGATATGAACCACAAGGCTATCGACGCAGGCGTTACAGCTTTCACAAAGATCGATGTTCCTGCAGCTTGGGCTGATGCTGCTGACGATGCTGCTGTTACTTCTTCACAGGGCAGAGAAAAGCTCGTTAAGATGGTTGACAACATCATGCTTCCTGTTGGTAAGATGGAGGGTGACTCACTCCCAGTATCAGCATTTATGGATCACGCTGACGGTACATTTGAGCAGGGTGCTTCTGCATACGAGAAGCGTGGCGTAGCTGTTATGGTTCCACAGTGGAACGAGGCTACATGTGCTAAGTGTAACAAGTGTGCATTTGTTTGCCCACACGCTACTATCCGTCCATTCGCTTTAAATGAAGAAGAAATTGCTAACGCTCCTGAAAACCTCAGAACATGCGAGAAGCCAATCGTTAAGACTGACTACAAGTACACACTCGCTGTTTCTCCATTTGACTGTATGGGTTGTGGTGTTTGTATCGGCGTTTGTCCTACAAACTCACTCACTATGGTACCTAGGGAATCTCAGGATGCTGAGCAGGCAGTATTTGACTACTGTGTAGCTAATGTTACAGAGAAGGAAGAAACAACTGCTAACATCAACGTTATTTCATCACAGTACAAACAGCCACTTCTTGAGTTCTCAGGCTCATGTGCAGGTTGTGCTGAAACATCATATGCTAGACTCGTTACTCAGCTCTTCGGTGACAGAATGTACGTTTCAAACGCTACAGGTTGTTCATCTATCTGGGGCGGTCCTGCTGCTACATCACCATATACAACTAACAAAGACGGTTTTGGTCCTGCATGGGCTAACTCACTGTTCGAAGATAATGCTGAGCACGGTCTTGGTATGTATCTCGGTCAGAAGGCTGTTAGAGATAGACTCATCGAGCAGGTTCAGGTTCTCCTTACTGCTGATTGCGCTACAGAAGAAGCTAAGGCTGCTGCTAAAGATTACCTCGATACATTAGACGACGGTGAAGCTAACGCTAAAGCTACTAAGGCTCTTGTTAAGGCTCTTGAGCCAATCAAAGACAAGTGCGACAACTGCAAGTCTATCTACGACCAGAAAGAGTTCTTATCCAAGAAGTCTGTATGGATCTTCGGTGGCGACGGTTGGGCATATGACATCGGCTTCGGCGGTGTTGACCACGTTCTTGCTACAGGCGAAGACGTAAACATCATGGTATTTGATACTGAGGTTTACTCTAACACAGGCGGTCAGGCATCAAAGGCTTCTAACATCGGTCAGGTTGCACAGTTCGCTGCAGCTGGTAAGGCTATCCAGAAGAAGTCACTTGCTGACATCGCTATGTCTTACGGTTACATCTACGTTGCTCAGATCGCTATGGGCGCTGATATGAACCAGACACTTAAAGCTATCAGAGAAGCTGAAGCTTACAAGGGTCCATCAATCATCATCGCTTACGCTCCATGTGAGATGCACTCAATCAAGGGCGGTATGATCAACTGTCAGAAGGAAATGGAAAAGGCTATCGCTTGCGGTTACTGGAACAACTTCCGTTACAACCCAGACCTCGTAGCTCAGGGCAAGAATCCATTTATCCTTGATTCTAAGGCTCCATCAGCTTCTTACCGTGACTTTATCCTTAACGAAGCTCGTTACAGCTCACTCACACGTTCATTCCCAGAGAGAGCAAACGAACTCTTCGAAAAGGCTGAAGAAACAGCTATGAAGAGATATGAAGCACTTGCAAAGCGTGCAGAAAAATAATTGGCATTTAGGTGCTGATGTTTTAAAATTAAAGTAAATACGCTTTAATAAAGGCGGTGTACCACACGGTGCACCGCCTTATGTTTTTCTTGACAGACTTTGTCACAGATTGTATAATTACGATGTTCAAAGTGAATAAACGCTGTATTTTGTAAAAGAACTCGAGTGCACAGCTCGACTGTGTGTAAGAGGACAAGGGAAGCGTGGTGAGAATCCACCGCAACAGCCATTACCGTATTTTGGGCGACCAATAAGTCGGAATGCTTGTCATACAGTGTAGTGCAGACGGTTTTCGGGCAACGGAGGACTACGTATGAAAGGTTATTTCGCGTCCTTCTTGGAGGGCGCGTTTGTTTTTTATTCATTGAGGATGAAAATCTATTTCAATGAAAGAAGGACTATTTATGAAAACAAAAATCCTGAAAAGTTTAATGGGAGTATTGATGTGTATATTACTCACTTTTTCACTGTGTGCTTGCAGTGCTGACACACAGCCTACCGAAGCCTCAACAGAAGCTGCAACAACTACTAGTATCGACCCGCTGTGGGAAAGTGCTACATATCTTGAAGATGTGACACTTGGTGAGGGACAAACCGTTATCAAAGTAGAAATTAAAGCTGGAGAAAAAGCAATTAATGTAACTGTAAACACTGATGCAGTAAATCTTCAGGATGCACTCACATCACTCGACCTGATACAAGGAGAAGAGGGTGAGTACGGTATGTATATCAAGACAGTCAACGGTATTACAGCTGACTATGATAAAGACAAATCATACTGGGCTATTTACAAAAACGGTGAGTATATGATGGAAAGTGCAAAGGCGGCACAGCTGATTTCAGATGACAGTTTTGAGCTTGTTTATACAAAGTAATATGTTCACAAAAACAAGCGAAGTAAAAAAATCGTCACAGGATAAAAAACGACAACTAAAGATGAGGCTGACTGTTTTTGAGATGACTGTTTTTGCGATGTTTTCTGCGATGATGTTCATCTCAAAAGTTCTTATGGAATTTCTGCCGAATATCCATTTGATTGGAATGTTTACGGTATTGCTCACGGTAGTATATCGAAAAAAAGCACTTGTTCCTGTCGGCGTTTTTGTACTGCTCACGGGTATTTACGGTGGGTTTTCGATGTGGTGGGTACCGTATCTTTATGTGTGGACGGTGCTTTGGGGAGCTACTATGCTACTCCCGAAGAACATGAAAAGGACAACACAGCTTATTGTGTATCCTACTGTTTGTGCCCTGCACGGACTGTGCTACGGACTATTGTATGCACCCGCACAAGCGCTGATGTTCTCTTTTTCGTTTGAACAGACAGTTGCATGGGTTGTGGCTGGATTTCCGTTTGATGTCATGCACTGTATTAGCAACCTGATCGCAGGATTGCTGATATATCCTCTGTCAGTTCTTTTGAAAAAACTGAATACAAAAACAAGCGATATATAAAAATTACTACCCGAAAAAGAGTTATCCTATCTCTTCTTCGGGTAGTTTTTGTCTTATACCGTAACGAGCATGGAATTTGTACAGCAAATTCCTATTTTTTATAGATAACTGTCCTTAGGGACCCCGCTCATTTCACAGAGCCTTTTTTGTGCAGTTTAAAGTTTTTTAAATATTGGAACACAAAAACGTGATAAATATGCGATTTTATAAGGTTTTTGCGTGTCGAATAAAAATGAAAAATTATCACAATAAAAATGTTGAAAAAATGCATATTATATAGTATAATTATACTGAATAAATATCTATAATGCGGTAATGCGTCGCAAATGTGTATATACACAGCTTGGGGTAACGATATGAGCGGTATGAATCCTAAATTTAATATTGCGATGTTCGGTCACAAGCGTGTTCCTTCTCGCGAAGGCGGTGTTGAAATAGTAGTCGAAGAACTTGCTACAAGAATGGTTGGGCACGGACACTTAGTTACTTGTTATAACAGACGTGGCCATCATGTCAGCGATGCCAAATTTGACAAAGTAAATGTTGATTCATATAAGGGCGTGAAAATCAAAACGGTTTTTACCATCGACAAAAAGGGTCTAGCTGCTGTGACATCGAGTTTTTTCGCAACACTGAGATGTGTTTTTTCTAAAGCAGATGTTGTACATATCCACGCTGAGGGTCCTGCTTTTATGACACCTTTACTAAAGTTGTTTAGAAAAAGGGTTATTGTCACTGTGCACGGTCTTGACTGGCAAAGGGATAAATGGAGCGATGGCTTTGCTTGTAAGTACATAAAATCAGGCGAGAAAATGGCAGTTAAATACGCTGATGAAATTATCGTGCTGAGCAAACGAGTGAAGAGTTATTTCAAAGACACCTACAATCGAGAAACGGTGTATATACCTAACGCAGTTAATGACCCAGAGATTTTAGATGCACAGTTAATCACAGAAAAGTTCGGACTTAGTAAAGATAGCTACATATTATTTTTGGGCAGACTCGTTCCTGAAAAGGGAGTTCATCTGCTCATAGACGCATTTAAAAATGTGAATACCGATAAAAAGCTCGTCATAGCAGGCGGGACATCAGACACCGACGATTATGTCGAAAAGCTCAAAGAATCGGCTCAAGATGATGAGCGAATCATCTTCACTGGCTTTCAGCAGGGACAAACACTAGAGGAGCTTTATTCAAACGCTTATGTGTACACACTACCGTCGCTACTCGAAGGTATGCCACTCAGTTTGCTTGAAGCCATGAGCTACAAAAACTGCTGTCTGGTATCTGATATTGCTGAGTGCAAAGAAGTGGTTGAAGATAAAGCGGTTGTTACTAAAGCGGGCGATATAACAGAGCTTAAAGAAGCGTTACAGAAACTGTGCGACGAAGAAGCTTTTGTAAAAGGATACAAAGAAAGCGCTCGCGAATATGTACTCAAAAAATACAACTGGGACGATGTTACTGAGAAAACCTTGTCCTTGTATCAAAAATAAAACGCAAAAGAGATTTTTATGAAGATATTGATGGTGAACAAGTTTTTGTACCAAAAGGGTGGTGCGGAAACTTACACAATTAAATTAGGCGAGATATTAAAGCGAAACGGCCACGAGGTTGAGTATTTCGGACTGCAAAACGACAAGAATACTCTTTTTAACAGCGTTGATGCCTATGTAACTGATGCGGACTTTACAAAAGGTATCAAAGCTAACCTCACTGCTCCTTTTCGTATTATCTATAACGTAGAGGCCAGAAGAAAAATCAGAAAAGTTTTAGACAGTTTTGCTCCTGATATTGTTCATCTCAACAACATTCATTTTCACCTTACACCATCTATCATACTGGAAATTGAAAAATACAGAAAAGAGACTCTCAGTGATGTAAAAATAATTTACACCGCACATGACTATCAGCTTATATGTCCGAGCCACGGGCTTTTTGACAGTGACATCAATGTGTGCGAAAAATGCCTTTGTGGTAACTATACTCACTGTTTAAAAACAAAATGTGTGAAAAATTCCCGTGCTAAAAGCCTGCTTGCTACACTCGATGCATACTACTGGAAACATTCAAAAGCATATTCTTACGTAGATACTATCGTGTGTTGCAGTGAGTTTTTGAAAAGTAAGCTTGATACTCAAGACAGATTTAAGAAAAAGACAGTAGCTTTACATAATTTTGTCGATAAAGTCGATGTGGAGTTTGTAGAAAAAAAAGACTATGTGCTACAGTTTGGTCACCTGTCAAAAGACAAAGGTACTGATACCTTGCTGGAGGTTGCAAAAAGCATGAGCGATACTCAGTTTGTTTTTGCAGGATATGGCGAGTCTGAGAAAAACATAGAAAAGGTCGAAAATGCGACTTATGTAGGATTTAAAACAGGTGATGAGCTAAAAAGCCTGATACAAAAAGCAAAAGTGAGTGTCTATCCGTCACAGTGGTACGAGAACTGTCCGTTTTCTGTCATTGAATCGCAGATGTATCTGACCCCTGTTGTCGGTTCACGTATGGGTGGTATTCCTGAGCTTATCCGTGAGGGAGAAACAGGCGAGCTTTTTGAGTCAGGCAATGCTAAAGACCTCGAAAACAAAATAAAGATGATAACACAAAGCGATGCACGCTATGCACAGTATGTAGACAACTGTCGCACACTCGACATTGAAACCGAGGATACATACTTTGAGAAGATAATGAAAATTTACAGCGGAGAATTTGTATGAAGATTTTTGAGATAGGAACCGGATACACTCCGATTCCGGCTAAGATGGGTGCCGCCACCGAGATAGTGGTGGAACAGCTCACCCGTTCATTTATGAATATCGGTCAGGATGCAACTATCATTGACATCAAAGCGCAAAACAGGGAAAAAACCGACCTTCCTATCATTGAGGTTTCTGTGCCAAAGATATTTACAAAAACTGATGTCAGCCTTGGTGTTATGCACAAGCTGAAGAGAGTTGTGTATTCTCTCTCTCTTTCAAAAACACTCAAGGATATTATCAAAAAAAGCGATGAAAATATCGTTTTGCATTTTCATAACCAGTACAATCTCTACTTTTTCTTGAAACTCGTACCAAAAAAGCTAAGAGAAAAGGTGAAGATAGCCTACACTGTTCATTCTTATATCTGGGGCGCACACTGGAACGATATCAAAGATACCGTCAAGAAAAGATATTTTCAGGAAATTTTCTGTGTAAAAAATGCAGATACGGTGTTTGTGCTAAATGAAATCACAACCGACCATTTTGTCACAAAGCTCGGTATAGATAAAAACAAAATTAAAAAAATCATCAACGGTGTAAATACAAAAACCTATGCACCAAAAAGTGCAGATGCTATTGCAAGGCTCAAAAAAGCTAACAACCTTGAGAATATGCGTGTGGTATTTCAGGTGGGTTCGGTGTGTGACAGAAAAAACCAGCTTGGTACTGCAAAAATGCTGTGTGAATATTTAAAAGAAAACAAAGATGTTGTCTTTATGTATGCAGGCGGTATTATCGACAGTGACTACTTTGAGCAGATAAAGGCTTTTGCAAAAGAGAATGCTATTGAAAACCAGATAAGATATGTCGGTGAGCTGTCCCCGGGGGAAGAGCTGTCTGATTTTTACGCTATGTCTGATTGCAGTGTGTTCAGCTCAAGTTTAGAGTCGTTTGGCTTAGTTGTTCTTGAAGCGATATCTTCCGGCAAAACCGTTGTGGTTGCAGACAAGCTGATGTTTAATCTGGACACAGGCTATGAGGTGTACAGCACAAAGGAAGAGTTTGTAGACAAAGTAGACGCTATACTTTGTGGCACTTTGATAAACGATGGCAGACAGGAAGTTGTTGAAAAATACGACTGGGATGTTGTTGCAAAAGAACACGCAGAGCTTTTTGCTAACAAATAGATTTGGAGAATAGTATGGCTAAAAAACTAAACGGTACAGTTATTGTTACATATCGCTGTAATGCAAAATGCACAATGTGCAACAGATACAAGGTACCAAGCAAACCTGAAGAAGAAATTTCAATCGAAACCATAAAAAAGCTACCGCAGATGTATTTCACTAACATCACAGGCGGTGAACCGTTCATCAGAGAAGACCTGAAAGATATTGTGCGTGAGCTTTACAAAAAGAGCGACCGCATCGTTATTTCAACAAACGGTTTTTTCACAGACCGTATTGTTGATTTGTGCAAAGAGTTCCCGCAGATAGGTATTCGTATTTCTATCGAAGGTTTAGAACAAACAAACAACGAAATCCGAGGTCTTGACGATGGATACAAAAAGGGATATACAACGCTGAAAACTTTAGTCGATATGGGTATGAAAGACGTCGGCTTTGGTATGACGGTACAGGACAAAAACGCACCGGATCTGTGTGCTCTGTACGACATATCTGATGAGCTCGATATGGAGTTTGCGACAGCGTCACTCCACAACAGCTTCTACTTTGTAGAGTCAAACAACATCATTCATGACCGACTTATGGTTGCACAGAACTTTGAAGATTTAGTCAATAAACTGCTCGACTCTAATTCACCGAAAAAGTGGTTCAGAGCATATTTCAACCATGGTCTTATCAATTACATATTCAGCCAAAAGCGTCTGCTTCCTTGTGATATGAGCTTTGATACTTTCTTTATTGACCCATACGGTGATGTTATGCCGTGCAACGGTACTAAAGAAAAGCTCGTTATGGGGAACCTCAATGAACAGAGCTTTGATGAGCTTTGGAGTAGCGAGCAAGCAGAAAATGTTCGCAAAATGGTGCGTGCGTGTGATCGTAACTGCTGGATGATAGGCTCTGTGTCGCCTGCTATGCACAAGTACATATGGGTACCGTTTTTCTGGGTGCTAAAGCACAAGTTCCTGCGTTTCTTCAAAAAGAAGAAGTACTCTATGTATGAAAACAAAATCGTACGTGATTTCAGAGATGGCAAAGTAACAAAAGAAGAGCTTGACAGATGCTCCACCTGTGAGAATTGCAACAAGTCACAGTGATTTTTTAAAACACCTTCATAAGGAAGTATTATATGGATTTAATCAGCGTAATTATACCTGTATATAATGTAGAACCGTATCTTGTTCGTTGCGTTGAAAGTGTTCAGCATCAGACCTACAAAAACTTAGAAATCATACTTGTCGATGATGAGTCACCGGATAATTGTCCTAAGATGTGTGATGATATGGCGCTCAAAGACAACAGAATAAAAGTAGTACATAAGAAAAACGGTGGTCTGGGCTTTGCACGAAACAGCGGACTTGAAGTAGCTACAGGCGACTATGTGATGTTCATTGATTCTGACGACTGGATTTCACACACTCGTGTAGAAACTCTTTATAACGCAATCATAAAAGGTCAGGCTGATGCGGCGATTGGTACACACACAAATATAAATCAAAAAGGCGAAACGAGTTTGCACCAAAGTGCACTCGAAGAAAAAGTATATGAAAAAGACGAAGTAGTAGACGATATCTTGCTACCGATAATAGGTCCCGATGTGACCTATGAATATGATGTGCAGATAAACTGCAGTGCGTGGAGAAGCCTGTACAAAATGGACGTTATAAGAAAAAACAGCTTAAGGTTCATCAGCGAGAGATATGCGGTGTCCGAGGATATGTATTTCAACGTTGATTTCTTCTATCACGCAAATAGAGTAGTGTATGTTAATGATTCGGGATATTTTTACTTTAAGAATCTCGACTCTATTTCCAGACGCTATGACCCTAAGGGCGTTGAAAGAACACTGAATTTTTACAAAGAGCTCAGCTCTCAGGTGCAAAGCTACGGACTTGATGAAAAAGTTGCTCACAGAATTGACAGGACATACCTGATGAAGATACGAGTTGAACTTAAGCATCTTGTAGCATCTGATTTGTCAAAGAAGGATAAGCTTGAGCAAATTAAGTACATTTTGAGTGAGGATACTACAAAAAATGTGCTGAGCAACTATCCGATTGATTCATACATTTTTTCAATCAGAGTTTTTTCAAAATTGATGAGAGATAGAAAAGTGCACGCTGTGTACTGGTTTATAAAGCTAAGAGAAGTGGCTGACAACAAAAACTTCTCAAAAAAAGCTCTAAAGCTCATCGGAATCGGAAAACAACAATAATTTCAGAAAGAAGATTTAGTTAATGTACGCAAAATCTAAACAAGAGTTTGGAAAATTGCATATAAAAAGAAGAACAACCCCTCAGTGGATAGTGCTCATATTTTTTCTATTACCGTTCACTTTCGGATTGTTCATAGAGATGTTGCACGTGCCGGATATTATCAAGTTTATTCCGGATGCGTTGTTGCTGTTTTTGTGTTTTCTGGTATTGCCGAGCAGACGCTTTGTGGTAACAAAAAACATAAAACCGCTACTGTATATTATCTTGGGCTTTTTTGTATATACGCTAATAGCTTACTTATTTAACTTTCAATCTCCGTTTTATTATTTGTGGGGTTTGAGAAACCATTTTCGTTTTTATGCAGCTTTTGTTGTTTACATATTTTTTGTTGATAGAGATGAGGCGGATGGTTGGCTGAAGTTACTCGATGTCCTTTTTTGGGTCAACTTTGTTGTGACTGTTATACAGTTTGCGTTTTTCGGACTTGAGCAGGATTTTCTGGGCGGACTTTTTGGTGCACAGCGTGGTTCTAACGGACACACCATCATTTTTATGATGATTGTTGTTACAAAGTCGCTGTATTCTACTTTTGGCGGAAAAGAAAAAGTCTTAAGCTGTGTTCTCAAGTGTACGGGTTCTTTGTTGATAGCGGCTATGGCAGAACTCAAATTTTACTTCTTCCTGTTTATTTTTATTCTTATTGCCGCGTCTTTTTCGACCAAGTTTTCCAAAAGAAAACTTATTATGGTTATCGTTGCATCGGTAGTAATAGTTATTGGTGCAAATATTCTTATCAATCTGTTTGAGTTTGATGGCTTTTTGTCGTTTGAACAGCTATGGGAAATGGCTACAAAAGAGAACTATTCATCAGAAAACGACTTAAACAGACTGTCAGCTATATTCACTCTGTCAAATACCATTGTGACAGATCCGCTACACCAGTTGTTCGGATTAGGACTGGGAAACTGTGACACATCAAGTCTTGATGTGCTCAACACACCGTTTTTTGATACGTACTCTTATTTACACTATATGTGGTTTACTGCGGTAAAGCTTTTCTTAGAGACAGGTTTTATCGGTTTAGCGTTATTCTTATCATTTTTTGTTGCTTGCTTTTTCCTTGCCAGAAAGGAAATGAAGGCTGAAAATGCAAATAAGCTGTACTGCCAGATGGCAATGGTGCTGTCGATAATGAGCTGTGTTCTGTCTTTTTACAACAGCTCTCTGAGTACCGAAGCAGGATATATGATGTTTTTTGTGTTAGCTCTACCTTTCTTAAAAGATAAGCCTACAAAACGCATCGTGATATAAATTTAGTATGTGCTTTACATACGCCGCAGAAGGAAACTTCGAGCGTGTGATTGATATATAAATACTTTTTTGAATGGAGGATAAAGATGTTCAAAGAATTTACTAAAAGATGTCTTTCAGTATTATTGGCGTTGATGATGTTATTATCAATAATGCCACTGAGCACATTTGCTGCACAAGTGGATCTCAGTAGTACTGTAGACATCAACGATTCTCAAAATCAGTCAACTGAGCTTTTGGAACAAGTAAAAGCTGAGATAGACGAGATTTTGAACAACTGCAACCTTAACAATGAGATGACTCAGTCTCAGGTGGAGAAAGCAGTGTACAAGTTAGATGGCAATACGGTTTACGGTGCGTGGGACGATATATCTGCGCTTATCAAAACTGTTGAGACATCTATGACAGAAGAAGAGTTTGCTTTACTCGAGCAGTATGAAAGCTTCGAGGTGTTAGGTTATCTCTATGATATTCTTGATACAGCACTCAACCCGCCTATTATGATGTTGTCAACAATATCTGTTTTAGACGGAAAGCTTTCTATCTCGGATACAGCCAACACAGTAAAGGTATCGGGTGGTACAGTTACTGCTACTGTAAAAGGTAGCTTGCTTTCTAAAAAGACAAATACTCTTACAATCATCAATGAAACAAGTGATGTAGCACAGCTTAGCTTTGATTACACTGCACAGACTTATAACAGTTTTTCAGTTGGCGGTGCAGCTGCTGGTGCAAACGGAACATACTCTGCGCTTATAAATCCTGGTGCAAGCGTCACAGTTTCTTTTACTTCAAACAGCGGTTTCAGTAATCTTACTGCTACAGTTACATTGTCTAACTTCAGCTTAACTGCTGCAGCAGCATCTTCAAATGTTACATTTGAGTATGACAATACTTTAGGTAGCGTTTCTATTGACGGCACAGCTGTAGAGAGCGGTGCAACCAAAGAGGTCAGCCTTGCTGATGGTGCAACGCTTGTAGCTACACCTAACAGTGGTGCGACATTCCACGGTTGGGTAGACGAAGAGGGTAAGATCGTATCTAAGGACGCTACTTACAAAGCGACTCCTGCTTCAGATATGACAGTAAAAGCAGTGTTCATTGGTGCTTCTTCTGCACCTCACTTTATGCTGGGTAGTACAACACAGAAATCCCAGAGCGTGGGACTTTTAGGTTTATCAAGACTTTACTACTACACAGTAAGTGGTTCGTACATTTTTGATAACTTGAATGATGCTGCACAGGCTGCTGCTTCATCTTCAAGCAAAGCTATAGTGCTTATGAACAGCGGTACACTTCCTGCCGGTGATTACACTATTCCGACAGGCGTTACACTGCTTATTCCTTTTGACAGTGAAAACACTATGTTTACTACAGAGGCTGTTGGTTTTTCAGAGCCTGAAGCAAAAGACGGCGGCTGGGTAGCACCATCAGTTTATCGCAAGCTGACTTTGGCAGAAGGTGCGAACCTTACTATCAACGGTTCTATGAGCCTTTCTGCAAAGCATACTTATGCTAACGGTGCTAAGTTCCACGGTGGCTCTCCGTCCGGTCCTTGTAGCTATGTAGAAATGGAAGACGGTAGTGCTATCACAGTAAACAATGGTGGTGCACTTTATACATACGGCTACATCTACGGTTCAGGTAGTGTTTTAGCAAAAAGCGGATCGACAGTTTATGAGTACTTCCAGATCACAGACTTTAGAGGCGGTACACAGTCTACAGATATGGACAACGGTGTATTCCCGCTTTCTCAGTACTATGTACAGAACATCGAAGTTCCGCTTACTATCGAAAGCGGTGCTAAAGAGTACAGCTACACAACCATTTATATGAGTAGTTCTGCTTTCGGTTCAGCTGTTGGATTTATTGCTCCAAGTGGTGCTATGTTCAACCTGACATCAGGTAGTGTTACTAAGCGTTATGACGGTGCTACTGACCGTCTTATCATTGAACTCAATGGTAGTATGAATGTTTCTTCTATCAACATGTCTGTTGGTACAAGTTCAATCAACTCGAAAAACTATGAGCTTCCTGTAACAAGCAACCTTTCCATTAAGGTGAACTCAGGAAGTAATATTCAGATGAGTCAGGATATTGCATTGCTTCCTGGTTCAAACATTTCAATCGAGGAAGGTGCTTCCTGTATTCTCGGCAAAGGCTATAACCTTTATGTATATGATGCTGACGAGTGGGGCGGTTATGCAAGCCCTGCTAACAAGAGTTTTGTACCATTAGCTTACGCTCCGGGCAGAACATATACACGTACAGATGCTGACCTTGTTGATGCTACTATTAAGGTCGACGGTTATGCTGATGCAAGTCAGGGTTATATTTATACAACTGCCGGTGGTGCAAATATCTACTCTGAAAAAGCCGGTAAAGCTTTGATTCAGCCTGGTACACAGACAAAGACATATCAGCTTGTTCAGAATACAGGTTATTCAGAGATTCCGCTTACATCTGCTAAACTCAAAAACGCAGACGGAACATATAAGGAGACAACTCTTACAAGCGGTACATACGACTATATTGAAGGCGTATGGAACAAGACTTGTAACCACGAGTATAAAGAAGAAATCATCACACCTGCAGGTTGTGAAACAAAGGGCGAAAAGAAATTTACCTGCCCTTGCGGTGATACATATAACGAAGAAATCCCTGCAACAGGCCATAGTGATGTAACAGATGCAGCAGTAGCTCCTTCTTGTGAAGAAGACGGTCTTACAGAAGGCAAGCACTGTTCAGTTTGTGGCAGAGTAGCTGTAGCTCAGGAAACAGTTCCTGCATTGGGCCATACAAGGGGCGAAAAAGCTGATTGTACAAACCCACAGATTTGTACAGTATGTGAAAAAGAGCTCGCTCCTGCTTTAGGTCACGATTATACTGCTGTTGTTACAGACCCTACTTGTGAAGATAAGGGCTACACAACTCATACATGCTCACGCTGTGATGATACATACATAGACTCTTATGTTGATGCTCACGGTCACGTAGAGATGATTCTCCCAGCAGTAGAAGCTACTTGTACAGAAACCGGTCTTACACAGGGCTCATACTGCTTTGTATGTAAAGAGACTATTGTTGCACAAGAAGTGGTAGACGCTTTAGGTCATACACCTTCAGACCCTGCTGACTGTACACATGACCAGAATTGTACAGTATGTGGTGAGGTTCTTGAAGCAGCAAAAGGTCACGACTACGAAACAGTAGTTACAGACCCTGACTGTGAAAACAAGGGCTACACAACATATACATGCTCACGTTGTGACGATACATATATTGATGACTATGTAGATGCTTTAGGCCACAAGGAAGTTGTTGACAAAGCTGTTGAGGCTGACTGTACAAACACTGGTCTTACAGAAGGTAAGCACTGTTTAGTTTGTGAAAAAGTTCTTGTTCCTCAGGAAGTTGTAGATGCAAAAGGTCACAAGGAAGTTGTTGACGAAGCTATTGAGCCAGACTGTACAAACACAGGTTTAACACAGGGCAAGCATTGTTCAGTATGTGAAAAGGTACTTGTTCCTCAGGAAGTTGTTCCTGCTGCAGGTCACTCTTTGGGCGAGAATGCTGACTGTACAAATGCACAGACATGTACAGTATGCGGTACTGAGCTTGAAGCAGCACTCGGTCATAATCACGTTGGCACTGTCACAGCTCCAACTTGTGAAGATAAGGGCTATACAACATATGTATGCTCACGTTGTCGTGATACTTATGTTGATGACTATGTAGATGCAAAGGGTCACAAAGAAGTTATTGACGAAGCTGTAGAGCCTGACTGTACAAATGATGGCCTTACAGAAGGTAAGCATTGTTCAGTTTGTGAAAAGGTGCTTGTTCCTCAAGAAGTTGTAGACGCAAAAGGTCACACAGCAGGAGAAAAGGCTGATTGTACAAACCCACAGACTTGTACAGTATGTGGTACTGAGCTTGCTCCAGCTTTAGGTCACGATTATACTGCTGTTGTTACAGATCCTACTTGTGAAGACAAGGGCTATACAACTCATACATGCTCACGCTGTGATGATACATATATAGATTCTTATGTTGACGCTTTAGGTCACGTAGAGATGATTCTCCCAGCAGTGGAAGCTACTTGTACAGAAACTGGCCTTACACAGGGATCATACTGCTTTGTATGTAAACAGACTATTGTTGCACAGGAAGTTGTAGACGCCAACGGTCACAGCTATGATGCAGTTGTTACAGAACCTGATTGTGAAAACAAGGGCTATACAACATATACATGTTCAGTTTGTGACGATACATACGTTGATGATTATGTGGATGCTTTAGGTCACAAGGAAGTTGTTGACGAAGCTGTAGAGCCTGACTGTACAAACACTGGTCTTACAGAAGGTAAGCACTGTTTAGTTTGTGAAAAAGTACTTGCTCCTCAGGAAGTTGTAGACGCAAAAGGTCATAAGGAAGTTATCATGCCTGCAGTGGATGCTACATGTACAGCTACAGGTCTTACAGAAGGTAAGTACTGTTCAGTTTGTGACGAGGTTCTCACACCACAGGAAGAAACTCCTATGACAGACCACGAGCTCGAGCATCACGAAGCAAAAGCTCCGACATATACAGACAACGGTTGGAAGGCATATGATACTTGTCTCAACTGTGACTATTCTACATTCGAGGTTATTCCTGCACTCGGTGAGCCGGAGATTAACACTTATGAAGACTTCATTGTCAATCTTGCACTTTTGGAAGAGATGGCAGTTGAATATACAAGACAAAATCCTGGTAAAGATCCTTTGGCTTTAGTTATCAAGTACATCCGTACAGGTGTTGACAGATATAATTCCGGTTCATGGGGTATCATGGCAGGTAGTGAAGACGAAGGTTTTGCTAAGTTCGTCAAGAACATGGAAAATGAGCTCAATGCTGAACTTCCTGAAGACGAGCGCTTAGTTGTTACTGGTCTTAAGAACATCAACGGCTTTAAATTGCCAAACGGTGACAAAGTTGACTTTGGTCATATGTTCGGCGCTATGGATATTACATATCATAATAAGGGTAGTGAAAACCACGCTGACGTTTCTGGTTGGGCTGGTGACCTTGTTGACCTTGTAAGTCTTACAGACTTCTTTGGTTTTGGCGATAGCACAACTATGGAAGAGCGTATTGAGTATTCAAATAAGTATTTCTTCAAGTCATCAGGCTATTACTATTTACCAACAGCATATTTGTATAACGAGGGTTCATTCAGTGAAGCTGACTTGTACGGTGACTTAGATGCATATTACGTAATGGAGACTCTGTACGATTCTGATTACAGCGCAGGTGTGCTTGCTCAGATTTGCACTGAGTACTTTACAGAAGAGCTTACAGAAGAAGATCGCGCAAGCTACTTCTTAGAAAACAGACTCAACGGCGTAAACACACGCTCACAGGTACGCACTGCTGTATATAATGCGTACACAAGTAACAAGATGATATCAACACTTGAAGGCACAAGAGAGTTCAAAAACGATGACATTTCTGAACTCAGACGCACTGCTTGCTACACATTCGCAGACTACATTTGTCGTCTTGCAGGTGACTTTGTTGATGTAACAGACAACCCTTATTACGAAAACTTCAGCTCATCAACATCCGTTCTCGCTCCTGGTATCACACAGGAAATCAACTACGCAACATCTGTTGATGGCAAACAGATGGTTTACTATCTTGCTACAGCTGATATCACAAGAGATGATGTTAATGTATATGCAAACTACTCTAATAACGACCCAAGTCAGGGTTGGGCTATGCAGAGAGTTCTCGATCAAGCAAACGCTGCACAGAAGAAGTACGGTGATCCACAGTCTGAAAACTATATCGAGAACTACAACGTAATCGCAAGTGTCAACGGTGACGGTTACAATATGTCAACCGGTGAGCCTGGCGGTCTGCTCGTAATGAACGGTATCGAATATCATCCTGTTGATGCAGGCGGGTTCTTTGCTATCTTAAAAGACGGTACAGCAATCATCGGTACAAAGGACGAGTGGAACACATACAAATCTCAGGTTCAAGAAGCTATCGGTGGTTTCGGTACAACACTTGTTAAAGACGGAGAAATCTGTGTAACAAGAACAGATGAATATTATTCAAACCGTGCACCACGTACTGCAGTAGGTATCACAAAGACCGGCAAAATTGTATTTATGTGTCTTGACGGTAGACAGGAGCCATTCTCCTGTGGTGGTAGCATGGAAGAAATCGCTCAGATCATGCGTGAAGCAGGCTGTGTAGATGCTGTCAACCTCGATGGTGGTGGTTCTACTACATTCGTAGCTAAACAGGAAGGCGACGAAGAGCTCAAGGTTATGAACAGCCCTTCAGACGGTGCTCCTCGTTCAGTCAGTACATCACTGATGATGGTATCAACTGCTCCTTCTTCAACAGCATTTGACCACGCAAGACTCGACTCGGACTACAACTATTCAACAATCGGAACAGAAGTTCAAATTACTCCTGTAGGCATCAGCGCAACAGGTAACATCGCTGAGCTTCCTGAGGGTCTTACTTGGGCAGTTTCTGACGAGAGATGGGGTACAATATCTGAAGACGGTGTGTTCACAGGTCTTAGAAACGGTACAGTAGAGATTTATCTCATGAATGGCGACATAGTAGTTGGTTCAAAGACTATGAATGTTGTCACACCTGAAAGTGTTTACTTCACAAAGAGTACTATTGATGCGATATATGGCTCAGCTATTGCACTGCCTGTAGCTGCACTTTACGAAGGCAAGCAGGTTGCTGTAAACGAAGATGATGTTATTCTTACCCTTGATAATGAGGCTGCAGGTGCTGTAGATGGCTTTGTATTCACGGGTGCTGAGGGTACAGGTATCAAGGTTGTGAAAGTTACTGCAACTTTAGTTTCAAATCCACAGGCGTCCAACTTTGTAACAGTAAACCTCTACAAACAGGGCGAAAACAGCTTTGACTTTGACAAGGCAACAGGTGGCGACAGATTACTCGCTTGGGACAGAAAGGTTTCTAATTCAACAACTGATGATGAAATCACCTATGTTGCTATTGATACAAACGAGGATATGGTCACATCTTATACATTTGCTATGGATATGACTCAAATTCCGATCCCTGAAAAACTTCAGGATCTCACATATATGCTTCCTGGTGCAGATATCGAAGGTGTATCTGCTTGGGACTTCCTGTTACAGCTCGCAGAGCGTGTATCAGTACTGACTGAGGTTACTCCACGAGTTCAGGTTGATCCTAACTTCGATGTAGACATCAGCGAACTTAAGATTCACACAGATTACTTTACTCTCACAGGTTCAGAGTTTGATGAAAAGACAAATACTATCACAATGAAGCTCAACTGGATTGACCAGACAAAGGCTATCGATCCGGCTACAGCTAATCCGCTTTGCCTTGTATCAGGCATCAAGCTCACACCTAAGGCTAATGCAAACTGGGATGCTAAGAACCGTATCAATGTATTACACACAGGTAAGATCAGCTATGACATTTATCTGCGTGCAAATGCACTGTACTCATTCGCTAACAAACCTGAAAATCAGGAAATCTACGGTTTGAAACCATTTATCAACCCTAACGATGCTAAAGAATCAGGTGCTTACTTCAGCAACATTTACAAAGAGTTTGAGGATAATTACACACTTGTAAATGCGTTAAAGAACGGTTGGTACAACGAAGACGGCGGCTTTGCATACTATGAGCAAGGCGTAAAATACTACAACATCAGAGAAGTTGATGGTTACTACTATGACTTCGGTGATAACGGTATCAACATCGGTCAGACAAGATACACAGGTCTTTTCCACGACCCTGAGGACGGTGTGTATCGTTACGCTAAACAGGGTGCACTCCAGTCAGGTTGGGTAAGCATCGATGGTAACTGGCATTACTTCAATTCAGCTAAGGCAGCTGTTTCTGGACACCAGAAGGTTTCCGGCGTTTACTATGACTTTGATGCACAGGGTAAGGTTCTCTCAGGTACATGGATTCACACCTTAGAGGGTGTTCGTTACTACTATGGACCAAGCTACTACTACTCACGTTGGTATCAGATCGACGGTGATTGGTACTACTTCAGAAACGGTTATCGCATCACAGGATATAACGAGGTTGTATCTCGTCACGAGTCAACAATCTACGAGTGGCACGATTTCGGTGAAGACGGTAAGGACAAAGGACTTGTTCCTGACGGTGTATTCGACTATAACGGTGTTCTTTATAACATCGTAGACGGTAGACATCAGCCTGGTCTGACTAAGATTGGCGATGACTACTACTTCTTCAATTACTCAGGTAATGTTGTCAAAGATCAGAAGTTCTATGCTTGGGCAACAAACTGCGATTTACCTTGTTCTGAGTATGTATTTGATGAAGAAGGTAAAATGAAAGATGGCATCTACGAAGAAGATGACAAGCTTGTTTACTATGTGGACGGTAAGACATCCACAGCAGGTCTGTTCAAGATTGATGGTGCATACTACTGCGTATATTGGGGTGGCGTGATCCTCACCGGTAAGCAGTATGTATCAACAACTTATTGTGATCTTCCTGTTGGCAGCTACGAGTTCGGCGAAGACGGTAAGATGCTCAACGGTGTAGTAGATAAGGGCGGTCAGCTCTATCTCTACAAGGACGGTAAGACAGAGGTTGCAGGCTTGTTCAAGATTGACGGTGATTACTACTACTCATACTGGGGTGGTGTAATCAAGACAGGCAAGCAGTACGCATCATATACTTACTGTGACTTACCTGTAGGCGAATACGAATTCGGCGAAGACGGTAAGATGCTTCAGGGCGTTGTAGAGAAAGACGGACAGCTTCTCCTTTATAAGAACGGTAAAACAGAAGTTGCAGGTTTGTTCGAGATTGATGGTGATTACTACTACTCATACTGGGGTGGTGTAATCAAGACAGGCAAACAGTACGCATCATACACTTACTGTGACTTACCTTGTTCAGAATACGAATTTGGCGAAGACGGTAAGATGCTTCAGGGCGTTGTAGAAAAAGACGGAAAGCTCCTTCTATACAAAAACGGTAAGACAGAAACCTGCGGTCTGTTCAAGATTGACGGTGATTACTACTACTCATACTGGGGTGGCGTAATCAAGACAGGCAAACAGTACGTATCAACAACTTACTGTGATTTGCCAGCTGGTGAGTACGAGTTTGGCGAAGACGGTAAGATGCTCCAAGGTGTTGTAGAAAAAGACGGTACAAAGTACTATTACGTAAACGGTAGAACAGCAGCTAGCGGTTTGTACAAGTTTGACAACGACTACTACTATGTATATTGGGGTGGCGTAGTCAAGGATAGCGGCAAGTACTATGTATCTACTTCTTACTGTGATTTACCAGCAGGCGAGTACGAGTTCGGTGCAGACGGTAAGATGCTCAACGGTATCGTAGAAAAAGACGGTGCAAAGTACTACTATATAAATGGTAAGACAAGCACAAGCGGTCTGTTCAACATTGATGGCGACTACTACTATGTATATTGGGGTGGCGTAATCAAGACATCAGGCAAGTACTATGTATCTAACTCTTACTGTGATCGTCCGGCGGGCGAGTACGAATTTGATGCAGAAGGTAAGATGCTGGACGGCTTTATCACTAAGGACGATGGTCGCTATTACTATACAAACGGTAAGGGCGAGTTCTTAGGTCTCACAAAGATTGACGGCTACTTCTACTTCGTAAATTACGGCGGTAAGCTCATCACTGACAGAGTATATTACGTATGGGAAACAAACGGTCTTATGATCGAAAAAGACTATACATTCAACGAACTTGGTCAGATTATCGCATAATTTGTTATTGTTATAATAATTGCCCTCCGATGTACTTTTGTGCATCGGAGGGCGACACTACTAAGAGGTTTCTATGCTAACGAAAAAAAAGGTTGTTAAAAATGCAAAGTGGATAATAATCTGCAAAGTAATACAGTCGTTACTGCAGTTAGTTATAGGAATGCTCTGTGCACGTTATTTAGGACCTGCAAACTACGGTATCATCAACTATGCTTCCTCTATCGTAGCTTTTGTGTTGCCTATTATGCAGCTTGGTCTGCAATCTACATTGGTACAAGAGTTCACTGAAAAACCTGAGCATGAAGGCAAGATCATGGGAACTGCGCTTGTGATGGATTTGGTGTCCAGCGTATTGTGTATAATGATGGTTGGTGCCTTTGTATCGGTTGCAAATTACGGTGAACCTCAAACTATCGTAGTTTGTTTGCTTTTTAGTATATCTTTGATTTTCCGCGCATTTGAGCTGTTGCAATGTTGGTTCCAGTATAAACTGCAGTCCAAGTTTCCATCTATTGTAATGCTGTGTGCGTATTTGGCGGTTTCACTATACCGCATATTTTTACTTGTAACTTCCAAAAACGTTTTTTGGTTCGCTGTCGTAAACTCCGTTGACTACGGAATTATCGGCATATCTCTTCTTGTAATTTATAACAAAATCTCAAATCAGAAGCTTGAATTTTCATTTGGCTTAGTAAAAAGCCTTTTTAGTAGAAGTAAGTACTACATACTTGCATCAATGATGGTGACGCTGTTTCAAAACATCGATCACATCATGTTGAAACTCATATCCGGTGACGCTGAAAACGGATTCTATACAGCTGCGATAACTTCTGCAGCAGTAGTACAGTTTGTTTATGTTGCTATCATAGATTCTATGCGTCCGGTGATTCTTGCCTGCAAAAAAGAGGGCAATTCTGACTACGACAAAAACATATCGCGGCTTTATTGTGTCATCACCTATATGGGTCTGGGACAGGCTGTCGGATTTACTATATTTGCAAATTTAATCATAAAAATTCTGTTTGGAGCAGAATATCTTCCATCAGTACCTGTGCTACAGGTGCTGGTATGGTATGTTGCTTTTTCCTATATGGGCTCTGTGCGCAACATCTGGATACTTGCAGAGGGAAAACAAAGCATGCTATGGAAGATCAACTTAGCAGGTGCAGTGATGAACGTGATTGTCAACGCTGTACTGATTCCTTTGTGCGGAGCTATGGGAGCAGCGATTGCTTCGCTTTGTACACAGATATTTACTAATTTTATTTTAGGTTTTATTGTAAAACCGCTCAGGGAAAACAATCGGATTTTACTTAAAGGATTGAACCCCAAACTGCTTTTAGATGCAATCAGTAAGTAAAACTATTTGTACTTTTACCGATGTTTTATTTGGAGGAGAAAATGGGCCAAAAAAACGAGATAGATATTGTTGTTTTGTGGGTTGACGATAAGGATTCGCAGTGGCAAAAAAAGAAAGCTCAACACACAGGAGTAAAGCCTGTACAAGGCGCAGAAGATGCCCGATACCGTGACTGGGATACGCTTAGGTACTGGTTTCGAGGGGTTGAAAAGTTTGCTCCTTGGGTACGCTATGTGTACTTTGTTACCGATGACCAAAAGCCTCAGTGGCTAAACCTTGAGCATAAAAAGCTCAGGTGGGTCAAGCATACCGATTTTATACCAAAAGAATATCTTCCGACTTTCAACGTAAATCCTATTGAGCTGAATCTTCATCGGATAGAGGGGTTGTCCGAAAACTTCGTTTATTTCAACGATGATGTTTTTTTGATAAAAGATACAAAACAAGAAGACTTTTTTGTAGATGGACTGCCATGTGACAATGTTATGCTTGAGCCCATAATTCCGGAAGGTTTTTTTGCTTACACTTTATTTAACAACTACCAGATGATAAATCGTCATTTTTCAGTGAAAGATGCTCTCAAAAAACACTACAAAAAGTTTTTGAAAGCACAGTCTTTTATGGGCGTTTTCAAGAACATCTTATATGGAAGAAAACCGTATCTGTACGGTATGCGTGACTATCATATCCATTGTCCGCATAAAAAATCTACTTTGGCAACACTGTGGGAAAAAGAATACGATACCCTACACAAAGTGTGTCAAAATAAGATCAGAACAAAAGAAGATATAAACATCTGGTCTGCAAGATACTGGAACTTACTCAGTGGCAATTTTTATCCCAAAAAGCCAATAGGTAAGCTGTATCACACAGATACTCTGAGCTTTAGCAACGAAGCGATAGAGTATCTTGAAAAACAAAAAGGCAAGGTCATTTGCCTCAACGATACAGAGAAAGAGGAGAATTTTGAACTACACAAAAAAATGGTAGTGGAAGCGTTTGAGAAAATACTTCCCGATAAATCTGCGTTTGAGCTGTAAAAAAGATGTGCCACACTCATATTTTTTAGTGGTTTTCTTGACTATGTGCTACAAATGTGATACATTATTATGGGATATTAAAATGGTTTACTATAAGTATTTGTGACCATTTTTACTATAAAAGAGTGATTTGTGTTCCGGTTATATAGAGGAGAGCTTATGCAAGATAAGGTGAACTTGAACAATAATGCTAACGAAATAATAGAAATAGATTTCGGTCGAATTTTCAAAGCAATTTGGAAAAGAATCTGGCTTATTTTGATTGTGTCTGTTTTAAGTGCTGTTATTACAATAACAGGTACTTATTTCTTGATCACACCAAAATACGAATCGTCAGCTATGTTTTATGTTAATAACAATTCTTTGTCTGTCGGCGATACTTCTTTTAGTATATCTCAGGGTGATATCATCGCAGCGAAGAGCCTGGTTGACACATATATAGTTATTCTAGACTCACGAGCTTGTCTAAATGATGTTATAGACTATGCGGGTGTCGACTTGGAATATGAAGACTTAAAAGATATGATTTCCGCATCTGCGGTAAATGCGACGGAGATTTTTGAAGTTAAGGTCACAAGCGAAGATCCGCAGCAAGCAGAGTTGCTCGCTAACGCTATAGCTTACATCTTGCCTAAGCGTATTTCAAGCATAGTTGAAGGCACATCAGCTAACATTGTTGATTATGCTGTTATTCCTACAAAACCGAGCTCGCCTAGCTATACAACTAACGCGCTTATCGGATTTTTGTTTGGCTTACTTTTGATGACAATTATCGTCGCTCTCAGAGAGATGTTCGATGTGACTATCCGTACAAGCGAAGATATTGAACAGTGTTGTAATCACCCTGTTCTGGCATCTGTGCCTGATATGCTTAACTCTAGCCACACAGGTGGAGAGTACTACGGATACGGACAGAAAAAGGCAACAAGACATCTTGCAAGTTCCAACAAAAAAGTCAACCTTGTCGGAAAGAATATCAGCTTTATGGCATCTGAAGCATACAAGCTTTTGCGTACTA
The DNA here is from genome assembly GCA_015066595.1 of Oscillospiraceae bacterium. Taxonomy (GTDB): domain Bacteria; phylum Bacillota; class Clostridia; order Oscillospirales; family Acutalibacteraceae; genus Ruminococcoides. The sequence goes on along the minus strand of SVNZ01000002.1, from coordinate 245,882 downwards.
AGCTTCAATTCTCTTTTGTTGACGAAATCACTTGTCCGGTTATCGGCGTTTCATCAGCACTCACCGGTGAAGGCAAGAGCCTTTCATCTGTTAATATTGCGTATTCACTTTCTCAGCTTGATAAGAGAGTGTTGCTTATAGACTGTGATATGAGACGTCCGTCACTTGCTTCAAAGCTTCCTATCAGTAAGGTTCCGGGACTTTCCAACTACCTTACCGGTTACAGCGACATAAGCATGGTGGTTCAAAGATGCTCTCTTGATAATGAGTCGAGCTTTGATGTTATCGCATCTGGTGATAACCCGCCTAACCCTATCGAGCTTTTAAGCTCGAGGAAAATGGAAAAGATACTCGCAGAGCTTAAAAGTGCATATGATTATATTATTGTGGATTTACCACCTGTCGGCGAGGTGTCTGACGCGATGGTTGCTGCTAAGTTTGTTGATGGTATCTTGCTCGTAGTAAGGCAAGACTACTGTAACACTATTGCACTGTCTTCTGCTGTATCTCAGTTTGAGTTCATTGAAACTAGAATTTTGGGTATTGTGATGAACTGTGTTGGAGAAATCACCGGTAAATATACACGCTACGGTAGGGGCTACTACTCGAAGTATAGGTATAGTAAGTCATATGAGTCCGCTTATGCTAAAGCTGACAGAAGGGCGCAAAGCACCGATGACAAAACGGATATAAAATAAACTGCTGATTTAATTTTTGACAAAATCAGTAAGGTTAATATAGTACACTTTTATTTATAAATTTTATTGGAGATGGTTCAAATGAAAAGACTACTCACATTGATTATTGCAATTATTCTGATGCTTACTATTACTATTTCTGCATCAGCTGCAGACTTTGTTGAAAGTATCACAAACAAAGGTGCGCCTGAGCTTGTTGTTATCGACCAGCTTAACGGTAAGGACGTTGTAGGTTTTATCACTGGTCCTGACGGAGACAGACTCTCAACAGAGTTTTTAGACTGCCTTATCATTACATCAGTTTCTGAAGCACCAACAGACCCTGATATTCCTGAAGATGCAAAAGAAGAGCTCCTTAAGGTTTACGAAGAGCTCAACAAACCGGGTACAAAGCTGTCAGAGGTTTGTCCTGAGCTTACAGATATCGTAAAAGAAAAGTGGGGCAAGGACAAAACAGCTGATGATCTCGTAATTAAAGACCTTTTTGATCTTACAGATTACTGTGATGATCTTAAAGAGCATCTCAAGGATGGTGCGATACTTGATCTTACATTTGATTTAGGCATCGGCAAAGGTGTTTTTGTAACTGCTATGGTTTATGTGGATGGCAAGTGGGTTCCTGTAGTTGATTGTATCAACAACGGTGACGGTACAGTAACTGTTAAATTTGATCAGATTTGCCCTGTTGCTTTCTTAGTACCTGGTAGCGGTGTTAATATGAGCACAGTTTCTCCAACAACAAACGATGCTTCAGGCATCATTATGTGGAGTGCAGTAATGCTTGTTTCACTTGTTGCTATTATGGCTCTTGTTATGTACCGTCGTAGAGTAAACGGTTAATTATATGGCTAAAAAAACTACGAAAGCTTCTGCTATCACAACAGTGCTGATAGTTATTCTTGTTGTTGTCGTAGCATTTTCAGGCTTTAAAATCATAGATTCTGTTTTGAAGAATCAAAAGACCTCGGTTGGTACCACATCATCACACAAGACTGTGACAGTAGACGGAGTGGATTATTTTCCACGACAGGATATCACCGTGCTGATGCTTATGGGTATTGATGAGCGAGGGGAAGTCAAAGCAAGTGAATCTTACACAAATACAGGTGAGGCGGATATGGTCGCACTCGCTGTGTTTGATGAGATAGATAAGTCTTACAGCGTGTTGACGCTTAACCGTGATACTATGATGGATATAGGTGTGCTCGGCTTAGGCGGCAATCCTGCCGGAACTATTTTTGCTCAGCTTGCACTTGCGCATACCTATGGTAGCGGTCTTGAGGATAGCTGTGAGAATACTGTACGCACAGTATCTGACTTTTTGTCAGGACTCACTGTTGACTACTACCTGTCTATGAATATGGATGCTATCGCAATATTGAATGATGCTGTCGGCGGAGTTGCTGTCAATGTTGTCGATGATTTTTCTCAGATTGATAGCACTATCCCTATGGGCGAAGTCACTCTAAACGGTGAGCAAGCACTAGTGTATGTTCACACTCGTAAAGATGTTTCGGACCAGATGAACATCTCCCGTATGGACCGACACAAAGAGTATATGGAGAACTTTGTTACAGCTTTCAGCGAAAAGGTTAAAGAGAGCGACACATTTATACTGAAGACTTACGAAAAGGTCGCACCGTATATTGTTTCTGATTGCTCGTTTAATTCGCTCAGCGCTATGCTCAATCGATACGCTGACTATGAGCTCAGAGAGATTGTGACCCCTGATGGTGAGAACAAACTCACGGATAAATATATGGAGTTTTACGTTGATGAAGAAGCTCTTGATGAGCTGATACTCAAAATGTTCTATACTAAAAAGTAAAAATAACCCCCGAGTGGCTGTCACTCGGGGGTGTTTTGTTATAATATTATGTTTATACTCCGTTCATACCAACGATAGCAATAAATGTAGATAAAATAATATTGAAGTCGGTTTTCAGTGAACGGTCTTCTATGTACTCAAGGTCCATTTTCAGCCACTCGTCAAAGGTCATATCGTTGCGGTTAGGCGTTGTCTGCCAGTAGCATGTAAGACCCGGAGTAACATAAAGTCGCTGAAGCTCGTAGTCATCGTAGTGCTTCACTTCACGAGGCAGAGGCGGACGAGGCCCTACTATGCTCATATCGCCTTTTAGCACATTAAAAAGCTGTGGAAGCTCGTCGATGCTGGTTTTACGCAGGAACTTGCCGACTTTTGTGATACGAGGGTCGTTTTTGATTTTAAATGCGTGACCGTCCATCTCGTTATGGTGCAAAAGGTCTTCAAGCTTGTCTTCAGCACCGGGAATCATAGAACGGAATTTGTAAAATCGAAAGCGTTTTCCGTCTTTACCGATACGGTCTTGGACAAATATAGGGGAAGCTTTAGGACACTCGAAGAACACCACAAGTGCAGTGATAATGAAAACCGGAGAAAGTACAATCATACCGATAACGGACAAAAGGATATCTGTGATACGTTTTACTATAAGAAAACTCTTTTTATCGTCATCTATCTTGTTACGATCAAGTATGAGGTTACGAGTAGTGACAGTATTAACTTGTTTATTTAACTGTTCAACCGTTGTACTAGTCATATAACCCCCACTTTCTCACAATAATACAAATACATTATATATGAAAAGCCGACAATTTGCAACACTGTATTTCAGCAAAAAAAGAAAAAGCCCTGATAACATAAAATGTAGTCAAAGGCTTTGTTCATCAAAATATCTGATTATAGCTTTTTTGTCTTTTTCGATTTGAGCTTTGAGCTCGTCGATGCTTTCAAATTTTCTCTCCGCTCTTATAAATTTTAGCAGTTTTGTGCAAGCTCTTTTGTTGTACAGACTTTCGCCAAAAAAGTCAAGAAGATGAGTTTCGCACACAGCTGACACTTTTCCAACAGTAGGGTGCACACCGATGTTGGTAGCACCGATGTATGTTGTATCATTTACAGTGACTTTTGTAGCATATACTCCAAAACGTGGAGTGACGATATCTTTATCAAGCTTTTGGTTGATAGTTGGAGATGAAAGTGTAGTGCCCAGGTGGTTTCCGCTAACAATAAGGTTGTCAATAGAAAAGTTGTAGCCGAGCATATCATTTGCACTCTCAATGTCACCATCTGATATGCACCTGCGAATTCTAGTAGACGACACAGGCTCGTTGTTATACATCACAGGGGCACACTTGATAGCATCAATTCCGAGAGGCTCGCAAAGCTTTTGCATATCATCAGCTGTAGCTTTGCCGCCTTTTGAAAAATGGTAGTTAAAGCCTGTGACAACACACTTTGCGTTTAGTGTCTGATACAAAACATCGTGTACAAACTCCTGCGCGGACATATCCTTAACATCATTAAAATCAATACAGAAAACAACTTTTACGCCAAGCTTTTTAAACAGCTCAAATTTCTGCTCGTTTGTCGTCAGCAGGGGCTTGTTTTTTCCTGTTGCTGCTGCAGGGCTGTTTTTAAAAGTCACAACAGTCGCAGGACAAGCATCTGAAGACGCAGCCACAGCCTTGCGTATAACATCTTGGTGTCCCTTGTGCACTCCATCAAAAAAACCGAGCGCAACAGATGTATCATATTCAGTTTTTTTGATAGTGTCAAAAATCTGCATAATAACTCCTGAAAATAATATATATTGATTATAAATCAAAAATGTGTTCTTTGCAACAGGGGTGAGATGTTTGTATTATAGTGAATGCGATGTAAAAAAATGCAGAGAATTAGAAAAAGAGATTTTGAGTGCTCATAAAAATATTAAAAAATTCGTTATTTCAAAAACCGCACTGTGTCGTGATATCAATGCATACACGTTAGGTAAAGTCGGTGGAGTGCTTTTGTGTGGGGCTTTTCACTCAATGGAGCGACTCACTGCCGAAATACTCTATAGATTTTTAGATGATGTATGCACAAAGGCAGAGCAAGACGAAGTGTTTGCAAAAAGCATAAAAAGCACAGGGCTTACTATAGTGCCGATGATAAACCCTGATGGTGTTGAGATAAGTGTCAACGGTGTGTGTACTGCCCACAAATATAGCGAATTAGTCAGCGAGAGCCTTTGCGTAGCACAACTCCCCCACACCAAGTGGCAGGCAAACGCAAGAGGGGTAGATATCAACCACAATTTTGATGCAGGTTATGAAAAGGTCAAAGAGAAAGAGAAGAAAATTGGCATAACTGCTCCGTCACCCACTCGTTACGGTGGGAAGTATGCTGAAAGTGAAAAAGAAACCAAGGCGCTGTGCGATTTGTGTCGGCAGTATGAATTTTTAGTAGCTGTAGCGCTGCATACCCAAGGACGTGAGATTTACTATGATTTTGGAGAAAATACTCCTAAAGAGAGCTTGAGTATGGCAAACGCTATGTCGGCTTTGTCAGGCTATAAAGTGTCACACCCTAGCGACATTGCTGTGGGTGGTGGCTTCAAGGACTGGTTCATTGAGCGGTTTTGTAGACCTGCTTTTACACTTGAAGTAGGTTTAGGAGAAAATCCGCTTGACCCAAGAGTTGCTGTGACTGAGTATGAAAAGGTCTCAAAAATGCTGTGGTATATAGTTGAATATGCAACAAAAAACGCACCGTAAAAGCTACGGTGCGTTTTAGTATATACTAGTTTTATTCTTGAGCCTGTGTAGGTTTAACAGTTTCTTCTGCTTTCCAGACAGCGTACAAATCGACAGTACAATTTGAATGGTTGATTGCAGTGGTGATGTCTTTTGCAGTAAGTGTGGTTGTGCCTTCAGTAATGATAGCTTCACCGTCAGGTGATGTTGACCAACCAAGGAAAGTGAATCCCTCTTTTGATAAACCAAAAGCCGAAACGTCACAAAGAATATCCGAAGAAGCTTCGTTGTACTTGAGCACAGTTGTGAGTTTGGAGTTATCACTGTTTATGATATAGTCATCAGCCAATACATAGTTGCCTGAAGTGATAGTGCCACCGTTAGCGTTATAATTTATATTAAGAGTATTAGGCTCCCAAACAGCAAATAGTGTTGATGTGCAACTGCTTTTTTTGATGTTATTGTTAATAGCTGTCGGCAATAGCTCTGTATCATTATGGCTAAATATTGTGCCACCATCAGCTTGTGTGCTCCAACCGCTGAAGGTATAACCGTCTTTTGTCAAGCCTAAAGCTTCATCACTTATCAGACCACCTGTTGCCTTGTTATATGAGAAGGTTTGTGTGTAAACACTGTCGTCTGTATTATATACAAGACCATCGTATAATTTGTATGACTCTGACTCGATGTTACCACCGTTTGCATTGTAGCAGACGTCTAGGTTGTTCACTTTCCACTTAGCATAGAAGGTCAGAGTGTCGTTTGTTGTTCCGCCACTCATCCAGGCTTTTTTGAGGCTGTATGATGCACCGTTTTTATATAAATGCTTTGTATATTTTTTGGAACTGATTTTACTTGATGTATTCCATCCGACACCTTTTACATGCCATGTTTTGTCTGAGCTTCTGTAAGAGTTCCAGCCGGCAAAGGTATATCCGGTTTTTGTAAATTTGTTTGATGCGAGCTTGAAGGCTTTTCTGTACTTTACTGTGGAGCTTTTCATACTGCCACTGCCACCGTTTGGCTTATATTTGATATTGTAAACAAACTTAGAAATAGGGGCCCAGGCTATTTTGTATTCTCCGCTTTTGGGTGAATAAATAAGCTGTACAGCTGATGAAGTGTGTCCTATGATATACATAGATTTGCCTTTTGCTAAGTTTCCTAATGAGCTTTTGAGATTGCGACGAGAATAAAGTGTAAGGGCTTTGCTAGTCTTTACTTTAAATATATCATAGGTCGGCTTTAAGAAAGCGGAGGTTTTTACATAGCCTGACTCATAGCCACCTGTTTTCAGCGGAAACGTGACATTGCACCAACCGTTGGTGTAGATGGTTTGTATAGTACACTGAGTGTTGCCGGAAATCTTATTAGAAAGAGCTTTACCTTTCGGGGCGCTGTACACCTTTGTGGTTTTTGTGGACAGTGTCTGCGCTTTAATGAAGGTTGGAAATTTTGTGTCTACTTTATATTTTGAGTTGTTAATATATTTTGGAACACCGAAATAGTTATTGGCGATTCTTCTGCGCAAAGAAACAACCGCAACGCCTTCGTTGCTACCGTTTTTGTTCGAATTACCCTCTACGGAGTAAAAATAATCTCCCTTAACGGAAGCGACAATACCTACGTGGGACCAGTCCTTTGCAAAAAAGATGTCGCCTGGCTTTGGAGTATAGCTGTAACCATTACGATATTTGAGATTGAATGAATAAGAACGGGCGCTGGCAACAGCAGAATTTCTTATTACGCTGGTTGGAACGCCTGCTTGTCTTGCACACCAGCTTACAAACATAGCACACCACGGTGCGTGAGGCATACCGTACCAGTCACCGTATTTTGTGTCGTTGTTTGAGCCTTCTTTGTATCCGATCTGAGTTTTCGCAACTTCTACGATGTCGACTCTTTGATTACCGGTGTTTTTATATGTATTTTTGTAAGAAGCAGCGTCTGCAGACAAAGCACTGACAGTAGTCAGAGAGAAAAGCATCACAAGCACAATCAGCATTGAGATAATGCGTTTTTGGAACACTTTTATTTACCTCCAGTTAAATTTCAAAACGCACCGTGAAGATACGGTGCGTTTCGTATTTGTTGGTTAGTCTTCGTCGAAGTTATCAAAATCCTTGAGTTTGTCTTTTAAGCCTTCGAAGAAGTCGTTGTGATTTTCAAGTGTAGGTTTGAAGGATGGTTTTACTTTTACATCACTGTCATTTTCAACTTCAGTAGTTTCATTTTCTGCAATGGACTGAAGGTTGACGTGAGTAGCAGTTTTTCCTTCAGAAGCGGAGTAGATTTCTTCCATATCCATACTGTCTTCTTCAACGAAATCATCTTCCTCATCAACCTGTGGTGCAGGCTGTGGGGAGTTTTCATCTACCGGCTGGAACACTCTTGTAGCACCATCTGTAGCACCATCGGTTGGTTCATCAGAAGCTTCTGCGTCTTCGAACGGTGAGTCAGCTATAGGAGTCTGTGTTTCCTGTGAATTTTCAGCTACTTCAACAGCGCCAAAGTAAATCTGATACCATACAAGGAACACGTAGATAGTCCAGATTTTACGTGAGTTGTCTTCTTTTTCGATGAAGTGCTCGTCAAGATAGTCAACGAGGATATTTGTGTTGAAGAACTTCTCTGCAGTAGGTGAGGTGAACATATCTTTAACTACTGAATAGTAGTGCTCATCTCGAAGCCAAACACGAGTTGGTACAGGGAAGCCGAGCTTTTCTTTTTCAGCAGTAGCCTGTGGAAGATGTCTCAGCGCTGCCTGACGCATAGCGTATTTGGTGTTCTCTTTGTTTACTCTAAGGTGAGTCGGGATAGTAGACGCAACCTTGAATACTTCTTTATCAAGGAAAGGTACTCTAAGCTCCAAAGAGTTAGCCATACTCATTCTGTCAGCTTTGAGAAGAATGTCGCCAACCATCCACATATTGATGTCGAGATACTGCATCTTTGTGACTTCATCATAACGTCTTGCACGAGTGTAAAGTCTGCGTACGAGTCGTGTAGGATCAGTAGCAAGAGAAGAATCTTTGAGCAAAGCTTTCTTCTGTTTCTGGTCGTACATATATGCGTTACCTATAAAGCGCTTCTCAAGCGGATGAGTAGCACGGATGAGATAATCTCTGCCCTTGATATCAGGAAGCTTCTTGCACACAGCAGCGATAGCTCTGCGGATGCAGTAAGGCACGATAGTCTGATAAATCTTGAAAACTCTAGGTTCGTTGTAACAAGTGTATCCGCCGAACAACTCGTCGGCACCTTCACCGGAGAGAACAACCTTTACATATTCGCTCGCAAGCTTTGCCACAAAGTAGAGTGCGATACAAGAAGGATCAGCAAGTGGCTGGTCCATATGGTACTGTACCTTTGGCACAGCAGCCCAGAATTCTTCAGATGATATAAGCTTTGTGTGGTGCTCAACACCAAGCTCTTTAGAAAGGTTTTCAGCCCAGCTGATTTCGTTGTATCTCTCGCCAAAGTCAAAGCCTACAGTGAATGTTTTCTGGTCTTTGAAGTATGTTGAAACATAGCTTGAATCAACACCGCTACTTAAGAAACAACCAACCTCAACGTCAGCGATTTTATGAGCGTTGACAGAGTTTTCGAAAACAGCTTCGATCTGGTCGACAGCTTCTTCTTCGCTCATTTCATTATCAGGACGGAACTTAGCTTCAAAATAACGCTGAGTCTCAACAACACCGTCACGATACCACATGAAGTGACCCGGAAGCAGACAGAAGACATCTTTGAAGAATGTCATAGGCTGTGGGCAGTACTGGAAAGAAAGATAGTGGTCAAGAGCCTTGTCGTTGAACTCTTTTACAAACTGCGGATGCTCCAAAATACTCTTGATCTCAGAAGCGTAGCAGAAGTTGTCACCAATCATTGTGTAGTGAAGTGGTTTGATGCCGAAGAAGTCACGAGCAAGGAACACAGCTTTTGTCTCTTTGTTGTAGATAGCAAAAGCAAACATACCACGCAGATGTTCAAACATTTCTTCGTCCCACTGTTCAAAAGCATGAACGAGTACTTCGCTGTCAGAAGAGGTCGAGAACTTGTGACCGAGTTCTTCGAGCTCTTTTTTGAGCTCCTTGTAGTTGTAGATCTCGCCGTTGAAGGTGAGCACAAGGGTCTTGTCCTCATTGTAGATAGGCTGGTGGCCTTCTTCGAGATCAATGATGCTCAGTCGTCGAAAGCCCATAGAGATGAAATCATCCTGGTAAAAACCGTCTGAATCAGGACCTCTGTGGGTGATGACCTCCGTCATTTTTTGTATGGTGTTTTCGCGCTGTTCTATTTGGCCGGTGAAACCGCAAATTCCGCACATACAGCAAAACTCCTTTCGTGTGAAACACGTGTATTTCAAAAATAATCATAATACTACATTATAATTAACTTTATAATAACACATTATCTCAAAAACTGCAATATAATTATTACAAAAAAATTACAATACCACGGTTGATAAGCAAAAAAATATGATGTATAATGCGTATTGCAGGTGCAAAACGGAAAAATAGAGATTGTTTTGTACCAAAAAGGCAGGTAAAATTATGTTTGGTATGTTAGGAACAATAGTCAACACGGTAGCGGTGCTAGTTGGTGGAGCACTGGGTTTGCTCTTTAAAAAAGCGATACCGAAAAGGCTGTCGGATACGGTGTTCAAGGGGCTTGGACTGTGCACACTTTTCATTGGTATAACCGGTGTGTTTCAGGACGGAGTGAACACACTCGTTGTAATTATGTCAGTGGTTTTGGGTGCGGTCATTGGCGAAGCGATTGACCTTGACAAAAGAGTCAACACACTGGGTAATTGGATAGAAAACAAGTTTAATAAAAACGAAAACGAAAATGGCAAAATTAGCATCGCACAGGGGTTTGTGTCGGCATCTCTGCTTTTCTGTGTCGGAGCGATGACGATAGTCGGCTCATTGCAAAGCGGTCTTGCTAACGACCACACAACGCTTTTTACAAAAAGCATCTTAGACTTTGTTGCGGCGATTATTTTTGCAAGCTCCTTGGGAGTAGGTGTGTTGTTTTCCGCAATTTTTGTGTTTATGTATCAGGGTGTGATGTCCTTTGGGGCATATCTCATCGGTAGCTTTTTTTCAGGCTCAGCGGATATGCTCGCACAAACATCACAGCTTACACCGTTTATGGTGACGGTGAACACTATGAACTGTGCGGGATATATCATCATCGTAGGACTTGCGCTTAATATGATAGGTATCACCAAGCTCAAGGTGATGAACTACGTGCCGGCTATTTTTATGCCGATACTGTTTTGTCCGCTCGCTGATTTTATTATGACTTTGATTTAAAACGCAGGCTGTTTTATACAGCCTGTTTTTTGTGACAAAATCTGTGTTTACCAAAAGAAATAAATGTGATAAAATACGAACATAAAACAAAGGTGGAAGAAAAATGGACTACAACTTTATGTTCTTTTTTAATAGTATGTTGCTCGGTGTAGGACTTGCTATGGATGCATTTTCAGTGTCGCTTGCAAACGGGCTGAACGAGCCGAAAATGCGCAAGCTCAAGATGTGCTGTATAGCAACTACATTTGCGTTTTTTCAGGCATTGATGCCACTTATCGGGTGGGTGTGCGTACACACAGTGGTACAGCAGTTTGAGTCGTTTGAAAAGTTCATTCCGTATATTGCGCTTGCACTGCTTTCGTATATCGGCATATCGATGCTGATAGATGGCATCAAAAACAAAGACGAAGAAAAGAAAGATATAAAGCTCACACCGCTTGCACTGCTTGTGCAGGGTATAGCGACTTCAATAGATGCGCTGTCGGTGGGATTCACGATATCTGACTACGAGCTGCCTATGGCGCTTGTGTGTGCGCTGATTATTGCTTTAGTTACGTTTTTTATATGTATGGGCGGTATTATGCTTGGACGTACCTTTGGTACAAAGCTTTCGTCAAAAGCGTCACTCTTGGGCGGAGCGATACTGTTGTTTATCGGCATCGAGATTTTTGTCACAGGAGTTTTTTAGACACGAAGAGCGGTATGCCGCATACTGTGACAAACTTTTCACACAAAATACTCAAAAAGTTCAATTTCAGTTCATAGCTAATTCACATTTTTCAAAAATTAGTTGTTATAATATAGTTGTACAAAGTTAAGGACCGCAACTTGATTTTGTATTGTTCTACCCTCCTCAATGTAGGCGAAAGTCTATCATTGTACCCCTCATTTTTATATGGATAAAAATCCAAAACAAAAACAAAGGCACTAAGCTTCCGCAAGGCTTAGTGCTTTTTGTTTTGTGCGTTGAGGTGCGTAGGTGAGCGAGGCGTGATGTCCTAAGCGTCCATAGCTGTGATATTTTTTAAAAATCGTTGCAATATGTCGCATTCCGTCATATAATAAAATCAGATTATTTTAGGAGTATAGCTATGACAGATACACAGCGTCGCACAAAAGCAAAAGAATTTGCACAATACTGGAAGGATAAAGGCTACGAAAAGGGTGAATCTCAACCATTCTGGCTCTCACTTTTGAGAGATGTTTTGGAAGTTGAACAGCCTGAAAAGTTCATCAGTTTTGAAGAGCAGGTCAAGAAGATTGACCACACGAGCTTTATCGACGGATATATTGCGTCTACTCACGTGTTGATAGAACAAAAAGGCAAGGGCAAAGACCTGAAAAAAGCCATAAAGCAGTCTGACGGTACATTGCTCACACCGTTTCAGCAAGCACAGCGTTACTCCGCAGATTTACCGTATTCGCTCAGACCTCGTTGGATAGTGACCTGCAATTTTGAGGAATTTCTAGTTTATGATATGGAAAAGCCGAACTCTGAGCCTGAGAGCATTCTGCTCAAAAATTTGCACAAAGAGTACTATCGACTGCAGTTTTTGGTTGATACAGGCGACGAGAATATAAAGCGTGAGATGGAAGTGTCGATAAAAGCAGGTCGCTTGGTCGGTTTGCTTTACGACGAGATTCTGAAGCAATATCACGACCCTACTGACCCCCACACACTGCAGAGTCTTAATATGCTTTGTGTTCGTCTTGTATTCTGTCTTTATGCAGAAGACGCAGGGGTGTTCGACGGACACGGAAAGTTTTACAATTACATCAATATGTATTCTGCCAAGGATATGAGAAAAGCACTTTTAGACCTTTTCCGCATACTCGATACAAAGGTAGAAGACCGTGACGAGTATGAAGACGAAGCTCTGCTTGCGTTTCCATATGTTAATGGTGGACTGTTCTCTGACAGCGACATAGTGATTCCGCAGATGAACGATGCTATTCGTGATATACTTTTGAACAAGGCATCGGCTGACTTTGACTGGTCGGATATATCGCCGACTATTTTTGGTGCTGTGTTCGAAAGCACGCTCAACCCTGAAACAAGACGTAGTGGTGGCATGCACTACACCTCTATCGAAAATATCCACAAGGTTATTGACCCACTTTTCTTAGATGACTTGAAAGCAGAGCTGTGCGAAATCAAAGAGATAAAGCTCGGCAAAACAAGAGAGAAAAAGCTCTGTGAGTTTCGAGAAAAGCTCGGCACACTCACCTTCCTTGACCCTGCGTGCGGTTCGGGCAACTTCCTGACCGAAACATACCTGAGCCTTCGCAGACTTGAAAACGAAGCGATAAAGCTCCAAGAAGGCGACCAGATGCTACTCGATATGGGCGACACAATCAAAGTCACCATCGACCAGTTCTATGGCATCGAAATCAACGACTTCGCAGTGACAGTCGCAAAAACAGCCCTGTGGATAGCTGAATCCCAGATGATGAAAGAAACCGAAGATATCATCCACAAAGACCTCGACTTTTTACCGCTGAAATCGAATGCGTACATCGTCGAGGGCAACGCCCTGCGTATCGATTGGGAAGATATTGTAGAAAAAGACAAGCTCAACTACATCATGGGCAACCCACCGTTTGTGGGTAGTTCAATAGGCATTAGAGCTGAAGAGCAAAAAGAAGATAAAGCTTTGGTCTTTAGTAATAATAAGGCGGGCAAGTTAGACTATGTAGCGTGTTGGTATAAAAAAGCATCTAACTATATAGAAAATACACATATTCGAGTAGCGTTTGTTTCAACTAACTCAATTACTCAAGGTGAACAAGTTAGACCATTGTGGGAAGATATTTTGACCAATAACTATATTAACTTTGCATATAGAACTTTTCAATGGGATAGCGAAGCTACTGAAAAGGCAGCGGTTCATTGTGTTATTATTGGTTTTAGTAGAGATAACCTAAAAGAAAAATTTATATCAGAAAACAATAGAAAAAAAGTAGTTTCTCATATAAATGGATATTTGGTTGACGCTCCTGATTTCTATATAACTTCTAGGGGTAAAGCTCCTAATAATTTACCTAAATTAACACAAGGAAATAAACCTTGGGATGACGGAGGCTTAATTCTTACTCCTGAAGAACGTATATATTTTGTAACTAAATATCCATATTTAAAAAAATACATAAAAGTATATATGGGATCAAGAGATTTTATAAACAATATAGAGCGTTATTGTTTTTGGTTTATCGGTGCTAATCCTAGTGACTATAGAAATATACCTGAAGTTAGAGAGCGTTTACAAAAGGTAATAAATAAGCGATTAGCATCTCCAACTTTAGTTGTACAAAAACAGGCAGATACCCCAACGTTGTTTTCACAAATTAGACAACCACAAAGTGATTATATTTTAATACCAGAAACTTCAGGTGCTTCTAGAAAATATATTCCTATGGGTTTTATGAATAAAGAAGTTATAGCGAGTAATTCAGTAATGACTGCTGAAAATGCTGATTTACATATGTTCGGCATATTAGAGTCGAATGTTCATATGTCATGGGTAAGAACTCTTTGTGGAAGATTAAAAAGCGATTATAGATATTCGCCTGCTCTATATAACAACTTCCCGTGGCCTGAGCCTACTGAACAGCAAAGGGCAGAAATCGAAAAGACTGCACAGACTATACTCGATGCAAGAGAACTTTACCCTGATTGTAGTTTAGCTGATTTGTATGATGAACTAACAATGCCACCTGAACTTCGCAAAGCACACCAAGCAAATGATTTGGCTGTAATGAAAGCATACGGTTTTAAGAATGATATGTCTGAATCCGCAATAGTAGCCGAACTAATGAAAATGTATCAGGAACTTACGAAATAAAAGGGGAGTATATATGACACAAGAACAATATAACTACATAAAAGCAATAAATGATATAAAACAAGCTATAGATTCTTTTAATAATCTAACACCATTACAAAGGATTCAGGTGCTTGACGAGGTAAGCAAAATAGAGGTAATAAAAGAGATGTTGAAAGATCTATCAACATAACATTACAGGCAAATAAATGTGAGGAGTATATTCATGGATAACGAAAAAACTAAACCCGTCAACAAACAACCTGTATCGAGCATAGTTTTAGCATGGTTTATTATACTTATAGCAATTGGATTGGTTATAGGTCTTTTGATGGGTTTGTGGTATGTAGGAGATAAATTTATTAACTGGCTAGCTACAATAGCATCTAAATTAGATGCTGTTGTGATAGTTGCGTTAATTACAGGTGGGGTTTCTATAATAGGTGTTATTTTTAGTTCTGTAGTATCTAAATTTATTGATTATCGAAAAAATAGACAGGAGTACTTAGCACAAAAAAGAGAGAAACCTTATAAAGAGTTTATTGATATGATATATAAAGTTCAGCAAAATACTAATAATCCAGGAAGCTATACAGAAAGTGATATGATTAAAGATATACATAGCTTTTCTAAAGACTTATCACTGTGGGGATCTAAAAAAGTTGTTAAGAATTGGATTCAGTTTAGGCTCAATGGTGCAAACCCTGATACAGCATATGACAATATGTTCATTATAGAGAAGATAATAAATGAGATGAGAAGAGATTTAGGTTTAAAACGTACTCGAAAAGGTGAGTTGCTATCATTTTTTGTTAATGATATAAAAGACTACATAAATAAAAACTGATAGTGAATAAACTATTACGCACAGCGCACCCCTTGACACTTTTTTTCCTTGGGTGTATAATGCCTACATAAATTAAGTTTTCAAACCGTTGACGCGGAGATAAAGACAGCAAATGCCTTTACAGAGAGCCCGTGGTGCTGAAAGTCGGGTAAGATACAGGTTGTCAAATGGACCGCTGAGGGTGCAGTCAAATGCGACGTTTTTTCTGAAAACTCGCAGAGTATTCTGCAACGTGGGGCATACGTCAGTTGTCACGGATATGTCAGTATCCTGTAAAGCGCACCGATTTGGTGAATCAAGGTGGCACCGCGGATAAGTTTTATTCGTCCTTGACAGTAGCAATACTGTCGAGGGCGTTATTTTTTGCAAAGCACTAAGCCTTCCCCTTGAGGGGAAGGGGGACCACTTGTGGTGGATGAGGTGTCATAATGAACGAAATAAGCAATCCAAAACTTACAGGATTATCGAAGACTCTTCGGAAAAACATGACCAAAGAAGAACGTCACTTGTGGTACGATTTTCTCAAAAATTTACCAGTTACAGTGAATAGGCAAAAGGTCGTTGGTGACTATATTGTCGATTTTTATTGTTCAAGTGCCAAGGTTGTGATAGAACTTGATGGCTCACAACATTTTGATATTAAAGGCGAAGCTAAAGATATAATCAGAGATGAATTTTTAAAAGGTTTAGGTTTAACTGTTTTACGATATTCAAATCTTGAAGTGAAAACTAATTTTAATGGTGTTTGTGAAGACATATGGAATCATATTCGCACCTCACCACCGCCTACGGCGGAGCCTCCCCTCAAGGGGAAGCCTTGAAAAGTTTTGGTTTTTATTTGGAGGCAATTATGATACTACTGACAAAACGATGGCGTGTTTTTGTATCGAACTGATAATAGATGATTGTTATGTGTAGCAAAACTTTTATGATGAGGTGAAAATATGAAAACTACAACTCAAAAAATCATAATAGCATCTTTACTGGCTGCTCTTGTGTGTGTAGCCACAATGTTAATCAAAGTTCCATCACCACTGAAGGGGTACATAAATTTAGGTGACTGTATCGTTTTGCTAGCGGGCTGGATATTGTCTCCTATGTATGGCTTTTTGGCGGCAGGCATAGGGTCGGCACTCGCAGATTTGTTTTCGGGCTATGTGATTTACGCTCCTGTGACCTTTGTGATCAAGGGATTGATGGCGCTGGTTGCTTACTTTGGGTTTAAGCTTGCGCACAAGAAAATCCCACAGTTACCGTCCAGAATTGTCAGCTCGGTGCTTGCCGAAATACTGATGATTGCAGGATATTTCGTATTTGAAGGACTTATGTATGGATTTGTTCCATCTGCTGTGAATATTCCGGCAAACGCAGTGCAGGGTGCCGCAGGAGTTATTCTTGGCATATTGCTTATTAAGCTGTTTGAGAAGAACAAAATTAAACTTTAATCATATACTTATACTATTGTTTTTTGAGAGGTACACTATGGTATTTAATAATATTGATTTTGACACTTATTTTAAAAACTATCCGAACGAAGACGGTTATTTCGGCAAGTACGGTGGTGCGTATGTTTCGCCTGAGCTGAAAAAGGCGATGAAAGAAATCACTGAGGCTTACTTCACTATCTGCAAATCACGCAAGTTCATCGACGAGCTGCGTCGTATCCGTAGGGAGTTTCAGGGTCGTCCAACTCCGATTTCTCACCTTGAGCGACTTTCTAACAAGCTTGGCAACGTGCAGATTTACGCAAAGCGTGAGGACTTAAACCACACAGGTGCGCACAAACTCAACCACTGTATGGGCGAGGCGTTGCTCGCAAAATACATGGGCAAAAAGAAAGTTATCGCAGAAACAGGCGCAGGCCAGCACGGTGTGGCTCTCGCTACTGCTGCGGCATATTTCGGCCTTGAATGTGACATCTATATGGGCTCTGTCGATATCAAAAAACAGGCTCCTAACGTAGCACGAATGAAGATATTAGGCGCAAATGTTGTCGAGGTTACTCACGGTCTGCAGACTCTCAAAGAAGCTGTCGATGCGGCTTTTGACGCATACTGCAAAGGGTACAAAGACGCTATCTACTGCATCGGCTCTGTTGTTGGTCCGCATCCGTTCCCGATGATGGTACGTGATTTCCAGAGCGTTGTGGGTATTGAGGCGAGAGATCAGTTCACAAAGATGACAGGCGAGCTTCCTGATGCTATCGTTGCGTGTCTTGGTGGCGGTTCTAACGCTGCAGGTTTCTTCGCAGGCTTTTTGAATGACCCTGTTGATATCTACGGTATCGAGCCACTCGGTCGTGGTACAACTCTGGGCGACCATGCAGCGTCACTGCAGTATGGCGAAGAGGGCGTTATGCACGGTTTTAACTCCATCATGCTCAAAGACGAGAACGGTGATCCTGCTCCTGTTTATTCAGTCGCTTCTGGTCTTGACTATCCATCAAGTGGTCCTGAGCACGCATTCTTGCACGAGCTCGGTCGAGTAAACTACGACGTCATCGGCGACGATGATACAATCGATGCGTTCTTCGAGCTTTCTCGTCTTGAGGGTATTATCCCAGCGATTGAGAGCTCTCACGCTGTCGCTTACGCTATGAAGCTTGCTAAAAAGATGGGCAAAGGCTCTATCCTTGTCAACCTTTCAGGCCGTGGCGACAAAGATATGGATTATGTTATCGAGAAGTATGGAATCAGATAACAAGTTGCACAAAAATAAGCTCCCTTTGGAATATCCAAGGGGAGCTTTCTTATGCAAAAATTATTCAAAATTACGGATAAGGGTAACGACCTTGCCCAGTAGCACAGCTTTGTCAACGATGATAGGCTCGTAGTCGTCGTTTTCAGGTTGGAGTCGGATGTGACCGTTTTCTTTGTAAAAACGCTTGACGGTGGCTGATGCTTCGCCGGAGCACTCGTCCTCGACCATAGCGACAACGATGTCACCGTTATATGCGGTCGGAGTGCGGTGCACCACGATGATATCACCATCGAAAATACCTGCGTTTATCATACTGTCACCGACGACACGCAGTGCGAACATCTCACGACCTCGAGTCACCGACTGAGCGATAGGAACGTAGCTCTCGACTTCTTCAACAGCGAGTATCGGCACACCTGCGGTAACACGTCCGAGTAGTGGGACTTTGCTTGTGGGCTCGTCGTTTTTGATGCGGATACAGCGGTTAAGACCGCTCTCACGCTCAATAAGCCCACGCTCTTCAAGCGTCTTTAAGTGCAGGTGTACAGTGGAAGTCGATTTAAACCCTGTAGCTTCGCAAAGCTCACGAACCGATGGCACACGACCCTGTTCACTACAGCCTAATATATAGTCATAAACTTTCTGTTGGCTTTTGCTAAGTGGTTTCATAATATCACCTCTATAACAAAGCATAACATATTTCGACAAAAAAATCAAACATTTGTTTGAAAATTTTACAAATAGATTTGAAAAAGCCGGCAATAAAGCTTTATATCACTAAAACGCTTGACATCCTTGCTTTAAAGTGATAGAATAATTTCCGCAGAAAAATATAGGGGTATAGCTCAGTTGGTAGAGCAGCGGTCTCCAAAACCGCGTGCCGAGGGTTCGAGTCCTTCTGCCCCTGCCACGTCGGGTGGACATCGTAGGGTGTCCACTCTTTTTTTGCGTTTTTATATTGTGCTTTTCGAACATATGTGCTATAATTATATATGTAAGGAGGTCACAGTATGAACCCAAATTCTGAGCAAAAACGAATAGCATTCGGTTATAACAGAGAGTACGGTAAAATTGTTTGTTATAAAACACAAGCTTTGTGCGTAAAACTAATATTTATGTTTTACCTTGAGGGACGAAGCATTAGCAATATAAAGGAAGTTTTAGAAAGCATGGGCCTTCCTTCCCCACTAAACAGACCAAAATGGGGCAAGCAGGTAATTGCTAACATACTCTCAAATCCGCATTATACCGGCATTGACGGCTATCCACAGATTATTACGCCGGAGGATTTTGAAGAAGTACAAAAAATAAAAGCCAGCAAAACATATAAGTAAAATACAAACGACAACCACAACGATTGGTAGGACAAACCGAAACGATTACTCTTTCCGTATGACATATAAGCAAAAAAGACTTCCATTTTACAGGAACCTATGGTAATACATAGTAACTAAAATGGAGGTCTTCTTATGAAAATAACAAAAATACCGGCTATTAAAATGCCTGAATATGTATTTCGTAAAAAAGTTGCTGCATATTGCCGTGTCAGCACACTACAAGAAATACAGCACCATAGCCTTGAAGCTCAACAGGATTATTTCAAAAAATATATATCTCAAAGGCCTGACTGGGAATTTGTCGGCATATACGCAGACGAAACCTCCGGCAGACACAATCTTAAAATGAAAAACTTTCAGGCAATGCTCGAAGATTGTCGCAACGGCAAAATCGACATAATACTGATTAAGTCTATTAGCCGTATGGGTCGAAACACGCTACAATTTTTACAGGCGTGTGATGAGTTCAAGAGGCTGAATGTTGATGTGTATTTTGAGATAGAAAAACTACATATCAGCGACCCACAAGCTGTGCGTATGTTAACAATCTACGCCAGCCTATATCAACAAGAAAGTGTAGAAAAAAGCTCTGCGACAACTTGGGGCGTACGCTCAAGATTTCAGGCGGGCACATCAAAGTTTGCTGACCGAGAATGTTATGGATATAAAAAATCAGCCACCGGTGAACTTGTGCCATTTACACCGGAGGCTGAAATTGTAAAACTTATTTTTAGTTGGCACCGACAGAATGTATCTCTGCGAGAAATTTCTGCCCGGTTATCTGATATGAACATCAAAGCTCCTCGTGGCGGTGATGTCTGGCACATTGAGACTATCCGCAAAATCCTTAACAACGAGAAATATTACGGTGATGTATTATTACAGAAAACTTATGTGTCAGACTACTTCTCCGGTAAAACAGCTCCAAACACCGGAGTGTTACCGAAGTATTTAATTGAAGGACATCACGACGCGATAATAGAAAAGTTAAATAAAAAATAAATTCACTCCGCACACAACGGACATGCTTATCACGCATCCGCCTTAAATTTTATGTATCAAAATGATATTACTGAGCTGCTAACTCTGCTTCAACAGATGCAACCCAATCATTAACTTCGCCATACCAAGCGATCATCTCGTCGAGTTTTTCCTGGCTGATCTCTTCATCACCCTCAAGGAGTTCCTTGTGCTGTATCATTACATCTGCCATCTCGTTGAGTGTGTCAAAAACTTCCTGTGAGTATGCATCAGGATTAGCGTTAACCTCGTTTGCTAAAGCATCAAACGCAGCACTAGCTTCATTGAATGCATCAATTGCAGGCTGTCTGTCAGGACCACCACAAGCTACCAGAGCAAAACACATAATAACAGCGAGTAAAAGAGCAACTAATTTTTTCATTTAGTTCATCCTCCTAAAAAATATTTTAGCCTTTTAGCTTGTTAAAATTATACGCTTATTTGTCATAAAAAGGATTTGCACTGTCTAAACCATACCGAAAACGTACTGAATCGACAGTGTGATAAATAAAGTACTTTTCTGAGTTTTTTATTATTTTATAAAGAAAAAATATAGTGGCTGAGTTTTTTAATCAGCCACTACATATATACATATTAATTATACTTAAAACACTCTGAGTAGATATTACTCTGTGATCCAAGGTGTGCCGTCTTTTTTCGCAAATTTGCCTGTGCAAACCTGGATAAGATCGATTAACCAGCCAATACCGAAGCAACCGCCTGTCAGAAGCCATACAATACCTGTACCTGCTTTGCCAGCCATGAAACGATGAACACCTAATCCACCCAAGAAGAATGTGATAAGAATAGCTACTGTTTTACTCATAATTTTACCCTCCGTTTTAATATGTAGTCATTGACTTTTTACACTATCATATGACTTAAATGTATTATAAAACATTTATACTAAAAGTGAAGATAATCGACCTAAATCGCACGCATACTGCACCGAATCGACAGTTTGCTACACTGAAACACGAAAAACAAACTTCCCTTCCTGCAATGTGAAGGTATATACGCCTTTGTAGCGTTTCACAATGGCACAAATACTTTGTACTCCGATGCCATGATCCAGGTGCTCTGACACAGGAATACCTTTGTAAAATTGTATTTCTTCGCCACAAGGATTTATCACCTGTAAAAAGAGTTTTTCATCCTTTTCATAAAATTGAACATCAATAACGCAATCTGTATCTTTTGCAACAAGAGGCTTACAGGCGTTGATTGCATTTTCCAGTGCATTTGAAAGCAGCACGCACAAATCGTTATCCGATACGATAATCTTTTCAGGAAGTCTGCCTGTAATCGTCATTGTAACACCAAGCTTTTGTGCGCGTCCGGCAAAAGCCGATAAAATCAGATTTGCCGCCTCGTTTTCACAGTAGCGTTGCACCTTTTGCGCATCGATTTGTTCACATATAGTAGCAATATACTGTTGAGCCTGTTCCTGACAACCATCTTCTATACACTGAAAAATATATTGCAGATGATGACGAAAATCGTGTCTGTACTGTCGTGTCAACTCCTGTGATTCCCGCAATGTGTTTATTTCGCGAGTTGACTGATTCAGTTGGATACTGAGAGTATTTTGTACCTGCTGGTGCTGTGCTTCTTTTTGTTGCTGATTGTGGTAGTATACCAAAAACAGCAAATATGCTAAACAAAATACAAAAGGCATAAATTCAGCTGCCACAGGGTTACCGCTATGTAAAAAATCGGTATATATTACAGTTGAATAATCGAAAACATAATACAAGGCAGGAATAATTGCAAAAAGTCCACAAAGCTTTAATGGTTGGTCCATAAGCTTTCTCACCGATGGTGCTACCAAATATATCACAAGCACTAAAAGCGGCAAAGTAATAATAAGCTGGATAGCACTCTGTAACTTTTCATCCCCTGAGAGTATAGTGGTAATTAACAGCGCAATCCACCTTCTCAACTGGCAGCACAGATATGCTAAAAGCACTGATACCAAAGACCATAAAAATTTTTTGCTCAGCATATACAGTAACAGTATCAACGGCAGATGAACAACATACGGATAAAGCAATCGCAACAAATCAAATCCGTAGAAAAAGCTAATCAACCCCTGCAACAACAAAGTCACAATCATATAGCAGTAAAGCAACAAACGCTTTCGTCGTAAGCTCAGACAATCACAAAACGACGCCGACAACACGCTACCGAAAACACTCACAACAATTCCATCGAATAAAAACAACCAGTTGCTCATATCATCACCTGATTCTTTTTAAACATATATTCAAGATAAGCATCTTTTACTTCGTGGTATTTTCCTCTTGGAACAGGAAGCTGTACGGAACTCGCCATTGTGACAGATTTGTAGGAAAGTTGCCTGATATGTTCCAGGTTCACCAGATAGGAGCGATGAAAACGAAGAAATCCACCGTGAGATTCAAGTTGCCTGCTCAACTCATCCAGACTTCCGCTACACTCCAGAACTTCTTTATTTACCAGATGCATCAATAAAGTCCGGTGGATAACCTCACAATATTCCAGATGCTGTAACTTTATGCGTGTGATTCCGCCTTTGCAACGCAGAATTATACTGTCAGCCTGCTCTTTTTCACAAGAGAGCATAGTGGAATCCATCAGATTGAAAAAGGCTTTATCGCTGATAGGTTTGAGTTGATAAAAACATGCCCCTACTCTATATGATTCCACCGCATAATCAGCAGAAGAGGTCAAAAGTATAATTTTGACTTCCTTATCAAATTTCCGTATCTCTGCCGCCACATCAATTCCATTCTCGCCGGGCATAATGATATCAAGAAAAATAATATCAAATCGTGTGCCTTTTTCAATCTCAAACAACAGGTCGAAAGGGCTACGAAAAGAAAGATATTCAATTTCACGGTTACACTGCTGTCGGTATTTTTCAGTATATCCGGCAAGTTTCTCTAAAACAGAAACTTCATCATCACAAATTGCCATTTTAATCATATTTCCCCACCTCCGACCATCAACCCGATATCAGATATATTATTCAGATAAGTAGCATAACTATTTTAGCATGAAGGGTATAAAAACACAATACACTTTTATTTTTATGCGATTTGTAAACTTACGCAACAGACCAAGCCGAACGCGAAAGTGCAAACCTGCTTGAGAATATACTCAACAAGAAGGCAAAAATGTAAACGAGAAAGCCATTTACATTTTGTATCAAAACCATACACCTTTGCCAAAATAAAGATGACCATCCAAACGGATGGTCGTTTTTATTTTGCAAGAGAAGTAGTTCTACCTTGGCACGCGGAGCGTGGCGTGGGGCGCGTTGCCGAGAGCCGCCAGTGGCGGATAAAACGAGGCAAAAGCGGGTGCCGCGGTCAAAACAGTGCAAGCAAAGCGAGATTACACCGTTTTGGGTACCGCAAACGGGTGAGTCCTTCTGCCCCTGCCATATTAAGAGTACTGTATTGATACAAATACAGTGCTCTTTTTTATTTTTATATCAATTTTTGACCTGATTTTCAGGTTTTTGTTACAGTATTAACTGCGGTACAATCAGATTATAATTCTTATGTCGCATTATAGACTGCGGTTTCAAGCAAATTGTTACAAAAACACCCACAATCGGCAACGATAGCTACATTACAAAACACAAACACATAACCTATAGATTTTTTTGAAATTCATGGTATAATATAGCCATATTTATTCAACATCACTTGCACAGGAAAATATGCTATGAATAAGAATGAAACAAAAATTGATTTAACAGGAATGACACATACACAAGCATTTACTACTATAATAACTGCTTATGAAGAGGTGTATCTTCATAACTGTTCCGTAGAAAAAAAGCAACTCTCAGAAAATGAGGTACTATTAATTATTGAAAATGATTTAGTTGTGGATTTCTATTTGTCAGACTACAGTTTAGGAGAACTAATACTTGCCGAGAACAAAGAAAAGACTACAGATCACAAAACCATTATAATTCAAGAACTCACACCGAATTTATTGTTTAAATTCAATTATTCTGCATTTAGAAGATTTTTTATTTTTGCTGGTTGCAATATTGATTTTCTAAAATTCCGAGGGATTAATTCGTATAGAAAAGAAATTGACAGATTTTCGATTGTTAACAAACTTTGCCCCGAATTAAATATGATCGATCGATATTATGCTTATCCTGGCCAATTATATCATTTTATAATATTTGAGATGAAAGATATTAATGGTAATACTGGTTTAGGCATAGGATTCTCAAAAAACAGTGTCCACAAATTTGTTTTAAAGGTAGGAGCAGAATTAGCAACTAAGAATTCACGCACTTTAGTTTTAAATGGTTCCAGCAGTCTTGATTTTATATTAAGTAAAGATTTTATTAAAGCCTTTCTTTCTTGGGAGGGTAAAAAGAAACTATGGAGACTAGAAACACAGTTAACCTATTATTATATAGATATCTTTGTCAAAGAAGATACAGACTTATATAGTTTGCCTGCCACTATAATCGCTGACGCAAAATTAGGAAAACATAACCATCTGGAGAGGGGACAGTATAAAAAACCTCTTAACAGATGGAAAACGGAAGAACTAGTATATAATACTGTAAGAAAAATATACAAAGAATACAAAGTTATATACCAATACAGACCACACTATTTAAAAACAAAAACCGGTAATATGTCATACGATGTCTATATATGTGGTCTAAATATAGCTATTGAATATCAAGGTAAGCAACACTTCGAGCCTGTTGAATACTTTGGCGGTAAGGAGCATTATGAAAAACAGGTAGAACGAGATAAACTCAAATTAAGACTAAGCAAAGAAAATGGGATAAAACTTGTATACATAAATTACTGGGAAGACATAACACCAGACCTTATTATCCAACGAGTCGGTGTTGATTTACGTAACAAATCATAATTAACGCAAGAGGTATTATCGTGGATGAAATTACATTAAATGGAATTTGGGATTATTACATAAGTTTAGAAGACGATTTGTCAAACACCTCTAGATATATAGAGCCTAGAGGACAGGAAGGCGTATATTCTTTTGAGTTTGCAAAACTATTAGTTTTAACCTGTATAGAAATAGAGGCTGTTTTTAAAGAGATTTGTCGAACTGTATGTGGAAAAGAGCCACCCCAAGATATGAGCAAATACAAAGAAACTATCTTGGGAAAATACCCCAAAATAATTGAGGCTACTGTTAGTATTAAAAGATTAGGTAGAAGTATTAAGCCGTTCGAATACTGGGGTGAAGGCAAATTAAGTTGGTGGGACGCATATCAAAAAGTTAAGCACAGCAGAGATAAATATTTTAGGCTTGCAACTTATCTGAATGCTGTAACCGCTATATCAGCTCTACACATCTTAATACACTACTTATCCCAAGCAACCGGTACACCATTAAAAAAATGTAGTGGATCTTACGTCTGCAGTGAATACGGATATGTATTATTGTCAGTAAAAGCAGGCGGAAAACTTCCAGACTTTATAGATAAATAAATTACAAAAAAGGGCCAATAAATAAATGGGCCCTTTTGTATCAAAACCCTACACCTTTGCCAAATAAGGAGTAGAGTATTGATACAATGCTTTACTCCTTTATTTTTCGCATAACAAAGCCGTTTTCGAGCATTTTTATAAAATAATAATCCCTGTAAAAAGAGTGTTTTAAGCTCAGATTACAGGGATTTTCTCTTTTTTACCTAAAACCTATCGTTGCGGTTATCGGGGTAACCGTTGTGGCTTTTGAGTTACCGTTGTGGTTTTAGTCACTAATCGTTTGTGCTATTGAAAATGTTTTTATTGTGTATTTTATTGTATATCAAACCGCTTCACCAGTAAAATATCCGCAACCCTACGTTTTTGTTTCGAGAGAGTTGATTCTCGATGCGCATTGTGTGGCGAGATTATGTTGTGTTTATAAAAGCGGTATGATATAATATATAAAAAGATTTAGGAGTAATATTATGAAAAAGATTCTCTCGTTTTTGCTCGTTTTGATAATGGTTTTATCGCTTGCTTCCTGTGCTTTTGTAAGCAAAGAAGTGAAACGAAATGAGTACACTATGTCTGATGAGGTTGACAAAGATAGTGTTATCGACGGTGTTATGACCGACATACAGGGAAGTGACCCTATACTTGAGAAGACTACTGCCACATGGCTTGATACCTGCGTGCTATACGAAGTGAATGTACGCCAATATACACAAGAGGGTACTTTCAAAGCGTTTGAAGAGCATCTGGAGCGACTCAAAGGTATGGGCATCAACACACTGTGGTTTATGCCTATTCACCCAATCAGCAAAACTGAGCGCAAAGGTACACTGGGCTCATACTATGCAGTTGATGACTATATGGCTGTAAATCCTGAGTTTGGTACTATCGAAGATTTCCATCACCTTGTTGATAAGGCTCACGATATGGGTTTCAAGGTTATTCTTGACTGGGTTGCTAACCACACAGGCTGGGACAATGCTTGGGTCAAAGAGCACGACGACTGGTATATGCATTCTGATAGCGGAGAGATAACATCTCCTTACGATTGGACGGATACAGCAGAGCTGAATTTCGACAACTACGAGATGCGTGCACAGATGATTAAGTGTATGCAGTACTGGGTGGAAGAAGTTGGAGTTGACGGTTTTCGATGCGACCACGCTATCGGCGTTCCTGCGTCTTTCTGGAATGCGGCTGTGTACAAGCTCAAGTCTATCAACAGCGAAATCATGATGCTCGCTGAGGTGTCAGCAACAGAAAGTCTGACAAAGTATGCTTTTGATACCTGCTACAACGATGCTTTGTACGGTCAGGCTCGTATGATAAAAGGTGGTGTCGCTACTTCCACCATACAGCAAGGCATGGAGCTCAACTCAAATTATATACAGGGAAGTTTCCCGATGAACTACCTCGATAATCACGATAAGAATTCGTACGATGGCAGTATCGTCACGCTGTTTGATACTGCATACGAACCACTGCTTGCACTCTCGTTCTTATCCCCTGGATTTCCACTGATTTATACATCCAATGAGCAAGGATATGATCACGAAATCGAGTTCTTTGAAAAAGATGCGGTGGTATGGGAAGAACAGAAAAAGTACGAACCTTTCATCGCAGAGCTGTCAGCACTCAAAAGTGAAAACAAAGCACTCGCTTCTACAAACACAGATATTGAGTTTTTAGATGTCAGCAATACGCACGTCTTTGCTTTTTCAAGAACAAGCGGAGATAACACTGTTATCTATGTCGCTAACCTTTACTTCGAAGAGATCACGGACGCAAGCGTCGAGCTCAGCTTTGATAACGCAACTTGTGTTATGCATTATGATGGTACGACACTTAATACTGAGGACTACGCTGTAGAGAGTATAGATTTCAAGAACAAGACATACAATCCATATGAGTTCTATGTACTCACAGTCAACCCGCAGGAATAAGAGTTGCACAACCTGTTTATTGCGTGAAGATAAGAATCTCAGCTAGATATCGGTTGACTATATTTAAATCCAGCGGTTGAATAGAGAAAAGGCAGTCCAAAACGGACTGCTTTTTTGTTGCTTATTCTTTCTCTTCTTCGGCTTTTTCAGTTTCTTTTTCTTTAAGCTGAGGGATGAACTTCTTTGCGAAAACGCCTTTGTTTCTGCCAATGATGTAGAAGTAGCCGATGACAGAGAAGACTACTGCGCCGACTAAATTTACGAGAAGGTCTTTCATCGTATCGATGATGCCGATGTCAAGATATCCACCCTGTATAAGATATGTTGATCCGTCAGATAAGGTCAGCGTGGTGCTTTCGATACCTTTGATGACTATCTCGTCGTTTAAGCCTGTCGGGTTCAAAAGCACTGATGAGATGTCTGCTATCATTCTGTCTTTTTGCATATCGGTGAGAGTGAAATAATCCATCGAAAACTCAAAGAACTCCCACACAACACCCACTGTCATTGAAAAACAGAACGCAACAAAGGCTACAAAGAGAGGTGACATATTGAAGTGGAATTTCGGTGAGTTGTTGAGTATGTCAATCAGAGCAAAACCGATAGCTGCCATCAAAAAACCGTTTATGGTATGTAGCATAGTATCCCACCATGGAATGTGGGTGTAAAATGAGCCGATTTCGCCCAATATTTCTGCTGAGAATATGAATAGCAGTATGATAGCTTCGAGCTCTTTGGGCAGAGAGATGTGAAGTCTTTTGTCAACAAAAAGCGGAATGTTAAAAAGCAATAATGTCAGTAAGCACAAGAACACCGAGTAGTAGTCGCCACGCAAAAAACGTGCCACTAAAACAAGCGCTACTATGATGCTCAAAACAAGGTTTACGACACTTTTTGATTTGATGTGTGCTTTTACTTTACCTTTCATAGGTGTTTACTCCCCTTGTATAATTAAAATACGATATCTACGAGCACCCACTCGTCGTCCTGACACACAGCGTTGCCTCTTGCTACGTATTCATTAGATTCAAAGTCGGTAGTTGTGAGTATAAAACTACACTGTGTGGTGGAGTTGTCTGTGAATTCAACAGTATAGCTGTCGTCCCACATAACCTCGTACTGAGTAGGATTTGCGGCTTTTGGGTTTACGCATAGGGTACCGTCAATATCTTTGTACAAAGGTTTGTCTTTGTCAGGATATTTGAGCAATTCTCGAGCCTTTTCTATGATATATGTATCAGTGACAAAGTCGTAGAAATCTTCGTAATCTTCAAAAAAGGTGGTTTCTGCTTTGTAGTATCCTTTTTCTAATTCTTCATCTGTTGCAGCGATAGGAGCTACATAGAACATATAGTAGCAGTCGAGGTTTTTCTCCATGAGCTGTCTGATTTCGAGCTCTGAACACTCGCTGTCAGCAGGAGTGATGTCAGAAAGATTATCGATATTCAATGTGTAGCTTTCGTCTTTGCACGCTGTGAGTAATGTCATACACATAAGTAGTGTTAAAATTAAAGCAAGTAGTTTTTTCATAATATTCTCCTTTATTTTTTAAGTACTACGACAGCCATACTGCCCATACCTTTGAACACCTTTTCGTATTGCGCCATCTCTACTGTGTAGCTGTAGCCACCGGAGTCATCAGCGACAGTAACGGTCTGAGCGACTTTGTCATAGCCTGTTGTGACAAGGCAGTGCTCGTGGTTACACCAGTTTATTGTTTTACCATCAACCACCCAGCTACCGTCAACTGTAGGGGTAACAAAACTTGATGTGACCCACGTGATGACGGGGATATCGTTTTGAAGATAGTTGTACAACTCATCAGTGGAGCAACCTGAGATGTCCAAAGCGATGTAGTCATCGATTTTTTTGTCCTTGAAATAGTTTTCTGCTGTTTTGACTATACAGCCGGAAAAACATCCCATACCGGTTTTAAAAGAATACGGTGTGCCCAAAAAGTAGTCGTGTGGGCTGACAGAGTAGTAGTCGTATTCTTTTTTCGGCATATATTTTTCAGCCATAGTGGTCATAGAAACGTCCATACCGTAGTGATTTAAAACACTTGTGAGCGATACCACCTCGCACCCTGTCGGCAGAGTCGGGAACTGGTTGAGTATTTTGAAATCAAAGGAGTTCTTTTTGTATTCGTCTACGGTGATTTGCTTTTGAGCAGTGACTTTGTTTTTGAGTTTTAGGGTTATTGTGGCTGTGCCCTTTTTTTTAGGGTGAATGACCATCGGATTATTTTCGTCGATTTCTAAGATATCCTCATCAGATATGCTGACTTCTATGTCTTTTGCATAACAGTCTTTTTCCATATCGGTTATGATGTTGATATCGGTGTCGATGTCGTATTTGTCGAGTATGAGAAGGTCGATTTTGTCAGGTAGCTTTTTTACAACAACATCACACGTTGCTGTCACATCGTTGTAGGTTGAAGCTGTGATAGTACATTTGCCCACACTTTTTGCGGTGATGACTCCGTCACTCACTTGTGCGATTTCCTCATTGCTTGACAGGTATTTTACAGCGCTTGAGTGCTCTCCTTTTTCAAACTGTGGTGTCAGTGCCGCTTTTTCCTTTTCGCCCAAGGTGATTGAGCTTTCACTCAAAGAAAACTTTGTCACAGCTTCTGATACTGTGACTTTGCACTTGTCAGTGATACCGTTGTATGAAGATGCTGTGATGTTGCATTTGCCCACGTTTTTTGTGGTGATTTCACCGTGCTTATTTACGGTAGCTACATTTTCATTATCACTCTTGAAGCTCACAGCAAAATCATGGTTGTTTTGAGCACACGTTGCTTTGAGTGTTTTTGTTTCGCCCAAACCCATATGAACATCTTCCATATTGAGCACAACGCTTTTTGGAGCATCAACAACTCTGAAACGATAAAAATCACGGTCAAAGTACGTGTATTTTACACACACGACTGCGTCTCCCAAAGTCTCTCCGGTTACGGTGCTACCGAAAGTCGGGGTAACAATATCGGCATTATATGAGCGTACAGAAAAGTCAGCTTCTCTGGGCTTTAAGGTGTAGCTTTCTTCTACACCGATAGTGATTATATCAGGATTGTTAATAAGCGAGTAAGCATACATACCAACAAAAACCAAGCCTATAATCAAAATCACAATAATTGAGGAGAATATCCGTTTTACAACTTTTTTAGGTTTTTCGTTTTCCATATATCATACCTGCAAAATTTAATATATATAGATTATATTATATCTCTTTGAAATTTTCCACACAAAAAAGAAATTATCACAGAAAAAACAGAAAAGTCCGCTGCGACATACAGCGGACTTATTTTTATTCTATCACAAAGTTTGTGGTTTCAGCGTTTTCTTCTACAGGGGGGTCTGTAGGGGTGTCAGACAAGGCCTCAGTCAATTCTTGAGCAGGTTCTTGTGTCTGTGTATCAACAGGGTCATCCACTGGTTCATCCTCAGGTTCATATTCAGGAGTATCATCATAGAAATCGTCAATATTATCGTCTGGGATATCAGCAGGGATATCAGCAGGCGCATCAGTAGCTTCGGTTTTTTCTACTGTTTGTGAAGCGGTTGTTGCGGTGGTTTCTTTTTTCTTATCTTTTTTGTCAGAACCTAAAAAGAAAACCAAAGAAAAAACAAAGATAACCAGTGCCAACGTTACTGACAGCACAATGATAGCTATGTTTTTCTTTTTCATTTCGTTTGAAGGAGAGCTTTGCTTTGAGCTGTACGAGTAGTCAAAGTCGTCTTCTAAAGGGTCGAAAACTTTTGTTTCTTCCTCTGCTTCAAAGTTTGAGCTATCTGTGTAAAAATCATCACCATAGTCAGAAGTAGACGGTGTGTTGTCAGCGATACTCTCTTTTGATGAAGCTGACTTGTCAACAGGGTCGTCGAAGTTGTCATCGTATGAGTCAAAGTAAGAAGGCTCTTCCTTGAAATGCTTGCCCTGTATTTTAGGCTCTGAAAAATTATCAAGGTCATAATTCTTGTAGTTATTATCAGACATAATATACCTCCAAAATCAAGTATAATATCGACTTTTTTATTATAACACATAAAACAAAAAATGTCTAATTGATGTAGATTACTTGTGAAAATCTGCGTGTTAGTTGACAACAACTTAACCTCTTGTTATTATTCACTTAGATAGTGGGGTGAATACCGTGCCTAACACAAAAAACAGAGTAGATTACATAGAGCTCAAAAAGAAACTCAAGTTTGTGAATAAGCCGATGTTTGAGTTTTGTGGAGCTTATGTAAACTTTTTGGATAGCTGCTACGGACTCAACAAAAACGATCCGAAAATCAACGCACTTGCATCAAAGCAGGCGCTATACAGCGAGGTTATGACTGCGTTTGACAGCGAGCTGAGTCCTTTTGTAAAAGAAGAGATAAAAGCGTTTTCTTTCTCTAATATTCTGCAGAGTGTCTTAAAAGCTTTTTTGTTTGATTTTCAGAACATCAACAATTTTGATGCACTGCTCAAAAAGTACGATAGCTACGACATAGAAGGTCTGTTTGATTTTATCGGCGGTTGCTTTATCAATGAGCACGCACAATCAAACTGTGAGGACTGGCCGAAAAGCGATCTTGATAATATGAGAAAGTACATCGCAGAGCTTATTGAGGTAGATGAAAATGTCAAAACTCAAGTGCTCAATCTCTATGCTTATCCATTTGAAACAAAAATGCGTATAAGACACATCATCAGCAGTATGTATGAGGTGTTCAAAAGATTTGAGAGCGATTCAGTGGAGCTTGCAAAAAGACAACAAAAACGCTATGCAAATCTCATCGAAATCGACTACGATTATTTTTGCCAGATATTGAAAATCGACGAAATTACTGATGCTATTAACAGAAACGAGCGTGTAGAGCTGTATATCAGCTATATGTTCCCTGTCAGCTACTTCTGTAAAGAGTATGATACCGGCGGGGTGTTCTTATTAAACGGATTCTTGTGCGATGAATATCTCGCTGTAAAAATCGAACAGCATTCTATCGAGAATTTCTTGTCGATTATTGGCGACAAGGAATGTATGCAGATACTTATGAGCTACGCAAAGCGTCCGCATTATCTGCAGGAGTTATCACGTGAGCTTAATATTGCTCCGGCAAGGCTGAGAATATTCAACAAGCGTTTTCAGGATGCGGATCTAGTTGACTATGAGTACACAGGCGGAAGACGCTACTACTATTTAAACAAAGATCAGGTTTTAAGATATCTCGATATGTGCAAAAAGCTTTTATACTGATATGTACAAAAAAGGGCGGTAAAAAACCGCCCTTTTGTTATTTCTTCTTCTAGTCTGCGTCGTAAAACAGTGGCTCATCTTTTTCTGAACGACGTCTTCTTTTTGAATAGCCGGTACGTTGTTGAGCATACGGGTCTGTTTCGTTTTTCAGACCGATGTCTTGTGCAAAGGTGTCGAAGTCGTAGCTGTCATCATCTAAGTTTTCTTCTCGTCTTTGCTTTTTTCTTGCCTGACGTTTAGCGTCGGTAGCAGTGTATGCCGCAGTGGAAAGCACTACGGTGAAAAATATCGCAACAACCGCTAAAAACAGTAGCAGGCAGAATATCCACCACGCAATAGATACTAAAAGTATAAAAAGAGAAGCGAGTACTACGATACACGCACACACTCCACCTGCTGATAAATATGCATACATATTATCCTCAATACTGAAAACAAAATCAAATACAGGGTGGATAGCAACCGCAAGAGTGCACACAATAGCCACCAAAAGACACGCAGCAGTACTCAGTGTGTGATAGATGAACATACAAAGTATCATCGCTATAGAGAAAAACACAGCTGGCACTATAGCGTGACGCCTGTCGTATCTACGCCATATCATAACCGTCAGCGGAGCTGCAACACACGAAATGAGAGCTGCGCCCACCGAGCCCTGAAACAGCGGAGCTAAAAACAGTAGCACAAACACCGCACACGCAACTAAAAACAGGTTTCTGCCCTTTTTTGTACGCACAAAACCTTTGACTGTAACGCATCTCTCTTTAAAAATTTCAAACAGATTGTTAAAGCTCATACAAAAGCACCGTCCCCTCTGTTGAAAATCATTATACCATATATTGGAAAAATTTTCAAATCGGTGCAAATTCACGCTTTAGCTCCTGCTTTTGTGTGCTAAAGTCATAAAATAGCACATACATAA
Source organism: Oscillospiraceae bacterium (assembly GCA_015066595.1). Taxonomy (GTDB): domain Bacteria; phylum Bacillota; class Clostridia; order Oscillospirales; family Acutalibacteraceae; genus Ruminococcoides. The sequence goes on along the minus strand of SVNZ01000002.1, from coordinate 211,976 downwards.
TACAAGAGTGCAACACTCTTTTAGTCAAAAAGACTATTATGCCGAAATAGCCTTGATTTTTATAGAGTTTCATTATATGATATGCTAGTAAATTTGATAACTTTATATGTCCGTATGAAGCCAACAGGAAATTAGAGCGTCGGCTCTTTCCGAAGGAGTAATACTCTCAGGTGACATCTGTCGAGGACTGTTGGTGGACGGAAATTCCGGAGAAGTTCTGATTATCAGAATGCCGAAGGTGCAAAGGCTGTGGCTTAATCTCTCAGGCAAAAGGACGGATTTCTACTTTTCTTAACAGGAGTAGTGTTTGACTTTGTGGGAGTATTGCGTGAGCGATACTCTTTTTTGTTGCAAAGTTGTCGGATTTTAGTATTGAAAGGGGTATAATTATGGAGAAATTTTTTGAGAATCTCACCGCCGCAAACAATGTCGTAAACGGTTTTGTTTGGGGTACATTCGGTCTTGTGCTGCTTGTTGGTACAGGTATTTTGATGACAGTGCTTACAAAGTTTTTTCAGGTAACACACATTGGTCATTGGTTTAAACAGACTATCGGTAGTGTGTTTAAGAAAAGCATTTCCGGTCACACAGAAAAGAAAGACAAATCTATTTCGCAGTTCCAGTCCATGTGTACAGCACTAGCTGCTACAGTCGGTGTTGGTAATATCGCAGGTGTTGCATCTGCTATTGCTACAGGTGGTGCAGGTGCGGTGTTCTGGATGTGGATCGCTGCTTTCTTTGGTATGATGACAAACTTCTCTGAAAACGTTCTTGGTATCTTCTACAGACGTAAGAACCCACAGGGCGAGTGGAGTGGTGGTGCTATGTACTATCTTCGAGATGGTCTTGGCAAGAAAAAGGGATGCAAATGGATAGGAAACACACTTGCTGTGCTTTTTGCGTGCTTTGCGTTGCTTGCATCATTTGGTATAGGTAACATGGGTCAGGTCAACAAAATCGTTGCTAATGTTCAGTCAGCGTTCAAGATTGATGCCCTGTCAAATATCGTGCTCTACGGTGAGGGTGATGCTGCTGTATCGCTGTATTCTGTAATCATCGGCGTAGTTATCCTTGTGCTTGTAGCTCTTATCGTATTAGGTGGTGTTAAGCGTATCGGCGCTGTTGCCGAGAAAATCGTACCTTTTATGGTAGTTTTGTTTGTACTTGGCTCAATTGTTATTATCGGCGTGAACATTGACTCAGTAGGTGCTGCTTTTGTTTCTATCTTCAAGACAGCGTTCAAGCCTGTTGCAGCAGCAGGTGGTACATTTGGCTATCTTGTCAGTGTTGTTATCACACAGGGCTTCAAGCGTGGCGTGTTCTCTAACGAAGCCGGTCTTGGTTCTTCTGTTATGGTTCACTCTAACTCAAAGGTTAAAGAGCCTGTTCAGCAGGGTATGTGGGGTATCTTCGAGGTGTTTGTTGATACTATCGTTGTATGTACTATGACAGCTCTTGTTATTCTTACATCAGGCGTTTATGACCTTGCTACAGGTACAGTTGCACAAGGTGCAGGTAGTGAAGCTACACTCGTAGCATCTGCGTTTGACACCGTGTTCACATTCGGCTCTGTTAATGTAGGCTCAATGTTCATTGCTGTGGCTATCTTCTTGTTTGCATTTACAACAGTACTTGGTTGGTCACACTATGGCACAAAAGCATTTGAGTTCCTCTTTGGTACAAAGGCTACTGTTGTGTACAAGATTATCTTCGTACTGATGATTATGTCAGGCGCTATGATGACATCATCTATCGCTTGGGATATCTCCGATACTTTCAACGGTCTAATGATGATTCCTAACCTTATCGGTGTTATCACACTTTCAGGCTTGGTTGTAAAAATCACAAAGAATTACATCGATCGTAAAATCAAAGGCAAAGACGTCAGACCGATGCTCTCGGCTTATCCTGAAGTAGCAGAAGAGGTTATGAGCTACGAAGACTAAGCGCCTAGTATGCGTGATGTTTTTTTAAGAGTTAGGCTCAAAACTTTTTAAAAACTAATATTACATAATAAAAGCACCGGCTATGTAGCGGGTGCTTTTTTGTGTGCAAAATAGGTATTGAAATTTGCTCTAAGGTGTGTTATTATACTGTGGTACGCAAAAGTATGCTGATACAGATGTATAATGCATTAGTTTATATAAAAATATGCTGATATGGCTCAGGAGGCAGAGCACGTCCTTGGTAAGGACGAGGTCACCGGTTCGAATCCGGTTATCAGCTCCAGAAAAAGGCAGTGATTTCGTTTTGGGATTACTGCCTTTTTATGTGTGTTGTAGGGCAGGATTCGATGTAAAATGGGGTCCCCGAAATCTGCAACGAGGCTCCAAAATCTGAGATTTTGGAGAAAGGACGAGTAGCGTAGCGATAGATAAATCCGACTAGGATTTATAATAAGCGAAACTTATGAGGACGCTGGGGAGAGGGGAGCCTAAAGCGCGCTGTGTAGCGGTTTTTATAAAAAAACCACTACAAGCAAGTGCCGTTTGCGACGACGAGGCTATCAGCTCCAAAAAACCGCTTGGTTAAGCCCTTTTTTAAGGACTGCCCAAGCGGTCTTTTTTATTTATCCCCGATTTGATGTTTATTGATGTTTATTTGGGGCAGAAACTTCATAGTGTCTAGGTAGTAAAAAGGCTGTATCCTAAATAAGGGTACAGCCTTTGTGTTTGTATGAGATTTTGAAGAACATACTCGGTGTCACTCCGATCTGCCGTGCAAATTCGGTTTATCACTTCTTGTTTGATAAGCGGTAGTTGTTCACAAGGACTGCAAGCTCCATACGGCTGTGAACATCAAGCGTAATATAAATATCCTTCACGTAACCCTTAACGGTATGTTCCGAGAGATAGAGGGTAGTTGCAATATCTTTGTTAGTATAGCCAAGACAGATAAGCTGTGCAACCTCGCGTTTCTTCGGGCTGAGCTTCAAAAGCGGATCATCCGAAGCGTCTATTTCTGCAGTAACGCTCACAGGCTCGGGTTTTACTTCCGTTTCCAAGATAGGAGCTTTCTTTGCATCTTCCTCTGCAACAGGAACGGTATCGTCGGAAATACGGCGACGAAGGGCAAACATTAAAAACGGCTCAACCTGCGTAAACACGAACACAAGCACCGCCATGATCACCGCGTAAAAGATATACAGCGCGATAGGCGCACCGAGGAACATCTCGGCAATAACCGCATGGATAAGAACCGCCGTGATGGCAAGCCCGATAATTGCGGAGGCTACGTATCTTGACGGATAGGCTTTCATAATCGGCACACCGTAAAGCGGAGCGAGCATACATACCGTCATACCGAATCCAATGAGTATGCAGGCGACGTAGGAAAGTGCGGGAACGTATGCGGACACAAGCATTACAAGAAAACCGAACCCACCGAGTCCGACAAACAGGGGTGCCATGCGGAAGGGATGAACGTTCGCTTTCTTATGAAGAAAATACATAGTAAAGCTTGAAAGAGCCACTACCAAATACATAATAGACACTCCGTGCTCGACCTTGCCTACGACCGCAGGACCACCAACGCCCATCAGCGCAGCAATGAAAGCAATAAGATAAGCCCCCCACATCATCTTCTTCGGCGCGATAAGACCGTCGCTCTTTTTCACAAACTGCGGCAGATGCTCACTGCCCGCAGGCATACAAAGGAAGAAGATAAATAAAAGCACAAGAGCTCCTACCATCAAGAAACGGAAGGTGGAGAACGGGATAGCTACCACCTCGTTCTGAATCAAAGCGATTAAGAATACCGCTATGCCATAGCCGAAGGTCAGATACTTGATACTGCTTTTTTCGGAAAAGCAGTTGACCACAAGGAAGGTTTCAAAGCCTATCATTAAACAGCAACAGAAGATCTGCAGGTAAATGTTAAAGCGCAGGATATCGTCCGGCAGAGGGAGAAAGAAAGCGACTGCCGAAATGAGCGCAACACCCGTGGCGATTCGCTGTGTCCACACGATGATCTTCGGCACAAAAATCATGGTAAGGATACCCAGTATGTAACAAACCGCTGTCAGCGTAGTGCCATAGTCTATGTTAATGGGAAGAGGGATTTTTCCGTCTATCGCCGAGGACGGTTCAAGGAAATAATAGATAAATCCCATTTGCCAAAAGGAAAACATGGAGAAGCAGAGGAGCATCCACAGAGGAATATCTCTCCTCTTTTTCTGGTTTTCTATGAGAATTGAGTGGTTCATAAAACACACCTTCCTTATCTGCGAAAAGCATCGCAAAATCGTAAAGCCTTTTAGTTTTTCAAAAAAACTACCCAAAAAGGGGGCTTTACCCTAAAAACCCCCAAAACGAGGGGTATGAAAACACCATAGGTTAAATGTATAATTTAGATGAAAAACATACACATTATTGTCTTTAAATTATATACTATTTTTTCTGTTTTTCAACCTGTTGTTAGCGTAACTACCATAATGGGTAGTTATAACGGATGTTTGCACCTTTTTGGGTAGGTTACAAATATTTCGCATCACGATATAATTTACTAAAGGAGGAAAAATATGCAAAACCTAAATTACTTTGATTATCTCGCTATAGCAGAAATTGAATATAAACGGTTGCTTTCCAAGTATCCCGAACTGACGAAACTTTCAAAGCGTGAACTTGAAGTTTTCGCCCAGCTTCTTACAGACAAAACGCAGGCACAAATCGCCGAAACGCTGTTTATTACACATTCGTCGGTACATTTTCATTGCAAAAACATTTATCGAAAACTCGAACTATCAAGCAGAAAACAATTGCTGATAAAATACAAAGACATATAAGGAGGTTATTTTATGGGCTTTTTAGAAAGAGCTATTAGACGCGGTGTCAGCGATGCCGTGGGTAAGGCTATCGGCAAAGCCATTGAGCCGACCGTGACTGATTTGACAAACAAGGCGGCAAACGCTATTGATCAGGCGACACAGAATACCGAGCAGCAGGTGGTTCGCTCGTCAGGTCTAGAGGGTGCATTTTCTAATCTGGAGCACTCGGTGCAAGGCTACGCAACTGAGGCAGCAAAGAATATGAAAGTATGCCCGAGTTGCAACAAGCCGACCACGGCAGATAAGAAATTCTGTCCCGAATGTGGAGCACAGCTTCCAGAACAGACGGTGGCACAGGGGGCTGTCTGCACAAGTTGCTCAAAGCAGAACCCTATCGGTACCAAGTTCTGTCAGGACTGCGGCGCCAAGCTCCCCGCAGCAATCGCCGAGGAACAGGCGCAAGCAGACCGCAACGCCGCTGTGATGGCAGAGTGGGATCAGTACCTATCGAATTATCCGAAGTGGAATTGCGGAGGATCGGAATTTAATATCGAAGAATACGATACCGGCTGTTTTGAGTTCAGAGCAAATTTCAACGGAAACAATCAGGCTGCACGCAGAGCGGTTGATGAATACAGACAAATTCTCTTGCAAGGCGGTTTTAGACAGGCAGGCGAATATCCGTGTATCGAGCATCTGTATAAGATGGAAAACGGCGTTTGTTATCATGTAGATACAGGTATGTGCTTTGAAGCTTCACCTGACAGCCCGTCTATTGCATTTAATATCCAAGAGCCTAGAGGTGGCTTTAACTATGTAAAACCCGAACCTAAAAAGAAAACTAGCTTTATGGATTTATTCAAATAAGGAATTGGAGGGAATTACAATGAAAAAAATATTGGTGCTATTACTGACTTTAATGTTGATATTCAGCCTTGTTGCTTGCGGTGAGCAAGGAGATGGAGGAAAAAGCAATAAAGACGGCGAAAAAACCAATGCTGAAGATATCGCAAAAGATGTGCTTGATGAAGCTGAGGAGTTGGATTCATTCAGCGAAGCAGCAGTAGAGCATTATCTGAAAGCATATGGTATTTCTTATGAAGAACTGAAACCCGATTGGGAGTACGAGATAAGTGAAAACGGCGCTTATGCCGACGATCCCGCAAGCGGAAGCGGTCATGCGGTTGTTATATTCAAAACATCCGATTCGTCAGAGCTGACTGACGAGCAGATTAAAGAATACTACGAGCAAGTATTCAAGGTTACCGCTGTCGCTTCTGACGATGGATACAACATCATCGGTCACGAATTTGTCGGCGAGGGCGAAAATCCTGCGGATGAAACAACTTTAGAAAAAGCATTGAGTGGCTTTTTGCAGGGTTGGTGCTTCCGTAAGGACGGAAAAAGTATGGCTGTATATGTGTCCGATATTTATGACAACGACAAAGACAGCGAGCTTGACAGACTGTTCTATTCTTACGGCGTAAAATTTGACATTGGCGTTGGTCTGCAAAAGAGTTTTGACGATACACTGGATGATATGGAAGATGCGTTGGAGGAACATGAAGACGAGATCAAAGATGCATTAGATGAGTATATGAATTAAGTAACGGCTTTATTCTCGGCAGTCCTAAAGGATTTGCCAAACAGTTAAAAAAGGCGGAATTGAAAACCTGCCTATCAAATAAATGAAAGTGAGGAAATAATTATGTTACTATGTGAAAAATGCGGAACGAAAGTTGACGAGGGTACAAAATTTTGTCCATCTTGCGGAAACTCGATGGAGGTACCTACCCTGCAACAGCAGGAACAGAGCTCAGGTGATCAGAACGACTTCTCGGCAAAAATTGCCAATCTTAACGATACTGCTGACACTACGGCAGATTACGATGCAGACGATGTTAGCAAAAACAAAGCGATGGCTGTTTTGGCATACTTCGGACCTCTTTGCTTGATTCCAATGTTTGCGGCAAAAGACTCAAAGTTTGCTCGTTTCCACGCTAATCAGGGTTTGGTGCTGTTAATTGCTTGTGTGGCGTACAGCATTGTTTCGAGTATTCTCAATTCGATTATTTTGGCAATTTCTTGGAGATTGTACTTTATCACAAGCATCATCAGCTTTATCTCAATTGTATTTGCGGTGCTGGCTATTCTCGGCATCATAAATGCCGCTAACGGAAGAGCAAAAGAGCTACCTGTAATCGGCAAATTCAAGATCTTGAAGTAAGATGCAACAATTCAACCCGCCCAAATTGCAGATTTTACTGCTTTTGGGGCGGGTTGTTTTCGTTTTATAAATAATATATCCCTTTCTTGTAAGCATTTTATTGGAATATATGCGGATATAATTATGAACTTTCTCTCACCTAATATAGGTTTTGTAAGAGAGATTAAGGTTTGATTGTCTGCCTATGCTGTATGTTGTCCCTTCTTATTCAAAATATTCTCAAGCAGGTTTGCCGATTCACGTTCGGCTTGTTCGACGGCGTGGACGTATCTATTCGTTGTCTTTAGCTGTGAGTGACCGAATCTGCTTGCTACGTTCTTGATGTTTGTACCGTTACTCAGTAGCAGGGTAGCGGAAGTGTGGCGCAGGGCGTGGAACTTGCGGTGAGGCAGGTTGTGGCGCTTCTGGAATCTATCGAACCACTGTGTCGGTGTGGTCCCCAAAATCTCAGATTTCGGGGGCCCCATTTTGGCGCTTAGGTAAGCCGTTTTACACGGACACCCAAGCGGTTTTTTTTGTTTATCCCCAATTTGATGTTTATTGATGTTTATTTGGAGGTAAACAACCAACTGTTATAGTTGGTTTAGCCAAACTAAAACTGATCATCATTATGATTTTACACATTACGATTTGTTACTGTGTTTCCTCAATGTTTCTAATCATAGTGTTTTCTGAAGCTTCCTCTTGTGCTAATTCAGTTCCCTTATTAAGAATAGCAATGTATTTTGAAAAACCATATAGCTTATTTCTGCTTTTATCAGGAGTAAGGTCATACAGAATTTTTGCATCACAAAACACATCTATAATAGAACCTGCAGTAGGATTTGTTACTTTTAAGAAATCCATAACATCATTTCTACGAACAAATGGATACTCAAATAAATAGTTTAGTAATTTTTGATAATAGCTGTTATTTCCGTCTTTTCCAATTAATATATCTGAGCAATCTTTCTGTAGTTGAAGTATTTCACGCGCGGATTCTGTTGACTCATCAGAGACTTCTGCGACACCACGTAAGAAAAACTTTATCCAGTCCTCCCAATTACCCTTTTTCCTGACGTCCATTAGACGGTCATAGTACTCTGAACGATTCTGCTTAAAATAATAACTCAAATAGAGTAATGGCTTAGTAAGGATTTCTTGTTGACAAAGCCAAAATGTTATCAGTAAGCGCCCCATACGTCCATTACCATCAAGGAATGGATGAATGGATTCAAATTGTGCATGAATGAGTGCAATTTTAACCAACGCAGGCATTTGGTCTTCTTCGTAAAAGTATTGTTCCAATTCACCGAGGGCTTTTTCCATATCCGTAACAGACGGAGGGACAAATGTTGCATTATTTAATGTACATCCAGCAGGACCTATCCAATTTTGAGACTTTCGAAACTCTCCGGGATTTTTATGTGAACCACGAGTGTTTTGTAGTAATTTTTGATGAATATTGCGTATCAATCTCAAACTAAGTGGGAACTGAGACAGTTCTTGTAGTCCCCAGTTCATTGCTGTAACGTAGTTTGATATTTCACCTATATCATCTCTACGCTGGTCTTCCAGTTGATTGTATTCAGCGCTCAAAACATCAGCAAATGATGCTTGCGTACCCTCGATCTGGGAACTGAGTACGGCTTCTTTTCTGACGTACATAGCTACAAATAAATCTGGATTCGGTAATATCTGAGTCACACCATCCAGCCTGCCGAGTTTTCGATCAGCTAAAGACAAAAGGTTCTGCATCTCTGCATCAAATTCAATTGGCGGATTTGGCGGAAGTTTATTTGGAACAAACGTATTGAATCCGTTTCCTTTCATAAAATAACCTGCTCTATCACGAAAGTTCATATCGTTTTCTCCTTTTATCAATATGCATAAATAATAAAAAAATACAACTCAATTTTTAAATAATTAAGATAAATAAATTAACGATAATTTAATTCCAACCATATAAAACTTTTCTAATTAAAAAAACTTAAACAAATTTTTAATTAAATACATGTTTTGAAAAATAATTAAATTACATTTTAATTGCACAAGAGAAAATATCTCTAATTAAAATAATTATACCTTTTTTTTAATTATTGTCAATCTGCAAAAAGTTTTTTTGATATAATTCGATAATAATTTTGAATTTTAGAATAGGCTGTGAACAAAAAACCAGGCTGTATCCTAAAACTAGGGTACAGCCTTTCCGTTTGTATTTGATTTTTTAAAGATTGATTCTGGATAAGGTTGGTTATTTATCCCCAATTTGATGTTCATGTGCTTTGTGAATTGCGTGTTGTGCAAGTAAGTTGCTAAAAAACGGGCTTGTAAAATATAAAATATAAGGTGCATATATAGGGTGCAAAAAGTTGATTTACATATTGGGCTATGATATAATAACATAGATATAATTTGGCTTTTTAGGGATTATATTGTTTGTTTTATTTTAAATATACATACAATAAACAAGAGGGGTTGTGTGAGTTGTGGATACAAACAATAATATGAGTGCGGATAAAAAAATCACCAAGATTATCATTATTACTGTTGTAATTACAGTTTTAGCTATGATAGCTGTCGGTGCAGTGGTAGGTTTATTCATTGTAACCGGTAATAATGCTAAGGTTGATGAAACGATACAAACTGAAATAGCTACAGAAGCTACTGAGGCCACTGAACCTCCTACTGAAAAAGAAACTGAGCCAAAGCCTGAGATGGTGGGCGTGCCGGATGTAGGGGGATTGACTTCATCGGCGGCTAAGGATTTACTGAAGTCTTCCGGACTTAAAGCTGATATTGTTAAAACTGAGAGTCAGACTGTCGATTACGATTATGTAATAAGCCAGTCTCCTATAAGTGGAAGCGAGGCTGAAAAAGGTACTAAAGTAAAGGTTTATGTATCTAATACACAGTTGATAGACTCTAATAGAAAGCTATACTGTTGTGCCAGTGAATACGTAACCCTTAGATCAAATCCATCAAGAAGTGCTTCCAGGCTGAACAGTATTTACTCTAGAGAGGCTGTTGAATATCTGGGCGATGCCGGTGAGTTTATTTATGTTGAATATAAAAACCAAAAAGGTTATGTATTAGCTAGCTTTTTCTCTACAGACCCGAACGCTCCTTTGAACTACGACTCGGGTAATGTATCTAAGCCAGCTGTTAATGATAATACTCAGCAGTCTACGATTATGTACTGTTGTGCGAATCAGTATGTGACTTTGAGAGCCAGTGCTTCCAGAAGTGCGACTGCTCTGGACAAGGTCTACTGTAGGGAGTCTGTCGAATACGTCGGAGAATCAGGCGAGTTTTATCGTGTTAAGTATGGAGCAAAATACGGTTATGTTTTGAAAAAATTCTTTTCTACAGATCCAAATGCACCACTTAATTACGATAAAAGCTAATTTAAGGAGAAATAAATGCTAAAGAGGATTTTTTCTATATTACTGGTTGCAATAATAGCAATTTTTTGTGTTTCCTGTAATAAAGAGTCTGTTGATAATAATGCTGACAATAGTGTTGATGATAGTTCCTCCTTGTCTGCTTTGAAGGATGAGTCGGTATATACAGATGATGCGCAGTCACAGGAGAATGATTTGCAAAATATCACTTATGATGCGATGCTTATCCCGAATTTTGAAGCTATTTGTCAATATCCTGACCTGCCTACCGGTTGTGAAATGACATCTTTGACTATGGTGTTAAATTACTATGGGTTAAATGCTGACAAGTGCGATATCTCGGACAATTATTTAGATAAAGGTGAAGTCGGAAGTGTTGATTTCAGAAAAGCTTTTGTAGGTGATCCGAGGGATGAAAACTCCTTTGGTTGTTATGCACCGGTTGTTGTCAACGCTGCTAACAGATATCTTGAATCACAGGGGTCAAAACTCAAAGCGACAGATGTAACGGGACGTGAACTTGAGAGTCTGTATGAATATATAAACATACAGGTGCCTGTTATTATATGGGGCACGCTTGACTGTAAAGAGGGCTACTATAGTGTTACTTGGAATGTAGATGGACAGGATTTGACCTGGATTACACCCGAGCACTGTATGGTGATGGTCGGTTATGATCAAGAAGCTGTATGGATAGCAGATCCTATTTACGGAGAAGTTGTAAGTTATGACAGAGAAATTTTTGAGAGCTGTTATAATTTACTTTTTAAGCAAGCAGTAGTCATTGAGTAAACTTGATAAATTAGAAAAACAGGCTGTACCGCTCGGGTGCAGCCATTCTTTTTGTGTGATATTTTATACGCTTTAAACTGCCCAAGCCAATATCACTTGTCGTAAGAAAAATATCACTGCAAAGCAATATCACTCGCCTCAAGGCAATAAAACTGCCCAAGTGTCCTTTAGAACACTTGGGCAAATGAGAGCTTTTTGTTATTAAACTTCAGTGTGGATTTGGTAGCGGCTCAAATATTCGTTGTAAGTGTCAGCGAAAGCTACGTTATCAGCACTCTTGAGACGGTCAAGATACTGGTGAGTACCAAGCTGCTTTGAGTCGATTTCGATGAGGACTACTGCAACATTTGAGCAGTGGTCAGAAACTCGCTCGTAGTTTGTAAGCAGGTCGGTTAAGATAAAACCGAGCACCATAGGGCTGTTGCCTCTTTGGATACGTTTTGTATGCTTAGCACGAGCTTGGAGCACGAGCTCGTCGATAACTTCTTCGAGTGGCTCAACAAGCTTTGCACGTTCGATATCGCCTTCGGAGAAAGCTTCTGTAGTCAGGTACAAAATCTCTGTGAGAGCTTCTGTGATGACATCGATTTCACGAGTTGTCTCAGCAGAGAACGAGATGTTCTTGTCGTGAAGCTCCTGTGCTGTGTCGAGCAGGTTGATAGCGTGGTCGCCGATACGCTCAAAGTCACCGATAGTGTGGAGCAGCTTTGTGACCTGCCAGTTCTCGTCTTCGGTGAGGTTTGCGTTGGAGAGCTTGATGAGATAGTTGCCTAGCTTGTCCTCATAACCGTCGATGAGCTCTTCTGTAGCGTTTATTTTTTCGACTACTTTAGGGTCGTAGTGTTTCATCAGCGAGATAGCACGGTTGATGTTATCGTTTGCGAGCTGTGCCATTTCGATAGTGATAGCTGTGCACTTTGAGATAGCAAATGCAGGCATAGTGAGAAGTCTGTCGTCGAGTACGCCGAGAGTCTTTTCTTTCTCAGTAGGTTCAACCTTGATAAGGAAGTTAGCAAGCTTTTCAAGCTGTTTGCAGAATGGGCACAGCATAAGAGATGTTGCAATGTTAAAGATAGTGTGCACCATTGCGATGCCAAAGGTGTCAATGTCACTGTTGACAAAAGCGAAGTTGAATATAGAGTTTGCTATATAGAACAGCACAAGACAGATGATTGTACCGATGATGTTGAAGGAAATGTGTACAACAGCAACCTTCTTAGCGTTTTTAGAAACGCCGATTGAAGAGATAAGTGCTGTAACACAAGTACCGATGTTCTGACCCATAATGATAGGGATAGCCATACCGTAGGATAGTCCGCCTGCCATGGCAAATGATTGGAGTATAGCAACAGATGCAGCAGAGCTCTGGATAATACCTGTGAAAGCTGCACCAACAAGCACACCTAAAATAGGGTTGTTGAATGCCACGAGTATTTCCTGGAATTCAGGCATTTCAGAAAGTGGTTCCATAGCATCGCCCATAAGTCCCATACCAGCCATAAGTACAGCAAATCCAATGAGGATAGCACCGATGTCTTTTTTCTTCTGCTGTTTTGACAGCATGATCATAATAATGCCAACAAAAGCAAAGACAAGTGAGAAGTTTGCAGGTTTTAAAAGGCTCATCCAGATGTTGTCACTTTCGATACCTGCAAGAGATGTGATCCATGCGGTGAGAGTGGTACCGATGTTGGAACCCATGATAACACCGATGGTTTTGCCAAAATGCATAATACCGGAGTTGACAAGGCCAACGAGCATAACAGTCAGCGCTGAAGAAGACTGGATAGCGATAGTGATACCCGCACCAAGCAACATACTCTTGAAGAGGTTGTCTGTCATTTTGGACAGAGCTGACTCAAGCTTACCGCCTGCCATTTTTTCGAGTCCGGAAGACATAACGTTCATACCATACAAGAAGAATGCAAGTCCGCCGAACAGCATAATGATATTGATTATTGACATAATTTCGCCTACCCCTCATTAGAAGTAAAAAGTTAAAATTTTGTAACCAATACATTCATTATGGCAACTGTATGTTAAATAAAAGAGTGCGCAATGTTAAATCTATGTTAAATCAGTAGAATATTGTAAGTTTTTCTGCAAAAAAGCAGGCACAAAAAACGTGCCTGCTTAAAAAATTTTTAAAGTTAATTGTCTATCATAGCTTTGCGGTCGCTACCTTCTTTTAGAAGTAGTTTCAAAGAAGCAGTGTCTTCGTTTTTAAGAGCCTCTTTGTACTGCGATAATGCGTTGATAATATGATCGATTTCGAAAAGCAGATTGTCCTTGTTTTCCATAAAAAGCTCTGCCCACATATTTTCATTGAGTCGTGCAACTCTAGTTAAGTCTTTGTAACTGCCTGCGGAAAAGCCTTTGTGGATTTTTGCTTGTGGACTTTTTACGTAGGCGTTTGACACAACATGCGCAAGCTGTGATGTAAAAGCGATGATTTTGTCATGTTCATCTGGGGTTGTGACGGTCACTGATGAAAAACCCAGTGACTTTATAAATGCGCTGACTTTTTGAAGCTGAGCTATATCGTCAGTATTTTGTGGAGTGAGTATCATAGAAGCGCCACAGAACAAATCGTCCTTTGCATATTTATATCCCGAAAAATGCAGACCTGCCATAGGGTGTCCGCCTATGAAAGAAAAACCATATTCATTCGCAAGCTCAAAACAGTTTTCACAAATAGAACGCTTTATACCACCACAGTCGATGACAGTAGTGCTCTTTCCTATGAGCTCTGCCTTTTCTTTCAGAAAAGCAACTGTTGCTTTCGGATATATTGACAGCAAAATGTAGTCACATTCACCGATGTTGCTGTCACAAAGCTTTTTGTCTATACCACCGTCGAGCAAAGCGTAAGAGTTGATGTTGTCATCAAGGTCGAATCCATATACTGTATGGGCGGTATTCTGTTTTATAGCTTTGCACAATGAACCACCGATAAGTCCCAGACCTACTATACCAATAACCATTACTTCATAACCTCCACGATTTTTGAAACACTGTTCATAACATCAGAAAACTCGTCAGGAGTGAGTGACTGTGCACCATCGCATAATGCCTTTTGAGGGTTGTTGTGAACTTCTATCATCAATCCGTCTGTACCGCAAGCTGTAGCGGCAAGAGCCATAGGCTTTACCATACGACTGATACCTGTTGCGTGGCTTGGGTCAACAATAACGGGAAGATGAGAGAGCTCTTTGAGCATAGGCACAGCTGACAGGTCAAGGGTGTTTCGTGTGTATGTTTCAAACGTTCTTATACCACGTTCACACAAAATGATGTTTTCGTTACCGCCTGACATTATGTACTCGGCACTCATCAGCCATTCTTTCATTGTGTTGGCAAGTCCTCTTTTTAAAAGAATAGGCTTTTTTGTTTTTCCGAGCTCTTTGAGCAAATCGAAGTTCTGCATATTTCTTGCGCCTACTTGAATGAGGTCAACATCATCAAAAAGTTCGAGATGATTTGCGTTCATAATCTCAGTGACTATAGGCATACCGGTCTCTTGCTTTGCGATTTTAAGTAGCTCAAGCCCATCAGCTTTCAGACCTTGAAAATCATACGGAGAGGTGCGTGGCTTGAATGCTCCGCCCCTAAGCAGAGTTGCACCGCTTTCTTTCACTTTTTTAGCAATTTCAACTATTTGTTCTTCCGATTCAACCGAGCAAGGCCCTGCGATAACAGCAAAGTTACCGCCACCGATTTTTACACCGCCGACATCAATAATACTGTCCTGTGGATGAAACTTTCTGTTTGCGCTTTTGTATGGTTCGGAAATGCGTTTTACTTTTTCGACTATGTCGAGGTTTTCGAGTAGCTCGATATCGATTTTTGTTGTATCTCCGACTAAACCTAAGATAGTTGTGAATTCACCGTTTGAGATATGAACAGTCAGGTTTTGATTTTCAAGCCATTGTACCAGAGTATCGATTTGATTTTTTTGTACACCTTGTTTGATAATAGCAATCATAAAATACCTCCAAAAGAAAAGGGTCCGCAATTCACTGCGAACCCGTGTAGTTTATATAGGAAAACACCTAAAGACTTGCAGCAAAAAACTCTTCTACTATTTTGTTATAGTAAAAGTAATAATAGTATTTAGCTGAGTGGTTAAAGTGTTTCATAATGTTTCACCCATTTAAAGCGTTAAATCAAATATACACCTAAAATGCTGTGTTGTCAATACTAAAATAAAATTTTGATGGTAGTACCTTTGTTTAGTTCGCTTTCAACAGAGATAGATGCGTTGTGATACAGCGCACCGTGTTTGACGATAGAAAGTCCGAGTCCTGTTCCGCCGATTTCTTTGGAGTGGCTTTTGTTCACTCTATAGAAACGTTCGAAAATTCGACCGATATCGCTTTGCTCTATACCGATGCCTGTATCAGAAACACAGAGCTCAACACCATCAACAAACTGACGGATAGATAGAGTTACCGTACCATTTTCTTTGTTGTATTTCACAGCGTTGTCGCACAGGTTGTATATCATTTCTTCGATAATACGATGCACACCGCTTATTATACATCTGTCGCCCGAAAGACTGAAAGTGATGTTACGTTTATTAGCCAGTGTTTCGAGTCGGGAGATAACAGTTTCGCACAGCGAATACAGGTCGATGTTTTCTGTGTTTATTTCGATATCGCTTTCTTCGAGTCTGGATAGCTTTATGATATCTTGAACTAAAGTGATGAGTCGCTGGGACTCGTCGTAGATTTTGCCCGCAAAACGAGTGGTATCCTCAGGCTTTGCGATACCATCACGGATGATTTCGGCATAGCCGGAAATTGACGTGAGAGGGGTTTTGAGCTCGTGAGAAACATTTGCAGTGAACTCTCTGCGGAGCTTGTCACGATTTTGGTGCTCAAATTTGAGTTCGTCCATCTGTTGCAAAATACGATTGTTCTGTGAACTGATTTTTTGAACAAGTGGAGAAAACTCTGAGAATAAATCAGAAGTATCAGGATTTTCAATATCAATGTTGTTGATAGGGTCGATGATGTTCACAGTGACCGCACGTAGTACAAACGCAGTAACAACAACAGGAATGATAAGTGTGACACAGACATATACCCATGCGTGAGTGATGATTTTTGTAGTGATATATTCAACACCCATAATAAAAAGCACACAAAGCAACGTGACAGACAGTGTTATCAAAAATGTGTTGATTAAAGTGCGTTTTTTCATTTAGCTTCACCTATTTTGTAGCCAATGCCTCGTACTGTTTCGATAAGGTTGCCTGCATCGCCGAGCTTTTGACGCAGGGTACGAATGTGCACGTCTACTGTGCGGTTTTCACCGTCGAATGCATAGCCCCATACTTTGTCAAGGATCTGGTCACGGGATAAAACAATATCACGGTTTTCGAGCATAAGGCAAAGCAACTCAAACTCTTTTAATGTGAGTGTGACTTTTTCTCCGTTTACTTTAACACGGTGTTTCTGTGGACAAACGTAGAGATTGTCGATTTCGTACTCGACTTTCTTTTCAACAGTAGTAGAGCGACGAAGCACAGCTTTGATTCGAGCAAGCAGTTCCATCATACCAAAAGGCTTTGGGACATAGTCGTCTGCACCTAAGTCGAAAGCCTTGATTTTGTCAATTTCTGAACCTTTTGCGGTAATCATAATGACAGGAATATGACTGGTCAAAGGACTCTGGCGAATTTTCTTGAGTATTTTCAGACCGTCTTCTTCAGGAAGCATTACATCGAGCAAAATAAGCTTAGGGAGTTTTTCGTCGAGTGCTTTGTAAAAGTCGCTCGGGCGTTCAAAACCAACAGCTTCACTGCCTTGTGAATTCAGAGTATAAATAACAAGCTCTCTGATGTTGGGATCGTCTTCAATAAAATAAATCATAGTATCACCTGCATATTAGGGTTTTATCTTCAATGTGCGAAGATAAGCTTTTGTATCGTTGTCGATACGCAAGCTCTCGCACGCCTTGCTTATAGCTTTGTTGTGGGTCCATTTTGGTAGGACCTTGTTTTCTATATATATAATAGTGGTATCGTATTGTTTAGCAAGCGCTGTAGCAAAATACCACGCAATCATCATATTGATGTAGTATTCATCGCTTTTTATCGAGGATACAAGGGATAGGTGTTCTTCTTTGAATGCACTCTCGAGATAAAAGCTGTTTAGCAGTCCTACTGCAAAACGCACGGTGTAGGTGTGTTTTGATTTGAGCCATACTTTTATATGCTTATATAATGTGTCTAAATCTTTTTTGAACACCTTGGGTCTTAGGGTGTCACACGTAGCCCAGTTGTCTATATATGTTAAAAACTCTTGTGTTAGTTTTAGAGTCTGTGAAAAATCACGCACATTTTCTATCAAAAAACCGTGCAGGTGATTTTCTTCAAGATACCTGTGCGGCAGTGTGCTCAGGTAGTCGTACATCACGTGGGTATCCTTGAGTGATTTTGCAAGAGCACGCAGTATAGGTGTGCGTACTCCTATCACTGAGTTTTTGTCCACACTAGGAATGAGGGATGATGTGAAGTCTTTGTATTTTTCGTCTTTGTTGATAAGAAGAAAACTTATGATATCTTCTGTGTTGTTTATAGTGATATTACCATTTGTATCCATAAAAGCAGTATAGCATACTTGATTTTTACTTTCAATATAGTTTATTATGTGCTATACTGAATAAAATGTTAGGGAGAGGTTTTTTATGTTTGATTTTTTAAATGAACATCCGATAATTCTGGCAGTAGCTGTTTTTATCTTAGGTCTTATAGCTCTGCTTATTGTGTCAAAAATCGTCGAAAAAGCAATGTCAAAGACGAAGCTTGATATATCCTTGCAGAAGTTTTTTGTCAAGACTATCAACATCGTAGGCATAGTGCTGATACTTATTTGTGCATTGTCTACTGCGGGTATTTCGACCACAGGTCTTATCGCTGGCTTTTCTGCTGCGGGTGCTGCGGTAGCACTTGCATTAAAAGACAGCTTGGGAAACTTAGCAGGTGGTATAGTGCTTCTTATAACACATCCGTTTGTTACAGGCGACTTCATCGAAATGGGTGACAAGTCGGGTGTCGTAAAGCAGATTGATATCTTACAGACAACGCTCATCACTCCTGACAACAAAACTGTTGTTATTCCTAACGGTATGCTTTCGTCAGACAATGTCATCAACTATACAAAGGAAGAGTACAGACGAGTTGATCTTACTATTCCTATAAGCTATGATAACGATGTCGAGCTTGCTAAAAAATCTGTGCTCAAAGCAGCTCAAAAGGAAGAGAAAATCGCTCTAGACAAAGGCGAAGTTTTTGTAAGAGTAGCTGAGTATTCTGACAGCTGTGTGAATTTAGCTGTGCGAGTATGGTGCAAGACCGAGGACTACTGGGATGTATATTTTAATATGACAGAAAAGATACGTGACAGCTTCAAAGAAGACAAGGTAGATATTCCGTTTCAGCGCATTGATGTTCATATGATTGATAATAAGTGATCAAAAGCAAAAGGCTCCTGTAAAAACAGGAGCTCTTTTTATTTGAAACTTACTATTTCGTCAAGCGATTTACGCTTTTTGGTTCTGAGTTTATCATCGTCACTACAGTAGCCCAAGGCGATTACAAGTCTAACAGGTTCATCTAAATCGCAAAGCTCTCTGATTTTTTTGTCATCAAACCAGCCTAAGATGCAAGTCGAGAGTGATAGCTCAGTTGCCATACATACGATGTGCGAACACACGATCCCGATGTCGATTGAGCGATAATCGTTGTTCTTAAATTTTGCACCGACAGCGGCAGTTTTGACGTATGGCTTTTCGGATATGACGAGCATAACAGGTGCGTTTGTTGTGAATTTGTTCATACCCATTGATTGAGTTGCTTTTGCGACCTGTTTTGCTGTGCTGTTTGTACACACGGTCAGATGATATGGCTGACCGTTGCACGCAGAAGGTGAAAGTATAGCAGTGTCAAGTATAGCGTCAAGCTTTTCTTTTTCTACAGCTTTCTGAGGGTTAAAGCTTCGGCACGACTGGCGGTTTTGTGCAATTTCTGAGAAGTTCATATTTTTGCTCCTTTTACA
Source organism: Oscillospiraceae bacterium (assembly GCA_015066595.1). Classification (GTDB taxonomy): domain Bacteria; phylum Bacillota; class Clostridia; order Oscillospirales; family Acutalibacteraceae; genus Ruminococcoides. Next base: position 192,746 of record SVNZ01000002.1, on the reverse strand, counting down.
AAAAGTGCACCCTTTATGGGTGCACATCTTTATTTTATGTTAAGTTTACAGATTTGATTTTTGATAGCTTCAAAAGACTTATCAGAGATGACGTGCTCCATTTTGCACGCATCTTTAGATGCAGTGTCTTTGTCAACTCCGATAAGGGTGAGGTAGTTTGAAAGCACTGTGTGTCGCTCGTAGATTTTCTCTGCAATAGCTTTACCGTCATCGGTCAAAGAGAGAAAACCATGCTCGGATACTGTGACAAACCCCCCGCTTTTGAGCAGTGAGAGTGCACGACTCACACTGGGTTTGGAAAACCCCATATATTCGCTCAGATCTATCGCACGGACAGATGGTTTTTCTTTTGATAAGACGAGAATGGACTCAAGATACATTTCACCTGATTCTTGAATGGACATAGCGTGCTCCTTTAGCTTAAGCTGTCAAAAATATCAGCGATGATTTCGCGTTCGTCCATATGGTATTTGACACCACGGATTTCCTGATAGTCTTCGTGGCCTTTACCTGCGAGCACGATGATGTCGCCTTTCTGAGCGTTTTCGATACAGTAACGAATAGCATCTACTCGGTTAGGAATAACGACATACTCACCGTCGGTTTTATGAATGCCGACCTTGATATCCTCTATAATATCCATAACGTCTTCAAAACGGGAGTTGTCTTCTGTGATAACAGACAAATCAGACAGTCTGCCGGAGACTTCGCCCATTTCATATCTGCGGACCTTTGGTCTGTCGCCACCTGCGCCGAACATAGTGACAAGTCTAGTAGGTTTATACTCTTTGAGAGTTGTGAGAATGTTCTCCATAGAAAGCGCATTGTGAGCATAGTCGATGAGGATAGTGTAGTCGCCTACAACAGGGACAGCCTCTACTCTGCCTTTGACTTTGACTTCGTTGAGACCGTCTAAGATATCTTTGTCGGTTAAATCAAAGTGGCGACATACAGAAATAGCAGCGAGTGCGTTATATACAGAGAACCTGCCCGGAATAGCGACGTCAACAGACAGCTCTTTCTCTCCTGTTGTATCAAAATGCACACCGATGTAGCCTGGTCTTGCGATAAGAGTATCATCGTGAGCAACGATATCAGCGTCAGGAGAAAAACCGTATGTTTCAACTTCGCAAGTGTGGTCTTTGATAACATTCTTGAAGTTGTCATCATCGCAGTTGATAAGACCTACCTTGCACTGCTTGAACAGTAAGCTCTTGCAGTAGAGGTACTCTTCCATATTCTTGTGCTCAGCTTCGCCGATGTGGTCATTAGAGAAGTTAGTGAACACACCGTAATCGAATACGATACCGTCTGTACGGTGCCATTTCAGACCCAAGGAGGAAGCTTCGATAACCATAGCTTTGCAGCCTTCGTTCACCATTTTACGCATAGCTTGCTGAATTTCGTATGATTCAGGGGTGGTGTTGTTAGTTTTGTAAATCTGGTTATCAATAACAATACCTAAAGTACCGATAGTAGCGGTTTTGATACCTGCTTTCTCGAGAATAGAGCGAATCATCGCTACAGTTGTGGTTTTTCCTTTTGTGCCTGTGATAGCGATAGTCTTGAGCTCATCTGCAGGGTGAGAGAAGTACTCGACACTCATTTTTGCAAGAGCAACACGAGTGTTTTTTACTTTGATGACTGTAATGCCCTGTGGTGCTGTGACGTCGTCTTCAACTACAAGAGCGGTAGCGCCCTTTTCAAGAGCGTCCGGTATAAACTTGTGACCATCAACGTTAAAGCCTTTTAAGCACACGAAAGCACAGCCTTTTGTGACCTTGCGTGAGTCATAGATAACGTCGGCGATGTCGATGTCGAGCTCACCGCAAAGTACAGTGTATTCACAAAGGGACAGCAGTTGTCTAAGTTTCATAATTTGCCTCCAATGTTAATCTCAAAGTTATGTCTGAGAGTATAGTAGAATATATATTATTATATGTTATAGTATATCAATTTTAAGTTTATGTCAAACCAAAAAAAGAAAGCGGAAGAAGGTGATTTGGTAAAAATACACTAAAAAAACGAGAAGTTGTGAAAAATAGTTGCTATAATTCTAAAATGGAATAAAAGATGAATTTGCTGTAACCTATCGACCCAAAAATTAGAAACTCGACTGACAAATTGCACAAATGTGGTTTCGGCAACATCGACAAAAACAACTACAGCGGTTTGTGCATAATATCTAATTGTTAGAAAAACCGTTGTCAAAATCACCAAAACAAGTCTAAGATTTTATTGTTTTAGATAAAAAGTACAAAGGGAGTTGAAAAAAGCAGTTTGCATATGATAAAATTTATGTACAGTGATATAGTGCTGTCGAAACGGATTTGCGACGGTTACTGACACTATCCGAGTTACACTCGGCAAGAAAAATTTTTAAGAAAGGAAATCCGACTATGAAAAGAATTTTAGCTATGATTATCGCTGTTGTTATGATGGCTACATTATTTGTAGGCTGTAACGGCGAAGCAGGCAACAAAGGCGGTGCAACAGCACTCGAGCCAGAAGCAGGTGCTACTCTTAAAGTATGGGCACCAGACGCAGCTCTTGATGTATTCAAGACACAGTGTGATGCATTTATTGCTCAGTATCCAGATGCTGGCATCACAATCGAAGTTGTAGCACAGGGCGAAGGCGATGCTGCTACTAACCTTCTTAACGACCCAGAGGCTGCTGCTGACGTATTCAGCTTTGCATGCGACCAGCTCAACAGACTCAACGATGCAGGCGTTATCATGCCAGTAAACACAAACCTTGCTGCTGATGTTACAGAGAGAAACTCTGAAGCTTCAATCGCTGCTGCTACATTAAACGACATCCTTCTCGCTTATCCAGAGACAGGCGACAACGGTTACTACCTCGTATATGACAAGTCTTTAGTATCTGATGAAGATGCTCAGACTCTTGAGGGCGTATTCGAAGCTTGCCGTAAAGCTGGTAAGAAGTTCATCGTAGACGCTGGTAACGGTTTCTACTCATGTATGTTCCCATTCACAGGCGGCCTTACAATCGAAGGTCTTGAGGGCGAGGACAACGATATCCAGAAGTTCAACGAGTATGACGAGGCTGAAGTAGTTGCTACTCTCGAAGCTTTCGCTAAGCTCTTCCACGAGTACAGTGACATCTTCTTTGCAACAGATCCTGCTAAGATCTCTGCAGGTCTTGCTGAAGATCCATCAACAGTTGCTGCTGGTATCGACGGTAGCTGGAACGCTGCTACAGTATCATCTATCCTTGGTGAGAACTATGGTGCTGCTAAGCTTCCTACAATCAACGTAAACGGCACAGACAAGCAGATCATCTCTATGCATGGTTACAAGCTCATCGGTGTAAACGCTATGTCTAAGTTCCCTAACGCTGCTCAGCTTCTCGCTGACTACCTCTCTGGCGAAGCTTGCCAGCTCGAGCGTGCAGAAAAGATCTCTTGGGGTCCTTCAAACACAGCTGCTGCTGCAAACGAAGTTGTTACTTCTAACCCAGCTATCTCAGCTATCCTTGAGCAGTCAGCTAACTCTGTTGCACAGGTAAACATTGCTTCTACATTCTGGGATCCAATGGGTAACCTCGGTAACAACCTCTTCAAAGAGGACGCTAAGTATGACACAGAGACTCTCACAGCTCTCTTAGACAAGACTATCAAGAACATCAGAGACGAATAATCATAGTCTAATCTACTTTTTGCTTTAATTTCTTAAATTATTTGGTCAGGCAGCCTACGTGGCTGTCTGACCGCACATTTTAAAATGTGGTGTTTTGGATGCAAGTACTTGCTTCCACAATACTTGCATCGAACATTGAGGAAGTGAACTGATGAAATACATTGATTATATGCAGCTCAATCCTTTCCAGAGATTTTGGTACAATTTCTCTAATGCTATGAAGGCATTCCCTGGAAAGCTCAAGGCTTTCTTTGTTGCTATCGGAACTTTCTTTGTAAAGTTCTTCAAGGGTATCGGCAAGGCTGTTGCCGGTTATGTATCAAGATTTATCAAAGGTGACTGGGCTACTAAAGTATCTTACATTATAATGGGTGCGGGCAATATGGCTAAAGGACAGGTTATAAAAGGTCTGCTGTTCTTTGTTATTGAGATTGCCTACATAGCCTATATCGTATTCTTTGGTTGGGGCTATCTAGAGAAATTCCCAACACTCGGTACTGTAGAGCAGGGCTTAGGTCTGAATCCTGCAACAGGTGGTTACGAGCTTATGGCTGGTGACAACTCTATGCTTATTCTTCTCTACGGTGTACTTACTATCGTATTGACTGCTATTTTCTTAGCAATTTACTTTGCAAGCACAAAGTCAGCTTATCAGGTTCAGCAGCAGGTTGCTGCAGGCGAAAAACCAATTTCATTTAAAAATGAAGTTAAAGAGCTGCTCGACCACAAGTTCCACATCACACTGCTTGCATTCCCAACTCTTACTATCTCGGCATTTACTATCTTGCCGTTGATATTTATGATTTTGATTGCATTCACAAACTACAACAAGGCTCACCTTGCTCCTGGTAAGCTGTTCACTTGGGTAGGTTTTGACACATTCTCTGAGATTTTTGCTATGACAGAGGGTGCATCAAAGGGTGCAACATTTATTGAACTTACAAAATGGACAATTATCTGGGCTATTTTTGCGACAGTACTCAACTATCTGTTCGGTATGATTTTAGCCCTTATGATAAATAAAAAAGGCATCAAGCTCAAGGCTTTATGGAGAACTCTGTTCGTTATCACAGTAGCTGTACCACAGTTCGTTACACTTCTTTTGATGAACCAGATGCTCCAGGAAGATGGTGCTATCAACGTGTTACTTATGAGCCTAGGTATTATTGACAAGGGAATTCTGTTCCTCAATTCCACGGCTCTGGTGGCTCGAATCACGGTTATTGTTATTAACTGCTGGATAGGTATTCCTTACACCATTCTCATCACATCAGGTATTTTGATGAACATTCCTGCTGACCTTTATGAGAGTGCTACTATCGACGGTGCTGGTCCGGTGAGATCTTTCTTTAGTATCACACTACCATATATGCTGTTCGTAACAACACCATACCTTATCACAAACTTTATCAGTAACGTTAATAACTTCAACGTTATCTACCTTCTCACTAACGGTGGTCCAACAACAGAAAACCTGTACCAGGCTGGCTACACAGACCTTCTTGTTACATGGCTCTTTAAGTTGACTATGAACTCTCAGGACTACAACCTTGCGGCTGCTGTTGGTATCCTTGTATTTATTGTTTGTGCAACACTTTCACTTGTCACATTCAACCTTACAAAATCTGCTAAGAACGAGGAGGAATTCTCATGATTAAAAGTTATAAACTCAAGAGAGGCCTCGCTAACGCATTTGTTTACACATTGCTTGCTGTACTCGGTCTTATCTGGATTTCTCCACTTATTTATCTTGTTCTTCACTCATTTAGAGATGAAGGCTTGGCAACAGTATCATATCTTTTGCCAAAGACATACTCTTTCAAGAACTACATTCAGCTGTTCACAGACACAGCTACACTTAACTTCCCAAGATGGTTTATGAACACACTTGTTGTTGCGATATTCAGCTGTATTATCTCAACACTCGCTGTTCTTATGGTAAGCTACAGCTTCAGCCGTCTTAGATTTAAAGCCAGAAAGCCTCTCATCAACATTGGTATGATCTTAGGTATGTTCCCTGGTTTTATGACAATGATCGCTATCTACTACCTCTTAAAGGCTATGGGCCTTACTCAGACACTCGTTGCACTTGTTATCTGTTACAGTGCCGGTGCGGGTCTTGGTTATCAGATCTCTAAGGGCTTCTTTGATACGATCCCTCGTGCGCTCGACGAAGCTGCGACTATCGACGGTGCGACACGTAACCAGATTTTCTGGAAGATTATTCTCCCTATGTCAAAGCCTATCGTAGTTTACACAGTTTTGACATCTTTCATCGGTCCATGGACTGACTTCATCCTCGCTAAGATTATCATGGGCGATATGCGTGATAACTATACAGTTGCTATCGGTCTGCAGACAATGGTATCACTTGAATTTAAGGTTAATTACTTCAAGCGATTCCTTGCAGGTTCCGTTGTTGTTGCTGTTCCTATCTCCATATTGTTCTTGTTCATGCAGCGTTACTACGTCGAGGGCGTTACAGCCGGTGGCGTAAAGGGTTAATAAACACCTTAAAGGGCGGATTTATCCGCCCTTTTTCTTTTTATAAAATGCTTTTATTTTGTTATGAGTTATGCTATAATCTAGAAGTCAGGTGGCGTTTTGATTTTATGCCACTAAATGCGATAAAAGGGATTGATAATATGAAAAAAGTAATATCAGCTATTTTGCTAATATGCATTACATTGTCTTGTGTATTGTGTGGTTGTAGCACAGGAGGAGACCCTGTTGATACTAACGAAGTGCTTAAATCAAACGATAAATACAGGACATACTACCAGATTTGGATAGGCTCTTTCTGTGACTCGGACGGTGATGAAACAGGCGACTTCGAGGGTATTATCTCAAAGCTTGACTATCTCAACGATGGGGATCCAAACAGTGGCGACGATCTGGGTATAGACGGTATCTGGCTGTCACCTATGATGCCATCTTATTCATATCATAAGTATAATGTTGAAGACTACTTTGATATTGACCCTGAGTTTGGTACACTCAAAATTTTTGACAAATTTATGGCAGAATGCGACAAGCGTGGCATTTCTGTTATTATCGACCTTGTTGTAAACCACAGTGCATCTAACCACCCATACTTTGAAAAAGCCTGTGAGGAGCTCAGGGAAGGTAACGAAGACGGTTACGCAAAGTACTATAACTTCAAAAAGGGTTCGGACTTTACACACAATCGCTCTGTCACAAACAGTGACTATTACTACGAAGGTCAGTTCTCACCTGAGATGCCTGACTGGAACCTTTCATATGATGGTACCAGAGAGTACTTTGAAGAAATTGTAAAATTCTGGCTTGAACGTGGTGTGGACGGTTTTCGACTTGATGCTGTAAAGTATTTTACTGATGCAAAAACCGACGGTATCGAGTTTATGACATGGTTCTACGATATGGCTCAGTCATACAACCCTGATGTATATATGGTTGGTGAAGACTGGGATAGTGCCGGTGCTATTTATGATAAATATGAGTCCGGTATAGACAGCTTTTTTAACTTCAAATTTGCTACTACTACGGGCGACTATATTATGACAGGCCGAAACGGTCAGACCAAGTCTTTTGCGAATTCGCTCAAAAGATATAACGATAACATCAAAAAGCGTTCTAAAACCGCTATCAACGCAAACTTCCTGACAAACCACGATATGCCTCGTGTTTCAAACACTCTTTTTGAAGAGGAAAATAAATTTGCGGCTGCACTGTATTTTATGTCACCTGGTAACTCGTTTACATACTACGGTGAAGAAATCGGTATCGAAGCTCCAAATACCACGAACGATGCTTCTTACCGTACTGCTATGATATGGGACAACGACAACCTTCCTAACATTTACGTAAACGGTGTTGCTGAGGTGGTTGAAAACCCACTTGGCGGTGTAAAACAGCAGTTAGAAGAAGAAAATAGTCTGCTCAACACATATCGCAGACTCATCAAAATCCGAAACCAGAATCCTGAGATTGCACGAGGGGACATCACCGATACATTTGAGTCAGATGATATATATCTGGGTGGATATTACGTTGAATATGAGGGTGAGAAGCTTCTTGTTTTACACTACGGTGGAGACGAAGTGAAAGAGGTTGAAATCACTGATGATATCCTTAGTAACGCTGAATTCAGAGGCGGTTGTGTAGCTACCAAAGCTGAAGACTATGACGCAAATGCTGAGTCTTGGAAGGTGACATTTAGTAACGGTGTTCTTAAAATGCCTGCTATGTCAACAGCTGTTTTAAAGGCTAAATAAACAAAATTTTAAAACATAAAATGATAAACCGACTAAGTTTTTAGTCGGTTTTTCTTTTTGCCTAAATATAGAAAAATTCTCTACAAAACAAAACACAAAACAACAAACAAACAGTGACAAACACGTGATGAGCATAAGCTTATAATGAAAGCACTCTCAAAAAAAGGAAGTCTGAAATGGCATACAGAGATTTTGCTAAAAAAAGCGTTAGGTTGAATGAAAATGCGGTTAATGTGACACGTGAAGTGGTGCTTCATATTACATATTTTGTGTGTGGCTTGTTAGTTTCAAAAGGTGCGGTGCTGGGGGAGCTTTCTCCGTTTGGGGCATCATTTGCAGCAGCAGTGCCTTTTACATATATGCCCGCAGGGCTGATGGGCTCAATACTCGGCTTTTTAATCAGAAACCCAATCGATAGCTTTCGATATATTGCGGTTTGTATATCAATAGGTGCGCTCAGATGGGTTTTAAACGAGTTCAAGAAAGTGTCACATAGCAGGTTTTTTCCGTGTATAGTGGCGTTTGTGCCTACTTTTGTGACGGGTGTGGCGCTGACATTTTCTTCTGCAAGTGAGTTAAGCGAGGTTACAAAATGTCTTATGGAAGCAACGCTTGCGGCAGCAGGAGCGTATTTTATGGGGCGAAGTGTCACGTTATGCAGTAGCAAAAAAAGTTTGATGTCGCTTAACAGTCAGGAAATCGCGTGCATTGCTATGTCCGGGTGCATACTGTTGCTTGCTTTTTCGTCACTTACTATCGGCAACATTTCTTTGGGCAGAGCGGTGGCGGTTGTTGTTGTGCTTTTGTCTTCTATGTACGGTGGAGTATCAGGAGGCAGTATCTCAGGCGTTGCCACCGGCATAGTGTTTTCTTTGACATCAAATGATATGATATTTTTGTGTGCGGGGTTCGCATTTTCGGGACTTATGGGCGGACTTTTTGCACCTATGGGCAAGGTTGCTGTGGCCCTTTGTATGCTGGTGTGCAACTTAACAATGGCGTTTTCTTCATCAGACAGTGAAATTGTATTTGCGGTTTTTGTCGAAAGTGTAATAGGTGCTATCATATTTTTGGTGTTGCCGAAAACTATCGGAAATTATGTGAGCAACGTATTTTCTCAAAACAGCGAAACACCTGACAACGAGGCTGTCAGGCGTGCTGTAACGATGCGACTGTCTTTTGCATCACGTGCATTGTCGAATGTAAGCAGTTGCGTAAATTCTGTGTCTGAGAGGCTGTCTAGACTTTACACACCAAATGCGAGTTGGATATATGACAACGCATGCGAGCATACGTGCAGCAGATGTGGTATGCGGTACTACTGCCACGAAAAACAAAAGGCTCAGACGAATGAAGATTTTCATCGTCTGACCGAAACTTTAAAAGTGAATGGCTTTGTAAAAGAGCGTGATGTAGAAGAAAATTTTGTGAAAAAGTGCTGTCGTACAACAGAGCTGGTCGCAAGCATAAATCAAAGCTACAAGGAGTATCAATCGTGCGAAGCAGCACGAAGAAGAATAACCCAGATTCGCTCAGTAGTAGCATCGCAGTTTGCGGGGCTTTCTGATATACTCGAAGACTTGTCCGAAGAGTTTGAAGAGTATGAAAAATACGACGCAGAATGCTCAAACAGAGTAGTAGATGCACTATCATCGCTATCGCTTGCGGTGGTTGACTGCAGCTGTAGGATTCAAAAAGGCAAAGGAATGGTAGTAGATATACAGCTGATTTTAAACCAAAAGATGAATATCTCAAAAAGTCAGGTGACTCACGAAATATCCCGTGCTTGTGGAAGACGCTTTGAGTCACCGTCAATCAGCTATGAGCGTGACCGAGTTCGGATTGTGCTGTGCGAACGACCTTGCTTTGATGTTGAGATAGGTTCATCTCAACATATTTGTAATGATGGTGAGCTGTGTGGCGACTGCTTAAATTATTTTAACAACGGTATGGGAAGCACGGTCTTAATGCTTTCTGACGGTATGGGTAGCGGTGGCAGAGCTGCTGTTGACTCAAATATGGCGTTGAGTATTTTATCAAAACTATGCAGAGCAGGGCTCTCATATGACTGCTCGCTACAGGTGGTGAACTCATCGCTGATGATAAAAAGCGAAGATGAGTCTATGGCTACGCTTGATGTTATTGATTTTAACCTTTTTTCAGGAAAAGCACAGTTTTTAAAAGCGGGGGCGTGCGTAACCTATGTCAAAAAGAATTCAAAGCTTTATAAAAAAGATATGTCTAGTCTTCCGATAGGAATTTTGAATGAGGTTCGTTTTGCAAAAGAAGACATGACACTTACACATGGGGATATGATACTGATGGTGTCTGACGGAGCCTTGTGCTCTAACACAGATTATATCGAAAAAATATTTATGTCGTGGGGTGATGATAGCATGGAAGAGCTATCAGCAAAGATAGTGGAAGAAGCAAAAAAACGCCGCAACGACAGTCACGATGACGACATTACGGCGTTAGCTTTAAGAGTTGTAGAAAATCAAAGCTGATTGTTAAATTTTACAATATCCTTCATAAGGCTGTATATGCGTTCTGATGAGTGCAGCTGTGCACATTCAGCACAGCTTTCCTTCATGTCGGACAACAGCTGTGGGTTTGAGAGAAGCTCTTTGATTTGTTGTGCACCTTTCTCGCCTTTTTCCAGCACAATAGCGGCATTTTTGTCGACTAAGAAGTCAGCGTTTTGGGCTTCCTGACCGGGAAACGCTTTGAACACAGCCATAGGCAGTGCACATGCAAGACTTTCGCTGGTTGTGAGTCCACCCGGCTTTGTGATAATAAGGTCAGAAATATGCATATAATCCTCGACGTTGTCAACAAAATAGAAGAGTTTTGTTGGCTTTGTTTTATCAGTAGAACGCCTGAAGGTTTTTGTGAGTTTAGAGCTGAGCTCGTGCCTAAGCTGTTCGCTATGCTCATAAATGAGCTTTGCGATATTTGCATCGCTTAGTTCAGAGAACAAAGTGGAGTAGTCAGAGGTTTCGAACTCGTTTATACTTCGATTGAGCAGTTTTTCAAAAGCATCGTAAAGCTTCTGGTTCTTTCCGGTGATTACGATGATTTGGTAGTCAACATCGATTTCAACCAGATTTTCATAGATTTTCAGAATATCTGTCACTCCGAAGCTTCCAGCCATAACAAGCACGGTGGGCTTAGAGCTTGAAAAACCGAGTCTTTGGTAGGTTTCTTTGCATCTGTTCTCGTTTTTGTGATAAAAGCTCTCAAAAATCGGCATACCCAGCGGAAAGATGCGATGAGGGTCGACCTTGTATTTGCTCGATAGGTTGTCAGCGGTGTCTTTGCTGGCGGTTATGTATGCATCAATATGGTCGCCTATGTATGCTCTGTGTGGCATATAGTCTGTGATGATGGATATAACAGGGACATCTATTTTATATGCTTCTTTTAAAATGGACATCATACTGGACGCAAATGGGTGGCAGGTTACTACGATATCAGGCTTTTCGTCCTCAATAAGCGGTAACAGTTTTTTTGCAAACTGAGTCATCACCGAGTGCACTAAGTCTGATATAGGAGACTCCTTATCCGCTCTTTTGTAAAAAGTTCCGTATAGGTCAGGGGCTTTTTTGGCGAGGGTTTTGTAGCCGACAGTGACTGTTTTGTCTAGTATAGAAGAACAATATTTCAGTGTATCTACTATTTCTACTACTGCGTCGCTGTCCTGCGATTTTATATATGCTTTAAGTGCGTTTGACGCACGGTTGTGGCCGCCTCCGGTGGAAGCTGATAAAATCAAAGTTTTCATAATGTGTTCCTTTTGTATGTTATATGGTGGAATTTTTGTAAATATAATTATATTATATTTTGTGCTGATATTCAATATGCTTTGTGTGAACAATCTACATATAAAGTCAGAAATTACCATGAAAATTGTGATATATTTTTTATTTTTATTTCCTAAAAAGATTATACAAAATTGAGGGGTACTGTATTATATATCTGTAAAAAGAAAAGTAATATGGGAGGCGAATTGAAATATGGAAAATAACGAGAACAAGAATATTGCCAACACTATGGAAATAAATGCTATTTTAGCAGAAACAAGAAGAAACAAAAACAGAGAAACTAATGCATATCAGCCTGTTGAGGAAACTGTTGATATATCATCTGCTTCACGCTCTATTCAGGACGATTTTGTTATCTATGATGAAGATAAATTTGAGGTAAAAGCAGCTAAGAAAAAAGAGAAAAAGCAAAAAGACCCAAAAGCTAAAAAGAGAGCGATACTCACGAGCGTTATTATCGGTGTGGTTTTGCTCTTGTTAGCAGGTGGTTATTGTGCTTACTCTATTTTTGCTGAATTCAAATTCCCAAGCGAAGTTTACGTCAACGATATCGCTATCAGCGGTATGACTATGAAAGAAGCACAGGATGCCTTAGTCGTTGAGGAAGAAAAGCTTGCTAACAGTATAAATGTCACAGTGAATGCTGGAGAAAACAGCACAACTTTGACAAAAGATGATCTGACATATACTTTCAACACACAGCAGGTGCTCGAAGGTATCATGGAAGAATGCGAAAGCACCTTGTTATCCAGCGGTGAGAAAAAAGCAAATATCGCTGTGGTGATTGACGACGCTATCTATGCAGAGGTTGCTAAAACTGTTTCAAAAGATATTAATCAGGATCCGCTTGATGCGGTTGTCACTAAGTTTGACAGCTCTAAAAAAGGCTCGAACAAATTTACTATCGAAGATAGCAAAATAGGTATCGTGCTGAAAAACGACGAGTTCATCGCTCAGCTCAAGGAGTTTTTTGCACAAGGTAAGGTAGCGGGCGAAATCGAAGCGCAGGTAGATAAAACCGAGCCGAAATACACAAAAGAATTCTTGCAGAACAATATCAAAAAGCTTTCAAGCTTTACAACTACATCTACTAACAACGCTAACGGTAACTCTAATATGAAGCTCTCGTTAAGCGTATGTAACAACTCTATCATCAATCCGGGTGACGTATGGTCTTTCAACGAATGTACAGGCGATTCAAACCTTACTTCAAGAGGCTACAAGCCGGCGGGAGTTATCAATAACGGTAGAAGTGAAATAGGTGTAGGCGGTGGTATCTGCCAGTCAAGCACAACAATATATAATGCAACAATGCTGTGTGGTATGGAAGTAGTAGAGCGTGAGTGCCACTACTATAAGTCGGCCTACGTTGATGCAGGTAGAGATGCTACAATAGATTATGGCAATATTGACTTAAAAGTAAAGAATATCTTCGATTATCAGCTCTTTATGGAGTGCTATATGGACGGTGTGGTTCTTCACTGTAATATGTATGGTTTAGAGAACGAAGAGTTTGATGAAATTAAGATTGACTCATCTGTTACATCTTACTTCTCAAATGGATTCAGAGCTCAGACATCACGTACATATTATCTTGACGGTAAAAAGGTGAAAACTGAAAGCCTTCCAAATTCTACATATTATACATCTGCACCGGGTGGTTCACAAACTTCATCGAAGAAGTCGAGCAAGAAAACATCTTCATCTAAAGTGGAAGAAGAAAAACCACAAAGCAACAGTTCACAAGCTCCAGAGCCGGAGCCAGCACCGGAACCAGCACCGGAGCCGGAACCAGCACCGGAACCAGAGCCAGCACCAGAGCCGGAGCCAGCACCGGAACCGGCACCAGAACCGGCACCAGAGTCTGATATATAGCAAAAATAAAACGGTCCGTATAATCGGACCGTTTTTTACTGCTTTTTAGCATGCTAATAAAAAACGCTACCATTATCGGTAGCGTTTTGTTTTATAGTATTAGTACTCCTGATAATCAACAGTACCGTCAGAGTAAGTGATTACATAATAACCGTGAGAAGCGTCGTCACAGTTAGGAACTGCCTGTTTTGATACAACAGTTTTTCCGCCTGAACTGCTTTGGCTGTTTGAGTTAGAGTTTGAATTGCTTTGCTGTTGTTTTGTGCCATATGTAACGATTTTATCCTTAGGCTCTTTAGTGACTTTCTCACTGAGTACTTCTTTTGAATCTTCTTTTGAGTCAACGTATTTGACTTTGTAAGTAACCTCTTTTTCGCCTTCTACGCCTTCTTGGGTAACTTCGCTTGTACCCTGAGCCATTGAGTCAGAGTACTTTTCCTGTGTTTTGTAGTCGATAGTTTCAGTTCTTGTTTCTTCTTTGTATTCAACACGCTTAACAGCAATTTTCATACCATCTTTTAGGATAGTGTCGAGTGGCTTTGTTACTTCGTCGTCCTCATCGAGTGTGATATCTTGTTCTTTAAGGAGTTCTTCTACAGTTTTGGCTGTTGTTTCCACCTTGTTTTTCTTACCGTCAGCAGCAAGAGTAACAGTGATTTTCTTTAATATGTTGATAGTCATTCCATCTGTGAGGAACGCATTGTTTTCGGCATCAGTAACTTCGTTGTCATTTAACGTGATGCCTGATTTTTTGATGGCTTCTTCTACGGTGCCACCGACAAGCTCAACTTCCTTTTTTTCGTCACCTTTGACGATAGTGACTTTAGCGTATCTTTTAATAAGGATTTCTGTTGTGTCTTCTTTTACTTTTTCATCAACCGGTGGAACAGTTTCATCTTTTTCGTTAAGAGTTATCTGAGCTTCTTTCAAAACGTCTGCTACTGTCATAGCTGTTGTAGCTTCAAACTCTGTGAGAGTACCACAGTCGTTGATGCTCAGTGTAACCGGTTTGCCACACGCTGTAAGGCTGAGCATCATAAGGCACATAGCCATTACAAGTGCGACTTTCAAAATAGTTCTAGTTTTTTTCATAAGATATTTCCCCTTTGTTAATATGTAACTTCTTCAACTTTGATGGTAGAAGAACCTATTTCCTTAAATGATGTATCAGAGTATGCAACAACGCTCACAGAAAGCTTTTCACTGTTATAGTCAGCAGCGTTTACATAAGCTGTGAAACCATAGTCACTTGTGTCAGTGCTAGTGTGGAATGCTTCGAACAGGTGTGAAGCTCCGCTGTTGTCGGTGAGCTTAACATAGATTTTGCAGTTGTCTGTGATGATGTCTTCGCTCAGTGTTCCGCTGAGCTCAATATAAGTCATATTGACCTGTGAGGTTTTGGCAGTCACATCAACATTACAATCCATTTTATCAACTATGCTGTAGGATGTCAATTCAGGCGAAAGAAAAACCGGAGGCTGAGTTAATAACCAGTTAAGATTACGCTCAACCAGCTCGATGATTACAGTGTCAGGCTTTTGTACAAGCAAATCAATACTCAAGTTAAGCGGAAATGTTTTTGTGAAATATGCTTTGTTGTATGAGCTTGCAAAAAAAGGCAAAAGCGAGTTACCGAAAGAATCTCGGTACATATACAGACTGCCCGAAGCACGGTCGCTTTTTGTTCCTATGATAGCGTCTTCGACAGATTTTGTGTCAGTTGTGTAAGTAAAATCAAAGCCCTCGCTGTAGTCATAGTTGTATTCGCTCTCTTGGGTTTTCGGGTAAAGCATCTTACCTAAGTCACCCATAAAATTCTTAGTTCTTACTACATTTGTGTCGCTGTAGTCGCGGGGCATTTTGGACAGTTTTGTGAGAATTTTGTCATACACAAGCTTTGCACCCTTGTCGTTCCAGTGAGAGTCTTGTTGCAGGTACAAAATCTCATCTGACTCTTCAAATATAGGGTACAAGTCACAGTAGTTGACCCCCTTTTCGTCCAGTTGTGTTTTCAAAACATCGACATTTCGTCTGTCAGATACAGGGATACCGTAGTAGTATGGCATATATTCGTCGTAGACAGAGTTTTTGTTAGGAGCTACAGTAAAGAGGAAGTCAATCCCCTGTGAGTTTACGTAGTCTTGGGTGAGCTTTAAATTGTGTGCAATATTATTTATAGCACGGTCACTTAATGTGTTTTTGCCCAGATAGTCATTCAAAGTTGAAGAGTAGTACAGCCAGTCATCTTTTCCCACGATTACGGTATCAAGGTTAGATACTTTGAACACTTTAGACTGTATCTGCGCATCAAGTGAGATGACGTATGGCCGAAAAGCAAAATGTTTTTCAAAATATGTGCCCAGTTGTTCAAAGATATCCTGATTGAAGGTATTGTCTTCATTAACAAGTGGTGGGAATTCAAAGGCGTCTTCGTTTGAGATGGTTTCATCAGAGCTAAAAAATAACATACCCGCTGATGGGATAATACAAATGATAAAACAAGCTACTATGAAAAGCAGCAACATAGGTTTTTTCTTCATAATTGCCACCTTCCTTAGAATCTGAAATATATAAACGGATTATATGATGTTCCGGATAAGCGTAGGATACACCAGAACAAAAGTACAAAAGTAGCTAAATAAAGTGCAACATGGACAACTTTCCATTTAGTGCTCAAAGCAATATCTGAGTGCGCATGAGCACGAATTTTGTCGGCAATCGGTTTTATAGGAGCACAGCCGATGATAGCAACAACGAGTATGAAAATAAACCAAGGGGTTAGCTGTGAAAGTGCAAGGCTCAAAGACTGACTTGTGAAGTCAAAGCCTGTGAACATCTGTGATAGATATGCCATACCGTCAGTGATGGTGTCTGCACGGAAAATCACGAAGCCGACTGTCACAACCAAAAGTGTGTAGATGTGAGCTATCACCTTCGGGAGCTTTTTGATGAACGGTACAAATTCTTCAACAAGCAAGAACAGTCCGTGGTAAAGTCCCCATATCACAAAAGTCCAGTTGGCACCGTGCCACAGACCTGTTGCAAAGAAAACTATGATCTTGTTGATTGAGGTTCTGAGTTTTCCTTTTCTGTTACCACCGAGTGGAATGTAAAGGTATTCTTTGAACCACGTTGAAAGTGAGATGTGCCAGCGTCTCCAGAAGTCCTGAATGTTTTTCGCTGAATATGGATAGTTGAAGTTCTCCTTAAACTCAAAGCCAAACATATGTCCTAAGCCTATAGCCATATCCGAGTAGCCACAGAAGTCGTAGTAAATCTGGAATATGTAAGCAATAGCGCCTATCCAAGCACTAAGAAGTGACAAGTCAGCGCTATCAGCACCAAAGACTGTATCCGCAACCTGTCCCATAGTGTTTGCTATAAGAACTTTTTTTGACAGACCACAGATAAAACGTCGTAGTCCCATGGCTACTTTGTCAAGGTTTTGGGTTCTGTTGCTGATTTGCTCGTTGACGTCGTGGTACTTAACAATAGGTCCTGCAATAAGCTGTGGGAAGAAAGATATATAAAGCAGAATGTTAAAGTAGTTTTTTTGCACAGAGGTTGTGCCACGATAAACGTCGATAACATAAGACAGTGCCTGAAATGTAAAGAAAGAGATACCTATAGGTAACGCAATCACAGGCACAGGGATATTTGTGTTGAGTAGTCCGTTTATGGAGTCGATGGCAAATCCTGCATATTTAAACACACCGAGTATGCCGAGGTTTACAATCACAGCAACAACAAGAGCAAATTTGTTTTTTTCGCCTTCTTTACTGTCTACCCACAATGCACATAGATAGTTGAGTAAGGAGCTGAATATCATTAAGAACACATAGACAGGTTCTCCGTATGCGTAGAAGAATAAGCTGGCTATAATCAAAAGACCGTTTCTGATTTTCAAAGACGGGATAATTGTGTACAGTACAAAAACTATCGGTAAAAATATGCACAAAAATGCAAGAGAGCTAAAGACCATAATTGTTTTGCCTTTCCTTAAAAAATAGTCAAAAGATATCTAAAACCGAGCGAAAAACGCAAGGTTTTCTGTCGAAAAATCGCATATTAACAAATTAAAAATATTATACACTAAACCGACATTGAGTTTCAATATTGTGAAAGAATTTTGAGTAAAAACTATGACTATATTTTTAAATAAAAATATAAAATAGATATGCTGTATTTATGCTCTGTTTTGTGGGAACAATATCACAAAGGAGTGTTTTTTATGGTGAAGAAAATCGGTGCTCAGACAATAGAGTTTTCAAACAATGTTAGTATAGCGGGCTTTGGCAGTATAGTAGGAAAAAAAGAAGCTCAAGGCCCGCTCAAAGATGATTTTGATAAAATCGAGTATGATATGCACGTGGGTCAGGATACTTGGGAAGATGCAGAAAGCAAACTTCAGACTGAAGCTTTGAGTATCGCACTTGAAAAAGCAAAGGTCAGTGCAAAAGATATCGGTTTTTTGTTTGCAGGAGATCTTCTCAATCAGTGCGTGAGCTCATCTTTCGGACTCAAAGACTATGCTATACCGTATCTGGGACAGTACGGTGCGTGTTCTACGATGGTGCAAAGTCTTATTATGGCGGCTGTTATGGTCGAGAGTAAAGCGTCGCTTTTGTCAGCATGTGTGACATCATCACATTTTTGCAGTGCAGAAAGGCAGTACAGATTTCCGCTTGATTACGGTGGGCAGCGTCCTCAGTCTGCACAGTGGACGGTAACAGGTGCAGGAAGCTGTATATTATCCGGTGAACAAGATGACAAAAAACCGAAGGTGCTCAGAGCGACTGTCGGAAAAATCGTTGATTTGGGAGTAAAAGACCAGAACAATATGGGTGCAGCGATGGCACCTGCAGCAGCTGATACTATAAAAATGTTTTTTGAAGACACAAATACAAAAGAAACTGACTACGATATGATATATACTGGAGATTTAGGCAAAATCGGCTCAAAGCTACTGTATGAGCTGTTATTAAAAGAAGGCTATGATATACAGAGTAGGCACAAGGACTGCGGTGTGATGATATTTGATGACAACGAGTTTGATGTCCATTCGGGAGGCTCGGGCTGTGGATGCTGTGCCAGTGTTTTGTGCGGTCATATACTAAAAAAAGTCGAAAAAAAGGAGCTCAAAAACGTGCTGGTTATAGCTACAGGTGCCTTGCTTTCTCCCGTGACAGTACAGCAGAGTAAAAGCATACCGTGCATTGCACATCTTGTGAACATCGTGATGTAGGAGTCTGTTTTGCTTTTTGCTCTAAAATACCCCCTTTATTATGTCGGATATATGCGAATTTTGACGATTGACTTAGGTTATTGTGTGTGATATATTTATATAATGTAAGATTGTGTGTAAGTGCGTGTTGTGCGCACTTACATACACAACAAAACTAATGTTTTCTAAAAGGAGAATGTATTATCATGGATAAGATTATTGAAATTCTTGAGTCTATTCGTTCTGACGTTGATTTTGAAAAAGAAGAAAAACTTATCGACGACGGTATTCTTGACAGCTTTGACATCGTTTCTATTGTAGGAGAGCTGTGTGACATTTTTGATATTACTATCACAGTTGATATGATGGAGCCTGAGAACTTCAATAGTGCTAAGGCTATCCACGAGCTCGTTGAGAGCATTCTTGACGAAGACTGATAATCACAAATAACAGATTAGAGAGATAGTTATGGCGTTAAATTCATTAGCTTTTCTGGCGTTTTTAGCGGTAGTTTTAATTGTCTACTATATTGTTCCGAAAAAGTTCCAGTGGGTAGTACTGCTTGTTGCCAGCTACGGTTTTTATTTAAGTAGCGGCGTTAAGAATCTGTTGTTCATTCTGGCAACTACGTTTTTCACATATGCTTCGGGTCTATGGATGCAGAGTATCCGCGACAAGCAACAGGCGTATGTAAAATCTCTGGGCGATGGTGTAACAAAGGAACAAAAACGCGAGTTTAAGAAAATTGCGAACAAGAAGATACATAGTGTTCAGGTTTTTACAGCACTAGTAAATCTCGGTGTACTCATTATTCTGAAGTGTCACGGGTTTATTTTTGATGGTCTGGATAAGTTTTTCACTTTGTTTAAGTGGGATATTTCGGATCCGCTTATCAATGTTATTGTACCGCTTGGACTTTCGTATTACACATTCAACTCAATAGGATATTTGATTGATATCGGACGAGGCAAGCACGCTGCCGAGAGAAACATCGGTAAGTTCGCTTTATTTGTATCGTTCTTTCCTTCTATCGTTCAGGGCCCGCTTTTCAGATACTGCGATGTGGGTGTTCAGTTGAGTGGGGAGCACAAGCTTGATTATAAAAACATCAAGTACGGTGCACAGTTGATTTTGTGGGGCTTTTTCAAAAAGCTTGTTATAGCTGACAGAGTATCGGCTATTTCTGCTCACGTATTCTCACCTGAATTTGTTGCAGGTGGATACAACGGTTCACAGGTATTCTTTGGTGTACTTGCGTATTCGTTCCAGATTTACGGCGACTTTTCCGGTGGTACTGATATCACCAGAGGTGCGGCACAGATGATGGGCATTGAGCTTCCGCTTAACTTTGAACGTCCGTTCTTTGCGACATCTATGGCAGATTTCTGGCACAGATGGCACATGTCACTTGGCGCATGGATGAGAGAATTTGTTTTCTATCCTGTTATGCTTTGCAAGCCTGTCACAGCTTTGAGCAAAAAGGCGCGTAAGCGCTTTGGGGGTCACGCAGGCAAGATTATCCCTTCTGTAGCAGCTCCTTTTGTTGTGTTTTTCCTGATGAATATATGGCATGGACTGAGTATGCAACGTATTGCCAATGCCTTTTATAATGCGCTGATTATTTCATCTAGCGTTGCGCTGGCTCCAGTGTATAAGAAGATGGCTGAAAAACTTCGTATCAATACCGAGGCTTTCAGTTTCCATTTGTTCCAGATTCTGCGAACTTTCATGGTGCTTTGTGTATCGCGCATACTCACCAATGCACCAAGTCTGCACGATGCATTTGTGATGATTAAAACCATGTTTACATCGGTAGATCTTGGATTTTTGTTAGGTGTCGATGGAGAGATATTCACATACGGTGTTGATGAGAAAAATATGCTTATCCTTGTCTTGGCTATTCTTGTGCTTTTAGTTGTCGGCATACTACAAGAAAATGGCTTGAAGATTAGAGAAGCTCTCTCGAGACAGAATCTTATATTTAGATGGGGCATGATACTGTTGCTGTTAGCAGTGATACTGGTATTTGGTATCTACGGACCGGGATTTGACGCTTCAGCATTTATTTATGGTAAATATTAGATAACTTTAAAATGAAGTGCCTGTGGGTTTTCCGCAGGCACTTAAAATATCGTAGGAGGAAACCTATGCTTAATTCAATAGCTCTGACTATTCAAGAAAAATCACTTGAGCATCCTGACAAACTCGCATTTTTGGTCTTGGATGAAAAATGCACATACAGTGAGCTTGCTAAAGCTAACCGTCAGGTAGCTAAATATCTATCACAAAAGGGTGTGAAAAAGGGTGAGCGTGTTATCGTTGAGTCTGATCACGTGTTGCCTTATATTTATGTATGGTACGGTATCCAGCTTTTTGGTGCTACATTTGTACCGCTTGAGAAAAACACTCCGTCAAATCGTATCAAAGAGATAGCAGATGAACTTGAGGCTTCTACTATCATCACTTTATCTCACAGAGATGATCTTTCATCCTGGGCACTTGACGAGATTATGCCTGAGATTTATGCACTCGAAGATGATTACAAGGCTGAGGACGTCGACCCGGACAGCCTTGCTGAGATACTCTTTACTACAGGTACTACAGGCAAATCTAAAGGAGTTATGGTATCTTTTTCTAACGAGATGAACATTGCTCTTGCAGGTATCGAGACTACAAATATCAAAAGCGACAACGTGTGGCTCATTCCTACTCCGATGAACCATGCAGCAGGACTCAGAAAATGTCACATTGCTATGGCAGTGGGAAGTACAGTGAGCTTGCTTGAAAGCTTCAGAAACTTTAAGCAGTATTTCAATACTATCAAAGAACACAATGTTACTTCACTTTATCTGCCACCGTCTGCTATTCATATGCTTTTGGCTATTGCTTCAAAAGACCTCGCTGCACTTAATGACCAGCTAAGATTTATCTACTCAAGCTCTACTGCTTATCCTGAAACAGATAAGGAAAAGATGCGTGCACTGCTGCCTGATGTATATATGTACAACTGCTTTGGTTGTTCGGAAGTCGGTGTTGTATGCACAGACGAGTTCTGTGTTTCAGGTGGTTCAAAGTACAGTGGCAGTGTGGGTTTTCCTAACTCATACAGCGAGATTGTTATCCTTGATGAAGACGGAAACGAAATCAAAAACGCTTGCGCAGAAAACCCAGGACTTTGTGGCATAAAGAGTAAGTCTGTTATGCAGGGCTATTGGAATGAGCCTGAACAGACCGCTAAGGCTATTAAAAACGGAATGCTTTTGATGAGCGACCTTTGCTACTTTGCTGAAAACGGTGAGCTCATCTTAGTCGGCAGAAGTAACGATACTATAAACCTAGGTGGTTTCAAGGTTGCTCCTGTTGAAGTAGAAGACATCGCTATGCGTGCTTCTTGTGTAGATGAGTGTTTGCTTGTACCTGTCAGTATGCGTGGTAACACAGCGCTTAAACTACTCGTAGTACTTAAAGAGGGTGAAGAGCTCAACGAAAAAGAAATCCGCGATATCATCGCAAAGAACTTAGAGCCATACAAACAGCCTAAGCAGATAGTTGTTATCGACGAAATCATCAAGACATTCAATGGTAAAATTGACCGCAAACAGATGATCCAAAAATACGCTTAATAAATATAAAAAGTCCGCTTAAAACAAGCGGACTTTTCTTTTATTCAGTCAGAAGTTTGATAGCATATTTTGCATAGTCAGAAAGGTACTGGTCTTTTCGCCTTACGATAGCAGGCTGACGTGTACCAAGATTATTTTTGATTTTATATAATGTAAGATCTTTGTCGATAAACTGATTTTGTATAAACTGAAGTGGAAGAAGTGCTGCTCCCACACCGGCTTTAGCCAGTGCCCATGCGGTGGTGACACCTACTACTTCCGCAGAAATATCAGGGTCGATGTTTGCGTTGGTGCATAGCTTGTCAAAGAGCTGTCTGAGTTCCTGAGCAGGACTGAGCACAACAAAAGGTATAGAAGCAAACTGTTTGAAATCGACATAGTCTTTGTTTTCTATGTTAAGAGCTTTTGCCATAGAGCTTTCAACTGCTAGTACTAAAGTGTCAGGCTCGAGCTTTTTGACATTGAGGATAGATTCGTCAACAGGCAGGTTCACAATAGCAAAGTCGAATTTGCCTTCGCTTGCTTCTTTTCTAAGCTGAGCACTGGTTGCTTCGTGAAGAGTAACCCGAACACCCGGGAACTTCGCTTTGATTTTTTTGATGATTTCAGGCATCAGGTAAAGGCTTCGAAAAGGAGTCACACCGATAACTAAACTTCCGTTTTCACCTGACTGAAATTTTGAGAGCGCTTTCAGGATTTCAGATTCTTTGTACAGTAGCTCCTGAGCATTTTTGACAAAATACTCGCCGGCAGGGGTGAGCGTCAGTGGGCTGTGGTTTCTATCAAAAAGCTTTACGCCGAGTTCGTTTTCAAGACTGATGATTTGTTTGCTCAGAGAAGGCTGAGATATGCCGAGCTCATCAGCTACCTGAGAAAAGTTCAGATGCTGTGAAAGCAATATTGCATACTCGATTTGTCGTGAATTCATACATATGCCTCCTTTTTTCTTTCACTACATAGAATACTGTTTTTTAAATAAAAATGCAAGCAAAAACAAAAAATAATACAATCCTATTGACAAGCTCTCTTTAAAATATTATAATATTTTATGTTATTCCTAGTTCGGAATAGGTACTATAACCTACGAGTTATAATATAAAAATGAAGGGGAGAAATAAACATGCCACTTTCTATGGTTTACTTAGGCGTTATGCTTTTAGTGATTTGTGTATGGTTTTTGGCGTTTAAAAGACCGGTATATGAAGCAGTAGGCATCAGCTTTTTGGTGTTGCTTACTATCACGGGCTCTTGGGCTAATGTATGGACATATATCAACGATGCACTTTCCACATCACTTCTTTATTCAATGGTTGCGTTTGTATCTATGTCGATACTGCTCACAAAAACTCACGTTATTGACAGCTGTATAGCAATTATCCTGTCACTGCTCGGTAGAATTTCCGGTGGTGCCGGTTATGCAGCGGTTATCGCAAGTAGCTTTGTAGGAGCACTGTCAGGCTCAGGTCCTGGTAACGTTATGGCTACAGGCTCTATCACTATCCCTGCTATGAAGAAGTCAGGTTTCCCTGCTCATCTTGCTGCAAACGTTGAGAGTAACGCAAGCTATATGGGCAATATGATTCCACCATCTTCTAACATCGTTGCAGCGCTCGGTGCTTTCGCAGCGCTTTATCCTGACAACGAGATTTCACAGGGTGAGTTCTGGATTATCCTGTGGGGCATTTCAATCTGGTTTATTATCCAGCGACTTGTGATGGTATGGAGCTTCTGTAAATACTACGGTGTTAAACCTATGAGCAAGGAAGAACTTCCTTCACTCAAAGAAACATTAAAAGTAGGCTGGAAGGCACTTTTCTTGCCGGTAATCATCTTATTACCATTTATTCTTGACTACTTCTTCAAGGATACATTCTTTACAGCTCGTCTGGGCGAAGAAGGTGCAAAGGCGTTATCAAGCTCCATTCTTTTATTCGTTGGCGGTATTGCAGCTATCTATGCTGTTCTTATCGCTAAAGACAAAAGCACTGTTTCTTTCAAAAACCTTTCAAAGATGTTTGCTGAGGGTGTAAAAGTTATTGCTCCTGCTATCGGTGTTTGTGTATTCGGTTATATGATCGGTTCACTTTTCGGAGAACTCAATGTAGCTGATGAACTCGGCGCTATTATCCAGTCTTGGAATTTTGGCAAGTTCGGTATGGTGCTTGCTATCTGTATCATCACTTGTATCATGGGTATGGTTATCCCAGGTTCTTCCATCGTTGTTATCTTTGGACCTATGTTCATCACTTCTCTTGCAAGTGTTGGTGTTGACCCGCTTCTTGCTGCTGCTATGCTTCCATGTATCTGTGGTGTTATGTGTGGTATCACACCACCGCTCGGCCTTGGTATGTACGCTGGTATGACTCTTGCTGAGTCTGATTTTACTAAGACATTCAACAATAACCTGTGGTGGGTAGCTGCTCAGTTTATCTTACAGGTAGTAATTTTGATGGGCTTTTTGCCTGTAATGGGACTGTAAGGAGGTAGCGTGATGAAAAAGTTTAAAGAAATTTGTAAAAAAATATCTGATTTTCTGAGCGTAATATTTGGTTACGGTATCGCAGCCGTGCTTTTTGCCGGCGGACTTACTTTCTTCGGATATCTCGCAGCTATCATTATCGGTGGTCCTACTGCAACAGCTATCTGTCTTTTTATTAAAGACTCTATCTTACCGGTTATCATTTACGTATCAACTATCCTTGTGCTTATGGGTCTTCTTATTATGTATCTTAGAGGTGAGACAGCTCTCACTCCTGACAAGAAAAAGAATTCTAAGCACGAAGGCGAAATGTAATAAAATAAACTATATAACAAAACAAAAGGCTTGACATCCACTGGATGTCAAGCCTTTATTTTGTGTAATAAATACTACGCTGTTTGTACGGATTACTCGCACAGAGATTTGAGCTCGTCTATAGCTTTTTTTGCATCTTCAGGTTTGAAGACCGCTGTGCCTGCGACACAGATATCAACGCCGGCATCAGACGCTGTTTTGATAGTTTCCTTTGCGATACCGCCATCAACCTGGATGAGCAGGTTTAGGTTGCGTTTTTTTGCTTCGAGCTTGATTTTTTCAACCTTGCTCATCATATCACCCATAAAGCTCTGGCCACCAAAGCCCGGCTCTACAGTCATAACAAGCACCATGTAAAGTCTGTCAAGATAAGGGAACACATCTTCTGCTGGAGTGTTAGGCTTGATAGCAAGTGCGGGTTTTACGTTTCGGCTCTCAATTTTATTGATAGTTTCTTCTATATCGGAGTCAGATTCAGTGTGGAAAGAAATGATATCAGCACCGGCATCGCAAAAATCATCGATATATTTCAGTGGTTCAGAAATCATAAGATGAACATCAAAAGGCTTACTCGTATATTTTCTGAGCATCTTGATGACAGGAGCGCCGAATGTGAGGTTAGGAACAAAGTGGGCGTCCATAACATCGAGGTGCATCATATCAGCACCTGCTTTGTCCATACGTACGATTTCTTCGCCGAATTTTGAAAAATCACATGATAATAATGACGGAGCAATTTGCATATTTTTTCCTCTCTTTACCTTTTAACAAATTGGACTACAATAGTAGCTATCGACCAGAACAGCATATAAAGGAGCATTTCGAGTACGCCGAGTATTGATACGCTTGCATAAAGCACCATAGTGGCACATAGCAATACACCCAGTATTAAGCCGAAAATTTCGATAATGATACCGATGGTCAGATTGTGTTTTAGAGAAATAGCTGTATTTACAGCATATAAAAGTGACGAGAACTTACCTCTTGTAGCAAGATACGAGCGTGAGCTCTCTTCTTTTTTAGATGATACTTCGTTGCAGGTGCTTGCGTAGCCGGTTGAAAGCACCTTTACTGTGCGAGCGTAAATCTCGTAATCAGTAGCAATTTTGTCCTGAGTAACGTTACAGTCAGTTGTTCGTACAACCAGGCACAGACCGTTTTTCTGAGCACGTGAGAGCACGT
The DNA here is from genome assembly GCA_015066595.1 of Oscillospiraceae bacterium. GTDB lineage: Bacteria > Bacillota > Clostridia > Oscillospirales > Acutalibacteraceae > Ruminococcoides. The sequence continues at coordinate 166,306 of SVNZ01000002.1, read as the reverse complement.
TCTTCACAACGGGGTTTGGGGTGTAAGTTGTAACTATCATCGAAACAAGCTGTCCTGAGCAGGCGATATATGTAACGTCTTTTGAACTGTTCTTATACTTGGTCTCATCGGCAGCGTCGTCGAGGTAAATGTGATATCTGTCAAGTAGCTTTCTGTTACCAATCAGCACTCGTTCTCCGCCGACCCAGCCGACAAGTCCGAGCTTGTCCTCGTACATAACACTTTCGACCTTCGGCAGGTTGTGGGCGTTTTCTTCGAGTATTTTTTCAAAAGCTGTATATAGTGGGGATTTTGCTTCTTTTAAAATGACTGCTGCGCTAAGAAGTGATTCTTCAACTCGAAATTCTGCAAAATGCTTCATAGCGTTTAGTTTGATAGAGCCTTTCGGATAAAGTTCCATAGCATCTACCATAACCGCATCGCAGTCACAAAATTGTCGTATGGACGGATATCCGCTGAGCATAGCGCCGTGCTTGAGAGTGTCTTTGCACGAAAACTTGAGCGGTAAGTTGCCACACAGCAGCGCACATACTGGAATACTGATACACAACATAACAGCTAAAGCTGAAAGTGCACCTATAAAGGTTTTTGAAATAACACCGTACGTTACAGCAACGAACACAGAGCTAACAAGTGTGATAGGAGTGAGCTTTGAGCACAGCTCTTCGCTAGGGTCGGGAGCATACGAGATTTTTAAAAAGTCGCTTAAAAATCTTGTCGGATGCTGATAAGCAACAACTGAGTGTGATGCGGTAGTGCCTGAGAGCATTTTTCGGGCAGTTTCTTCGTCGTTGAATATCTTGGCAGCGAATGCAGGTGACTTAGATGTGATGAACTTGAAGTTTGATTTGACTCGTGATGCCATCAATGCTCTGCCCAAGGTGTTCATAACAAATGAGAAGGTGATGATGGTTGTGTACAAATGCAAGGTGGAGTCAACAAACTTTAATGAAGTGAACATTGATGCTATTTGTTGAATCAGACACGCAATATATGCACATGCCACAGCAGTATCGCTGTTGCCTTTGAATTTTTTGAGAGGTTTGAGTCCGCTTATGATGAACGATTGTGCGATAACACCTGTGATGATGAGAATCAAAAGATTCACACCGCAGTAGATAAGTGGAGCGAAAGGAGTGCCCAAGAAGATATCTGCACCGGATACTTTTTGCATAACAGTCAACACAAAAGCCATAACAAACAGTACGGACAGCACACCTGTTTTAACAATCAGATTTTTGAGATTAGTTGCAATTTCTTTAGAAACATACTTTGCATCTTGTCGGCTTTGATAGTCGGCTGACTGCACAGTTTGTGTGGTGTCGTTGCTGCCTGACTCGGCTTTTGGTAGTAGTAGGATAGCAAGTATTCTGAAAAACTTTTTGATTTTGTTCTCATGTTTCTTGAGTGGCTTGTCCCCGATTTTTTCTGCTTTTGCACTCGGCTGACTTTTTTGTTCAGAATTTTTTTGTTGAGCCAGTTGACTTAGTGTATATAAAAGCGATTGTTTTGGTTCGATATTCCTGCCCAGATGTTCAGGTCTTTTTGAGATAATTGGGTCATTTGATTTTAAGTATTCGTCATATTCGCTTTCGACGACGTCAGTGAACCGACCTGCTTTCAAATTGATGAGCGTGATTTTGCTGTCATGTTGATATGTCGGGATTTTTGCGACTATTTTTTCACCGGTTACATCGTACTTAGGTTTGCCGAATATTCGCTCATATTCGCTTTTTGCAGATATTGTGTTGCGCTTTTCGTAACGTGAAGTGTCTTTTGCCTGAAGTTCGTATTTCTTGAGCGATTTGTGGTGATCGATATCTATGTCGATTTCGTCTATATCTTGAACGTGCACTGTGCGTGGAGCAACGATATCTTCAACATCTTCGATGATGTCTTCTGCAATAACAGTGCCTTCCTCGTGCTCTGATGTGAGTTCTACTATTTCGTTGGTTGATACGGGAGTGTTGAGAGCGATTTCCGCTTTGCCGGAAGTCAGTTTTTCTTTAGCAGACTGAGTACGTTTTGCGGCTTCTTCAGCTTCTAGTGGGGTGAGACGTTTGTATTTTATCTGCTTGTCCTTAGTGGAGTAGATTTCCTCCATTTTATCTTTTTTGCTGTCATCGACAACAGGGGTTGATGTCTGGCTGATATCAGTGAATTCTTCTTGCTCTTCTGCCTTTTCGTTTTTGATAGGTTTTGTGCTTTCTTTTCGCCAGATTTTCATTTCATCAACTCCTCTCTTTTTAATATTAACGTAAAATTTATGATATCTGTGTCGAATGGGGTCGTTATCTGAAGGAGGATACTTTGTACATCAAGATTCCTGCTGCAACAGATGCGTTGAGAGAATTTATCTTCCCTTTAAGTGGTAGTGAAACTATAGTGTCACATTTTTCTCTGACTAAACGGCTGATGCCTTTGCCTTCGTTTCCAATAACAAGAGCCACACCGCCTGAAAAATCGCATTTTTCATAGTCGGTACCGTTCATATCAGCACCATATACCCAGATGTTCTGAGCTTTCAGTTCATCGATAACCGATGATATGTTGTTCACTCTTGCAACAGGGACATATTCAACCGCCCCTGCAGAGGCTTTTCCTACTGTATATGAAAGACCTGCGCTGTGTCGCTTTTTGATGATGACACCGTGTGCACCTGCACATTCAGCAGTACGAATGATAGCCCCTAAGTTGTGAGGGTCTTCGATTTCATCAAGTATGATAATAAAAGGTGACTCGTTTCTGTCTTTTGCAAGTTCTAAAATATCTGAAACTTCACTGTACTCTTTGATAGCAGCTATAGCGACTATACCCTGATGAGTCGCATTACCTGTCATAAAGTCGAGCTTTTTTTGATCAACCTCTTTTATGGTGATGCCTTTTTTCTTAGCTTTTGAAAGTATAGCGACGATTGAGCCTGCGTGGTTGTTTTTTGCAACAAGAATACTCTCGATAGGTCTGCTTGATGAAATAGCTTCTGTGACAGGATTTCTGCCTGCTATGATATCATCTTTCTTTTCTCTAACTTGGTTTTCCATAAAAAATTCCTTATTCTAAGTGTTTGCACACTATATAGTAGATTTACACCTATTCATTATACCACATATAGTTTGCAAGTATAGTTGTAAATTAGAAATATACTAAGGATTTTGTTGTGAATTGTGCAGATGAAGTGCACCTTTGTCGATGTTTTCGCTTATTATTCCGTACATACCTGTTACAGGATCTTTAAAAAGGTCTGCTCTGGGAGGAAAAACAGTAAAGCTGAAAAACATCACAAAGAACAGCATAAGTAGCATCACAGCAACAACGAAGTATTCTTCGATGCGATTAGAACTTGTAACAAGACGGTATGAAATGTACTGGGTAAGAGCTACAAAAGCCACAGCAGACAGTAAATCGACAATATGTATCGGTCTTTTTGTGAAGAAAGTGTAGGTATAAAAAAACACTGTGATACAAAGCGATAAAAAGTACAGCGATACGGTCTTTGCCACAACAAATTTATAGAAAGGCGGTTTAGATGACAGCAAAATAATAACTGACCAAAAAACAAATCCTACAGAAAAAATTTTTATGTGTTCCCATACGCTTTCGTTTACTGCACCAAAAAGTATAGATAGCGTTGATCCGTCGCTCAGCTTATACACAAAGTGCAAAAGAGTAGCGATTAAGTATATAATAGGAATGCCGATAAACTCCAGCGTTTTATATCTTTTTTCTTTCATAGTAAACCCCCATCATATATATTAGTAAAATATATGACAGGGGAGATGTTTTCATTCTCAGGATAGTGAATATATCATAACAGTGATAAGTGAGCCGACTGCGCCAAAAAGCAGGGACAGCAAGATTCTGTGCAGCATTACACTTTTTGGCTTTGCAGAAGACAGGGTGTCCATTTTTTGTAGCATCTTTTTCGCTTCTTTTTCGAGCACTTCACGTGATATGGACGCATATTCAGGTCGCAGGACAAGAAGCGCTCGTTCGTAGTATTTGTTTTCTGTGTCTGTTATTTCTATTATCTGATGGCTGATTCCTTTGATCATAAGTGCACCGTTCCTTTTCTTTACAAATATATTGGTCAAATGCACCTGTTGCTATTCACAAGGTGTTTATTTTCCTTAAAATCAACTTATTTTTGTTAATAAAAATTTGTATTTCGAAATATACTTTCTGTATTATTCACTTTAGAAATAATAAATGTGGAAAACTCTGTGGAAAACAAGGAAAACTTTTTTAAAACGCCTTGGAAATAACTGTATATTTCGGTTTTTTGTACTTTTCAATATATTTTCCAAAAAACAACCGATAAGTTCTTTATGTGAAAATAGCAGACTTTTTTCTACAAATAGTAATATTTTGCAAGTCAACAGTTTTTTTGAAAAATAATAAAAAAAGAAGACTTTTTACACAAAAGCCTTCTAAAAAACAATATTTACGGGAACACAAAAAAGTGAGCCAGCTGGTATTCAAACAACCAAGTGCACACAGTGCCGCTCAAAAAACCGAGCGCCGCACCGCACACGACGTCACTCAAGTAATGCACTCGAAGGTACATTCTTGAGAAGCTGATGATGAGTGCAACTAAAAGCACCGGTAAGAAGATGTACCAATGACAACGAAGCAGTGTCACAGTAAAAGCAGTGAAAGACGAAGCTGTATGACCGGACGGAAAAGAGTAGTCTTTCGGACTTTTGATGATGAGCTCTTCTTCTTCCAGTTTAGAGCTTGGTCGCATACGGCCGATGATGTGCTTGATGATGATTTCGCCCAGGATAAAGTTGACACCTAAAGCTAAAGTGAGATACACACCTGTCGCTCTTTTTGTCTGCATAAGCAAAAACGGAAAGCACAGTGTAATCCACCAGATAAAAGCACCGTTGCCGAGCTTTGTGAAAATGACCATTATTCTGTTTAGAAAAGGGGTGTGAATACGCGCAATCTTCTTGACAACAAGGTCATCAAGACGTTGAATTTTTTTAAGCATAAAAAGCTCCTTAACTAATATATCAGTATTTTATCACAAAAGAAGAGCTTTGTGTAGTACTTTTTATAATTTAAGTATGATAAAAACTCAAAAAAATATTGACAAACCTTTTTTTAAGTGCTAAACTTGTAAAAAAAATTATAAAGGCTATGACGAAGACGGCTTTATTTATTTGTTTTCAGAGAGTCGGTGGCTGGTGTAAACCGACAACAGATAATTAGGTTGCCCATCACTTCTGAGCCGAAGACCCGAAAGCGATGTTAGTAGACGTCTTCCGTGATTGCTGCGTAAAGGCATAGGAGTTGTTAGACTCTGAGAGTGGCAGATATATTTTCTGCAATTTGAGTGGTACCGCGAGTGTATTTTACACCCGTCTCAAAGGTTTCTTTGAGACGGGTTTTTATATTATTATACTATATTTATCCTTAAAGGAGGAATCGTTATGGCAACTGTTGAAACTCAAAAGCTACTTGAGGTGGCCGTACGAATTAAAGAAATGCGAGAAATCTTCGGCTTTTCTGTAGAAGAAATGGCGAAGAAAACAGACGTGAGTGTTGAACAATACTGTGATTTTGAGTCAGGAAAGCAGGACTTCCCTTTCACTTTCATTCACAAGTGCTCACTTGCTTTTAATATAGGTATTTCTGATTTGCTCGAGGGTAAAAGTGCGCTGCTTTCTTCATATACAGTAACAAGAAAAGGTCAGGGTCAGCAGACCGCAAAAGAAGACGGCATTGTTATTCAGAACCTTGCTCCGTGGTTTAGAAAGAAAATTTCCGAGCCTTATTTTGTTACATATAAATACTCCAAGGAGCTACAAGATAAGCCTATCCATCTTACAAAACACTCCGGTCAGGAATTTGACTTTATCTTAAAAGGTAAGCTCAAAATACAGGTCGGTGATAATATCGAATATTTAAGTGAAGGCGATAGCATTTACTACAACAGTTCTACTCCTCACGGTATGATTGCTGTAGATGGTGAAGAATGTCAGTTTGTTGCGGTAGTACTTCCTGGTGAAAATGAGTCAGAGGATATTATCCGTGATACTCTGGTATCTCATTCAGAAAATGTACAGGATAAGCTTCTGTGTGAAGAGTTCATCAAAACTACTGTTGATGAAAACGGATGTCTTAAAGCTATCGACTTTGAAAACGAAGATAGATATAACTTTGCTTTTGATACAGTTGACGCTATCGCTAAGAGCGATCCTGATAAGCTCGCTATGATTCACGTTGACAGAGATAAAAACGAGCGCAGGTTCACATTCAATGATATGAAGCGTGCATCTGCTCAGGCTGCAAACTACTTCAAGTCACTGGGTATTAAGAAGGGCGACAGAGTTATGCTTGTTCTAAAACGTCACTACCAGTTCTGGTTTGCTATTTTAGGTCTGCACAAGCTCGGAGCTATTGCTATCCCTGCTACTAACCAGCTCCAAGCCCATGACTTTGATTATCGCTTCAATGCAGCAGGTGTCAGTGCTATCGTTTGTACTGCTGACGGTGATGTATCACATCAGGTTGATATTGCACAGGAGAAATCTCCTACACTTAAAACTAAAGTTTTAGTCGGTGGTGAGCGTGAGGGTTGGAATAACTTTGACGAAGAATTCCCTCTGTTTTCTGCTCATTATTACAGAAACGAGGACACTCCTTGTGGTGATGACCCGATGCTGATGTTCTTTACATCAGGTACTACAGGTTATCCGAAAATTGCACTTCATTCATACAAATATCCGTTGGGTCACTTCATCACAGCAAAGTTCTGGCACGGTGTGTCACCTGATGGTTTGCACTTTACTATTTCTGACACAGGTTGGGGTAAAGCACTGTGGGGTAAGCTTTACGGTCAGTGGTTAAGTCAGGGTGCAGTGTTCACATACGACTTTGAACGCTTTGATGCATCGGATATCTTACCGATGTTTAAACAGTACCAGATCACCACTTTCTGTGCTCCACCTACAATGCTGAGAATGATGATTAAGCAGGATCTTTCAAAATATGATTTCTCATCTGTAAGAAGAGCAACAACAGCAGGTGAGGCACTTAATCCTGAGGTTTATAAACAGTTCAAAAAGGCAACAGGCCTTAAGCTCAAAGAGGGCTTTGGTCAGACAGAAACAACTCTTTCTATCGCTAACCTTATCGGTGAAGGTTCAAAGCTCGGCTCAATGGGTAAGCCTGTTGCGCTGTATGATGTTCATCTTCTTGATAATGATGGCAACGAGGTACCTGATGGTGAGCCGGGTGAAATCTGCATCAAGACAAGTGACAAGGTCCCATGCGGTTTGTTCCTGGGTTACTATAAAGATGAAGAAAAAACAAAAGAAGTCTACCACGACGGTTACTATCATACAGGTGACGTTGCATGGCGTGATGAAGACGGTTTCCTTTGGTATGTCGGTCGAGTTGACGATGTTATCAAGAGTTCGGGATATCGTATCGGACCGTTTGAAATCGAGTCTGTTATCATGGAACTCCCATATGTGCTCGAGTGTGGTGTGTCAGCTGAGCCTGACGAAGTAAGAGGTCAGGTTGTTAAGGCTTCTATCGTACTTACAAAGGGTACAAACCCTAGTGAAGATCTCAAAAAAGAAATTCAGAATTATGTCAAATCTCGTACTGCACCATACAAGTACCCACGTATTGTAGTATTCAGAGATGATCTGCCAAAAACAATAAGCGGTAAGATTCAGAGAAATAAACTGTAAATATTGACATTTTGAGAGAGTTATGATATAGTGTTATCGTGTAATAAAAGGCTATGACGAAGAGTGCACAGATATATGACCTTCAGAGAGGCGACGGTTGGTGTGAGTCGCCGGACTACAGTTTCTGTGTTTGTAGCTTCTGAGCCGAGAGGAAGAAAGCTTTTTAGTTAGTAGAACCTCTCCGTGATTGCTGCGTGAAGGCATAGGGGTTGTCAGACCCTGAGAGTGGCGATTGTATCGCAATTTGAGTGGTACCGCGGGTGATTTTTATGCGCTCGTCTCAAAGAAAACTTTGGGACGGGTGCTTTTTTCGTCCTAACAACTAAGGAGAAATGTATCATGCAACAAATGACAGGTCTTGACTACAAAATTCAAGAGATGGCTGCTCGTATCAGAGAGCTAAGAGAAATCCAGAACCTCACAGTTGAACAAATGGCTAAGAAAACCGATGTTACTGTCGATGAATATTTAAGCTGTGAACAGGGTAAAAGTGATTTAAACTTCGCTTTTATTTATCGCTGTGCTATGGCTCTTTCTGTCAACGTTACTGACATTATTGAGGGTTACTCACCAAACCTTAAGAGCTATAGCGTTACTCGTGCAGGTTTAGGTCAGAAGGTAGCTCAGGCTCACGGTATGACTTACTACAACCTTGCTTATGCGTTCCAGAACCGTATCGCAGAGCCACTTTATGTTCGCTCTGTCTATGACGAAAACGCTCAGCAGGGTGACATTGAGCTCACTACACACGAAGGTCAGGAGCTTGACATTGTAGTTGAGGGTAACCTTATGGTACAAGTAGGCGAGCACAAAGAGATATTGGGTCCTGGAGACTCTATCTACTTTGACTCGGACAAGCCACACGGTATGATTGCTGTAAACGGTAAGGATTGCGTATTTTATGCTATTGTGCTTAACCCTACAGGCGAGCCTATTCCTGAGCTTTCAAGTGGTAAGCTCGTTGAGATTAAAAAGACTCAGAGAAAGCACGAAGTCGACCGAATCTATAGAAAGTACGTTGATATTGAGGAGAACGAAAACGGTACTCCTACTTCTATCAAATTCAAAAACACAGAGAAATTCAACTTTGCATTTGATTTAGTTGACGAGCTCGCAGACAAAAAACCTGACAAGCTCGCTATGTTACATATATCTAAAGACCACACGGAACGCAGATTCACTTTCAAAGATATCAAGAAAGCATCTGCTCAGTGTGCTAACTACTTTAAGTCGCTCGGCATCAAAAAAGGTGACAGAGTTATGCTCATCTTAAAGCGTCACTACCAGTTCTGGTTTGCTATGATTGGTCTTAACAAGCTCGGTGCTATTGCTATCCCTGCTCCTAACCAGCTTCAGGCTCACGACCTTGAATACAGACTTAAAAGTGCCGGTATCAACACAGTTATCTGTACAGCAGACGGTGATGTTTCGCATCAGGTAGATGAAGCGGCAAAAGGCTACGACGGTCTTGTCAACAAACTCATCGTCAACGGTGAGCGTGAAGGCTGGCGTACATTCGATGAGGAATACACACTGTATTCCACTCACTATAATAGAACAGAAGATGCTCCTTGCGGTGACGATCTTATGCTTATGTATTTCACATCAGGTACATCAGGCTATCCGAAAATTGCAACTCACAATTACAAATATCCGCTTGGACATTTCCATACAGCAAAATACTGGCATAATGTTGACCCTGAAGGCTTGCACTACACTATCTCCGACACAGGTTGGGCTAAAGCTATGTGGGGCAAGCTCTACGGTCAGTGGCTGTGCGAAGCGGCTACATTCGTATATGACTTTGATCGTTTCGATGCAGCGGATATTCTGCCGATGTTTGCAAAATATCAGATTACTACATTCTGTGCCCCACCAACGATGCTTCGAATGATGGTAAAACAGGATATCTCAAAATACGATTTCTCATCTGTACAGCACATGACTACTGCAGGTGAAGCATTAAACCCAGAAGTTTATCGTCAGTTTGAAAAGGCTACAGGGCTTCAGATTATCGAAGGCTTTGGCCAGACAGAGAGCACAATGATCGTTGGTAATATGACAGGTGCTAAGCACAAAATCGGCTCTATGGGCAAGCCTGCTCCTATCTATGATGTTATGCTCGTTGATAGTGATGGCAACGAAGTTCCTGACGGTGAACCGGGCGAAATCGTAGTCAACCTCAAGAACGGTCACCCTTGTGGATTGTTCGTTGGATACTACAATGACGAAGAGAAAACAAAGGAAGTTATGCACGACGGTGTTTATCACACTGGTGACGTTGCGTGGCGTGATGAAGACGGTTTCTTCTTCTACGAAGGACGTGTCGATGATGTTATCAAAAGTTCAGGATACCGTATCGGACCGTTTGAAATCGAATCTGTTATTATGGAACTTCCGTATGTACTCGAGTGTGGCGTTTCTGCCGCTCCTGATGAAGTCAGAGGTCAGATAGTCAAAGCTTCTATCGTACTTACAAAGGGTACTAACCCGACCGAAGACCTCAAGAAAGAAATCCAGACTTATGTCAAGAGTCGCACTGCTCCGTATAAATATCCACGACTTGTTGTGTTCAGAGATGAACTTCCTAAGACAGTGAGTGGAAAAATCCAGAGAAATAAGTTATAATAGTTAAGTTATGAAAAAATTTAAAAGAATCACATTGCTATGCGGACACTATGGCAGTGGCAAAACTAACGTTGCTGTTAATATGGCTAGGCTACTCAGAAAACAGACCGATAACGTAGCGGTTGCTGACCTTGATATAGTTAATCCGTATTTCAGAACAAAGGACAGTAGCGGGGAGTTTGCTGACAATGGTATCAGGCTGATTGTGTCAGACTACGCTAACTCTAACGTTGATATCCCTGCACTGCCTCAGGATATGTACGCTATAACAGATGATAAGTCGCTGTCGGTTATTATTGATGTCGGCGGTGACGACAGAGGTGCGCTGGCACTGGGTCGGCTAGCTTTGAAGATAATCGAAGAAAACGACTATGAGATGCTCATGGTTATCAACTGTTATCGTCCACTGACCAGAGATGCGCAGTCTACTATCGAAGTTATGCGTGAGATTGAGTACGTTGGACACATCAGCTTCACAGGTATTGTCAACAACTCAAATTTAGGTGCTGTGACTACAACAGACGATGTGCTCGACTCAGTTGAATACGCAAACGAGGTTTCAAAGCTGAGCGGTTTGCCGATAGTGTACACAAGTGTAGAAGAACATTTATATAATGACTTATGCGACAAGATTGATAATCTCTTGCCACTGAGTCTTCAGGCTAGACCTGTTTAGAGATAGCTTATAGGAAAGGAAGAGGTTTTATGGCAAAACTAACATTTAAAACAGACAACTGTAAGGGTTGCGGACTATGCGTGCAGGCGTGTCCGAAAAACTTGCTTATCCTTGCAAAAGACGAAATCAACAAAAAGGGGCATCACCCAGCAGTAATCACAGACGAGCAAAGCTGTATCGGTTGTGCTTTCTGTGCTACTATGTGTCCTGACTGTGTAATTAAGGTAGAGAGGTGAGATTATGGCAGATAAAGTTTTGATGAAAGGTAACGAAGCTATTGCTGAAGCTGCAATACTCGCTGGCTGCAAGCACTACTTTGGCTATCCTATTACTCCACAGACAGAAATCGCTGCTTATATGGCTAAGAAAATGCCTAAGATCGGCGGTTGCTTCTTGCAGGCTGAGAGCGAAATCGCTGCTATCAATATGGTGTATGGTGTTGCATCCACAGGCAAGCGTGTTATGACATCGTCTTCCTCACCGGGTATTTCACTCAAGGGCGAGGGACTTTCCTATATGGCAGGTTCTGACCTTCCATGTCTTGTTGTCAACGTACAGCGTGGTGGTCCTGGCCTTGGTGGTATTCAGCCTAGCCAGTCTGATTACTTTCAGGCTACAAAAGGCGGAGCACACGGTGACTTTAAAATGATCGTACTTGCTCCTGCATCAGTTCAGGAGATGGCTGAGCTCACAGTAAAAGGCTTTGAGCTCGCTGATAAATACAGAATGACTTCTATGATTTTGGCTGACGGTACTATGGGCCAGATGATGGAGCCTGTTGAGCTTGACTTTGATGTCAAAGAAAGACCAGCTACTCCATGGGCCACAACAGGTACCAAGATGGAGCGTGAGCACAACATTGTAAACTCACTGTCCCTTGTTGCTGAAGACCTCGAGCGACTCAATTTTGAACGCTATGAACGTTACGCACAGGTCGAAGCAAACGAAGCTATGTATGAAGAGTATATGACAGAAGATGCTGATATCATCGTTGCAGCATTCGGTATTGCTTCACGTGTTTCTAAAAACGCTATCAATGAAGCAAGAAAACAGGGTATCAAAGTAGGTCTTATCCGTCCTATTACCTTGTGGCCATTCCCTAAGGCTCCATTTGAGAAGGTTGCAGATAAAGCAAAAGCTATTATTTCAGTTGAGCTTTCTATGGGTCAGATGATTGAAGATGTTAAGCTTGCTACAGGTTGCAAGGTGCCTGTTACACTGTGCAACCGTGTTGGTGGTATGATTCCTTCTCCAGAGCAGGTATTAGAAGCTATTATTGAAGCAAACGGAGGTGCGAACTAATGGCAGTAGTATTTGATAAACCACATGCTTTGACTGATGTGCCTATGCACTACTGTCCGGGCTGTTTACACGGTGTTGTACATCGTCTTGTTGCTGAGGTTATTGATGAGCTCGGTATCGAGGGCAGAACCATCGGTATTGCACCGGTTGGTTGCTCAGTTATGGCATATAATTACTTTAATTGCGATATGATTGAGGCAGCACACGGTCGTGCTCCTGCAGTTGCTACAGGTGTTAAACGTTCTGACCCTGAGAACAACATCGTATTTACATATCAGGGTGACGGTGACCTTGCATCAATCGGTATGGCTGAAACAGTACACTCAGCTGCTAGAAACGAGAACATCACAGTTATTTTTATCAACAACGCTATTTATGGTATGACAGGCGGTCAGATGGCTCCAACATCACTTCCTGGCCAGGTAACACAGACTTCTCCATACGGACGTGACGTCAACCACTGTGGTTATCCTATCCGTGTTTGTGAGATGCTTTCTCAGCTTGAAGGTCCTGAGTACCTTGAGCGTGTAACTGTAAACTCAGTTAAAAATATCAAAAACGCAAAGAAAGCTATCAAAAAGGCGTTCCAGAACCAGATTGACGGCAAAGGCTTCTCACTTGTTGAGGTTGTATCCAGCTGTCCTACAAACTGGGGCATGACTCCTGTTGATGCACTCAAGTGGATTGACGATAATATGCTCCCATATTATCCACTCGGCGTTTATAAAGACAGATCAGCAAAGGAGGAAGCATAATGGCTACTACACAGTTTTTATTCTCCGGCTTTGGTGGTCAGGGTATTCTTTTCGCAGGTAAATTTGTCGCTTATAAGGGACTCACAGAAGACAAACAGGTAAGTTGGCTTCCATCATATGGTCCTGAGATGCGTGGCGGTACAGCTTCTTGTTCAGTTATTATATCTGACGAGCCGGTTGGTTCACCTATCGTGTCTGCACCTGATGTTTTGGTAGCGCTTAACCTTCCTTCTCTTGATAAGTTTGAAAAGGACGTTAAGCCGGGCGGATACATATTCGCTGACTCTACACTTATCGAGCGTAAGGTAGAGCGTGATGACGTAAATGTTTTCTATATTCCTGCTACACAGCTCGCTTCTGATAACGGTATTCCTACCCTTGCTAACATGATAGTTATGGGTAAGATGCTCAAAGAGCTCGGCGATTACACACAGGCAGGTATCGAAAACGGTTTAGCAAAAGTTATTTCGGCAAAGCGTGCAGATATGAAAGAGCTCAACATCAAGGCTCTTGAACTCGGTGCTAACAGCTAATTTTTGAACACAATATTTTTTAAGAAGGTGTTTTAGATGAATATCACAATCACAAAAACAACTACACCTAAGGCTAAACCTGACGAGAGCGCTTTAGGTTTTGGTAAGATTTTCACAGACCATATGTTTATTATGGACTACAGCAAGGATAAGGGCTGGCACGATGCTCGAATCGTACCGTTTGAAAACCTTTCTATCCACCCTGCATCAACTGTACTCCACTATGGTTCAGAGATTTTTGAGGGACTCAAGGCATACAGACGTGCTGACAAGAAAGTTCAGCTTTTCAGACCTATCGAGAATATCAGACGTATGAACCGTTCTGCTGAGCGTCTTTGCTTGCCTGAAATTCCAGAGGAAGATGCACTCGAGGCACTCCTTAAATTCGTTGAGGTTGAGCAGGACTGGACTCCATATTCTGAGGGAACTTCCCTGTATTTAAGACCATTTATGTTTGGTAACGACGAGAGCTTAGGCGTTCACGCTGTATCAAATGCAACATTTATCATCATCGCTTCTCCTGTAGGTTCTTACTATGCAGAGGGTATCAATCCAGTAAAGATTATGATCGAAGATGAAGACGTAAGAGCTGTACGTGGTGGTACAGGCTACGCTAAATGTGGCGGTAACTACGCTGCTTCTAACCGCGCAGGTGAGCGTGCTGAGCGACTTGGCTATTCACAGGTGCTCTGGCTCGACGGTGTAGAGAGAAAATACATTGAAGAAGTCGGCGCTATGAACGTTATGTTCAAAATCAATGGCGAAATCATCACACCAATGCTTTCAGGTTCAATCTTACCTGGTATCACTCGTATGAGCTGCCTTGAAGTGCTCAGAAAAGAAGGCTATAAGGTTACTGAGCGTTTGCTTTCTATCGATGAACTTGAAGAAGCTATGGAAAACGGTACTCTTGAAGAAGCATGGGGTTGCGGTACAGCAGCTGTTATCTCACCAATCGGTGAGCTGTGCTACAAAGGCAAGAAGTACGCAGTAAACTCAGGCGAAATCGGCGAAACAACACAAGCTCTATATGATACTTTAACAGGTATCCAGTGGGGCAAGATTGAAGACCAGTTCGGCTGGATCGTTGAGCTATAATTAAGAGTTTAATATGAGTTTATAAGTAGAGATAGCGGTTGCTATCTCTACTTTTTTTATAAAAACATATTGCAATCATGTATAACATGCGTGAGTTATACATTACTTCCAACTTACTGTTGTTTGAAGTCGGCATACAATTTTTCGAAGTTAAATACATACACGTAATAGTATGTTATAATGAACAAAACTTATAAAAGGTGGTATGATTTATGACAGATTATGAGAAAATGTCGAACAAAGAGTTTGCGTTCAGTCTTCTTGGTAAAATGAATAATGCAGGGGCTTTGACTGATAGTGTGTTGAATATACTAACAAATGCAGATGAGTGCCAAAGAAGGTTTTGTTGTAGCTCTGGTTTTGCGGTACTGATGGAAGTGCCCTCAGACTGTTCAGATGCAGAGCTGAAAAAGCTGTGTTATTTCGGCGATAAACGACGCTATTATCAGGACAGATTTGTCGTTGGAAAATGCACGTTTGTAGTTGAAAATCATTGGTATGGACCAAACAAGTCTAACGCAGATAATCGCACTCCGTTTTTAAACTGGGTGAATAGTATTTTATAGTAAATTGTTTAATATAATACAGCCTTTTGGTGATTTTTACAGTTACTTTTGCATAATATGTGAGAGATAATGTTAAAAGTGAAAAAATTAACGTATATTTGTTGACATCTCAAAATGTCTGTGATATAGTTATACCAATATTTTTAAATGCGATGAAGAAATTATTTTTCATCCACAGTTTCTTTCAGAGAGTCGTCGGTCGGTGCAAGACGATAGAAACGGATGAAGAAGTCTCATTTTGGAGCAGAACCGCTGAAACGATTAAGCGGTTACGGTGTGCCCCGTTACCGTGGCAAAAGGCTTGTCAGAGCCTGCTAAGTTGACTGGTTTTATATCAGTAAACAGGGTGGTACCGCGATACTTTCGTCCCTGAGGCTATGCCTTGGGGACTTTTATTTTGCTTATTCTTTATAAGAGAGGATAGATTTTTATGAAACAAATCAGAATTGCAGACACAACATTATGCAAAGAAAACAGCAGATTCAGCTTTAAAGAAAAGCTCGAAATCGCTCGTCAACTAGAGAAACTATCAGTAGATATTATTGAGCTACCTGAAATTATAAATGAAAGAACAGACATCCTATTTGTGCGCACAGTAGCATCTTTTGTGAAAAAGAGCGTTATTTCTGTAGCGGCTGGCAGTACACTGGAGAGTATCGACAACGCAGCACAGGCTCTCTCAAATGCAAACAAGCCTTGTATTCGTGTTGAGCTTCCGGTTTCTCCGGCACTTATGGAGTACACATGCCACAAAAAAGCTAACAAGATGATTGCACATATCAAGGAATGTATCACAAAGGCAAAGAGCTACTGCGAAAATGTAGAGTTTTGTGCAGTAGATGCTACAAGAGCAGAGAAAGACTTTCTCAAAGATGCCATAAAAGCAGCACGTGAAAGTGGCGCAACAGCTATTTCTATATGTGACTCAGCATCATCTATGATGCCGGACGATTTTGCAGAATTTGCAGAAAAAATCGGCAAAAAAGCTGATGTTCCTATGGGTGTAAAATGCGACAATAAAAATGGTCTTGCAACAGCGTCATCTATCCTGTCATGCAGAAAAGGCGTCGATGTTGTGAAAACAGCAGTAGATGGCGACTGTGCACCACTCGATGAATTTGTTACTATGATTAAAAACTGTGGTGACAACTACGGTTTTGAATCTAACATTCGTTTTACAGAAATGCACAGAATAATTAAGCAGATCAACCGCATCGCTGAAAATGCTAACAATGAAAATACAGCTGTCAGTGTAGCAGGTGCAGACGAAAACTCTATTCACCTTGATGCAAAAGACTCTGCAGACGATGTTGCTGTTGCTGTTAAAAAGCTTGGCTATGATTTGTCTGAAGAAGACGACGCTAAGGTGTATGAAGAGTTTTTACGTGTTGCAGAGAAAAAGAACGTCGGTGCTAAAGAACTCGATGCTATTGTTGCGTCTGTCGCACTGCAGGTTCCTGCAACATACAAACTTATTTCATATATCGTAAACAGCGGTAACATCATCAACTCAAGTGCTCAGATCACTCTGGAAAAAGACGGTGAGCAGTTGCAGGGTATTTGTATCGGTGATGGTCCTGTTGATGCGGCTTTTCTTGCTATTGACCAGATTATCGGCCATCACTATGAGCTCGATGATTTCCAGATTCAGTCAGTAACACAGGGCAAAGAAGCTATGGGTAGCGCTATTGTGAAGCTGAGAAACGGTTCAAGAGTTTTCAGCGGTAACGGCATTTCGACCGATATCATCGGTGCAAGTATCAGAGCATACTTAAACGCTGTGAACAAAATTGTTTATGAGGAGGCGTAACAAATGAAGCTTTCATTTTCTACAAAAGGCTGGCACAACAGCCAGTTTGAAGATTTTTGTGATGCGGCTAACTACCTTGGTTTCAAGGGGATAGAACTGCATAATATTCATAACCGCCTTTTCACTGAAAAAGACGGTGCTTTCCATGATTATACCGCAGCAGCAACTCTCAGACGTTTGTTTGAAAAAGGACTTGAGATTCCGTGTATTGATGTGGTGTCTGATATAGCAAACAGCTTGACAGAAAAAGGCACTATCGATGAAATTAACAGCTGTATCGAGATAGCATCTAACCTGCGTATTCCACATATTCGTATGCGTGCGTTTGAAAGCAGCAACAAAGAAGATGCTATCAATCAGGTCAAGAAAACTATTGAGTCAGTGCTTGATAAAGCTACTGAGAAAAACGTTATTTTGCTTATTGAAACATCAGGACTTTTTGCGTCTACAAAGGATTTGTGCGAGGTGCTCGACAGCTTTGCAAGCGATAACGTTGCTGCACTGTGGCATTTGTCACACGCTTATTTTACTTGTGGTGAAACACCTGAGCAGGTCATCAAAAACCTCGGCGCATATGTAAAGCACGTGCATTTTTCTGATGCTAAAAAGGTTGATGAAAAGGTAGAATACTGCTTAGCAGGTGAGGGCGATCTCCCTGTAAAAGAAATGATGCTATCTTTAAGTTCAGTCAACTATGATGGCTATATTTCTCTTATCTGGGATCCTTCTTGGTGCGAAGAGATTGACGATATGGAAATCATCTTCTCTCAGTACAAAGAGTTTATGAAGCAGTTTGATGACACATCAAAGAACAAAAAGACTCTGTACCATAACAAATCCAGAACAGGAAAGTTTGTGTGGAAAAAGGATCTTCTTATCGATGCGACTTTTGCTGATGTACTTGATAGAATGGTCGAGGAGTTTCCTGACCAGTATGCGTTCAAATATACTACTCTTGACTACACAAGAACATACAGTGAATTTAGAGATGATGTTGATACCTTTGCCAGAGCACTCATCGCTATGGGTGTAAAAGCAGGTTCAAAAGTAGCTATGTGGGCATCTAACGTACCACAGTGGTATATTGCGTTTTGGGCTGCAACAAAAATCGGTGCGATTTTGGTTACAGTCAACACATCATATAAAATCCACGAGGCTGAGTATCTGCTCAGGCAGTCCGATACTCATACTCTCATTATGACAGAAGGCTCAAAGGACACTCATTATGGCAAAATAGTTGCACAGCTTTGTCCGGAGCTTGAAAACACAAAAGAGGGCACACAGCTTCATTCAAAGCGTCTGCCTTTCCTTAGAAACGTTATCACAGTCGGTTTCAAGCAGAAAGGCTGTATGACATGGAACGACGCAGTAGAGCTTTCTTCTAAAGTTCCGCTTTCAGAAGTGCACCGTATGGCTGCTCTTGTAGACAAAGACGATGTGTGTAACATGCAGTACACATCAGGTACTACAGGCTTTCCTAAGGGTGTTATGCTCACTCACTACAACATCGTGAACAATGGTAAGTGTATCGGCGACAGAATGGACCTTTCTACTGCTGACAGAATGATGATTCAGGTGCCTATGTTCCACTGCTTTGGTATGGTGCTCGCTATGACTGCTACTATGACTCACGGTGGTACTATACTTCCGCTTCCGTATTTCTCACCGAAGCCTGCACTCTCTTGTATCAACAACGAGCATATCACAGCTTTCCATGGTGTTCCTACTATGTTCATCGCTCTTCTTGAGCACGAGGATTTCGAAAAAACCGATTTCTCATATATGCGAACAGGTATTATGGCGGGTTCTCCTTGTCCTATTTCTGTTATGCAGGACGTTGTAGATAAAATGAATATGAAAGAAATCACTATCGTTTACGGTCAGACAGAGGCATCTCCTGGGTGTACTATGAGTTCGACTGATGACCCGCTTGAGGTCAGAGTATCTACAGTTGGTCGTGCTCTGCCTGAAATTGAGTGCAGAATTGTTGACCCTGAAACAGGCGAAGACTGTGATGATGAAGTGCCCGGTGAATTCCTTGCTCGTGGCTATAACATCATGAAAGGCTACTACAAAATGCCACAGGCAACAGCATCTGCTATCGACAAAGACGGTTGGCTCCACACAGGAGATTTGGCTTGTCGTACAAAAGACGGAAACTACCGTATCACAGGCCGACTCAAAGATATGATTATTAGAGGTGGTGAGAACATCTATCCTAAGGAGATTGAGGAGTTTATTTACACTCACGAAAAGGTATCAGATGTTCAGGTCATCGGCGTTCCTGATGAGCAGTACGGTGAAGAAATCATGGCCTGTATCATCTTAAAAGACGGTGAGTCTATGACCGAAGCCGAGATGAAAGAATACATCGGTGCTAATATGGCTCGACACAAGGTGCCTAGATATGTTGATTTTGTATCTTCTTTCCCAACCAACGCTGCAGGTAAAATTATGAAGTATAAAATGCGTGAGCAGGCTGTTGAAAAGCTTGGCCTGCAAAAAGCAAATAGCGTGGAGACAGCATAATGTATAAAAATTACGAAGTTATAGATGCACATTGTCATATCTATCCCGAAAAGATTGCCAGCAAGGCGGTGGGTGGTACAGACCGCTTTTATGATATCGTGTCAAAATGCTTGGGTACTACTGAGGATTTGCTTGCTCGTGGCAAAAAGGCGGGGGTCGACCACTTTATTGTGCAGTCTGTCGCTACTACTCCGCATCAGGTGAAATCTATCAACGAGTTCATTGCTAAGAGTGTTGATGAGCACAAGGGTATGCTGACAGGACTCGGTACACTCCACCCTGATAGTGAAGACCAGAAAGGTGATGTTGAGCATCTTATCTCACTCGGACTGCAGGGAGTGAAGCTTCACCCTGATATCCAGCAGTTTGCGATAGATGACAAAAGATGTCTTCAGATTTATAATTTATGCGAGGAGAAGGGGCTCCCTGTTCTAATGCACACAGGCGATAATCGCTATGACTATTCTAACCCTAACCGCTTGCTTCCTGTGCTGAAAAAGTACAAAAATCTCACTGTTATTGGTGCACATTTTGGTGGCTGGTCGATGTGGGAAGATGCGTGCAAGGTGTATGCAGGTATAGAA
Source organism: Oscillospiraceae bacterium (assembly GCA_015066595.1). Lineage (GTDB taxonomy): Bacteria > Bacillota > Clostridia > Oscillospirales > Acutalibacteraceae > Ruminococcoides. The sequence goes on along the minus strand of SVNZ01000002.1, from coordinate 146,119 downwards.
AACTTCTACGTTGATTGTTCTTCGAGCCTATATGCGATAACCCCACAAGCAGCAAAAGAAGTTATACGCACCTACGGTGCTCAACACGTGCTTTTTGCGACGGACTATCCAATGTGGGATCCTAGCGAAGAGCTCGAGCGGTTTATGGCTATAGGACTAACCGAAGAAGAAAACGAAATGATTTTTTCAAAAAACGTCAGAAAGATTTTTGACATAAAATAATGCAAAAATAAAAGCCTACCTTTTTAAAAGGTAGGCTTTTATGTTGTAGCTATTTGCGTGTTATTGTAAGACCGGTTTTGTTGTATCCGCTGACGTGCTTCTTTCCATTTGAAGTCACACAGCGTACTGTATAGGTGTATTTTTTACCTTTCTTTGCGGTTTTGTCAAGGAAGTAGTCTTTCTTACTCGATACGTCGCCGACCTTCTTCCATGAAGTACCGCTTGTTTTGCGATAAATTCTGTACTTTGAAGCACCTTTCACCTGATAGAAAACAAAGCGTACACCGTCGCTCTTGTTCTTGATACTTCTCAGCTTTGGCGTTGCGATATATTTATTCTTGAAGCCTGCGCTGATAAAGCGACTTGTTGACCTCTTTTTATCTGCTGACAGGCACTTGACGGTATATGTATAAGTCTTGCCTGAATTTGAGGTCTTGTGAGTATATGATGTGCTTTTTGTTGTGCCGACTGTTTTCCAGCTTGAACCACTCTTTACATACAAACGGTAGTTTTCAGCACCCTTGACGCTGTTCCATGTGACTTTCACGCCACCGTTTACGTTCTCAAACTTCTTGACCTTTGGAATAGCGAGATACTGGTATTTTCCCACGAACTTGTCATAGCCCATTGAGTAGATTTCTGAACGAGTATAGGATTTAATAGGATATTTTGGTGTGCGTCCGCTCCAGTAATCATTTTTATTTGCTTTTGTGGCTTTTTTATATGCATTATATAAGGTTTTGTCGTAAACAGTTGTTTTTATTGAAGGCATATTACTTATCGTGTCTATATGAACAATTTCTTTTTTTACAACTTTATTGTTTTTCATATAGTAATAGTCACACCAAGCTAATCCGTCTATATTGCTTTCACAATAAAGTCCTTTGTAGCTACTATTCATATGATCAAAAAATCTTGCAAAAACGCAGCTCACACCGCCACAATAGATTATATTGCCATTTTTTACTGTATAAACATAGTAGTCATAATCTGGAAAGTTATAACTAATAGGTCCATCACATATTATTAGCTCAGGAATTCCGTTGAAGTCTAAATCATGAAGAAAAAATTCATGGGGTCTTTCATTGTAATATTTGTTTCCCAAATATTTATAATCGCCATAATAAATTGCATCATCATATACGCTGTACCAGTCGTTGTTTGCTGAAATTTGTGCATAGTCTTCAACTTCTGCAGCAGACACAGGTGCAACGGCCAGCACGCTCAATGACAGTACGAGCACCATAATGAGTGATATAAGTCTTTTTGTCATAATATCCCCTCCGTAGAAAAAAGAACTTTTGAAAGTATATAAGCTTATATTAAAAGAATATCACTATCGTTATTTTGTGTCAACAAAAAGCAGATGCAAATAAAAAGTTGCATCTGCTGTAGTAACAAAATATTCAGGATGATGGTGAATGGTTGTTGATTTAGTGACTGTTCAGTTTTATTGAGTGGTTTTCCACAAAAGGATGTTGTCGACTATCTGTGTCTGTAGCTTTCCTTCTTCTTTGAGCCAGCTTAAGTACGAGCGGACAGTACTGCCGACCAGCGAATGTTGTTTGAAATTCATTGAAAGTTCGTAGTGATAGAACAGCTCTTTAAGTAACGCTTCGAACGATTTAGGTTCTTTGAGAAGCTCTAAAATCTTGTCGGCTATTTCGAAAATCTTCTTTCGGTTTAAGTCTATCAGCGGTTTGATATCGTCTACTGTATCGACGTGCGACATAACAAAATGCTTTGCATTCATCTTCTCAACAAAATCGAGCGACATAAGATGCTTTTTGATATCGAGAAGATAGGTGATACCGTATTTTTTAAGGATAAACTCACTGGATACTATATCACCCACAAAAGCAGTTCCGTCTGGTGCAACTATTGCAATCATACCGAGCGAATGACCTGAAATATCGTAAGTTTTGAGTTCGTTTGGGAAATCTGGCGAAGAGATGTCTTTTGCTTTACTGCTCTCTGCCAAAAAGAACTTGTGACGCAAATCCTGCGGAAAATATCCGCCATAGATGTGCAGTGGATTGATAAGTGTATGCTCAATAAACGGAATGTCTATTGTTGAACAGAAGATGTCGCAACCGGTTTCTTTTTGTATATATGCGTTGCCACCGATGTGGTCAGCGTGGGCGTGTGTGTTGATGATGCCTTTAATATTCCAGTCTTGTTCTTTTGCGATTCTGAGAGTACGCTTAGCACTTCCTTTATCAGAGCCGGAGTCGATGAGGTAGACATCTTTTTCGTTTTGACGGTATATGCCGACCTTTGATGGACTTTCGATAAAGTAGCATTGTTCACTGACCTGTACTAATTCAAACATTTTATCACCTTACTTAAAACTTCTCTTTTATTATACGCTGTTTAAGATGTTTATTCAAGTTTAAAGTGAAGCTCCAATATGAACTATTGCGTTGCCGCTTGATAGGGTGGTAGCACTTTCGTGAAGTCGTGCGACAAAAGGTTTTGTACCTTTTACGATGTTTGCAAATTCCAGGAGAATGCTCTTAGCTTTTTTTGGTACAATAGGGTAGTCGAATACAAGGTAGTATCTGTTTTTGTACATATATGCCGAGTTGTTGTAGAAAAGCACATCAGTGTAGTAGAGCCTTTCGACAGCTGATAATAAATCTTCAACACACTCAAAGCGGTAGCACGGATACTCTGTGATACGCTTTATACGGTACTTTTTGCGCCTGTGCTTTTTGTCTTTCAGTGATATAAAAAGCACACACCCGTTATCTGTAGGCAGGGCTTCACATAGTACGGTTTTGTTATCAAGCACCAGAGAGTTGCTCGTGCATGCGAGGCTTAAAAGTCTGTTGATTATCTTTTTTGAATGCGGATCACTGAGCCCCATTTCGTCAAATTCGAGTTCAAAGCTCTTCATATCTTCATTACACAAGGTTATCATTACTTTGTCGTTTGATATCTGAGAAATTTTCAAGTGTATGCCCTCCTCTGTTTTGTATCTATCTATATACATACTATGCGAAAGGGCTTTTGTATGCAATGGTGAGTTTTTGGATGCTAAAAATCACCGTATTTATTGACACAAAATCACACTGATGATAAAATTGAAAGCAGAAAATATAACAAATTAAGGAGAATTACGCTATGCCAAAATGGTTGGAAAATGCTGTTTTTTACGAGATTTATCCACAGAGTTTCTATGATGCTAACGGGGACGGTATCGGAGATATACAAGGTATCATCAAAAAGCTTCCTTATATCAAAGAGCTTGGATGTAATGCGCTGTGGATTAACCCTATCTATGACTCACCGTTTATGGACGCAGGCTACGACGTAAGAGATCACAAAAAGGTGGCACAGCGTTATGGCACTTTGGACGATGTGAAAGAGTTGCTCAGTACTGCTCATCAGATGGGCATCAAGGTGCTATTTGACCTTGTACCAGGTCACACAAGCGATACAAACGAATGGTTTTTGCAGGCTAAAAAAGCTAAGAAGAATGAATATACTGATTGCTATATCTTCACAAAATCTGTGTGGGACGCACCTCCAGAGTACAGACTGATGTGCGGTGTATGTGAGCGTGACGGAAACTATCTTGTCAACTACTTTTCATCACAGCCGGCATTAAACTACGGTTTTTATGATATCACTCATCCTAGTTGGCAGCTTCCATACGACTCAAAAGAAGCACAAAAAACGGTTGAACTCATCAAAGATATTATGCGTTATTGGCTCGACCTCGGCGTGGATGGTTTCAGAGTCGATATGGCTGACTCGCTCGTTAAAAATGATGATAAAAAAATAGCTACATCAAAAATCTGGGCTAACATCAGAGAGATGATGGACAAGGACTATCCCCAGTGTGCTCTCGTGTCAGAGTGGTGCAACCCACAGCGTTCCTTAAACGACGGTGGTTTCCATATGGACTTCTACCTTGACCACTACGGCAACGGATATTCAACACTTTTCCGTTATCTAGTTGATGAAAAAAACAAGAGCTTTTTCTCAGATGAAGCACAGGGTGACCTCACCACTTTCCTTGATGAATATCTGACTAATTATCCACTTACTAAAGATAATGGCTATATCTGTTTTATGACTAACAACCACGATATGCCACGTGCTACTTTCTATATGAGTAACGAGATGATAAAGCTTACTCATACATTTATGATGACTATGCCCGGTGTGCCTTTTGTGTATTATGGCGATGAAATCGGTATGCGTTATCAGACAGATTTAGTTTCAAAAGAAGGTGGCTTTTCTCGTACTGGTTCCCGTACTCCGATGCAGTGGGATAGTTCAAAGAACTTAGGTTTCTCGACCGCTGATGAGAGTAAGCTCTATCTTCCTGTTGATAAAAGTGCTGATGCTCCAACTGTTGAAAATAACATCGGCAAAAAGGAAAGCATCTATGAAAACTTAAAGACACTCATTGCACTGCGTCATAAGTACGCAGATTTACGAAATGAGTCCGATTTTGAGCTTGTTCATGCACAAAAGGGCGACAACCTCTTTGTCTACAAGCGTGGTGATTTCACCGTATATTTCAATGTATCAAGTGAAGAAAAGACAGCAAGCATCAGTGAAAACGCAGAGGTTATTTTCAGCCTTGGCGAGTATGATGTGCAAAAAGATACAGTGATTTTAAAAGGCAAAAACGCTTTGATTATAAAAGGCTAAAAAATAAAACCGCAGGGTAAATCCTGCGGTTTTTGCTTTGTGTGTTACTTTAAAATAAAGCCGATTTTCTTCATACATTTATCAAGTGTGCGCTGTGCAAGACGGTTTGCGAACTCGTCAGATTTAGCGTAGCACTGTTGAAGATAAGCTTTGTCTTTGACGTACTCTTCATAACGCTTTCTGATAGGTGAAAGCTCTGCAATAACAGCTTCGCCGACAGCAGTTTTGAAATCGCCATAACCCTTACCGTCAAAGTCGTGCTCAATCTGCTCGAACGTAAGTCCTGTGACAGCTGAGTAGATAGACATAAGGTTGTTGATACCGTGTTTGCCCTCACCATAGAAAACTTTTGCGTCGTTATCCGTGACAGCACGCTTGAACTTCTTCATGATGACATCGTCAGAGTCAGTGAGAAGTACACATGCATTCACATTTTCGTCGGACTTGCTCATCTTAGATGTAGGATTTTGCAGGCTCATAACTCTTGCACCGTTTTTAGGGATAAAACCGTCAGGCACCTTGAAAGTGTTGCCGTAGATACCGTTAAAGCGTGTTGCGATGTCCCTGGCAAGCTCAAGATGCTGTTTTTGGTCAGCACCGATAGGAACCAAATCAGCCTGATAAAGCAGAATATCGCCTGCCATAAGCACAGGGTATGTAAACAAACCTGCGTTGATATTGTCAGCGTGCTTTAAGCTCTTGTCCTTAAACTGTGTCATGCGGGAAAGCTCACCAAACTGCGTGTAGCAGTTGAGAATCCACGCAAGCTGCGAGTGAGCCGCAACGTGGCTTTGAATAAAGAACGGAGATTTCTCTGTATCAATACCGCAAGCTAAGATAGAAGCATAAGCATCGTATAGGTTCTTTCTAAAATTTGCTGTTTCCTGTCTTACTGTGATAGTGTGTAAGTCAGCCAGAGCGTAAAGGCAGTTGTACTCGTCGTTTTCCTGCATTTTTACCCAGTTGCGAACAGCGCCTAAGTAGTTGCCCAGTGTGATAGTACCACTCGGCTGAATAGCAGAGAGTACCACCTTTTTCTTGCTTGTAGTTTGTGTAGTTTCTTGCATAAAAATCACCTTTTGTTAAATCTATAATAGTAGTTATTTTATAAAATCTTTTGCGACCTCGCCGATGATTTTTATACCTTTTTTGAGTTCGTCATCGGTTGGGGTTGAGAAGTTGATTCTGAAAGAATCACAAGGTATAGCGCTGTCAGTCAAAAAAGCGTTGCCCGGTACGACACACACCTTTTTTTCTGTGAGAGCTTTGCAGAATGCGAGCATATCCACGCCTTTTGGTAGTGTGCACCATATGAACAGTCCGCCCTCGATTTTATTATATGTGATGCCTGTAGGTACAACATATTCATCAAGCAAATTCATACAAAGTTCAGCTTTTTCTTTGTAAAGAGCTCGAAGTTTTTCTAAATGACCTTTGTAGTCGTATTTAGTCATAAATTCGTTGCATACAAGCTGTGACCACATTGTAGTATGAACGTCCTGTCCTTGTTTGCACACGATCATCTTTGCCATAGCTTCTTTGTTTGCGACCATAAAACCGACTCTTATTCCCGGAGCGACTACTTTTGAGAATGAGCCTGAGTAGATGACGATACCGCTATCATCAAAGCTCTTGATGCATGGTACATTTTCGCCATTATATCGAAGATCTCCGTAAGGGTTGTCTTCAATAATAAGCACACCGTACTTTTTAGCAAGCTCATAGAGCTTGTGGCGTTTTTGTAAACTCATAGTGACGCCGGACGGATTCTGGAAATTAGGGATAGTGTAGATAAGCTTTGTGTTAGGATAAGCTTTCAGCTTTTCTTCGAGCTCTTGCATATCCATACCGTCTTTTTCGACCGTTACGCCGACTAAATCTACATTATAACTTCTGAAAGTGTTTAATGCGCCGACAAATGAAGGAGCTTCGCAGATGAGAGTATCGTGCTCATTCAAAAAAGTCTTAGCGGCTATATCCATAACCTGCTGTGCACCGGATACTATGATGAGCTCGTCATCTTCTTTGATGATATCGAGTTCTTCTTTTAAATATGTTTTCAAAGTATCTCGAAGCGGTGTGTAACCGTCGGAAATACCGTACTGCAAAACACCGATAGGATTGTTCTCAAGCAAGTTTTTTGAAATCTCTTTGATAGCATCTACAGGGAAAGCATCAGGGGCAGGGTTGCCGGCTGATAGCGAGATAACTCCCGGGTCGGATGCACTTTTTAATATTTCTCTGATGGCGTTAGGCTTAAGAGCTAGCACTTTGTCTGAGAAATTGTATGTCAAAGTAATCACCTTCTAAAATAAACTAATCAATTTATACTACCATATATTAGTCAAATTTGCAACAAAATTGGCGATGTGGTCAACTTACAGACATAAAATATGTCGAAAAATTCAAGAAAATATCATATTTGTGAAAATTTTAGTTGTATAAAACGTCGTTTTGTATTATAATGTATAATGTATTTTTATTATTTGTTTTGGTGTTCAGGAAGGAGGAGCTCAGATGGACTATAATTTCAACGAGGATAGAGATTATATAGAAAGACGAAATGCACGACGTGCACTTGAACGTGAAAAGCAGAGAAAGAAAAAGCTTTTTGCAAGACGCGCCACAATCGTTGGTATAATGCTCCTTATTCTTATCCTTATCATCACGTTGCTTGTAGTTGGAGTGAAAGCATTGTTTTCTATCGGTGATGATAAAAAGACCGAGGAGACAACAGCTGCAACAGTTGCTGCTACGGAGCCTCCTGCTACACTGTCATTCAAAGAGCCTGATATCCCTGACGAAGATAAAAAGAGCAAGGGCTACTACTCATCAGGCAACAGCGCTGTATATATCTACAACAACGCAGCGTACGAGCTTTTTGCAGGTTCTGATACTTCTGCTCAGGATTACGCAGATTGCATCTCGGAGTTTAAAGCTTCTGTCGGTGACGACGTTAAGGTGTACAATATGATTGTACCAAACCATATTGAGTTTGGTCTTCCAAAAAGACTGATTGAAAACGGTGATGTACAGTCTAACAACCAGCCTGATAACATTAAAGCTATTTATGAGGGCTATACAGAAGATGTTATTTCAATCAACTGTTACAACGAGCTCTCTGAACACTGTAAGGAGTACATCTACTTTAATACAGACCACCACTGGACAGGACTTGGTGCTTATTATGCATACAAAGCGTTCTGTGAACAGACTGACCAGAAGGTGCTCGACCTCTCTGTATGTACAGAGCAAAAAGTAGATGGTTTTGAGGGTTCATTGCTTTATTGTGATGGTGGATTATACAACAACTTAGACACAGTTCACTACTGGACTTTCCCGTATAACACTTATGCTATGCGTACAGAAAGCGCAGGTTCAGAACCATATCAGACTACTGTGCTATATGAAAACGCTACTTCAGGCCCATACGCATACGGTGTATTTATCTGGGGTGACTGCCCACTGTTTGTGGAATACAACGAAGATCTGAAAAACGGTAAGAAAATCGCTATCGTAAAAGAATCTTACGGTAACGCCATCGCACCGTTTTTTACAGCGAACTACGAAGAGGTTCACGTTGTGGACTTCAGATATTTTGACGGTAACTTAAAGAAATACTGTGCTGATAACGGTATCAGCGAGGTGCTCTTTGTCAACAATATTGTAGCAGCAAATGCTCCTATTCAGGTTGACAGAATCAGAACATTATATGACTAAATAAAGGAGGTGTGACGGTTATGCTCGCAAAACGAGTCAGAGTTAATGTGTACGGTGAAATAAGCGACGGTTTGTACTCGGGATATTCGAGTGCAGAGGGTGTTAATAATGTTAGCTCGTACATTTTGAGCAGAAAAAATGTATTTGATTTTCTCAGAGGCGTTGTTATAGCTGTCGCAACTCTGAAAAACGGAGAGCAAAAATGTGTTGTTGCTCCTGAAGGCGAGATTTACTATGAGCCTGAAATCAAAGAAAAGCTCAGTAATCTTAGGAATGTTGAGATAGAGTCACTCAGCTGTCTTTATGAAAAATCCTGTGGGGCTATCATTATTCATAAAGCAAACGAGAACAACTACAAGGTGTTGCTCGTTAAAAACCACAACGGAAGATACTGGAGTTTCCCTAAGGGTCACGTCGAAAAAGGCGAGACAGAGGAGCAGACAGCTATCAGAGAAATCAAAGAAGAAACAGGACTTGATGTTGAGATAGTTGACAGTTTCAGAGAGGTTTCTGACTATACTCCGTTTGGTAGAATCAAAAAGAGAGTTGTGTTCTTTATGGCGCAGACTTTTTCAACTGATGTTAAAGTCCAGAAAGAGGAAATCGACTCATTTATTTGGGTTGACCTTTTCGATGTGCACAACAAGTGCACATATGATAACGACTTGCGCGTCATCAAAAAGGCCAGAGAAAACATCTCTAAACTAAAGTAAAATGAAAAAATAAACCCCGCATACAAACTGTATGCGGGGTTTTGTTGTGTTATTATTCAAGCCATGCAATGTCGGTATCAGTAGCCAGATTGTCGATGCTGTAGATAAAGAGCATCTGTGAGAAATCGTTTTCGTCTATAAGCTCCGATACGCTTTGCTTATAATATCTCATGTCTATCATGACAATCTCGCTGAAATGGTCAGCAAGGAAAGGAGTCAGAGAATGTGCAAAGCTGTCTTTGATAATGAGAAGCTTGTTGTTTTTGCCATTCTTTAACAAAGCGTTGTTTTTGATAACGGTGTACGGGTGGTTACCGTCTAAGAATACCGGATACTTGTCATCATCTTTAAGGTTATCAAGGAAGTACATCGAGTCAGATTCAACGCTGTTTTCACCGTCTACGATACTGACTGTGATGTCTTTATTTTTAGAAGCATCTGACTCCCATATTTCAATGTGGTCAGGCTGAGTCAACCAGAAACCACTCGAAGAATATGTCGTACCGTAAAAGCCTTCGTGCTTTGTGATTTCATAGCTGTCTTTTGATTTAGGTGAAAAGCCAAGCTTGTCTGAAAGATTACAGTAAGCAAGGTGTGCACCGTAGGTCGTCCAGTGATGGTCTGTTCTGTAGTAGATGTCAGCACCGTTGCGGTATGCTTCTTTGAACTCGTTTCTAAGGTCGACAAAAGCGATGTCATTTTCCTTGAAAGTTTCTTTTGCGTTTGTGATGAGCTCGTTATCGTGGTAGATAATGTGTTTGTTAGGCAACACGTCATTTGTAACATAACCGGTAGACGGTGCAAGCATCACTGTAGCTTTTATATCCTTAGAGTTTGCAAATTCTGTAATAATGTCGATGTTAGCATCAAATCTGTCCCTTTGAGGCGGGTCATTGATGAGATATCCGTCACTACAGTGGTAGATACCGTTTGACAAAGGATTTCCCAAACACAGGTTGTAGTAAGAGTTGAGTCCAACCCAGAAATTGCGAAAAGCTGTGTGGTCAGAAAGATACTTTTCAAAATCTTCACCGAAATCACCGCTGAAAAATGTTTCCACAGTGAGTGTCGGAAAAGAAGACAGATAGCGTTTTTCTGAGGAGCTGTATTCTTTTTTAGGAAGTGCAAAGAAGAGTATTGTCATCGCAAAAATGAAAACGATGAATACCAATGAAGGCAAAAACTTGAATGCTTTCTTCATATTAAGCTCCTCTCTTAAAAATTTTTAATACTAGAATCTGAAGTACAGGAATGGGTTGTAGCTCTGATTCACAAGGGAAGCGGTGCAAATAACGAGCACTGCAATGCAAAATAGTGCATCTAAAATAACGGTGTACTTTTTGCCTTTGATTTTGCTGTATAGGTTGAACGCAAGTGGGGTTGATGATACACCTGCGATAACTAGCAGAGGGATAAACGAGATGACTGTAGACAGAGCACTTTCACCAATCACAGCACCTGAGAATGAGAACATACTGACTGTGAACTCCCACAGCTGTGTAATATCAGTGAAGTAGAAGATAACCCAGCCGAATAGTATGAGTAAAAGTGAGTAGATATGCTGTACAAAAGCGGGGGATTTATCGAGCCATTTCTTTAAGATAAATTTTTCGATAATAAGAATCACACCGTAGAAAAGACCCCATAAAATGAAGTTGTACGAAGCACCATGCCAGAAACCTGTCAAAAACCATACAATGAGAAGGTTCAGTATCTGGCGTAACACGCCTTTGCGGTTGCCACCAAGCGGAATGTAAACGTATTCTCTAAACCAAGTACCTAAGCTGATGTGCCATCTGCGCCAGAACTCGGTGATGGATTTCGAAATATAAGGATAGTCAAAGTTCTTTAAGAACTCGAAACCGAACATATTACCAAGACCTCGTGCCATATCAGAGTAACCGGAGAAGTCAAAGTAGATTTGGAATGCGTAGCCGATGATTCCTATCCATGATCCAAGCCAACCGTTTATTTCACCTGATTCTCTGATCTGGTCCCACATAAGTCCCATTTGGTTAGCGAGCAGGACTTTTTTTGCAAGACCGATACAGAAAAGTTTTACACCTTTAGTAAAGTCTTCGAGTGATTCTTTGCGGTGGTCAAGCTGGTATGCTACGTCTTTATATCGAACTATAGGACCTGCAATAAGCTGAGGGAACAACGCTACATAAGTACCAAAGGTGATGATGTTGCGCTGTACCGGGGCATCGTTTCTATATACGTCGATAGAGTATGACATAGTCTGGAATGTATAGAAACTGATACCGATAGGAAGCGGTACCGAAATGCTAGGTAGCGAGAAGAACGGTATCGCGTTTAGCGTGTCTGCGATAAAACCTGCGTATTTGAAGAAACCAAGTAAACCTAAGTTTATACATACTGATAATAAAAGGAAGGTCTTGGCGATTTTTTTGTTTTTGGTGCGGTATTTGTCGATGAAGTGTCCGCAGGTGTAGTCAACAACGGTGGAGAATAACATCAGCGTTACGTAAATCGGTTCGCCCCATCCGTAGAAAACAAGGTTAGCAAAGAAGAGGAAAAGGTTGCGGAATTTAAACGGTACAGCATAGTAAATAAGCAGTACTATCGGCAGATACATAAACAAAAATAATAGACTTGAAAATACCACAGTTTTTCCTCCTTTCATCGGCACAAACGTACCTATTATAAAATCTAGTATATATTGTATTGATTTGAGTACTAAAAGTCAATGTGAATAAACACCATAAAAAAGACAATTTTATGTGTTTTTTTGTATGTTGAGTTAATAGTGAAATTGCCTTTTTGTGTCAAATATTGTAAATCAAAGTTTTTTGATATATAATCTTAAAAAAGGAGGTGCTGTATGAAAGCTTTTATAAAAAGCAACAGGGTGATTATCGCTTTAGCACTTGTGTTTGCTGTAGCTTTAGTTGTTTTTAATATTTTTGATATAGCAAAAGACAGCACCCAATACCGTGATTACACTTCTAAAGAGATCGAAGCTATCAATATAAAGCTTGTTGATATAAACAAAGCGGACATAGAGGAGCTGTGTACACTGCCTGAAATTTCAGACAGTATAGCTAAAAAGATAATAGAATATAGAAATGAAAACGGAGATTTTGAGAGTATTGAAGAAATACAAAATATAAAGGGTATTGGCGAAAAAGCTTTTATAAGACTCAAGCCGATGATAACGGTATAAAAAAAGCACCTGAATTTCAGGTGCTTTTTGTTCAGTGTTTTTAGAATAAGATGTTTTTCTTGAAATCTTCGTTACAACGTGGACAGTGAATTTTTTGGTTGCCGGTACGCTTTTTGAGTCGAAGCTGTGATTTGCAGTAAGGACATTTTACGTAGCGGTGAGTCTTAAAATCACGCACCTTGTAGTACTGGCGTTTGAAAAAGTTTTCAAATACTGTGTATATTTTGACGTACTGGTTGTTTTCATACAGTCGTTTGTTGATGTTCTTTGAGAGTGCACGGAAAATATAGAGAGCTACCGGTACCATCATAACAACGAAAAGCCACGATGAACGTACAAACAAATTGATGACATATATGATAGCTGTGATAATCAGCAAAAATGTGTTGAGTTTATCATTACCGTAACGCCCTTGCATAAACTGAGCAAGTTTGTAGAAAAAATTTCTGAACATAATATCTTCCTTCTTTGTTGCTAGGAATATATTAACATATGAAAAACTCCTTTTCAAGAACAAACTGTGAACTTTTAGCCTAGTTTCAGAGAATTGAAGCTGTCACTCAGTATAGCGGCGCTGTCTCTGATTTTTTTGAACTCGTCACGCTCGAGCGAGAGCTCAAGACGTGAGCGGATACCAAAACCGTTTATGATGCAAGGATTTCCGATGAATACATCAGACAGACCGTATTCGCCACTCATTTTTGAGGATACTGTCAGCACGCTGTTTTCGTTTTGGAGTATCGCTTTGACAATTCTTACTATTGCCATACCGATACCGTAGTAGGTGGCGTTTTTAGCTTTTATTATTTGTTGTGCTGATGTTCTAACCTTGTTAGCGATTTTTTCGAGCTCTGTTAAAGAGAAAATATCTTTGTTGTCCTTGATGACATCGTACAGCGGCTTTGTGGCACAAAGAGCCTGTGACCACGGAACAAATTCTGAGTCGCCGTGTTCGCCAATAACGTATGCGTGCATATTGCGTGGGTCAATGTGAAAATATTTTCCAAGCAGATATCTGAGCCTTGCAGTGTCGAGCGTAGTGCCTGTGCCTATTACTCTGCTTTCATCAAATCCTGACATAATGTAAGTTATTCTGGTCATAATGTCCACAGGGTTTGTAGCAACTAAAAAAATTCCTGAAAAACCGCTTTCTACAACAGGGTGAACGATAGACTCAAATACCTTTGCATTCCTTGATAGCAGCTCAAGGCGTGACTCGCCTTCTTTTTGATTTACTCCGGCGCAAATTACTACAATATCGGCATCGCAACAGTCTTTGTATTCACCTGCGTATATCCTCATAGAAGTTCTGGAAAAAGCGAGTCCGTGATTTAAGTCCATTGCTTCACCTATTGCTTTTTCGTGGTTAATATCAATGAGCACCAGTTCATCGCATGCGTTTTGATTGAGTGCAGCATAAGCAAAGCTCATACCCACCATTCCTGTGCCTATCAGCACTACTTTTCTGTTATCCACATAATCACCTTTTTCGTTTTTATTATTTTCTGTCTATAGAGTCAAAATTATGTGTTTTATTGTGAGTTTTGTCTTGAACTTGAGAAGTTGAGTAGTTATAATAAAAGTATATAAAGGTGGGGTGAATATGAGCAAAATAAAAGGAAAATTATTGCATAAGGCTCACAGAGTGTGGCAGTATATTGTCTCGTTTTTAAAATGGGTATTTATTGCTCTTTTCACCGGCGCTATCGGCGGAGCTGTTGGTGGAGCATTCAGGTTTTGTGTTGATTATGCTACAAAGCTAAGGCAAGCGAATGAATTTCTCATTTACTTTTTACCGCTTGGTGGCCTTTTGATTGTACTTTTGTACAAGATCAGCAAGTTGTCTGATGATGCTGATACAAACCTTATCATAAAGTCTATCAGAAGTGATGAAAAAGTTCCCATCACCTTAGCTCCTGTTATTTTTCTGAGCACAATCATCACACATATTTTTGGAGGCTCAGCAGGCAGAGAAGGTGCAGCGATACAGCTGGGTGGCTGTATCGGCGAGCAAATCGGTGATCTTTTCAAGCTTGATGAAAAAGATATGCACATCTGTGTGCTATGCGGAATGAGCGGACTTTTCTCTGCGTTGTTCGGCACACCGCTTACAGCGACGATTTTTGCTATGGAGGTTATCTCTGTCGGTATATTCTACTACAGTGCGTTTGTACCTTGTATTGTTTCGTCGATAGTATCTTTTTCTATCACAAGACTTATGGGCTTAAAGCCTATACTGTACAAGCTTTCTAACGTTCCTGATATTGAGATGTGGTCTGTTATCAAGGTTGCTATCATTGGTATTGCTTGTGCGGTTGTGGGCATATTGTTCTGCTTGGCGCTTCGCTTTACCCACAAGTATTCTAAAAAGCTTTTGAAAAATGATTTTTTAAGGATTGCAGTCGGTGGTGTACTCATAGTATTGCTGACATTGCTTTTAGGTACGAGATACAACGGTATTGGTTCAAATGTGATACACTCGGCTTTTGAGTATGGTGATATCTACTGGTATGATCCACTGCTCAAAATACTATTCACCGCTATTACAATAGGTTTTGGATTTAAGGGTGGCGAGATTATCCCAACGCTTTTTATCGGTGCAACTTTAGGCTATGTTGCAGGTAGCTTCTTGGGGCTTGATCCTGCCTTTGCGGCGGCTGTCGGTATGGTGGCACTGTTTTGTGCGGTGGTCAACTGTCCTATGGCGTCACTTGCACTATCGGTTGAGTTGTTCAGTGGCGGTTCGATAGTACTGTTTGCTGTGGCACTTGCTATAAGCTTTATGCTGTCAGGATACTACGGACTGTATTCAGGTCAGAAGATTGTTTATTCAAAGCGTAGAGCTCGCTTTGTTGATAGAAATGCAAAGTAAATATGAAAATAAAAAGGGCACAGCTTTTGCTGTGCCTCTTTTGCTTTATTAGTTCACTTTGTTTTTAGGAGTACCTTTTATAAAGCAGTCGATGTTATCGCAAACGATGTCTATGAGTCGCTCTCTGGTTTCTATTGGTGCCCACGCAATATGTGGTGTGATGAGCAGATTTTTTGTATGAGGGAGTGAGCTGTCTTTACTCATTGGTTCAATAGACAGCACATCTACTGCTGCACCTGAAAGATGTTCACTTTCAAGAGCTTTTATCAGGTCTTCTTCGACCATAACACCGCCTCGTGCTGTGTTGATGAAAAAACTTCCCTTTTTCATTTTGTTGAATGTATCATTGTTAAACATAGAGGTTGAATCATCGTTGAGCGGACAATGAACAGTGACGATGTCGCTGTTTTTAAGCAGAGTATCAAAGTCAACAAACTTTACGTAGTCACAGTTTTTTTTGGAGCGATTGAAAGCGAGAATTTTCATTGAAAATGCGTTTGCAATCTGTGCTACCTTCTGACCGATAGCGCCAAAACCTACGATGCCGATAGTTTTACCTTTCACTTCATTGAGTGGGAAAACAAACGGAGAGAAAGTTTCTGCTGTTTGCCAGCCACCATTGTGACAAAAGTCGTTATATTTGCCAACGTTTGAATAGTGTTCAAGTATCAGTGCAAATGTATGCTGAGCGACAGCATCTGTTGAATATGAGCCGGCATTACATACTGTTATACCATGCTCTGTGCAGTAGTTTACATCAATGTTATTGTAACCGGTCGCAAAAAGACCGATGTACTTGAGGTTATTTGCATCTTTTAAGTTATCACTATTTAAAAGCGTTTTGTTGCAGATAACAGCGTCTGCGTCTTTGATGCGCTCTGCAATATCTTCGTATTTAGTCAGGTTGTATGTAACAACCTCTCCGAATTTTTGAAGAGGTTTCAGGGAAATGTCGCCTTTTGTTATGGTTTGAGCATCTAGCACTACGATTTTCATAAGTCACCTCAAAGTGTTTTTCACTATTATATTACTGGGTGATAGAAAATGCAAATCAAAGGTGGTCTATATATACTTCAAGCCACGACAAATACGTTTCGGCGGGGTGGGAGTATGAGATGAGAGAGGCATCATAATCCAGCGAGAACATTTCACTTTCCATATCCATACCGATTAGTATAAAGTTTTTGAGTTCTTCAAAAGGAGTTTGGTCTGAGCCTAAAAGTATCAGTCCGTTTGAGATGAGGTTTTCTTCATTCAGCATCGCACATACCACGTTCATATACTCATGAAGACTAAGCTCTAGCCCTGCTATCTTGTACTTTGTATCATAGTAGTCTTTTATTGTAGGAGAAAGTTCAAATGCTTTGTCAAAAAACTTTTCCTGAGCAGAAGTCCCTGAGTATGTCTTTAGCTTTCTGCCTTTGTATTTTTCATAGTTTTGTGAAACTTTACTTAGCTTTTCAGAGTAGTTTTCGTCTGTGTCTTCGCTCGGAAAAACTATAGTTGTACCGTATTTTTTAAAACCCCAGTTTTCAAGCGGTACAAATGCAATGAAGTCTTCAGGATTTACAAAATTAAATATTGAGCTGTATAGAGGACTTTCAGCATCATCGCTTGTTGTGGTGTTAGGGGTAGCAAAAGTATATGCGTAAACGCTGTCTGGACCATAGGTGTCAATAAGAGATTTTGACAAGAGATTTGCTACCGCTGCACCCCTTGAGTGACCGGTTACCAAAAACTTTGAGTGGTCACGGTCAATTCCATAATTGACCATATACATTAGGAGCTTTTCATAAGCAAATTGACTTGCTTTTGAAAAACCGCTGTGGACTTTTGTTTTGCTTATGTCCTTTCCGATATCGAAGTTTGAGTACCACTCTTTTGCGTATGTGCCACGTAACACAATGCTCACAAGTGTGGTGTCACCAATTTCTCTGGACGCAATCACCACGCCTACCGCATCGCTATTGTAGTTATCACCGTAGTTGAATTTTGCAAGGTGCTTAAAGTGCATAGCTTCGAGGTTGTCTAGTGCATAATTGTAGTCGTATGCTGTGGATGACAGCACCAAAGCAGTGCGTGCAAGTGTGGGTGAAAAATCAGATGGTTTTGTCTCAAGTACACTATCGTTCCATGAGATAGTGTATGGAAAAGATGCAATTTCACCGTCAGTGCTGAGCGGTGTTGTGATGAATTTCAGGGTGAAGATTTCTTCTTGTGTTTCGCATGATGTCAGCATTAGTATTCCTCCAATAGATAGTATCAGCAAAAGGGCTGTTGATATGATTTTTTTGTGCATTCTTTTTACCTCCGAAAAAGGGTTACAATTTTGTTGTTGACTCTTTTTTATTTGATGTTATAATTTAACTCGTGGTACAATATATGTACATTTAGGTTAAGAAGATAAAGGAGATATACAAGATGCAGAATGGTATTTTTATTAAAAGACTTACTTCATTAGTATTAGCAGTTTTTTTAGTTTTATCCTGTGCTGTTGTTTTTGTTGGTTGTAATAAAAATGGTATTCCGGATGACCTCGAAGTATATAGCGTAGGTGAAGATGGCAATCCAACTGGTTACTACAAGAACGAGTACGATGATGCAGGCAACTGTATTAAGAATGAGAACTATGACTCAGAAGGTAATCTTCTCGGTTATACAGTCAATGAGTTTGATGACAAGGGTAACAAAACAAAGTGTGAATACTACGACAAAGAAGGCAAACTCCAGGCTCAGGCTAAGACTGAGTATGACGAGAAAAATCGTATCACAAAGTACACAGATATAGATGCTGACGGTGCTATTCAGAACTACGTTGTTTACGAATACAATGAGAATGGCTACGAGAACAGAATCTACAGATACGAGGGTGATGGTACACTCAAGTCATACACAGAGTATGAGTATGATGATAACAACGAGTGCACAAAGATGACTGAGTTCACCGGTGAAGGCGAAGTGAAGTACTACATTGAGTACAAAGCTGACGAGAATGGTGAAATCAAAGAGTATCGCTACAACGCTGATGGCACTCTCGAGTCTATGGACTAATACATAATTTAAGGGCAGTCAAATGACTGCCCTTTTTTTGTGAGTACGTAGGAGTCGCTGAGCAGTATATATACCACAACTTCCGTGTGCACCCTGAGATTTTTGAATGAAACTTGTATTTTGCCGATAATTAGTGTATTATATTAAACGTAAATTTACTATATGCAGGTGAGGATATGAAGATAAAAATGTTTTTGGCTGTGGCTATGTGCAAAACCTTGCGTTTTGTGGCAAAGCTTGTGGGACGTGGCAGCAGCCTCCCCGGTCAGATTACACTAAAGTTTTTCCCTGATGTTTTGAGGTATATCAAGTTGCCATCCAAGGTTATTGCTGTCACGGGCAGCAACGGTAAGACTTCTACCCTTGAGATGATAGCACATGTGTTGAAATCCACAGGGCTTAAAGTCGCCTATAACAAGGAGGGCTCTAACCAAATCGAGGGCGTTACTACATTCTTGTTATGTGCCTGTACATTGTCGGGTAGAGTGAAAAGCGATATTGTTATTATGGAGTCAGATGAGCGTTTTGCTCGTCATACCTTCAAGTATTTCAAGCCTAATCACCTTGTTATAACCAACCTCTACCGTGATCAGCTCACTCGTAACGGACATCCCGAGTGGGTGTATGATGTTATCACGGAGAGCTTTGACGATAGCGTGGAGCTTATTCTCAACGCCGACGATCCTCTTGTATCTATGTTCGGTAAGGATAGGGACAAGGTGCGTTACTTTGGTGCTAACAGGCTCTCTTCTGATGAGGAGGAGAACAACAGCGTATATCACGACGGAAAATACTGTCCGTGTTGTAAAGCTCCTATGGAGTATGAGTATTATCACTACAACCATATCGGTAATTATAAGTGCACCGCCTGTGGTCACAAGCGTAATGACACCGTGTGGACTATCACCGATGTGAATTATAAGGACGGTTATATAATTGTCAATGACAAGTATAAAATCGAGCTTTCATTCTCGAGTATCTATCATTGTTATAACACTCTTGCGGCTTTTGCTGTGGCGGATATCGCAGGAGTAGACCCAGAGATTTCCGCTAAGGCACTGAGCAACTATGACCTTAAATCAGGCAGAATCGTTGGGTTTAGCCTTGGTGAGCGTGAGGGAACACTTCTTATTGGTAAGCACGAGAATTCCATCTCATATGACCAGTCTTTGAGTGTAGTAAGGGACGACGATGAGGGCTCATCGGTTATGATCATAGTTGATGCTATCAGCCGAAAGTACAATACCTATGAGACCTCGTGGCTGTGGGACATAGATTTCGAGATGTTGTGCTGTGACAACGTAAGAGAGGTTGTCCTTGCAGGTAAGTACAACACCGACCTTATGACTCGATTCTCCTTTACCGATATTGATGAAAGCAAGATAAAAAGCTTTGCCACTGTCAGCGAGGCAACAGAATATCTCAAGGGCGGTAAGGGTAAGATTTATGTTATCACATGTTTTTCTGACAAGGGAAAGTTTATGGAACTTGTGGATGTGAAGTGAGGTGTATGATATGAAGCGAAGTATTCTTTATCTTTACTATGATATAATGAACCTTTACGGTGAGAACGGTAATGTCCGTATGATGCAGCGACTCCTTAATGATAAGGGTGTTGAGGTAGAAATTGACCGCAAGACTGTCACCGACTCGGATATCGACTTTATGAAGTACGACTTTATTTACTGTGGCTGTGGTACGGAGCGTTCACGTAATGCTTGCATTGTGCATATGTTGCAGTTCAAGGAAAGCCTTAAATCTGCATTCCAAAGTGGCAAAGTAATGCTTTTTACAGGCAATTCCTACGAGATGCTGGGAAAAAGCCTTACAGCAGCTGATGGCACTGTGTACGAGGGTATGGGACTATTTGATTTTACCGTTTCAGAACAGGGCAAAAACCGCTACACAGGTGATGTGACTCTTGGCTGTGATCTCATTTCGGACGAGCTTATCGGTTATATCAACAAGTGTTCCACTGTCAGCTCAATCGACAAACCTCTTTTCACGATTAAGTCTGTTGTTGGTACGTTGAAGGATACAGTGGACGGGATTTATACCGACCGTTTCTTCGGTACTCAGGTCATAGGTCCTATTCTTGTGAAGAATCCTGCTTTTGCTGAATATGTGGCGGAGCTTGTGATGAATAAGTGATTTAATAAAAAACACAAAAATCCCCCTACAGTAGTATTAACCTACTATAGGGGGCGCTTTTTTATATATGCAGTATAGATGTTGCAATCTCAAAGTAAATGAACAGTGAGAGTGCGTCTAAGATAGTTGTGATGAACGGACTGGCTACAACCGCCGGGTCAAAGCCGATTTTTTTGATGAGCATCGGCAATGTACAGCCGACAATCTTCGCAAAAAACACCGTAAGCACAAGTGTAAGCGATACAACCAGAGCTATCATAACAGTAACTTCTTCATTGTGAAGGAGCATTCTGTCAACAACGAGCATCTTGACAAAGTTAGCTGCAGCGAGAGATAAACCACAAAGTATGGATATTCTCGATTCCTTGAAGATAACCTTGAAGATGTCTTTGAATTCGATTTCACCCAAAGAGAGCGAACGAATGATAGTAACAGATGACTGTGAGCCTGAGTTACCGCCGGTACCCATGAGCATAGGAATAAACGCTGTGAGTACGATAGATGTTGCAAGACTCGACTCAAATGAGTTGATTATCATACCTGTAAAGGTAGCAGAAATCATAAGTATCAAAAGCCAAGGGATACGGCTCTTGTATATCTCAAAAACTGTCAACTTGTCGTAAGGCTTGTCGGTGGTTGGGGTGATAGCCGCAACCTTCTGGATATCCTCAGTAGCCTCTTCTTCCATGACGTCGATAGCATCGTCGACTGTGACAATACCTACGAGTCGGTTTTCTTTATCAACGACAGGAACAGCTAAGAAGTTGTACTTGTTGAAAACCTGTACAACGTTTTCCTGGTCATCCAGTGTGTTTACTGAGATGACGTTTGTTTCCATCAGGTTTTCTATAACTTCGTCCTCGTCAGCCAGAAGAAGACTTTTGATAGTAACGATACCGATGAGTGTTGAGTGCTCATCAGAAACGTAGCATGTGTAGATAGTTTCTTTATCAATACCCGTACGTCTGATTCGCTTGATAGCTTCTTCGACTGTCATCTTAGGCCTTAGCTTGACAAACTCGGTTGTCATTATGGATCCGGCAGAATCTTCAGGGTATTTCAAAATTTCGTTAATTTGTTTTCTGACATCAGGGTCAGCCTGACGCAAAATACGTTTTACGACATTCGCGGGCATTTCTTCGATGATGTCAACCGCATCGTCGACATATAATTCATCGATGACTTCTTTAAGCTCGGTATCGGAAAAACCGTGGATAAGAAGCTCTTGAGTGTCTTCGTCCATCTCAACAAAAGCTTCAGCAGCGAGTTCTTTAGGCAAGAGCCTGAACAGCACAGCGGTTTTTTCGTCCTGAATGTCTTCAAACACGACCGCTATATCAACAGGGTTCATTGTAGATAAAATGTCCCTGAGTGTCGCGTACTTTTTGTTTTCGAGCAATGTGACTATTGTCTCGAATAAAGTGACTGTATTCCTTTCCATAGTATTATCCTCCTAATTCGATTTAGGCGGAAGTAGAAGACAGTCCCCAAAGAGCGTATCAAAGATGAAAACAGACGCCAAGGTGGTGTGACCATGTGCTGTTTTCAGTGGTACTTCGCCCAAGGGGGTTGCCGGTGGTACTTCCAGCGTCCATTTAAATCTCGCCTCTTTCATAGTTTAGTTCGGTGTAAAACACCATTACCACTAATTCTATACCAACAAAACAGATAAGTCAACTGCACAAACACAAAAAATTCACACTCTATATCTTGATTTTGGCGTTACTTTTGAGTATAATAAGTTGACTGCTGAAAAGGAGATGACATAATGGACGACATCTTTGAGAAGAAAATTAAAGAGTTTTTACCATATATTATTATTATCGGAGTGCTATATTTATTTTTTCCTGCTATCCTTGTGTTTACAAAAAGCAGTGGTGTTTTCAACCAGATAGTATATATGGGACTTTTTCCGCTAGCTGCTTTAGGAAGCTGTTTTCACTATGCATATAAGAAGAAGAGCGACTTCTTTTTATCTTTGGTTGCACCGATTTTCTTTATTCCCAGTATGCTTTTGTATGGAAATATCAGAGACTCTGTACTTAACTCAATTATATTTTTAGTATCATACTTTATATGCGGATATTTGGGGCTTACTTTGGGTGAGATGCTCAGCGGAAGGGTTCCTGAAAAAGAGGAAAAGCCTCAAAAATCACACAAGAGCGTCAGTGGTCATATGAGAAAAAGAGTGCCAAAGAGTGTAAAGCCATCGGCTCACAAACACGAATCAAGCACAGACTTTAGCTTCGATGAAATTGAAATGCCACAGAAGTTTGAAGACGTGCTGACAGAGATGGATACAACAGACGCTTCTGATGTATTTGAGTCTACTGCTGATGATATCGATTCTATCCTTGAAGAGATACATAATCGTCAGGTTTGACAAAACAAAAATCAAGCGGTTCACTACTTAGGGTGAACCGCTTTTCTTTTTATGATTTTAATAAAAATACGTGTCAGAATTATTGACAATGCAGAGTATGGATGGTAAAATATAAGTGTCTACAAATGGTAGACACAGCGCAGACAAATACACGTGTTCATTGGGAGGAGTGTTTATGATGAAAAGGTTAATATCGATGATACTTGCTGTAGTTTTGGTGTTGGGTGCTTTTGTTGTTTTTCCTGTCACTAGTGCTAGTGCAGCATCACATAAAGATAATATCATCAACTCTTTGCTAGAGCTTGAAAGCTATTGGTATAACAAAGCGAATTTTAAAGAGAAAGGCTATTATGGTTATGGTACCGGAGAGTTTATCGACCTCGACTTTGATGGTAACCCCGAATTTGTGCTCTCTTATCCTTGCAGTGATTATCGTGATGTATATCGTGAAATGATTGTTTATGAAAATGGCGATTTGTACTATGTTGCCGGTGGTGACGAGGGTGGCTATGGATATCCTGGTATGACGCTTGATGCATATTACAACAAAAACAGCGGTTGTTTCAGATATTTTGGCGAATCAATGTGCTACATATCCTCGAAAGAGTGGCTTGAGCAGAAATTCAGAATGTATATGGACGATGATAACCGTCTCGATATTTATTACTATACAGGAGTACTGTGTCTGAATAACAAAAAGTACTATCTTGACAGCCATCATTCATATGGTGAAATTGGTTCAACAGAATACTGGGACTATAACTCTTATCTTGATATCTGTGAGAATATGAAAAAGAGCTATGTCGATGCAAATATGACAACTAAAAAGATCAATATGAAAGAGTGGAGTACTTACTCAAAAAGTAAGAAAAAATCCCAGCTTTCAGCGTCATACGATGCGTTCAAGCTCAAAACAAATCTACTTTCTACTCCAAAGCTCAAAAAGTTTGAAGGGAGAGCCGACGGAGTGAAGGTCACCTGGGGTGCAGTATCTGGAGCCAAGAGATACAGAGTCTACAGAAAAACATCCTCAGGCTGGAAGGGACTGGGAAACACTACGAGCACATCGTTTGTAGACAAGACAGCTGTAGCAGGGAAAAAATACACCTACACAGTAAAATGCCTTAGTGCAAACGGAAAGTACGCTGTAAGTGCATATGATAAAACAGGTAAGACTTTTAATTATCTGAAAACCCCAGCTATTACAAAAGTAGGTAATGCAAAAGATGGTGTAAAAATCACATGGGGAAAAGTTTCAGGTGCTGAAAAATATAGAGTGTATGTTAAGTCAAACGGTAGCTGGAAAACTATAGCAAACACAACGTCTACTACTTTTACACACAAAGATGTTAAGTCAAATAAGTCATATACCTATACTGTAAGATGTACAACAGCATCAGGAAAAACATATTCTTCTGCATATGACACAAAAGGTAAGAGCATTACATATATAGCAACACCTACTCTATCAAAAGTAGAGAACACAACTGATGGCGTCAAGGTGACTTGGAAAGCTGTCACGGGTGCTAATAACTATCGTGTGTATGCAAAGGGCGGCGAGTACAAGAGCTGGACAAAAGTCGGCGATACAACTTCGACTTCGTTTACACACAAAAGTGCAAAGTCAGGTGTGAAGTACACTTATACAGTAGCGTGTATGTCAAGCGACAGCAAAACGCGTATCAGCTCATTTGATGCAAATGGCAAGCCTATAACATATATCGCTTCACCTGTTATCAAAAAAACTACACAGAGCAGTAGCGGGATAAAACTAACCTGGGGTAAAGTGTCAGGTGCTGCAAAATACAGAGTATTTGTAAAAAATGGTTCTTCGTGGAAAAAACTCAAAGATACAACTTCGACAAGTTATACACACAAAGGACTTAAAGAAAATACAGAATATACTTACACAGTTAGATGTATTTCTTCAACCGGAAAGTCCTACACAAGCGCTTACAATAAGGCTGGCTGGACAGTGCCATATATGATGATTGAGCCAACTGAGCCTGAGACACAGCCTCAGACAGAAGCTGTTGCACAAGTGACAGAAAATGTGGTTGAAACAACAAAAGAAACGCAGGTTGTTGAAACACTAGTACAAGAAGCTACAGAGTAAAAATTTCTATTACAAAACAAAAAGGCGAAGCAGAAATCTGCTTCGCCTCTTTTTGCTTATAATATAAAATTATTCGCAGAAGAATACGTCCATACCTGTTGTTTCACCGTCAGCAACGATGTAAGCTTTTGACTCTTCTGGCTTAACATATACTGTGTAAGCCTTCTTGCCCTTAACAACTTTCTTAACGTTCTTCTCGATGTCAGCAACAGCAACTGTAGCGCCACCGAACTGGATGTAGAGATCTACCTTAGCAGTAGTCTTCTTAGCAGCTGGCTTCTTAGCAGGAGCTTTCTTCTCAGTAGCCTTAGTAGCTGTCTTCTTAGCTGTTGTAGCCTTTGTAGCTGTAGCCTTAGTAGCTGTAGCCTTTGGAGCAGCAGCCTTCTTTGTTGTTGTCTTCTCTGTTGTAGTTGTTGTTTTCTTTGTTGTAGCCATTGTCTAGTTCCTTCTTTCAAAATAAATATTTAGAATATGCATGAAAACAAATTTAGAGCAAATTTTCATTTGCAAACTAATTATATTACTTAAAAATCTCAAAATCAAACTATTACAGACAAATTTGGCTTATTGACTAAACAAAGCGATTTTTGTGCTTCTTTTTGTGTGTTTAGCACAACGAAAATTAGTCTTTTTTTGTAGACTATCCTTTTTTTATCTAGCATATTCACTAAAATTATCCTATGCGTATTGTGCAAAAAATACATAAAATAAGCTTTTTCTGTGCGAATTGAACTATATATGTGTGTGAAAAATGTATTATTTTACTATAGTTAGTATTGTTATATGAAAGGCACGGTGGTATAATAATCACAGTACGAGTTATTGGACTTATAAAATTTGATTTATATAGATATATGCGATAAAGGAGATAATATGTTAAGCAGTTTTTTGACAGTTGGCGAACAGGTACTTATTCTGTTTGTTTTGATAGCAGTCGGTTTTATATGTGGAAAAACAAAACTCATCACTGAAGCCGGCTCAAAGGTTATGGCTGATATTGTTTTCTACTTTGTGACACCGTGTGTTATCATCAGTGCTTTTCAGCGTGAGTTCGATGTGACGATGCTCATAAAGCTGTTGGTGTCAGCATTTGCTTCTGCTGTGATACTTTTCTTCAGCGTTTTGGTTGCACAGGTATTGTACAAAAGTCAGAGCCACAGCAGAGCGTGTATCTTGAAATTTGCTACGGTTTTTTCTAACTGCGGATATATGTCGCTACCGCTTCAGCAAGCATTGCTCGGCGATGATGGTGTGTTCTACGGAGCAAGCTTTGTTGCGATATTCAACATCTTCGTATGGTCATACGGTATCATTACGATGAAAGGTAACAACGACAAAGCATCAGGAATGAAAATCCTCATCAACCCCGGTATCATCGGGACGCTTGTTGGTGTAGTGCTGTTTTTGTGCTCTGTAGAGTTGCCACGTGTTATTGCTCAGCCGATTAACTACCTTGCAGCACTGAATTCTCCGGTGCCTATGCTTATCATCGGCTTTTATCTTGCTAATGCAAATCTCAAAAAAGCATTCACCGATGTGTGGTCATATATTTCGATGGCACTCAGGCTTGTGGTTTTGCCACTCATCACTTTGCTGCTTCTGCTTTTGTGCGGTATAAAAGGACCGATGCTTGTGTCGCTCGTTATATCGGTGTCATCACCTGTGGCGGCGATCACAACGATGATGTCTGCAAAGTACGGTCATGATACAGAGTTGTCTGTATCTATCGTATCAGCGTCAACACTGTTGTCGCTTGTGACTATGCCACTTATTGTAGGACTTGCAGGATATTTAAGCTGAAGCTGAAAAGGAGACGTTTTTTATGCCTAAAAAACCCAGACAAAAGCTCAAGCTTTTGTATATATTAAAGCTTCTGACTGAAAAAACAGACGAGAATAATCGCGTTACAGTACAACAGATTATTTCATATCTCGATTCAAACGGTATCAGTGCAGAGCGTAAGAGTATCTACGACGATATTGAGTCGCTACGTGTTTTCGGATACGAAATCTGCTCTGTAAAAAGTCGTACAGTAGAGTACTTTTTAGGGGATAGAGAATTCCAGTTACCGGAGCTGAAACTGCTTGTCGATGCTGTCCAGAGTTCAAAGTTTATCACACTGAAAAAGTCTAATGAGCTCATCAAAAAGCTCGAGAATCTCGCAAGCAGGAATGATGCAAAGAAGCTCCAGCGTCAGGTAGTAGTTTCTAACAGAGTGAAAACTCTCAACGAAAAAATATACTATAGCGTTGACAGCTTGCACGAAGCTATAAGCAGCGGCAATCAAATCAGCTTTTACTATTACAAGTGGGCTATCACTGAAAGCTCTGCTCAAAAGGTTGAAAAAATCAGACGCAACAACGGTGAAAAATACATTGTTTCTCCGTGGGCACTTTCGTGGGACGATGAAAATTACTACCTCATTGCGTATGACTCAAACGCAAAAATGATAAAGCATTTTCGAGTTGACAAAATGGAGAACGTTGAGGTGTTGCAAAAAACCAAACGTGACGGAAAAGATGTTTTTAACAAGTTTGATATGGCGGTATATTCAAAGCAAATTTTCGGAATGTTCGGTGGAGAACTCACCGATGTTAAACTGCGTTTTGATAACTCGCTCGTCGGTGTTGTAGTTGACAGATTTTCCAAAAACGTGCCTATCAGTAAAAATAGCGATGGCACTTTTGATATAAGCACTAAGGTGATGCTGTCGCCCAACTTCTACGGGTGGATTTTTGCACTCAAGGACAAAGCAAAGATCATAGAACCAAAAAGAGCAAAAGACGAGTTCTTAACTTATATTGAAGATATTAAAAGTTTATATAAATAACTACATAACATAAAAAGCAAAGTCCGTTTTATAGTACAATTGCGTTTGTATAATCAAGGCATAAGGAGTGCAGACTCCGAAGTTTTGAAAAAGGACGTGTTTTTATGCTTAATTTTTGTGTATTTGTATTTGTTTTTTATGGGCTTTGTGCTATAATCGGTATGATAATAAGACCGACACAGTTTTTTACTGTGTATAAGAGGAAATAGCTTTTTCTTTTATGAAAGGAAAGTGTATGAAAAAAGTGATACTGGCGTCACAATCACCTCGACGTCAAGAACTGCTCAAAGATATCGTTTCTGACTTTGTGATAGAACCGTCAAACGCACAGGAAATTGTACCCGATGGCACGCCTGCGTTGAAGGTGCCACAAGTTTTGGCTATGCTAAAAGCAAGCGATGTTGCAGCACATCACAAAGAAGATATTGTCATCGGTAGTGACACGGTGGTTGTTGTCGATGAGATGGTGCTCAACAAACCTAAAGACGAAAAAGAAGCATATAGGATGCTCAAACTCTTGTCAGGCAGAAGACACATTGTGTGTACCGGCTGTGCTATAGTTTGCGGTAACAAAAGTCACAGCTTTTCGGTAGAAACTGAGGTAGAGTTTTTCAAATTAACTGACAAGGAAATTTATGATTATATTGCAACAAAAGACCCTATGGACAAAGCAGGGGCTTATGGAGTACAGTCTAAGGGCAAAACTCTGGTCAAGGGTATATACGGTGATTATTACAATGTAGTCGGACTTCCTATCGGGGTGTTAAAAAGAGAGCTTTGCAGCTTTATGAAATCACTTTAGAAATAGATACTGTTTTTTTAAAAGGGGTAAAAAATGAAGCATCTGTTTATACTAAATAGCAATGCCGGAAAGAAAAGCCGAGTTGGTGAGCTAAAAGAAAAGATATCAAAGCTAGTGCTTGACGGAGAGTGCATCATAGAAGAAACCAAAGGGCCGAAAGATGCACAACGTATTGCACACGAGTATGTAAGCTCGAGTAATGATTTTGTCAGAGTTTATGCTTGTGGTGGTGACGGTACAGCGAATGAGGCTATGTGCGGAATGGTCGGCTTTGATAACTGTGCTTTGGGTGTTGTGCCGGTGGGCACGGGCAACGATTTTGTCAAAAGCTTTGATAGAGATATTGAGGACTTTTTGGATCTTGAAAAAATGACTCAAGGGAAGATAAAAACGATTGACCTGCTTGAATGTAGTGGTCACTATGCGATGAATACTATTTCTGTCGGCTATGACTGTGCTGTTGCAAAGCAGGCCCAGAAAATAAAGCGTTTTCCGCTTATGACGGGTCCTGCGGCGTACAAGGTAGCGCTTGTATATTGCTTGTTTTCAAAGCGTAAGCATACTTTTGTACCGTACGCTGATGAAAAGAAAATTGAAATTCCAGAGGGTTACAAAACGCAGATGATGTGTGTAGCCGGTAACGGTAAGTTTTACGGTGGTGGATTCAAGGCGACTCCGCTTGCTCAGTTTAATGATGGCAACATCGACTTTTTGTCGGTACCGACGATTTCGCTTTTTCAGTTTGCACAGCTTGTGGGTATATTCGTAAAAGGGGAGCACATCGGTCACAAAAAAGCTCCGTTTATTGTACATAAAAAATGTAAAAAACTTCAGTTTAAGGACGAAAAAAGCATAGACATCGGTCTTGATGGCGAAATTTTTACCATCAAAGATCCAACTGTTACGGTGATGCCATCTGCATTTAAAATTATTGTTCCGTAAGCTAGTATTGATAGTAGGATAGGAAAATTTTTCATGGGTTTTGCACTCAAAAGAGCTAAGAAAATTCTTTTGATATTGATGCTGACAGTGGGAGTAATATGCTCCTGCTGTTCTTGTGCTGTTGTAAAAAGTGCTGTTGTGCCTATGGATTCTTCTGATGATAATGGATTTATATATGATATCGATTATATGGGCAACGAGCTGTCCTCACAATTTGTAGATATACTTAGTGTTGAAAATACACATAATGTGAGTTATACTTTTCTAAAAGGCTATTCGAATTTTCTTAACAATGCTTTTTCAAAAAATGTTGTTACAAATTATGATTGGATAAGCGCTCTTGTAGAAAAACTAGATATACAGATGGTTCAGTCGGATAACACATATGATTATGTGAAAGACCTGAATTATTACGATGGTAGCGAATATTTCATCACTGCTGCCGAAAACGGGATAATAAATATGTTCCGGACTTCTTTTGACCAGTATGATCCCTTAAAAAGAGGCTTTTTGGCAGCTACTTTAGTAAAAGCTTGTGGCTATGATACGTTGTATGCATTAAATTGTGCGGATTATTACTTGGTTAGTAATTATAACGAGGTTGCTACCTGTATAGAACTGGGTTTTCTTGAACTTGATGACAACAATTGCTTTAATCAGGATGGCTATGTCACAAACGAACAGTTTCAGGAGGTACTCAGTGAACTTAATATGATAAGCGTTCTGAAGGATAAAACCGTTCTTACTTTTGGCGACAGTATAATGTATGGGGAAGGTAACAACGGTAAGGGTATTGCTGAGTTGTTAGCTGAAAAATATATGATGATACCGGTTGACTATTCGGTAAGCGGTGCGACTTTTGGATATACAGACACAAGTAGCCAGATTTCTAACCAGATTTTTTCTGCATTAGGTGCAGGGGAAAGAGCTGATATCATACTGATGGATGGCGGCACAAATGATATGCGAAAAGTAAAGCCGGGAGAAATATCAGAAGACTTTGAGTACGGAGTACACGGTAGAAAAGACTTTTGCAACGGAATGGAGTATGCGCTTGGAATTCTTTTAGATAACTATCCAAATACACCGGTTTTGTATATAAGAGCTCATAATATGGAGTTTTCGCTTGAGCGAAACGAGCTTCATTACGGAGAGTTGGCGCTGGATATCTGTGAAAAGTGGAAAATCCCGGTTGTAGATATCTTTAGTGATACCGATTTCAGCACCCATGATGTTGATATAAAAAACAAGTACACTAAGCATACAAAAAAATGTGTTTACGGTGATTCTGTGCACCCAAATCAACTGGGGTACTATACATATTACATACCGCTTGTATCAAGCAAAATAACAGAAATTTTAGAAACGGAGTGAGCATAATGACAAAATTATACATAGCTGTTCCTTGTTATAATGAAGAGGAAGTTCTACCTGATTCATCACAAAAATTACTGAGTAAACTCAACGAAATGATTGCTCAGGGAAAAATAACCGATGACAGTCGTATCGTTTTGATTGATGATGGCTCAAAGGATAAAACCTGGTCAATTATCGAGTCACTTCACAAAGGAAATGAGATGTTCCAGGGCATAAAACTCAGTCGCAACCGTGGCCATCAGAACGCCCTGCTGTGCGGTCTGATGACGCTCAAAGACAAGTGTGACGCAGTCATCTCTATTGATGCTGATTTGCAGGACGATATCAATGTTTTTGATGAGATGGTCGAAAAGTACGAAAGCGGATGCGATGTTGTGTACGGTGTTCGTTCAAAGCGTGAGACCGACACTTTCTTCAAGCGTTTTACTGCAGAAGCATACTACAAGATTCTTGACAAGCTCGGTGCAAAAATCATCTTTAACCATGCTGATTTCAGGCTGATGAGTGCACGTGCGCTAGAGGCTTTCTCGCAGTTCAAGGAGGTCAATCTTTTCTTGCGTGGTATTGTACCGATGGTTGGTTATAAATCGGACATTGTAACCTACGAGCGTAGTGAGCGACTCTTAGGTGAGAGCAAATATCCACTCAAGAAGATGCTTGCCCTTGCATTTGAGGGTATAACATCACTTTCGACCAAGCCTATCAAGCTTATCTCAAGAATAGGTATGGTTATTTTCCTTGTCAGTATTGTTATGCTTATTTACTTCTTGGTGAGATTTTTTATGGGTGCTACTGTTGACGGATGGGCATCGCTCGCCGTATCTATCTGGGCAATAGGTGGATTACAGCTACTTGCTATCGGTGTTATCGGTGAGTATATCGGAAAGATTTATCTTGAAACAAAAGCTCGTCCACGCTATATCGTAGAAACATATTTAGACGACAACAACTAAAAGCAAATAATTAAGGCACTTCGTTTAAAATCGAAGTGCCTTTTTGTTATGTATTTATAAGTTGAAAGCTTTTTTGAGGAATGCTTTTCCGTAGTTTGTCATAAAGTAGGTGTTTGCTGAATTTATGATTTCTGCTCTGCTTGTACTCTGCTCTTTGAAATCTACTATCATATGAGCTTCGAGCAATATCTGGTGGTCAAGTCCCGTGATATGGTCAAAGTCAAAAAAGTGCTCGACAATGTAACACACACGGTCTGTGATATCAAAATCCACTTCATTTTTACTCAGGATATCCTTTGCAAGGTCTGATGTTTCTAAATCGCACATCAAAGACGCAATTTCAAGATACTCCTGTGTTTGCTCGGGGAGCTTTTCGAGTTCGCCGATAGTTTTAGCAAGCGTGTAGACGCTTACAAAATGGCGTATGCTTTGCTCGTCAGCACCATAGTAGTCTTTCATCGCTTTAGCGATTATGTTTACGTTTTTTGTCATTTCTAAAATCCTTCATCAGTTTTCTTATATGGGCAAATGTCTTTTCTTCGCCCTCGTTTTTGAGCATAAAAAGCAGTTCTTCGATAGTGTCGGAAGTTTCTTCGTGTATCATACCGACTCGTCTGTGCTTTGCTGCCATAAAGTAGTCATAAGCACTACTATCTGTGTAGTTTTCGCCCTGATAAATTTTGCTTGCTGCGACTCTGTCACAGAACATCTCAACAGTGTAGTTCAGCGGCATTTTCACAGGAACCATAAAGCCCTTGTGAACAGGGGAGTAGTCACGCCAGTATTCAAAATGGTGGCGGTTGCGTCCCATATGGTGCATCCATGCTATTGAGTATCCGAGTTCTTCCCGTGCCTTGTCATTAGGGCTTCTTGTGCCTTGAAAATACTTTGCACCAGGCAAAAACTCTGTCAACGAGTATTTTGACAAATCGTGAAAAAGTCCCTGCCACAGTATGCCTGCTTTTTTGCAGTTTTTAATCACCTCGTGGCGATGCTTTGTGATTGTTTTGAAGTGCTTTATTGCGTAGCTCATAAATCTATCCTTAAATCGTTTTCATTATTATATACCATAATATGATTGTTCTCAAGTGTTATGTGTGTTTCAAAAGCCATTTTGCCACACCGTTGCAGTTGTTATTCTCTATTATTGCAGTGGACTTTTCTTTGAGTATTTCAACAGCGTTTTCGACTGCGTAACACTCATCTGCTATAGAGAACATCTCAAGGTCATTTATGCCATCACCGAAGGCTACGATTTTGTCGCAGCCTAGCATTTTTTTGAGCTGTAACACTGCATTTGCTTTTGTAGCACATTTTGGGGTGATTTCGAGCCAGAATTCACCTGAGTACATATCACGTTGATAGTAGCACTGGTATGCATCTTTGAACATATCATAGAGCACTTCGAGCTTTTCTTCGTCGCCAATGAGAGTGAAGTAGTATAACTCACCGTCAAAAAGAGAGTCTTTTGAGCTTACACCTCGGTTTCGAGGGTCGTTGATGCGGTTATCTAAAAAGTCCTGCGTTGCTTTATTGACGCTGTTTTCAACATACGAAAACTTCTGTTCACCGTCAATGAGCGAGAAAACCACAGGGCTTAGGTTGTGTTTTAGTACAGTGTTCAAAATGCAGTGAGCGTCACTTTGCAAAAAAGTGTTTTTGTGCAGTATTATACCGTTTGTATCAACGATGAAGGTTCCATTGTGGACAACCAAAGGGTATTTAAAATGAAGCCCTTTTGTCACCTTTTTTGTAGTGACCAGCGAGCGTGCTGTAGCGTACGAGATACACACACCTTTTTCTAAAAGGGAGTTTATAGTATGGTTAGTATATTCACTTGTTTTTGGTGTGCTGTCAAGCAGCGTACCGTCAAGGTCTGTTATATACAGTGTTTTCATGCTGCCTCCAAGGATTAGTGATTATTTGCTCAAAAGTGCTATGCTCTCAACGTGGTTAGTATGTGGGAACATATCTACAGGCTGAATATGTTCTACTGTGTAACCGTGTTTTTTGAGAAGTCTGATGTCCCTACTCTGTGTTTCGATGTTGCAGGAGATGTAGACAACTTTTTTTATATCCATACTGATGATTGAGTCCAAAAATTCTTTGCTACATCCTGCTCTTGGCGGGTCAACAAAGGCGACGTCGATTCTTACATCATTTTCTTTGAGCTCTTTGATAAAGTCTTTTGCATCAGTACAGCAGAAATCAATGTTTTTGATATTGTTGAGCTTTGCATTTTTCTTGGCATCAACTATAGCGTCTTTGTTAGATTCAACCGAAAAAACTTTCTTTGCGTTGTCACTTGCACATATTCCGATAGTACCGACTCCGCAGTAGCTGTCGAGTACCACTTGTGTTCCATTTAGCTGTGCGAGTTCAATAGCTTTTTGATACAACTTTTGCGTTTGTGCAGGGTTTATCTGGTAAAATGACTGTGGTGATATATAGAAAGTTTTGCCACACAGTACATCTTTGATATATCCGTCACCGTATAGCACATTTGATGTTTTTCCGATAAAGAGCTTTCTGCTGTCTTTGTTTACGGTGGTGACGATGGTTGTGATGTAAGGATGCTTTTTCAAAAGTGCTGTTGTGAACGTTTTTTTCGCAGGAAAAACAGAGTCTGTACCGTTTATAATAACCATTACTTCGTTTGTAGAAAAGCCTTCTCTTATTACAACACTCTTTAAAAATCCGGTACCTCTATATGGGTCGTATGGTAAAATTTTAAAGCTCTTAAAAAGTGCGCACATGGTATTGAAGATCTCATTACTGTGTTTAGTGTGTAGCTTGCATTCCTTAGTTTTGACTATAGTATTGGTTGTTGATTTGTACAGTCCCCAGCTGATAGATTTATCTCGTTCTTTTTTAAAAACCGCCTGAGCTTTGTTGCGATAGGAAAACGGAGTATCCATACCGATGATAGGCTGTATTTTGCAAAATGAGCCCAAGTACTTTTTGCATTTATTTTGCTTGTATTTAAGCTGTTCATTGTATGAAAGATTGTTCAGCTGGCATGAGTTGCATTTTTTCGCAACATTACAATTTAAGTTGAAGTCCATAATTTACCTTATTGTGCTTTCTTTAGATTGTTACTACGTTATTTTAACATATATTATACCACTTTTGCAATTTGCAGAAAATATGACTTGATAATTACTGTAGCAAAATATATAATTAAGTTATGAAAGAATTTAAAGTAATGCGAAATCGCAGGCGAAGACTGGTGCTGAAAAGTACACGTCGCCGCAACAAAAAGCTACTTTTGTTTGGTATGACTTTGTGTGCGGTTGTGCTGGTTGGCGGAATTTGTGGTGTATGCTTTAAACTGCTCAGCTACAGTGAGCCGGTGAGTACGCCAGAAGTCAAAGTACCCGCTGAGCCTTGCGTTATCGAAAATGAACTGACTACATCTTTAATACTTAATAGCGGTGAGACAAGCATACTGACAGTAGCGCTAGAAGACGAAAGCTTTGATGCGCTTGAGTTTTCCTCAAGCAACGAGGATGTGCTGACAGTCGACAGTGGCGGTCGCCTAGATGCTAAAAAAGAGGGCGAAGCAACTATCACAGCACAGAGTAAGAGCTTTTTGGGAAAGTGTAACGTGACTGTCAAAAAAGCTCAAAAAGAGCAAAAGTCTTCTGAGTACACAACAGCATTTATTGCAAACCTCGACATAGTCGAAAAAAATAAGGAAGATGGCTCGCAGGATCTGTACAGTGTCACAGTCAACCGCCGAACAAACACCGTAACCGTCTATACTTATGACGATAACGGTGACTATGTTGTGCCTGTCAGAGCTATGGTGTGCTCGTGTGGCGAGTTCACTGACGAGAATATCACTCCTACAGGAGACTATTCTGTGTATTTCAAAAACCGTTGGCACGCACTTTTCGGCGATGTTTACGGACAGTATGTCACAGGCTTTTCGGGACATTATTTGTTCCATTCCGTACCGTATAAGCAAACATCTGAAGATTCACTCAAGGCTGATGAGTTCAACAAGCTCGGCACTAATGCGTCACAAGGTTGTGTGCGACTTATGATATCAGATGCAAAGTGGATATACGATAATATTGATATGCATACTGCCGTTACTGTTATAGATAAAACCGCAGGCAGTGACGCACTGGGGACTCCACCTGTTTTGAAAGTGGACGAAGAGATTTTGTGGGACCCGACAGATCCTAACAAAAACAATCCGTACAAAGACAGCACTCCTGTTATAAGTGGAGTCAATGATGTTACTATAAAGAAAGACAGCGATTTTGACAGCAAAGTTACAGCAACAGACAGCTGTGGTCAGGATATTACTGACAGACTCGAA
The DNA here is from genome assembly GCA_015066595.1 of Oscillospiraceae bacterium. Taxonomy (GTDB): domain Bacteria; phylum Bacillota; class Clostridia; order Oscillospirales; family Acutalibacteraceae; genus Ruminococcoides. Next base: position 109,802 of record SVNZ01000002.1, on the reverse strand, counting down.
GTGGTAGGAAATGTTGTCACTTCAAAGGTTGGTACATATTATGTGACATATTCTGTCACAGATGATTTGGGCAAAACTGAAAAGGCTACTATGACAGTTACAGTAGAAAAGTAAATAAAAAGCGACCGTTTGTGGCACCCTCCGTAAGGAAGGTGCCACAGTTATATTCGCCTTTGGCGAATATATTACATCCTCTTTTTCGGCAGGTATTTACCTTTTTCAAAGTATGTAACCCACTATGACACTTTCAAAAACTGCAAGTGTCTTTTTTTATATTACATAGAAAAAACGGAGTCACTTCGTAAAGAAGTGACTCCGTTTTACGGTCGCTTTTTTAGTCTGATACAAAGCCTACTGAGGTCTCAGTTTGAGCTTCTGCCTGAGTTTCAGCTTGTGTTTGTGATGGAGTAACATCGTCAGGAGTAGCTTCGCTCTTGACGAACATAAACTCAATCATCTGGTAGATAATTTCTTCGTAGGTTTTGCCCTGACGGTAGAAATCTCTCTTTTTGATTTGATATGTGTGGTTTTCTTTTATTGCATTCATATTTGAAAGCTCATCGTTTTCGTTCAAGATATCGAGAACCGCTTTGTCATCATAGAAGATGAAAGATGGTGTGCTGATTTTAAGCTGTTCCAAATCCACCTGTGGTTCTTGTTGAGAAGAGAAAACATTGATAGCTGCACAGTGAGAGAACAGTTCGTATTCGATAGTATCTTTTGTCAGTGTGCACAGTGTACCGTGTTCATCAACATAGAGGTAGCACGCTGTTTTTACGATGCTGCCGGGCACTGCGTCTTCAAAGTCGGAGATGGTTTTCATGAGCTCATCGTATGAAGCTTTACCATGAGCTTTGCCTGTGACGTTTCCGCCCAGTGCTGTGCCGAGATTGATGTAAAGTGAGTTGAGCTCTTCAAAAGAGTTGGCACGGTTGAGTACAAGGAGTGGAATATTGTTTTGAGCTAAAGTACTCTTTGCATTTTCAGAAAGGGTATCTTCTGCAATAACCAAGTCAGCTTCGTATGAAAAGATAGAGTCGATGTTGGGCTCCTGAGCTGTGCCAACAATAGGAACCACTGACAAAAACTCTTGATCTGACTCTAAGTTTCTGCCGACCATTTTTACGTCATATCCCATGTATGATATAGCATCACTCAGACAGTCAGAGAGAACTACGATGTTGAGCGGTTCTTTTTCAATAGTTAAATCACCGATAGTGACAGGGTATTCAACACCTGCTTCATCCTTACATGCGCAAAGTGAAAGCACCATTGTAAATATCAAAACAATGCTGAGTATTAGAGATAAGGTTCTTTTTAGCATAAGACAACCTCCGATATGGTATAATATGATATTATTCTACAAAATTTATGTCACTTAGTCAAACAAAACAGCAAAAGTTTACGATAATTTTAAAAATTTTAAAAAAAGACTTGCTTTTTTAAAAAGAGGGTGATATAATAACGAAGTTGCTTGAGGCAACGGTAGTTGGTGTCGATGACGCAGGGGGTCCACCCGTTCCCATCCCGAACACGGAAGTTAAGCCCTGTAGTGCCGAAAATACTTGGCTGGTGACGGCCCGGGAAAATAGGAAGGTGCCAACACAAAGAAGAGCTTCCACCCAATAGGGTGGTCGTTTTTTTTTACAAAAATGTAGCCATTAAAAAGCACCCGAGAGCTATGCTTTCGGGTGCTTTTTGCTGTATGTTCAAATAATTATGCTTGGTCAGGAGTATCGACAGGGATGTGGAGCTGTGCGAGATGCATCTGGATACCGGTAGCATCCATAACAGTACGTTTTCCGTCACGGTTAAAGTCAGATACATAATTCAGCTGTTCTCCAATACAAATGAAATCAGCTCGACGTAATGTATCTGAGGGGTGAAATTCTATTATTTCTGCGAGTGCTCGCTGTATCTCAGTCGCATCAAGTACAGTAAGCTTTTTATCACGATCCGCATCTCCGACCGGTTCGCCTATCTCTAATTCATCAAGACACTCACTCAGTCCACTATAATCATCGATATTGATTTTAGCTATATCTGTAAATTCATCCTCGAGCACATCATAAATACAATACGTCAATCCAAAAGGCTTGAATCCATCCGGACATTTTATGATTCTATTTCCTACTACGCTATAGTTTGTGTTATCCCAAGAAAACGCATCCATAAATGAATACGCTGATATCAACACCCAATCAATTTGTGAATTAGGGTCTGTATCATCCATTTGATGATAATATTTTTCTGTATATTGTTCAATAATACCATATTGTTCATGATAGCTCTCAACATACATGTTATTTTGTTTATAAAGTTCTAAATTTGAATATGCAGCCGATGGTATAATTGCCACTGAAAACAACATCAAAACTACAAAAAAGATACTAATAATTCTTTTCATAAAATCATCTCCTTAGAATAGAATATAGTTTTTCAGTTCGCAAAAGCACGGTGGTGTGTTGTATAAGTGCGATATAATCGCAAGAAACACAGCTGCTATTTTTATACACTTCGTCTAATTTAATTTTACGTTTGATTATAGAATTTGTCAATCGTTAAAGGGAACACTAAATACTTTTATCTTTTGTATATATTACATAACCTACAGTGCAAAAAGAAAACCTCCGACTAAATCCTAGTCGGAGGTTTTGATTATTCTTTTAGTCTGAATATGGTTATCTCGATTTTGTCGCCTGCTTTGTGTTTGGAGAGTATATCATAAACTTCCTGGAAGGTTGCGACTTCTTTTCCATCGACTTTTGTTACGATATCACCAACATCGATTTTTGTGCCATCTAGTGGACCATTTTCTGAAATCCCTGTAATGAGAATACCTTGTGGGACGTTGTACTGGTAAATCATCTGTTCATCAACTGCTTTACCCATAAGACCAAGTCGAACTCTGCCTTTAACATAACCATAGTGAATCAGGTCATTTGCAATGTCTATAACAGTGTTGCTTGGTATTGCAAAACCCATACCCTCAAAACTTTCGGTAGCTATCTTTGCGGTATTGATGCCGATTACCTGACCGTAAAGGTTGCACAAAGGACCACCTGAGTTGCCCGGGTTGATAGCGGCGTCGATCTGGATATATGTGACATTTGCGTTAAGCTCGAGTTTTCTATCGACTGCAGAAACGATACCCTTTGTCAAAGAATTCTGAAAACTTGTGCCACCGGGATCGCCGATAGCAACGACATCCTGACCTACCTCTACAAGTGTTGAATCACCGAATTCTACAGCCTGTAGGTCTTTTGCGTTTATTTTAATAACTGCAAGGTCGGTTCGTGTGTCATAGCCGACTACTTGTGCTTTATACTCTTTTGCGTTATTTAAAATAACGTTTAGTGTATATTGTTTGCTGTCACCGATTACGTGGCTGTTAGTCAGAATATATCCGTCTTTTGAAATAATAGTACCTGTACCGCCACTGATAATGTCTTCTTCGTTATCAGTAATCTTGTCTTTGAAAACTTCGATAGAAACAACTGAGTCTGTTACAGCGTTATATGCGCTTTGAGTAGTGTATTCTTTGTTGTTTTTATCCTTAGGAAGAGCATTGCTTTTGAGATCTTTTGCATTTTTATCAGGAGAGTAAGAGTTACTCTCTTTGTCGTCTTCTTTAACCTGAGTCTGGCCATCGTCAGCTTGTAGCACGATATCTTCAGTGAAGGTATCGCTGTCATATGATGGTGAGAAGTTAAAGTCAGGGGCAAAATCATCAGAGTAAAACTCGTCGTAAAATTCAGAGAACGGATCAGAGTATGGGTCTGTATAAGAATCAGATCCAAAATCCTCAGCGTACTCCTTGAGCGGATTATTAGAATCACTATTGTTGTTATTGCCGAAGACAGCAACAGAACAGCTCACAAAGAAAGCTATCATAAAGACAATGAGCAAAGAAATAAGTACACCTATGAGAACTTTAGCTCTTGTAGGTGTTTTTTCTTTTGGTTTGATAACCGATGGCTGTGTGTAAGGATTGTAGTTCTGATTAGTATTCCACTGAGGATTTGCGTTATAAGAGTTTTGGTTTTGTGTTTGTGGAGCTCTATGAGGTTGATTGTAAGTGTTGTAGTACGGTGGAGCCTGATAAGGAGGCTTGTTGTACTGTGAATATTGTGGTGCGTTGTGCTGATAATTATTATACCCCTGTGGTGGTTGTGGCGCAGCGTAGCTTTGTTGAGGCTGTACAGGCGGTGTAGGTGGAATGTCAGGGATATTGTTTTGGTTATTTACAGCATTTTTATCCCACTGCGCCTGAGCTTTATCAAATGCATCAAAAACGTCATCTTCTTTGTTGTTTCCAGTAGATTCTGCGTTTTTAAAAGTTTTCTTTTCGGCTTTTTGATCTTCAAGTGGTGCGTATTCATCTATAGGATCAAAGTTGTTCTTAAATTCGTCCATTATTTATCCTCCCCGTCAGTGTTTGCGGTAGTTTCAATGTATTTTGCGGACTGTGGCTTTTCGTACTGTTTCATAATAGTAGGCAGCTTGAAGGTAAAGCGACAGTACTTGTCAGGCTCAGACTCAACGAAGATGTATCCACCATGCAATCGCATAATGGATCGGGTTATGAAAAGTCCTAAACCCATACCTTTTTTGTCCATACTTCTGGATTTGTCGGTTTTATAAAATCTGTCAAAAACAAATCGGATATCCTCCGGCGGAATACCGGGACCGCTGTTTTCGATAGCAACGGATATGTCGTATTTAGTCTGTACAACACCGAAAGAAATATATCCGTTTTCGTTTGTAAATTTGACAGCATTTTCGATAAGATTGTAAATAACCTGATGCATCAAATCAGGGTCAGCATCGACCTTGAGCTTTCTGAAATCTTCGAGGCCTCTTATTTCGATATTTTTTTCACTGATTTTTTGTTCAAAGCCTGCCAGAACGTTGACTATCACAGAGAACATTTCAAACTCTTGCTTGTTGAGTTTGAGCTCACCATTGTCGATGCGTGATAGTGAGAGCATAGACTGTACAAGTCGTGATAGGCGCTTGACTTCCAGAGATACGATCTTCATGTAATGCTTGTGTCGCTCAGGAGGGATAGTACCGTCGAGCATACCGTCGACAAAGCCTGCAATAGTAGTCATCGGGGTTTTGAGCTCGTGAGATACGTTGGCTATGAAGCTTCGTCGCATACCTTCGCTGGCAGTTAGTGAATCAGCCATGTGGTTGAATGCAAGAGCTAGCTCACCTACTTCGTTATCACCGGTAGCTGTTACTCGTGCAGAAAAATCTCCGACAGCAAATTTTTTCGCTGCGTTTGACATTTGTCGAAGAGGTTTTGCCATGTTGTAGCTCAAAATGCCGACAAAGACAAACGATACCAACAAGGTGATAATAGCTGCAGTCAAGAATATTCTCATCATGGACATAGTAAGTCCTGATACAAATGAAGATCTTGTAGATACATAGCAGAAAGCGACGATTTCTGAAAGTCCTGCTTCGCTTGCAATGATTGGTACACCGGCGGTGTAATGGGTGTCTTCATAGTAACCGTCAAGTGTTCCGAATTCAAAAAAGTTACCACCGGCAGTACTGCCTAAAATATCCGATGACAAAATCTTATCTTGATGAGTACAGGTTCCCTGTTCTGAACAGTATTCAAATATTCCTTTGTTGTTTACTACAAAAATATCTGCGTCTACACTCTGAGCGATGGTTGAGATAGTGATTGTAAAAAGCTCCGGGTCTTCTACGATAAGAGTGCGGTTGATGCTGTTATAATCAGAAGCAGCCACAATAACAGAAGCAACCTGGTTTGCGTTTTCAATGAGATTTTCTTTTTTCTCTTCTTCCCAGTAGTTTGCTACGAAAATAAGCATCGTGATGCCAAGTGCAATCATACATATCAAAATTATGGATACGCTGATGGTCAGATATTTTTGGAAAATAGACAGACGAAAAGAGTTCGTCAGTTTTTTAACCTTTGACTTCAAATTTATAGCCTACTCCCCAGACGGTGCGAAGCTCCCACTTGTCAGAAACACCGTCGATTTTTTCTCTTATTCTCTTGACATGTACGTCAACTGTACGACTGTCGCCGTAGTATTCAAATCCCCACACCTGGTCTAGTAACTGGTCACGTGTGAATACTTTGTTCGGGTTGCTTGCTAAGTGATAGAGAAGCTCCATTTCCTTTGGAGGGGTGTCAACAGCAACTGAGTCGACCTTCAACTCATAGTTTGTGAGGTTGATTGAGAGCTTATCCCAGTTGACTTCTTTTATGGTTTCTTCGTCATTTGATCCGGTGCGTCGCAGTACTGCACGAACACGTGCAACAACTTCTTTAGCTTCAAAAGGCTTTACGACATAGTCGTCTGCGCCGAGCTCAAGACCAAGGATTTTATCAAAAACTTCGCCTTTAGCTGTGATCATAATGATAGGGCAGTCAGAAGTTTTTCTGATTTCTCTGCACACCTGCCAACCATCGAGCTTTGGCAGCATTATGTCAAGAAGTACAAGGTTAGGCTGTTCTCTATTAAAAAGCTCGAGAGCCTGCTCTCCGTCATAAGCGATTATGGTGGAGTAGCCTTCTTTTTCAATATACAGGCGAAGAAGTTCGCATATATTGCTGTCGTCATCAACGATGAGAATTTTACCGTTATTCATAAAAATACCTCCATTCAAGGTCAATATTATTCAGGTTAATTATAATACAAAAATCCCCATAAAAATGAATAAATTAAAAACAAATAGTGTAGTTTTTCTGAAAAATAAAGGCTGTTCATCTGAACAGCCTTAAAAAGTACGACTTAAGGCATGGACTTTTGTCTATGCTCAGCCAAGCTCTTTGAGTGTCTGCTTGAAGCAGTCAATGACGTACTGAGCCTCTTTATCTGTTATCACAGTATTCATAGGCAGAGTGAGCTGGTTTTTATGTTGGTCGTAAGAGTTAGGAAAATCTTTGATATCAAAGCCTTTTGCTTTGTATGCTGTGAACATAGGCAAAGGTTTAAAATGTACGTTACACATAACGCCTTTTTCTTTCATTTTGTCGTAAAAAGCGTTGCGGTAGTCAGCATCTTTGCCGATAAACCTCACAAAATATAAATGTCCGCTGCTACGGTGGTTTTTGTCAGCGTGGTTGAGTACTTCTACAGGAAGATCTTTGAATGCTTCATTGTAGCGTTTGATGAGTTCGTGTCTGCGAGAAAGCATAGCATCATAGCGCTTGAGCTGAGCAAGTCCCAGCGCTGCCAAAATATCAGGCATATTGCATTTGTATTGTGTATCAACAACATCATATTCCCACGATGTACCTTTGTTTTTAGCAAAAGCATCTTTAGTCTGACCATGAAGTGTCATGAGCATAAAGTTTTTGTATATTTCGTTACTGTCAACACCGGGGATCTCACGCCATGTAGCGGCACCGCCTTCAGCGGTAGTCATATTCTTTACTGCGTGGAAACTGAAGTTTGTGAAATCGGCGATTTCGCCACAGCTTTTTCCGTGCCACTTTGCACCGAAAGCGTGTGCAGCATCACTCATAACAATAACTCGACCAAGTGCAAACTGGATAGGGTTGTCCGATGGCTTGAAAACTGAACGTTTTCTTTCAACAGCCTCAAAAATCCTGTCATAGTCGCACACTATACCTGCTAAATCTACTGCAATGATAGCTTTGGTTCTTTCGTTGATGGCATCTTCCATCTTGTCATAGTCCATTTCATAGCTGTCTTTTGCGCAGTCTACGAGTACAGGGGTAGCACCAACGTGATAAATAATAGAAGCGGAAGCGGTGTATGTGTATGACGGTACAATGACCTCATCTCCGGGGCCTATACCTAAAATACGAAGAGTCATTTCGGCACAGGCGGTCTGGGAAGAAAGACAAACAGCTTTTTTTGTGTTACAAAGCTTTGCGATTTCTTGTTCAAAAAGTTTGGTTTTCGGGCCGGTGGTTATCCAGCCGGTTTTTAGCACCTCAACAACCTCATCAATCTCAGCTTGAGTGATGTCAGGTGGAGAGAACGGAATGTTCATCATATTGATATCTCCTTGTGTTAGCTCAAGTTCCATTAAATACCACGCTAATTATACTACTTTTTTGATTTAAAGTAAAGAGAAAGTTGTTCCACTGTTACCTTTGAATTTTCACAAAGAAAAACCAGACAAAAAGAAGGCCTTTGTGTCTGGTTTTTACTGTTATTTTATATTTTGCGTAATTTTTTGATATTTCTGTTTTGTGGCTATTCCACCACGGATATGACGTTCCTCTTTGTTTTGATCAAGTACTTTTCTGACTTCTTTATACAAAGGCATATTTATTGTCTTGAGCCTTTCGCTGACATCCTTGTGAACCGTGCTTTTACTTACGTTGTATTTTTTAGCAGCCAGTCGCACGGTAGCGTTAGTTTTTGCTATGTATTCTCCAAGCTGTAATGCGCGCTCTTCGACATTTTCTTTCATATAAAAAACCTCCGAGTCGTTGTGGTAATGTATATGAAGAAAAAGAGAATACTATGCGTGAAAGTTTTGTAGGATAACACATATATTCGTAGGTATCGAAATATAGGATTTTTATTGACATTTTGATAGCAAATGTAATATACTTACTATAAGTAAGTATGTGTTTTACTCTATAGCTTGATAGGGGTTTTGGAAATGAATAGATTTAATTTCAGAAAAAATTTATTAATGGTCGTTGATATTGTTCTTATAGCACTGTCAGCGTTGGTGTCAAATGCGATTTTATCATTAGCTTGTGTGCTATTAAAATTGCCACAAGAAGTCTATGTTGTAAACGATATAAGACTGTTGTGGATAATTTTGCTCAATGCGATGTTCTGCTTCTTTATGCTGTTTATTTGTGGGGCATATAACAAAGTGTGGCGAGATTTCAACAAAAAAGATTACCTTTACTGTACTGTTGGTGTTATTGCTGGCCTTTTGCTCAGTGGCTTTTTTGCTTCGCTCGCAGAAAAGCAGGCCAACCCTATATTCTATGTAATCAACTTTGTTGTTTCTACCGGTGCGATTATATTGTTCAGGTTTATTTTCAAACGTACTTTTATCAACTTGACTGAATATGGACGTTCTGAAAACTACGAACGCACACTTATTGTTGGTGCAGGTCAAGCTGCAAAGATGATTTTAACTGATATTTCTAATGCTCACGCTGACCCTAACAACCCTTCGCGCGATATTTTGCCTGTATGTTTGGTTGATGACGATGACGCAAAGCGTGACACAAAAGTTATGGGTATTGAGGTTGTGGGCACAACTAAGGATATCCCTAGAATCTGTAAAGAGTTCAAGATAAAGCTCATTCTTTTTGCTATTCCTTCATGTACAGAAGAGGAACGAAAAGATATTATGGCTTTGTGTTCGAAAACCGATTGTAAAATCAAGATGGTTCCTTATCTCAGCCAGCTTCTTTTTGATGATGATAAACCACAGCTTCTAAATCAGGTCAAGGATATTAAAATAGAAGATCTCTTGGGCAGAGATCCTATTACTTTTGATAGAACCGAAATCCGCAAGTTTATTGAAGGCAAAGTATGTATGGTCACAGGTGGTGGCGGCTCTATTGGTTCTGAGCTTGTTCGACAGATTGCAAAATACAATCCTGAACAGATAATTATTGTGGATATCTACGAAAACAATGCGTATGATATTCAGCAAGAGCTAAGGCTCGAATACGATGACGCACTTAATCTTGTGACGCTTATCGCATCTGTTAGAGATTACGATAAGATGGAAGCTATTTTTAAAGAGTACAAGCCACAGGTTGTGTTCCACGCAGCAGCGCATAAGCATGTTCCGCTGATGGAAACTTCACCTGCCGAAGCTGTTAAAAACAACATTTTTGGCACGTGGAATATGGTGACCCTTGCTGAACTTTACACAACCGAAAAGTTTGTTATGATTTCTACTGACAAGGCTGTAAATCCTACTAATGTTATGGGTGCAACAAAGCGTTGTTGTGAGATGATTGTTCAGTACAAATCTCAAAGTGGTTCTGAAACTGAATTTGTTACTACTCGTTTTGGTAATGTGCTCGGTTCGAACGGGTCAGTTATTCCGCTTTTCAGACGCCAGATTGAAGCAGGAAAACCGGTTACTGTTACTCACCCTGATATTATCCGTTACTTTATGACTATTCCTGAGGCTGTATCACTCGTATTGCAAGCAGGTGCTATGGCGAGTGGTGGCGAAATCTTCGTTCTTGATATGGGCGATCCTGTCAAGATTACTACTTTGGCTGAAAACCTCATCAGAATGTATGGAAAAATACCTTACAAAGAAGTGGAAATCAAGTTCACGGGTCTTCGACCGGGTGAAAAGCTGTTCGAAGAATTGCTTATGGACGAAGAAGGGCTTAAATCAACTGCGAACAAGAAGATTTTTATCGGCAATCAGATTGATATCGAGCCAAGTGCTCTTTTATCAAAGCTTGAAAAGTTGCAGGAATATGCAGCATGCAATGACAACGAGAACACAGTTGATATGCTTGCTGATATTGTTCCTACTTTCCACCATAAAAAGAATTTATAATTTAATTGGAGTTAATTATGGCAGTACTTTTAACAGGCGGTGCAGGTTACATAGGTAGCCACACTTGCGTAGAACTTTTGAATAACGGTTACGATGTAGTTATTGCTGATAATTTTGATAATGCCAGCGAAAAAGCTGTTGATCGTATTGAGAAAATCACCGGAAAAAGCGTAGCTGTATATAAAATTGATGTTGCTGACAAGAAGGCTTTGAGAGAGCTTTTTTCACAGTGTGATATCGATGCGGTTATTCATTTTGCGGGCTATAAAGCGGTAGGAGAAAGTGTTGAAAAACCGCTTATGTACTACAGAAACAACCTTGATACAACCCTGACACTTTTAGAAGTTATGGGTGAGTTTAATGTGAAGAAAATTGTCTTTAGTTCGTCTGCAACAGTTTACGGTGTGCCGGAAGTTGTGCCTCTTAAAGAGGGAATGCCGACATCGTGTACTAACCCTTATGGTTGGACTAAGCTATTTAACGAGCAGATTCTGACTGATGCTACGGTTGCTGATAGTGATTTGAGTGTTGTACTGCTTCGATATTTCAACCCTATTGGAGCACACGAGAGTGGTCTTATCGGCGAGAGTCCTAACGGTATTCCTAATAATCTGATGCCGTATATCACACAGGTGGCTGTTGGGAAACGTGAAAAACTCGGTGTTTTCGGCAACGATTACGATACCCACGATGGTACAGGTGTTAGGGATTATATCCACGTTGTTGACCTTGCAAATGGACACCTGAAAGCTCTTGAGTACATAAACAATGGTCATAAAGGTACTGAAGTTTTTAACCTTGGTACAGGTACAGGTTATAGCGTGCTTGATATTGTTAAAACTTTTTCAAAGGTGAACAATATTGAGATTCCTTATGTCATTATGGACAGACGTCCCGGTGATGTAGCGATAGTTACTGCTGATCCAAAAAAGGCTAACGAACAGCTTTGTTGGACTGCTCAGCGAGGGCTTGAAGAGATGTGCAAAGATTCGTGGAACTGGCAGAGCAATAACCCTAACGGGTATGAAGTGTGATTAGTGAGTGCTTGGATAATGTTATGGAATAACCATAAAACATAAATACTTGATAATAAATTAACGCTCTCGGTGAAAAGCCGAGAGCGTTTTTTTACTGCGTTTCATCAAAAATGGCAAAAAACCGCATAAATAAGCCATTTCTAAAGGCGAAAATAAATTGGTCAAAAAATAGGTTTTAATTGACATTATATAAGTAATATAGTAAAATGTAAGAGATATAATAGGAATTCTGGGGTTATAGACGTTTTTTGTATAATAGGAGGATTTTATGTACGCAAAGTTTTTCAAAAGATTGATTGATGTAGTGTTGTCGTTTTTAGCATTGGTCTTTTTATCCTGGCTTTATCTGGGCTTGATTATTGCAATTAAAATCGACGATCCGGGTCCGGCGTTTTTTACACAAAAAAGAGTTGGTATCAACAAAACTTACTTTAAGCTACATAAATTCCGTTCTATGAAGATGTCTACGCCTCACGATGTACCGACGCATCAGCTTGATAATCCTGATCAGTATATTACTAAGGTTGGTAAGTTTTTAAGAAAATCAAGTCTTGATGAACTACCACAGATTTGGGATATCTTTGTTGGTAATATGAGTATCATTGGTCCGCGACCAGCTCTGTGGAATCAGGAAGACCTGATAGCTGAGCGAGATAAGTATAAAGCAAACGATGTTATGCCGGGACTTACCGGCTGGGCACAGATTAACGGTCGTGACGAGCTCGAGATTCCTGTTAAAGCTAAGCTCGACGGTGAATACGTAGAAAAGCTCAGCTTTGCATTTGATTTGAAATGTTTCTTTGGTTCTATAATCAGCGTTTTCAAAAGTGATGGTGTTGTTGAGGGTGGTACCGGAGAGTTAAAAAAACACGAAGAGAAGACTACTAAGTAATCAGAGGTTATTGGTATGAAGTTTTTAATAGTAACAAATCACTCGTATATGCTGTGGCAATTTCGTCGAGAGTTAATTGGCGAGTTGATTAAATTAGGTGAGGTCGTAATAAGTGTTCCTTTTTTAGGACACGAAGATGATTTTAAAGCTATGGGTTGCAAGTGCATCAACACTGAAATCAACCGTAGAGGAATAAATTTATTTGAAGACTTAAAACTTTTTACTTTCTATAACAAGGTGCTAAAAGAAGAAAAACCGGATGTTGTTATCACCTATTCGATAAAGCCAAATGTATATGCAGGCTTTTTGTGTAGAATGAAGAAGATTCCTTACAGTGTGAACGTGCAAGGGCTTGGAACTGCGTTCCAAAGCAAATTCATGTCAATTGTTGCATCTGTTATGTACAAAGCCGGAATAAAAAAGTCCAACATTGTTTTTTTTGAAAACGATGCAAACGCTAAAGAATTTACCGACAGAGGGATTATCCCTAAGGAAAAGGTTATGGTTCTTAATGGCGCAGGAGTAAATCTTGATTCGTACAAAAATCAACCGTACCCAAGTGAGGATGGTGGAGTCCATATCCTGTATCTCGGTAGAATCATGAAAGAAAAAGGCTGTAGTGAGACTTTTGAGGCTATGCGTATAGTCAAAGAAAAGTACAAAGAAAAAGTTGTTTTTGATGTAGTAGGCTTCTTTGAAGATGAGTACAAGGAAGAGGTTGAAAAAATGGTCCAAGACGGAGTGATAGTATTCCATGGTTTTCAACCTAACCCAAGACCGTATTATGCGGCTGCTCATTGTGTAGTGCTTGCAAGTTACCATGAAGGTATGAGCAATGTTTTGCTTGAGGCGGCATCAACTGGCAGAGCACTGATCACATCAGATATCCCTGGATGTAGAGAAGCTGTCGATGAAAATGTGACTGGTTATCTGTGTAAAAAACAGGATGTAGACACTATAGTAGAAGATATGGAAAAGTTCTTAAACCTTACAAAAGAAGAGAGAGAACAGATGGGCATCAGAGGCAGACAAAAAATGGAAAGAGAATTCGAAAAGTACTCTGTTGTTGAAAAAACTATAAACGCAGTTCTTGATAACAAATAGATTCCGGGAGGATTGTGATGATACCGAAGAAGATACATTACTGTTGGTTTGGACGAGGACAAAAATCAGAGTTGATTTTAAAGTGTATTGAAAGTTGGAAAAAGTATTGCCCTGACTACGAAATTATCGAGTGGAATGAAGATAATTTAGATGTCAATGCAACTCTCTATACAAAACAGGCATATGAAAATAAAAAATGGGCGTTTGTATCTGATTATGCACGTTTGTACGCATTGTATAATGAGGGTGGCGTGTATTTCGATACTGATGTTGAAGTGCTCAAGCCTATTGATGAGTTTTTGAAAAATAAATCTTTTACAGGTTTTGAAGTTAAGGATTCTCCTGTTACAGCGGTTATGGGAGCGTGTGCAGGGGATTCTGTCATTAAAATGTTGCTTGACTATTATGATGGTGCCAAGTTTATTAACGATGACGGGACTATGAATATGGTTACCAACACACATATAATAACCGAAGATTTTATAAAAAATGGAGTAAAACTTAACGGTAAGTTGCAAACGATTAAAAACATGACTATATATCCTCAGATTGTGTTTTGTCCAAACAACTTCTCCAGAATTTTCAATAAACCTTCTAAGAAGAGCTATACCATACATCACTTTGATCAAAGCTGGAAAAACAGCAGACGTAAAGACTCGTTTTTGTATCGTGTGAGACGTTATGTGATTGGTTTACTTAGAAACACTATTGGTACTAACAGATTAGAGTCTATTGCGAGTTCGATCAAATAAAGTCTTTTATTTTATAGGTTTTAATATATGTTTTTTGCAAGTTTAGTTTTGATATTTGAAGGTATCCTTTGCAATTTTATATTGATGCCGAACAGTGATGTAGAACAGTCTACATGTGCTGTGGTTTTATTGGTTATCAACATAGTTGTAGTTTGCTTGGGGATAAGCTTTTCAATAAAAAATAATAATGTCGAAGAAGAGCGTAGTATAAAACTCGCATTGTTCTCATCGTTTTTTTTAAGAATACTTATACTGCTTTGGGACGTGTACTGTAGACATATTTTTATACTTCCAAATAGTGAAGGCGATGCGGAGTGGTATCACAAAATCGGAGTTTCGTATGCTTTTGGTACCAGAGCACAGGAAGTTGATTATACTAAATACTCGTACTATATAGGACAGTTGTATAAATTTATTGGCGTTCAAAAGATGACTGCCCAGTTTATCAATGTGTTTTTAGCAATGTGCTCACTCATTCTTGTATATAAGATTTTGTGCAAATTTGATATCGACACTAAGGTGAAAAAAATAACCATTACGATTGCAGCTTTTTTGCCAAATTTGATGATGATTACAACTTTCTTTTTACAAGAATCAATCATTGCTTTTTTTGTAATTTCATCTTTGTATCTGTTTACAAGATGGTGGTTTGGTAAAAGTGCATTTAATATAGTTTTGGCAATATTGTTTTCTGTTGCCGGAGCGATGCTACATATGGGTGGTTTTGCTATTGGCATAGGAATACTTATGATGTTGTTTTTAGTAAACAACAAAGAACGAAAAGTGTCTGCTACACCAGCAAGACTTGTTATGGTTATCATAATGGCGTTTGTTGCACTGTTTGCTATTTCTACATTTGGTGGAGATCTGCTGGGAAAACTCGGCGGAGAGGTGTCAGCAGAGGCAATATTAGACAAATCAGGTGACAGAGAAATTGGTGGCGGTGCATATGTCATCGGCATACAGGGGCTACCTCCGGCAGTGGATATAGTAGTAAATACCCCTATTCGTATGTTTTATTTTATTTTTTCACCATTGCCATGGATGTGGCGTGGTCCGGGTGATATTCTTGCATTCTTTGGAAGTACAATATTCTATATTTATGTTGTATATTTGACAATTAAGGCATTTAAAACAAAACCGAACAAGACCCTTGTTAATGATAATTTAGGAAGTTATTTGATTACGCTAACAGTAATAGTACTGATAGCAGCTGTTATGTTTGGATGGGGCGTATCTAACTCAGGTTCAGTTATTAGACATAGGGAGAAATTCACCTATATATGTGTAGTTATGTTCGCTATATCACAGGAGATATTATTTAGAACGGAGAAGGTTAATGCAGAACAAGAAAGTATCGATAATAGTTCCGATATACAAGGTAGAAGATTACCTAAAAAGATGCGTTGACAGCATTACTAACCAGACATACAAGAACCTTGAAATCATTTTAGTTGATGATGGCTCTCCGGACAACTGTCCTGCTATTTGTGATGAACTCGAAAAAACAGATGAGCGTATTAAGGTTGTGCATAAAGAAAACGGTGGTTTGTCAGATGCCAGAAATGCAGGAATGGATGTCAGTACAGGGGATTACATAGGCTTTGTTGATTCTGATGACTACATTGATGCAGATATGTTTGAGATACTCGTTGATGCTATAGAAGAACACGATGCAGATATATCTTGTTGTCGTTATACCCGCATATGGGACGATGGTAAAGTTGAGAAAGTTGGAAACGACGATAGCGTTAATGTGTATGAAGGACTTGATGGTTTAAAAGAGTATTTGTATGCAAGAACAGTTGATCCGTTTGCGTGGAATAAACTTTTTAAAGCAGAACAGTTAGGTAACCTGAAATATCCGGATAAAAATGTCAGATTTATCAAAGGTATCTTGGGTGAAGACAATCCATTTAATATAGAACTATTGAAAACCACGAAAAGGTTAGTTGTAGTGGGCAAATCAAAGTATAACTATCTGCAAGCTCGAGAAGGTGCTATCACTAATTCTGCGGTATCTCAAAAGAAGATTGATTCTGTATTTTTCTGGGATACTGTGAGCAAAGACTGTAAGGAGA
This sequence comes from Oscillospiraceae bacterium, assembly GCA_015066595.1. Taxonomy (GTDB): domain Bacteria; phylum Bacillota; class Clostridia; order Oscillospirales; family Acutalibacteraceae; genus Ruminococcoides. Next base: position 93,412 of record SVNZ01000002.1, on the reverse strand, counting down.
ATTATCCTGAGCTTTTAGAATATGCAGTAAGACGACAGGCTTTGTTTTATGTAGGATTATTTAACAGAATATACGAGGATGAGTCATATAAAGCAGAAAGAGCTGTAATAAGAGAGTTTGCAAGAGAAAATCTCAGTATTATTAAGCACAGCAAGATATGTGAAAACAGCGTTAAGCTGTCGGTGCTTTTTGTTGCTAAATGCCCGAAGCTTTATGTTTTGATAATGCGAATATATAAGAAACTTGTTGGGGAGGCGAAGCTTTGAATATACTTGTAGTGACTCCGTTTTTTAAGCATGATAAGAATATAGCGTCCGTTCGATGGACCAATATTTCTACTCGTCTTGCTAAAAAGCACAATGTGATTGTTGTATCTCAACCACATGACGATATGGATATGTCACTTGATATATCTAAGGACGATGACGGTATTTTAGTTGCCAGAATCAACCAAAAGACAGCTTATGAAAAGTTTGCGGTAAAGTACTTTGGTGGTGCAACAGGAGATGACTGGCAGACATCAACTAATAGTGCTGAAGATGAAGCGAATAAAAACGAAGAGTCTTTTGTGCGAAAGATGAAAAACCGAGTGCTATTTTCCTCTATGAAAAGTAAAGCGAAAAGTTATGCACGCTATATCGTCAAGAACGTTATCCCTAAGGATATAAAAATCGATGTTGTTATTTCATCTGCTTGTCCGTTTATCGAGATGTTGATAGGATATGAACTGAAAAGACAGCTTAAATGTAAGTGGATAAGCGACTTCAGAGATTTGCCTTTTGTCAACACCGATAGACACGATGAGAAGATAATGAAAAAAATTATGCAAGAGCGACTCGTCTATGCTGATGCTGTCATCTCAATAGCAAAAAAAGGTATAGAATATCTGTCTTGTGATATAGTTACGGATCGTGAAAAAATTCATCACATTACAAATGGCTTTTCTATGGCTGATGCTAGAGAGCCGATATATAAAGATGATGGAGTTTTGCATATTGTACATACCGGTTCTTTGTATGGCGGTACAAGAAAAGCAGATTTGTTCTTTAAAGCAGCACAGCTAGCCAGACAGGAAAATCCTGAATTTAACTATATATTAGAGTGTGCCGGTGGAAATAACGAAACATTGATAGAAACCGCTAAAAAGTACGGTGAAGAAAACAATGTCAAAAATTTTGGTTTTATTCCACGAGAACAGGCACTTGATTTACAGGGACAAGCTGATATTTTATTAGCGTTGATATACAAGACAACCGGTTCTTTCTCAGCAAAATTGTTTGAGTACACCCTGAACAAGAAACCGATTATTTGTGTTTCCTGTGGCGCAGGTGATGACGGTGAGGAAACAGGTTATATCCGTGAACTGAATCTCGGTATAGCGGTTGAACAAACCAATCCTGATGATGTTAAATTGTTGTGTGATTATTTACTTAAACAATACGAACTAAAGGCTGAAAATTTGCCGCTATATTTTAAACCTGAAAATTCATTGATTAGTGAGTATGATCACGATAACATAGTAAACAAAATAGAAAATTTATGCATGAGCATAGTATAAAAAAGGAGCAGATAAAAATGATTAATGTAATAGGACTGGGATATATTGGATTGCCAACAGCACTTATGCTTGCTTCACACGATGTTGAAGTTGTCGGTACAGACTACAATGCAAAACTTGTTGGAACTTTAAATGAGGGTAAGACAACATTTAAAGAGGACGGTCTTGATGAATTGTTTTCTCAAGCATTAGCAAAGGGTATTAAGTTTACAACTGAGTATCAGGTTACAGATACATATATTGTTTCTGTCCCGACTCCTTATGATGATTTCAGTAAAAAAGTTGATGCGTGCTATGTTATTGATGCTGTAAAAACAATTATGGATGTAGCTCCAAAGGGGGCAGTGATTGTTATCGAATCTACTGTTTCTCCGGGCACAATCGACAAATATGTTCGCCCGGTTATTGAGGCAAACAATTTTGTTATTGGTGAAGATATTCATCTTGTGCATGCGCCAGAGAGAATTATTCCTGGCAATATGATTTACGAGCTGTTGCATAACAACCGTACTATTGGTGCTGATAATGTTGAAATCGGTGAAAAGATAAAGACTATGTATGCTTCTTTCTGTCAGGGAGACATCGTAGTGACCGATATCCGTACAGCAGAAATGACAAAGGTAGTAGAGAACACTTTCAGAGCTGTTAATATTGCTTTTGCAAATGAACTTGCAAAGATTTGTAGACACGATAATATGGATGTTTATGAAATTATCAAAATTTGTAATATGCATCCTAGAGTTAATATTTTACAGCCAGGTCCTGGTGTAGGTGGTCATTGTATCTCGGTTGACCCATGGTTTTTAGTTGGTGATTACCCAAGTATCGCAAAGGTAATTGATGAATCTATGAGAACTAACGATAGTATGCCGGACTTTGTACTTAACAGAGTATATGAAATAATGAAAGAAAACGGACTTACAGATGTCAGTCGTGTTGGTCTTTACGGTCTTACATATAAAGAAAATGTTGATGATATGAGAGATTCACCGACTCTGCAGTTACTCAAGAGTCAGAAAAAGCATTTAGCACCTACTCTCAAGGTTTATGATCCGTTCATTACTGACGACGTAGTAGAGAATCAGTATCATGATCTTGACAGTTTCTTAAATGATGTTGATTTAGTGGTTGTTATGGTTAAGCATAACGAGATCAAGGATAACATAGAGAAATTACAGAATAAGATTGTATTGGATTGTCATAACATTTGTGATTTACCAAACGTATATCATATTTAAAAGAGGGATATTAGTATGAAAAAAATATTAGTTGTTTTTGGTACTCGACCTGAAGCTATAAAAATGTGCCCACTTGTAAATGAACTCAAAAGTAGAAAAGACTTTGATACCAAAGTTTGTGTTACAGGTCAGCACAGACAGATGCTCGACGTAGTGCTACAGGCGTTTTCGGTTGTTCCTGACTATGACCTTTCTATTATGAAGGACAAGCAGACATTGTTTGATGTAACAACAAATATTCTGTTGAAAATTAAGGATGTTCTTGAGAAGGAAAAACCTGATGTTGTACTGGTTCACGGTGATACATCCACTACTTTTGTAACAGCTTTAGCTTGTTTTTATCTACAAATTCCTGTTGGACATGTTGAAGCAGGTCTTAGAACATACAATATTTTTTCACCTTATCCTGAAGAATTTAACAGACAAGCTGTTGGTATCATAAGCAAGTATAACTTTGCTCCTACTGAGTTGTCCAAACAAAATCTGCTCAAAGAGGGCAAGGATCCACAGTCGATTTATGTTACAGGCAATACAGCTATTGATGCTCTTAAGACTACTGTCAAAGAAGACTATACTCACGAGCAGTTAGAATGGGCAAAAGATAGCAAACTTATTCTTATCACTGCTCACAGAAGAGAAAACCTCGGTGAGCCTATGAAAAATATGTTCAGAGCCATAAAACGAGTTATGGACGAGCATGGCGATATCAAGGCTATCTACCCTATACATATGAATCCGGTTGTCAGACAGACCGCAAATGAGATTTTAGCAGGCGATGACAGAATTCGTATTATCGAGCCACTTGATGTGTTGGATTTTCACAACTTCTTAAGTCGTAGTCATCTTGTGCTTACAGATTCCGGTGGCATACAAGAGGAAGCACCGAGTCTGGGTAAACCTGTGCTTGTTATGCGTGATACTACTGAGCGACCTGAAGGTATAGCTGCAGGTACACTCAAGCTTGTGGGTACTGATGAAGAAACTATCTATAATGAGTTCACAAGACTTCTGAGCGACGAAGAAGCTTACAAGGCAATGAGCCATGCGTCCAACCCATATGGTGATGGCTTTGCGTGCGAGAGAATTGCTGATATTTTGGAGAAATATTAAGAGGATATATATATGAGAATAGGTATAGTTACTACTTGGTTTGAGCGAGGAGCAGCTTATGTCAGTAAGCTTTATATGGAGCTGTTGAAAAAAGAAGGCCACGAGGTGCTTATTTATGCTCGTGGTGGTGAGAATATTCCATCTCAGAAAGATGAGAAATGGAATCAACCATATGTTACAAGAGATAACACTTATACTGATTTCAAAATAAACAAAAATAACTTTTTTAAATGGATCAAAGCTAATAAGTTGGATGCTATACTATTTAATGAACAACAACATTTTAAGATTGTTGCTCAAACTAAGAAAGCTTTTCCTGAAGTAAAATTGGGAGCTTATGTAGATTATTATACTGAAAATACATTGGCTTGGTATTCTATATATGACTTTGTGATTTGTAATACAAAAAGACATATGCAGGCTATGGGTAGTCATCCACAAAAATACTACGTACGTTGGGGAACTGACGTAAATCTTTTTGCACCTAATGAAATTCAAAAGGATGAGTTAACATTTTTCCATTCAGCAGGAATGTCAGACAGAAAAGGAACTGACATTTTGATAGATGCTTTTATTGAAGGAGAGTGTTATAAAAACTCAACTTTAATTGTGCACACACAAAGACCGATTACTTCTTTGTGTAAATATACTGCTGAAAAACTTAAAGAGTTTAATATTAAAGTTGTAGAGGAAACGGTTACAGCACCTGGTTTGTACTATCTCGGTGATGTGTATGTTTACCCTACAAGATTAGACGGATTAGGGTTAACTATGTATGAAGCTTTGTCTTGTGGTTTGCCTGTTATTACAACAGATTTCCCACCGATGAACGAGGCAGTTAATAATAGCATAGGTAGATTAGTAAAAGTAGAGGATTTCTATTGTAGAGGAGATGCTTACTACTATCCTATGGCTATTTGTAGTAAAGATAGCTTGATTGAGTCTTTGAATTGGTATATAGATCATCAGGAAGATTTAGTAAAGCAAAAATCTTTGGCAAGAGAGTATGCGTTAGAAAACTATAATATTAGCGAACGAAGCAGAGAGATTTCACAGGTTTTTGAAACATCAGAAATTCGTAAGTTGGATTTAGCTTTATATAAATCAATTTTGAAATATTATGGCTTGAGAAACAGTGACTTTGTATGTAATTTACGCACTAAAAAGTGGATATTTATGTTAGTTTCAAAGCTGTTGAAATCTAATTGAAAAGTGAGTTTGATATTAATCATATTAACAGAGTGTTTTGAGGATTAGGTAGTATGGATGCAATAAAGAAGAGAACTAATTCAATAGATATATTTCGTTATTTTTGCGCTGTTTTAGTTGTGGTATTACATACCGAACTTTTTCTTTTAGAAGAATCTACTGCAGTAGGTGTGTTCTTATCGTATTTTGTGGCGAGAATCGCTGTGCCGTTTTTCTTTGTTGTTTCTGGATATTTTTTCTTTACAAAAGCATTTATTAACAAAGCTTCGTTGCGTTCAGTATGGAAACTTATAAAAGTATATGCTTTTTGGAGTGTGCCATATTTTTTTATCACTATTTATGTCAGGATTAACGCTGGTGTTTCTCTGATTATGATAGTAAAAAGAATGTTGCTAGAGTTTTTTGTTATAGGTAGTTATTATCACTTTTGGTTTTTCCCAGTGCTTATTTATTCTACATTGATTGTGTATGCGATATATAAGCGGTGTGGTTTTAAGACTCTTGTTGTAGTTTCTGTATTGTTGTATCTGGTTTCATGTGCAGGTACATCATACTCACAGGCTTTTGCTGAGATACCGTTACTCAGTAGCTTTTTTAATACGGATTATTTCACTACTATTTCAAGATTTTGTACAGGAATACCATTTATTGTGTTAGGCGGTTTAGTCGCTAAAGCAAGGGGAAGAATCGCGTTTAATAATAACGCTACAGAAATTTTATGGTTGGTTGTAGCTGTTCTGGCTTACGTTGCTGAGAAGTGCTTGCTTATTTTAATTAAATGGCCTATTCATCATCCGAACACAATTATGTTGTTTCCGTTGGTAGCGGTTGTAGTAATGATTTTGTTGAATCATCCTCTTGAAGGAAAAGAAAAGATCGCACAAAAATCAAGAGTTTGTGCGAACTTTATCTATTATGTACACCCAGCATTTTTATTGATATCTGAACGTGTTGTTTCAGCTGTATTACATATTAGGTTGAGTAGTGCTATGAATTTTATTTTAACAGTAATTGTGTTAACGATTATGGGTTTGATATTTAATAAAATTAGCTTTTTGAGAAAACTGTTGAGCTAATATAGGAGAAGCTATGAGTAATCAAGTAAAAAGTCAAATTAAAAGCGGCATAGTGCTGTCATATGTGTACATAGCGATATCAATGGTAGCAGGTTTGCTATATACACCAAAGATGTTAGAAATGCTGGGACAGAGTCAGTACGGACTTTATACCTTAGCAACATCTATTATAGGCTACTTGTCTTTTTTGAATCTTGGACTTGAGAGTGCACTTGTTAAGTACACAGCAAAATATGTTGCACTAGGGGACAAGGAGTCAGAGCAAAAAATCGGCGGCGGTTTTTTAAGAATTTATTTTGTTTTAGCCGCTGTGGCTCTTGCTTGCGGTGCGTTTTTAGCATACACCTTAAAACCAGGTATGGTATTTGGTTTTTTGACAACAAAGTTGACTGCAGACGAAATATTAAGCCTTAGGGTAATGGTTGCGTTGATGACTGTGAATCTGGCTGTAAGTTTTCCTCTTGGAGTTTACGGAGCAGTAATAACTGCGCACGAGAAGTTTACTTTCAGAAAAGTTGTTTCAATAATCAGAGAGATAGCAATGCCGATTACAGTTTTAGTTGTACTGTTCTTTGGTTATAAAGCTATTGCGCTGGTTGTTGTTCATGTCATTTTTAACATTGCAGTTTTATTGTCAGACTATATATATGCAAAAAAGGCTTTATCCTACAAAGTTGTATATGGAAAAATTGAAAGCTCTGTTGTCAGGGAGATCGTAGACTATTCTGTGTTTATCTTTATAGGAATGATAGTCGATCGCATAAGTGATGCAACAAATAGTATGGTTTTGGGAGCTGTATCCGGTACTGCGGCGGTTGCTGTGTACGGTATTGCGGTGCAGATTAACCATTATTATCTGAATTTTTCTTCTTCTATCAGTTCGTTCTTTTTTCCACGTATTGTCGGCATGTCTGTCAAGGACTCTGATAATAAAGAGTTATCGGACTTGTTTATTAGAGTAGGAAGAGTTCAGCTGTTTGTTATCTCTTTGATATGCAGTGGATTTATAGCATTTGGACAAGATTTCATTTTGCTGTGGGCAGGAGAAGAATACAGAATGTCGTACTACATCATTGTTATCTTAATGCTGCCGACTCTTATCAGCCGAAGCCAATCACTCGGTACTCAAATTTTGCTAGCTAAAAACAAGCACAAGTTCAGAGCTGTTTTTTATCTTATTATAACGCTTATAGATATCGCAATCAGCATACCACTTGCTATGAAATGGGAAGGTGTTGGTGCTGCGATCGGCACAGCACTTGCTACAATAGTAGGTCCTGTTATAGTGATGAATATATACTATTCACGTGTAATGCATTTGGATATAAAAGGTTATTTCAAAAGCACAATTCCTATATTGCTGAAGGTACTATTAGTAGCGACTGCGGGATATGCGATGAATTACTTCTGGAAAGCAGATGGATGGTTGGTGCTTTTTGCTCAGATAATGATTTATCTGGTACTGTTCTTATTGATTATCTATTTCTGGGGATTTAACAGTTATGAAAAGAACCTTATAAAAAATGTTGTGAAGAAGTTAAAAAAAGCTTAGTTTTTAAATGCGAGGAGTTTATGAGCATAAAAAAAGCAATCAGAAAAGTTGCTGAAAAAGTTTTTCAATCAAACTGGTATCCTAATAAAAAGATATTGCTTGAAAGCATTCCAGATATGAGCTGTCAGACATATCCGGTTTTTCAGTATATGCTTGAGCAGGGCTTTAACAAAAGATACAAGTTAATATGGTTGGTTAATGATAAAAAAGATTTTAAGAATGTGCATATTAAAAATGTAAAGTTTATGAATTTTTATCCTAAGAATACTTTTGAGAAAATTCAGAGATTATATACTTTGTGCACATCTAGGGCTATGTTGTATGCTAATAGATATATTGGTAAAATTTTTGATAAGCAGGTTATTGTCTATCTTAAACATGGCACTTGTATTAAGTCTCGCCTAAAACATTGTAGACAAGACGAAAATAACGAGAGTGATGCGTGCATTACTTTGTCGTCGTTTTTTACTCCTTACGATGTCTTGGAATTAGGTGGAATCACAGAGGAAAAATTTATTGTAACTGGTTATCCCAGAAATGATTATCTGTTTGAAAATAACAATTATATAGACATACTTTACCCCAACAATAACTATAAAAAAGTTATACTGTGGATGCCCACTTTCAGAAAAGCTGATAACAGCGATAGGGTGGATTCATCATTTGAGTTTCCGCTGGAGATACCTTGTTTATATAATGAGGAAGATTGCATAAAGCTCAACGAAGTATTAAAAGAAGAAAACATACTCTTAATACTAAAACCTCATCCGGCTCAAAAACTGAAACTGATTAAGAATTTGAATTTATCTAATTTTGTTATTTTATACAATGAAGAGTTGAGCGAAAAAGATATTCAGCTGTACCAGTTTGTCGGCTCGACCGATGCACTTGTTACTGATTACTCGTCGATTTATTATGACTATTTGTTGACAGAAAAAATAATAGGATTGACAGTAGATGATTTTGAAGAGTATTCAAAAGACACCGGATTTGTATTTGAAAATGTTTTTGATTATATTGTTGGTGAGCATATACTTAACTGTGATGATTTCATTTCATTTGTTAAGAGCGTTTCAAATGGTAAAGACGAGTTGAAACAAAAGCGCATGGAGATTAACAACCTTGTCAACACACACAGGGACGGAGAATCTTCAAAGCGAGTGTATGAATATATAGTAAGTAAACTCAATGATAGGTACAAAAAGTAGGAGGAAGTAATATGAAGGTTGTAATTCTGGCTGGTGGATATGGTACAAGAATTTCGGAAGAATCTCAGCTGAAACCAAAGCCGATGATCGAGATAGGTGAGATGCCCATTTTGTGGCATATTATGAAACAATATTCGTATTATGGTCACAACGAGTTTATTATCTGTGCAGGATATAAACAGCATGTCATTAAAGAGTGGTTTGCTGATTATTTTCTCCATACTTCTGATATTACTTTTGACTTTACAAATGGTAACGAGATGATTGTACATAACAAGAAAGCTGAGCCATGGAAAGTCACTATAGTAGATACAGGTCTTAATACACAAACAGGTGGTCGTGTAAAAAGAGTTAGAGATTATGTAGGTGACGAGACGTTTATGCTAACTTATGGTGATGCAGTGAGTGACGTAAATGTAAATGAGTTACTTGAACACCATAAGTCTTGTGGAAAGCTCGGCACAGTATCAGTGTACAACTTTGGTCAAAATAAAGGTGTACTTGAACTATCAAAAGATGGCTCGGTTGCTGCTTTCAGAGAGAAGAGCGACCTTGACGGTGATTTGATTAACATAGGATTTATGGTTTTTGAACCGGAACTGTTCGATTATATTCCCGGTGATACAACTGTTTTTGAAAAAGAGCCTATGCTGAGCTTAGTTGAAAAAAATCAGTTGAACAGCTATGTTCATAGGGGCTACTGGCAATGTATGGATACACTTAGAGAAAAGCAACAGCTTGAAAAGCTGTGGGAGTCAGGAAACGCTCCATGGAAACTTTGGGATTAAGAGGTAGTTATGAATTTTGATTTAAGTTTTTACAGTGGTAAAAAAGTATTTGTGACAGGTCATACAGGGTTCAAGGGAGCTTGGCTTTGCAAAATGCTTTCGAATGCCGGTGCTATAGTCACGGGATATAGCTTAGAACCACCAACGAACCCCTCTTTGTTTGAGATTGCTGAGATTGAGAAAGATATCAATTCAGTTATCGGTGATATAAGAGATTATGATAGCTTAAAGAAGGCTTTTGATAAGGCTCAGCCTCAGATAGTACTTCATCTGGCAGCTCAGCCGATTGTCCGTGATAGCTATAAAGATCCTGTATATACATATGAGACAAATGTTATGGGCACTGTGAACATCCTAGAGTGTGTTCGCAACAGTAACTGTGTAAAGTCTTTTTTGAATGTTACTACGGACAAGGTTTATCTTAATAGAGAGTGGGAGTGGGGTTACCGTGAAGACGAGATGCTTGACGGTTATGATCCATATTCTAATTCCAAATCTTGTTCTGAACTTGTAACACACAGCTACAAGAACAGCTTTTTCAGCGATAATAAGATTGCTATTTCTACTGCAAGAGCGGGTAACGTTATTGGTGGTGGCGATTTTGCTAATGATCGTATCATACCTGATAGCGTTCGAGCAGTAATAAATAAAACAGATATTGTAGTTAGAAATCCGTTCTCCACACGTCCATATCAGCATGTTTTAGAGCCACTTTATGCATACCTTATGATTGCTGCTATGCAGTATGAAGATGTTGAGAAATATTCAGGATATTACAATGTTGGTCCTGATGACTGCGACTGTTTTCAGACAGGTGCATTGGTTGATTTGTTTGTTAAGCATTGGGGAGATGGAATCAAGTGGATTAACAAATATGATGGTGGCCCTCATGAGGCTAATTTTTTAAAACTTGATTGCTCTAAATTAAAGTCCACTTTTGATTGGAAACCACACTGGAATCTTGACAAAGCTATTGAAATGGTTGTTCAGTGGAGCAAATGCTGGATTAACGGTGAAGATGTGAGAGCTTGTATGGACAAGCAGATTAAAGAGTTTTTAGAGGTATAAGATATGAAAAACGTCATTATCACAGGAGCAGACGGTTTTGTCGGTAGCTATACTGTAAACTATTTTTTAGAACAAGGAGTTAAGGTTTTAGCTCTGGATATAGTGGAAAAGCCAAATCGCTTAGTGGATCATGATAATCTGACATATATGCAGTGTGATGTGATGAATCCGGAAAAAATGCTAGAGCTATTGCCAGCAGATGATTATGACACATTTGTACATTTTGCGTGGGCTGGTTCTGCGGGAGCTGCACGTGTAGACTACAATCTTCAGATAAAAAACGCTTTAAGTACTGTTGAGTGTTTGAAAGTCGCAAAAGAGTTAGGCTGCAAACGTTTTGTGTGTGCTGGTAGTATTATGGAATATGAAGTTGAAGCCGCAATCCACTCTCAGGGTAGTAAACCCGGTATGGGATACATCTATGGAATGGGTAAACATATAGCTCACTGCATGTGCAAATCTGTAGCAGTTGATATTGGTATCGAGCTTGTTTGGCCTATGATTACAAATGCATATGGTGTGGGAGAGTTGTCACCACGTTTTGTGAACACAACTTTGAGAAAAGCTATAAATGGCGAGCCACTTCAGTTTACTGCTGCAACACAGAACTATGATTTTGTGTATATTACAGATGTTGCGAGAGCTTTTTATCTTATCGCTAAAAACGGAAAACCGTTTTGTGAGTATATGATAGGTAGTTCTAATGCAAGACCACTCAGAGAGTTTATTATTGAGATGCAACAGGCAGTGGCACCGGATGCTACGCCGATTTTTGGTGACGTTCCGTTTACCGGTACAAATATGCCACTCAGCACTTTTGATACTACTGCTACTGAGGGGGACTGTGGGTTTAAAGCTGAGGTTAGCTTTGCTCAGGGTACAAAAATGACTTACGATTGGTTGAAGACTGTTTGATGTAGGAGAAAACTATGATACAAAAATTTGATTTCCAGGAACTTGATTTAAAAGGTGCGTATCTGATTAAGCCTTTTTTTGCGACAGATGAGCGTGGTGGTCTTATAAAGGATTACAACGTCGATATGTTTAAGGCGAATGGCATCGAGCACGATTTGAAAGAGGTTTTCTACACTATTTCAAAGCGTGGTGTTATCAGAGCAACACACTTTCAGCTTGTAAAGCAACAGGCAAAGTTAGTACGTTGTGTCAGCGGTCATGTTTATGATGTTATTGTAGATTTGAGACCTGATTCACCTACTTTTGGTCAGTATAGAGGTTTCCATTTAACTGGTGAAAATACAAATTGTTTATTAGTGCCACCGTATTTTGGTCACGGATACTTGGTTATTGAGGACTCAGTAGTCAGCTATAAATGTGCTGAGGTTTTCTATGGTGAGGGAGATTCGGGTATTATGTATGATGATCCTGATATTGCGATTGAATGGCCTTTTGATTTGATTGGCGGAGCAGAAAACCTGATTATCAGCGAAAAGGATAAATCGCTAATGTCTTTTGAAGAATATACTTCTATGATGAAATAGATTAAGGAATGAAGAGAATTGTTACATAATCAACTATCTTTATTGTATGAAATACCTTCATATATATATTTCTTAATCATTGCTTTTTGCATTATTGTATGGGGTGTGGCTGGTAGTTTTTTTGATAAGAAAAAGGTTTGGCTAATACTCAATAGTGTCATTATGTTGGTTACGATTGTGGCTGTGTTTTTTATTACTCTTTTTTCTCGAGAGGTACAACAGTCACAGATAGTGCTGAGCCCTTTTTCTGTTTTTTCATTAGCAAAGACATACCCTGATGTTTATAATCAAATGGTTTTAAATATAGTATTGTTCTTACCGTTTGGACTGAGTTTACCTTTTTGTGTGAAGAGTAAAATCAAGCGACCGGTGATGTTTGTGATGAGTGTATCAGTGGCATTATCGATGGTTGTTGAGATATTGCAGTATGTTTTTGAGCGGGGCTATAGTGAAGTGGATGATGTACTGCTGAATGTTTTGGGTGCGCTTTTGGGAACGCTGTCGTATTTGTTTGCTCAGTTGATTAATAATAGACTACAAAAAAGGAAGAAGTAATGTTGGAAAAAGATCGTACTGCTGAAATTGGATATGAGTTGTGTGGCATGATTTCGGCTGTTCTCAACGGTGGCGATGCATCGTTTAGTGAGAATGATCTGGATGTGCTTTTTAGCTTGAGTTGTAAACACAGGGTATCAGCATTAGTGTCTACAGTTATTGATAAAGACGCTAAAAATTATACTCAGTGGAGCGATGCTTTTAATTTATCCGTAATTAAAAAAACATTTATGGATTTAGAGCGTGAGCAACTATTATCCTTTTTTAAAGAAAATGATATATGGTACGTGTTATTAAAAGGTCTTGTGCTTCAGAATTTATATCCGGACCCACATCTTAGAGAAATGTGCGACAATGACATTTTGTATGATGCTAATGGATATAATTTAATCAAAGAATATATGCGCAAAAACGGTTATAGCATTGAGCACGCATCGAAAGATGTTCACGTTGATGAGTATGAAAAAAAACCGTATTGTTTCTTTGAACTTCACAAAAACTTGTTCAATGTCAATAAAGGAAAACTTGCTTCATATTACCGCAATATTACAAAGAAATTAGTTTCTGTTGATAAATGTGAGAAGAGGTTTACCGACGAAGATTTTTATGTATATATGATAGCTCACAGCTATAAGCACTTTGTTGATGGTGGTACGGGACTCAGGAGCTTTATAGATTGCTACCTGTATAACAAAAACGTCAGTTATGACAAAGAGTATGTTAATAAAGAACTCGAGTTGCTTAACATAGAAGAATTTGAGAAAGAATTTTCAACTTTGGCAGATAAGTTGTTTTGTGGCGAAAAAATAAACTTGACTGAAACTGAACGCGAAATGTTTTTATACGTGCTTTCGTCCGGTGCTTATGGTACATTGGAAAATCACATAGGGTATCAACTTGAAAACGAAAGCAAATTAAGATATATCTGCAAAAGGTTGTTTCCACCACTTGAGTGGTATAAGGGTCATGCACCGTTTTTCTATAAGCATAAGTGGGCTATACCTTTTTATAGTATCTATCGTATTTTTGATAGAGTTACAAAGCGTCGAAAATACATTGAGAGAGAAATTGGATTTCTAAAAAATACAAAAAAATAAAGCCCTTGAAATTGATTCGAGGGCTTTTTTGATGCAAAAAGCGCTGAAGCATATGCCTCAGCGCCTTATTTGTTTTACTGTGTGTACATCTTGAAGGTTTCAAGAGATACGGTTTTTGTGCGTTTGTTTTGTTCGAGTTCGTTTTCGCTGTCGCTGATGTCAGTGAAGATGAAGTCGAGTGTCAGAGTATTGTTTTCACTGATAAGCGAACTTGGGACTGTGAAGTTGAGTCCGTCTTTAACAAACGATTTGTTAATTTTTGCGGAGAACACCTGGCGTCCGTTTGCGTAGATAACACAGTTGGATGCTTTGCTGACGCTGTGGATTCCGAAGAACACGTGGATATCTTCTGCATCACTTGGGATAGACGCAATAGGAACAATCATTTGTGCATGTGGACCTGCCATAGGAGTACGCCATCCGGTTGTAGCGCAAAAGCCATCGGTGCAGTACATATTTGCGGTAGCGTCCATAGCAAACGTCAACGATGTGCCTAAACGGTACTTGCTGACAGTGGTAGTAGAGTAGAAGTTATCGAGCAATCTCAGGTTTTCTACATCATCGGCATCAGATCGAGTAGAATACTGTTCGATTCTGGTGTCTGAGTTTTCACCGGTGTTCAAGTAGAAATAACGAGTACGTGTAGCGTCATCTTCAAAATCAAAGAAAGTTCTTCCACTACCGTATTTTTCATAATTATCTGTAACAGAAGACGCAAGTGTCGGTGCAAAGTCAAACAAAGACACGGGAGCGTGACTGACAGAGTACTCGTTTGTACTGCCTTTTTCTTTGACTAAAAGCACAGGGTGCTGAGTAAGCCCCTTGTTGCCGACATTAGCTGTGATGATGATAGTAGCATCATCGTAAACGCCGTTTTCTTTAAGGTCATCTATCATAGCAAAAAGGCAGTTAAAACAACCGTAAATCTGGTCACTCAAAGAGGTACCGTTGATGCTTTTGATAGTGCTTTTTGTAAGATTATATGGTGGGCGGGCACCGTCAAGATTATAGATACGAACTGCACTATCGTATTTATCTGTGTAGTTGAAGCCCTCGTTTCTGACATAGTCAGAGTAGAACTGTGCATCGTTTAGGGAGTATGCGTTTTTAGACTTGTAGGTTGATATGGTATCAAGGTCAAGCCAAAAATACTTTTTGAGATAGTGTGGTGCATAAGTGTATGCAGTGTACTTGTAGATGGTACCTGTCATGGTAGCGTATGCACTCGCACCGTCCATATAGTCTACGATGTTTTCGATATCGTCTTTGGCTTCTGCACCAAAATACGCAGTCTGGGCAAAAATACGAGTATCTACATCATTTTTCTTGAGCAGTGAGTACACAGTACCATTGTCCCATATATCCTCAATATAGTTGTCGTATTTAGTTTCTTTTTTGAAGACATCACCTGTAAGTAAAGACGGTAAAGCTACTGATGTACCTGAGCCTGTAGCCAAAGCGTTGTCATATTCAGTAAAGCCGATTAACCTTTCTTCATAGTCAGGGAAGTCTTTTTTGATTTTATCAAAGTACTTTTCATCAAATGAGTCAAGCACGAAAACAACGGTGTTGTCATCATCACTCAGTTCATAAATTCCGTCTCTAGTTACTTCATAAGTGACTTTGTCGAGGTTAGAACTGTTTTGTACAACGAGTGATGACAGTATAACTACCTCTACAATAAGCAAACCTATGGAAGAGAACATTAGAATTTTTCTCCACTGTGTGCGAAAAACCATAAAAAATGCAAAAGGCATAGCAAGACACGCTGCCCATACTGCGGAGTCAATAGCACCGTAGGTGGTGTAGTCTTTCCATGCGATTTCACTACCATCGAGTACACCGGAACCGTAGTCAATATTCAAAAAGTTCCCCTGAATAAAGAGCCCCAATGCAAGAGCAAAGATAAGACAGCATACTCCATAATGAATCATACCTTTGGGTAAAGCTGACAGGAAGGTAGTCATAAGAAGCGCAATTACTGATATGATGATCGTTACTATGAGAGTAGCATCAAAGCTAAACCACAGCACGTCTTTGTTTTCGATAAAAAGCTTTAACGGTCCGTACAGACACAGCGTATATACAAAGAATACGCTGACCGATAGTGACAGCAGAAGTCTGTGCGAAAACTTGTTGTAATTGTTATCCATTTCAGTTTCCTTTTATAATAAACTTATAATATAATACTAAAAAACTGCTGATTAGTCAATAACACATAGAATGTTCGCAATAGGCACGGACTAAGTATCAGTGTATTATGTGGTGCAAATTTGACTTTTACATATATATGAAGTAAAATTATAATGTATAGTTATATGCTAAATAACCAAAAAACAAATGGAGGTGACATCTATGGGATTTCAGGTTTTTCTTGATATAGCAGTAGTAGCACTCAGGTTTTTGCTGCCAGTGTATGCGGTAGTTATTATATATCAGTGCTTTGCGTCTATGCGTAGACACAGAAGACCAGAGAAACCTCTTGTCACTTTAGAACTCAAGGACACAGATCAGCAGATACCTGTGCTGTTTTGGGAAAATTCTATCGGCAGAAGCAGAGGAAGCGATATCTGTGTAAATGACCCTGCGGTATCACGTGAGCACTGTGTACTGCTCAGACGATCAGAAGGCTGGCTTGTATCAGATATCGGCTCAAAAGGCGGAACTTATGTCAATGGCAAGAAAACCAGAGACAGGACTCAGGTGCTTGTTGATGATGAGATCACTGTAGGTTCTACTACCTTTGTGCTAAAACGAGGCGACGAGTTTCAAGACAGACTCAGACCATCGTGGTTTTTCTCAAAAGCATCTAACAAAGGGAGTCTTCAGCCATACAAGTTGATGTTGCTCATCACCTTTTTCCATCTTTTTATGACGGTTGAGGCTTGTTTTACAAACGAGGTTCAAGACTATACTCCTGTTCCTGTATTCATATGCTTAGAGCTGATTTTGTGGGGATTTTTCTTTGTATCTACAGTTATACTTAAAAGAATAAATTTTGAGTTGGAAGCGTTAGCGTCGTTTTTTACAGGAATCGGTGTGATGCTTCTGGTCAGACAGGAAATACGATCTGCGTATGTTCAGCTTATAGCAGCGGCTATCGGTATCGTGCTTTTTTGTTTTTTAGTTAAGTTTATTGAAAACCCCGACAGAGTCAACTCATGGCGAATGGCGATTATGATTGGTGCGCTGGGACTGCTACTTATTAACCTTGTGTTTGGTACTGTGCAGTACGGTGCAGCAAACTGGATAAGAATTGGTTCGATTTCTATTCAACCGTCAGAGTTTGTGAAGGTTGCATATATTTTCGTTGGTGCTGCAGCACTTGATAAATTGCAGACAAAGCGAAACTTCTTTGAGTTCATCGTATTCTCGGCAATCTGTGTTGGAGCACTTGCACTTATGGGCGACTTTGGTACAGCGCTGATATTCTTTGCAACATTCCTGCTCATAGCATTTATGCGTTCAGGCGACTTCAAGACAGTGTTGTTAGCACTTGTTTCAGTTGTTTTTGCGGGTACTATCGTGCTCAAGTTCAAACCGTATGTTGCTGACCGATTTGCTGCGTGGGGTCATGTATGGGAGCACGCTCAGGATACAGCTTATCAGCAAGCAAGAGTGCTAACATATACAGCATCAGGTGGTTTGTGTGGTGTCGGTGTCGGTAACGGATATTTAAAATATATAGGTGCATCAGAGAGCGATCTTGTGTTCGGTCTTGTCTCAGAGGAAATGGGCGTTATCGTTGCGTTTTCTATCGCTGTGGCTATTGTTGCACTTTCATTTTATGCACGAGCTATCACAACAAGAAGTCGTAGCACTTTTTACTCAATATCAGCGTGCTGTGCATCAGGACTTATGGTTATTCAATCAGCACTCAACATTTTTGGTGCGACAGATATACTCCCACTCACTGGTGTTACACTGCCATTTATCAGTGCCGGTGGTTCATCTATAATTGCGTGTTGGGGGCTCCTTGCGTTTATTAAGGCTGCCGACGAGCGCACTTACGCTGCAAAAAGACTCAAAAAAAGAGAAGAATAACTTAAAATTTTTAGATTGGAGAGCGACGTATGAAGAGAATTATGACGAGAAGTATTCTCGTGTTCATTGTTACACTTGCGTTTTTTGCGGGTATATGTCTTCTTGCGTTCAGGCTCGTGACTCAAAATGAAGCTTGGGTTGCGCAACCGTACAACGGACACGTAGCTCAAAGTAACGGGCTTGCTCAAGCGGGTGATATCGTTGACAGAAACGATACTGTGCTTGCATATACAAATGAAAATGAAGAGCGTATTTACCACGAGGATTTATCTACTCGTAAAGCGTTGCTTCACGTTGTAGGTGATAATTCGCTCAATATTTCGACTGCTGTTCAAAGTATGTATCGTGGTGATCTCACAGGATATTCGTTTATACTGGGACTTGGACTTCCAAAGTCGCTGAGAACTAACAACTCAGTAGAGCTCACGGTCAGCGCATCTGCGTGCAAAGCGGCGTATGAAGCTATGGGAGGTAAAGACGGAGCGTGTGTAGTATATAACTACAAAACAGGTGAGGTGCTGTGTGATATCAGTACTCCTACCTATGATCCTCAGAACCCACCGGAGATTACTGATGAAAACGAAAAAGAATACGACGGTGTTTATCTTGACAATGTTATGTCATCAAGCTACACACCTGGTTCTATTTTCAAAATAGTGACCGCTGCTGCAGCTATTGACAACGTTTCTGATATATATGACCAGACTTTTGAGTGTAGCGGTGCATATGATATTGAAGGACGAAAAATCACCTGTGAAAATGCTCACGGCGTGATAGATTTCAATACTGCTTTTGCACAGTCATGTAACGTCGCATTTGCACAGATTGCTGTGCAGGTTGGCGAAGAAAAAATGACTCAAACCGCTACTGATATGGGCTTTAACAAGACATTTGAAGTAAGTGGTGTGACACTTTCAAAAAGCGTATATAGTCTTGAAAATGCACTCGGTGATAACCAGCTTGCGTGGTCAGGTATAGGTCAGTTTGAGGATCTTGCTAATCCTATGCATATGGCACTGATGTGCGGTGCTATCGCAAATGGTGGTACACCTGTTGAACCTTATCTTCTCAGTTCTGATACTCCGCTGTTCCAGAAACTCGGCATAACATCTGCTAAAGAAAGTGATGAGATGCTAAGCCCGGATATTGCAAAAAAGGTACAGGATTTGATGCGCTCAACAGCTGATTACTACTACAATGTCAGAGGACTCACTATGGGCGAAATAGATTTCTGTGCAAAGACAGGTACAGCTGAAGTCGGAGAAGACAAAGAGCCTACAGCGTGGTTTATTGGATTTACAGAAGACGAAGACCATCCATACGCTTTTGCTGCTGTTGTAGAAGAAGGTGGTTACGGTATCTCTGCTGCTACTCCTGTTGCTCAGGCGGCCATCACAGCTCTTGTAAACGAAGCACAATAAATATATA
The DNA here is from genome assembly GCA_015066595.1 of Oscillospiraceae bacterium. GTDB lineage: Bacteria > Bacillota > Clostridia > Oscillospirales > Acutalibacteraceae > Ruminococcoides. Next base: position 73,982 of record SVNZ01000002.1, on the reverse strand, counting down.
AAACAAAAAGACCTGATGAAAATCAGGTCTTTTTTTATGTCTTATTAGTTTTTCTTCCAGGATGATGGAATAAGAATCAACACTAGCGGGTAAAGCTCAAGTCGTCCTGCTAACATATTGAAACAGAAGACTAGCTTAGAGAATATCGAAAACTGAGCGTAGTTGCCTGCGCTACCGACCATGGAAAAACCAGGACCGGTATTATTCAAGGTAGCTAAAACGCTGGTGAAGTTAGTTGTGAAATCAAAACCGTTGAAAGAAATCAAAGCAGTAGTAACTAATATGATTAGAATATAAAGTGTCAGATATACGCTGACGTTTCGTGTGACTTCATGCGAAACCTTTTTGCCATCTGTTTTGACTGTATAGATGTTACGAGGATGAACAAAGAGCATAAATTCTTTTTTGATTTCCTTGAACAAGATGATTACACGTGCTACTTTGAAACCACCACCGGTAGAGCCGGCGCAAGCACCGACACAAGTGAGGATTATTATTAGAATTTTTGAAAACTCAGGCCAAGGGTTAGTGTCTGTGATAGCAAAACCTGTACTTGACTGAATAGATGTTACGTAGAAGAAACTCTGATGTATTGATTCTCTGAAAGTGTCGTAGTAACTGAGCAGGTTTACTGCGATGGCTACGGTCGAGAGAACAATCATAGAAAGGTATATCCACATTTCTTCCATTTTCAGTAGTTGTTTTATCTTACCTGTGAGGATAAGAATGTAAACATAGAAGTTGATGCCGAACAGCATCATAAACACAGCAACAACTGTCTGCAGATAGTAGCTGTCGAAATGTCCCATAGATGCGTTGTAGGTGGAGAAACCACCTGTACCTGCTGTAGAGAAAGCAGTGGTGAGGGCATCAAAAACACTCATACCGCCAAACAGAAGTAAAACAAACTCAATAGCAGCGAGTCCGATATATATTGAATAAAGTAAAGCGGCGTAAGTCCTGAGTTTTGGCATACTTTTACCGACACTCGGGCCGGTGGACTCGGCTTTCATAAGGTTGATGCTTTGGTTTCCACCTAGCTTTGGAATAAGTGCAAGCAAGAACACTACAACACCCATACCACCTAAGAAGTGAGAAAAACTACGCCAGAATAACATACAACGGTCAAGTGCTTCAATATCTGTGATGATAGTAGCACCGGTAGTCGTGAAGCCGGATACAGTCTCAAAGAAAGCATCAACGAAGTTCTCAATGGTACCGCTGAAATATAGCGGGAGGGCACCTGCTAAAGACAAAACTATCCAGCTAAGTGATGTGGATGCAAAACCGTCTTTAAGATGCATAGTGTGGTTTTTTGGCTTTTTTATTACGAATAGTGCACCGATTACGATGAGCGAAAGTCCGATGACAAGAAAGTACAGAAAGCTTTTTTCACCGTAAATCAAACCGACTATGGTGGAAAGCTGCATACAAAGGCCTTCAATAACAAGCACCCAGCCTAAGATGTAAGAAATAAGTCGTTTGTTCATAATATCACCTTAGAATGTCATCAAGACTGTCGAAACCTTTTTGCTTAGTGACAACGATTACTGTGTCATTGATCTCGATGGTATCAGTACCCTTAGGGATAATCATCTTACCTTGACGGTTAATACACGCGATCTGTGTTCCGTCTTTTAATTCAAGATCTGACAGCGCAACACCTGTTGCAAGGTTGTGTTTCTTGACTCTAAATTCTAGTGCTTCGGCTTTGCCGTCTGCGATAAGATGCATAGACTCAAACTCACTGTCAGCGGAGTTGTGCATAGCTTTGACATATTTTAAAATGTGCTCGCCTGTGATTTTCTTAGGATTATACATAGTTTCAAGAGGCAGACTCTCGAACACGCTTGATATCTTCAGGTTACCGATTTCTGTGATGATTTTTGCTTTTGGGTTGACCTGTTTAGCATATAGTGAAGAAACAAGATTCTCTTCGTCAGTATTCATCAGTGTAACGATAGCACTCATATGCTCAATGCCTTCGGATAGAAGTAAATCCTGATCCATAGCATCACCGTGAATGATAAGTGCATTGTCAAGAGTTTCGCTGAGCTTTATGCAACGCTCTTTGTTGTTATCAATGATTTTGACCGAAATGCCTGCATCAAGCAGATCTTTTGCAAGGTAGTATGCGATTTTTGAGCCACCGAGCAGCATTACTGAACGACCACGGTTAGATATAATACCAAGGCTTTTTAACAGCTTTGCAGCAACTCTGCTAGGTGCGATGAACGAAATCATATCACCTTCGTTGATAACAAAATCGCCATTAGGAATATAGCACTCACCCTCACGCTCAACAGTGCAGATGCGTACACCTTCTTTTATAATATGTGTGCTTTGCGAGATTTTTTTGTCAGCAAGCACGGACTTTTCTTCAACTTTGATTTTGATAAGGTCGATGTGGCCTCTAGCAAATGATGTCATAGAAACAACACCTGGGAACTTGAGCATACGAGTGAGTTCTCGAGCACAAATCTGTTCAGGGTTGATAGCTAAAGATAGCTTCAGATCATCTTTGACAAAAGGCAGGTCTTTTGTGTACAACGGGTTACGCACTCGTGCGATAGTACGCTTTACACCGGCGTTTTTAGCTATAAGACAGGTGTAAAGATTGAGCTCGTCAGTCGCTGTAACAGCGATGAGCAAATCGCAGTCTGATACACCGGCTTCTCTCAAGACGCTAAGTGTTGCACCGTTGCCTTCAATAGTCATAATGTTTTGAGTGTCGGAAATTTTTTCGAGCGCTGTAACATCTTCATCAATAACTGTGATAGAGTGAGCCTCATCGTTGAGCTGGTCTGCAATAGTTCTGCCGACCTTTCCGCTACCGACAATAATAATATCCATAATCAATACCTCGAAAACAGATGATTTTTTAAGTATATCAATTCTACTACAATAGTACAGTAAAATCAATAGATTTACAAATTTCGTTATTTATATAGTTTACAGAATGTTCTTTATTTTTTCTTTAGTATATGCTATACTAAGCCTAATATGGGACAATATGGCTATGTTATTGTACCTTTTGAAAGGATGAAACAATATGGGTTTCTTAAAATCACTTTTTGGAGATTACTCAAAGAAAGAGCTTAAACGCATATATCCTATATGCGACAAAGTGCTTGCTCTGGAAGATAAATACGCCGGTATGAGCGAAAGTGAACTGAAAGCTCAGACCGCTGTGCTGAAAGAAAGACTAAGCAACGGTGAAACCACTGACGATATCCTACCCGATGCTTTTGCTGTGTGTAGAGAAGCATCATGGCGAGTGCTAGGGATGAAGCACTTTAGAGTACAGGTTATTGGCGGCATAGTGCTGCATCAGGGCAGAATCGCCGAGATGAAAACAGGTGAAGGTAAAACGCTTGTTGCAACCCTTCCTGCATATCTCAACGCTTTGACAGGCAGAGGTGTGCACATCGTTACAGTCAACGACTACCTTGCAAAACGTGACTCAGAGTGGATGGGTAAGTTGTACCGTTATTTAGGACTTACTGTTGGTCTTATTGTACACGGTCTCACAAATGATCAAAGAAGAGAAGCTTACAATGCTGATATTACATATGGCACAAATAACGAAATTGGCTTTGACTATCTTAGAGATAACATGGTCGTTTACAAAGAGCAGAAAGTTCAGCGTGAACACGCATTTGCGATTGTTGACGAGGTTGACTCTATTCTTATAGACGAAGCGAGAACACCGCTCATTATTTCAGGTCAAGGTGATAAAGCTTCTGATTTGTACGAGAGAGCAAATGCGCTTGCACGCACTATGAAAAAGCACGTGTTCACCGAGATAGACAACAAAGAGGATATGGAAGCTTTCTACGCTGAAAACAACATCGACTATGTTGTCGATGAAAAGGCAAAGAGTGCTACTCTTACTCAGCTTGGTGTCAAAAAGGCAGAGAATTTCTTTAATTTAGATAACCTCACTGACCCTGAAAACATCACTGTTCAGCATCATATAAACCAAGCTATCAAAGCTTACGGGTGCATGAAGAACGAAGTCAACTATGTAGTCAAAGATGGTGAAGTTATCATCGTCGATGAGTTTACAGGTCGTTTGATGTATGGTAGAAGGTACAACGAGGGATTACATCAGGCTATCGAAGCAAAAGAAGGGGTAAAAGTAGAAAATGAGTCTAAGACTCTTGCTACTATCACTTTCCAGAACCTTTTCAGACTTTATGACAAGCTCTCCGGTATGACAGGTACAGCGCTCACAGAAGAAGCTGAATTTCAGCAGATTTATACACTTGATGTTGTTGGTATTCCTACTAACAAAGAGGTGGCTCGAGTTGACCACCCTGACGCAATTTTTAAGACAGAGCGTGGCAAGTTTTTGAGTATCATCGAAGAGATCAAAGAAGCTAACAAAAAAGGTCAGCCTGTACTTGTGGGTACTATTTCTATCGAAAAGTCAGAGCTACTTTCTAAAATGCTTAAAAAAAGCGGTGTAGCTCATAACGTACTCAACGCTAAGCACCACGAAAAAGAAGCACAGATTGTAGCACAGGCGGGTAAACTCGGTGCTGTTACTATCGCTACAAATATGGCAGGTCGTGGTACTGATATTGTGCTCGGTGGTAACGCTGAGTATATGGCAAAGTCAGCGATGAAAAAAGACGGTTTCTCCGATGAGCTTATTGAAGAAGCAACTTCTTTTGCTGAAACAGATGATAAAGAAATCATAGAAGCAAGACGTACTTACACAGAATATCACGATAAATTCAAGGCTGAAATCAAAGAAGAAGCTGACAAGGTAAAGAAAGCCGGTGGTCTTTATATCATCGGTACAGAACGTCACGAATCACGTCGTATAGATAACCAGCTTCGTGGTCGTTCAGGACGTCAAGGCGACCCTGGTCAGAGCAGATTTTTCCTCTCTTGCGAAGATGACCTTATGCGCATTTTCGGTGGCGAGAGAATGGGTATGATGCTTGACAGAATGAATGTCGAAGAAACTATGCCGATTGAAAACGCTATGCTTTCTAATATTATCGAAAGCTCACAGCAAAAAGTCGAGTCACGTAACTTTGCTATTCGTAAGTCTGTGCTCGACTACGACGATGTTTTGAATAAACAGCGTGAGATTATCTACACTCAGCGTAATCAGGTATTAAACGGCGAAGATATCCACGACACTGTTATTAAGATGGTCGAAGATACAATCAAAACAAACGTTGATATGTACTTGGGCTCTGATGTTGATAAGGATAATTGGAATCTATCTGCGCTCAACGAGTTCTATCGTGGCTGGCTTATCACAGATGAAAACAAGTTTAGCTTTACTACAGAAGAGTTAGAGAAAACTGATAAAGCTGACATCGTAAAAATTCTCACAGACCGTGCTATGGCTATGTATCAGGAAAACGAAGAGTTGTTTGATGAAAACACAATGCGTGAGATGGAGCGTGTGTATCTCTTAAAGAGCGTTGATACATACTGGATGGAGCATATCGACAATATGGACCAGCTCAAACAGGGCATCAGACTGCGTGCATACGGTCAGCGTGATCCGGTTGTGGAATATCGACTTGAGGGCTTTGATATGTTTGATGAAATGATCGATTCTATCCGTCAGGATACAACAAAGCTGATGCTTGTTGCTCCAAAGCGTGTGCTCGAAATTCAACGTCGTCAGGCTGAAATTGAGCGTCAGCGCAAAGAGATGGAAGAAAAAGCAGCTGCTGCTCATCAGGTTATTCTCACAAATGGCGAAAAACAGCAAAAGCCAAACGCAGTGACTTTAGCCTTAAAGCGTGAGCAGGTCGCAAAGCCTGTTGAGCCTCAGGGTGATGGCACAATGAGTACTAACCGCACTGTTGTTAAGAAAAACAAGATAGGCAGGAATGACCCTTGCCCTTGTGGCAGTGGCAAAAAGTACAAGAAGTGCTGTGGCAGAGATGCATAAATAAATATCAATACAAATCTGCAAGGTTATGCCTTGCAGATTTTTTTGTGTAAAAATAATTGAAAATATATACATATAGTGGTATAATAACTCTGAATTTGTTTATGATGGGAGAATATGACAATGAGCAAGGTTAGAACACGTTTTGCACCATCTCCAACAGGCTTTATGCACGTTGGTAATTTGCGTACTGCTTTGTACGAATATCTGGTTGCAAAATCTATGAATGGTGCGTTTGTATTAAGAATCGAAGACACCGACAGAGAGCGATTAGTTGACGGTGCTGTCGATGTTATTTATAACACTATGAAAGTGGCAGGCCTTATCCATGATGAAGGTCCTGATGTGGGCGGTGAATACGGTCCGTATGTTCAAAGTGAAAGGAAGGATATGTATCTGCCATATGCAGAAAAGCTTATCAAAGAGGGTAAAGCGTACAGATGCTTTTGTACTAAAGAGCGACTCGAAGAGGTGCAGAACTCTACGGTAGGCGGTGGATACGATAGACATTGTCGTGACCTCGATCAAAAAGAAATCGACAGACTACTAGAAGCGGGTACACCGTACGTTATAAGACAGAAGATGCCTATTACTGGCACCACTAAATTTGTTGACGCTGTCTTTGGTGAAATCACTGTTGATAACTCCGAACTTCAAGACCAGATTCTTATTAAGGCAGACGGTTACCCGACATATAATTTTGCAAACGTTATTGATGACCACACTATGGGCATCACTCACGTAGTGCGTGGTAGCGAGTACTTAAGCTCTACACCTAAATACAACCTGCTTTATGAGGCTTTCGGTTGGGATATTCCGACATATATTCATCTTCCGCTTATCAATGGTAAGAACGACGATGGTACAGTGTCAAAGCTTTCTAAGCGTCACGGTTCAACAGGTTTTGAGGACCTTATCTCTGAGGGCTATTTGCCAGAAGCTATCATCAACTATATTGCACTTCTTGGCTGGTGTCCGAAGGATAACAGGGAGATATTTACTCTTGATGAGTTGTGCAAGGTTTTTGATATCTCAGGTATTTCAAAGAGTCCGTCAGTATTTGACTATGACAAGCTCGATTGGTTCAACGCTGAGTATATTCGCAATATGAGCGTTGAAGAATTTGCGACTATTGCAACCCCTTATTTTAAAGAAGCTTTAAAGGACAAAGAAATCGACTACGTAAAGCTTGCGTCTATTTTACAGCAACGTACAGTCAAGCTCACTGACATCCCTGATATGATTGACTTTTTCAACGAGCTGCCACAGTATGATAAAGAGCTTTTTGTCAACAAAAAGAGCAAGACTAATCTAGAGAATGCTCCGATTATGCTCAAAGCTGTTTACGACAAGCTATCAGCACTTTCTGAGTATAACCACGATAGTATCCACGATGCACTCATTGGGTTAGCAACGCAGCTCGAGGTTAAAAACGGTACTGTTATGTGGCCTGCACGAATAGCAGTAGCAGGCAAGCAGGTGACTCCTGGCGGTGCTATTGAGATACTAGAAATTTTAGGCAAAGAAGAAAGCCTCAGACGTATGGAAATAGGTCTTGATAAATTAAGCAACTAATAAAAAAGAAGGAATATATATGACAGAAGAAAAGAAGAATATCACTGAAAATACTGAGGAAGTTTCATCTAATTTTATCCACACATTTGTGGCACAGGATATCGCAGAAGGTGGACAGTACTACGGTAAAAAGGTGCACACTCGTTTTCCTCCTGAGCCAAACGGATATCTGCACATCGGCCACGCAAAGGCCATCTGCATTGACTTTGGTACAGCGGAAAAATTCAACGGTATGTGCAACCTGAGAATGGACGATACAAACCCTACAAAAGAAGATGTTGAGTATGTTGATGCTATCAAAGAGGACATCAACTGGCTCGGCTTTTCTTGGGATGACAGATTCTACTATGCATCAGAGTATTTTGATAAAATGTACGAGGGTGCAGTAGAGCTCATCAAAAAAGGTCTTGCTTATGTATGTGAGCTTAACGCTGAGCAGATGCGTGAGTACAGAGGTGACCTCTCAACTCCTGCGAAAAGTCCGTTCAGAGACAGACCTATTGAAGAGAGTTTAGATCTTTTTGAAAGAATGAAAAACGGTGAGTTCGAAGACGGAAAGATGACTTTGCGTGCTAAGATCGATTTAGCATCAGGAAACTTCAATATGCGTGACCCTGTTATCTATCGTATCAACCGTATCCGTCATCATCGCACAGGTGACAAGTGGTGCATCTATCCGATGTACGACTTTGCTCATCCGATTGAAGACGCACTTGAGGGCATCACACACTCACTTTGCTCGCTTGAGTTCGAAGACCACAGACCACTGTATGACTGGGTTATTGAGAACGTGACTCTGCCTGCAAAACCTCGTCAGATTGAGTTCGCTCGTCTTGGTATCAACAACACTGTTATGTCAAAACGTAAGCTCAGAGCACTCGTTGAGAATAACTACGTCAGCGGTTGGGACGACCCACGTATGCCGACACTTTGTGGTTTGCGTCGTCGTGGCTATACACCTAAATCTATTCGCAACTTCTGTGAGCGTATAGGTGTATCTAAGGTGAACTCCACTGTTGAGTACAGCTTCTTGGAGCACTGTCTGCGTGAAGATTTGAATGAAACAGCTCAGCGTGTTATGGTGGTGCTCGACCCTATAAAGCTCGTTATTACTAACTATGAAGAGGGTAAGACTGAGCAGTTTCAAGTAGAAAACAATCCTAATCGTGAAGAAGACGGAAAGCGTACTATCACTTTCTCAAGAGAGTGTTACATCGAGCGTGACGACTTTATGGAAGATCCTATCAAGAAGTATCAGCGACTCTACCCTGGTAACGAAGTGCGACTCAAGTCAGCGTATATCGTGAAATGTACAGGCTGTGAAAAAGATGAGAACGGTAACGTTACTACAGTTTACGCTGAGTATGACCCTCAAACAAAAGGTGGCAACACTCCTGATGGCAGAAAGGTGCGTGGCACTATCCACTGGGTAGATGCTAACAATTATGTTGATGCTACAGTGAACCTCTACGACAACCTCTTCACTGTCAGTGACCCTGAAGCAGGCGACAGAGATTTCTTAGAGTTTTTAAACCCCGAGTCACTCGTAGTGAAGAAAGGCTGTAAAGCTGAAAAAGCTATCGAAACCTACTGCGTTCCTGCGAACTTCCAGTTCATGCGTCAGGGCTACTTCTGTCTTGACAAAGAGTCTAAAAAGGACAACATTATCTTCAACCGTAGCGTATCGCTCAAAGACGGTTTCAAAAAAAAGTAATATAAAAATAAAAACGCTCCACTTGCTTTTGTGAGTGGACTTTTTATTTTATGAAAACTATGTAATTTCGGTTGCGTTGGGTGCTCACTTAGTGTATGATATATGTAGAAAAAATTGAGGTGAAATATGAAAACAGCACTTATCACGGGGGCATCACGCGGTATAGGTACTGCATGTGCTATAGCTCTTGCAAAATGCGGATATAATATCGTTTTGAACTATAACAAAAGTGAAGAAGAAGCGCTTACTCTTGCTAAGATTATCACTAACAACTACTCAGTTGATGTTTTGTGTGTAAAAGCAGATGTGAGCGATAAAGTACAGGTCGATGATATGGTAAAAAAAGCAGAAGAAAAATTTTCTACTATTGATGTGCTTGTAAATAACGCAGGAGTATCACTGCAAAAGCTTTTTACTGATACCACACCACAGCAGTGGGATGAAGTTGTTTCTACCAATCTCACGTCAGTTTACAATGTGACTCACGCAGTGTTGCCACTGATGATAAAGGAACATAGCGGAAGTATAGTCAACATAAGCTCTATGTGGGGTGAAACGGGTGCATCGTGTGAGGTAGCGTATTCTGCGTCAAAAGCCGGTGTTATCGGACTTACAAAAGCTCTCGCAAAAGAGGTTGCACCATCAAATGTCAGAGTCAACTGCGTAACACCGGGTGTTATCATGACAGATATGATGAGTAGTTTTAAAGAAGATGAGCTTGTGCTTATAAAAGAAGAAATTCCGCTGGGTGTTTTCGGCACAGTAAAAAACGTAGCGGATACCGTAGCGTTTTTAGTGTCAGAAAAAGCTTCATATATTACTGGACAGATTGTTGGTGTAAATGGCGGTATGGTGATATGAAGAAAGCATTATCAGCTTTTTGCTCGGTGATTTTAATGCTTTGCTTTGCACTTAATGTGAGTGCTGAAAATACCTTTTTGCTTTCGCTGAGTTCAGATCAAGTCGATAACAACAGGCTATTTACTATAGATGTTTGTGCAGATGGTGATAGTGCTCTTTGTGGTGGCCGGCTTTTTCTCAGTTTTGACAATGCGTTTGTTGAGTATCGAGATATTGAAAGTGATATATTTGAAGTAAAAGCAATAGACAGCAAAGGCACTCTAGATATAGTTTTTGCGTCACAAGACGCTCAAAGCATAAGCACTGACACGGTGTTGTTCAGCGTTGAGTTTAAAAGCATAGGTTCAGGTACATTTGAAATGAGGCTTGGCTCTAAAGAATGTGTGGATGAAGCGTTAGAAAAAATAGATATCGGGAGTGCTATGTGCAGCGTCACTATAGACAAAAATAAAGTCACTTCCAAAACTATAAAGAGTAAAAGCGATTCATCAAAAATTGCTGTAAAGACAGAAAAATCCAAGGTTACTGGCGCTTACAACGAAAGCTCAGATGGACTTGAGTTTGACAGTATGAGTATAAACAAAGATGTGGATAACTCTAAAGCGATTTTTTATGGTGTTTGTGCAGGATTAGTGGTTGTTATTGTTTTTGTTTTAGGAATGTTGTTTGCTAAAAAACAAGACAAAAATACTAATCAAAAGTAAAAAGAGTACACAGCATAAAAGTTGACTTTTCAATAAAATTCGTGTAACATATATTTGATTTATGAGTAAGTTTCGGAGGATGTTATGGAGAATAGAATTCTTATAACAGGAAAAAATAGTTATATTGGGGATTCTTTTTCTGAGTTTGTACATAACTATCCTGTCGATATAGTTGATATGCAAAATGAAGAGTGGAAAAATTACGATTTTTCCAGCTTCGACACTGTGGTACACGTAGCTGCTATAGTTCACAAACAAGAAAAACAGTACACTGTAGAAGAGTATAAAAAAATAAACACTACGCTTGCATATGAAGTAGCAAAAAAGGCAAAAGAAAGCAAAGTGAAACAGTTTGTGTTTTTGAGTACAATGAGTGTGTATGGAGTTGTGAGCGGTGTTATCACAAAAGATACAAAGCTCAACCCATTCAATGACTACGGAAAGTCGAAGCTTCAAGCTGAAAGACTTATTCAAAGCTTAGAGGACGAGTCGTTTAAGGTGACGATAATTCGACCACCACTTGTATATGGTAAAGGATGTAAAGGTAACTATAAAAAGCTTAGAAAATTTGCACTTAAATTACCTTTCTTTCCCGATGTTGAATCAAGTCGCAGTATGATATATATCGGCAATCTGTGCAGTTTTATGAAAAAAGCTATCGACGAAAAACTAAGCGGAGTTTTTTGTGTGCAAGATGGCGCCTATGTGAACACTTCACAAATGGTGAAGCTGGTAGCCAATGCTAACGGAAAAGATATAAAGTTGACAAAAGTATTCAATCCTCTTATCAATATGCTGCTTAGAATGAAGATACATATTGTGTGCAAGGTGTTTGGTTCACTTACATACGACTTTTCACTGTGTCCCGATTATGAAAAGGTTGACCTAAATACAGCGATTAAGCTCACAGAAGAATAAAGAAATCAAAGGGGCTCCCACACGGGAGCCCCTTAATAGTTGTATTATTCGTAGTCGACGACGTCACACCATGAGAGCAAGAACTCACGTTCTTGTTCGTTCCCTTTTACTGATTGTGATGCAGCGACAATCGGCATCCACTTTTGAACATACTGTTTAGCGGTATTGCTCTTTTTGCAGAAAAGATTCAAGTATTCTTTTGCAATATTTTCTTCACCATTTAGGCAGAAGAGCAGGTATGTTCTTGCGACATCGGCGGAAGCGTTACCTTGTGTTGCGTGAGCCCAGTCCAAGATGTACGGTGTACCGTCATTTGTGATAATGATGTTTGATGGGTTGAAGTCACCGTGACACACCTTCTTGTGCTTTGGCATACCCTCGAGTCGTGTGTGAAGCTCGTAACGAGTTGTAGCATCCAAGGTGGATTCGCTGATTTTGCGATTCATTTTATCCTTGAGCTTATTGAGCATAGGACACACTTTTGAATGAACTGCAAGCTGTAAGTCAACTAAAAGCTCGAGGTATTCACTCGTTTTGTCAGGGTTTTCTTCCATAAGCTGTTTTAGAGTTTTGCCTTCGATGAAGTCAGTGACGATAGCCCATTTTCCGTCTATCATTGTAACTTCTAAAATTTTTGCGATATTGAGACCGGTTTCTTCGATTCTGGCTTGGTTGAGTGCTTCGTTGAGGATATCTGCTTTTGAGAAATTCTCATCGAAAACCTTGATGCATTTGTCACCATCGCGATATACTACTTTGTCTTTTCTCTTAGCAATAATATTATTAAGATTCATATATTTATCCTCCTTTTAAGCTTGTGCTTGAGTATCTTTTTCAGCGATATGCTTGCCATAATATGCGTTCAAATACATCTGTTTGATTTCACTCATAAGCGGATAGCGTGGGTTTGCGCCGGTGCACTGGTCATCAAATGCTTGCTCCACCATATCGTCAAGACGGTTTAAAAAGTCTTCTTCGTCAATATCGTAGTCTTTGATAGTTTCTTTGATTCCGACCTGAGTTTTCAGGTCGTTGATGGCTTTGATGAGATTTTCGAGTTTTTCTTCGTTTGTGTTACCGCCAAGACCTAGAGCATCAGCTATTTCAGCGTAACGAGAGAGTGTGTGTGGGTGGTCATATTGTGAGAATGTACCCATTTTAGCTGGTGCTTCACTTGCGTTGAATCTAATAACCTCTTCAATCATAAGTGCGTTTGCGACACCGTGAGGCAGATGATGGAAAGAGCCGAGTTTGTGAGCCATTGAATGACATACGCCTAAGAATGCGTTAGCGAATGCCATACCTGCAATAGTAGCAGCGTTAGCCATTTTTTCTCTGGCTTCTACGTCTGTTTGACCATTTTCATAGGCACGAGGCAGATATTTGAAGATAGTCTGCAGAGCTTTGAGAGCAAGACCGTCTGTGTAATCAGTAGAAAGCATTGAAGCATAAGCTTCAACTGCGTGTGTAACAGCATCGATACCTGATGCCGCTGTAAGACCTTTCGGTGCACTCATATGGAAATCGGTGTCGATGATAGCCATATTAGGGAGTAGCTCGTAGTCAGCAAGCGGATATTTAACTCCTGTTTTTTCGTCAGTGATAACTGCGAATGGTGTTACTTCACTACCTGTACCTGCAGAAGTCGGAATAGCGATGAAATACGCTTTTTCACCCATCTTAGGGAATGTGTAGATACGCTTTCTGATATCAATGAAACGCATAGCCATATCCATAAAGTCAGCGTCCTCGTGTTCGTACAGTACCCACATGATTTTCGCTGCGTCCATAGCAGAACCACCACCTAGGGCGATGATTGTGTCAGGGTTGAAGGAGCGCATCTGCTCTGCTCCGTCTTGAGCGTTCTTTAAAGTTGGATCAGGCTGTACATTGAAGAAAGTAGTATGAGCGATGCCCATTTCGTCGAGTTTGTCTGTGATAGCCTTTGTGTAACCATTTTCATAAAGGAAAGTATCTGTTACGATGAACGCACGCTTTTTGCCCAGTACATTTTTGAGTTCATCAAGAGCCACAGGTAAGCAACCTTTCTTGATGTAAATCTTCTGAGGAGCTCGAAACCACAGCATATTTTCCCTTCTTTCTGCCACTGTTTTGATGTTAAGCAGGTGTTTTACACCTACGTTTTCACTTACTGAGTTACCGCCCCATGAACCGCAACCTAAGGTGAGTGATGGAGCGAGTTTGAAGTTATAAAGATCACCGATACCACCGTGTGATGATGGTGTATTTAAAAGAATTCGGCAGGTTTTCATTCTGCTTGCAAACTCATTGAGCTTTTCTCTTTTTGTAATCTCGTTGAGGTAAATTGAAGAGGTGTGACCGTAACCACCGTCAGCAACAAGCTGTTCAGCTTTAATCAGTGCATCTTCGAAGTCAGCTGCTTTGTACATAGCGAGTACCGGAGAGAGCTTTTCGTGAGCGAATTCTTCGCTTAGGTCAACTGACTCGACTTCGCCGATGAGGATTTTTGTATCTTCTGGCACCTTAACGCCTGAAAGCTCAGCGATTTTTGATGCTGGCTGTCCAACTATTTTAGCGTTTAAAGCACCATTGATGATGATAGTTTTTCTCACTTTCTCGAGTTCGTCGTTTTTAAGGAAGTAACATCCTCTTTTTGCAAATTCTTCTTTAACGCAATCGTAGATGTTTTCTAGAATGATAACTGATTGTTCAGAAGCACAGATCATACCGTTATCAAATGTTTTGGAGTGTATGATTGAGTTTACTGCAAGTAGAATATCAGCAGAGTCATCAATGATAGCAGGAGTGTTACCTGCACCTACACCGAGTGCCGGCTTGCCGCTAGAGTACGCTGCCTTTACCATACCGGGACCACCGGTAGCGAGGATAATGTCTGATTCTTTCATAACTGTGTTTGTCATATCAAGAGATGGTACATCAATCCAGTCGATGATACCCTGTGGTGCACCAGCCTCTACTGCGGCTTCGAGCACGAGCTTTGCAGCAGCGATTGTGCTGTTTTTAGCACGTGGATGAGGCGAGATGATGATAGCGTTTCTTGTCTTGAGTGCTAATAAGCACTTGAAGATAGCGGTTGATGTTGGGTTGGTTGTTGGAATAACCGCTGCAATAACACCGATAGGTTCAGCGATTTTAGTTATGCCATATGCTTTGTCCTCTTCGATAACACCGCATGTCTTTGTGTCCTTGTATGCGTTGTATATGTACTCACTAGCGTAGTTGTTTTTGATAACCTTATCTTCAACAACACCCATACCTGTTTCTTCAACAGCCATTTTAGCAAGTGGGATTCTTGCCTTGTTAGCAGCGCAAGCGGCGGCTAAGAAGATTTTGTCTACTTGCTCTTGAGTGTATGTAGCAAATTCTTTTTGAGCTTCTCGTATGCGTTTGATAGCTTCTTCGAGCTTTTCGACTGAGTCAATAACGTTGTATGCTTTATTCTCCATATTGTCCTCCATGAGAATGATTTGTATATAAATGAGGTAGAGGTAAAAATATGACCACTATCCTTTGTTAATATTTTAACAAACTTTGTTTTCTTTTTCAATAGGCAATATATGATAACATTGTAGTATATATCCGAAAGTTTTTATAAAAAATGTAAAAAAGCGGTTTTAGACAGTTTTTAGCACAAAAAGAGGTGCTGTGATAGCACTTTATTATCTTAGATTTCAACTTTCTTGCTTGTGACTACACATTGTGCTAATATACAGGCGATAAATTTTTAAGGAAAGTTTTTCTATGGATAAAAGTCAAAAAAAGCAACAGCTGATAAAAACAGTTGTGTTGATGTTTGCGCTTTTAGTGTTAGTTGTTGTGTTTGTACTTATTAACAAATCTAATACTGATAAAATTGCAGTAAGTACACAAAAGAAAGATGCCCAACAGTACTCAGCGTATATGATAGCTTCGATGCCGGTTTTGGCACAAGAGGAACTATCTTCCGGGTGTGAGGTGTATGCGGCTACGGTTGTGATGCAGTATCTGGGCTTTAAAATAAACGAATTTGATTTTGCCGATAAATATCTGATTAAAAAACCAATTTCATATTCGCTGGATTATTACAGATTTGGTCCTGATATGAACAGTGCATATGCCGGTGATGCGTACGAGGGGTACGGGATATATGCCCCCGCTATGGCGAAAAGCATGAACAGTTATCTTGAGACAACTGACACAAAAATGCGGGCGTACGATCTGAAAAATATTGCGCTTGATACTTTGTGTAGTGAGTATGTGGTGAACGATATACCTGTGATGGTATGGGCGACTACCTATATGATGGAGCCATATGAGAAAGCAAAGTGGACTATCGACTATGTGGATGAAAACGCAGATTCAGAAATAGGCGATACAGAGGTATGGTTACAAAACGAGCACTGCCTGGTGTTGATGGGTTTTGATAAGGATAATTACTACTTCTGCGATTCGGTTTCGGGTGAAGTATCAATGTATGATAAAGAAGTGACAAATGAGAGATACGCACAGCTTGGCTCACAAGCAATAGTCATAAAATAAAAAAAGGCACAGAGGTTTGCTCTGTGCCTTGATTTTTTGTTCTATTTTTTGAGGACTTTGACGATCTCTCCAATAAAAACACGGTGATAATCATCGTCTGAATAGTTAGAAAGCAGTGCTTTGTCAACAAAGTTGTCTTCTGTCATATCCTGAACGTAGAGCTTTTTGCATATGATCACTGTATCAGCTTGTGAAAAGAACGGAACATCTTCAGAAAAATCAGGTGTGAGGTTGCACTCTTTTGCTTTGTCAACATCACGTCCGCTGTACTTGCCGCAAAAGGCGAGAGCGCTTCTGTATTCTTCCTTAAAGAATGAACAGGAAAAATATTCGTTGTCATTTAAGAAGTCAAAGGTGAAACGCTGTGGGCGTACAAATGCAAAGACAACGTTTTTGTTCCAGAGTACACCGACTCCACCCCAGGACGCAGTCATGGTGTTGTATTTGTTTTCGTCACCTGCTGTGATAAGCATCCAGTCTTTTCCTATCATTTCAAAAGGTGATTTAGGTAAATTAGAAGGTGAAATCTCGTTCATAATAGCCTCCGAAAAAATATAACTGAGTAAATATTGTGAGTGGTTTTATCTGCTTTTTCCTATAGCATTTAATATTTTGATAATAACAGGACTTAAAATCATATTTACGCCGACTTCAACAAGGAAGTTGACACCTAATAAGCCGAAAATAACGTAGTACAGAACATCGCTGCCGCCTGACCACTGTGCTAAAATCGGTCTGAAGAAAAGTACCAGTCCTAAGATGAAAATGCCTGTGTTTACAATCGGAGCTGAAAGACCTGCGATAATTGTGGCGATAGTGGAATTTTTCTTATTTATCACGCGATACAAAAGTCCGCTGATATAGCCCGCACAAATACCCTTTGTCATACAGACCAAAACGCAAAGGAAAGGGTTAGCGTTCCAGACCATAGCACCGCCGACGTCGGCACCGATTATACACATTATTATTACGACAACGCTGAAAACTCCACCCAAAAACGCTCCTGCCTTTTCATTGAATAAAGCTGAGCCGATTATAATTGGGATTAAAGCGAGTGTAATCGCAAATGGCTTGGTCGGAAAGTAGGTCGAAAGAACCTGAAGCACGATAATTATCGCAGATAAAATCCCCAGACTTACTAACCTTATGGTTTTTTCTTTTGTTTTAATCATTTATATTACCTCCTGCTGCCTCTCTTGAATTTAAGATGAAGCGCAAATTTTGACACATAAAAACTTTCAAACATATGATATTAAATTGTGTATTTAAAATTATGAATTCTTTTCAAAAATAATGCGTAAGCCTTCTAAGATGAGGTCGTCTTTTAAGATGATATCGTGAGTGCAGTTTTTGACTATCATAGGGGCGATGCCTCCTGTTGCGACAACTGAGCATTTCTGACCGATTTCTTTTTCAAATTTCTCAATCATACCGTCAATCATACACGCTGTGCCTACAACAGCTCCCGCGCGGATGGAGTCGTCTGTGTTTTTGCCGATAACATGGTCGGGCGCGTTGAGTGCTATTGACGGGATAAGTGCACCGTGAGAAGTGAGCGCATCAAGTGAAATGGATACACCCGGAGCGATAGTACCACCGAGCATTTTTTTGTTTTCATCGATAACGAACATAGCGGTAGCGGTACCCATAGAAATAACAATGCACGGAATGTCAAACAAAGTCTGTGCAGCAGCGCACGCAACAACAAGGTCAGCGCCCAAAGTAGCTGGGTCATCGATGCAGATGTTGACACCTGTTTTGATACCGGGACCGACAATAAGAGCGTCGACACCTGTGACGCTTTTTACTGCTGCTTTGAGTCGTTTTGTAACTCGTGGCACAACAGAGCAGATGATGCATCCGTCTATGATATCATCAGCGATACCATACACCTGAAACAAGGTGTACAGCTCAACCGCAAATTCATCTGCTGTTTTGTGAGTATCGGTACTGAGCTTTATGGTTCTGTACAGTACATCGCCATCATATACACCGAATTTTATGTTAGTGTTACCCACGTCAATAGTAAGCAGCATTTTAACATCTTTCCTTTCACGATTTGTATAATTATACAATTTTTATCCTATTATTTCAATATAATTTACACTTTATTTTTTGTCGATTTTTGCAAAAATGAAAAATAGCCTGTGTTTTCTATGTTAGAATACAGGTGAACTATGTATAGGTTATCTTTTGAGGAGGTCATCTGATGAATTCTACTGACACAAATCAGCTGAAAATTCTTGCTGCAAAAGCAAGACGTGGTGCTATTGTCGGCACATTCAATGCAAAATCCGGTCATCCGGGTGGCTCTTTGTCAGCTGCTGACATTTTCACTTATCTCTATTTTAAAGAGATGAACGTGGATCCTGAAAATCCACAGTGGGCGGATAGAGACCGTTTTGTTTTGAGTAAAGGTCACTGTTGTCCTAGCCTTTATGCTGTGCTTGCACTCAAAGGCTTTTTCGATATGAGCGAGCTCGAAAAACTCAGACATGTGGGTGCTATGCTTCAGGGTCATCCTGATATGAAGGGTACACCTGGTATTGATATGAGCACAGGCTCACTTGGTCAGGGTATTTCAGCCGCATGCGGTATGGCTCTTTGCGCTAAGATTGATAACAAGGACTATAGAGTATATACAGTTCTCGGTGACGGAGAGTGTGAAGAAGGCGAAGTATGGGAAGCAGCTATGTTTGCTGCTCACAAGGGCCTTGATAACCTTGTTGTGTTTGTTGACTTTAATGGTCTTCAGATTGACGGTACAACCGCACAGGTTGGCGGTGTAGACCCTATTGATAAGAAGTTTGAGAGCTTTGGTTTCAACGTTCTTACTATCGACGGTCACAATTTTGACGAAATTGAAGAAGCGCTTAACAACGCTAGAAATACAAAGGGTATGCCTACTGCTATTATCGCAAAGACAGTTAAGGGCAAGGGCGTATCATTTATGGAAAATGAAGTAGGCTGGCACGGTAAAGCTACTAACGCAGAAGAATACGAAATTGCGCTCAAGGAACTTGACGCACAGATCGCAGAATTGGAGGGCTAAGCTATGGCACAGATTGTTACTAAAGCAACCAGAGAAAGTTTTGGCGAGGCTCTGTGCGAGCTAGCTAAAACAAACGAGAATATCGTTGTTCTTGATGCTGACCTTGCTGCAGCTACTAAGACATCTATCTTCCAGAAGAGCTTTCCTGAGAGATTTAGAAACTGTGGTATCGCAGAGGGCAATATGATTGGCGTTGCTGCTGGTCTTGCTGCTTGCGGTAAAACTCCTGTTGCTGCATCATTCGCTATGTTTGCTACAGGCAGAGCTTTTGAGCAGATCAGAAACTCTGTTGCGTATCCTGAGCTCAATGTTAAAATAGCTGGCTCACACGCAGGTATTTCAACAGGTGAAGACGGTGCTACTCACCAGTGTCTTGAAGATATTGGTATTATGCGTACTTTGCCGGGTATGACAATACTCAACCCTGCTGATCACTACGAGATGATCGAGGCTACAAAGGCGGCTATCGAGCATCAGGGTCCTGTATATATTCGTTTGGGAAGACTTGCTATCCCTTCTTTCAATGACCCTGAGACATACTCTTTTGAGCTTGGTAAGGGTATCACTCTTCACGAAGGCAACGACATCACTGTTATTGCTACAGGTCTTCCTGTTAATGAAGCAAGAAAGGCAGCAGAAAACCTCGAGAAAGAGGGCATCAATGTTCGTCTTATCAATATCCACACTATCAAACCTATTGACCGTGATATTGTCATTAAGGCTGCTAAAGAAACAGGCAGAATCATCACTATCGAAGAGCACAACATCATAGGCGGTCTTGCTGATGCAGTGTGTGAGGTTACTTCATCTGAATGTCCGGTTCCTGTAAGACGAATCGGTGTGAACGATGAGTTCGGTTACTCAGGTCCTGCAAAGGAGCTTCTTGAGATTTTTGGTTTCACTGCTGAAAACTTTGAGAAAGTTATCAAGGAAGAACTCGCAAAAAAATAATATAATTTTAAACCTAAAGGCAGGAAATTTATCCTGCCTTTTTTGTTTATGAAGTTGTATTAGGCATATCTATGTGGTAAACTAGAAATGGTGATTTTTTATGAAAATTTTACTTCTTACTACCGGCGGTACTATCGCAAGTATTATTGATGACGGAGTTGTGGATGTTAAGCCACAAGGAAGACTCCTCGTGCTTAGAAAGTACAGAGAAATTGATACTGATACAGAATTTGAGGTTGTGTCACCTATCAATATACTGAGTGAAAATGTAACGTTTGATAACTACAAAGCACTGATAAACGCTATGTTGCAAATAGATTTTGATTTGTACGATGGTATTATCATCACACACGGGTCTGATACACTTGCATATACGTCAGCGATGATAGGACTGTTGTTTTCTAATATTAACAAACCTATCGCTATAGTAGCTGCTGATAGGTCGCTACAGGACGAAAAGTCCAACGGTTTAGACAACTTCATCGCAGGGGTGAAGATAATCAAAGCAGGCAAAAACGGTGTCTACGTACCATATAAAAATGCAGACGGTGTGACATATATCCACCACGCAACAAACCTGCTTGAGAGCGGTATTTTGTCTGATGATTTTCACAGCGTGGGTGGTGCTTGTGCTGTTTTTGAAAACGGAGTCATCAGTGATTTAGAGTGTAGCGTAGAAAAGCAAAAGGGCATAAAAATAGAAGACGCTGACCTGAGCTTTTCAAAAAACATTGTGCAGATTTTTCCGTATCCTGAGCTTGACTACAGCAAAATTGATATAAGTAAAGCTGATGCGGTGATTCATCGAACTTATCACGCCGGCTCTGTTTGTGCCAATAAAAACGGTGAAAAAAGCGTTACTGCGCTTATATACAGATGTAAAGAAAAGAATATTCCTCTCTATATATGCGGACTTAAAAGCGGAAAAGCAAACTACTATTCACTCAACAGTGTGCTTTTTAAGGGCGTAAAACCGCTGTATGATATGTCACCTGCGTGTGCGTATATTAAATTATTGTTAGAAGGCTGAAAATGAAAAAACTTGCTGTGTTGCTTGTGGCTGTTGCGGGTACTCTGTGGGGTATGATAGGGTACTTTGTGAGAGGCTTTCAGGAACTGGAGCTTTCCTCAATGCAGATAGTAGCGATAAGAATGGTTGTTTCTGCTGTTGTATTTTCGCTGTTTGCACTTGTTTTTAAGAGAAAGCTGTTTTGTATAAAACTAAAAGACTTGTGGTGCTTTTTGGGTACAGGTGTTGTAAGTGTTGCGACATTCTCTTTCTGTTATTTCAAGGCTATTGAGTATTCGTCGCTGTCACAAGCGTCGATACTGCTTTATACAGCGCCGATTTTTGTGATGATTTTTTCAATCATACTTTTTAAAGAAAAACTGACTGTTATAAAAGCAGTGTCACTGATGCTCGCATTTTTTGGTTGTTTGTTTGTGACGGGAGTGTTTACTCAGGGCGTAGTTATTAACACACCTGCTATACTGTTTGGTATAGGTTCCGGAGTGTGCTATGCGCTGTACTCGATTTTTTCTCGCCTGTCACTTGACAGAGGATACAGTCCGTTGACTGTTACGCTGTACACCTTTATTTTTGCCGGGGTAGCAGCACTTTGTGTGATAGACATAAAGCCGGTTGCAGATTTGATGACAAGAAGTGCAGACGACTTATTATTCTGTGTAGTGTTTGCTGTACTGTCGTGCGTGTTGCCTTATGTCACATATACTTTGGGACTCAAATATATAAGACCGACTACTGCATCGATTGTGGCATCTATCGAACCGGTTGTAGCGACTATCACAGGTGCTGTTGTTTTCAGTGAAGCGGTGGAATTTCCATTTGGTTACATAGGAATAGCACTTGTTATAGGCTCCATCGTTTTGATAAATTTAACACCAAAAAGAAAAGAAGAAAACGCACATGAATGAGTCGTGTGCGTTTTTGCTATATGCAGTAGATATTTAAGTCCCAGCACGGAATGTACGGATGTTTTCGTAGATATATTTTGTAGTCGGGGTTTAAAACATGAACTTTATTTATCAAAGTGAAGAAGTCTGAGTTTGTATGGTAGCCTGCTATATTTAGTTTAGGACGTGTTTTCAGTGTGTTTTTGGCCCCTTGTAGCATCTTGCTTTCCATACCCTCGATATCAGCTTTGATGTACGAAAAATCACCATAAAGCTCAGTGATAGTATCGACATTTATAGTGGCGATTTCAACTCCGTTTTTGCTGTTAAGGACAGATTGTCTTCCGCCGCCTTTTGATACAAACATAGTACTGTTTTTATCTGTTATACCTGCGTTTATTACGGTGAGATTTTTTAGCTGTTCGCAGTGTTCTGTGAGCTTTGTGTGGTTTTTTATATTAGGTTCAACTGCGACGATTTTTTTATAGTCGTGTGTATAGTGCAAAAACTCGTCGACAGTGTCGCCTCGATAAGCACCTAAGTCGAGATAGCTTTCGCTGTTACTCAGGCACAACACGTTGTGGAAAATCTCGTCTTTGTCACTTTCGATATTTTTAAGATATTCGATTTTTCCACTATACAGGAAATTGAGCGCACCTACGAAAACCTCTTTTGATTTTTCATCACAAAGAAGTGAGTAGGCATGTTTTATTTCGTTTTTGTATTTTACTATGAACGCGTCGTCGATGACTTCTTTTCCATATACAGGAACATTAGGTACGAGCATAGGGTGGATGGATGCAATGCGTTTTATATTATTCATCACATCATCAAGACTGCTTGCAAAGCAAAGCGCAATGAGGAAATCATCGTACTGCTTTTCAAAGTCACACATTTTAGATACAGTGAAGCCTCTGAAATTTTGGTATCGGACAAAGTCGTCACTAGCCATAACACCACAGGCTTTAATATTTCTTTTCTCAAATTCATCAAGCACCTTGTCGGCACCATTGCCCATACCGTAGAGTATGATGGGTTTGTCGGTAGCTTTGAGTGCGTCCCATACGCACGGATCTTTAAAATTCATAAATCACCTTTATGGATTGCAGTTTTTGCACGGTGTGTAACCGTTACTCTGAGCTTCTTCTTTGCTGTTAAAATAGACTTTGTTTTGTTCTTTCATATCAGATGCTCCGTCACAAGAGCTCAGGTGAAACTTTTTGCTGTTGGAGTTACCAATATAGGAGCTTTTTGAATCATCATTTGTGTTGCTGTCATCTTTGCTTTCTGTTTTATTTTGGACAGTTTCTTTAGCAAAGTGAAATTTCACACTATTTTTATCAGATGAGGCTATTATTGTACCAAGCTCATCTGTACGATATGTTAAGATACCTCTGTCATCAAGCTTATTTATAGTCTCTTTGTGAGGATGACCGTGGTCATTGTTTTTGCCACAAGAGATGACTGCATATGTGGGATCAATAGCGGATAAAAATTCGTTGCAAGTTGATGTGTACGAACCATGATGACCGACTTTGAGCACATCTGCTTTAAGTTCGGCATTGTGAGAAAGCAGCTCTTTTTCGGCTGCTTTTTCAGCGTCACCAGTGAATAGAAAAGAGGTGGCACCGCAGGTTGCTTTGACAACAACAGAGTAGTCGTTATAGTTATCGTAATTGGTGCTGTATGGTCCCATTATTTCAAAAGTCGCTTCGCCGAAAGCGTAGGTAGAAGATACTTTCGCATCGATATAATTTGCGTTGCTGTCCCTTACAGCATACAGAACATTGAGCCAAGTTTTAGTTTGTTGGTCAGTTTCTACTGTGATGAAATTATCGGTCTCAAAGGTCTTCAAAACTTCAGCCAAGCCACCACAATGGTCTGAATGCGGGTGGGTAGCTATGACATAGTCAAGGGAAGTGACACCTCTGCTTTTTAAATAGTCACAAACAGATTTTCCATATTCGACTTCACCTGCGTCGATAAGCACGAAGTCGTTGTTGGACTCAAGCAAAACACTATCGCCTTGACCTACATCAATGTAGTGCACAAGGAGTGCACCATCATCATTTATATAAGGTGATTGAACTGTCACAAACGAACATGAACACAGTGATATTATCATCGTAAAACATATACAAAGTGATAAAATCTTCTTTTTCATAACAGACCTCCGAGCTTTATACTAAATAATATACACTAACTAAAAATGCTTTTCAACACTTGTTTCAGGATAAAATTTGCAAACATCATAAAAATGTGCTATAATATATCAAACGGGGTGATTTTATGGCAAACGGTTACCGTTGCAAATATGAAATAGTTACTGCGGACAACAATTTACCGGGCAAGGTAATGCTGTACGAAAAGCCGGGTAGCGAATGCTTTACTAATAAGCATTGGCACAAAAATTTGGAGATTGACTATATCGTCAGAGGCAGAATGTGGACTATGCAGAACAACGCTGACAGAGATATTTCTGATGGCGAGTATATTCTTGTGAACAGTGAAGATGTGCACCAGACCTGTGGAAAGTATCCTGACGAAAAGGTGAAGTACCTTGTTGTATTGTTTTCGTATAACTACATCAAAGCTTACTTTCCTGACTACGAAAATTATAAGCTCGACGTAGACAAAAATGAGCAGGCAAAACAGCGTATCGGACAGTTGCTTAAAGCTATTGTTTTTGAGGTTGAGAATAAGAGCGATTTTTCAGACTTGAAGATTGCTTGTGCGATGATTCAGATAATGACTATTCTTTTTACAAAATGCAGAGTCAAGAAAGAGGTTATATCTCCACACGAGCCTACTGATGATCTCGAGTATGCAAAGAAAGCCATCGATTTTATTAAGGAGAATTTCAGAGAAAAAATCAGTCTTGACGATATTTCATCTTACGTTGGACTTACTCCTACATATTTTTCACGCTATTTCAGACAGAGCACACGAAAGACTTTTAAGAATTATCTTAATCTGGTGCGACTTGAAAATGCTCTGCTTGACATCCAGAACAACAACGATAGCGAAACCCACGCGGCTCTTGCAAACGGTTTTCCTAGCGTTAAGTCCTTTATCGCTGTGTTCAAGAGCGTTTACGGGTGTGCACCGAGTGAGTACGTGAAGATATACCATGAGTTGCCACAGATATCCGAGATAAGAAAAATTTAGTTTATAAACAATACAAAAAACCGCTGATGTAAATCAGCGGTTTTTTTATGCTACCTGTATGTAGAAAGTATCAAGTATAAGTTCCATAAGACCGTCTTCGTCAGCATAAAATTCTGCATATTCGCCTTTTTTTATACTACCGGGTACATTAATGAATTCGATTTCTTTATAAGAATCGATACCAGAGATAGCGGTCGATGCAAGATATGTCATTTTTGCAGGAGTGAGGTTGGTGGTTGAGTTGTCATCGACAGTGTTGTACAGGTCCACAACAGTGGTAGGGTCGCTTTTTACAGAGCTCCATACCTGTGATAAAAACGCGGTCATATAGGTTATGTGTCTACTCATACGGTCACTGTTTGATTTGAGCTCTTCAATGTCTCTTGTACGCAAAAACTGTGATGCATCGCGTCCGTACAAAGTGGTGGTTTCACCCGCACTGATAGTGCGATTTTCGCTGTGTGAGTAGAATTCGGATTCTGTTGTAACAGTCACACCGCCTACAGCGTCGTTTAGAGTTTCGATAGCCGGAATGTTCAAAGAAAAGTATGTATCAAACTGAATACCGTAGAACAGACGCTCCAAGCTTGTGATAGTGTTTTCGCAGCTTGAGTGCTTTGAATCACCATATGCATAGGATAAACAAATCTGCATAGAATCTGTGTTTACGAAGCCACCGCTTTCGTTGTAGACATTTACATCAACCATAGTATCTCTGGATACGCCGAGTATGGTTACCTTTTTGTTAGATGTATCCATAACCGCTATGTAAATAGCGTCAGCCTGTCCGCCTGTACCCACAACTGAAGGTACATACTGGGGGTCTCTTGTGTCGATTCCCATCAGCACAACAGATGCAACTTTCTCGTTGAATTTGTATGTGTGATTATTGTATATGATAGTTTTACCTTGATCTTCAACGGATTCGAGGCTCGCTATATCCGGAGACGGTTCAATGGTCATATCTTCGTAGTTGTGCATAGCGGACTTGCCGATTTGATTAAAAATAAAGAGAGTCAATACACATAAAACGAGGATAGAAGCGATAACGCTCATCACAATACCAAATGACTTTAGAGCCTTTTTCTTCCTTTTTTTCTTTTTGTTATGCGGTGTTGCAAAAATAAAATCAAGGGATTCAGCTTGCTTTTCCTCAAAGGTCATATTCTTGGAGTGGGTTTTATAATGACGCTTTTTTTCTCTGTTTTGAGGAAGGACAAAGTCAACTGATTCCTGTGGGACTTTTTTTGCATTTTCGAGGAAATCTTTGTTTTCAAGGTTTTGTCGATTTAGTTCGTTATTCTGATTGTTGTTCATTAACTAAAACCCCCTGTACAAGGTATCTTACATTACCCCCGCCATTCATACAGGTGCTCAGAGTAATGATGCGGTCATCTTCGCTCAGCTCAATACCTTCTCGCACATTGCAATAGTATGGACGCTCAACTAATGTAGAATCAAGATACTGTCTGAAACTTGAGTTATCGGACATATCAAAAGAGTTGAGGATATGTCTGTCGTCATACTGGTAAGCTGAATATATAAGATAGGTGAAGACCTTGTCTTTTGTGAAAACAAAGATAGTGTTGTTATTATCAAAGAAAGTTTTATCGTTGAAATTATGAAGCGAAGCGAACATACTTCCGTTGAGCATATTGTGTCCGTAAAGAACCGTAACAGGGTCAGTAAAGTCGCGTTTGTTTTTCTTTTCAGTATAAACTGTGCCTGAGAATTGGTAGTTTTTATACACATTGTGAGAAAGATAAAAGCTGTCATCAACACCTTCTGCGCTTTGAGCAACCGGGTTGTCGACGTTGGTGTTCGGGATGTATATCCACGCATAGATGTCCGGATTTATCTCCATCAGCTCTTCAAAGTTGACAAAATCGTCTTCAGGGAGTGAAGCAACATCTTCGGCGTAACGCTGAGCCGGAATATCTAAAGTAGTTGGGGCTTCAGTTTCAACCTCAGCAGTTTCTTCCTGTTGTGAAGAAGTAGTAGCAGTGGTTTCGCTTGTTCTGATTATTGGAGTGGTGGTATCTAAGAAAAAGTACTTAACTAAATATCCCGCACACAACAAACATACGAGTATCGAAATAACAAGGATAATACTCCAGATAACTTTGCTTGCATTTTTCTTTTTCATAATAGTCCTCGAAAGTTTAAATTATATAAAATTATACACAATAATTATACATAATCACACAGTTAATGTCAATTAAGTAGAACATCAGGGATAGATAGAAAAAAGCCGCTAAAAACAGCGGCTTAAAATAAGTCTGCTTTTATCCCATCATCCACAGCGAAAACGTAGAATAATTCAGATACAAAAAAAGAAAAGCTCCGAAAAAACGGAGCTTGCTTTTTGCTAAAATTACTCTTTGATTTTCTTAACAGCAAAACATGAAGCAGCAGCAGCCATCAAAAGTCCGAATGTGCCAAAAAG
Organism: Oscillospiraceae bacterium; assembly: GCA_015066595.1. Lineage (GTDB taxonomy): Bacteria > Bacillota > Clostridia > Oscillospirales > Acutalibacteraceae > Ruminococcoides. The sequence continues at coordinate 46,232 of SVNZ01000002.1, read as the reverse complement.
AACTGCGCTGTCACCAGTCTGTGGTGATGTTGAAGATCCGCTTGAGCTGTCAGTACTTGGCTTAGCAGTAGGGCTGATTTCAGCGAAAGCTGATACAGAGCACATAAAGAGCATCATAACAGCAACCAAAGCAATCGCAATAACCTTCTTCATAATAATTCCTCCAATAATATATATGATGTTTAACCTACTAATAGATATAGCTAGTATATCACAGCAGATTTCAAAAGTAAAGAGATTTGTGTAAAAAAATTTGCATATTTGTACTAATTTATTTTACAAAAATGCTTTATTTTATATGAAAAGTATGGTATAATCTTATATGTTGAAGTGGGACTTTGCTTTTTGTGTTTTTTTGAACTAGGGTAAAGCAACATTTTTTATGATTTTAGGATTTTTTTGAATTGGAGGATTTAGCATGAAAAAGACACTTGCTATCACACTTGCGATACTTATCGCTATGTCTGCTCTTGTGTTTTCTGTACCGGCGTTTGCTGCAAGCCCAATTACACTTAGCTACAGCTTCACAGGTGATGAGGCAACAAAAGCGGGTTTTGCAGAGGGTACTATCAGCCTTACGGTAAACGAAAGCTCTGCTGCAGGAAACTATTATCTGTACTGGGCTGATTCTACAAAGGCTCTTGATGGATACAGACAGATTGCAACACTCAACGTATCTTCGGGCACAGGTACATACAAGATGCTTGACCACACAGCGATTCCACCAAAAGCAACACAGATTATCGCTATCAAGTCAAGTTCAACACCTACTAACAAAAACGTTTCTAATGCTGCTAGTACATACGCTATCCCAGCTAATAAGAGACTTAGCGACACAACCGCTATCTATTCTTTCGGTGCTTTTTCCGACCCTCAGATAGCTAACGATTCATACGGTTCAGGTTCTTATCCTCATGATGAAACTCACTGGGCTAAGGCTCTCGAAACTTTTACTCAAAGAGGAGTGAGCTTTCTTGTTGCTTCAGGTGATATCGTAAATGACCAAAATGGTGGTGTGACTTACGCTGCTGAGTATCAGAGATATCAGAAGATTCTTGCTGATTCTTCTTTTGTGAACCCTGTTTGGGAAGCTAACGGTAACCACGATGTTCACGTAAACTGGAAGGGTTCTGACCCTGTACTCAACAAGCCTTTTGTTATGGGCACAGGTATCGACTCAAACGCTGCAAGCATCAAAGCTAATAAAGCTTACTTCGAAATGACAGAGCCTGTAACAGGTGACCACTTCATCTTTATGGCTCAAGAGGGCGGTTTCTATTCGAATCAGGGTCAACAGTTTACTACAGCTCAGCTTGATTGGCTTGAGGGACTCCTCAAGAAATATAAAGATGATGGTAAGAACATCTTTATTATGGAGCATTGTAATGTCGAAGGATGGGGTAGTGGTGATAAAGCAACTTCACCATACTACTACGACCTTGGTATGAAAAAATCACAGACAAGTACTGCAAGATTTATCAAGCTGATGGAAACATATAAAAAATGTGTTATCGTTACAGGTCATACTCACCTCGAGCTTGGCGCTCACCTTAACTATTCTGACAACAACGGTACTTCTGCTGTTATGATGCATAACAGTGCTATCGGTGGTGTAAGACGTCTTGTGAACGGTTCTGTTGACAGAACTGCAGTGCTCGGCATGAGCGAAGGTTATATTGTTGATGTATATGAAGATTGCATCATCTTTAACGGTGCAAACTTATATCACAACGAGATTATGCCTGACTGTACATACATCATCCCTAACTCTACTTCAGTACAGCCTACACAACCAACTGAACCAGAAACAAAACCAACTGAGCCTGAGACACAGCCGACTGAGCCTGAAACACAGCCGACTGAGCCTGAGACAGAACCAACCGTACCTGAGACAGAGCCTACAGAGCCAACAGAACCTCCGGTATTTTATGGTGATATAGATCTTAATGGTAAGATCGAAATTATTGATGCCACACATATCCAGCGTCATCTTGCTTTGATTGCATCTCTTTATGGTGAACAGATAGCAAATGCTGATGTAGACGGAGACGGAAAAATAACCATCACAGATGCTACATATATCCAGCGTCATCTTGCGGGACTTACTGAAAAGTTCCCTGCAGAGGAAAAGAGCGCAAAGTCTGTTGCTGCAATTTCAGCAGGCGATGTAACATCACTTCTTTCAACAGCTAAGAGTGATTTGTCTAAATACTATCCTTACTCATCATTTGACCAGTATCAGGCACTTAAAAAATGTGTCAAAGAGCTTGAAAAATCAGGCGATAAGTCACAGACAGCTTATGATAAGCTGAGTGCTGCACACGCTGATTTTATTGGTATCTTAGAGGCAATAGGTGCTGCAACAGGTGATACAATCGACGTTTACTTTACAAACGTTCCTAACTGGTCAAAAGTCAATGCTTATGTATGGACCGGTTCTACACCAAAGGTAGCATGGCCGGGTGAAGAGATGACTTTTGTTGAGACTAACGATATGGGACAAAAAGTGTACAAGATTACACTTGAGACCGGCAAGTACTCTAACATCATCTTCAACAACGGTAGTTCCCAGACAGTTGACCTCGCACTTTCTAACACAAACAACGAGGGTTTCTACACAACAACTCAGTCCGGTGGTAAATATCTGTGCAACACTTATACCTATGGTGGATAATAATCAATAAGTAATATGAAAAGGCATCGGTTTACGATGCCTTTTTTGTTTTATTTTCAGGTTGTAAATACAAAGAAGTTATCTTATAATATAGAATGTAAAATATTTTTCCGTAAGGGGATAAGGTATGCTTGATAAAATTAAGAAAATACTTTGCTCAAGGTTTTTTCTGGGTGCAGTGTGTTTACTTCTTGAGTTTGCTCTGTTTATAGTTTTATTTACTGTTGTAGCGGATTCTTTCTGGCCTATAACTGTGCTTGCGTGGATATTCTATATAGTAACTCTGCTTTACATATTAAATCGTGACGAGATTCCCGAGAACAAGCTCCCGTGGCTTGTTATTATGCTTTTGCTTCCTGTTGTGGGAGCTGCGGTGTTTGTGCTATTGTCAAGCAACAAGGCAAGCAAAAAGGAGTATCAGCGCTTTGAAAAATCAGCAAAGAAAATGAGACCATATATGCAACAGACCAACAATATCGAAAAGCTCAAGGAGCTTGATGTTGACGCATATGCTCAAGCCAGATTTTTGTACAGTGCATCTAAAATGCCTGTCTTTGATAAATCAAAGACTACGTACTATCCGCTGGGTGAGGACTTTTTGTCTGATTATTTGAACGAGCTTAAAAAAGCCAAGCATTTTATCTTTTTAGAGTACTTTATAGTGCAAGAAGGTGTGATGTGGGACAGTATCCACAAGGTGCTCAAAGATAAGGTCAGCCACGGTGTGGATGTATATATGCTGTACGATGATCTTGGATGTATTGCTACGCTGCCTGATAACTACTACAAAGAGCTCAGTGAAGAAGGCATACACTGTATTCCGTGCAATAAATTCAAACCGATTTTGTCACATATTCATAACAACCGTGACCATAGAAAAATCACTGTTATTGACGGAAAAGTGGGTTTCACCGGTGGCATAAATTTAGCTGATGAATATATCAATGTTATAGAAAAACACGGTCACTGGAAAGATACCGCAGTGAAAATTGAAGGTGAAGCTGTAAAGAGTCTGACCGCACTCTTCTTATCGATTTGGAATATGCAGACCCAAAAACAACTTGATAGCGAAAAATATCTTGCTTTTAGTAAAGGTGGGGATTGTGGCAAAGGCTACGTAATACCGTTTGGAGATTCACCTAGCCCGATTGATACTGAAGACATCGGAAAAACAGTGTATATAAATATGCTCAACTGTGCAAGAGAGTATGTGTATATATGCACTCCGTATCTTATTTGTGATAGAGAGTTGTTAAACGCTATGTGCAACGCATCACGCAGAGGAGTCCAGGTTAAAATCATCACTCCTCACATTCCTGATAAAAAGCTCGTTTTTCGTATGACACAGTCAAACTACAAGAAGCTTATTGAAGCAGGCGTAAAGGTGTATGAGTACACCCCGGGTTTTATCCATGCAAAGAGCTTTGTGTGTGATGATAAATTTGCGGTGTGTGGTACTATCAACCTTGATTATCGTTCACTTGTGCATCACTTTGAATGTGGTGCGTGGATGTATAATACCGAGTGCATTATGGATATGAAAAACGATTTTAAGACTACTGCCGCAAAATCGCAAGCAATATCTCACAAGAGGGCAACACTCAAGGTTGTTGACAGAGTTTTTGCTGAGGTTATGAAAGTGTTCTCACCGTTACTGTAACTGAATATAGATATAATAATAGGGCACTCTGCTAAAAACAGAGTGCCCTTTCCAGTTGAGTTGATTTAAATCATTTGTGAAATTAGTATCCCAGACCGAAAGCTAAAGTTTCAGGGAAATATACTGCCCAGAACAGCTCGTTGTGAGTACCGTCGTTGTCTACAACTGTTGTCATAAGCTTGGACGGATAACCTTTCTTTTCCATCCAGCCCTGCATAGCAACAGCATTTTCATAGAGCTCTTGCTCGAGCGAATCGTTCTTTGAGTTACCGTTGAAGAAGTAGATACGTGGAAGTTTTGACTCATCAGTAAAATCAAACTTGCTGAGATATGTGCTCCAGGTTGGTTCATCATAGAGCAAGAAAGCAGGGGATATAGCACCGATGTAGTTAAATTTATCCATATTTTCCATACCGATGTAGAATGACTCGATACCGCCTGATGAAGAACCTGCGATACCTCTTATACTATTTGTGTTGTAGTTTGCCTCTATATATGGAATAACTTTATTTACTACGAAGTTTGAGTACGCTTCGCCCGTACCGTTTTTAAAACCACCGTAGTTGTAGCCTGGTACAACATCACCTATATCAGGAGTGAGCTCTGAGTCACGCTTGTTGTTAGCGTTATCAATACCTACTACGATGATACCGTCGCCACCGTTTTGCATATATGAAAGAACTGTTTCGTCAACTTCCCACTCGTGTTGAGAGCAGTTTTCGTCATTGCCAAAAATATTTTGTCCGTCAGTCATATACAGTACAGAGTACTTCTTTGACTTGTCGTTAGCATTATATCCCACAGGTGTCCAGATGGTGATGCGTTTGTTGTATCCGGGTGAATATTCGAGGTTGACTTGTTTTATAGTGCCTTCATTTTCCTGACCATATGGATAAACACCAACGACAAACTTTCCATTTAGCGTAGTGTTAATGAAGTAGCCGGAGTTTGCAACGGTGAGTGGTGTGTCAGTTGTCTGTGCAGTACCGTTAGAGAAGATGATACGGTCATATTTTGAGGTGTCTGCGTGTAACTTATAGATTGTTTCACCGTAATTGTTGACCGAGTGTTTAGTCATCTCAGCACCTGGCCAAGCGGCAGCAGGGTCACCTGTTTCGTGGTTATAAATATATGCATATACTTTTGACCAGTTTCTGTTGTTAGAGAAGTACACATCAATCTCAGGAGAAATCTTGGTGATAGTATCAGCCTCGTTTTGTGTAGGAGTAGTGTGAGGTTCAGTAGGCTCTGTAGGTTTAGTAGGAACTACAGAAGGAGTTGTCTCTTGTGTCACAGGTGTTTCCTCCTCTACAGGGAATTTGTCAATAATATATGCGAGCTTTCGCTGAATCAAAGTAGCGTCTGTAATAGTGAGTTTGTCGCCTCCGCTTACTTTTGCAGCTGTAAGCTGTTCCTCTGATAGCTCTTCAAGCTCTACAAGATTTCGCTGAATAAGAGTTGCATCTGTTATGCTGACTGAACCATTAAGGTCAACATCACCGTAAAGCACAGCAGCGTTGCTGACAAGAGTTGTGAACAACATCATAGCCAAAAGCAGTATAACAGTTAATATAAGTGTGAATCTGGTTTTACGCATAGCATTACCTCCATTTTTACAAGTGGGATTGTCTACAATTTGATTGTATCACCCAACGGTTTTAAGTTCAATACCAATTTTAAAAAATAGTTATAAATACAAAAAGCAATCTATGTTGACAATATGCCGGCTTTTTTGATATAATTTTATATGTATAAATGGGATAGTAGGATAATTTGTCTATTATTATAGATTAGGTGAATGTAATGTTTAATTTTCGTTCAAATAGAAAAACCTTGTCAAAATCGGAAAGATACTACGAACCAGTTGAAGAGCCTTTTTCTTCAAAAATATTTAAGTTTCCGATTTTTGTAACAGTAGGTTTGATTTTAGTTGTTTTGATTATTGGTATGATTTTTTACTTTAATTACAGCAACAATGTATTCAAAAAATTTATAGATGCATCGTCAAATAATTTTGATAGCGGTGGGTTTGAATATCACGTCAGTGCAGGTGTGAATAAAGACACCTTTATGGACTATACCGGTGAGCTGAGTTTTGATTTGAGCAAGCAGAGTATGACTTCGATATATCATGCAATATACGAAGAGTACGAATACGATGCGGCTGTGTACTCTAAGGGAGATTACGCTTATCGTGGTAACTATTACGGTGGCAAATGGAGTGTAGACGACTATGCTGATCGTTCGCTTGATTTCTTTGATTTTTATCGTGATTACCGCAAGGGTGTTTTCGATGCCGGTGCTGCGTTACGATTCACAAAGAACACAGACAAGTTCAATGCACAGCAACTGCAAGAGGCTGTTGACAATATTACAAAAGAGCTGATGAAACCTTCCGGTGCAAAAAATATTTTGCATGCGCAGACGCATGAGACTGCAAACGGTACTATCATAACTTTTACACCGGATATGGATAAGGTGTATGATATTATTGTTGATAACATAGGTTCGGCGTACACAAGTGCGAATGCATACGCACAGTTTAAGGAAACTGTCAATAACAGCAAAGCAAATCTAGACAGTGTTATTGCAACTGTTTCTTATACAATCGACCAAAAAGGATATCTCACAGATATATCAATTGATTATACATTAAAAGATGAGCATTACTTTTTTAAAGCAGAGATGAGCAACTTCTTAGAAAGAGAGCTTCAGTTGCCACAAGGTTTTGTATCTGTTATCGGACTGGAAGCTGAATAAGACATATTACAAGGAGGTGAAGGTGTGAAAAGAACGTACACAGTAGAATATGCCTGTGCATGCACTGTTGGCAAAGTGAGAAAAAATAATGAAGATAACTTTTACTGTGACGGTCAGTTCAGACTTGATCCTTACTCTGTAGAAGATGTAGTGCTAAGCGGTAAAGTAAAGTCATCAAGCAACGAGCTTTTTGCTGTGTTTGATGGTATGGGTGGCGAAGCTTGCGGTGAAATTGCATCTTTTGTGGCAGCACAAAATTGTATGGATTTTGTGCAAGATAAAGAGCAGTACCAAGAGTATTTGTACGAGCTGAGCAATGTGCTCAATGATAAAATTCTTGAGGAAACCAAAGCTCGTTCGCTTGTGCTTATGGGTACTACTGCAGCGATGATACAGTTTTATAAAGAAGAAATTTATATACTCAATGCCGGCGACAGCAAGATTTTCAAGCTTTCTAAAAATAATCTTAACCAGATTTCTCAAGATCACGTGGCTTTAGGCTATAGCGGCAAAGCTCCACTGACTAAGTTTTTGGGCATACCTGACATAAATGGACTTTCACCATATATCGCAAGGGGTGCATATAAAGTGAACGATATGTTCATCTTATGTACAGACGGTGTTACCGATATGATAGATGAAGAAACTTTGTGCAAGATGCTTACTGAAAAAAAGTCGCTTGAAGATATCGCAAAGAATGTTATAAAATGTGCTAACGAAAACGGTGGTTGTGATAACGCAACGCTGATTTTATGTAAAGTACATAAGTAAGTTAAAAGGAAAGATGTGCTATGGCATATAAAAACGATAAAACTAAAAACAGAAGAAGATATAAATCGCGCTATCGTAGTGCGCACAACTATAAGCAAAAGCGTTCATCATCACAGACCAAGGCCGCTGTGCTCGTATCTGTGCTCACCTTTTTGGTGATAGCTTCTCTTGTGATTGTGTTCACTTTTGGTGACAGTATCTTCACAACTCTGGATGGTGTGCTGACTAATATGACTCAGACAGAAGCACCTACACAAGCTCCTGCTCCTACAGAGAAGCCTACTGAAAAACCTACAGAAAAACCAACAGAGGCACCGGCTATACAGGAAGACCAATTTATGCAACTTCTTGAGCAATGTGGTCTTGAGCTCAAACACATCAAAGTGAACCAGATGGTCTTTGTTGATGCTGACGAAGAAAATCTCACCTGCAAGGTCTATTGCTATGAAAAGGGTGATGATGGAGTATTCACTCAGGCTATCGGTCCGTTTGATGGATATATCGGGGCTGACGGTATAGACAAGATGGTTTCCCCATATGAAAGCAAAACTCCGACAGGTCTTTTCAGGATTGAATACACTTTTGGCACAAAACCTGATCCGGGTACACTTTTCGAATACTCACAGTTTACTACAGAAGACAGATGGATCACTGACCCTAATTCGATTAACTACAACCGTTGGGTGACTGGTACAGATTATCAGGATTGGGAAACTTCTCAGTGGCTTTATGAGTACACACTTTCATATCCATATGCTATCGTGTTTGAGTACAACCGTGATCCGGTTGACAAGGCTCAAGGCTGTGCTAAGTTTATCCATGTGAGCGATACGCCGACTAAAGGCGGTATCGGTATTTCAGAAAATGATATCCTGACAATGCTTTACTGGTTAAATCCAAACTCAAAACCGTATGTAGCTATATCAAAGTAAAAAAAGAGTCCGTATTCTTTTGAATACGGACTTTTCTTTTTATGCTTTTTTGTTTGATTTAATAGGTAGCTGTGCCAGCACAATAGCTGCAAACATCACAATACAGCCAAGAATCTCTACAAAAGACAGCGATTTGTTCAAAAGTAACCATCCGCCCAGTGCTGCAAAAACAGATTCAAGACTCATCAAAATAGATGCTACAGTCGGATTGTCAGAATACTTCTGACCAATAATTTGCAGAGTGTATCCAACTGCGCTTGATACAACGCCAAGATAGAGAATGTATCTAGCACTGAGTATAATGCTTTCAATACTTGGTCGCTCGAAAATAAACATCAGTACAAGTGAGAGTATTCCGCAGGTCAAAAACTGTATAGCCGATAGCTTTACTGAGTCAACTCTGTCGATGAAGTGATCAACGCATAGTATCTGGAACGAGAAGGACAGCGCACAGCAAAGAACAACAAGATCACCTAAGTATATACCGCTCAGGCCACTTGAACCACACAGCAGATAAAGTCCTATGGTAGCAACAACAACGCTTATCCACACAGTGAACGAAACCTTGCGTTTAAATATTGCCCCGCATATCGGTACTAGCACTACATACAGTGCCGTGATAAATCCGCTGCGTGCAGAAATAGCAGCGTCGTCAGGATAAAGCGAAATGCCGAATTGCTGCAGATTACTAGAAATACAAAGAAGTGTACCGCACATAATACCCGATGTAAACATCAGTCTTCTGTCTTTTTTGTTTTTTTCGAGCACCGGCACCGAGCTTTTCTTTGCTCTGAAAAGTATCAGCGGAAGAAGTGCCACAGTAGCCACCAGCGAACGCAACGCATTGACAGTGAAAGAATCAACGTATTTAGCGGCTTGTTCCTGAGAAACAAAAGCAAATCCCCACACAAGCGCAGCTGTCAGCAAAGCTATATTTGAAATAATTTTTCGTTTGTTCATATTATCCTCCGATTATCCTATAGAATAATATAATAAATTGCACATTGTGTCAATATCTTGTAATAATAGTGTTGAAATGTGCAATATTTAGTGGTATAATGTCTTCGTATTGGTATATATATTTACAGACATTTGCCTACATAGTTAAGGTAGGTTGACTTTTCAGGAGGTCAGATATGAAAAAGTTTTTGATAGTAAGTATTATTTTAATATTGGTAGCGGCTACTGCTTTTGGTGCGAGTTTGTACCACTTTGTTGATCTCAACAAGAGTGAGGCTACTGTTGACGAGGTTGCCCCGACTCAGGCTCCAACTAAAGCGACTGAAAAAGAGGTCGAAAAAACAAAAGTAGAATTGCCTGAGTCTTTCAAGGATAACGGTATTTTTTCTGAAAATTACGAAAAAGCATATGAGTATGTTTCTTCTATGTCCACTGAGCAGATGGTAGGTCAGATGCTTCTTAGTGCCTGCCCAACTGATGAAACTGCACAGACTCTGATGAGCAAATACGCTTTGTCAGGGTATATCTATACAGCTGACAACTTCTTTGGTATGAGCGAAAGCGAAATTAAGTCTCTTATTGATTCATATCAGGAAAAAGCTTCAACTCCTATGATTATGGCGGTTGAAGAAGAGGGTGGTGCTGTCACAGCTATCTCAGACTTGGACGCTTTCCCTCAGTACGACTTCGGCTCACCTAGAGATGTATTTGCAGAAGGCGGACTCGATGCCTTGAAAGAGAGTGAACAGCGAAAGGCTACTATGCTGTCTTCAGTCGGCATCAACTTAAACCTCGCTCCTGTGTGCGATATGGCAGATGATTTCACTCAGATTATGTACTCACGTTCACTGGGCGGTACTGTTGAAGAAACCGGTCAGTATGTCAAGAATACTACTGAAATTAGCCAGAACAGTGGTGTTTCAGTAGCACTCAAGCATTTCCCTGGATATGGTACTATGCCTGATTCGTTCGATGAAGTTAAGGTGGATACACGCGAGGTTACTACCTTTGAACAAAACGACTTTAAGCCTTTCGGAGCAGGTATTGACGCTGATGCTCACTGCGTTATGATGTCAAATGTGCTGGTGCAAAACTTGGATCCTACTTGTATCGCATCACTTTCTGACTATATCCATACAGTACTTAAAGACCGTATCGGTTTTACAGGTCTTATCATCACAGACAACCTCAACAACGCTGATTACAGCGCATACGCAAACGAAAACGATGTATATGTTCAGGCTGTTCTTGCAAATAACGACCTTATCATTGTTGATAAAGTTGAAGAAGCGTATATGGCTATTCTTAGTGCTGTGAAAGATGGCAAAATCGAGGAGGAAGTTCTTGAGAAAGCCTGCACAAGAATCATTGCGTACAAATACACAGCAGGTATTATGAAATAAGTAAATATAAAAAATTAAGCCCCGAGTTTTTAACTCGGGGCGTTTTTGTTGGCGCCTTAAGGCGTGGGAATAAACCCCCGGTTCTACCAGGGGAAGATAAATAAGTGTAGCTTAATAAGGCTTCCCATTGAGGGGAAGCTGTCACCGAAGGTGACTGATGAGGTGTAGAACACAAAGTGTTCGTAATAAAGTAAAACAAAATACTTTTCCACCTCATCCGCTTCGCAGGAGCTCAGCACCTTCCCCTCAAGGGGAAGGCTTTATCGACCCGTTTACGGGTTGTAGGGCAAGTAATGCGATATCACAAATCAGTGCCCCTTTTAGGGGTTGATCCAGTAATAGCCCCTTTATAGGGGCAGTGAAAACCACCAGTTGAACTGGTGGTTTTGATTTTAGTTTTCAAAAAACTTTTCTATGCTGTTTTTATCTCCGGTGATTTTGCCTTGGGCGTAGTTAGGTCTGCCTCCGCCTTTGCCGAGAAAGTTTTCGTTCAAGGCTTTGACTAAGTTGCGGACATCATTTTCAGCGCTTGCTACTACATATGAGAAAGAGCTGTCCTCATTTTCGCTGAATAATGCTACAAATTGGGCTTTGTTTAGATTGCTGTTAGTTATACTTCGCATATCATCAAAAGATGCACCTTTTGTAAAACCACAGTAGGTGTTGCCGATAGTTTTTGTCTCAAGCTGGGAAAGAGAGAGCTGTTGCTTGAGCTTGTTAATCTCGGCTTTTTGAGCACCGATGACATCGTGGTCACGGTTGACAAATTCTACTACCTTATCACGTGAAGCTGAGAGTAAGTGCATAAGCTCTTTGCTGTCATCGTGCAGTTTTTGGTAATCTTCAAATGCATTGATACCGCATACCATAGTAAGGCGCATACCGCCCTTGTACTGGATATAGTCGATGATTTTGATAAGTCCGATTTCACCTGTACGGTGTACATGTGGAGCACAACATGCACATACGTCATATCCATCAATAGTGACTAGTCGCACACCCTCAGTTAAGTCGAGCTTGCTTCTGTAATTAAGCGATGTGATTTCATCAGGAGTAGGGTAGGACACAGAAATCTCTTTGTTTTCGTAGATAGCTTGGTTCGCTCTTTTTTCAATTTCTTTGATATCATCATCACTGAGCATACCGCTTGGGTCAAGCGTAAGCGTTTTTTCGCTCATATGAAAGCCGAGGTTATCATAACCGAACATAGTATGGATGATACCGGACACAAGATGCTCGCCTGTATGACCCTGCATACGAGAAAAGCGGGTCTTAAAGTCGAGTGTGCCTGTGACTGTATCGCCTACATTGAAAGCTTTGTCCACAGTATGGGTGATGACTTCGTCTTTGATTTGAACATCAATAACAGTTGCATCGTTTATAGTGCCTTTGTCAGCTTGTTGTCCGCCACCTTCAGGAAAGAATGCGGTTTTATCAAGTATAAGCGCAAAGCCACCTTTCGTTTCGTTGCAAGAGAGTACAGTCGCCTCGAATTCTTTTATGTATGCATCGTTTTCATAAAGTTTAACTGTCATATAATCACCTTAGAGAAAGGCTACCGTTTTTACACGGCAGCCTTTTTTAAAAATCAACCTTTAAGTTTTTCTGTGAGCAGTGCTCTGATAACCTGTGGGTCGCCGTTGCCTTTGAGTTCTTTCATACAAGCACCGAAAATAGCCATAAGAGCTTTTTCTTTGCCTGCTTTGTAGTCTGCTACTGCTTGCTCATTGTTTGCGATCGCCTTGTCAATAACAACTTCAATCATGCTGTTGTCAACCTGTTTAGTAAAGCCAGCTTCTTCGCAGTACTTTTCAGGATCAGCACCGTCTTCAATAACTGCAATGAGGACTTTTTTAGCAGCGCCACGGTTGAGCTTGCCATCAGATACCATCTTGATGAGGTAGGAAAGGCCCTCTGCTGTAATAGAAAGATCTTTTAGCTTTAAGCCTGCTTTTCTGAGGATTCCTGCACAGTCTGTGAGTATCCAAGCGGCAGCGTCTTTTGCGTTACAGCCAAGAGCTACGACATCGTCAAGAAGCTGTGCGATTTTGTGTTCACTGAGAAGCTGTGCAATTTCTTTATCGGAAATGCCTGCTGCAGCGTAAGACTCAGCTTTTTCATCGAGTGCGACAGGTTTGTTAGCTTTGATTTGCTCAAGCCATTCGTCATCAATAACGATAGGCATAAGGTTAGGGTCAGGGAAGTAGCGATAGTCAGCTTCTGTCTCTTTGTTACGCATAGCAAAGGTCTTGCCCGAAACATCATCGAAACGACGAGTTTCCTGAACGAGCTCTTCTGTCTGGAACTCAAGAGCATCAATATGACGCTGAGATTCGTAACGGATAGCACGATCAATAGCTTCGAAAGAGCTCATGTTTTTGATCTCAGTACGCACACCGAATTCATCAGAGCCTTCTTCACGTACAGAGATGTTTACGTCACAACGCATAGCGCCTTCTTCGCACTCGGAAATGCCTGTTGACTTGAACATCGATTTTAATTTGCCCAAATATGTGACAACCTCTTCAGGAGAGCGGAAATCAGGTTGAGTAACGATTTCGATGAGAGGAACAGAAGTACGGTTGAAGTCAACAAACGATGAGTTGCCACCGTGAACGAGTTTACCTGCGTCTTCTTCCATATGAATTTGCTTGATGCGGATATCACGCTCACCATTTGCTGTTTTGACTTTGACGCATCCGTTTACACAGATAGGGTGGTTGAGCTGAGTGATCTGATATGCGCATGGCAGGTCAGGATAGTAGTAGTTTTTCTTATCAAAAGTTGTGTAGCGGTTGATCTCGCAGTTGAGCATCAGACCTGCTGTTGCAGCGAGTTCTACAACACGTTTGTTCATAACAGGGAGCATACCCGGCATACCGGAGCATGCAGGACATACGCAGTCGTTAGGTTCCTTGGCGCTGGAATGTCCGCCACAAGAGCAGAAAATCTTTGAATTTGTGTTTAATTCAACGTGGGTTTCAAGGCCGATAACGAGTTCATAGTTCATTAGTTTTCACCTTTCCTTTCCACGATTTTTGAGAGTGAGAGCAGTTTTGATTCAGCAAAGTGTGTGCCGAGCAGCTGTACACCACAAGACACTAAAGCAGGTGTACCGATGAGGTTAGGTGTAGCTGTGAACACGCTCTCTTTATATACTTTTGTGAAAGCATCTTTGATGTCATATTTTTCATACTCGCACTGTGAGCACACAGGAGTGAGTACAACGTCGTATTTTTCAAAGAGTTTTTTCATTTTGTCAGCGACGATAGTGCGAACTCTGAGTGCTTTGTCGTAGCAGTCAGAGTAACGGTTTTTAGAAAGCACATCAGAACCGTAGAGGATAGTAGCTTTTGTTAAGAAGTTGAAGCCTTCTGTACGAGAGTTGACGTACAGTTCATCGATGTTTCTGTAAGTTTCGCTTCTGTGACCGTACTTAACGCCGTCATAACGTGAAACATTGTTGCAGGTTTCTGCACACATAAGAATCTGCCATGCAGTGTTCGCTTTATCAAAGATATCACATTCGATTTCTTCAACAGTAACGCCACTCGCTTTGAGTGTATCAGCAAAAGCAGAGAGCTTAGCTTTAGTAGCATCGTCAGAAAGCTCGAGAAGGTTTTTAATAATGCACACTTTTGAACCTTTTACATCATCGCTTGTGCTATATGAATAAGACTTATCAGGCAGTGATGTGCCATCTTTTTTATCGTTACCTGCGATGACAGTCATAATTTCAGCGACTGTATCGACATCTGCACCGTAAACACCGACCTGTTCGCCTGATGCGGCACAGGAGATGATACCGTAGCGTGATACTGTACCGTATGTTGGCTTTAAGAATGCTACATCTGATAGTGCAGCAGCACGTCTTGTTGCACCGTTCATATCTACGCCGAGTGCAGCTTTAACGTCACCATCTTTGATAGCTTGTGCAGCAGCACCGTATAGCTTGTCGCTGTCTTTTTCTGCATAGTACGAAAACTCACCAACAAGGTCAAGCGAGAACTCACCAACGTGAGTTTTGCCTTTGATTTCGTATCCGTTTTTCTCAAGCCTTTCTACAGCTTCGGCTGAGAAAAGTGGTTTATAACCTTCTAAAATATGTGAACCTGCGGTAGAAAGAGTATCTTTTGTAAGGATTGTGTCATCAACCGCGATGGTTCCTTTTTCGTTTATTATTTCTGCATAATACTTCATTCTACTCACCTCACTTTACAAGTCGTGGAACAACCCAGCTGTCATCGCTACGCTGTGGAGCTGATGAGAGCAGGCTATCTCTACTAAATGGTTGGGATCTTACGTCTTCACGAAGTACATTAGTCATAGGCATTACGTGAACCATAGGTTCTGTGTTTTCAGTATCAATAGACTTGAGAGCGTATTCACTCTCTTTCATAGAGTCAAAAATACCTTGCATAATAGTTTCTTCTTCGTCGGTTAATGACAGCTGGTTGAGCTGTTGTGCGTTAGAGAAGGTGGAGCGTTTGCTCATACCACTCTTGGCACCGCCCTTGTTACTGCCTGCACGATGTGCAAGTGCACTGCCACTACCCAGAAGATGTACGTCTTCTAGCTGTTGATCAGATACTTCTGATGGTGCACCAAGGAGCAGATCCTGAGCGTTACCGTTTAATGGGAAGGCAATGACGTCTAAGATTTTTTCTTCATCGGTCAAGAGCATTACCATACGGTCGATACCAGGTGCCATACCTGCGTGTGGTGGAGCACCGTACTGGAACGCTGTGTATAGAGCGTTGAAACGCTTTTTGAGTTCAGCTTCTTCGTAGCCTGCGATTTCAAACGCTTTTTTCATGATCTCGATGTCGTGGTTACGAACAGCACCTGATGCAAGCTCAATACCATTACATACTAGGTCATACTGGTATGCGAGAACTTCTTCAGGGTGTTTGTTAAGCAAAGAATCCATACCGCCCTGTGGTATTGAGAACGGGTTGTGAGTAAAGATGGTTTCGCCTGTTTCTTCGTCTTCTTCGAACATAGGGAAGTCAACTACAAAGCAGAACTCAAACGCATCGTCTTTGATAAGGTTGAGCTGAGTAGGAGCCGCAAGCCATGTACGGATCATACCCGCCTTTTTTTCTGTGTCACTCTTTTTGTCGTCACAGATGAAGAAGAGAGTTTCGCCCTCTTTGACACCTGAAAGTTCTGTGATTTCTACTTTTTGTTCATCAGACAAGAACTTAGCGATAGGGCCTGCGAACACACCCTCTTTGAGTGTGATGTAGCCTAAACCGCCCAAGCCTACTTCCATACATGTTGCGTATTTCAAGGAGTCTTCAAAGAACTTCTTAGATTTGCCCTGACAGTTAGCAACGATACCACGTACTGGCTTGCCCTTAAATGCAGGGAAAGCAACGTTTGAGAAGAAATCTGTCAAGTCGCAGATAACAAGTGGGTTTCTAAGGTCAGGCTTATCAGAACCGTAGGTCATCATTGCATCAGCGTATGTGATACGTCTAAATGGCTTTGGTGTAACTTTCTTGTCAGAGAAAGTCTTGAATGTGTCGTAGATAACATCTTCGCACACATTTAGTACTTCTTCTTGTGTTGCAAAAGCCATCTCGAAGTCGAGCTGATAGAACTCACCAGGGGAACGGTCAGCACGAGCGTCCTCATCTCTAAAACATGGGGCAACCTGGAAGTAGCGGTCAAAGCCCGATACCATAAGCAGCTGTTTGAACTGCTGTGGAGCCTGTGGTAGGGCGTAGAACTTGCCCGGATGCTTACGAGACGGAACAAGGAAGTCACGTGCACCCTCAGGAGAAGATGCAGTGAGGATAGGTGTTTGCATATCAAGGAAGTTTTTGTCTTCCATAAGATTACGCAAATGACGGATAATCTTAGAACGCATAACAAGGTTGTGATGGTTCTTAGGATTACGCAAGTCAAGATAGCGATATTTGAGTCTAATTTCGTCTTTCGACAAACGTGAGTTAGATACTTCGAAAGGAAGCATATTGGTGCTTCTGCCGAGTACTGTGAGTGAGTCACACACAAGCTCGACGTAGCCTGTAGCGATTTTTTCGTTGACGGTGTCTTCATCACGCTTTTCGACGATACCGGAAACAGAGATAACAGTCTCACGGTTTACCTTTTCGAGCAGTGACTCGTCGTGAACGACAACCTGAGTGATACCAGTGTAGTCACGCAAATCAACAAAGATAACGCCACCGTGGTCACGGATAACGTCGACCCAGCCTGCAAGCTCTACACGCTGGCCTACGTGCTCGTCACGTATGTCGTTACAATAATGTGTTCTGTACATTCTATATAACCTCCCATTAAGGTGTTTTACTGATTAAAAAGCTTCGGGTGCTCAGCGCACAAAATAAAAAACGTCCCGAGAATAGTATGCCTATTCTCGGGACGAGTTATTAGAACCCGCGGTGCCACCCGTATTGATGTATATACATCCGCTTTTTATAAAGTTGTGGGTATTACACTTGGAGTGTTCCCGTACTTACTACTCACCTTGGATACGCTTTCAGTCTGCCGACGCATCCTCCCTGATAGGCTTTCCACAAAAGCCGAGTCTCCACTAGTTATTATAGCACTAAAAGGTGATATGTCAACAAAAAGTTGGTGGAAATTTATACATACAAAAGCTCAGTAGGGCTAATAACACAAATATTTTTAGGACGAATTGCACAAAAACTCAACCGTTTTTTCTATTTGACAATGGATGTGTGCATACTATATACTTAAGTTGTAAGAAGTAGACGATTTTTGTATAAAATCGTAGACTTATTTTTTAAAAGATTTTTAGGGGGAGATATACATGGAAACCATGACAAAAAGCGAAAAACAGCTTATGGAACTATTATGGAGTGTGGATGAGCCACTCACAAGTGTTGAAATTGTAAACCAAAGTGTAGACAAAACATGGAAGGATAGCTATATCCACATTATGCTCAGATCATTGCTCAAAAAAGAGATGATCAAAGTAGACGGAGTTGAGCTAGTGTGCAAGAACTACGCTCGAAAATTTGCTCCTACTATGACAAAGGACGAGTATATCGTCAAGACTCTCATCGGAGAGAAAGTGTGGTCCAAAGACACAGTCCCTCCGCTTCTTGTTGCGTTTGTAAAGAACGAAGCCGATTTAGAAATGCTTGAACGTTTTTCCGATATTATCAAAGACAGAAAAGAAGAGATAGTGTCGGAGGACTGATAATGCAACTGACGTTTTATTCTCTTCTTATGGCGGTGATAGCAAGCTCTTTGATGATTATCGCCATATGTATCCTGAAGAAAACACGTTTTTTTGCGGATACGTTCGGTGTTGGGCTGATAGTGCTTTTGTATGTGCTGTCGCTTTTGAGGATGTTTTTGCCGATTGAGATACCAGGGTTGCAGACGGTTATTAGTGATGAGTATGTGCTCCCACCTGTTATGGACGTGCTCGAAAACCGCTCAACGCTGACACAGGATATGCCGATACTTTTTATGTATATACTTCTTGCTGTATCGCTATTTGTGACGCTTGTGCTGATTGCGGTTTTTGTCGCAAGGCAGACATCATATATCAAAAAACTCAAAAAGCTCGACAACTGTGCAACAGCTGAAGAAAGCTCGATGCTAAAAGAAGTCGCAAAAACGGTCTTCAAAAAGGAAAAACAAATCACTTTCATCAAAACCGATTTTGTTGATACTCCTATGGTCACGGGACTTTTTTCTAACATAGTTTTGTTGCCTGACTATAGCTATGACAAAGACGAGCTCAGGATGATTTTTCTGCACGAGTGCACACATCTCAAAAACAACGATTTGTTGCTGAAGCTACTCATACATATATACTGTTGTATTTTCTGGTGGAACCCTGTTGTGTATTTGCTCAAAGCGGATGTGGGCTTTATGCTTGAGCTCAAGTGTGACAACAAGGTGTGCGCAAAGCTCGGCAAAGAAGAAAGGCTCGAATACATCGAAGCTATCAACGAAAGTGCAAAAAGAGCAGTGAAGAAGCACAGACAACGTAGTATGCTGGTATCGTCCGGATTTATTACAAAAGACGATTCACAGCTTTATATGTACAGGATGAACAACCTTTTGTTCCCGAAAAATGTCGGCAAAAAGCGCATTGTGCCGACAGTGCTGGTGTCGCTGTTGATGGTAGCTATCATAGCTTGTTCGTTCTTGTTTATCTGGCAGGCTGCATATCGTGACACTGAAAAAGTTGAAGAACTGAAGAAAGAAGCCGTATTTTCAGATAATGGACTTTCAGATGAAAGCAACTCGTATCTTGTAAAACAAGAAGACGGTAGCTATATATTCTATTTTGATGGCTTTGAAATCCCTGTACCAAAAGAAGAGTATGATGCTGGAGGATACGAACCATATCCAATATATGATCAACCACAATAAAACATAATATTTCGAAATATAAAAATGAAAAGGGGAAAAGATATGAAAAAATTTGTCAAAAGAAGTTTATGTATGCTGTTTGCGTTGCTGATGATGGTGTCAGCGGTTGTTTGTGTTTCAGCAGAAGAAGTGCCTGTTGACGAAAACGACGGTGTACAGTTGTGCGCATTAGTCGACCCTGATGTTGAGCCTATGGCTGATGTTATCGTCTGGAAGTACAAAACCGTAAATGGTGTTTTGTATAAACGCCGATGGAATGAGACAAAATGCGTATGGGTAGACTCAGCATGGATAAAAGTATAATAAAATAACAAAAGCTTAGAAGGAGCGTATCTGTTTTTCAACAGATAT
The DNA here is from genome assembly GCA_015066595.1 of Oscillospiraceae bacterium. GTDB lineage: Bacteria > Bacillota > Clostridia > Oscillospirales > Acutalibacteraceae > Ruminococcoides. The sequence continues at coordinate 26,336 of SVNZ01000002.1, read as the reverse complement.
GCTCCTTTTTTTGTGCTTTTTGAATGTTTATGTATTACCATTATGTAAAATGTACAAAAGATAAATGAATTTAGTGTCTACTTTAACGATTGACAAAAACTATAATCAGTCGTAAAATTAAATTAAGCGAAGTGCATAAAAATCACGGTCGTACCCCTTGCGATTATATCACACTTATACAACACACCACCGTGCTTTTCTGCACAGAAAAAAGTTATATTATTTTTATTTCAAAGGAGGTAATTTTATGAAGAAGTTTAAAACTATGTTATCGATACTTATGGTGCTTGTTATTATTTCAGTTTCCGTCGCACCGACTTTTGCGACAACTATTGAAAACGTGACACAACAAGTTATAGATGATAAATTAGTAAACATTATTTAAAATAATGACAGTAATGTGAAAATACCAGTTTATATTTGGTATAAAGATATTTCACAAGAAGTTATCGACACTCAAGTGAAAAATAGTATAGGTCTTACTGTAGATACTTTGTCTGAAGATTTACCTATGCCTGATGCTACCCTGCTGAATGAAATCAAGGCGGATAACATCAATGCTGAAAATAATATGCAAGCGTATTTAGCTAAAACCGAAAAAGAAAGAGCAAAAGAAAAAGAAAATACCGATAGATTTGTCCAAACAAGAAGAGGATTATCTAGAAAAGCATATGCAGAAAAGTCAAAACAGATAAAGGATATTGCTTCAATAAATAATTCAGATGTTATTTTTAACAGCCAGTATGCCCCATTTATTATTTGCGAGCTAACAGAACCACAAATCAAAGCACTAGAAAAAGACAGTCGCATCGAGAGTATAGGTTATTATGAAGAACCGATAGCTGCTGAATGCACAGTAGAAAGTGTAAAAGGAACAACTGGTCAATCTAAACTTGAATCTCTGTTAGGATTAACTGGAGATGGTGTTAATGTTGGTATGGTAGATGGTGGATATCCGCTAGCTGATGATGAATTGGATTTATCGGAAATCACTATGATTGGTAGTCCTTCTTATGATGGTCATGCAACTAATACCGCTAAAATTCTAAAAGGTGAAGATAGCGGGTTTGCAAAAGACATAAATCTATATAGTACGAATGGTGATTTTAGCAATATTGAATTAATGTTGACAGCAGGCGTGAAAATTATCAATGTTAGTTTTGGCTGGATATATTTTGAAAGTGATACTAGTTCAAATTATGCATACAGTTACTTTGACAAGTGGTTTGACCATATTGTGGCATATCATAATGTAACAGTTGTTGCTAGTGCTGGTAACAATGCTCAAGGAAGTTATTATAACAATGACCCTAACAAGTTTTATAAAAGAATTTTATCACCTGCTATGGCATATAATGTAATAACAGTTGGTGCATATGATGATAAAGGTAATACCAATAATGCAGATGATCAATTATGCGATTATAGTAGCTATAAAAACACCAATGGAACGACAACAACACGAGGAATAGAAAAACCGGATGTAGTTATGCCAGCAAATCTGTTGGGTGGGGGAACTAGTTCTTCAGCCCCTGTTCTAACAGCTATAATTTCGCAGTTGCTGGAGCTGAAACCATCTTTAGCTGCATTCCCGCAGGCTATAAAAGCGATAGTGCTAGCTTCTTGTCATCGTAAAGTTGATTCGTCTACAGATAATGAGGCTCAAGAAACAATGGGAGCCGGTATTACTGAACGTCAGGGAGCAGGAGCTCCTGATGCTTGGACTATGGCATGTATTGTTAGCCAAGGTACATATGGGGTGGATACTATGGAGGGCTCAGAAACAACTGCGTACCATAGATTTGTATTGCCGGAATACGGAGCAGATAAATTCAATGTCAGCTTAGCTTATTTGCGCAATAATATATGTAATGGCTCCGCTTCAAGTACTGTTGGAGAAAAAATGGACTTAGATTTGTATGTTTATGGTCAATCAAATACACTATTGGGTGGATCAATACTTTACTATAGCTCAACAGAAATGTCTTATCAGCCTTTAAGTTCAGGAAATGATGTATATAAGCTAATGATCACAAAGGATGATGATATTTATACTGAAACTTTGAGATATGGTTATGCTTATAGTACTAATGCTACATACGCAACACCTGTTACTAATGAAGGTATATATTATATCAAGAACAGAGAAAATGGTGGATATTTATCTTATGACACAACTACAGGAGATGTGAAAGTACAGTCTGGATCTAGTGGTGTATCACAGCAGTGGATAGTCAGAAAAGTAGGCTCATACTATGGTGTGTATCCAAATTATAATAGTGTTAGCGGATACCTAAGTCCGATTATCAATAGCAATAGTGATATATATTATCCACGGTTTAGTGGAGTGGTTCCAGTAATGCTGTTCCAATCGTATGAAACAAATCCTGCATTGGATGAAGGTAGCTTTACTTTGCTCACACAGGGTGAAAACTACAGTTATGCTTTATCGTATTTTAACAATAGTGCTGTGTTTAGAAAGTGTGTAAATACATCGACTTACTTAGATAATATGCAGTGGACGCTAGAAAAGGTTCATTACCGTAGAGGTGATTTTGACGCTGATGGAATGTTAAGCTCAACAGACGCAACAGCAATACAACTTTACTTGTCTCAGTTGGGTAGTATTAACAACCAAAGCGAGTTCTTATCGGACGCTGACTATGATGGAACGGTTTCTGTGTTTGATGTGACAAAGGTGCAAAGAATTTTAGCTGAACTAGATATTTACTAATTACAGAATGTATAATTATTTTGAAGGAGGTAATTTTATGAAAAAAATATTTAGTATGCTTTTGATTGTAAGTATTTTGATAACAGTATTTACTGTGTCAGTTTCTGCTGATTCAGCATATGCTAGTGGTGATTACGTTGAAGACTTCGAAGCTTACTTAGTTGACAATGGTCTAGGACCGCATTATGAGGATCAAAATTGGTACGCATACGAAGCCCCTTGCTATGAATATTTTTCAGAAGCTAATGATACTGATATACCGGATTGGATATTAGCCTTTGGAGCATACATGGGACTTAGCCCGATGCCTTGTTATGGCGTTTTTGGGGATTACTATATACAAAACGGTAATTATTTATACCCTTATTCTTTGGGATATTACGTTTATGTACCTAGTGAGAGCAAGTTTTATACACTTGAAGAAGCATGGGAAGCTGACTTTGAGGGTATAGAGAATGCGTTTACGGAATATCTACTTGTAGAAGATATCGCAGGTTACATTGGAGATGCAGATGGAGATAATAAGCTATCAATCATTGATGCCACTTTTATACAAAGAACTCTTGTAGGTCTGTGTGTGTTTGATTCTAGCGATGACTTGACTGCTCATACTAAAGTTACTGATACAGCTGAACTGTCTTATGTTTCTGATATTGACGGTGATGGTAAGCGTACCGTCTTAGATGCCACAGCTATTCAGCGCAAGCTCGCACAGCTCGACATCCCTGTCGCTACTACTGACCAAGGATAAATAACATAGCTTTAAGGCTCCCGGTGCATCTCGGGAGCCTTTTGTGTCCTTTTTTGAACTATTGTACAAAATGCGGGTATAAAGAATATGCAAAATAACGATTGATATATAATATCGTTTATGTTACAATATAATTGCGAAAAAAGAATTATGTTCTCATATCATAATACAAAGGAGATGATTTTATGAAAAAAGTAATATCAATAGTATTATGTATTGTTTTCATTTTTAGTTTTTCTGTTGTTGCTAATGCGAGCGAAAGCAGTAAACTGTCACCTGATCTTGTTGAAGCTTTGAACAACTGTGAGCCAGAAGATACAGTAGGAATAGATATAGGTTTCAATGGAAAAAATTATTCTGCTGAAGATATGCCGAGTTGGCCTGATTTAACAGCAGCTCGAAAAGAGCTAAGGGATTTTTATGATGCTAAAAACGCAGAGTATTGCTCTATACTTTTTGAAAATATTGAGTACAAAACTGTAATTATGGGCACTTCTGCATTTATTGTAGAAGTTAAAGCACAAGACGTTGCAAAAATCTCAGAGTATGATATTGTCAGAGATATTAGTTTATATGAGAATATAATATTTGGGCCTGTAGATAATACTGTATTAAAATCTTCTTTTATGGCACAGTATAATATTGAAGAGGCTAAAGGTTACAAAGAATTGTATTTCCATATGGATGAAAACGGTGAGCTGGAGTGGGCGCTTATACAAGGCGAAGATAGTAGCTTTGTTTCCCCTAAATTTATGGAAGTAGTAGTAGGTGATGTGTTGGTTTCTTCATTCATATCTTCACCATTTAAGCTTACTTATGGCATATATGATGCAAAGGAAGATAAGTTTTATGATTTATATGATATAAAAGATGAGTATTCAAACTATGAGGGCTTGGTTGAAGCACTCGTTGGTAATAGCGGTGTTCATCAGATAGGCGATGTCAATAATGATGGAAAAATCAGCGTTATGGATGCTACGTATATCCAAAGATATTTAGCAGATATTGAAAAGAATATTTATAAAGAAACAATTTCTGACTTTGACCGTGACGGAGATGTTACAATAATTGACGCTACAGCTATTCAACGCAAGCTCGCACAGCTCGACGTCCCTGTCGATACCCCTGTAGAAGGATAAATAACATAGCTTTAAGGCTCCCGGTGCATCTCGGGAGCCTTTTGTGTCCTTTTTTGAACTATTGTACAAAATGCGAGTACAAAGAATATGCAAAATAACGATTGATATATAATATCGTTTATGTTACAATATAATTGCGAAAAAAGAATTATATTCTCATATCATAATACAAAGGAGATGATTTTATGAAAAGAATTATTAGTATCTTTTTGGTAGTTTTGATGCTGTTTTCAGTGGCGACTGTGTCGGCTTTTGCACAGACGACCATCACTCCTGATCCAAACAACTTGTTTGAAGAAATACTTTTAGAAAAATACAGCAAAAATATAGTACCTAGTATCTATGAGTATAGAGAGCTCGAGTATCACTATAACGAGCAAGGCGAAATAGACTGGGCTTTGGTATATGCTATTTATGATGTACAGTTTGGACCAGATTTTTGTTATGCGATTGCTTGTGGCAGAGTTTGGACTAATATTGACCTCTATGGACCGCAGTATGCTGTGTACGATGTAGAAAAGCAGTCGTTAGAGTTTGTTTTTTCTGCAGATTGGAGCAAGTACGATGGCTTGAGAGAAGCGGTAGATAGAGCTGATATAGGCAGACCAATAGGAGATGCTAATTATAACCGAAAGCTTGAGATTACTGATGCTACCTTCATTCAGAGGGTGCTCGCAGAGTTAGAGAATGGTTTTCATCCCTATGATTTTATTGATGGTGATATGTACCATATTTTTATGAGTGACGAAAATATAAAATATTTTTCCGATTTCAACCGTGATGGAGACAGAAATATTCTCGACGCAACTGCTATCCAGATGCATCTTGCACAGCTCGACATCCCTGTCGATACTCCTGTAGAAGGATAAAGTGAATATATTTGAGCCCCGATGTACAAAAGCATCGGGGCTTTTCCTTTTAATAGCAAGCATAAAAAACAGCGTACCATATTTCAGGTACGCTGTTAGTCGTTTATGAGTTAATAGTTCAAAGGCTTAGATATCACGCCTCGCTCACCTACGCAACTCTTCCGATTTTCTACTGCTCCTCTGTCACTACGAAAATCAAGAAATAAAATCTCTTCTTGATTTTATTTCGTATGGCACTCGTCGCATTGAAAACTGGAAGGCTTCGGTGCTCGGACGTTTAAGATATCACGCCTCGCTCACCTACGCAACTCTTCCGATTTTCTACTGCTCCTCTGCCACTACGAAAATCAAGAAATAAAATCTCTTCTTGATTTTATTTCGTATGGCATTCGTCGCATTGAAAACTGGAAGGCTTCGGTGCTCGGACGTTTAGATTAAATCTGATTAACTACCTTCTGGATAGCCTCGAGTGCATCATCAGGGAGCTTGTCGAAACCGCCCTTAGCTGTCTCTCTGGACTGGATGAAGTTGAGTCTATCTGTCATTCTGGCTTTGAGCTCTTTGACATATTCAGCGTCATTGAGGTCAGGAACAAAGCCTTCCCACTCGAAGATTTCGATATCTTCGAAAGGACCCCACTGCTTGAACTGAGCTGTACCCTCAACGATAGCTTCGATAACACCTAATGTGTCCTTAGGCTGGACCTTTTTGCCCATGAAGTCGCCTGTGTTGATGATATAGCAGTCAACATCCTTTTCAGCAACGAGCTTCTTGAACTTCTCGTAGTCGTTCACGAGTGGGTAAGTTCTGAATGGGTTAGCGTATGGCTCAACAACAAGTGCGTTAGGGTCAACGCCAGGAGCAAGACGCTCAGCAGAGCTACGCTTTGTAGCAAGAGTAGCACCCATAGCAGAAGCAAGGGACGCACCCTTGAGTTTTACAACAGGTGGGATGGTTGGGTCTTTCATAATCCAGAAGATAGCGTTGACAGGGGATTCGATCTTGTCAACACGGTTTGGTGACCAGAGCTTACTCTTGATAGCACGACCGTTACCGTTACGGATATCTTCTGTAACGAGAGTGATTTTGCCCTCGTTGTCGAGTGTAGCAGAACAGTTCTGAGCTGTGAGCAGGAACTTGTTGTCAGGACAGCCGGTTGGATAGTCAGCTGTTTTGTCAAAGTATGTTGGCTCTAAAGCTACTGATGAACATGTGTCTGTGTTGATGATGAAAGCATCGTCGTGAAGTACAGTAACACCGTACTTGCCACCGTGCTTAGCGTGTGTGATAGTTGACTTACCTGAGCCGGAAAGACCGAATACAGAAGCAACGTATTTTGAACCGTCGTCGAGTGTGTATTCTTTCTGGCCACCGTGGCAAGAAGCGTAACCGTTACGGTTAGCAACAGCCCAAGCGATGGTGAGTGTGCCCTTCTTGTGCTCGCCGAAGTATCTCATACCTAAGATGCAAGCACAGTTTGTGCCTGTGTTGAAGTATGAAAGACATTTTCCGTCGCAAAGGTCAGTTCTGTCTGTGCCCTTCCACTGTGGGTCTGAGAAGATGTAGATGTCAGGCTCGTTTGCATAGAGCTTAGACTCTTTGTACATCTTGTTGTAGAACTCTGACTGATACTGGAAGTTGAGCATCCATGAGTACATGATGTTTTCTTCGCCCTCTGGAATGAGAAGGTGAGCTCTGACCATGAACTCAGGGTCAAGACCAATGTACACGATAGCGTGGTACATCTTCTTCCATCTTGTATCGTAGATAGCGTCCATACAAATCTTGTCGAGACCTTCGGTATCTACACCAGGCTCGCCAGCGATTCTTCTAGCTGCAGCGTAACGACCTGTGATAGAACCGTCGTTGAAAAGAAGAACCTTTGCGTCCTCAGGCAGACCGAATTCTTCTCCCTTGTAAACAGGCATATCAGTAACGATAGTACCAGGTGAGTTTTTAGCGAGTTCATACGCCTGTGCGAGTGAAGTAACCATAGTTACATTGTTTCCGTAGAATGGTGCTTCGATAATAGAACGAGTTTTTGCAAAACCTACTTTATCCTTACCAATCTCGTCATGTGTAAAAAATGCTTTGGTTGACATAGGTGAATTCCTCCTTGATATTTCCAAATTATCCCATGATAGTCATGAAATTTTACACTTAAATTATCTTAGAAAAAGGGAAAATTGTCAAGATGTATGTTGGATAATTAACGCACATTTAACAAGAGATTTTAAGACATAATGACTAAGTTTAGATTATTTTTGCCAAAATGCAGAAAAATATCCGTGTTTTATAATAAAAAACGCACTCTGAAAAAGAATTCAGAGTGCGTAAATAAGCTTTTGATATGTGATTAGTAAATGATAACCGGAGTGCCCATTTTTGCTTTGGAATAAATCTTCTTTACAGCACTGTACGGGGTGTTGACACATCCGTGTGAACCGTTGCCCATATATGTAGTGCCACCGTATTCAGAAGCACTTCGCCACGATGCATCGTGAATACCGCATCCGCTGTATGTGAACGCCATCCAGTAGTTTACAAAGCTTGACCATGTAGGACCAGTGAGTGTAGCAGGTGAGCTACGCTGCCAGATCTTATGATAGCCCTTTGGTGTTGCATAGTAGCCTACGTTACCTGTAACAACATCAGTAGAAACATAGAGTTTGCCATTGACATAGAACCACATATGCTGTTGTGTGATGCTGATTTCGATGTATGTCTTACCAGGGTTCTTGCCATACGCTGTGCTGGTTACCTTTTTGTTGAGTGGGAGATAGGTGCCTGTAACTTTAGTTTTCTTAGCGCCTACGTATTTGTATGGCATAATTCTGAAGTAGTATGTGTAGCCTGCTTTGAGTCTATCTGTGTTGAGGTAAGTTGCTTTTGTTGTTTTTAAGAGCTTGAATGTACCGCCCTTTTTGTTTGTATAGTAAATGTGGTAACCGTCAGCCTGAGCGTTAGCTTTCCAGTCGATAGTAACACGTCTGAGCTGTGTGGTGCATTTTACTAGTTTTGGGGAGCAAAGACCGGCAACTGTTCGAAGGGTTGTACCTGTACCGATGTATGTTTTGCCTTTGTACATTTCGCGGTATGCTCTTACCTGATAGTTGTATGCACGACCAGCTTTTACTTTTTTATCTGTAAAGCTGACTGTGGAGTTCTTTTTGATAGTTTTGTAGAGTACGAGCTTGCCTTTTGTAGTAGCATCCTGACGATATATTCTATAACCGTCTGCACGAGAGTTTTTCTTCCATGTGAACTTGATAGATGTTGAAGCACACTGGTTGAGCTTAGGCTTAGCAACTGCGGCAGGCTGAGTAGCCGTTTTGCCGATTTGAGCTTCGCCCTCGTATGTTACACCATGTTGAGTAACGTATGCGGCTACTTTGAACTGATATGGAGTTGTGTGTGGAAGATTTTTGACAGTAATCTTTGTACCTGTTGTAGTAGTGAGCAACTTGTAGGTAGAATCTTTGTCGTTGTTTTTGCTGTAAATGCGGTAGCCATGTGCACCCGCAACTGGATTCCAGTAGAACTTAATCTGGTTTGTGGACTTAGAGTCCTTGTAGAGCTTGCCTACTTTGCCTACTTTAGTAGATGATGATGTAGGTATTTGTGCAGGTTCCTGTGTAGGTGTCTGCGTAGGAATAAGAGCTTCTGTCTCAGAAACTTCTGCTACAAGCTTTTTTTCGCCTTCTACTGTTTCGATAGTAGGCTCAGCTATAGGCTCTTCGGCTACATCTTCAACTTGTGTTTCAATCTCTGTTTGAGATAAATCTTCTGTTTCAGTAGCGAATGCGCTAAAATCAAGACATGCAACTACGCTTACCATGATAACAAGTGTCAGGATAAGGCTTAATACGCTTTTAAATTTTCTCATTGTAATCCCTCATTTTGATTTATGTATTTATTTATAAAAATTAATCAACAAATTCAATAGATCCGTCTTTTGACATACTCTTGATTTGAGCGAGCGACTCAACACGCACGCCCATATTACGGACCAGAGCGCCACCTTCTTGATACGCTTTTTCGATGACAATACCGGCACCGACAACTTCTGCCTGGGCGTCTGTGATGAGCTTGATAAGACCGCAAAGTGCAGAACCCTTTGCAAGGAAGTCATCGATGATGAGCACTTTATCATCTTTGTGCAAAAATTCTTTTGACACGATGATATCGTAAACCCTTTTATGCGTGAACGACTCGACCTTTGATGTGTAGACATCGCCCGCAATGTTTACGCTTTTAGTCTTTTTAGCAAAGACAACAGGCACGTCAAAATACTGTGCAACGATACACGCGATACCGATACCTGATGCTTCAATAGTGAGAATTTTTGTGATTTCTTTGTCCGCAAAAAGACGCTTAAATTCTTTACCGATTTCGTTCATAAATTTGACGTCAATCTGGTGGTTGACAAAACTATCGACTTTTAAGATGTTTCCCTCAAAAACTTTTCCATCACGACGGATTTTTTCTTCAAGCAGTTTCATACCCCGATACCCACTTTTTACTATATAGTGTATAATCAAAACTATTCTAATGTATATATGTAGATTTAAATTTCTTAAAAGGAAATAAGCATAAATATTTTTGACTATTTTTGGTTTAGTTCTATAAAGTGATTGGAATACAGTTTTATAATTCTAAATCGGAAATAAAAATAATCTTGACGAGTTACTTATAGTAAGGTATAATTTGTATATTATGTACTAGGAGGGCTATTATGGCACAACATATAGTGAAATCAGATATCGAAATTGCTCAGTCAGTAGAGATGGCACACATCAGCGAAATTGCAAAAAAGGCAAATATCGATGAAAAGTACATCGAATACTATGGCAGACACAAAGCGAAAATTGATCTTTCTCTATTTAATGAGAGCGATAAGAAAGATGGCAAGTTGATTTTAGTTACTGCTATTACACCTACTCCTGCGGGTGAGGGTAAGACTACTACTACTATCGGTCTTGCTGACGGACTCAACGCACTGGGTAAGAATGTTTGCGTTGCTTTGCGTGAACCTTCTCTTGGTCCTGTTTTTGGTATCAAGGGTGGTGCTGCAGGCGGTGGCTATGCTCAGGTAGTTCCGATGGAGGATATCAACCTTCATTTTACAGGTGACTTCCACGCTATCGGTGCTGCTAACAACCTTCTTGCTGCTATGCTTGATAATCACATCTATCAGGGCAACTCACTGAACATTGACCCTCGTCGTATCACTTGGAAACGTTGTGTTGATATGAACGACAGACAGCTCAGATTTGTTACAGATGGTTTAGGTGGCAGAGTGAACGGTGTGCCTAGGGAAGATGGTTACGACATCACAGTTGCATCTGAAATTATGGCGGTGCTGTGTCTTGCTAATTCTATCACTGATCTTAAAGATAGACTCTCACGTATCATCGTGGGTTATACATATGACGAAAAGCCTGTTACAGCAGGTGACTTGAAAGCTACAGGTGCGATGACTGCACTTCTTAAAGATGCACTAAAGCCTAATCTTGTACAGACTTTAGAGAAAACTCCTGCACTTGTGCACGGTGGTCCGTTTGCTAATATTGCTCACGGTTGCAACTCTGTTATTGCTACAAAGATGGCTATGAAGCTTTCTGACTATGCTATCACAGAAGCTGGTTTTGGCGCTGACTTGGGTGCTGAAAAGTTTCTTGACATCAAGTGCAGATACGCTTCCCTCAACCCAGCTGCTGTTGTTATCGTTGCTACTATCCGTGCTCTTAAAATGCACGGTGGTGTTCCAAAGACAGAGCTGAACAGCGAAAACTTAGAAGCACTCAAAAAGGGCGTTCCTAACCTGCTTCGTCATGTTTCTAACATCAAAGATGTGTACAAGCTTCCATCAGTAGTCGCTGTAAACCGTTTCCCAACTGATACAGACGCTGAGGTCGAGCTCATCATTGATGAGTGCAAAAAGCTCGGCGTGAACGTTGTACTTTCAAACGTATGGGCTGAAGGCGGTCAAGGTGGTATTGAGCTCGCAGAAGAGGTTATCAGACTCTGTGATGAAGAGGATAGCTCAAACTTCACATTCTCTTATGAGCTCGACGGTACTATCGAAGATAAAATCGAAGCTGTTGTACGTAAAGTCTACAGAGGCAACAACGTGCTGTTCTCAAAACAGGCTAAAAAGCAGATTGCTGACCTTACAAAGAACGGTTTTGATAAGCTCCCTGTTTGTATCGCTAAGACACAGTACAGCTTTTCTGACGACCCTACAAAGCTAGGCGCTCCTGATAACTTCGACATTGAAGTAAAGAACGTGAAAGTAAGTGCTGGTGCAGGCTTTGTTGTTGTACTCACAGGCGACATCATGACTATGCCTGGACTTCCAAAAGTTCCTGCTGCTGAGAAAATCGATGTTGACGAAAACGGCGTGATTTCAGGACTTTTCTAAAAAATCTGAATACTTGATTATTGAGCCACTCGAAAACTCGGATGGCTCTTTACTTTTATGTTGTAAAATATCACAAAATTTGCTATAATAATACATTAAAGTAAAACAAACTTGGAATCAGGTGATTTTATGAAAGTAAAAAACATCATAAATAGAGAAAAGCCATCGCTGTCGTTTGAGGTTTTTCCGCCTAAAACTCAAGACAAATTTGAGGTAGTGAGCACTGCGGCACTGGAGATCGCAAAGCTCAACCCTGACTTTATGAGTGTTACATATGGTGCGGGCGGTACTACAGCAACGTACACCACTGAAATTGCAAAGAGTATCAAGGACACGGGAGTTACTCCGCTTGCACACCTTACTTGTGTTTGTTCTACAAAAGAGAGCATCATGGAAAAGCTCAACGAGTTCAAAGCAAATGGTGTTGAGAACATCTTAGCACTTCGAGGTGATATTCCACAGGGGACAGAGCCGTCAAAGTGGGACTTTAAATACGCAAGCGAGCTAGTATCTTTTATAAAGGACAATGGGGATTTCTGTGTGGGTGGTGCGTGTTATCCAGAAAAGCACGTTGAGTCTGCGTCAGAGAAAGAAGATATCGCTCATCTCAAACACAAGGTCGACTGCGGATGTGATTTTCTTACTACTCAGATGTTTTTTGACAACGACTTGTTCTACAAATATCTGCTCAGAGTAAGAAATGCGGGTATAACTGTGCCTGTTATACCTGGTATTATGCCGGTGACCAACGGTAGACAGATAGAGCGTTCATGTGCGTTATCGGGTGCAGTGCTTCCTGACAGATTCAAAAGGATCGTCGAGAGGTTTTCTGATGACCCTAAGGCTATGGAGCAGGCAGGTATTGCATATGCGACAGAGCAGATCATAGACCTGTTTGCAAACGGTATCAACGCTGTGCATGTTTACTCGATGAACAAACCGTACGTTGCACAGAAAATCAAGGATAATTTAAGCGAAATTTTTAAGTAATTTTGCATATAATCACTTTGGGTGAGAGTATGGATAAAACGGTAAAGACTTATTTTTTAGATGCAGACAATGTTAATATAGATATGTCGCTTGCTCTGCGTTTTTTGAGAGTGAGAGGCGAAGTAGACGACAATACAAAATCAATGCTTAAATCGTGCCTTGAAGAGTTTCTTTCGGCTGTTTCGTACAAAGCGTGCTACCGCTACTTTGATATCAAAGTACAATGTGACACCGTGTGTTTTGATGATCAGATGAAGCTTCAAAGTGAGAAGCTGTCAAAAAACCTAAAGGGATGTAAAGGCGCATTCGTTTTTGTTGCGACCACAGCGGTTACGGTTGATAGACTTATAGGAAAGTATGCAAAGCTTCAGGTAAGCAAAGCTGTGATACTTGATGCTATCGGTTCATCGGCTGTTGAGTGTTTTTGCGATATGCTGTGCAAAAAGATTCAAAGCGACTTTGATGTGGCGTTAAGACCACGGTTTTCGCCCGGCTACGGTGACCTTAGTATTATTACACAAAGCGATGTGCTCAGTGCGTGCGATACTAATAGAAAAATAGGGGTAACACTCACTGACAACCATATGATGTTACCTAAAAAATCGGTGTCTGCTATCGTCGGTGTGCGACCCAAAAACGAGGAGTGCCAAAAAGCATCATCGTGTGAGATTTGTGACAGTGAAGATTGTCCGTATAGAGAGTAGGAAAGTTATGAATATTGCTCAAAGAATCAAAAACGAAATTGTATATATAGATGGAGGCTTGGGCTCATCACTCATCAAGATGGGGCTTAAATCTGGTGTATCACCTGAAAGCTGGAATATAAAAGAATCTCAAAAGATAGTAGAGCTTCACAAAGCATATATAAATGCCGGTGCACAGGTAATCACCACAAATACCTTCGGTGCAAATGAGCTCAAGCTTGAAAGCGATGAATATTCGCTTGAACAGCTTGTAGTACGCGCAGTAGAAAACGCTAAGAAAGCAATAGAAGAAAGCGGTAAATCAAAGGGTGAAGATGTTTATATTGGTCTGAGCATCGGACCTAGCGGAAAGTTAATTAAACCGCTCGGTGAGCTCGATTTTGAAGACGCTGTATCTGCTTTTTCAAAGACTATTTCTATCGGAAGTAAGGCTGGTGCTGATCTTATCATTATCGAGACAATGAGCGATACTTTGGAAGCAAAAGCAGCTGTGCTTGCAGCAAAAGAAAGTTGCACTCTGCCCACCTTTGTGACGGTTGCTTTTGATGAAAAGAAAAAGCTGATGACAGGAGCTGACCCACTTTCTGTTATCGCTATGCTTGAAGGACTCAAAGTTGATGCTATCGGTATCAACTGCGGTTTAGGTCCACAAGGGATGAAGTCTATCGTACAAGAATACGTGAAACACTGTTCAGTTCCTGTTATCGTCAGCCCTAATGCAGGTATGCCAAAAAGCGTTGACGGTAAAACCGTGTACGATGTAGATGCTGACGAGTTCGCATCTGTTATGAAAGAAATAGCTATGATGGGTGTGCATGGTTTGGGTGGATGTTGTGGTACAACACCTGAGTACATCAAAGCAACTGTAGAAAAAACCAAGGGCATAGAGCCTGCAGTTATAGAAAAGAAAAACGAGACTGTTGTGTCATCATATACACACGCAGTGACTTTTTCTGACATCCCTGTTATTGTCGGTGAGCGTATCAACCCGACAGGCAAGAAAAAGCTCAAAGAAGCACTGCGTAATAATGAGTTGAGCTACATATTAAATGAAGCAGTCACTCAGCAAGACAAAGGTGCTAAGGTGCTCGATATCAACGTCGGTATGCCTGAAATTGATGAAGTGAAGATGCTTACAGATGTAGTGAAAGAAGTGCAGAGTGTGTCTGATCTTCCGTTACAGCTTGATTCATCTGATCCTGTTGCACTCGATAGTGCTATGCGTATCTATAACGGTAAGCCGATGATCAACTCTGTCAACGGAAAGCAGAGCTCGATGGACGCTATCTTTCCGCTTGTTAAAAAATACGGTGGTGTTGTTGTTGCACTAACCCTTGACGAAAACGGTATTCCGTCTACTGTAGATGAGCGTGTTGAGATAGCAAAAAAGATAATAGAAGAAGCGAAAAAATACGGTATTGATAAAAAGGATATCGTAGTGGACTCTCTCGCTATGGCGGTGAGTTCTGACCAAAACAGCGCAAAAACTACTATCGAGTCAGTAAAAAAACTCAGCAAGGAGCTGGGAGTTAAAACTATCCTTGGTGTGTCTAACATATCGTTTGGCTTGCCATCTCGTGATATGCTGAATTCTGCTTTTTTGACTCTTTGTTTTGAAAACGGACTTTCAAGTGCTATCATGAATCCGTTGTCAAATGAGATGATGAAAGCATACTACAGCTATTGTGCACTAAAAGGTCTGGACGATAATTTTGAAAAATATATAGCATTCGCGAGCGGAGAGGAACATAACATAAAAACCACTAGCGAGAATGTCGAGATGACACTTTCATTTGCTATCGAAAAAGGTTTTTCACAAAAAGCATATGATATAGCGAAAGAGCTGATAAAAATCGATGATCCGCTTGATGTTATCAACAGCAAGATTATTCCGGCACTAAACGTTGTGGGTGAGGGCTTTGAGAAAAACACTGTGTTTTTGCCACAGCTTCTGATGAGTGCAGAAGCGGCAAAATCAGCTTTTGATGCAGTGAAAACCGCTATAGTAGAAAGCGATAGCAAAAAGAGTGAGAAAATAGTGCTCGCTACAGTCGAGGGTGATATCCACGACATCGGCAAAAATATTGTCAAAGTGCTGCTCGAAAACTACTCATTCGAAGTGATTGACCTTGGACGTGATGTAAAGCCTAAGGCTGTGCTCGATGCTGTGCTCAAAGATAACGTGAAGCTAGTCGGACTATCTGCGCTGATGACTACTACAGTCGTAGCAATGGAAGATACTATAAAGCTTTTGAAAGAAAAAGCACCTTTTTGCAAAGTGATGGTCGGTGGCGCAGTATTAACAAGTGAGTATGGTGATATGATAGGCGCTGACCACTACGCAAAAGATGCTATGGAAGCTGTGCGTTTTGCACAGGAGTTTTTTGAGTGAAATTATGAATGACTTGAAAATACTTTTTGAAGATGAGCACCTCATAGGTGTAGTAAAACCCTACGGTGTGCTGTCTCAAGGCAACGAAAATACACACTCGCTGTGTGATGATATAAAAGAATATCTGAGAGCCAAAGGCGAGAGTGCACAGGTGTACGTCATACACCGACTCGATAAAACCACAGGCGGTGTGATGCTCTTTGCAAAGACGAAGGAAGTTGCAGGCAAGATGAGCACACTTGTACAAAATGGTGATTTTCACAAGGTGTATTATGCAGTGGTGTGTGGTGAAGTAGTCCATAAAACAGGCGCACTTGCGGATTTGCTCTATCACGACAAGCAAAGAAACAAAACCTATGTTGTAAAGCGTGAGCGAAAAGGTGTGAAGATTGCGAAGTTATGCTATGTGTCACATGGTACAGCTGTGTATAAAGATGTACCTGTTACTAAGGTCGAGGTGCTACTGCTCACAGGGCGCACACACCAGATACGAGTACAGTTTGCTTCCCGCAAGCACCCGCTCGTTGGTGACAGAAAATACGGTTCGACTATTGCAAACGATACAATAGCACTATGGTCACACGAGATAAATTTCAAGCACCCTGTAACAAACGAGTGTGTGAAAATCATCGCTGAGCCTGATAGCGACGTATTTTGTGTGAATTTTGAGCTATGAGCGGAGGATGTTATGAAGATTTCTACGAGAATAAATTTCGTTTTATCAGGCGTTATGTGGGTGTTTTCTTTGCTCACACTTTTGAGTAATGTTTTTCGCCTTGATTACTGGGATGATTGCTGGGTTATCACTGTGCTTTATATGTCACCGATAGTTTTGTTTTCAAATATCATTGCGTTTGTTTTCACTTCGGCAAGCACTGCTTGTGCTGATATTAAAGAAAGTCGCAGATATATAATTTTGAATTCGATCTGTTCTGTGGTGAGCATATGCGTATTCCTATGTACGTTTTATCTGCTCTCAGGCTGGATAGGAAACTGGTAAAAATCAAACCTCCGATACACAAAAAGTGTCGGGGGTTTTCTTTAATATGTAAAAAACTGTTGACCGATGTTGAGCGTTATTCTATAATAAATATAACGTGAATACTCTTATATAAAGGAGAGATGATTATGAAAAAAGTAAACTGGTTGGTAGTAATCAGTGGTGTAGCGGTCGGTATCGCCGCACTTGTGCTCACACTACTTGGCAACCCGAAGAATATGGGCTTTTGTATCGCTTGTTTTGAGCGTGACATCGCAGGTGCGTTGTCACTGCACTCTGCTACAAAAGTGCAGTATATGCGCCCTGAAATAATGGGCATTATACTCGGTGCTTTTATCATCGCTCTTATCACAAAAGAGTTCAAGCCAAAAGCCGGATCATCACCAGCGACTCGATTTTTTTTAGGTGCTGTTGTGATGATTGGAGCGCTTGGGTTTTTAGGCTGTCCTTTGCGTATGGTTATACGTATCGGTGGCGGTGACATAAATGCTATGATTGCACTCTTAGGTTTTGTTCTTGGTGTATTTATCGGTACACTTTTCTTAAAGCGTGGATTTAATTTAAAGCGTGCGTATCCTGCCCCTCTTGTTGAAGGCTCAGTGATGCCTGCGGTTGCGGTTATTTTAG
The DNA here is from genome assembly GCA_015066595.1 of Oscillospiraceae bacterium. Taxonomy (GTDB): domain Bacteria; phylum Bacillota; class Clostridia; order Oscillospirales; family Acutalibacteraceae; genus Ruminococcoides. Next base: position 8,706 of record SVNZ01000002.1, on the reverse strand, counting down.
TTGTACTTGGTATCACAGCACCTGCTGCTATCAAAATGAGTGTTGAGGGTCCGGGTTCAATGCACGCACCTTTCCTTGTGGCACTGCTTATCGCTCTTGTTATCGGTGCACTCGCTCAAAAATCACGTCTTTGTATGGTAGGTGGTGTGCGTGATGCTATCCTTTTTGGCGACTTCAGGCTACTCTACGGATTTGTTGCAATCATTGTGACTATTGTTATTGGAAATCTTATTTTGGGTAACTTTAATTTATCTATGCTCAATCAGCCTGTCGCTCACTCAAGTACTCTGTGGAATGTGCTTTCTATGGTGGTTGTTGGCTGGGGCAGTGTGTTGCTCGGTGGCTGTCCGCTACGTCAGCTTGTGCTTGCCGGTGAGGGTAACGGGGATTGTGCTGTGACTGTTTTTGGTATGATTATCGGTGCTGCTATATCTCACAATTTCTCATGGGCTGGCAACCCTGACTCTGTGAACGAAGCAGGTGAGTACATAGTCGGTGGACTGTCAGACGGTGGCAAAATCGCTGTTGTTGTATGTATTCTTATCGTGCTTGTTATTTCACTTGTGAACTCTAAAAAGGAGGCAAAGAAAAATGGTTGATGCAAGAGGTTTGCTGTGTCCGATGCCTGTCATTATGACACAAAAAGAAGTCAAAGCAAACAACCCGTCTACACTCGAGATTTTGGTTGATGACGAGTGTGCAAAAGAAAATGTAACTCGTTTTGGAAAAAGTCAGGGCTATAATGTAGAAGTCGCTGACACAGACGATGGATACAAGCTGGTATTTACAAAATGATAGTTATCACTTTTTTCACTCATCACTCTGCACAGATGACGTATAAGACATTGAGGTCAAACAGTATCAGCTCAAAAATGGCACCCGTACCACGAGAGCTTAGCTCATCATGTGGAAGTTGTGTTGTAGCAGATGTCGATGAAATTGACTTAAAGTTTTTAGATGAAGACTACGAAGCTGTCTATAAGCTAAGCGGTAAATCGTACATAAAAATAAGCTCTAACGAATAAAAAAACGCCATCCTGATTATTTTCAGGTTGGCGTTTGAATTTTTATTGCTTTTGAATTGATGAATGGTATAATCAAGATGTAAGTAATAAAGCCCTAAAAAGAAAGGAAAATAATATGAAAACTATTTTGAGAAGAATTTCTATACTTTTATTAGTGCTTATATTAACGCTGGGTTTAGTTTGTGTTTCGGCTCACGCAAGTGAAGTGCCGTTTGACGACAGCGCTGTGATGACAGAGAGCTTGCTTTTGGTTGATCAAAATACAGGCGAGGTTCTCTACTCGAAAAACGCTGACACAAAAAGAGCTATGGCATCAACCGTTAAGATTATGACGGCAGTGCTTGCGCTTGAAGAAATCGAAAACCCAGAAATGTATATGATCAAAATTGAAGAAAAGCCTATTAGTGACATCACAGACCTTGATGCTTCTACTGCAGGTTTTGAGTATCACATAGGGGAAGAGTTCTCAGCACTTGATATTATTTATGGTGTGATGCTACCATCAGGCTGTGAAGCTGCTCAGATTTTAGCTTATGAAATAGGCAGTACTTTAGAAAATTTTGCTGATATGATGAACGATAAGGCAGAAGAACTTGGCTGTGAGAACACATACTTTGAGGAGGGTCACGGACTTTCTGATAATAACTATACTACTGCTGAAGATTTGGCAAAAATCGCACAGTATGCGATGAAAAATGAAACATTTAGAGAAATCGTTTCTACTGAGTATTATGAAATCGAGGGTTTTTCTGCACCTATTTACAACACAAATTACCTGATAGCTGAAGAAAATAACAATGGCTACTACTATAAGTACTGTACAGGTATCAAAACAGGCTTTACAACTCTTTCGGGCAGATGCCTTGTGTCACAGGCCAAAAAGGGTGATGACGAGTTTCTTTGTGTAGCTTTGGGTGGTACATATTCTGCCGATGACGGTTATATCAACCACGCTATGGTCGATAGTGTATCGCTTTATGAATGGGCATTTGAACACCATACAGAAAATGTGAATGTTGATATAAAGCAGGATTTCGCATCTGTAGAAATCGATGAAAAGCTTAGTGTGAATGTTGATGCTGATGAAAATGCTCAGATCAAATGGACTTCGTCAAACGAAAGTGTTGCTACAGTCGATAGTAGCGGTGTTGTTACAGGAAAAGCTCTAGGTCAGGCAAAGATTACTGCTACAGCTCAGACGGGTAACTTTGATACTATTAAAGTTTCAGTAGGATTTTACAATGGTATTGATGTTACATCTCGCTACGGTGACTATACTACAGGCGAGAAACAGCCGCTGGACTGGAAAGCAGTGAAAGACAGCGGTTTTGACTTTGCTGTTATCAGAGCAGGTTGGGGCAGTGAGGACTATCCAAACCAGAATGATGCAGAGTTTGTGAACAATGTGCAGGGAGCATATGAGAACGATATACCGTATTTTTTGAGCTTTATCGCTTATGCACAGAGCGAGGAAGAAGCAAAAGCTGAAGCTGACTATTTCTTAAGAGAAATGGAAGAATACTTTCCGAAAAATTGCAAAGACGGTCTACTCGACGTGGTTTACAATATGACATACAGTCCTTACTCTGGTAATGATAAAGAGCTTAACACAAAAATTGCACTCGCTTTTGCAGATAGGATAAAGGAAAGAGGGTTTGATACCCTGATTTTTTCGAATAAGTCGGTGTACAACAATCTTGATACTACCGCACTAAAAGGAAACGGTGTTGGCATATACTACAGCTATTATCCGTATATCGTTGATTTTAATGAGCAGATTACTCTTCCTGATGGAACTACTCCTGATATGTGGCAGTTTCGAAGTGACGGATATTTCCCATCAGCAAGCGAGAATAAATACGCTAAACTGTGTATCGCTTATATTCCACAGAAAGTGTACGACAAGTTAGATGTTGACAGAGATGGTATGGTAACTGTTATGGACGCTACTTTCATTCAGCGAGTGCTTGCACAGCTAGAGAGTGCAGAAGGTTTTGATTCATACGGTGATGTGGACGGTGACTCAAGAGTGAGTATCCTTGATGCGACGTATATCCAAAGGCACTTAGCAGAAATAGTTTAACAGCATTATAACAACAAAAGGCTCCTTTTTACGGAGCCTTTTTTGTATGTTTGAAATGTTATCTTTTGAATTTTACTGTTTTTCCTGTTGCATCAAAGTGGCTTGTGTAGGTCTTGCCAGATGAAGAAATACAGCGAACTGTATATGTGTAAACTCTGCCTTTTTTACCTGTTTTGTGAGTGAAAGAGGTCGAGGTTGTATCCTTGAGCTTTGTCCACGATTTGTCACCGTATTTCACAAAAACACGGTATTTTACAGCGCCTGTTGCTTTAGGCCATGTGAGCTTCACACCACCTGTTACGTAAGATGCTTTTGAAATCTTAGGCGTTGCGGCACGCTGAAAAGCTCTGCCTGCAGTATCATACGGGCTGACGTAGTACTTTCCGTTTGCACTAAGACAGCGCAGGGTGTATATACGCTTTTCACCCGCTTTGATATCAGTGTCGGTTATTGAAGTACCACTTGTAGTAGCTACAGTTTTCCAACCTGATGAGGTCTTTCTGTACACACGGTATTTTTTGGCACCAGATACTGCGTCCCAAGTGATTTTCACTCCGTTTGATTTAGCTTCAAACTTTTTGATGACAGGCTGTTTGAGCAAAGACTTCTTCAGCGAAAAGCTGTCATATGATGAGTTGAGCAAAGATCTTTTCTTGCTTGTGGAATAGCTTTTCCAGTTTTCCATAGAAATGGATTTTGTGGAGAGCTTTGCATCTACACAGTTTTTGGTTGCATTTTTGTTTAAGGTGTCGTATTTACTCTTACTGATTTTGCTGGCACCGGAAACATCTCCCCAAGACTTTGCACCATTATAGTAGGTAGTTGTTGAAGTGGTGTATGATGGTCCATGATTAGTTAATGCTTCAGCTGAATAGTAGTCAACATATAAAGATGAACCATCAAAGCTTAAAGTAAAATTACCTAGCATTCTACCTTCTATGCCAGCGGACAGCATACTGCGACCAATAAGCTTATATTTACCTGTACTTTTGTTGTAGTACGCATCTAGCAACATTCCACTGTATCCGATGTCTTCATAACCATTTGAATCTCCGCCTGTTGCTTCATATATACTACCATTTGAATAGTAGTATATATCTCTAAATACATTACCCATAGTGCCACAAGGATATGTGACAACGAATTCCAGATTGCCATCAAAATTGAGGTCGAGGAATTCAGCTGTTCCGTATCCATAATGACCACTGTAAGATAACATATCATCGTACCAAAGGTATTCGTTGTTTAGCACAGCGTTGATGATGTTGTCCTTGTACGAAGCTGCAGATGCTGTGGTCGCAGGCATCACAGTAAAAAGACCAAGCACCATGACCAAAGCGAGTGTTAAAGATACTATTTTTTTGAGCATAAAATTACCTCCCGAATTTTAAAATCTTGCAGGTATATTTTACCACTACACAAAAACACGGTCAATTATTAAGTGTGACGAAAAAAGATGAGCTGTTTTGTAGGAAATCACAATGTGCAAAAAATAAAAAGAGCAGTCTATTGACTGCTCTTATCTTTCTTTATGGTATTTATCTTTTGAATTTTACTGTTTTTCCTGTTGCATCAAAGTGGCTTGTGTAGGTCTTGCCAGATGAAGAAATACAGCGAACTGTATATGTGTAAACTCTGCCTTTTTTACCTGTTTTGTGAGTGAAAGAGGTCGAGGTTGTATCCTTGAGCTTTGTCCACGATTTGTCACCGTATTTCACAAAAACACGGTATTTTACAGCGCCTGTTGCTTTAGGCCATGTGAGCTTCACACCACCTGTTACGTAAGATGCTTTTGAAATCTTAGGCGTTGCTGCACGCTGGAAACCTCTGCCTGCGGTGTCGTACGAGCTAATGTGATATTTCTCATTTTTGGACAGACAGCGTAAGGTGTAGATGCGCTTTTCACCGACTGCAATACCTTTGTCTGTGATAGAAGTACCGGTTGTTGTTGCAACGGCTTTCCAACCAGATGAGGTCTTTCTGTACACACGGTATTTTTTAGCACCACTTACTGCGTCCCAAGTGATTTTCACTCCGTTTGATTTAGCTTCAAACTTTTTAATAACCGGTTTTGAAACCAAGGTTTTCTTTAAAGAAAAGCTGTTGTATGATTCTGTGAGCAGAGATTTCTTCTTACTTGTGGAGTAGGTCGCCCAGTGCTGCATACTGACTTTGTAAGTAGAGAGATTAGCATTGACACAGTTTTTTGTTACATTTGCATTTATAGAGTTGTACATACTCTTTGAAATCTTGTTAGCACCGTAGGTATTACCCCACGATTTTGCATCATCATAGTAAGTTGTTTTACCCGAGCTACTGATGGTTTCTGCCGAGTAGTAGTTGAGTGTTATGTACGAACCGTCATAATTTAAGGTGTAGTTAGCATATACGGTATCATTGCCTTCACCCATGTTGAGCATACTTGTGCCAAGGAGCTTGTAGCCACCTGTGCTTTTGTCATAGTAAGCGTCAAGAGAAAATCCCAGATAGCCGACATAAGTGCCATCGGGTGAGTGATCGCCACCATAGGATTCGATGAGCTTGCCATTTTCGTAGTAATAAATATCTCTGTAACTGTCGCCTATATCTGAACAAGGGTAGTTGACTATAAATTCCAGATTTCCGTCAAAATTCAGGTCGATGAATTCGATAGAGCCACAACCGTAGTAACCTTTGTATGCAAGGTAGCTGTCGTACCATTTGCTTTGATTGTTTAGTACAGCGTTGATGATGTTGTCCTTGTACGAAGCTGCAGATGCTGTGGTGAGGGGCATCATAGTAAAAAGTCCAAGCACCATGACCAAAGCGAGTGTTAAAGATACTATTTTTTTGAGCATAAAATTACCTCCCGAATTTTAAAATCTTGCAAGTATATTTTACCACTGCACAAAAACACGGTCAATTATTAAGTGTGACGAAAAAAGATGAGCTGTTTTGTAGGAAATCACAATGTGCAAAAAACTCATCCTGCATAACAGGATGAAAAAAGAGGGCCCCTAAATATGGGGTTTTGTGGAGAAGAGTAGCTGACTTTTGGTCGTACAAATATTTAAAAATAAAAAATCGTCGCAAACTAAAAGACGCTTGCGACGACGTAGTCCAAGTTAGATGACTTGAATACCCGGTCTTATGGGCCTCATTCTTGGACTAATAGTCCACCTTCGTAGAGATAGGTATGCAATTTGCCATCTACGGTCTTAGTAAGGCGCATACCGTCAGTGTCGTAGGTGTATTCTACAGTTGTATCGCCTTTAGTATAGCTGTCAAGACGTCTACCGTTGCTCCACGAGAAAGTTATTCCGTCACGATAGGTGAGAGGGTTGCCTATCTCGTCATAAGTGATAGCCTGTCCGTTGTACGCAGTGAGCAGGTCGCCCCAAGAAGCGTCACCATAACTGTAGGTGTTCGTTTTAGATAATACCTCTGAACTGCCTGAAATATCATATATTTTTTCTTCAGTGATATTTCCGCCATTGTAGGTATAAACATACTTTTTGTTGTGCTTGTAATCAACTGCTTGAGTGAGCTGGTCGAGTGCATCGTAGGTGTAATTTTCTATCACTGATTCTGTGGATACATTGTTTTCGTCGGTCACAGTTTCCAGTATTTCAGTGATGCTGTAGTTTTTGTTGTACTTGTATCTATAGTTGAACGCACCGCTTTTTTCAGTACGTACAACATCGGTCAGTCTGTTGAAATCAGTGCCAATCAATTTGAAATATGTATATTCAGTCTTGATAGGAGTAGTGGTGTTGATTTCCACTGATTTTGGAAGACAAACCGTGTCGAAGCTGTAGGCTAGCTTTTTGCCATTGCTAAAGGTCGATAGCTCAGGCAAATTGTCAGCACCATAGGTGTACTGTGTGACGTTGCTACCGTGTGGGGTCAAAGCGGCGAACTTCGTCATATTATTGTTGAGGTCGAAGTCGTATTCGAACATAGCCACACGAGTGTTAGTATCCGTTTTTGCGCGAGTTGAGCTTATAATTTGGATGACTCTCTCTAGGGCAGTGTTTCACTACCCTAACTTTAAAGTGAATTTGGATCAGATTTTTTTACGAATTACAAGACACGCTTTATGATTTTTGATCTATTGAATTTTTTATACTTTCAAGCAGATCTTCATTATTAAACTCAATAGAAAAAGCTTCACTTAAGTATTTATCAATCGCTTCCTTATACTTAGGTTTCGAATACAATATATAAGCTCGTTCTCCATCTAACACTCTAACAGTGTAGCTTATTAGAGTAGTAGAAACATAAAAATCTCTACTGCTAACACAGTCTCTTTTTGCACTGCTTTCAAAATACGATTTAGCATTTTCTCTATTAGTGAATTCATAGGCGAATATTTCGAATTTCATATCCTGTGATTCATACTTGATAGCATAAAATTCATTATATTCTAATTCGTTTAGATTAGGATCATCATCAACCGAATCGAGTGTTATAACATTAGCTGCATTGCTTTTGTTTGATTCTAAATTGTTACATTCTACGATATCAGAAAAAATATACACTGAATTCGTACTAATACTACAAGAACAAAACACACTGCAAATAACAACGGTTAACATAACATAGATAACAAGCTTATTAAATCGTAACATCATAATCTCTCCTTTATGCAAGGGCAGGAACAACAACAGTTGCACTGCATGGAACCAAAACTGCAACCAAACACATCGCAATTACATTGGGGCGATAATAAAACTTAGAATAGCTGCCAGTATATATTCCATCAATGTTTTCTATACTACCTTCAACTGTATAAGAAATCATATCAGTTCCATATGAAAAAGAATGGGTTTCACCATCTTTAATTATGGATAGTGCTATATCTCTACTGCTTTTTGATAAAGCTATTCCTCTTCCACTATCTAAATTCAATTGTATGCCTAATCTAAGTTCTTCAAAATTCCACCACTTAACATCACTTTCTAAATAAAGCGATACCGGTTTATTGGAAGTATCAATCAAATTCTTTCCTGATACTATTCCGCTTTCTGCGCCTGCAATAACAAGATCTACTGATTGAGTTTTACTATAGTTGGATACTTTTGTTCTAGTTCCAACAACACCAGAGCTGGGTATAATATATTTTTTATCAGGATCGTTACAAACATGTCCTGAACGAACTCTTTTGGTTAAACATACACAAGCATTACCACTGTGGTCACCGAAATTGATCGGATTATTATCACAATACGCAAACATATTAAATCCAAGAACGCCTGTGCCAGTAGAAACATATACTGTGTCAGCATTAACGAATCGGTGTGTAACAGGGTCGTAATAACGGCTCTGTAAATAGTAAAAGCCACTATCAGTATCGTAGTAATAACTTCTATAGCGGAAAGGCTGGGTAACAGATATTCCTGTAGTATTACTGATATCATTGCCCTCACCGTCAGTGATAGAGATTATGTTGCCCCATGGATCATAGGTGTATTTTGCGCATACTGCACCGCTAGAATTATACAACCCAACTACGTCGTTACGAGAGTTGAGAGCATAATAATAGTACGTTGGTGTAGCACTCTCAGTCGCTCTATGCTTGAGCATACGGATACTACCGTTAGCATCGTAGCTGTAGTC
>SVNZ01000011.1 GCA_015066595.1 Oscillospiraceae bacterium | reverse complement strand
ACATTGCAAGCACGAGAGAAAGAACTCTTGTTGACTTTTTCATTTGAATCACTCTTTCTTAAAATTTTTGATGTAAAGCGGACAGCCGCGATTACTCGATAATATTATACAATATTGTAACCAAATTTTGTAGTGTGATTTTTAACAAATTACCCATGAAATTTTTATGCTATTTCACAAGTGAAATGTTTTATATTTAAGAAAATTGTTAAAAAAGCACACAACTGAAAACAAAAAACGGTCACACCGCAAAGATGTGACCTGATATGTTTTTCTGTTTTATTACAATGTGTTACTTTTCTTCTTCCTTTTGAGCACTGCTGACAGCACCATTGTGACACTTTCTTTGAAGACCGATGCTCTGAAAAACAGTAAAAGCAATATAGCGTTTGGTATAAATAAGGAACACAATATTCTGAGCAAAAATGCGAGATATACATTTTCAATCATTAACGCACCAAGCAGATACTGTGTACCAAAATATGTAGCACAACAGCTCAAAACTGCAACAAAAAAGTATATAAGTCTTGTGATCATATACTTTTTCATCGAGGTTTTAAAGACGTGTTTGTACACAATGTACGGGTCAAACCACGTTTCAGTGACTAAACGTGAAAGCGGAGTCGCAAGCAAAATTCCAAATACACCCCACTGTGAACCGTATTTTGAAAACACTGTCGCAAAAGTAACGGATAGCACGATGTTGATGACCGCCATCACAGCAGGTCGAAGCTGTCCTTGCACAAAAAGTCCGTTCGAGTTGCGATATGCAACATTCGGATACTGCATTATACACAAGTAGAGATTGAACACAATAACAATAACTGTAGGCATAATGAAGAGATAATCCGCATTTCTAAGCCAAACATCCTTTATGAAAGGGTTGAGCACAGTGAGCAAGGTAGCTGACACAAAATTGGCTATCATAAACATAATAAAAGATAGCTGATTATGAAGTTTACGTAAACGCTCTGAAGACGCAGATACCGCTAAGTTTCCAATACTCGGCACTGTTGATGCTGAAATCTGGCTGATAAGCGTATTGAGCGTGTTAGTGATGAGTCGATAGTTAGAAAGTATTCCGACGATAGTTGTAGGGAAAAATGCAGCGGTCACGATAGTATCGGTTGTGGATACCGCTACGTTGCTGACATTATAAATAGCAGTAGCACCGATATCAGCCTTTATCTGCTTGGCTTCTTCTTTAGTAAGAGGACCAACATTCTTTTTCTTTAGTATCGGAAACTGACGCTCAGCAAGATATGAAATAACTATGTTTTTCAGTAGCGTGCACACAATGCTGAAAGTAAGATAAAGCAAGTACTCTTTGAAAACAATGAGAATCAAGCTCTCACAAACAACCTGAACAATTGTCGCAACTATATTCACATACGATACTATACGTTTTTGTTGATTCGCTTCGAGCAAAGTAGCTTTGTAAATAAAGAGATACGATGATGCCGACTGGATAACAAAAAGCATAAAAATAAGATGAATGCTCTCTTTGATGTCGGGTACATCTTTGACAAGATACTGCAAAAACGGTAGCATTACAATGCCAGCGAGCATAATCACCCCGGCAATAATACGATACACAAGGCGATAGAACTTCATAATTCTGCATACTGCATCTTCGTCGTGATTTGCAAGCGGTTTATAAAGTGCAAAAGCGATAGCACGGTTAATACCAAGTTCAGCTAACGAAAACACAAAAAGTATGTCGTTGAACAGTCCTGACACACCGTTGTACTGTATGCCTAAGGTATAAATAAACACCGTACGCAAAATAAACTTTGAGCCGGCAGTGAGCAGCCTGACTACTATCTCACTGGACGCATTTTTTATTGAATTTTGTGATCTTGATTCTTTGTTCATTTTCTGCCTCTGGAAAAATACTCGTTATTGTAAATGAAAAACTTTTGTGATATATTAAATCTAGCAACAATATAGGGGGTAAAAAATGGCTAAAGTACGAAACGATAGTTTGGATATCGCAAAAGGTATAGCGATAATACCTGTTGTGCTCGCTCATACAATTTCGCCTGTAATGGAAGGGCACAGAATTCTACACTTTCTGTACATATTCATATATGGTATCATACTGCCTATATTTTTTGTCACATCAGGTTATCTGTCCACAAAATTGGTGACAAAGCCAATGTCAAGACTAGAGCTTACAAAGCAACGTGCAGTGCGATTATTGCTACCGTACTTTGTGTGGGCGGTTATCTATCTACCAATGAAGATAGTTATGTCACAGCACGTGCGTTTTTCAAGCGAGTATAAGTGGTACACGATTCTTTTAGGAAACAATCCTGACGGACAACTGTGGTTTTTATATGTCATGTTTATAGTGTCACTAATTATGATACTGTTTGTGACAAAAAAGAACCTGACTGTTTTCACTGTTGTTTTTATGATAGCAAGTGTATTTGCTCCAGCTATACCTTATAGCATAGGATTCACAAGTATAGCACTCAACTTCTCGCTATATCAGATGGGCTTTTTCTTTTTAGGTACTTTCTTTGCAATGCACTTTGAGTACGAAAAAGTCACCAACAACAAGTTAGTTTTCATCATTTCTGTTGCAGAGCTCATCGCATACGCAGTTGTGCTGTATATAAAAGATACAAAGGTATGGTATCTGGAAGCTATTTCTGCTACTTGCCTGATATATACTATACTTTTTGTAAGCAATCTTTTAAGCAAAACAAAGCTCAACAAGGCTCTTACATATCTTGGAAAAAAGTCAATGGAGATATATATTCTGCACGCTCCGTTGCTTGTTATAGGAAGAATCATACTACCAAAAGTAATTGCTAACGACTATCTGTATGTTCTGATTATGACAGTGTCTGTAATAACTCTGTCTATCCTGATTTCGATAGTAATAAACAAAATCAAAATTGCAAGATTGCTTTTATTTGGTTCAAAATAAAAAGCCAAAACTTCGGAAAGGAAAGTAGCCAGATGTGGATTTGGATAATCGCGGCTTTGATCTTATCGATCATCCCGCTATGTAACAAAAAAATAGATATGTCAAACTATATGTGGCTGCTTATCCCTATCGATGCATACGGTATAAGTCTTGCAGGAGCAGTAGTAAAGCCGTATATGATCTTTGCTTTCATTTTGCTGTTTGTTACATACGCAAAAAACAAAGGCAATGGATTTGACTTATCAGCAAGTAAAGGACAACTTCTATCAGGCATTATCTGCATATTGATACTGATGCAAAGTCTGTTCAACGGTGAAAACATGCCGGCTGTAAAGGGAAGCATCATGTTGATACTTGTGTACATTTGTGCTCAGGTTTACACCTCGTGCACAAACTGTGACAACGCAGAACAACTAAGCGACGTGTTCATCGCATCGTGTTTTGGCTGTGGTGTTGCATATCTTGTCGCATACTTCTTGCTGGAAAAAGGGATTGACATAAACGGTATTGTTGCACTTGACCGTACTCAGGACGGTCTGTTTATGCAGATGAGCAATATGTCGGGCGGAAGCTACGTTGAAGCATACCGACTAAGAGGTTTTGCATATGACCCGAACACTATGTTCGTTCAATTTGTATTCGGCATTTCAGCCTGTGTATGTAAACTCTTCAAAAAGTTTAATCTCTACCATATATTTACATTTATCATTTCGATAGTTTGCATTTTGTTAAGTAGCTCGAGAATGGGACTGCTGTGTGGTGTAATCGCTATTGCAATCACTGCTTTAGTGAGTATATCCCAATATGAAAGTGTTAGAAAAAAGCTCACAAGCACCATTGCTCTACTCGCAAGCTGTGCGCTGTTTTTAATTTTTACTGTAACAAAAGTCGGTCAGTCAATACTATCACAGCTGCTCTCGACATATTCTAACCGCTCGAGCCTCACCGATGAATACGGAAGATTCTCGATATGGAAAGAATGTCTTAAAGTTTACTGGGAGAAAAACCCGCTGTGGGGTGTTGGTCTTGGACAAATGAGCAAGTTCACCGCCACCGAACGTATGACCCACAACACCTGGCTACAGTTTATCTGTGAATGCGGCCTTATAGTAGGTGGTATCGTCATCATATACTTCTTCAGTGTTTTGATAATCGGCTGGATAAGAACCGGCATCAAGCACAGAAATGACCCGAACAACACCTCGTATCTTATTCTTGTAATAGGATATACAGTGACTATCGTTTCGCTTTTGTCGGCAGACAACATCAGCTGTAGTTATCTTTGGTTCGGAGCTTTGCTGGTACTGAAAATGGCGTTTCATCTCAAAGATACAAGTAACACTGAACAAAGCTCACTCATAACATAATCAAAAAGTGAATATATCGCACATTTTTCTAGTAAAATTTTCATCAGAGCACTCGGATAAAATAAAGTTCGGGTGCTTTTTTTTCATTGTTTTTACATCGATTTCAGCAGTTTTAAGCATCGTGTCGGCTATGACATCTATTCTACTGTCGGGTGAATATATCATACCACACGATGTGTTTGTGATAATCTCTGTGCACCCGCTGTTATCGACACAAAGCACCGGGACCCCTTCGAGTATAGCCTGTGCCGCTACCAGCGAGAACCCCTCAACAGACGGAACAAATACAACATCGAATGTGGATATAATCTGCATCACATCATCACGATATCCCGTAAAAACTACGTTTTGCGAAAGCTCATATGCTTTTATTTTTTCACAGAGCATTTCTTTGTACCACTGCTCTCCATCACGCACACTTCCGATAATTGCTAAAGAAGCATCGACGCCTGTGCTTTTGAGGCGTTCCAAAACTTCTATTGATATATTCTGACGTTTTGTCGGTGTGATAAAGCCGATTTGAGCTATCTTGAGATTTTTATCAAGAGTGCTATACTCGTCGCACAAATTCTTTCTTGCAATATCTTTTGCGATAGCTTTGACAGGGTTATAGACGGTGATTTTCTTTGACTCTGCTTTTTTATTATTTATCTGCTGGCCTACATAATCCGAAACGCTTATAATTTTTTTTACGCATTTTGATGCGCTGAAAATGTTAAGTAATTTGAGCGTTGCACCTGACTGAAAAATATGGTGCATATGCCACACCACTTTTGTGTCACGCTTTGCACACATGGCACTCCACACTAGTGCCGCAGGACCCGGAGCATATAAAACATCAGGCTTAACACTCTTCACAGCTTTTCTGCCCTTTATCACAGCCAAAACCGTCAGATGTATAAACTTGAGCAGACCTTTAAACCCCTTTTGTCCTTTTGGCATAGTCTGGTCGCCCATCAAAGTGTAGTCGATATTCCTTTTTTTGAGTTCATTTGACAACTCGCCTTCTTCAGGGATAAGAAAATGAAGCGTGTGCGTAGCTCCTAAAATATCCGCTACTTTAAGCGTCATTTCCTGTCCCCCGCCGATTTTGGAGAGCGTTTCCCAAACTAAGATTTTACTCATTTATTATTCCTCAAGAGAATTCTAATAAAGAATTATTTAAACACAGATAGTATGATATCTCTAATGTCAGTCATCTCGTACTGAGATTCTTCAAGCGGTACTCCCTTTGATGCGATAACTGCGGTTTCATATCGATGAGCACCAGGAGACAGTCTATGCATAAAGCCTTTCTTTTCAAAAAGCTCTTCTCCCAAGTTCCAATCAGCACCATACATTTCATCAAGCTGGAAGATGATTTCGGGATAACGGTTTAAATACTCACCGTGATAGTGGGTGTTTGTGCGTTTTATCCACATGAACGCAGGTGTATTCTCATCTATCATAAAGGTGCTCAACTTCTCAATAATCTCATCGCACAGAGCATCCTTTTTATCTTCATCAGCAATAACTCTGATACCGCCATAGCTGTAATTTTTCAGAGCAGAAAGGTCGCTTAAATATGCTACCGTGTTGTCCCAATCAAAGTCGTTTCCGGAAGCAAAAATACCTTTCCATACAGGAACTTTTCTAGCGATTTTCACAGCCCATTTAGGAAGGCCGAAACGTGCTACAAAGTTAAGTGCAACTTTCTTTACTACACTTTTTAGCGACTTTTTCTTTTTCTTGCCTTGAGCACTTGTTTTTGGCTGTAAATACCCACAGCGGTGAAGCATCTCATTAACTCGTGCTATGTAAACTGGGCGTGCACCGTGACCATGGTCGCTGATAAGTAACAACGGTGTATCAGGACACATATCCATTATCTCTTGTAGGTGGCTATCCATTTTAATATACAAATCACGTATAGCATGCATATGCTCGTTTTCACCCGGATACTCAGGGTGATTCTCATCACAATGACGCCAAAAATCGTGACACAGTCCGTCTGTAGTCGAAAAATACGAGAACAAAAAGTCACAGTCTTCGTTTTCTATCGCACATTTTGTGAGACGGAATTCTTCATCAGATTTTCTGAAGAAATCTTCTTTTAAAGAATTAAGCTGAGATTCCGAAGTAAACTTACACTCTGTTCCAAGGATAGAAAAATCAGGCTTATAGAGCTCTTCTTTTGACTGTGGGATAACGTGCATCGCACCTTTGTACGGGCGAGTGATCATCGTGCCGTTTATCTCCCAGCCTTCTTTGATATTCATCGGCAAAAGTACAGTAGTCGAAAAACCCATTTTGTTCAGCTCATCAAAGAAAGTCTTGCCTTTAAACACAGAGTCATCAAACTCAAAAGGCTTGTAAGAGTTGTCCCTGTCTTTCACGTTCACAAAGTTGATAATGCCGTGAACTGTCGGGTCAACTCCAGTATAAATTGTGGACCACGCAGGAGTAGTATCCGCCGGAAAAACCGAACGCAAGCGTGGGTAGTTATTACTCTTCAACATTTTTGAGATAGTAGGCAACTGTGCCTCGTACTTCTTAACGAGATCATAGTCCATACCATCTATTCCGATAACAATAAGTTTCTTTATCATAGCAGTGCCTTTCATCAAAGGTTGTCTATAGCAGACATAACCTTGTTAAGCATATCATCTTTATCAGTATCTCCGCTGATAACAGTCGCATTATACATTGATGAAATCTCATCATAAAGCGGCTCTCGGATAATAAGATACAGCGGATCAGGGATATCATCTTTTCGGCTAAGACATGTCTCAACCGGAGTTTTGATATAAACAATCAAATCAGGCTTTGGTGCGTTCTTCCACTTTTTCTCGATGGTAGCACGCAAAAAGGAAGTGTCTTTGCCCAAATTTGCGGCATATGTCACCGCATTATCGTAGATGTACCTGTCAACTAAAAGTGTGTACCCAAACAGCTTGTTGAGTGTGATAGAAAAGAAAATCTGGCACCAGAATTCAACTGTCGTAAGAAAAGTAAAAATCTTGTAGACACCTTTTTTTTCACTTTGCTTACGCATACTTTCAAGGTACGATTTGTAGTCACCACCGTATGGGTTAGCATCTTTTTTCATCACAAGCTTTTTGCCGAGCTTTATGAAAAAGGACATCACCTTGATGACATATGCTGCACGGACTTTCTTTACTTTTACTCCCCGTGCTTTCAAGGTATCATAAGCATGATCTACTGATGTGGATTTTCCTGAACCGTCAAGTCCAATAAAACAGATAGTTTTGTTTTTCATATATTACTCCAATATATTTTGCAGTTTTTCTAAAACCTCGTTGCTCACTTGTGCCCATGTTTTTGGCTCAAGAAGATACGAGATGTTTCTTTTTTCTTTTTTAGCATTATAAACAGCGTTTTCGAGCTCACTCACATCTTCTATAAGAGTGACAGCACTCTCGCTGTTGCGTTTTATAAGCGAAAGCTTTTCAAATGATTTGTACGCTACCACAGGTGTACCACAGGACAGAGCTTCCATAACAGAAAGCGGAACGCTGATAACAAATTCGCTCGACTTTGTCGGGAAAAAGTACACATCAGCACAGTTGTAGTAATTCTCGATATTTTTTACAAAACCAAAGCGTACATCAATATCTCCTTCTTGTAGTGTCTTAATAGTATTTTCATCGCTGAACATACCGCTTGCTACAACAACACAGTGGTACTTGCTCTTATCAAGGGCGAGCATTTCTTCCAAAAACCTGCCTTTTGAACAATGTCCTACGTGTAGCACGATGGTCTTGTCTTTTGGAAGATTAAGCTTTTCACACAGTTCTTCCCTACTCGTTTTGCCCGCTTTGAATTTTTCTGTATTTATGCCGACGTCAAATGTACTGACAATATCTTTTTCAAAAGCAGGAACTGCATCTTCTTTGCATAAAGTCAAGCAGTAGTCAACTACCTTTTTCTTTTTATTAAGAGAAGAGAACTCATCTGACACAGGCTGTACAGTAATTACACAGATTTTTTTCAAAAAAGGACGCACAAGACTGAGCATGAAATACACGGATTTTATAAGGCGTGCAAAAACAATAGTCACATCGCTTTTGCTACCGTTTTTGATGATAGAGAATACATCTTTGAGCTTTGAGTATGTGACTATATGGTTTTTTTCGAATTCTTTTGAAAGATGAGTCGCAACATTACGCATCCCCTCGTTTTGAAGTCCGTTAATGGTGCTGATTATATGTAGTTTCATATTAAAAACCCATTTGCTTTTTAAAATTTTCTTGTGCTTTTTTAAGTGTGAATTTGTTGTTCACGGTGTCTTTTGCATTTTGTGAAACATAATCCAGAGCGTTATTGCTGATAACTTCACTCAGTTTTCTTGAAATAGTTTTGCTGTCATCAAGGGGCAAAATATATCCGTTTTCGTTATCAACGATGATATCCTTGAGTCCACCAACCGGTGAACAAAGTGCAGGAATACCCATACTCATACTCTCAAGCACAGAGTTAGGCATGCCCTCGGTTTTTGTCGGGAAAAGCAGAAGCTTCCAAGATGGCATTATCTTAAAAAGCTCATCGTGGAGCATCCATCCGCAAAGTTTGATAAAACTTTCTGCTTTAAGCTCTTTGATTTTCTCTTTGCATTCTTCATACAAAATTCCGTCACCGACTATCTCTAACGTATAGTCAGGGTGTGTTTTATGAAACAAAGCAAAAGCTTCTATGCTCTCAAGCACGCATTTTCCTGATGCAAGTCTGCACAGCATACCGACTTTATTTTGCTTTTGCTCAGAGTTTTTCAAATCATCCACAAAAAGGTGAATTATCTTCGTATTTTCACTGAGCACAATTGCTCTGTCAGTGAGAACGGACTCACTCTCGGCACAAATAAAGTCCGCTTTTTCAGAAAGATAGTCCTGACTTTTTTTAGTAGTCTGTGCTTTCTTCGAGTCATTTTCCAGTGATGTCATACCGTACAAAAAGAAGTAGGTTTTCGCCCCTTTGAGCTTGCACGCAAGCATAGAAGAAAACATCTTGTCCCCTACCCAAAAGAAAGCATAGTCGCCTTTTTTGAGAGTAGTCATAGATTTTATAAACACCTTGAGCTGAAAGCACACAAAGTTCAGTAGTCTGAGTATCTTATTGCTCTGCTTTTTATATTTTATGTTGCAAACCACAGCATCGTCAGTATCATCAAGTGATGAAGATATGATGCTGACCTTTGAAAAGCACGGTGAAATAACCTTCAAAAACTTGAAGGCTGAAATCTGTGGTGCTTTGCTAGGCACAGGGTTCATAAACACAACAGCTCTAGCCATGATACTCGTCCTTTTTAAACAGTGAATTTTTCAGTCTTGAAAACGCTTTTAGTGAGCGTTTGAGGTCTTCTATATCAGTAAGACCACGTTTGATTCTGTGCAGAATATACCACGGACGCAAGTAGTACTTCTTTCTGGCATGTGCACAAAAAGCTACCAAATCTTCGCTAGAAAGCTCTTTTGTACTAATAACGCAGTTGAGTGTACCATCTTCTTTTAAATAGTGTGAATATCCGTGCTGTATGTATCCGTTTTCTTTAGCCCATGTGTAAGCCTCAGTGCCAGGATACGGAATAAGTGGGAAAAACTGCATAGTGTCAGTCTTGAAACGCAGCGCGGCTTTCAGTGTGCGCTCCATAGTTTCCTTGGTCTCGCCTTTATTTCCGACCATATAGCATGCGTGTATCATAAGTCCGGCTTTTCTTGCATTTTTTATGTAATTTTCAATCTGTTCAACAGTGATACCCTTACGTATGTTGTTGAGTATAGTCTGGTCAACGCTCTCAATACCAGGGATAATGAGCTTGCAGCCTGCTTTTTTCATAATCTTCATTGTCTCAAAATCAAGATTAACTCTAGCATTGCACAACCAGCGGATTTTTTTATTCATACCGCTAGAAATCATTTTTTCGCAAAACTCTACAGTACGCTTTTTGTTGACTGTAAATGTATCGTCTTCGATAACAACCTGTTTCACTTCAGGGAAATTCTCGATAATATATTCAAACTCTTTTATAACATTATCGACACTTCTGAGTCTGTATTTATGACCGTGAAGAGTCTGTGGATAAACACAGTAGTTGCATCGAGCAGGACAGCCTCGTCCTGTAAAAATCTGAATTTCAGGCAGAGCAGACGCAGGGAAAACATAGTCATTTACATCCAGATACTCCTTGATAAACTGTGACGCAAAGGGAATCTCATCGAGGTTTTCGATATGGTCTGCATCTTCGTTGTTGATAATAACACCGTCTTTTCTAAAAGACAGACCCTTTACAACACTTAAGTCATCGCCATTTTCAAGTGCATCAGCAAGGTTTTTGATAGTAAAGTCGTACTCTTTTCGAGCAATACCGTCGATAGCATCTGAAAAGCCGAAGGTTTCGTTTACTGTTGCGCTTGGATGAGTGCCGACAAGCACTGTGAAAGCATCAGGGAAAAGCTCTTTTACTGCAGAGCAAAACTCACAGTCGCTGTATATTGACGGAGTGCTGGTATTTATAACAAAGAGCTTTGCGTCTTTGCCCTTTTCTTTGATAATCTCAAGTGATTTTTCTTTGTTCATCAGTTTTGCAGGAGCGTCTAAAAACTCCACTTGATGTCCGCATTTTTTTGCGTAGGCTGCAGCATAAATCAGCCACAACGGATAGTAGAGAACACCACTGTGACCGATACACGGGCTGCGTGACTCACGAGAGAATTTTCCATATTCAGCTTTGAATGGCGGATTGATATAATATATCTTCATAAAAACCTCTGTTTCTAGATAGAACCGTGTTTTTTGATACCACTAAGTATATAAAACACAAGATAGTAAAAACGTGAAAAAAAGTTGAGTCCGATGAATTTATAGACTCTGTATGTCATCATCATAGATTTCAGCTTGTTGCCTGACTTTGAGTTGCGGTCCACTCTGTATATTAGAAGTGGTTCGTCTATACCTTTGGCTGTGCCACCATCTTTTAAAACACTGAGCCACACCGCAAAGTCTTCGTGCATATTATCGTGTGCCATCGGATATTTTATGAGCCACTTCTTTTTAATAAGCACGGACGAACACGACATAACGTTTTGCTTCAAGAGCTTTTTGTATGTGACGCAAGTAGGTACAGAAAACACGAAATCAGACCTGACTGACTCTGTATCAACAAAAGCACTACCGGTGTAGACAATATCTGTCTGTGGAAATTTTTTTATAATCTCAAGCTGTTTTTTCAGCTTGTCCTTATCCCACATATCGTCGCTGTCTATAAGCGCAACATAATCAAACTTTGCCTTTGATACACCGAAATTTCTGGTGTAAGAAACGCCTTTGTTGTGCTTATTCTTAAAAATCTTCACCCTATTGTCAGAAGCTTCGTATTCTTTCAATATCTCATACGAATTATCTTTTGAGCAGTCATCTATCAGTATCAGCTCAAAGTCAGAATATGACTGAGAAAGTACCGAGTCTATCGCCGAAGACAAAAAACGTGATGCGTTATAAACCGGCATAATGACACTGACTTTTATGTTAGCATTATTATTATCCACTTAAGAGTTTTCCTCCTGAGGTAAATAGTGTGAGTAGTATCCTTTTCCGTAGTATCTCTTGTAGTATTTTTTGTAGTGAGATTCGCCACGCTTGTCAGAATGGTTGAGCACCGCACCTAAAATTTTGCATCCGCTTTTTTCAAGCTGAGTTTTAGTTGCCTTTGCTTGCTTTGTTCTGATTCTGCCTGAGCTGATAACCATGACAGCACCGTCGCAGTTTTTAGCAACAACAGCGCTATCAATAACAAGTCCCAGTGGCGGAGTATCTATAATAACGTAGTCATATTTGATTTTTAGCTCCTTTATCAAAGAAACAAAAGTGTCGCTCATCATAAGCTCCACAGGGTTAGGACAACAAGGACCCGCAAAAATTATATCAAGATTTTTATACTGAGTAGAGCATATAATTTCTTCTTTAGTTGCAAGACCTGAAAGATACTCGCTCATACCTTTTACGTTTTTACCATCACAAAAGCGTGTAGCAACAACGGATCTTCTAAGGTCACAGTCAACAAAAACAACTTTCTTTTTAATATCGGAAAGGCTCTTGGATAACATCAGTGCGATGGTTGATTTACCTTCGTTTGCATCACAACTTGTGATATCAATCACTTTATAATCAGAACCACAAAACTGTAAATTTGTACGCAAAGTCTTGAAAGATTCGTTCACAAAGTAATTTTCCATTTTCTCAAGATTAAGTTGAACTTTCGGCATCATTACCCTCCTTCCAGTTTTGTGCATAGTAGCGATGGCGTATTGACATAGATTTTCTGTAGTAAATGCTACTTTTGTCAGCTTTTTTATCGCTGTTCATATTCGGTATGAGAGCCAACACGCTCAAATCAAGATACTTTTCAAGTTGGTCAGCATCAGAAATCTTGTCATCAAAAATGTAAAATAACGCAAAAACAACATAAGTCAAAAGAAATGCCACTAAAGCGGCAATGACAGATGTGTAAGAAAACTTAGAATTAGATGGTACAGATGCAAGAGTGCCTTCATCAACAATATTAACCTGATTAAAACCCATAACATTTACGATATGCTCCTTGCCGATCTCGCAAACAGAGTCAACAATAAGTTTAGATTGTTCAGGGCTGTCAGTAAGTACTGATATCTCGAGGTAACGGGTGTTTGAAGGGTTGTTGATGGAAATCATAGCGTTCAGTTCTGCATAAGTATAAGTCAGAGAATTCTCCTCAATAACTTGATTTAGCACTGAACGGCTCGTCAAAAGCTTTGTACAGTCGCTGACTACGCTGAGTGCCAGACTGAAATCTGAGTTATAGTCAGAGCCATCTTCATCTCCATCTTGTCTGAGAATATATATCGATCCGGTGGATTTATAAAGCGGTTCATATGTAATATATCTGTACGCAAAAAGCGAGCCGCCTACTATCACCGCTACTAATATCATAATCCACAACTTGCTTATAAAAAGATAGAACAGGTCTGAAAATTTTATAGCACTTTCGTTATTATTTTGCATCTGAAATTCGTTCCTTTCAAAAGTATAGTGCAAAGTAATTTTCACTTTTTATACAACACACTTTTCCACTATGCTCATAGTCTATTTTATTATACCAACACCTCGTTTTTATGTCAATAAAAACGAGGTGTTTATGCGACAAAAATTCATCTTATTTTTCAAAGTTTTTCAAAGTTTCAAAAGCACACAAAAAAACACATATAGATATTAGTTATTAAACAATATCATTGTCTTTGCAACAATTGACATTTGATGCATTAGGTTGTATAATTTAGGGTAATTTATTATGAATAAGTGTGTCAAATATTGTGGTTCTTAATATTATCACTACTCTTTTTGAAAGGGCAACCTTATGAAACCTAACACACAACACATACGCTTTAAAAACAACGATGTCGTAAACAGTGTCAGAGTTGAAATACTAAACGCTATAAAAGACATCTGTAACAGAAACAATTTAAGATATTTTTGCTTTGGTGATTTGCTGGTAGGTGCGGTTCACTACAATGATTTTCTTCAAAATGGACTTGAATCTGAAACCCAGATAGGTCTTTTAAGAGAAGAATACGAAAGGCTCAAGGAGCTTTTGTATAAAAAGGCCGACGTGTACTCTTTGAATATCATTGACCGATACAAAAGCGGTGCAAAGTCACTCAACATAAAAGTCACAAAGCCGGTTGTTATTCATCAGCCTGACTTGGTTTTTGAAGCTATCGCAGAGGTTGAGATATGCGCTTTTGACTACTTGCCACAATCATCGGCACAACGCAGACTTTATATAGACAAAGTCAAAAAGCTATGTAGCAAATACGAAAAGTGTGTAAACCTGCTTCCTCCTGTCACTGATGTGCCGATGAACCTGAGAAAGGTCTTTGCTCTGTTTTACAACTCTCTTGTATATGGTACTAGAAGTGGAAAAGGCATACACAGAAAGCTCATAAAAGCACTCAAAAAACATCACGACACCGGCTTCATTGCTAACCTTACTTCTAAAAACTGTGTAGCAATATTAAAGAGCGACGTCTTCCCTACTCAAAAAACCGAAATAAACAAAACCACTTTGGATATTCCTAACACATATGACAAATGGACAGTAAAAATCGACGAAGAGCTACTAACCAGAACTCGTACTATCCAAAAAATCGATTTGGTACTGCTCAAGGAATTTGACAGAGTGTGCCGAAAGATAGGCGTAAACTACTTCATATGTGGCGGTACAATGCTCGGATACAAACGTCACGGTGGCTTTATCCCCTGGGACGACGACATAGATGTCGGAATGCTCAGGGCTGACTATGACAAATTCATAAAAGAAGCTAACAAACACCTGGACAAGGACTTTTTTCTGCAAACCAGACAGTCTGACCCTAAAATCCCGTATCTTTTCTCTAAAGTGCGCTTAAACGGTACTTCGTACATCACAAACTATAACGAGCTTAGGGACTTTCATAAAGGCATCTGTCTTGATTTGTTTCCGTTTGACTTCGTTCCTAATTCTCTCAGCGAACGTCACAAGTTTGTACAAAAAGCGCTGTTTTGGTCTAATGTGCATTTTGAAACAGTAAATCATCAGATAGAAAAGGTTATCTACGATAAAAAGTCGGATTCTGTTTTTGAATGGTTTTCACGCATAGTAACTCAAGTCAAACGACTTGTTATCAAGCTTGTTCCTCTGAAATTCACTGAGTATATGTATCTTAGAAAAGCTACAAAATACAACTCAAAAGCAAACAAGCTCAAGCTCAACACGGTCGCAAGCTTTTTGCCGACATACACCTATGCTGATATACAAGACATTAAGTATCAGGACATAGTCTTTGAGGGCGTCACGGTTATGGCACTTGAAAATATGGACAAGTTTCTCACTATGCAGTACGGTGACTACACAATATTGCCACCACAGCATCTTAGAGTCGGACACGACCTTATTTCATGGAATGTTGACGACTATATCGCAAACAAATATCACATCTACGAATAACTTTTTTGTAAATACGAGGTAAACTATGAACACAGTATTATTGATGATGGGTGGAAGCGGCACCAGATTCGGTGCTGATATTCCAAAGCAGTATATCAAAGTAAACGACAGACCGATTTTTTCTTACATTCTCGAAGGCTACAACAAGCTCGAGTGTGTTGACAAAATCATCATCGTTTCTCACGCTGACTGGGTAGACTATGTCTACGAGATCGCAAATGAAATAAAAGCAGACAAGCTGTATAGAGTTGTCACAGGCGGGGCAACACGTTCAGAATCAGTGAGAAATGGTCTTGTGTGTGCAAATGAATATTCAAGCGATGACGATGTTATCCTCATCCACGATGCTACTCACCCATATGTTGATAAAAAGGGTACTCAGGAAGTTATCGAAGGGGTCAAAGAGTTCGGTGGTGCGACACTTGCGTCTTTCAACTATGACACTGTTTACAAAATGGACGACGACCACATCTTAACTAACATAGAGCCTCGCTTCAACATCGTTGCAGGTGCTTCTCCTGAAGCATTTACTTTCAAAAAAATCTACGGCATCTATATGAACTCTACTCAAGAGGAGCTCGACACTATGACTTCTGCCGGTGCTATCGCTTTGCATTATGGCATCACTATGAAAGTTGTAAGAGCAAATGTCATCAACTTAAAAATCACATACGCTGATGATATGGACCTCTTCGTAAAGTTAGTTGATAACTATTTCTTCCCTAAGGAGAGTGAATGATATGAAAAACAAATTACTCGATGTGCTGGAAAAAAGGACACTTGGTATCCACTGTGGTATTCCGTCTTTCTGCTCAGCTAACAAGATTGTTATTGAAGCTATCATGGATCAGGCTAAACGTTTTGATGACACCGTACTGATCGAAGCTACTTCTAACCAGGTAAACCAGTTCGGCGGATATATGGATATGACTTCCGTCGACTTTAGAGAATATGTATATAAAATTGCTGACCAGATCGGCTTTGATAAAGACAAAATCATCTTAGGTGGTGACCACTTGGGTCCACTACCTTGGTGTAATCTTCCAGCAGATGAAGCTATGGAACACGCTAAAAAGCTAGTGTATGACTGCGTTATGGCAGGATACACAAAGGTGCATCTTGACACCAGTATGAAGCTTGGTGACGACCCTGTTGACGAGATGCTCCCAAATGAGGTTATTGCAGAGCGTGGTGCTATCCTTTACAAAGAATGTGACAAAGCGTATCAGGAACTCTTAAAAGAAAATCCAGATGCAGTACAGCCTGTATATATCATCGGTTCAGAAGTTCCTATCCCGGGCGGTGCTCAGGAAGAAGAGGACAACCTAAAGGTTACTAACCCAAGGGACTTTGAGAGCACTATCATGGCATATCGTAGAATGTTTAATAAGTTAGGTCTCAAAGATGCGTGGAACCATATCATCGGTATCGTTGTACAACCGGGTGTTGAGTTTGGTAACACTGACATCCACACCTACAACAGACTCGATGCTGTAAAGCTGTGCAACAGACTCAAAAAGTATCCTGACATCGTTTTTGAAGGTCACTCAACCGACTATCAGCCACCTGTAAAACTCAGAGAGATGGTTGAAGACGGTATCGCTATCATCAAAGTCGGTCCTGCGCTCACAAATGCAGTAAGAGAAGCTATCTTTGCTTTGTCGATGATTGAAAAAGAACTCATTGATGATGAGTCACAGCGTGCTAACTTCATCGAAGTTTTAGAAGAAGTTATGATGGAAGATAAGTCAAACTGGATCAAACACTATCACGGTACAGACAAACAGCAAGCGATTGCAAGAAAATACAGTTTCTCTGACCGTTCAAGATACTACTTCACACACGAGAGAGTGCTATCTGCTCAGGAAAAGCTTTTTGAAAACCTCTCAAATGTTGAAATTCCGCTACCTGTACTTCACCAGTATATGCCGCTACAGTACGCAAAGGTACGTGACGGACGACTCAGCCCATCTCCACGCGAACTTGCTAAAGACGCTGTGGTATGCGTAGTAGAAGACTACAACTACGCTGTAAAGTGCAACTATATGGCTAACCCAATGATGTAATTTGAAAGAAGGAAAGACTCTATGAAAGCTGCTGTTTTACACGCTAATAAAGATATAAGATGTGACGAAATTCCTACCCCACAGGTAGAAAAAGGCACGGTACTCGTAAAAGTTATGGCTACAGGTATTTGTGGCTCAGATTTACCACGTGTACATGACCACGCTGCACACAACTACCCTATCATTTTAGGCCACGAATTTGCTGGCTTCGTCGAAGAAATCGGGGAGGGTGTTACTACTGTTAAAAGCGGTGACCATGTTGTCGGTATTCCGCTCATTCCTTGTATGGAGTGCGAAGATTGCAAGCAAGGCAACTACTCACTTTGCAAGCACTACAGCTTTGTGGGCTCACGCAGAGACGGTAGTATGGCACAGTATGTGCTTCTACCTGAAACTAACGTTATGAAAATCGATGAAGCTATTCCATATGAGGTTGCTGCTTTCTTTGAGCCATCCACTGTTGCTATACACGCACTATATCAGGCTAAATATGAAGACGGTGGCACTGTTGCGGTACTCGGTGGCGGTAACATCGGACTTTTCACACTGCAGTGGATCAAAATCTTCGGTGCAAAAAAAGTTGTTGTTATCGACGTTGACCACGACAGACTCAAGGATTCACTCGATTTGGGTGCTGACGCTGTTGTTGCACTTTGTGACGAAGACTACAAAGATCAGCTTAATAAGCTCACAGAAGGTCGTGGCTTCGACTATGTATTTGTCAGCACCGGCTCTACTGACGCTATGAAGCTCGCCTTTGAAATAGCAGGCAACAAGGCTCACCTGTGCTTCATCGGCACTCCTACAAAAGAAATGTCATTCTCTGTGAGAGAATGGGAAAATATGAACAGAAAAGAGTTCTATCTCACAGGCTCATGGATGAGTTACTCAAAGCCTTTCCCCGGCAAAGAGTGGGAACTCACTGACAAACATTTTGCAAAAGGTGACCTCAAAGTCACAGACAATATGATCTTTGCACAATATCCACTTGAAAAAACTATGGAGGCGTTCGATCTTTTCACTGTACCGTGTAAGGTAAAGGGTAAGGTCCAGATTATTGATAAATAATCTTTAACATTATGGATAATATTTCTAAAGAGCGTATCTACAAGTTTGATAACATAAAGCTTCTTGCTATCATTCTTGTGGTTGTAGGACATGTTATAGACAGCTTTACGGCTAAGTCGGATATGTTCAAAAGTTTGTTCATCTTCATCTATGCTTTTCATATGCCGCTGTTCATCTTTATCAGCGGATTGTTTCAGCAAAGGTTTTCTGACACCAACAAGCTAAAAATCAACAAAATCGCATTCTATATTATCTTAGGCTTTTTGCTGAAGGTTTTAAACGCACTTTGCAAGGTTGTTAGAGGAAAACGATTTCACATCGTTTTCTTTGGTGGCGGTACTATCGAATGGTTTTTGTTCGTTTTAGCTATGTTCATGATAACAGCGTATCTGCTCAGAAAAGTCCACCCTGCGATTATGCTTTCTGTATCCCTTGTAATCGGATGCATATGCGGATATTTTGAATTTATTTGTGATGACTACTGGTTATCAAGATATTTTGTGTTCTTGCCTTTTTATCTTTTGGGATATTATATGACACCAGAGCTTATCATAAAAATAGAAAAGAACTACGCTGTGAAAATAATCAGTGGTTTGTCGATGCTCATATTCTTTATTATGAGCTTTCGAACTCTACCGTTTGTGTATCAGCTCAGACGACTGTTCACAGGCAGAAATCCTTTTTCGACACTCAAATTTGAGTGCGGTTTTCAGCATCGACTTTTGTGCTATGCTATATCCGCACTGCTGTGTATGGCGGTGTTCTGCTTCATACCAAATATCAAAATACCGATACTTTCAAATATGGGCAAAAACACGCTGGCAGTGTATTTCTGGCACAGACCTATACTCTATTTAGTAGGTGCAACACCGTTTTTCTCTTCAGTACTTGCACTGGGTGACCCGCTGTACAAAATCATACTATTAAGTTTTGGTGTAATACTTGCACTTTTGTTGTCGCTTGATATATTTATGCTACCACTCAAGTACCTGAACAAACTTATCGATAAGCTGAAACCTTTGTGGTGCTATGTACTAATAGCTTCACCATTTTTGATAGGTCTTATCCTGGATATTTTAAAAATCAAACACTAATACAAAAAAAGCGCCCTGCGAAACCACAGGACGCTTTTTATTCTTTTGCTTATTTTGTTAGTAAAGCTAACTTAAGTTGAATTGCAGTTGCATCAAGTATTGAAACTCTTCCGTCGTTATCAGTATCAGCGAGTGCTAACTGTTTTCGATCTAAAACCTCAATTTCCGCTAAACTACGTTGTATTTTCGTCGCATCTAACACGGATATCTTACCATCCATATCTACATCTCCGATCTCGTATCCATAAAGATCTACATATATCTCGAAATTTCTTTTGTACTTTTCAGCATACGCCTGAGCAGTCGAATCCTCGTACCCATAGATTGTTATGTTAACATAATTAGGAAGTGTGTATGAATGGTCGTTAATCTCACACTCAGGATTTAAAATAACAAGCTCAGTTATCATACTGAACCCAAAAGCGAAGTATCCAATGTTTTTTACACTTTTCGGTATCACAAGTTTTTCAGGACTTTGCACCATAGAAAAAGCATAATCCTCGATAACCTCTACGCCTTCTTCAATAACCAAATTTCTGATTCGTGTTGCATGAAAAGCGTTGTTTCCGATAGTTTTTACGCTACCAGGGATAATCAACTCTTCAGGTCCAAAGTCAATATCAAATGCATCGTAGTCAATAGCTGTTATTGACTCAGGAATAACTGTACTTTTACAACCTAAGTAAAGCGTATCACTATCAGTTAAGATAATTGAATTGCAGTTATCTCTGCTATCGTAAACAGTATTGTTTTTGTCAACAACAATACTTTGAACTAACATACATCCTTGAAAAGCGTTTTTGTGTATATCTGTGACAGAACTTGGAATATATATATCCTTAATACTCTGACACGTACCAAACACATACTGAGGCAAAGATGTCACTGTACTTGGGATGCTTATAGACTCTATACTTATGCAACCTGAAAACGCTGATTCTCCAAATATTTCAAGCGCACTCGGAATCGAGATGTTTTTTAAAGCTTCACAATGATAAAATGCATGCGAAGAAATCTCTGTTACCGAATCAGGGATAGTAATACTAACTAAACTTTTACATTCGCTAAAAGCATACGTACCGATGTTAGTTATGCCACTTTCTATGATAACATTTTCAAAAGGATATATCGACCATGGTGCGATATTTTCATCGGCATACTCAACCATTTCACCGCTACCGCTGATAGTTAGAGTTAGTGTCGAATTATCGTAGCTCCAGTTCACATTTTCGCCACAAGAACCACTCGGCTCGTCAACTTCCATCTCAATCTCAACAAAGTTTCTGTTGTACTTACCAGCATACGCTTTAGCTGTGGAGTTCTTACCACCATATATGATAGTTTCTTTATAGATAGTATGGCTGCTGTCATAAATCTCGCACAAAGGATTCAAAAAATACACTTCAGTCAGGTTCTCACACTCTTTAAAAGCGTTATTTCCGAGTTTCAATAAACTTTTCGGCAAGGTAATACTCTTTAAATTATTGCAGTATTCAAAAGCAGCGTACTCGATCTGAGAAACATTATTCGGAATAGTGATTTCTTTGATAGCACTTTCAAAAAATGCACTAGAGCCGATTTTTGTCAGCGTGTCGGGCAAGACAACTTCAGATATCCTAAAAAGCTCAGAAAAAGCATGGCTACCTATACTTGTAACACCTTCTTCAACAATAACGCTATATATGCTCAGCCCAAGCCACGGTGCTTCTTCATACTCGTAGTCAACCATAGGTCCGCTACCACTGATGGTCAACGTCTTGTTTGAACTATCGTAATTCCACGTAAGATTATCACCACATTCACCAAAAGTCGCCCCAATGCCGGCTAGCTGTACTTTTGCACCACTAACACTAAATGACATCATAAAAATCAAAAGTAAACTTAACATAAGGCTCATTAACTTTTTCATACTACTCCTCCTTTTTATTAATCCTTTGTATCCATTTATATTTTATTATGCATACATTCTCGTGTCAATATTATCACAAAAAAGAGTTGTAAAAATAAATATCCCCCCGTAAAACGGGGGGTATTTCATTTTCGGGCATAGCCCTAATATTACTGGCGGCGCACAAGTGC
>SVNZ01000005.1 GCA_015066595.1 Oscillospiraceae bacterium | reverse complement strand
CTTGTGCGCCGCCAGTAATATTAGGGCTATGCCCGAAAATGAAATACCCCCCGTTTTACGGGGGGATATTTATTGTGCTTTATTAACATTTATGTATTACCGTTATGCAAAATGTACAAAGCACAAAAGAATTTAGTGTCTACTTTAACGATTGACAAAAACTATAATCAAACATAAAATTAAATTAGACGAAATGTATAAAAATCATGGTTATGTTTTTTGCGATTATATCGCATTTATACAACACACCACCGTGCTTTTGCGAACTGAAAAAATTTATATTATTTTATTTCTAAGGAGGTAGTTTTATGAAGAAGTTTAAAGTTATATTATCCGTGATTATGGTGCTTATCATCATTTGCGTTTCTGTTGTGACAGGCTTTGCGACCGTTGTGGAGTATAAAACTAAGGTAATAGTTGATGATGAATTAGCGGTGATTGTCAATGAGAGCAAGGAGGAAGATAAAATACCTGTTGTGGTATGGTACAAGGATGTCTCTCAAACAAAAATAGATGCTCAGGTTAAGGAAAATACAGGACTGACTGTTGATACATTGTCAGAGAAAATGTCAATGCCGGATGCCTCTTTGCTTAATGATATAAAAAGTAATGAAGAGACCGCTGAAAAAAGAATGTACGACTATTTGGAAAAAACCAAATCTATCCGTGATAAAGAAAGAGAAAATACTGAAATCTTTGTACAAGAAAGAAGGAAATTATCCCGCCAAGCATATACTGAAAAATCTGAACAGATTTTAGTTACAGCTAGAATTTCTGATTCCGATATCATTTTTAGTAGTAAATATGCTCCAATGATTATTTGTGATATAAAAGTTTCGCAAATAAAGGAGCTTGAAAAAGATACTCGTATTGAGTCTATAAGTTATTATAAAGAACAACTATCGGAAGATTGTTCGTTTGATTGCGTTAGTTCTACGATAAGACATGATGAGATTGTTACTATATTTGGTTTGACTGGGGATGGTGTGAAAATAGGAATGGTGGAATCAGGTGTTCCAGGTCAGGACGAGGAATTGAATGATGGCTCTGTTATCAATGTGGGTACAGGACTCTCAGAAACAAGTCACGCAACAGGTACGGCTAAAATTATAAAAGGAACAAATAATGGTTTTGCAAAAAATGCAGAGCTATATAGTACAAACGGTAGTTTTGAAAACATTGAGCAACTGATTACAAGTGGTGTTCGAGTAATTAACTGTAGTTATGGATGGAAAGTATTTGAAGACGAATATTCCTCCCGATATGCATATAGTGATAAAGATAAATGGTTCGATCATATTGTGTCGTTTCATAATATTACGGTTGTTGTTAGCGCAGGAAATGCAGGTTCAAATGCAGGTTCATATCATACATGGAATGATGGTAGCCAAAGCCTGCAACGAAGGATAAACTCGCCTGGTATGGCAAACAATGTTATTACGGTTGGTGCCTATAAGGACGGTTATTCCTATGACGATTTAAGTGACGATCGATTAAACGAATCAAGTAGCTATAAGAATCACAATGGGACAGATATAACCCATGGTGTAGAAAAACCAGATGTAGTAATGCCAAGTAATTCTATGATTGATAATGGCGGAACTAGCTATGCTGCTCCTATACTCACTGCGATGATAGCACAAATATTGGAGCTAAAGCCTTCTTTAGCTGCTTATCCGCAAGCGATAAAAGCTATTGTTTTAGCTTCTTGTCACCGTAAAGTTCAAAGTTCTTTAAACGGAGAGGAACAAGAAACAATGGAAGAAGGCATAACAGAGAGACAAGGCGCAGGTGCCCCCGATGCATGGACGATGGCATGTATAGTTTGTCAGGGGACATATGGTACGGGTGAGTTTATAACACGTGTTGCAAATGTCAATTTTATACAACCGCCATATGGTGCTGAAAATATGAACGTTAGTGTTACGTGGGTGCGTGAAAATACTGTATCTGGAACACATTCAACCGCTACTGATATTACAGCTGGCAATGCAGAAAATGTGAATTTATCAGTTAGACGAGGTAATCCAACACTAGCTACATCTAATTTAGAACATAGCTCTACAGAAATGTGTTATGTCCCTCTTTCTGATACTGATTTTCTTTATCAAATAAGACTTGTACAAGAAGAAAGCATACCTACTCGCTATGGATATGCATGGAGTACAGATAATATGAGAGCCACTCCTATGAGTGAGGATGGTATATATTACATAAGAAATGCAAACAATGGTCGATATCTTACTTATGACACAGCCTCTACCTCTCCACAAATAAAGTCAACGCTGATATATGATCAGAACTCATATACTGATGCACATAGGTGGATAATAAAGCATAACGGTAGCGGAAATAATTTGATTACTGGCTATGGAACGCAAAAGCTTTATTTAGGACAGAGCACAACTACAAGTGGAACTTCTCTGCAAACGCAGTTAGACGCAGTTGCACATCTATTAGATATAGTATATAATGATGATGGAACGGTAAGTTTTATTAATAGTTCTAATGATAGGATATTATCTTGTGATAATGCTAGTATTATTTGGAATTCATATGATGGTACAGCTGAACCATTAGCAACTCAAAGGTGGCGTTTGGAGAAAAACAATTACCTTGTGGGAGATGTAAATATGGATGGCGCTTTCTACGGAGATGGTGTAGAAATAGTGAACGAAGACGCTCAAATGCTTCAATTATATTTAGTTGAACAAATTACACTGAACAATGTACAAACGTATTTAGCAGATGCTACAAGGGATGGTGTACTTTCAATTTTTGATGCCACCAAGATTATTTATCTTACATCTAATCCTACTATGTATTAAAGTATTAAAACAAATTTTTAGGAGATGATACTATGAAAAAAATAATTAGTTTTATTTTAGTTTTATGTCTTGCAAGTATTATGTTCTCAGTACCGACATTTGCAGGCTCAATTTATGCCAGAGGACAGTATGTAGCTGAATTTGAGAAGTATATGGCTGACAATGGTTGCCAACCATCATACAAAGGCGAAGAAGATTGGTATATGTATAGCGACTCTTACTATGACTACTATTCAGAAAACAATGATACTGATACTCCTGATTGGTTGTTAGCTTGGGGCTCTACTATGGGTACAAGTCCGCTACCGACTTATGGTGTTTTCGGAGATTACTATATCTCTATCAATGAATATCTATATCCATATTCTTTGGGTTATCTCGTGTATGTGCCTAGTGAAAGCAAATTTTATACCTTGGAAGAAGCATGGATAGCAGGTTTTGAAGGGATAGAAAAAGCTTTTACGGAGGCACTTATTCCTCGTGGACTAGCCGGATATATCGGAGACGCAGATCGTGATAATAACTTATCGGTTATGGATGCAACATTTATACAAAGAAATCTTGCTGGAATGTGCGTATTTGATTCAAGAGACGACTTGACTATGCATACTAAAGCTACCGATACAGCTTCATTATCTTATGTTTCTGATGTTGATCGTGACGGCAAGCGTACCATCATCGACGCTACCGCTATCCAGCGCAAGCTCGCACAGCTCGACGTCCCTGTCGATACCCCTGTAGAAGGATAAATAACATAGCTTTAAGGCTCCCGGTGCATCTCGGGAGCTTTTTTGTTGTGTTCAATATTTGATATAAATAAAAATGGCACTCTTTTTAGAGTGCCATAAATGTTGTTATTAGATGTAGACGTTTTTGAGATATTCAAGAAACTTTTTGTTTAGAATAAAATCGATTTCCTGTGGGTTATCAGGCAAGGCGATTATCGTCTGTTTGTTGTATTTGATGATATATCCGTCGTAGATAGCACCCTTGATTTTTCGCGTGTTGTGAAGAGAGAGCCCTGAGTTTGACATAGCACGTGAAAGTACTGTGATGAGGTTTTCGTCGTCGTTGACTGAAAAACCGCCGATGATGACAACACAGTTGCACAGTGTCAGACTCTCGCACAGCGTTTCGCCGAGCCTTGTCGGAGCAACAGATGCGATGATTCTGTTTGTGGTCATACCAATTTGTGAAAACTTTGCTTTGAGAGTTTTTTCACAGTATGCTGTTTTTCTTGATTTATAAAACAGGAGATCGTATTTCATGTTGTGCTCCTTAAAAAACTTATTTCAGAGTGGCCTCAAAGTCTGGATAAATAGTCATAGAGTACTTAACACTGTTCAAATCGAGTCCGTCGGTCTGCCAGCCGGTGAAGGTGTAGTCGTAGTACTCATCGACTGGGAGTCCCGGGGTACCGCCAGGCAGTTCAACTGAGTCACCTTCTTTGACTGATGCTGTGTAGTATTCACTACCGTCCCAGTTGACGAATTTCACTTCGTAGTAGGTGATGACAGCCTGTGTCTCGCTTTGCTTTTTCTTTTTATCTTTTTTCTCTGTAGGTGGTTCGGTCGGGTTAGCGGCTACGGTCGCTGTCAGGGTTTCAGAACCCTCCAGCTGACCTTCACCATCGTACCAAGTAACAAGACCTTTTGAGTTAGCTTTTTTGAAGGTGAGTACCTGTGGGCGTTCACCGCCTCTACTTTGATAATAAACATCAGGGAAAACAGGCTTTTTGTTGAGTGTAGCAATTTCAACATCGACATCAGCTTTTTCGCCTTCTCGAAGTTTTCTTGCAACAACAACTGTTCTGAAGTTTGAGTACTCGTAGCTACAAGTAGACAAAGTGAGGAGCTGGTCTTGTTCGTTGACCATAACAGGACAGTTGATAAGTGAGCGTACTCTGCAGTTATATACAAAGTTCATGAACTCTGCATCAGACAGGAACTCTGCTTGCATATAGTTGAAGAACTCACCGTGAGCGTAGAGCGTGTTTGTCTTGAATACAGAGATGATTTTGTAGATGTTGTCGCTTTCAGGAGTGTTGAATTTGATAACAGGATGCTTTTTGTAAAACTCCAAATCACCCTCTAAATCACCGTAGCCTGTAAGGCCCTTGAACATAGAACCGTCTTGCATATTGTGACCGTGCAGGATGACATTTTTAGAGTTGACAGAATCTGTACAACGATAGTCTACAAACACGCTACCGTAGGTTGAGTAGCTCTTTTTGTATGTATGGTTGAGATAGTACTGTGAGGTAGCGTTGTCGCCCTTATGCTCAAGTACAGGGTAGTCGATCTTTGTTTTGTCTATAGTTATCCAACCAACGATTTCCTTGTTGATTTTTTTCAAAGCTTCCCAGTTTTGAGTAGATGGGGCAGGGCTGTCGTCGTTGTCATCGGTTGTGTTATACGCAAGGTCGTGTATCTCGGAGTTTATCTGAGAGTTGAGATACGGTTGAATGATAAGATCGTTTATAAGATATCCTGCGGCAACCAGAAATGCTATAAGTGCAACAATAACTATCCACTTGCGGATCTTAATATTTTTTGGGTCATCTTTTTGAGGGATAAAGCTCTTGAAAAAGCTTTCCTTTTTCTTTTTTTTCTGAGTGTTTTCAACGAAAATCAGACCATCAGGATAGTCTTCGTTGTTGCTATTAAAAATTCTGGTTGCTATATCAATACTCTTGTCGATGAGATAAGAAATCTCGTTTTCTGTCAGCGATGCAAGAGGGAGCACTACATAGTAGCTGTTATAAATCTGAAAGCAGTATCCCATATATCCGTTTCCTAAATCGCCAAGTGAGCAAATCTTGATTTTAGCTTTCATGTCTTTGTGCTCTTTATCAGGGATAATTTTATCTTCACTCGCTTTTATAAAGTTATAGAAAAGCGATTTGAAGCTCGATGGATTTGTAGTATCCAGAGCATTTACAAATATATGGTAGTCAGGTGACTGTTCACTTTGCTGTGATGCACTCAGTACTCTTGAGAACACTTTTGCATCAGGAGCGATATCCGTGTTGAACATTACTCTGATATCACGGGCATAGAGCTGCTGTGCTATGACATCGATTTTTTCGTTGAAAGCTTCGGTGTCGATAGCATTTTTTTGTACAGAGTATATTTCGCAGTTATACATTTGTCTGCACTTCCTTTACATTTTGGTTTCTGTTATGTGTTTCTGTTTATGGGTTGATTACTGTGAGTTTTACGTTTTCTACTGCGTCTTTTATAAGTTCGCTGAGCTTTGCTTCTTCTTCAGCGAGCTTGACAAATTTGAGTACAGGACGTGTACGAGGATGCTTTGGAGTGAAAACCGTACAGCAGTCCTCATATGGTTCGATAGAAGTTTCGAATGTACCTATTTTTCGAGAAATCTGTATGATTTCTTCTTTGTCCATACCGATAAGTGGTCTGAAAACGAGCATTGAAGTAGCTTCGTCAGTACAGGACATAGCGTGTATGGTCTGGCTTGCTACCTGACCTAAGCTCTCGCCTGTGATAAGTGCGGTGCAGTCGTGCTCTTTAGCGATGATTTCTGATATCTGCATCATAAGTCTGCGCATTATGATAGTGAAGAGCTCTTGCGGGCACTTGTCACGGATGGTTTCCTGAATCTGAGTGAAAGGCACTGTGTACATATTGATAGTGCCAGAGTATCTGCTGACGATTTTAAGCAGCTTTTCTACCTTTAGGTGAGCACGCTCGCTTGTGTACGGTGGGCTTGCAAAATGAATAGCAGTGAGTCTGATGCCACGCTTTGACATCATATATGCTGCAACAGGAGAGTCAATACCACCACTGATAAGGATAGCAGCGTTGCCGCCTGTGCCGACCGGGATACCGCCCTGACCACGTAAGGTTTTGCATCTTACATAAGCACCAAAGTCACGCACTTCAACAGTGACGGTGACCTCAGGATTTTTCACATCTACTTTGAGGTGAGGGAACTGCTCGAGGATTTTTCCACCGACTGTGGCTGAAATCTCAGGAGATTTGAGTGGAAAACGCTTATCGGAGCGTTTTGACTCAACCTTGAAAGTCTTTGCATCCATGAGATCGTCGTAAAGATAGTCACCTGCTTTTTGAAGAATATCGTCCATATCCTTTTCGCACACGAGTGCACGTGAGAAAGCAACGATACCAAATACCTGTGACACTCTCTCGCACACATCATCAAGGTCGATGTCAACAGAGAGTGGCTCGATATAGATAGTGGACTGGGCAACAGATACTGAAAACTTGCCCAGAGAGTGAATTCTGTGTTTGATGTTTTTGATGAGCACGTCTTCAAAAGAACGACGGTTGAGTCCTTTTAAGGCGATTTCACCGACTTTGATAAGTATAATTTCTTTCATAATATTTCCTATTTCCTTTTTGCGAGGGTGTTCATACCCTTTTTGAGTGACTCTAAGAATGCGTCAACATCCGCCTTGTCGTTATATTTAGAAAAGCTGATGCGAAGAGAAGAGTCGATAAGGTCATCAGAAAGTCCCATGGCTTTTAGCACGTAGCTTTTCTTGCCTTTTGCACACGCAGATGAACTTGATACATAAACCTCATCTTGTTCTAAATGGTGGAGCATAGTCTCGCTTTTGATACCTTCTACTGATATGTTCAGCACATAAGGGATAGCATCAATACTTGAGTTTATGGTGATGTCACTGAGCTTTTTGAGCTCTGATACTAAATACTCGTTGAGTGCATTGATGTGCTCACGGTTTTTTGTTATATCAAACTCTTCTACAGCTGTTGCAAAAGAAGCGATGAGTGGTGCACATTCGGTGCCGGGCCTTTGCTTTTTTTGCTGTTCACCACCGAAAAGTAGCGGAAGCACTCGTACACCTTTTTTAATATACAGTGCGCCGACGCCTTTTGGACCGTGCACCTTGTGTGAGCTGACACACAGCGTGTCGACACCCCACTTTTTGGGTTTGAGCACCATTTTACCATATGCCTGTACTGCATCAACATGAAAGACAGCGTCTTTGTTCTTGCGTTTTATTATCTTTCCTATACGTTCGAGGTTTTGTACTGAGCCGACTTCGTTGTTGACTGCCATAACAGCGACTAAGATGGTGTTGCTGTCAACTGCTTCTTCAAAAGCTGAGGGTGGTACAACACCGTTTTTGTCAGGGGTCAGATACACGACTTCAAAACCGTCTTGTTCGAGTTTTTTGCACGCTTCTATCACGGAGCTGTGCTCGATAGCGGTAGTGACTATCTTGTTGCCATTTCTTTTTTTAGCGCTTGATACACCGAAGAGCACAGTGTTGTTGGACTCGGTCGAACCGCTTGTGAAGTACACTTCATCAGATTCTACAAAAAGTGAATTTGCAATAACCTCACGAGCATGAGTAAGCTCAAGCTCAGCCTCAAGTCCTTTTTTGTGAAGTGACGACGGGTTACCATATTCAGATGTCATCATAGAAAGTGCCTTTTGCGCCGCTTTTTCACACGTTACGGTAGTGGCACTGTTATCAAGATAATGTTCAGACATATTTTTACCTATTATAATATATTTTTACATTATATATTATAACTTTTTGTGAACTTAAAATCAAATACAGTTTTGTAATAAATAAGTAGCAAAATACTGGGAAAAATACAATCGGTGATGAATATGGAAAGTAAGAAAAATTATAGCAAAATGGTCGAAAAAGAAACCACAAAAAGCCCTATTGTAAAAGATTGTATTTTTGCTTTTCTGATAGGTGGTGCAATATGCACTGTTGGTCAGGGACTCACAGAGCTTTACATGAGCTTTGATATGGGAAAAACTCAGGCACAGACAGTGACATCTGTCACGCTTGTTTTCCTTGGTGTGCTACTGACAGCACTGCACTTGTACGAAAAAATTGCAAAGTACGCAGGAGCAGGTACACTCGTGCCTATCACGGGCTTTGCAAACTCAGTGGCTTCTCCTGCGATAGAGTTTAAGAGTGAAGGCTTTATTCTGGGTGTTGGCGCAAAGATGTTTTCTATCGCAGGACCTGTTATTGTCTACGGTGTAGTGGCGTCTGTTATTTACGGTGTGATTTACTATATAGTACAGATGTTATGAGCAGAAGAAAAAGGCTTCCTTTTTAGGAAGCCTTTAGTTGTACACATCCGTTTTATCTTATGCCGAATACTTCGCCGATTTTTTGAAGCACCTTGTTGTTTTTAGAAATCTTTTTGTACAGTGCTGTGAGTCCACAAATAACAGCGAGTGTGAAAGCGGTGAACAGTATAGCTTTTATAGTGTCACGACGATGCCATATTATGTAGTCGAACAGTCTTTTTGTAGTGATATCGCAGATTCTAAACACCCAGTACTGAGCACACATAATGATGAGTGAGTTGTTGCCTAAGTTTATGAGCATCTTTGAATTTGAGAGCGTGTTCACGTTTTTGAAAATGATGTAGTAGAAAAGTATCGCAGCGGTTGCTGCGATGAGAAAATGTGCGATGTTGCCAAATATTGCGTGAGTGTACTTGATTCTGACATTGAGCACAGCAGAGAATACAAAGCTTACAATAAACAAAAGAACAACCATCGTGACTTTTTGCCACGTTTTTAGGTTCAGT
This sequence comes from Oscillospiraceae bacterium, assembly GCA_015066595.1. Lineage (GTDB taxonomy): Bacteria > Bacillota > Clostridia > Oscillospirales > Acutalibacteraceae > Ruminococcoides. The sequence goes on along the minus strand of SVNZ01000005.1, from coordinate 84,061 downwards.
GGTTTTTGTTCGAGTGAAGTCCTCATGATGTTGCCCATAGAGTAGAATATCATCGCAAGCGGAACGAGATTAAGTTTCAAAGTGAGCATCATTTCGCCAAAAATGAAGAACAGCACAACGGATACAGCGAGGATGATGTACTTGAAGTATGTCTTATCATTGAGTCTATCAAGAACAGCAAAAAGTATCTCTACAATATACAGCACCAGCAAAAACCACAGCGGTGAGTTCCACGTGAGCAGTCCGTTGTAAGTGACCATTTTGAGCATCAACAGCTTTAAGTCGTAGTTCATAACAACATTGACTAAAGTCGACATCAAAGTCCATACAAGAAACGGTACCAGTATAGTTATCGTTTTCCTTTTTATAAAATTTTTAATCGGTTTAGCGCTACGGATATACAAATATCCCGATATAAAGAAGAAAAGCGGAACATGAAAAGAATATATGTAACGCTCGAGCAGCTCAAAACAACCTAAATGACCCAAGGTGATGAGTATGATACCTAATCCCCTCAAAGCATCAAGCCACAGCATACGTTTGTTTTCCATATTTTACTCCTGTGAAAATTATCCGCAAAAGTATAGCATATATTTTTTTGTTGTTGAGTCTTTAGTAGAATTTTGTCGTTTTTTGTAAGAAAAAAGCTTCTCAAAAAGAGAAGCTTTTGTGTTGTTCTTTATTTTTTTATTCTTACACTAATTTCACCACTTGACAGCGTTTTTAAACCGTTTTCTGTTTTTATAACCAGCCCACCGTTTCTATCTATATCTATAGCGGTAGCTACTTTTGTCACACCGTTTTCTGTGTAGTTTATATCGCACCCGAGAACCATAGAGTGCTTTTTGTACTCATTTATGAAGTCACGTGTTTTAAGCTCTTTGGTTATAGCGATGATGTTATCTGCAATTTTTGCACAAAGCTCTTCGCGGTTGTGCGCAAACCCGAGAGAAGTCGCTATGTCTTTGATATCATCTGGAAAGTCTTTTGTGCTTATATTAATGCCGATACCGATGATGACTTTTTCTACCTTGTGAGTATTTTCGTTAGTGATAGCTTCGCACAAGATACCGCACAGCTTTTTGTTACACAGATATATATCGTTGACCCATTTGATTTGCGGTGCGACATTATACAGTTCCTTTAGGGCGTTGATAACACATACACAGGTCGCTGTGGTTATACATATAATGTCTTCGCTGTTGTCAGCAACATCAAGCAGTAGCGACATATATAGCCCTGTATCAGCAGGAGAATAAAAAGTCCTGCCCAGCCTGCCTCTGCCATTACTTTGATGATTTGCGACAAAAAGCGTAGGGGTGGTGCATGCTTTATATACTCTCTTTGCGTGAGTGTTGGTCGAATCAATAGTGTCAAAGTACAAAACTTCAATATTATTTTTGAGGAGTTTTTTGATGTTTTGTGCATTCAGTGTAGAAAGCGCAGTGTTTTTGACGCTGTTGCTTTTGTTATCTGACATTATATCACCGACCGTTCTTTTATTTACCGATATATTATCACAAAAGAGGGCTAATATCAACGACCTCAAGGGTATAAGCGACCTGAAGTATCCTGTTTGTAACTATTCGTTGCACAAAAAGCTAAACGCACCCACGTGTTTCAAGAGCACTGTATTTCGCGTTTTACTCAAGAATAGTTCTGTAATAGAAAAATATACAAAAATATTAAAAAAACCTGAAAAAATCATTGACATTATTCTTTTTTAGATATAAAATAGTAAACTGTACCATTATGGGGGCATATGCCCCTATTGTGCAACAAAAAGTTTTGCAAAATGTGAATATTAGCACACTTGATGTGGGTTTGTCAAGAGGCTTTTCAAAAACAATTTTGTAACTTTTTGCGGTGCGATTACACGGATATTTTTCGCGACATATCCGTACAGATTTTTAAAGGAGTGATACGCCTATGGTAAATGTCAAACCGGTTAAGCTAGGCAACAGCGAGCGATACAGTTTCGGCAAAATCGATGATGTTATCGATATGCCTAACCTGATCGAAGTGCAGAAAAAGTCCTATCAGTGGTTTCTTGATGAGGGTCTAAAAGAAGTGTTCAAGGATGTATCAGGTATTCAAGACTACCAGAACAACCTCGTGCTCGACTTTATTGACTATACTCTCGATGTAGACCATCCGAACTATTCTGTAATCGAGTGTAAGGAAAGAGATGCTACTTATTCAGCAGCTTTACGAGTTACTGCTCGACTTCTTAACAAAGAGACAGGCGAAATCAAAGAATCAAATGTATTTATGGGTGACTTCCCGCTTATGACACCATCGGGCACTTTTGTTATCAACGGTGCTGAGCGTGTTATCGTATCTCAGCTTGTACGTTCACCTGGTGTGTACTACAAGATGGACCACGACAAAACAGGTAAAGAGTTGTACTCTTCTACTGTTATTCCAAACCGTGGTGCTTGGCTTGAGTACGAAAACGACGTAAACGATGTTCTCTACGTCCGTATTGATAAGAACCGTAAAGTTCCTATCACAGTTTTCTTGAGAGCTTTAGGCCTTGGCACAAACGGCGAGATTTTAGAGAAATTCGGCGATGATGCTCGTATCAAAGCTACATTTGAAAAAGACACTACTAACAGCGTTGAAGAGGGTCTTATCGAGGTTTATCGTAAGCTTAGACCAAGTGAGCCTCCAACAGTAGAAAGTGCTCAGACTCATATTAACAACTTATTCTTCGACCCACGTCGTTATGATATGTCAAGGGTCGGCAGATATAAATATAACAAGAAGCTCGGTATTTCTAACCGACTCGTAAATCAGACTATCACAGAACATATCGTAAACCCACGCACAGGCGAGATTTTAGCAAAGCGTGGCGATACTATCGACCGTGACAAGGCACTCGAAATCGAAAATGCCGGCGTAAAAGAAGCTTTTGTTTCTGGTGAAGATGGCAAGGTAGTAAAGCTCATCTCCAACGGTATGGTTGACATTAACGCTTATGTTGACTTTTCTTGTGAAGAGCTCGGTATTAACGAGAAAGTAAGCTTTGATGTACTTTGTGAAATTCTTGATTCTTGCGACAACGAAAAAGACTTAAAGCAAGCTATCGCTGACAGAGTACACGATCTTATCCCTAACCACATCACAGTTGACGATATCTTCGCAACTGTAAACTATATGAATTCACTTGCTGAGCATATCGGCACAACAGACGATATCGACCATCTCGGAAACCGTCGTATCCGTTGCGTTGGTGAGCTCTTACAGAACCAGTTCAGAATTGGTTTCTCACGTTTAGAGAGAGTTATCCGTGAGCGTATGACACTCCAAGCTCAGGATCCGGAGGCTCTTTCTCCAAGTTCACTTATCAATATCCGTCCTGTGACTGCTGCTATCAAGGAGTTTTTCGGTAGTTCTCCTCTGTCACAGTTTATGGATCAGACTAACCCGCTGTCGGAGCTCACTCATAAGAGAAGACTCTCAGCTTTAGGTCCTGGCGGTCTGTCGCGAGATCGTGCAGGTTTCGAGGTTCGAGATGTACACTACACACACTACGGACGTATGTGTCCTATCGAAACTCCTGAAGGTCCTAACATCGGTCTTATTTCATATCTTGCTACTTTTGCAAGAATCAACGATTATGGCTTTGTTGAGGCACCGTTTAGAAAAATTGATAAAGAAACAGGCGTCGTTACTGACGAAGTTGTATATATGACAGCTGATATGGAAGACGACTTCAAGGTAGCTCAGGCTAACGAACCACTCGATGAAAACGGTAAGTTTGTAAACTCTAAGGTTGTCGGCCGTTACAAAGACGAGTTCGTTGAGCTTGAACCATCACAGTTTGACTTTATGGACGTTTCTCCACGAATGGTTGTATCAGTTGCTACAGCTATGATTCCGTTCTTAGAAAACGATGACGCGAACCGAGCACTCATGGGCTCCAACATGCAGCGACAGGCAGTGCCACTCATGGTTACTGAGTCACCTATCGTAGGTACAGGTATGGAGTACAAAGCTGGTACTGACTCAGGTGTATGCGTACTTTCTGAAGAAGACGGTATCGTTATGAGCGTTGACGCTGACCACATCCGTGTTCAGTATGACTCAGGTCGTATTCAGGACTTCGAGGTTATCAAGTTCTTGCGTTCTAACCAGGGTACTTGCGTCAACCAGATTCCTATCGTTTCCCGTGGTCAGAGAGTAAAGGCAGGCGAAGTTCTTGCTGACGGTCCTGCTACCAAGAACGGTGAAATTTCACTGGGTAAGAACGCTTTAATCGGCTTTATGACCTGGGAAGGTTATAACTACGAGGACGCTGTTCTCATCAATGAAAAAATTGTTCGAGATGATGTTTACACATCTATCCATATTGAAGAATACGAAACAGAAGCAAGAGATACTAAGCTCGGTCCTGAGGACATCACAAGAGATATTCCAAACGTTGGTGAGGATATGCTCAAAGACCTCGACGAAAACGGTATTATCCACATCGGTGCTGAGGTTCACGCTGGTGACATCTTAGTCGGTAAGGTAACACCAAAGGGCGAGACAGAGCTCACTGCGGAAGAACGACTCCTTAGAGCTATATTCGGTGAAAAGGCAAGAGAAGTAAGAGATACTTCACTTAGAGTTCCACACGGTGAATCAGGTATCGTTGTTGACGTTAAGGTGTTCACAAGAGAAGACTCACGTGATGAGCTTCAGCCTGGTGTCAACAAAGTAGTAAGATGCTATCTTGCTCAGAAACGTAAGATTTCTGTCGGCGATAAGATGGCTGGTCGTCACGGTAACAAGGGTGTTGTATCCCGTATTTTACCTGTTGAGGATATGCCGTTCTTACCTGATGGTACTCCACTTGATATCGTACTTAACCCTCTGGGCGTACCTTCCCGTATGAACATCGGACAGGTTCTTGAGGTGCATCTCGGTTATGCTGCTAAAGCACTGGGCTGGAAGATTATGACTCCGGTATTTGACGGTGCACACGAGCAGGATATATTTGAACTGTTCGAGCGCATCAGAGATAAGGAAGATTATCCTGATAAAGAGCAGGTCACAGGTATCGACTTTGGCGAATGCTTCAAGCAAAACGGTATCTCGATGGAATGTAAAACAATGCTTAAAGACGGTCGTACAGGTGAGTATTTTGACAACCCTGTTACCGTTGGTTATATGTATTACTTAAAACTCCATCACCTGGTTGATGATAAGATCCACGCAAGAAGTACAGGTCCTTACTCACTTGTTACACAGCAGCCTCTGGGTGGTAAAGCTCAGTTTGGTGGTCAGCGTTTCGGTGAGATGGAAGTTTGGGCACTTGAGGCTTACGGTGCTGCGTACACACTTCAGGAAATCTTGACTGTTAAGTCTGACGACGTTGTTGGTCGTGTTAAGACATACGAATCTATCGTTAAGGGTCAGAATATTCCAACACCTGGTATTCCTGAGTCGTTCAAGGTTCTTATCAAAGAACTCCAGTCACTCTCTCTTGATGTGCGAGTTCTTGACAAAGATGGTGGCGAAATCGACTTGAAGCAGAAGTTCGATGAGGACGAAGAAGCAATGGTAGTAGTAGCAGAAGACGAGACTCTTAACGAGGATCAGGTTATGACTACTATGGAAGGCTTCCTGCTTGACGAAGACTCTGAAGAAGGCAATATGTTCGACGAGTCTTCTATCTACGAAGACCACGACGACATGCTCGAATTTGATGACTATGGCACAGATGAAATGTAAGGAGGAGCTGCACTATGGATAACAATGTATTTGATTCAATTAAAATAGGCCTTGCTTCCCCTGAACAGATCAGAGAATGGTCATATGGCGAAGTTAAAAAGCCTGAAACAATCAACTATCGTACCTTAAAGCCTGAGCGTGACGGTCTTTTCTGCGAGCGTATTTTCGGACCTACAAAGGACTGGGAATGCCACTGCGGTAAGTACAAGAGAATCAGATTTAAGGGCAAAATATGCGACCGCTGCGGTGTTGAAGTTACACGCGCTAAGGTAAGAAGAGAAAGAATGGGTCACATCGAGCTTGCTGCTCCTGTGTCACATATCTGGTACTTCAAGGGTATCCCATCAAGAATCTCTTTGATGCTCGACATCTCTCCACGTGCTCTTGAAAAGGTACTCTACTTTGCATCATATATCGTAACTGATCCGGGTGATGCAAGAGAGCTCACAAAGATGCAGTTCTTAAATGAGCAGGAATATCGCGATATGCGTGAAAAATACGAAGATGACTTCAAAGCAGGTATGGGTGCAGAAGCTATCAAAGAACTTCTCTCTCAGATCGATCTTGAGTCCCTTGCTACTGAGCTCAAAGAAGAGCTCGAGGGTGCTACAGGTCAAAAGAAAGTCAGACTTCAAAAGCGTCTTGAGGTTGTTGAGGCATTTAGAATGTCAGGCAACCGTCCTGAGTGGATGATTCTTGACGTTGTTCCGGTTATTCCACCGGATATCAGACCTATGGTACAGCTCGACGGTGGTCGTTTCGCAACATCTGACTTAAACGACCTCTACCGCAGAGTTATTAACAGAAACAACCGTCTCAAGAGACTCTTAGAGCTTGAAGCTCCTGACATCATCATCAGAAATGAGAAGAGAATGCTTCAGGAAGCTGTTGACGCCCTTATCGATAACGGTCGACGTGGCAGACCTGTCACAGGTCCTAACAACCGTGCACTCAAGTCACTTTCAGACATGCTCAAGGGTAAGCAGGGACGTTTTAGACAGAACCTCCTTGGTAAGCGTGTTGACTACTCCGGACGTTCTGTTATCGTTGTAGGTCCTGAGCTCAAGATGTATCAGTGCGGTCTTCCAAAGGAGATGGCACTTGAGCTCTTCAAACCATTTGTTATGAAACGCCTTGTAGAAACTAAGGCTGTTCAGAATATCAAAGCAGCCAGAAAGGCTGTTGAACGTGCTAAGCCTGAGGTTTGGGACGCACTCGAAGTTGTTATCAAGGGTCACCCTGTACTTCTTAACCGTGCTCCTACACTTCACCGTCTTGGTATCCAGGCTTTTGAGCCTGTACTTGTTGAAGGTAGAGCGCTCAAGCTCCACCCACTCGTATGTACAGCGTACAACGCCGACTTCGACGGTGACCAGATGGCTGTTCACGTACCACTTTCTGCAGAAGCACAGGCTGAGGCACGTTTCCTCATGCTCGCTGCAGGCAACCTCTTAAAACCATCAGACGGACGTCCTGTTGCTGTTCCTACACAGGATATGGTTTTGGGTTCATACTACCTTACTCTTGATAAGGACGGTGAACCGGGTGAGGGCAAAGCGTTCCGTGATATCGACGAAGCTATGATGGCTTATCAGACAGGTGTAGTTACACTTCACTCTAAGATCAAAGTAAGAAGAACTGTCACTGTTGATGGCGTCGAGAAGAGTGGCATCGTTGATACAACTGTAGGTAAGATTATCTTCAACCGTCCTATCCCACAGGATTTGGGCTTTGTAGATAGAACTGACCCAGAAAATATGTTCAAATTCGAGATTGACTTCCTCGTTGGTAAGAAACAGCTCGGCAAAATCATCGACGCTTGTATCAAGATCCACGGCACAGAAGTTACTTCTGTTGTTCTTGACGAAGTCAAAGCTCAGGGTTATAAATACTCAACTCGTGGTGCTATCACTGTAGCTGTATGTGATGCGAAAATTCCACCTGAGAAGAAGGAAATCATCGCAAAGGCAGAGGCTGATGTCGATGCTATCCGTGACGAGTATATGATGGGTCTTAGATCAAACGAAGAGCGTTACGAAGAGGTTCTTCGTATCTGGGAAAAAGCGACAAACGACGTTACTGCAAAACTTCAGGGCAACCTTGACAAGTACAACCCTATCTTCATGATGGCTGACTCAGGTGCTCGAGGCAGTATGTCTCAGATTCGTCAGCTCGCTGGTATGCGTGGTCTTATCGCCAACACATCAGGTAAGACTATCGAAATTCCTATTCGAGCTAACTACCGTGAAGGTCTTAACATCTTAGAGTACTTTATTTCATCTCGTGGTGCGCGTAAAGGTCTTGCAGATACAGCACTTAGAACTGCTGACTCCGGTTACCTCACACGTCGTCTTGTTGACGTATCACAGGATGTTATCATCCGTGAGGACGACTGCCATTCGCACGAGGGTCTTGAAGTATTTGATATCAAAGCAGGTAAGCAAACTATCGAAGGACTCCACGAGCGTCTTATCGGTCGTTATCTTGTTGAAGACTTTAAGGACGAGAATGGCAACGTACTCGTTTCTAAAGACACTCTCATGGGCGACAAAGAGGCTGACATCATCTGTGGCAGTGGCGTAGAAAAGATTGAAATCCGCTCTATTCTTGGCTGTCATTCTAAGTATGGTGTATGTAAGAAGTGCTACGGTGCGAACCTTGCTAACGGTCAGCCTGTTACAGTCGGCGAGGCTGTTGGTATCATCGCTGCTCAGTCTATCGGTGAGCCTGGTACTCAGCTTACAATGAGAACCTTCCATACCGGTGGTGTTGCGTCAGCAGAAGATATCACACAGGGTCTTCCACGTGTCGAAGAGCTCTTCGAGTCACGTAAGCCGAAGTCACTTGCTATCATCAGTGAAATCGACGGTGAAGTTCGTTTTGAAGATATCAAGAACAATCGTCACGCTGTTGTATATAATAAGGAAACAAGCGAAGAAAAAGCATACCTCATTCCATTCGGATTCAGAGTTGCTGTCGAAGAAGGCCAGCAGATTAAGAAGGGTGACAAAATCACCGACGGTGCTGTCAATCCACACGACATTCTTGATATCCTTGGCCCTAAGGCTGTGCAGGACTACCTCATTTCTGAGGTGCAGAGCACATATCGTTTACAGGGTGTTGATATCAACGATAAGCATATCGAGGTTATCGTTCGTCAGATGATGAAGAAGGTTAAGGTTGACGATGCTGGATCTACAGACTTTATGCCTGGTCAGATGTACAACCGCAACGAGGTTATCTACGCTAACAAGCAGATCAGAAAGCGTATTGAGAATGGTGAAGAGGGACTGCAGGAGGCTACTTGGACACAGCTTCTTCTTGGTATCACCAAGGCATCTCTTGCTACTGACAGCTTCTTGTCAGCTGCATCATTCCAGGAGACTACACGTGTTCTTACTGATGCTGCTATCAAGGGTAAGGTTGACCCACTCATTGGTCTGAAAGAAAACGTTCTTATCGGTAAGCTCGTTCCAGCAGGTACTGGTATGAGCAGATATAACGAAGTTGAGCTCGAGGAAAATTATATTCCTCAGGCTCCAACAGCTCCTATTGAGTAATTTAACAAAAACAAACGGCTCAGGAATTACCCTGAGCCGTTTTTGCGTCTATAAAGAAAAGAATAGAGAAGAGATAACAAATAATAAACAGAGGTTCACTCTATTCTTTTGAAAGCATCTGCGCCGTGCTTGCACAGTGGGCAGATAAAATCAGGTGGTAGCTCATCGCCCTCATATACATATCCGCAGATTGTGCACACGAAGCCTTTTGATTTTTTTACGGGCTTTGGCTTTACGTTTGCGTGATAGTATGCGTAGGTCATAGTAGGGTCGCTGCTGAGTGTCTGAGCCTCTGTCACCTCACAGATGAACATAGTATGTGTATCCAAATCAACCTCTTGTTCTACCTTTAGAGAAAAGAATGCGTTAGAATAGTCAGGAAGAATAACAAGACCATTGGCGGATCTGTTCAGGTTAGGCGATACAAACTTTTCTGTATCCCTACCGCTTTTAAAACCAAAGTACTCAAAAATCGCAAACGGAGTTTCTTCACTTAGGCAGTTTACGTTCATCATGCCTGTGTTTTTTATCATATCGTGGGTGTAGTTTTGCTTGTTGATAGTGACTGCAACTCTTATTTTTTGGTCGGTCAGCTGAGTAACAGCATTTACTATACATCCGTTATCTTTGCTACCTTCTTTTGCTGTGACAACATACAGACCGTAGCCGATATTAAAAAGTGCAGTTTTGTTGATTTTATCGTTCATAGCAGTACCTCCAAAGTTTATATATATAATTGTATATATTAAAGGACGTTTCGTCAATAATATTGTGTGATAAAAAGCTTTTTGAATACACAAAAAATTATTGACAAACCGGGGTTTCTTGTGGTATCATCGATAATTGTGGGAAAGGGCGCATTTTGGGGTTTTTCTCTTGGTAAAAACTCTTAAAAAACATAGAATTTATCTACGATTTTAGTGCAAAACCCACAACTTTCATATCGCTTGTTTTTTGGACCATAATATTGTGTGTCCATTAACATACAGCAAAAGTTTTCTTTTGCAGTCAAAACTTCTTATAACTTTGGAAAGGAGGAAAATTATGCCAACCTTTAATCAGTTAGTTCGTAAGGGCAGAGAGGTAAGTGAGAAGAAGTCAACCGCTCCTGCACTTTTGAAGGGCTGGAACTCTCAGAAAAACAGAGCTATCAACCAGACATCCCCTCAGAAGCGTGGCGTTTGTACTGCAGTCAAGACTGCTACCCCTAAAAAGCCTAACTCAGCGCTTAGAAAGATCGCCAGAGTAAGACTTTCAAACGGTATCGAAGTCAGTTCCTACATCCCTGGCGTTGGCCACAACCTTCAGGAGCACTCAGTTGTTCTCATTCGTGGCGGACGTGTTAAGGACTTACCTGGTGTACGTTACCATATCATTCGTGGTACACTCGATACACAGGGTGTTACAGGCCGTAATCAGGCTAGATCAAAGTATGGCGCAAAGCGTCCAAAGAAGTAAGGAATTGACGACTCACAGTTATTATTAACTGAAACTGTATAGCTACAGTGGTTTATATATAGACCTCTGTGTGCATATACGGGGGTTAGTCACTTTCGAGTACCTAAGATTTCTCAATATTTGTGAAGGAGGGAAGTAAAGATGCCAAGAAGAGGTCAAATCGCAAAACGTGACGTTTTGCCAGATCCGGTTTATAACTCAAAGCTCGTTACTCGTCTTATCAACAACATCATGCTCGATGGCAAAAAAGGTGTTGCTCAGAAAATTGTATATGGTGCATTCGACATCATTGTAAACAAGACAGGTAAAGACGCTCTCGAAGTTTTCGAGCAGGCTATGGAAAATGTTATGCCAGAGCTCGAAGTTAAGGCTAGACGTGTCGGCGGTGCAACTTACCAGGTTCCAATCAAGGTAAGAGACGCTAGAAAGCAGACACTTGGATTAAGATGGCTTACAACATATTCAAGAGCAAGAAGCGAGAGAACAATGAAAGAGAGACTTGCCGGTGAGATCCTTGATGCAGTCAACGGTGCTGGTGGCGCGTTCAAGAAACGTGAAGACACACACAAGATGGCTGAAGCTAACAAGGCGTTCGCTCACTACAGTTGGTAAGATAATCTCTAAGCTAAGACACGAAGGAGGATATTATGCCAAGGCAGGTATCGCTTGAAAATACTAGAAACATCGGTATCATGGCGCACATCGATGCCGGTAAAACAACTACAACAGAAAGAATTCTGTACTACACAGGTGTAAATCACAAAATCGGTGAGACACACGAAGGTGCAGCTACCATGGACTGGATGGAGCAGGAGCAGGAGCGTGGTATTACTATCACATCTGCGGCTACCACATGTTTCTGGAAAAATAACAGAATTAACATCATCGACACTCCTGGACACGTTGACTTTACAGTAGAGGTTGAGCGTTCACTGCGTGTACTCGACGGTTCTGTCACAGTACTTTGTGCTAAGGGCGGCGTTGAGCCACAGTCAGAGACAGTTTGGCGTCAGGCTGATAACTACAAGGTTCCAAGAATGGTCTATGTTAATAAGATGGATATCATGGGTGCTGATTTCTACCACGTTGTTCAGATGATGAAGGACAGACTTAAGTGTAACGCTGTTCCTATTCAGCTTCCAATCGGCGTAGAAGATACATTCAACGGTATCATCGACCTCGTAGAAATGACTGCTGAAACATACGGCGGCAAAAACGGCGAGGAAAGAATCACTATCGATATTCCAGAGGATATGATTGACAAAGCTAACGAGTACCACGAGGCTCTTATCGAAGCTGTTGCTGAAACATCTGAAGAGCTCATGGACAAGTACTTCGGTGGCGAAGAAATCACTATCCCTGAGATTAAAGAGGCTATCCGTAAGGCTACTATCGCTAACGAGATGGTTCCTGTATGCTGCGGTACTTCATACCGTAACAAGGGCGTACAGAAGTTACTCGACGCAGTTATCGACTATATGCCGGCTCCAACAGACATCCCTGCTATCAAGGGTGTTGACTGTGAGACAGGCGAAGAGGTTGAAAGACATTCTTCAGATACAGAGCCATTTGCTGCTCTTGCATTTAAGATTGCTACTGACCCATATGTTGGTAAGCTCTGCTTCTTCAGAGTATATTCAGGTAAAGTTGACAAGGGCACAGCTGTTTTCAACTCTACAAAAGATAGAACAGAAAGAGTTGGTCGTATCCTTCAGATGCACGCCAACGACAGAAAAGATATCGAATGCTGCTACGCAGGTGATATCGCTGCTGCAGTAGGCTTAAAGCACACTACAACAGGTGACACACTCTGTGACGAGGATCACGCAGTTATCCTTGAGTCTATGGAGTTCCCAGAGCCGGTTATCAAGGTTGCTATCGAGCCTAAGACTAAAGCAGGTCAGGAAAAGATGGGTATTGCTCTTGCAAAGCTTGCAGAAGAAGACCCAACTTTCAAGGCTTACACTGACGAAGAAACTGGTCAGACTATCATCGCTGGTATGGGTGAGCTTCACCTTGAGATCATCGTTGACAGACTGCTCAGAGAATTTAAAGTAGAAGCTAACATCGGTAAGCCACAGGTTGCTTACAAAGAGACTATCAAAACTGAAGCTGACGTTGATCAGAAATATGCTCGTCAGTCAGGTGGTAAGGGTCAGTACGGTCACGTTAAGATGAAGATTTCTCCTAACCCAACACAGGGTTATGAGTTCGTAAACTCAGTTGTCGGCGGTGCTATCCCTAAGGAATATATCCCAGCTGTTGACGCAGGTGTACAGGGTGCTATGCTCTCCGGTATTCTTGCAGGCTACAACGTAGTTGATGTCAAGGTTGAGGTATATGACGGTTCATACCACGAGGTTGACTCATCTGAAATGGCATTTAAGATTGCCGGTTCTATGGCATTCAAAGAGGCTATGAAGAAAGCTAACCCTGTACTTCTTGAGCCTATCATGAAGGTTTCAGTTGTTGTACCTGAAGAATATGCAGGTACAGTATTCGGCGACTTTAACTCACGTAGAGGTGCTGTAACAGGTCAGGAGATTGACAATGGTACTGCTAGAATCACAGCTAACGTTCCACTCTCTAACATGTTCGGCTATGCTACAGACCTTCGTTCAAAGACACAGGGTCGTGGCCAGTACGTTATGGAGCCATCACACCACGATGAAGTTCCAAAGTCAGTCGGCGAAGAGATTATGTCCGAGCGTGCAAAGAAGGACTAATAAATTATTTGCACAAATTATCAAAAGCTATTGCAATTCTAATTAAGAATTGTTAAAATATGCTCAACAAGCTTTATATCTAATTAACAAATAAAGGGAGGAAATTCCAAATGGCAAGAGAAAAGTTTGAAAGAAGTAAGCCGCATGTTAACATCGGTACAATCGGTCACGTTGACCACGGTAAGACAACACTTACAGCTGCTATCACAAAGGTATTAAACCTCGGTGGCGACGCTGAGTTCGTTGATTATGCAAACATCGATAAGGCTCCAGAAGAGAGAGAGCGTGGTATCACAATCAACACAGCTCACGTTGAGTACCAGACAGAGTCACGTCACTATGCTCACGTTGACTGCCCAGGCCATGCTGACTACGTTAAGAACATGATCACTGGTGCTGCTCAGATGGACGGTGCTATCCTCGTTGTTTCAGCTGCTGATGGCCCTATGCCACAGACAAGAGAGCACATCCTTCTTTCTCGTCAGGTAGGCGTTCCTTACATCGTAGTATTCATGAACAAGTGCGACCAGGTTGACGACGAAGAGCTCCTCGAGCTCGTAGAGATGGAAATCCGTGACCTCCTCAACGAGTACGAGTTCCCTGGCGACGATACACCAATCATCAAGGGTTCTGCTTATGTAGCACTTTCTAGCGCATCTAACGATCCTTCAGCTGCTGAGTATGCTTGCATCCACGAGCTTATGGCTGCTGTTGATGAGTTCATCCCAACACCAGAGAGAAAGGCTGACCAGCCATTCCTTATGCCTGTTGAGGACGTATTCACAATCACAGGTCGTGGTACAGTTGCTACTGGTAGAGTTGAGCGTGGTCAGATCAACACTTCAGAAGAAGTTGAAATCGTTGGTCTTACAGACGAGAAGAGAAAAGTTGTTGTTACAGGTCTTGAGATGTTCAGAAAGACTCTTGACTATGCTGAGGCAGGCGACAACGTAGGTGTACTCCTTCGTGGTGTTCAGAGAACAGAGATCGAAAGAGGTCAGGTACTTGCTAAGCCAGGTACAATCCAGCCACACACAAAGTTTAGAGGTCAGGTTTACGTTCTTACAAAGGACGAGGGTGGTCGTCACACACCATTCTTCAACAACTACCGTCCACAGTTCTATTTCAGAACAACTGACGTTACAGGTACAATCTCACTTCCAGATGGCGTTGAGATGTGCATGCCTGGTGATAACGTAGAAATGGACGTTGAGCTTATCACTCCTATCGCTATCGAAGTTGGTCTTCGTTTCGCTATCCGTGAAGGCGGTAGAACAGTAGGTTCAGGCGCAGTTATCGCTGTAAACGAATAATTTCAGGATCTAAGGACTATCCTTAACTGAAACTCAATATCAAAGCAGTAAGCGGCTCACCATTACGGTGAGCCGCTTTTTGATATATCAATATAATTTTTTTATAGTGTCTATTAGTTCGTCAAGCTCATTTTGAAGCTTTTCGACCCGTTGAAGTATTTCTTTTGTCGTTGCAATTCTTGTATCGCTAACTCCAAGCAGGTAATCAGTTGATACACCAAATAGGTTTGCAAGAGTAATTATAGCAAAACTATCAGGACTAGTTTTTCCTGTTTCGTAATTTGAGAGTGTTCGCTGATCGATCCCTGTTTTCTCTGATACATCAATCTGGCGCATATCCATATCTTCTCTGAGTTCTTTTATTCTGTTCAAGTATATCACCCCATATGTAAATATACTAAAATATTAGTAAAACATCTTGACACACTAAGTAATTGTATTTATACTATATATGTAAGAAAAATATTAGTACAAGGAGATATCTATATGAAAAAATTAGTATCATTATTATTAGTTCTTATCACTCTGTTTACTGTTTTTGCATCAGTACCGTTTTCTGCATCTGCTGCGACAACAGGATTTGATATTTTATCAAGCCAGAAGTACGCAAAAGTATATACACTGAAAAATACGGGAAACACTATTCCATATACAACTAGTAAGCTTTCTACCAGAGGTTCTGTTACTTATGGAAAATCCAGTAGTGCATATATAGCTAACAGTTCTGATGAGTTGTATCTTCAGGATGTGGGCACAACTAATGGCAAAACTTGGGCAAAAGTCAGTTATCCTGTTGGTAGCAAAAGAGCTGTTGCATATATAGCTTTGTCCGCTATTACCACAAATAATGCATCACATAAAAAAGTGAAATCAATAGGCAAGTTCTACTGTGCACCAAGAATCACATCATCAACCTCTAGCAGTTATTATGTATCAAAGGGCGATACCACATATCTTATAGCAACAGATGGCAATAAGTATCAGATACTTTATCCTACATCGGGTGGCTTGTATAGAATTGGTTGGTGTTCAAAGTCTGACTATAACAAGTATTGTGGCACACCTGTTTCAAGTGTAGCTTTGAATAAAACCAGTGTATCATTAACCGGTAAAGGTGTTTCTACAACCTTGAGCACAACAATAAAACCTACAGATGCTACTGATAAAACTATCACATGGAAGTCTTCTAATACAAACGTAGCGAAGGTTTCGTCTTCAGGAAAAGTCACTTCTGTTGGTATAGGAACTGCTACAATTACTGCGACATCTAGCAACGGTAAGTCAGCGAAAGCTACTGTTACTGTTAAAAGCAAAGGCGCAACAGCAGTGAGTCTGAGTAGCACATCATTCACACTAAAAGGAAAAGGTGCCACTAAAACACTGACAGCTACAATGTCACCGTCGACTACCACAGATAAGGTTAGCTGGAAGACATCTAATTCTAAAGTTGCAACAGTCAGCGATGGCAAAGTCACAGCAGTCGCAAAAGGTACTGCCACAATCACAGCTACTACAACCAGCGGTAAGAAAGCCACAGCGAATGTTACAGTGAGTATAATACCAGCAACAAAAGTGAAACTCAGTGCTACATCGTGTACTTTGAGCTCAAAGGGTGCGACAAAGACAATCACAGCGACAATGACTCCAAGTAATACTACTGATAAAATAACTTGGTCATCGTCGAACAAATCTGTCGCAACAGTAAGCACATCAGGAAAAATCACCGCAGTAGCAAACGGAACAGCCAAAATCACAGCCAAAGCTACAAGTGGAAAAACAGCAACCGTTAATGTGACTTGTTCTATAAAGAGTACGGGATTTGACTATCCTATGAAGAATATATACTGCACATGGAATTCTCCTGGCAATAATATGAGTTGGGGCTCTATAAATAGCAGTCGTTCAGCTTCTAGAAATCGTCATTTAGGTATTGATGTTTGGGGCACAAATGGATATGTTTATGCTTGTGCAGATGGCGAAGTAGTAGACTACTCAACATCTCCTAGTGGAGGCGGATTGAATGGTAGATATATAACAATAAAACATAAGATAAATGGAACTACAGTATATAGTTTTTATGCACATCTAGCATCAGTGGATGTTAAAAGTGGAAAAAAAGTTAGTAAGGGTGATAAAATAGGTGTAGCTGGTGGTTCGGGTAATGGTATAAATAATTACTATGGAAAACATTTGCATTTTGCATTTGTAAACAAATATTTAGATGGTGGAAATTATTATGGTTATGCACCAAGTTTTTCAGGTAATAAAGTAAGCTATGGTGGTTTTACTTTTTACAATCCTGTTTATGTTGTTAAAAATGATAAGCTTCCTTAAATACCAAATACTAACAATAACATCCTCCTCAGAAAGAGGAGGATGTTGTTTTTTCTTGATTGCTAATAGGTCATTGTGTATAATAGAGAATAGATAATAAAAAATAAATTTCAAGGAGAAATAGCTATGAAAAAATCACTGTGTTATTTAATTACTGTTTTGCTGTGTGTGCTTATGGTGGGATGCGCAGAGGAAAAGGAAAATATACCGACTGAGGTGCTTACCCAGCAGGCTACTGAAGTAGAAACACAAGCACCCACAGATCCCCCTACAGAAGCACCAAAAGCTCAGGATCTTTCACTTTACATACCGTATGTAGAAGATGTCCTAAACACACACCAAGATGATTTTTCGTATCACAATGCAAAAGGAGTTTTGTGCGATATAGATGAAAACGGAATTGAAGAGTTGATTGTGACTTATTCTGTGCCTGACGGAAAGAATCTTCATGATCCGTCACAACTGAATCCGTGCGATGTCTATGATATTTATACTATGGATGGTGACAGCGTCGTTACCTTACTCGAAAAGGAAACACTCTATTCTTTAGCAGGAGGACCGAGTGGAGAGTTCTTTTTGCTCAGCAACGCTGACGAGAAAATGCTCGCAGTTAAATACACTGAGATAAATCCGGGTTATGGTGAAGAACTGTATTATATCGGAGATTGGAATTTTTATAAAATTGATGGTACAGATTTTGAGGAAGTTAAAACAGTCAATTATACTGTAATTACTGATGGTTCATACAACACTGACTACAACAAAAGCACTGTGATTGAAAATTCAACAGAAAAACCATATAAAGAATTTGAAGAATGGCTCGACAGCTACGAGCAAGAGTTGTTATTCAATTCTGTTGGTGAAGATGATGAAGCAAGTTTAGAAACTCTTTTAAGCAAGCTCCAGTAATACCACTTGAAAAATGTTATGAAATGGTGTATCCTTTTAACATCACACTAAGGAGGAATTGCTATGCTTAACAATGAAGATATGATGCAGGAATACGAGCCACAGCTTATTACGCTTGAGGATAACGAGGGCAACGAGGTGGAGTTTGAACTCCTCGATGTTGTGGACTACGAAAATGAAGAGTACATTGTGCTCATCGAAAACGACGAAGATGCTCAGGATGTTGTTATCTTAAAAATTGAGAGCGTTGATGATGAGACCGAAAACTACGTCGGCATTGATGATGAAGAACTGCTTTCTAATGTATTTGAAGCTTTCAAGGAGAAATACAAGGATGAGTTCGATTTTGAATAAGATTTTAAAAGCTTCTTTAGTTTGTGTTCTTGTTGTTACAATATGCTTGTCACTCACAGCGTGCACAAAATACTCAAAGAACATCAAAGATATCGACCAGATTGGTATAAGCGGTGCGTTGTATGAAAGCTTTATGTACACTACCACTGACGAGGATTTTATCACAGAAATGGTGGATATCTACAACTCTTTGAAGTACGAAAAGACTGACAAAGCTGTTGATATGATGACTGCACACGAAGTTTTTCAGTTCACTTTTTACAGCGAAGCTGAAGTTGAGGTTAAATTCATCGTTGATAAGAACAACGTCTTTTCTTTTGAAGCAGGCGGACAAGCGTACAAAATTGTGTCTGACTTCGACTTTGAACACGTCAAAGAGCTCGTTGATGAACTGATTGAGGCTATAAACGGCGGTACATAAGCATAAATAAAATAAGCAAAAAAGAGAGCATTCGTGATGAATGCTCTTTTTTGTAGCTATATATTGTGAAGTTTAGAGAAAAACACCGTGGTGCTATGCGGATTTAGTTTTCGCCAACCCAGCCGTCGCCACCGCACGATTTACAATGACCTCGACCACTACAACTATAGCAGTTGCGGTTTTCTTTATCTGCAGCAGAACTGTATAGTTTGCCATCACCGCCACAGGTGTTACAGTCACCGTCACCACCACACACGCCACATCGTGATTTCACATCATATAAATCTTTGTTAAGACTTGCGGTTGAACCGCCTGATGAACCACCGCTGGCTGATGAAGAACTTGTGTTGTTGCTTTGTCTTTCCTTTTCTTGAGCAACTTCTTCGTCGTATGTGTTTTCGAACCCTTCGACAATTATCGCCTTTGGTACCTTGATATAGATATAGGATACTTCGTTGTTAGAACTGTTTATAGCATCTATCTCTAGTTGACCTTTTGTGTATTTTAGCGTAGGAGACTCGATGTCGTCATGATACAAGTAGTATTTCTCACTGTTTGAGTAAGTTTCGTCGAGTTTATATCCCATCTCGTAAAGTACATTGAGATAGTTCTTTACTTCGCTTTTCGCATTTGGATCTTCTGATACATACGATATGCCCAGTAGCGGAGTGTCATCAGACGTTAACCAACTGTGGTAGTGTCTGAATGTGTTTGTTGTGTCGCATACTAAGAAATCCGGCAAATAGTCAGGCTCTCTGTCTTTGAATTCGGTACTGCTGATTATAGGAGCACTTGTTGCTTCTGTAGCCGTATATGAGTTGTATGAAACGGTAGGGCTATCTGTGGAAGTTGTGCATCCCTCACTGTTTTGCAGTGTGGGGGTTGTAGAACCGCTATAGGTGGCTAAAGGCTCAAATTTTATATTTTTAGATGTGACGAAAGATATAGCACTATAACTGCCATAATAGTAACGTATTTCGAGTTCTGAGTCACACTCACCTATAAAGAAATAATTTGTAAAACTGCTCTCATTTTCAGTATTTGTGAGCAAAAAATCAAAATCATAACGTAGCATTTCTACATACGCTAACACAGCATCGCTATAATCTCCGTCGTCAGTTATTCTGTATGTATAGTACTTTTTGGAGTCGTACTTGTCTTCTTCGTATAGACTAAGCGAGAAATAAACTTCAGGATCAGGTATGGATACACTTTCTTTTTTAGCGGTTGCTACGATAACAATAATCGCAGCAATAATAATTATCATCAAAACACCAAGACTTAGGTAGCGTTTCTTTTTATCAGCCCATATGTTTTTTACGAATAGCGATGTTTTATTAAAAATGCTTTTATTAGTTTTGGGTTTTATGAGAGTGTATGCAACAGATTCAACATTTGAATCTGTAACAGGTGTTATATCGGATTTGGTGTCAAGAGTAGCTTCACTTTCTGCTACAGGTTCCACTATTGTGTCACGATTTGCTTCCCAGTCAGATTTAGGTGTACAGATACTGTCAAAAACAGTGCTGTTGCCACACTTGAAGCAAAAGTTAGCATCATCAGGTAACTGCTGACCGCAACGCATACAAAACATAAAAACTATCCTTTCTGTATTTTGATACAAAAATTGTATCATATATAAATGTAAAAATAAAGATTTTTTACATAAATGCAGGCTCATATTGTAAAATACAGGAATTTTGAGTGAAATTAAACATAAAAAGAGCATTCATTATGAATGCTCTTTTTGCTTTATATGCTTTCATGAAGTTTATTAAATAGATTTAAGTGATCTAAAAGCTTGTAAAAAGGTAGACCGAAAACCACGCATACGACGAACTCGCCGAGTGCTACCATACCGCCTTGTAATAGGAAGCTCGATATGTGAAACGGTCCTTCAATAAGAAAGATTTCGAGCTCCAAGCCGATGATGATACCGTTTATCACAGCCGGCATTAAGCTGGATAGAATCGGCAGTGAGAACCATCTGATGTCTTTTAGCTTACGCACAAGTGTAACAGCCACAAAAGTAGCAAGCGTTCCAAAAAGCAAATCCATCGGCATTACGCCGACGCTGATAAGGTTAGAAACCAACGTGCCTACAGTGAGTCCCCAGATAGCTGACGGTGTGAAAAGTGCAAGCAGACATAGTATTTCTGAAAGTCGAAACTGTATCGCCATCGAGGTTGTTCCCGGGAGTAACAGCTCCTGAGCATAGGTGAGTGCAATATACAGCGCTGCTATCATTGCACCTTCTACAAGGTAGTAGACGTTGTTTTTTTTCATATTCATTTGCCTTCTTTACTTAGTTTTGTTTATAGTCAGGAAGTTTTCGAACTGACTAAGTGGAATTATATCACAACACAGCGGTTTGTGCAAGATGCTGAGAGGCTCAGACGCTTTATATAACGAAAAAACCACCCGATTTCTCGAGTGGTTTTTCCGCTTTAGGATTTTTTGAAATTAACGTGAAAAAAGTAATTAGCTAAAAATATAAAATTAAGCAATCTTTGTAGATTCGCCGAGCAGGTTGAATCTGAACAACTTGCTCTCGTCTTCTTTGTTTTCACAAACGATGAAAGCTTCTGAGATTTTGCCGCCCTCAATGAGTCTTGTGAGGCCTACGAGCTGACAAAGCTTGCTTTTAAGATTCAGTTTATCTCCCTCATGGGTAACGAGAAATACGTTGCCTTTGCAAGTGTCAAGCACGGCTAGAAACTCAGAAACATCAATGTTGTGTAAACTCATGATAGGTGTCATCATAAATGTCTCCTCCTTTATTATGTTTTCGTGCTGCCATTTACCATTTGGCTATATTCCTAAAAGTACTGTCGGGTGTGTGTGAACCCGTCAGCAGTCAAGCGGACGTTGTCTTGACAATTATTATTATAGCTACATTTTCGTAATTGTCAACAAAACATAGGGCTTTTGCTTGTGCATAGTGCTGACGATATTACTAAGCAAAACAATAGAAATGATGATGTGTTTGTGAATAGTGTATAATAAATTCGACAAAAGAGTTAAAATTTGAAATATGCGTGTAATATGTTTCGTTATTATCAACTAATTAGATATATCTTATTTGTACAATATATACATACCGCCGAAATTAGTTTTGCTATATGTGTTGTATTTACTGTGTTTTTTGTGATATAATCAGTCATAGAGTATAAAACAAAGGAGAAAACTTATGCTTAACAAAGAATATGGTGTTTTTAAAAGCGGTACTGACATAAGAGGCGTAGCAAGCGAGGGTGTTAAAGGATATGAAGTCAATATGACTGACGAGAGAGTTGCTCGTATGGCAAACGGCTTTTTGCTGTGGCTTTCTAAAAAGGTTGATAAACCGGTGAATACTCTCAAAGTATCTGTCGGCAGAGATAGTAGAATCTCAGGCGAGCGTATAGCAAAATGCGTTTTAGCGCAGTTTGAACGCGCAGGCGTAAAGGTGCTTTACTGCAATCTTTCTTCAACTCCGTCTATGTTTATGACAACGGTAGATCTAGGCTGTGACGGTGCTGTGCAGATTACTGCATCTCACCATCCGTTTAACCGCAACGGTTTGAAGTTCTTTACTCGAGGTGGTGGTTTAGACGGTTGTGATATCGAAGCGATTTTAGAGTATGCACAGGACGACATCAAACCTGATGCTGTAGAGGGCGGAAGTGTCACCGAAGTTCCATATATGAAGCAGTACGCAGAAAACCTGTGCGAGTTTATCCGCAAAGAGGTCAATGCCGATGACTATATGCACCCACTCAAGGGCTTCCACATTGTAGTAGATGCTGGTAACGGTGTTGGTGGTTTTTATGCAGGAGATGTTCTTGAGAAGCTTGGTGCTGATACAACAGGTTCAAAATTCCTTGACCCTGACGGAATGTTCCCAAACCATGTTCCAAACCCTGAAGACCCTGTTGCTATGAAGAGCATCTGTGATGCAGTTATTGAGAATAACGCTGATTTAGGTGTTATCTTTGATACTGACGTTGACAGAGGCGGTGCAGTAGACAGACACGGTAAGGAAATCAACCGCAATCGACTTGTCGCACTCGCATCAGTTATCGCACTCGAAGGTAACGACGGTGGTACTATTGTTACTGATTCTATCACATCACCTGGCGTAAAAGATTTTATCGAAAACACTTTGGGCGGTAAGCACTACCGCTATCGCAGAGGATACAAAAACATCATCAACAAAGCTATCGAATTAAATGAACAGGGCATCAACTGTCCGATAGCTGCTGAAACATCAGGTCACTGTGCGATGAGAGATAACTACTTCTTAGACGACGGTGCGTACCTTTGTACACGTTTTATCATCAAAGCTGCACAGCTTAGAAAAGAAGGCAAAGAAATCGACGATTTGGTTGCACAGCTTTCTGAGCCTGTTGAAACTATAGAGATCCGTTACGAAATCTTAGAGCCTGACTTCAAAGCTTGCGGACTTCGTATCATTGACGAGCTCACAACTTACGCAGAAAAGACAGAGGGCTGGGACGTTGCTGATGACAACCGTGAGGGCATCAGAGTTTCTTTTGGTAAGGAAGACGGCGACGGCTGGTTCTTGCTACGTCTTTCTGTTCACGACCCTATTATGCCACTCAATATTGAGAGTGATAGTGAGGGTGGCGTAGCGATCATTCGAGAAAAAGTAGAATCTTTCCTCAAGACTACTACAGGACTTAAAATTTAAATGATAAAAGCAAAGCCGACGGGATAAACCGTCGGCTTTTTTGTTTAGATATGCAATTTTGCAAGCTCTGCGGACCTCGGACGCATTGAAAACTCGAGGGCTGTGCACCTCGGTGCTTAGTCTTCGTAGTAGTTGCCCATAAAAGAGAAAACTTCGACTTCTTCAGATAGCGTGCACAAAAAGTCCATAACGCTCTTGTCACGCAGGTTTCCTGTGAAATCGAGATAGAAAAGATAGTCAAACTCAGCGTTTTTCATTGGACGTGACTCGATTTTTGTCAAGTTAAGTCCTAAAAGCGAGAACATATTGAGCACTCGTGACAGCGCACCTTCTTCGTGAGGAACATTGAAGCACAGGCTGATTTTGTTCGCATTTTCGCTGATGTATGGTTTCTTTGATATAACAATAAAGCGTGTTGTGCTACGGTTAAAGTCCTGAATATCGCTTTCTAAAATCTGCAGCCCATATTCTTTTGCAGCAACGCTTGAGCAAATAGCCGCACAGTTAAGACGCTTTTCTTCCATCACCTTTTTTGCAGCTACTGCGGTGTTAGAATGGGCGATAGGGGTGAAATCGTGTTTTGCGATGTATGTAGCGCACTGAGTGAGTGCTTGTGGATGTGACCACACCTGTTCTATATCATTTATCGTACTTTGTCTGAGTGCACACAGGTTGTGGCTGATGTCGAGTGCTTTTGCGCTGACGATATAGAAATTATGTGACATAAGCAGGTCATATACAGCCGACACTGAGCCACCGCTTGTGTTTTCAACAGGCAATACGCCAAACTCGGCTTCGCCTCTTTCTACTGCGTCAAAAACATCAGCAAACGTCTTGTAAAAAGAAGGTTCACAGTTGTCAAAGAACTCATTGCATGCGATGTGAGAGTTAGCACCTGCGATACCCTGACACGCAACTTTTACGTTGCCTTTAGGCATCTGTGCTATATTTTGCTCGATAGTGTCTTGAAATTTAGAATCGCCGATGATGCGGTTTTGAGACATACGTGACACGTGCATAATATCTTCGAACAAAAACCTCAGCTGACTGCTGTATTTTTCAGCCTTTTTGGAAACTTTGTCGAGTATGAGCTGTTGTCTTTCTTTGTCGAGTATAGGAATACCGTGTGCTTGCTTATACTCACCGACAGCTTTTGCACAGTCCATACGCTTTTCAAGCAACTTTATGAGCTCACTGTCTATAGTGTCTATTTCTTTTCTGATTTCATTTAAGTCCATTTTACTCATCCCTTAGAGAAGATTTATTATAGCGATAGCCGCCATAGCTTCAACGATAGGAGCAACTCGTGTGACGATACACGGATCGTGTCTGCCGACTATCTCAATAGTAGTGTTTTCTTTAGTATCTAGATTTACGGTATTTTGCGCTTTTGCAATAGACGGAGTCGGCTTGAACGCAACAGAAAATAAAAGAGGCATACCGTTTGTGATACCACCCAAGATTCCACCACAGTTGTTGGTTTTTGTGACGACTTTTCCGTTTTCAAAAGTGAATTCATCGTTATTTTGTGAGCCTCTTATTCTTGCACTTTCAAAGCCCAGTCCGAACTCTACACCCTTGCACGCAGGGATAGAAAACATAGCAGATGATATAACGCTTTCAACGCCGTCAAAAATCGGACCGCCGATACCTTCTTTCATATTGAGCACAGCACATTCGACAATGCCGCCGACAGAGTCTTGGTCCGCCATAGCATCTTCGATTGCGCCTATCATATTACCGTGGGCACAGCTGTCAATAGTAGGGAAGGAGTCAGCTTTCAGTCTATCATAAAGCTCGTGCGTGATATTTGTATCAAGAAAGCTTTTGTCTTTAATACCGGCGATTTCTTTGATATGTGACACGATATCAATACCGTACTCTTCAAACAGTATCTGGCGACATATTTCACCAGCAAAAACGACAGGAGCCATCATTCTGCCTGAAAAAGGACCGCCACCGCTCATATCAAGCTGACCGTTATATTTGATGTGCGCTGTGTAGTCAGCGTGACCCGGACGAGGACATATCTTCAAAGATCTGTAGTCTTTGCTATGCTGATTAGTGTTTTTTATCACCATTTTCAGAGTTTCGCCGGTGGTGACCATATCTTTCACACCGCTTAAAATAACAGGAAAATCAGACTCTTTGCGAGGAGTTGCAACGTGCGATCTGCCCGGAGCACGACGCTCAAGCTGTTTGAGAATTTTATCAAAATCAAGATTGAAACCTTTTGGCAAACCGTTTATTTCAACGCCGATTTCTTTTGCGTGGCTTGCACCAAAAACATTGAGTTTTATTTTATCACCGAAGGATGACATTTGCTTTTCCTCCCAAACTGTTGTAATCATCAAAAAAGTCAGAATATGACTTTTTGACAGCGTTTGCGTTTTCTATCACGACATCGTTTTCGCTTATTAGAGCAGCGACACTCGATGCCATAACGATACGATGGTCATTAAAAGAGTCTACATTGCCACCAGAAAGTGAGTCTTGTCCGATGATAGTCATACAGTCGTCTGTATAACTTGCACTACCGCCGAGTGACTTTATCATTTTTGTAGTGGACTCGAGTCGGTCGCTTTCTTTGAACTTGAGCCTGTTTACACCGTAGATGTTAGTGACTCCTGAAGAGCATGCTGCTACAACCGCCACAACAGGAACCAGATCAGGTGTGTCGAGAGCGTTGATATCTGTGCCCTTGAGTTCGCTTTTTGATACAAAAACGCTGTTGTCTTTGAGCACTATATCAGCACCAAAGGCTTTTAGGATATCGACGATTTTCTTGTCGCCCTGATAAGAATCCAAATCAAGATTTGTGACAGAAAGGTTTCCGTTTATTGCACCGCCACACAGGAAAAATGCTGCCTGTGACCAGTCGCCCTCAACGTTTAAGCCTGCGTTTTCATCACAGTATTCAGGCTTTGAAATATACTCTTGTGAGCCTTTTATGAAGTATGAGTTGTCACTCTTTTTTATGTTGATACCGAATTTGCTCATCACATCGGTTGTGATGTCAACATACTGACTGCCGACTAAAGCTGAAGAAAGCTCAAGTGTACTGTCACTACTTAGTAGCGACAGCGCAAAAAGCAGTCCTGTGACGTATTGCGAACTCACTTTTGGCGAGATTTTGAAAGTATTACCGCTGAGCTTTCCTTTGATAGTAAGTGGTAGATAATCACCGTTATATGTACATTTGACTGAGTGTTGTGGAAAAAGGGAGAGATACTCATCGAGCGGTCTTTTCGGCAGTCTGCCTTCACCGGTGAAGGTTACATTGAGTCCTAACGCTGCACAGATAGGTATCATCACTCGAAGGGTTGTACCGCTTTCTTTGCAGTTTAATGTAAAATGCTCAGTACTTTCTTTTTCTACAAAATCACGTGCATCAACGCACACGCTAGAGCCCGTACGTGTGATTTTTGCCCCCAAAGTTTCTAAACATCCGATGGTAGCTTTCATATCGTCGCTATCAGTTATGTTTTTTATATAGCATTTGCTGCGGGATAATGCAGCACAAATGAGCATTCTGTGGGCAACGCTTTTTGATGATGGTGCTTGCACTCTGCCGCACAGTGCAGAATTTTTGATAATTGCTGTTGACATAATTTTAGTATCAGCTCAGAAACTGAGCAAATTCGTCCTTTTCTATAGTGTGTATGAGGTAGTGACCGATATCGCTTAACAAAACAATGTTGAGCTTGTCGCCACTGCCTTTTTTATCATTTTTTGCGTTTTGAGCTATATCTTTTGTACTTTTTGTGATGCTTGTATCAAGGTGATGCTTTTTGCACAGCTTTTCTATTTTTTCTGCAGTGCCCTTTTTTGTGATACCTGCGTTTTCAGATGCTTTTGTAATGAGCACCATACCTTTTGCAACGCACTCACCGTGAGAAAGCGAAAACTCACTCATCTTTTCTATCGAATGTCCCAGAGTATGGCCGAAGTTGAGTATCATTCGAATACCGCTTTCACGCTCATCTTCGTTTACTACATCACGCTTGATTTTAAGACATTCGAGTATAATGTCTTCGATGTTTTCTTTCACATCAACTTTTTCGAGTATAGAGAAAAGCTCTGAGTTTTTGATGCATCCGTATTTTATCACTTCGCCCATACCATCGGCAAAAAAGTGGTCGGATAGAGTATCAAGGGTCAATGGGTCAATCACAACAAGCTTCGGTTGATAAAAAGCGCCGACTAAGTTTTTGCCGTATTTTGTATCAACGCCTGTTTTTCCGCCGACAGATGAGTCCACTTGTGACAGCAAGGTGGTCGGTATCTGTACAAAGTCGATAGAACGCATATATGTAGCCGCCGCAAAGCCTGCAATGTCTCCGACCACACCACCACCGAGTGCAACGATGAAGTCTTTTCTGGTGAAGTCGTGTTCAGAGAGAGAATCATAGATATCTGATATTGTACCCAAGTGCTTTGATTTTTCACCTGCAGTAAAGATGTGGCTGTACACATCAAAACCGTATTCAGTGAGTGATTTGCTGACAGTGTCGAGGTACAGCGGTGCGACGTTTGAGTCGGTTATTATCATCGCTTTTTTGCCTCTTATAACCTGAGCAATATATTCTGCACATCTTGAGAGTATCCCTTTTTCAATCAGGATATCATATGAGGAGCTTTTTGTGTTGACAATGAGTTGTTTCATTTTTATGCCTTCTTTTTGAGTTCTTGCATTATCATATCGGCGATTTGCTCACCGCTTTCATTTTTTACGGTGACTTTTATATCGCAGATGCTTTGGTATGTGCTAAGACGCTTGTTGTACAAGTCGTCGATGTCGTTTGTGTTAAGAAGCGGTCTTTGAGTATCATTTAAGAGTCTTTCTTTTAAGATGCTTAAATCGGTGTCGATAAAGACGATGGTATATCCGTTTTCTTTGAGAGCTTTCACGTTCTTATCAAACATAACTGCTCCACCTCCCAAAGAAAGTACATATGAATCTTTTTGAGACAGTGTTTTTATAACTTCACTTTCTTTTTCACGAAAGTACGCTTCGCTGTGATTTTTGAACATTTCTGTTATGGTAATGTTCTCTTTTTCTTCTATGAACTTGTCGGTGTCGATGTGTGAAAGCCCGTGGTTTTTTGAAAGGGCAGAAGCTACAGTGGTTTTGCCACAGCCCATAAATCCACACAGTGCAAGCTTTTTCATATAATCACCTTAGCTTTTCTTCTGTCAGTCTGCAGATTTTTTGCAGATCTTCGTCTTTGTATGTTGCACCGACCCAGATTTCGTGAGCTTTAGCTGCTTGATATACAAGCATCTCAATAGAGCCGATTGCGTTCTTGTTATATTCTTTTGCTTTTTTTAGCAGTACGGTTTCAAGCGGGTTGTACACAGCATCAAACACAGCATCAGCGTTTTTGATAATGTCATCACTTGCTATACACGAGTCAACATTTGGGAACATACCCACAGGAGTAGCGTTGACGATAAGAGAAAAGCTCTTGTTTTGCGGTATGTCATCAGTAGAGAAAACGTACACATCTGCGCCTAGCTTATCTTTAATTTCTTTTGATAACGTCTGAGCTTTTTCAATGCTTTTTTTACGCACCGCAAAGCTGATATTGCATCCGTTTTCTATACATTCAAAAGCGATAGCTCGTGCCGCTCCGCCATAGCCGAAGATAAGAACGTCTTTCGGTACTGTACCACCACACTTAGCTTTTATTGCAGACAAAAAACCGTATCCGTCTGTAGTAAAGCCCTCTGGAATTTCACCGTTTTTGACAGTGTTTACGCTACCTGAAAGCAGAGCTTTTTGAGAAATTTTTGAAAGTTTTTTAATAATATCGAGTTTGTAGGGGATAGTTACATTGTAGCCATCTAAGCTTTTGAGCGCACTGTCGTATTCACGCTCAAGGTCAGCTATGTCAAGTGCTACGTATTGTGCATCAATATTATCAAGCTCAAACAGCTTTTGATGTATGAAAGGTGATAGGCTGTGGGATATCGGATGACCCACAACAGCGTATTTTTTAGTGCTCATAAAATTCCCCTATAGAAACAACAATTAAAAAATTGACATAATTGTTGACAAAGATAGTTATAACTAATAATATGAATTATGTGATATGAATCAGCTGATGTTTCATTATCGGCTACACATACGGTATTTTTACGTCGGATATTATAGCACAAAAACATGCTTTTTGTCTACAAAATACCGCAGAGTAATTTAATTTTTTGGAGGATCACAATGGTATTAGAGAAAGTTAAAATGATTTTAGCTGAACAGCTCGAGGTAGAAGAGGATACTATCACAACAGATACAGATATTCAGGATGATTTGGGTGCGGATTCACTCGACGTAGTTGATCTTGTGATGTCACTTGAAGACGAGTTTGAGATCGAAGTACCTGACGAGGATATTGAAGGCCTTCGCACAGTAGGCGCTCTCGTATCATATATCGAGTCTCATTCATAATTTTGATTTTCTAAAGGTCAGGCTTTTTAGTCTGACCTTTTTTCGTTTATAATGCCTTTTTCTCTGTGATTTTTACTTGAAAAAGTTTTTGTATAATAGTATAATATATAGGTTAATACAAAGGAGGGGCAAAAATGGCAGATAAAAAGAAAATGGTCGAGGCTATCACCAGCCGAGACACCGATTTTGCTAAATGGTACACCGACATCGTTAAGAAGGCTGAGCTTGTTGACTACTCAGGAGTGAAGGGTTGTATGGTCATTCGTCCGTATGGCTACGCTATCTGGGAGAATATTCAGGCTGATCTTGACAGACGTTTCAAAGAAAAGGGACACGAAAACGTATATATGCCGATGTTCATCCCTGAGAGCCTTTTACAAAAAGAAAAGGACCACGTTGAGGGCTTTGCTCCTGAGTGTGCGTGGGTTACTATCGGCGGTAGCGAAAAGCTCAACGAAAAGCTCGTTGTTCGCCCTACATCAGAAACACTTTTCTGTGAGCATTATGCTAAGATTATCAATACTTATCGTGATTTGCCTAAGCTGTATAACCAGTGGTGCTCAGTTGTCAGATGGGAAAAGACAACTCGTCCTTTCCTTAGAACATCTGAGTTTCTGTGGCAGGAAGGTCACACTATGCACGAAACAGCAAAAGAAGCACAGGAAGAAACTCTCACTATGCTCAAGGTGTATGAGGACTTCTACAGAGAGACTCTTGCTATCCCTGCAGTAGTCGGCAAAAAGACCGAAAAAGAAAAGTTTGCGGGAGCACTCGAGACATATACTATCGAGCCTATGATGCACAACGGTGTCGCACTTCAGGGCGGTACATCACACTATTTTGGCGATGGTTTTGCAAGAAGCTTTGACATCACATTTACTGGCAGAGATAATAAGCCTCACTACCCACACCAGACATCATGGGGTGTTTCTACTCGTATGATCGGTGCAATAATTATGGTGCACGGTGATGACGACGGTCTTATCCTGCCACCGAAGGTGTCACCTATTCAGGTTGCTATTATTCCTATCGCTACTCACAAAGAGGGTGTACTCGAAAAAGGTCAAGAGCTTTATGACAGACTCAAAGGACAGTTTAGAGTGAAATACGACGACTCTGACCAATCTCCAGGTTGGAAGTTCTCTCAGTACGAGATGAAGGGCGTACCTGTACGAGTTGAGCTCGGCCCTAAGGATATCGAGAAAAACCAGTGCGTTATCGTTCGTCGTGATACTCGAGAGAAGATTTTTGTTTCTCTTGATAACCTCGAGATGGAAGTTGAAAAAGCACTGCAGGCTGTACACGATGGTATGTATCAGCGTGCTCTTGAGAATATGCAAAACAAGACTTTTGTTGCAACTGATTTTGACGAGTTTGTCACAACAGCTAAAGAGCATCCGGGCTTTATCAAAGCTATGTGGTGTGGCGACAAAGAGTGTGAAGAAAAGCTCAAGGAAGTCACAGGCGGAGTCAAGAGCAGATGTATTCCGTTTGAAGAAGAACACCTCTCTGACAAGTGCGTATGCTGTGGAAGAGAAGCTAAGCACATGGTATATTGGGGCAAACAGTACTGATACCATATAACTATATAAATTTTTTGAAAAGGAGGCGGTGATATGCCGATTAAAGTCAAAAACGATTTGCCAGCTACAAAGATACTTGAGTCAGAGAACATCTTTGTTATGCCTGAAAAGCGAGCTATGACACAGGACATCCGTCCACTTAAAATCATCATAGTCAACCTCATGCCGACAAAAATCGTGACTGAAACACAACTGCTTAGATTGCTCGGCAACTCTCCGCTTCAGGTTGATATTGAACTGTTACAGATGGCTACTCACCAGTCAAAAAACACATCTAAAAAGCATCTGACCACTTTTTACAAAACTTTTGATGAGATAAAAGATCAGAAGTTTGATGGTATGATTGTGACAGGAGCTCCGGTAGAGCTACTCGATTTTGAAGAAGTTGACTACTGGGACGAACTTACTCAAGTTTTTGACTGGGCTAAGAAAAATGTGTACTCTACCTTCTTTATTTGTTGGGGCGCACAGGCAGGGCTGTACCACCACTACGGTATCGGCAAAGTCACCTATGATAAGAAACTAAGCGGTGTGTATCGCCATCGTCCGCTGAATCCGTTGCACCCGCTGCTGCGTGGTTTTGACGATGAGTTTTATTGTCCCCATTCTCGCAACACAGGTGTCAACCACAATGATTTGCAGCATATTGAAGAACTCGAGATTCTGGCTGCAGGGGATACCACAGGCGTGTCTATTGTCTGCAACAAAAACGGCAGACAGTTCTTCATACTCGGTCACTTTGAGTATGATGTCGACACCCTCGCTAACGAGTACTACAGGGACAAGAACAAGGGCCTCAATCCCGAGATTCCGTACAACTATTTCCCGAACAACGATGTCACCAAGAAACCTGTCATGTGCTGGCGCAGTAGTGCAGCACTGCTTTACTACAACTGGCTCAACTACTATCTGTATCAGCAGACACCGTACGACCTGGAAGATCTCAAAAAAATGTACGATGATGAGTCACGAAAATGATGAATAAATAAAGCAAAAGGCTGTTCAAAATGAACAGCCTTTTTTATATGAGCTTTTGTCGCATGATGCTCAGTATTTTCTTTTCTCTTCTTGATACCTGCACTTGGGTCAGCCCAAGCGCTTTTGCCGTGTCGACTTGGGTTTTGTGCTTGAAGTACCGCAAAGCGATGAGTTCTCTGTCAGACTTTTCGAGTGTTTTGATGATATCAAATAGCGACAGTTTTTCTATCAGCGAGTCTTCTACTGATACGGTGGGCACATCGAGCTCTCTTTCACCGTCTTCGCTGTGAGCGGTCAGCGACATTACAGGAGTGCTGACCGACAACGCTTCGCTCGCTTTGTACACATCTGTATTGAGCATTTTGGCAAGCTCGGAAATAGGAATATCACTACTATGTTCTTTTTTGTATTCGTCGGCGATTTTTGTCGCTTTGAGCGACAGCTCTTTTAAGCTTCTGGAGACTTTTATCATACCGCCATCACGAAAAAGCCTTTTTATCTCGCCGAGTATCACGGGCACTGCATATGTCGATAGCTTAAAGCCCAGCGACTCATCAAAATTGTCGATAGCTTTTATCAGCCCGACACAGCCTGATGAATACAGATCGTCATATTCGATACCTTTGCCGATGAATTTTTTAGCACACGAGTGTACCAGTCCCAAGTTTTTTTCAATCAGTTCATCTCTTGTCATAGTTTGTGTGATAGAGTGTTTTTTCCATTGTGACCGAGGTGCCTGTGCCGACTTTTGAACGTACTTTTATGTTATCCATAAAGCTTTGCATCACAGCAAACCCAAGCCCTGCACGCTCCTGCGACGATGTTGTAAAAAGCGGTTCCATCGCCTGTTCAATATTTTCTATGCCGACTCCTTTGTCACGCACTTTTACTATGACTTTGTTGTGGTCGGTTATCTTTACGTTTATGTAGATAGTGCCTACTGTGTCAGGGTAGGCGTGCACGATGCAGTTTGTCACCGCTTCGGATACAGCGGTTTTTATGTCAGAAAGCTGTGCTATCGTTGGGTCCAAGCAGAGTATGAAAGCCGATACAGCTGCACGTGCAAAGCTTTCGTTTGTGCTTTTTGATATAAAGCTTAAATTCAGTTCATTTACAATATTCATTTGAGCACCCCCAGTGTATCAATGCCTGACAGCCCTATGATTTTTTGGAGCCTTTTCGGCACGTTTATTACTTTCAAACTTCCGCCGATGAGTGACACCTGACGATATCGTCCCATGATAAGCCCTATTCCTGAGCTGTCCATAAACGACACACCCGAAAAATCAAGGTGGAGCTCTTTTGGACGCAGGCTTTCGGTCTGACCGTCGATTTTGTTTCTTATCATCGGTGCTTGGTGATGGTCTATTTCACCGTACAGCTTTGCTGTGAGAATGTTATCTTCGTACTGTGTTTCTACTACCATTTTTTCACTTCCCAATAAAAAATACCTATACTCATATCATATAAGTATAGGTACAAAAACTTTGTTTTATTCAGTTGTCGCAAAGCATCAGTTGTTGAGCTTTTCTATTATATATGGTCGAAGCTCACCCGCAAGATAAAGTGAACCACAGATACAAAGTGCATATTCGTTATCTTTTGCGATGTTAAGTGCTAAGTCAAAAGCAACTTGTGGGGTGGAGCTTATAACAACATTTTCAAAATATCGCTTGCATACATCAGCAAGCTCGTAGCAGTCCATGTTGCGTATATTAGGTACATCGGTGACTACTACTATGTCAAACATGTCTTTTATGAGCTCAATAGCATTTTCTACATCTTTATCCTTGAGCATACCTATGAGTAGTACTCTCTTTTGCTCTGTAAAGCGTTCTACTGCGTTTTTAAACGCCGAGATACCGTTTACATTATGAGCACCGTCCAAAAAGACTATAGGCGATTTTGACATCAGTTCAAAACGAGCAGGATTGCATGCATTTTTAAAGCCGTTTTTCAAATTGTCATCAGTAAAGTCTATGATACTGTTTTCTTTGAGTGCGCTTAATGTACATATAGCGGTTTTTGCGTTCTGGAGCTGGTGTTCACCAACAAGCGGGATAGAAAGCTTTTTGTTATCGTAAGAAAACTCACAGCCATCACAGCTCAAAATTATGTCAGAAAACTCAATATCATCAGCTAGATAGAGCTTGTTGTTTTTAGCTTTTGCAGTTTCTTTGATGATTTCAAGGCTCACATCATTTTGACTTGATGTCACTGTGATGGAGTCGCTCTTTATAATACCGCATTTTTGCTCTGTAATGAGCTCTATGGTATCGCCCAATATCGCAGTGTGGTCGAGGTCGATTTTTGTCAGCACGGAGCACAGTGGTTTTTTGATGAGGTTTGTGCTGTCGAGCAGTCCGCCGAGTCCTGTCTCGCACACGATGATGTCACATCCGTTTTTCTTGAAAACATAAAAAGCAAGTGCAGTGAGAAATTCAAATTCTGTGATGATGATACCCTGTTCATTCAGCGTATCGAGCATAGGTGACAGGTGCTCAACCGCATCGCACAGCTCACGCTTTTCTATCATTTCGTTGTTTATCTGCACACGTTCTAAAAAGTTGGTGATATACGGTGAAATAAAAAGTCCTGTTTTGTATCCGCTTTCTCTTAGAACATTTGAGAGCATCTGGCATACAGATCCTTTTCCGTTAGTACCGGCTACATGTATAAATTTTTGCTCTAGCAAATCATCGCCTAGCATTGAAAACAGCTTTTGTATGCGCTGAAGTCCCGGACGAGAACCGAACTTGTCAAGTGAGTGTATTTTTTCTAGTGCTTGTTCGTATGTCATTTTCAGATAAGTTCCTTATATATATCGTTTTTGCGTATTTTTGTGATTTTTGAAGCTTCTTTTGCGGCGTCTGTTGGTTTGAGTCCGTCTTTGATGAGCTTTTCTGCGATTTCTACCGCATCTTTTAGTGTATATTCACTTTCTTTTTCAGCTACTTTGCCCTCTAAGATGAGCACGATTTCGCCTTTGAGCGGATTATCTACATAGAGTTCAACCGCCTTTTTTGTGGTGGTGCGGATTATCTCTTCGTGGAGTTTTGTGAGCTCACGTGCGATAGTGAGCTTACGCTCTCCGAAAAAGTCGTAGAGATCTTTCAGGGTGTTTGGTAGCTTGTGCGGAGCTTCGTAGAAAATCATTGTGCGTTCTTCGTGAAGTAGCTTTTCAAGGTGGTCAAAACGACTTTTTTTGTTCACTGACAAAAAGCCCTCAAAACAGAATCGACCTGTGCTGAGCCCCGACACACAAAGAGCCGATATAACAGCAGACGGACCCGGTACGACAACGGTTTTGATGGAGTATTCTTCGCACTGCTTTATAAGCAGCTCACCGGGATCAGAGATGCACGGCATGCCTGCGTCTGTCACGATAGCACAGCTTTCGCCAGCTCTTATTCGGTCACAGATTATCTGTCCACGATATTCCTTGTTGTGTTCAAAGTAGCTCACCATCGGTTTTTTGATGCCGAAGTGATTGAGTAGCTTTAAGGTGACTCGTGTGTCTTCTGCAGCGATGAAATCAACCTGTTCAAGCGTTTCTATCGCACGAGGTGACATATCGCCTAGGTTTCCTATCGGAGTTCCTACTACATATAATGTGCTCATATCCTACCTTCTTTATATAAACCGTAGATTTCTTTCATTTCGTGTGAGAAGTCGCCGTGCTCGTCTTCGATGAAAAGAGTCGGCATAACCTGCATAAAGCCTTTGTTGCCTTTGTACCTTCCTTCGAGCAAAAACAGCTTTGGCTCTTTTTGTAGCCTTTGCTGAACAAGTCGCAGTCGCTTTGGTTCGATATCAAATTTTCGCATACTTTCCATCACATCAGCAAGGCGTTCGGGGCGCTGACAGATACAAAATCTGCCCGAAAACTGCAACAGCTTTGAGGCGGCTTCGCAGATATCGTCGAGCGTACATGATTCTTCGTGTCGAGCGACGGTTTTTTGTTGTTCGGGGTTTTTGATGCCACTGCCACTGAGCTTGTATGGAGGGTTACACACAACAACGTTGAAATGACCGAACTCGCATTTGCCTTTTAAGTCTTTCAAATCAGAGCGAAGTGGTGTGATACAACTGCAGTTAATAAGTCCGTTTTGCTCATTGTGAGCGATACTTCTTTTGAGCATATCAATAGCGTCTTCTTGAATATCAACAGCAATGAGTTCTTTTATAGAGTGTTCTCTGCACCACAAAAGTGGTATAGTGCCACAGCCAGTGCCCAGCTCAATCACACAGTCAGAGCTTTTTGGACTTGCAAAATGGGACAGCAGTATCGTGTCTGTCGAAAAGTGGTGTGTGTCATTTACTATGATTTCCACTTTGTTTCCAAGTGGTTCAAGTCGTTCGTTGACTTTGAGCATTGTATCACCTCACAAGCTGAATTTAATTATACCATATATCGGCATTTATGCAAATATAATAAGCTTAGGAACATAAAACAAGTGTTGCGAGCCTCGACGCTTAAGATATCACGCCTCGCTCACCTACGCTGTTCCTCGTATTAACTCCTACTCGTTCAACCACCCGACGGATACTGTGTATCCTTTGGGTACTTGCAACTCGTCCGTCATCAACTCGAGGGCTTCGGTGCTCGGCGCTTAAATAAACAAAAAAGCTCACGGAAAAACCGTGAGCTTTTTGTATTAAGTAAAAATTAACCCTCAGCGATAGCTTCTACAGGGCACTGACCTGCGCAAGCACCGCAGTCTACACAAGTGTCAGCGTCGATAGCAAACTTGCCATCATCTTCAGCGATAGCCTCGCATGGGCACTGATCAGCACAAGCACCACAACCGATGCATGTGTCCTTATCGATAACATAAGCCATTGGGATAAACCTCCTTGTTAAGTGTTGCAACTATATTGTAGCACACTTTATAAAAAAATCAATTATTTTGTCAAAATTTCTTATTCCAAGTTTTTCAGCTCGTCGAGCTCTTTCTTGTTGACTTTGATGTATCCGTCCTTGACAAGCTTGACTTCTTTCACCTTGAAGGTTTGTGGAGCAGCCTCGTCAGGGGTATTGTCCATTTTGACTTTCAGCGTCTGGGTGAGTAGGTTGTTTTCCACCACAAGTCCACGTCCGATAGGGGTCTTGACGATAGCGCCGACTTTAGGAGTGCGTTTTAAGAGATCTGTGTACGCTTCTTGCTCGTATTTTAGACAGCACATCAGTCGTCCGCAGGTACCCGAAATTTTCACAGGAGAGAGTGACAGCCCCTGTTCTTTTGCCATCTTGATAGAAACAGGCTGAAACTCGCCCAAAAAGCTTGAACAGCAGAAAGGCTTTCCGCACACGCCGAGTCCACCGAGCATCTTTGCTTCATCTCGCACGCCGATTTGTCTCAGCTCAATTCGTGTTTTGAAAACAGATGCGAGGTCTTTGACCAGTGCTCGAAAGTCAACTCGTCCGTCAGCTGTGAAGTAGAACATGATTTTCGAGTTATCGAAGGTGTATTCAACATCAACGAGCTTCATCTCAAGTTGGTGTTGAGCTACGAGCTTTTCGCAAGTTTTCAGCGCATCTTTTTCTTTGAGCTTATTTTCTTCGAGACGCTTCATATCTTCATCAGTTGCTTTTCTGATGACCTTTTTCAGCGGAAAAACAATGTTCTCGTCAGCTTCTTCACGATTAGGAGTAGCCACTTCGCCACACTCAACACCTCGTGCTGTCTCTACGATAACATATTCACCGCTATTAAATTTTATATCAATCGGGTCAAAGTAGTAAATCTTACCGACCTCTTTAAATCTTACGCCGATTACCTGAGCCATGAAATCCTCCTATATTCTCCGCAAAGCCAAGTGCACAGCAAATTCATGTTGACGTTGCGGTCTGCTTTTATGATAGCTTTTGAAGAAAGCTCTATCAAAGCCATGATTTTTGATTTAGTTAGTTTTTTTGCGATAGCATTAGCAATATCGTTATCTGTGTCGCTACCCACAGATTTGTTGAGTCCCAGTCTTAGATACTCCGAAACAACAGGTAGAACAGATTTGAAAACATCTCTGGAATTTATCTTTGCAGTTGCATAGAGAAGCTTTATCTCGCTGGGACTGAGTATCCCAGTGATGATATCTTTTGCAAGTGAGTCAGTTTCTTCGTTTGTTTCACTTTTGCTGTTCAGCGAAAAGACCTGAACTCGTGAAAGTATGGTAGAAAGCAGTCGCTTTGATTTCTGGGCTGTCAGAATGAACAGCGTGCTCTGTGGAGGTTCTTCCAGTATTTTTAAAAAAGCGTTCTGCGATATATCGGACATACATTTGTCGATATCGTTTAGTATAAAAACCTTTGTGTTTGCTTCGTTTGGGATGATGCTTGCGTCTTTGATGAGCTCACGCACAGCATCAACGCTGATGATATTTGTTTTGCCTGAAAGCTTTGGAGTGTAGATGTCAGGATGACCACCGATAAACGCTTTGATGCAGTTTTTGCACGTGCCACACGGACGATTCTCACCTGAACACACAGCATAGCGAGAGAGGTACTTCACAGCTTCGTCTCGTTGTGCGCCTTCATCACCCTCTATTAGCACAGCGTGAGGCACACGACCGCTGCTTATTAAGCCAGAAAATATTGTAGCTACGTTATTCTCAGTATCAGCCATCGTGCAACCTCCTTTTTAAATATCAATTAAGTATAGCATAAAATAAAGCGAAAATCTATATTTATTTTAATTTGACTATATTTGTCATAATACCCTTGTCTGTCACATCAATATACGCATAGCTTGCGTTGTATCCGTGCAGTGAGCCCGGGTTTAAAATATACAGCCCGTCGTCATATTCACACAAAGCGTTGTGAGTATGACCAAACACAACGATGTCGGCTTTTTCTTCTCTTGCTTTTAGGCACAAAGGATACAACGTCATTTTTGCGTTATACAGATGACCGTGAGTGATGAATATCTTTTTGCCTTCTACCACGATGGTTTCTTCAGCTTTGAGCATTGAACCAAAGTCACAGTTGCCTTTTACTGCATAAAAAGCTTTGTCTGGATACAGTGTTCTGATATCATCGAGCTCCCCACGACTGTCACCGCAGTGAATGATGATGTCGGCGTTTCTTTGCTCATCAATCGCTTGTTTTAGCGAGTGAAAATCACCGTGGGTATCTGATGTAACTAAAATTCTCATAAAAACTCCTGACATAAAGTTTCGTTCTTTGCATAGTATATTATCGAGGTGTTATATATGGCAAATAATGAGCAAATCAATTCACTCATAAATCAGCTGTCACAAAGGCTGAATGCAGACAGTTCTCAGGTGAAAGATGCACTGCAAAAGGGTAACCTTGACAAAGTGCTGAAGAATATGGACCAGAAGCAGGCACAAAAAATAAGTGCAATACTCTCTGACCCTGAAGAGTCAAGAAAAGTACTCTCATCCCCACAGGCACAGGCTTTGATCAAAAAGCTTATGGGCTGATGGACGATTTATCACAAAAAATAGGCGAGATTCTGAGTGACCCCCAAGCACTACAACAGCTACAAGGGCTTGGGGAGATGCTCGGCCTAAACAACACCGAAAAAGAAAGTGTAAAAAATGAAGTAAATAATGATATCGGCTCTGCAGGTAATATGCTGTCAAATATGATGGGTGGCACATCACCAGATATGTTGTCGCTTTTTACAAAAGTTGCACCGATGATTAGTAGCATCAGCAAAGAAGACGACACGACTCGCCTGCTCTTTGCTCTCAGACCGTTTTTGTCACAAAAGCGTCAAAAAAAGCTCGATGAAGCATCAAAGCTTTTAAAAATGATGAAGCTTTTACCACTACTCAAAGATTTCAATATACTTGATTCACTTTTTTAGTCGGAGGTTTATATGCCTGACAGTATGCAAAATGAAGCTATGGAACGCCTGAAGCAGATGTACTCAAAGGCACAACCCCAAAACACTCAGAGCAAAAATCAAAGAGTAGTACAGCAGGCGGATACTATACCCGAATTTCATCATCAAGAAAAACAGGCAAAAGAAGAAGTACATACTAAAAAAAGTGAAAATTTCTTAGACATCTTTTTGAAAGACAAAGAGAAGAGCCTTATCCTTTTGCTCATAGTTTTGCTCATCAGCGAAAAGGCTGATACTACGCTTGTTTTAGCGTTGATGTATCTTATACTCTAGTCTGACCTTGACCTCGGATGATGTATTTTGTGCTGGTCAGGTTTTCGAGTCCCATCGGTCCACGAGCGTGGAGCTTCTGGGTTGAAATTCCGATTTCCGCCCCTAAGCCGAACTGGCCACCGTCAGTAAAGCGGGTTGATGCGTTCACATATACAGCAGAAGAGTCCACGTGATTGAGGAACTTTTCTGCGTTTCTAAAATCGTTAGTGATGATAACTTCGCTGTGACCGCTTGAATAATTTGAAATATGCTCAAGTGCAGAGTCGATAGAGTCAACGATTTTTACAGCGAGGATGTAGTCTAAAAACTCTGTGCTGTAGTCATCTTCAGTGGCAGGTTTCGCTTTATCGCTAAGTATAGCTATGGTCTTTTCACAGCCACGGATTTCTACATTTTTCTCACTCAGTTTATCATAGATAGCAGGCAAAGCTTTGTCTGCTATTTTTTCATGTACTAAAAGTGTTTCGAGTGCATTGCACACGGATACACGTGAGGTTTTTGCGTTATACACTATGTCTGATGCCATAGCTATGTCAGCAATCTCATCGACATATGCGTGGCAGTTGCCCACGCCTGTTTCAATAACAGGGACTTTTGCGTTTTCGACAACAGCTTTGATGAGCCCTGCACCACCACGAGGAATAAGAACATCAAGATAGTCAGAAAGCTCCATAAGCTCGATTGAGCTCTGGCGTGATGTGTCTTCAATCAAATTGATGCAGTCTTTTGGCAGACCTGCCTTATATACAGCATCTCGCATAACCTCTACAATAGCCTTGTTAGAGTTGATAGCTTCTTTTCCACCACGAAGCACAACGCAGTTGCCTGCCTTTAAGCAAAGTGCAGCTGCGTCAGCAGTAACGTTTGGGCGTGACTCAAAAATGATGCCGATAACGCCCAGCGGCACAGTGACTTTTGTGATATTAAGTCCGTTTGAAAGAGTGTTGCCAGAAAGCACCTTGCCCACAGGGTCAGGCATAGCGATGATTTCTTTAACACCCTGAGCTATAGAATCAATTCGCTCTTTTGTAAGAGAGAGTCTGTCTATCATAGCATCTGACAGACCATTATCCTTTGCGTTTTTAATGTCTATGTCATTAGCCTTGATGATAAAATCAGCGTTACTGACTAACGCTTGTGCGATGTTCTCAAGAGCTTCGTTTTTCTCTTTCTTTGCAACAGAAAGTATTTTAGACGCAACTTTTGCGTTTTTTCCAAGTTCTCTTACACTTAACATGTTATCACCTTTGTCCTTTAAAAAGTGTGCCGGGTTTGTTTTCTTTATCAAAAACATCGTAGAGTATTGTGGGGTTTTCACCGTTTAATACAATACAGTCGATACCTGATTTGGTTACGTGTTGTGCAGCACAAAGTTTTGTAGCCATACCACCTGTGCCTCTGTTACTTCCTGTACCGTGTG
Source organism: Oscillospiraceae bacterium (assembly GCA_015066595.1). Lineage (GTDB taxonomy): Bacteria > Bacillota > Clostridia > Oscillospirales > Acutalibacteraceae > Ruminococcoides. Next base: position 41,999 of record SVNZ01000005.1, on the reverse strand, counting down.
CCATATGCATGATTTCGTCTGTGATGTTTTCGACCACATCGATGTGCAAAGCCTTTGGGTTAGTGCGTGGGTTGTCAGTATAGAGCCCGTCGATGTCTGTAAGAATGATAAGAGTATCGGCATTGATAAGACTTGCTACAATAGCAGAAAGCATATCGTTATCGCCGAAGTTGTTGCCCTCTAATTCGTCGATAGCAACGGTATCGTTTTCGTTGACGATAGGGATGATGCCCATTTTTAAAAGTGTGTTGAAGGTGTTGAGTACGTTTTCTTTTTTGTGGTCAGTGTCCACAGAGTATTTTGTCAAAAGTACTTGTGCAACTGTGTTGTTGTACTCAGAAAAAAACTTATCATACATAAACATCAACTCGCACTGACCAACAGCGGCGAGCGCCTGTTTTTCTCTGGTTGAAGTCGGACGCTGTAAAAGTCCCAGTTTGCCGACTCCTACTCCGATAGCACCTGAAGATACAAGCACGACATCGTGACCGAAGTTTCTAAGGTCGGACAGCACCTTGCACAGTGTGTCAACCCTTCTTAAATTTATCTTTCCGTTTTCATATGTAAGGGTGGATGTACCGACCTTTACTACAATACGTTTTTTATCCATAATAACCTCTTTTTTTGCTGTATTTTGACAGCTCAAATTTCACCATTTATCATTATACTATATATTTGTCAAAAATAAAAGCAAAAATTGTGAAGAGATTTAGTGAGGTTTTGAATATTTACAAAGTAAAAAACTTAGGCTATACTAAGCACATAAAAGATTTTGGAGATTATTATGGAAAACACATTGGAAATAAAACCAACGCGTGCACTGCTTGTCAGCGTTGATACAGGTGATTTTGATGCACAGTCATCACTTTTAGAACTTTTTGAGCTTGCAAAAAGTGCGGGTGCAGATCCACTACTCAGCATTGAACAAAAACTCAGCCATTTGGAACCAGGTACTTGTGTTGGTAGCGGAAAGCTTATTGAAATAACCGAAGTCTGCAAGGTAGAAGAAATCGAACTTCTCATTTTTGACCTAGAGCTGTCACCTGTGCAGATTCGTAATATCGAATCTGCAACTGACGTGCGAGTCATTGATCGCACTATGCTGATACTCGATATTTTTGCTCAGCGTGCAAAGTCAAAGGAAGGTAAGCTCCAAGTTGAGCTTGCACAGCTTAAATATATGCTCCCCCGACTAACCGGTAAAGGTATCGAGATGTCACGACTCGGCGGTGGTATCGGTACTCGTGGTCCTGGTGAAACAAAGCTTGAGACCGACAAGCGTCATATCCGTCGCAGAATGGAAACACTCAAAGCCCAGCTCAAAGAAGTCGAACAGCACAGACTACAGCTTAGACGCAGAAGAAAAAAGGACAATGTCATCACAGTAGCGATAGTCGGCTACACAAATGCAGGAAAATCAACACTGATGAACTTCTTAACGCAAGCAGGAGTACTCGCACAGGACAAGCTTTTTGCAACCCTTGATCCAACTTCTCGTGCGCTGAAACTCCCTAACGGAGTTTCTGTTATGATGATAGACACCGTTGGGCTTGTACGACGCCTGCCTCACCATCTGGTCGAAGCGTTCAAATCAACGCTCGAAGAAGCGGCACTTGCGGACATTATTCTGAATGTCTGTGACGCTAGCTCTGAAGAAGCAGCACTTCACCTTGATGTAACCGAAAAACTTCTCGTGAGTTTAGGTTGTATCGACACGCCTATCGTACCTGTGCTCAACAAGTGTGATTTGCTCACTGATGATATGGAAATCATGCGTATTAGTAACGCTGTAAAAATCAGCGCAAAGCACGGTAGCGGTATCGATGAGCTGTTAAAAGCGATAGAAGATAACCTGCCATTGAGAGTAAAAGCGGTCAAGTTGTTATTTCCTTTTGACAAAGCAGGTCTTGCGGCATCACTGCGCACTACTTCAACTATCAACAGCGAAGAATACACCGAGCACGGAGTGCTTGTTGAAGCGGTCATCGACGAAGCAACGTACGGTCGACTCAGAGAATATGTAATTGAATAAATTCTGTGTAAAAACGGCGGTGCACAAAAACGTGTGCCGCCTTGCTATTTTTATAATATTGTGCTATTATGTAATGTGAATAATAATGCGGGAAAGGTTCTTTATATGGACGTTAAAGTGTCTGACAAATTGATAATGAAAAAGCCTCATCCATGCGGGTGTAACGAGTTTTTGGTCACACGTGTCGGAATGGATTTTAAAATAAAGTGCACTAAGTGCTCGCACGAGGTCATGGTGCCACGAAAAAAGGTCGAAAAAAATATTAAAAAAATCATACCAGCTGAGTCTTGAGGATAAACTATGTTTGATAAATTAGAAATTTTTGATAAAAGATATGAAGAGCTCAACAAAAGACTTTATGAGCCTGATGTGGCGGCTGACCCTGTACAGTTTCGTGAAGTGAACAAAGAGCTCTCGGGCATCACGCCGATAGTTGAAAAGTACAGAGAATATAAAGCAACTAAGGAAACTATCGACGATGCACTGTCTTTGCTTGAAGATGCATCCTGTGATGAAGAGCTCAAAAGCCTTGCACAGCTTGAGCTTAACGAAAATAAAGAGAAGCTACCACTTATAGAAGAAGAGCTAAAAATCTTACTGCTTCCGAAAGACCCCAACGATGATCGCAACGTAATAGTTGAAATCAGAGGCGGTACAGGTGGCGAAGAGTCTTCACTTTTTGCAAGTGATCTTTTTAGAATGTACACAATGTACGCAGAGAAAAAAGGCTTTTCAGTCGAGATTCTTAACGCTAACGAAACCGAGCTCGGCGGATACAAGGAAATCTCCTTTATGATTAACGGTGACGGTGCATATTCACGCTTTAAGTTCGAGTCAGGCACACACAGAGTTCAGCGTGTACCACAGACCGAAAGCGGTGGCAGAATCCACACTTCAGCCGCAACAGTAGCAGTGCTCCCTGAAGCAGACGATGTCGAAATCGATATCAATCCTAACGATTTGCAGATTGATACTTTCCGTTCTTCAGGTGCAGGTGGTCAGCATATCAACAAAACATCTTCAGCTATCCGTATTACTCACTTGCCGACAGGTATGGTGGTCGAGTGTCAGGACGAGCGTAGCCAGTATAAAAACAAAGACAAGGCGCTTAAAGTCTTAAAAAGCCGACTCTTGAAAGTCGAGCAAGATAAGCAGAGCGCAGAAATCGCACAGGATAGAAAATCCCAAGTAGGTTCGGGTGACCGATCAGAAAAAATCCGTACCTACAACTTCCCGCAAAGTCGTCTTACCGACCACAGAATCGGTCTGACTCTTTATAAACTCGACGATATTTTAAACGGTAATCTTGACGAAGTAATCGAGGCACTTATCACTGCTCAACGAGCAGAACAACTTAAAGAAAGTATGGAAAAGTAAAGTCATGAATACACTCTTACTGGGCACAACAAAAGATGATATCAAAAAAGCCGCATCAATAATAAAAGATGGCGGTGTTGTTGCTATGCCGACAGAAACTGTGTATGGACTTGCCGCAGATGCTTTAAACGGTGAGTGTGTCAAAAAGATTTTTCTTGCAAAACGCAGACCGATGGACAATCCGCTTATCGTTCATATCAGCGATATAAGTGACATTGAGCGATTTGATTTGGTGAGTGAGTTTCCTTTAGAAGCACAGATTCTGGCACAAACATTTTGGCCGGGTCCGCTGACCATCATTATGAAAAAATCCGACAGGATACCTGATGAAGTTTCAGCAGGACTACCCACAGTTGCTATCCGTTTGCCTTCACATAGCGTTGCACGACAGCTCATCAAAGAAAGTGGCACGGTGCTCGCAGCTCCGTCAGCAAACCGTTCAGGCTCCCCTAGCCCTACTACAGCCACTCATGTTATGAACGATTTGTGTAGCTTTATCGATGCAGTAGTAGACGGTGGAGCGTGTGATGTCGGTGTTGAAAGCACGGTTGTCACCCTTGCTACAACCCCTCCAAGACTATTAAGACCTGGCCTTGTAACAGTAGAGCAGATAGAAGCTGTTATCGGTAAAATAGACGTCGATGACGCAGTGTTGTTCAAGCTCGAAAACGGCGAAAAAGCCGCATCACCAGGTATGAAATACAAGCACTATTCGCCTAAAGCTAAAGTAGTGCTGATAAATTCAGATGGTGACAAGTTTATATCGTTTGTCAACAGCGAATTCGAAACAGACAGTACAGTCTGTGCTATCTGTTATGATGAAGATGTCGCAGAGCTTAAAGCTCAGGCAATTTCTATCGGAAAAAGCGATGATTTAGAAACACAGGCAAAAAGGCTTTTTGATGCACTTCGAAAGGTCGATACAATAGATGGTGTAAAAAAAGTATATGCTCACTGCCCGACAAAGCAAGGCGTGGGTATGGCTTTGTATAACAGGCTTATCCGTGCGGCGTCTTTCGAGGTGATTGAGATTGAATAAAGCAAAGGTTATTGGACTGACCGGTCCTATGGGAAGCGGAAAAACGATAGTAGCAGGAGTTTTCTCTGATTTCTCTTACAAGGTTATCGATGCCGATGTGTATGCCAGAAAAGTTGTCGAAAAAGGTTCAAAAACTCTTGCTGATTTAGCGTCTGTTTTCGGTGAAGATATCATATGTGATGACGGTACATTAAACCGCAGGCTTTTAGCACAACGCGCTTTTGTATCAAAAGAAAACACTGACAAGCTCAACGCTATTACGCATCCTGCAATTTTAAAACTGGTCGAGTCAAAAATTAAGGAATATACTGATAAAGGCTACACAAAAATTGTCTACGACGCCCCGCTTCTTTTTGAAAGCGGTTCAGATAAGCTGTGTGAAAAAGTTGTGTCTGTTATAGCTTTTGAAGATGATAGAATGAAGCGTGTGGTACGCAGAGATAAGCTCACACAAAGTGAAATTCAAAGAAGGTTTTCGGCTCAGCACAGCGACCGCTTTTATACTGAAAAATCAGATTTTGTTATAATAAACGACTCATCGATTGAAGAGTTGATTTTAAAAACCCGGAAAGTCATAGATGCAATAGAGAAGGTGTAAGATGGCAACACATTATGAAAAAACAGGTAAAAAAGGACACGGATGTTGTGGCGGAATTTTCACGCTCTTTTTAGTGTGTGTTGTTATTTTTGCTCTGCTTGCGTTTTGTACCGATACTTTGGGTGGTATAAAAAACAAGGTGTTACAGCATTTTTACCCTTTAGAGTACTCTGAGTATGTCACCCAGTACAGTAATGAGTATGGGGTGGAAGAGTCGCTGATTTTCGCTGTGATTCGCACCGAAAGCGGTTTTCGAGCAGAGGTCGAGTCAAGTGTCGGTGCGATGGGACTTATGCAGATAATGCCCGATACCTTTGACTGGCTGCAAAATCTATCAAACGGTGAAGTCACCCACTCATCAAGTGAACTTTTGGACCCTGAAACTAATATAAAATACGGAACGTATTTTTTAAGTTATCTTATCTCTCATTATAACGGTAACGAAAATCTCGCAGTAGCGGCATACAATGCAGGTGTTGCAAATGTCGATAACTGGCTTACGGACCAGAGATACTCAAGCGACGGTAACACCCTGACAAATATACCATACAACGAAACATCACAGTACGTACAGCGTGTAGAAAGCACAAAGTCTGTGTATGAATCGCTTTATTATGATAATAATTAACTTAGGAGGAATATATATGAAAGACAAAACAAAAGCACAGCTTCTAAAAGAAGAAATTATGATGAAAGAAAGAAAGGGTGCTGCTGATTATAAAGCAGAAGACCTCAAAAAGGCTGATGAGTTTTGCGTAGAGTACAAAGAATTTTTAGACTATTCCCGCACAGAGCGTGAAGCAGTAGTGTATTCAGTCGAGCTTGCTAAAAAGTACGGTTTTATTGAATATGATAATACAAAGACATACAAAGCAGGCGACAAGGTGTATATAGTAAACCGTGACAAGGCTGTCGGCTTTGCTGTTATTGGTAAGAATGGCACAAAAAACGGTGTGAAGCTTGCTATCGCACACGTAGACTCACCACGCATTGACTTAAAGCCAAACCCACTTTATGAGGATAACAATCTTGCACTTTTTAAAACCCACTACTACGGTGGTATCAAAAAGTACCAGTGGACAACTATTCCGCTTGCACTTCACGGTACTGTTATTAAGCTCGACGGTACAAAGATCGATATCCGTTTGGGTGATGACGAAAGTGAGCCTTGCTTCTGTATCACAGATCTGCTCCCACATTTGGACCGTGAACAGGCTACAAAGACAATGAACAAAGCTTTCACAGGCGAAGACCTCAACATTTTAGTTGGTTCACGTCCATTCTCTGACGATAACGAAAAGGGACTTGTAGCACTCAACGTTATGAGTATTCTCAACGAGAAGTACGGTATCACTGAGGACGATTTCTTGTCTTCTGAGCTATCCTTTGTACCTTGCTACAAAACTCGCGACATCGGCTTTGACCGTTCACTCATCGGTGGCTATGGTCACGATGACCGTTGCTGTGCATATCCTGCACTTATGGCAGCACTCAATACCGAGATGCCTGAAAATACAGTCATCACATATCTTACTGACAAAGAAGAAACAGGCAGTGATGGTAACACAGGTATGCAGTCTGATTTTCTCAGATACTTTATCTATGATCTTGCAAAAGCAGACGGGGAAGAAGGATACCACGTGTTATCAAAGAGCAGATGCCTTTCTGCTGATGTGAATGCTGCGTTTGACCCGACATTCTCAAGTGCCTATGAGCCAAAGAACGCAAGTTTTATAAACGAAGGTGTTGTTATATCAAAGTACACTGGTCACGGTGGCAAGTATGACACATCTGATGCATCAGCTGAGTATATGGCAGAAATTCGCTCAATGCTTGAGAAAAACGAAATCAAGTGGCAGATAGGTGAGCTCGGCAAGGTCGATATCGGTGGCGGTGGCACTATCGCAAAGTACGTTGCCAATATGAATGTAGACGTAGTAGATTTAGGTGTTGCTGTGCTTTGTATGCACGCACCGTTTGAGATTATCTCAAAAGCTGATATTTATATGGCATACCGTGCTTTCTATGCACTGTTTAACTAAATTTTACGGAAATACTTGCATTTTTAGAAAAAGTGTGTTAGTATAACTCTTGCGGTTTTCAAACCGCACTTTGCGCTGATAGCTCAGCCGGATAGAGTGACTGGCTACGAACCAGTAGGTCGGGGGTTCGAGTCCCTCTCAGCGCGCCATAAAAATAAGCCCATACACCTTTGGTGTGTGGGCTGTTTTTATACCACTAAATGGGACTCGAACCCTGAGAGGGTGAGCGAAGTTAAGAAAACAGTCCAGTGGACTGTTTTTAGGAGCGAAGCGTGAAGGCGGGTACCACGAGTACTCGGAGTGGTCGCCAAGCGTGGATAGATTTTCAAAGAAAATACATCGTCCCTCTCAGCGCGCCATAAAAATAAGCCCATACACCTTTGGTGTGTGGGCTGTTTTTATACCACTAAATGGGACTCGAACCCTGAGAGGGTGAGCGAAGTTAAGAAAACAGTCCAGTGGACTGTTTTTAGGAGCGAAGCGTGAAGGCGGGTACCACGAGTACTCGGAGTGGTCGCCAAGCGTGGATAGATTTTCAAAGAAAATACATCGTCCCTCTCAGCGCGCCATAAAAAAAGCAGTACCATTTCGGTACTGCTTTTTTTATTATCTATCAACACTACCTTATCAGTCTTATATAAAACTTGACAGCTTTTTGCACATTCTACACGGATATGAGCGTTGCTACTGCTGATGATTGAAAGTTTACATAGTCATTGCTGATAATTCTCTTGACAAAAAGAAATTGTTGATGTATTCTTAACTTGCAAATTAAAAAACACCACAGGGGGTGCCGACGCAAAAGTCGGCTGAGATTGGAATGGATGCTTTCCTGACCCTGCAACGATAGTTGCGAACCTGATACGGATAATGCCGGCGTAGGGAGTAGTAGTTAATGTACTTAACACCATACGCAAGTGTGGTGTTTTTTATTTAGAGTGAATCAAGGGTATCCGAACCAGCCTAAATCTTAGCTCTTTCGCCTGTTTTGGGCGTATCAGCACCCCAATGCATCAGCATTGCGATGTTCTCAGCCCTTAAAATCGACTGAAACTCCCTAAAATTTAGGTTGTAGAATTTTGAGTGGAGGATTTTGATTCAATCTAGGCAAAAACGCAGTGAATTCTGACGGATTCACGAGTACTTTAACAAAGAGTGAGCGAAAATAGTCCCTCAAAAATATGATTTGGATATTCTTGACTTGCTCTAGAGGAGTGTTTTTTATGAAAAATGTAAGAAGTAAAACTTTGCGACTCGTGACCAGCGGTGTGCTCATCGGTCTAGCGACTGTGCTGTCTATGATTAAGGTTTTTTCGTGGCCTTTTGGTGGCTCTGTCACGCTGTTCTCAATGGTGCCAATCCTCGTTTTAGGCTATATGTATGGAGTGAAATGGGGACTGTTGTGTGGCGGTGTGTATGGTGTGCTCCAGATGGTGCTCGGTGCTACTATGAGTCAGGCATTTGCAGGACTTTCAGGCTGGGCGATCATTGTTATGGCGTTGCTTGACTACATCGTCGCTTATGTTGTTGTTGGTCTTTGCGGTATGTTCAAGGGCAAAATCAAAAACGACACCGTTGCGTTCTTTTTAGGTGCGGTTGTTGCAATTTTAATAAGACTGATGTGTCACTTTTTATCAGGCTGGATTTTCTGGGGAAGCTACGCAGAGTGGTTCTTCGGTGAGGCGTTTGTCAATTCATTCAGTTCATTTGTTATGAGCAGTTTTGACGGTCAGGTGCTCGCAGCTCTTTATTCACTTGTATATAACTCGCTGTATATGATTCCTGAACTTATCATTTCGGTCATCGGCATTATGGCACTTATGGCAGTAAAACCGCTCAAAGAGCGTATCGTAGGCGAAAGCAAAGAGTTTTAATTAAAAATTTCTAAAATGTGAATTTTAGGAATTCTTTGTAAATAAAGTCGATATTTGCTTGAATTTGCATTCTGTTGCATATATACTTTTCTTAAAGAAAGGAAAGTAATATGGAAAGTGCAAACAATAAGCTATCACTTAAAAAAAGAATATTGAAATCGCTTAAAAAGTGGTTGATGGTTATACTCAACCCAAGGCTGCTTTTGTGTATATTTATAGCATGGATGATAACTAACGGTTGGAGCTATGTTTTTACAGTGATTGGTACGCTACTCGAAATACCGTGGATGATTATCACAGGTGGGGCGTATATGAGTTTGCTGTGGGTACCCTTTACACCCGAAAAAATACTCACCGTGATTATCGCTGTTTTTCTGATGCGACTGATCTTTCCAAACGATAAGAAAACAATCGGCGTACTACGCGAAGAGCTGTCTAAGCTCAAAGCAACATACATCAGACAGCGTAACAAAAGACGCCAAAAACGTATTGCTAAAAAACCACAGTAAAAAAGATAAAGAAGAAAGGCTTCGGATTTTCCGAAGCCTTTTTATATTCAATATGCCTTGTATTTGTTGATGGTTTCATCTTCTTTTGTTTCAGGATAAAAAACTCTTCCGTCACATTCGATGTTGTTTACCGATTGGTCATCATTATACGTGATTTTAAATTTAGCGACATTTTCTTCGAAAACACATCTGAGAGTTTTCTTTGCTGTTATCTCGAAAGTGCCCGGATATGCAATGCCTTCGAAAGTTTCCGTGCAGGTATAATCTTCGTTAAAAACAATGGTGTTAGTATTATCCGATTCTTCAGTGTATGTTTTGCCCACAAACTGGTTGGTTAGCTCAACCTGATCACCACGACTGTACCAGTTTCCGCTTACATAGTCAAAAACCGTGAAAGCGTCCTGAAAAACAAGGTCAAGAGTCATGGCACTCTCATCTACAGGGATGAGATGATTTTCACCTGATAAGACACAATCTGTGCTTTCTACTACAACGCCGCTTTGCACAAGATGGTATGTGCATACATTACCGCTGTTACTCTGTGTGAAATAGATATATATAACGTCGTCTGTGTCTGTCTGATACCAACGGTCAGATACGTCTTCTTGTGCGTAATATCCCCAGTCGATGGTGCAGGGGTCTATAGTGGTTGATGGTCCGCTTTCGGTCGAAGCTTGCATATCTGTGTCAGCGTTTTTATCGCATCCGGCAAAGCAAAACACCATCAGTAAACTCAACATTATAGCAAAAATCTTTTTCATAAAGAATCTCACTTTCTCTTTGATGATACTATTCTATCACTAAATCTATGTAGTTTCAAGTAAAGTGATTGATAAAATATATGGCGATATAATATGGTTTTTATTGACACCAAAAAACGTCAGTGGTATTCTTATATTGTAAGTATTTGCACTTAAAAAAGTGTTGTTTTTTACAAATTGAGGAGGCTATGTTATGACAAAAAGAATCGTATCTTTGATAATGGTGCTCGTACTGTCACTGAGTGTATTGGCGGTTGCTCCTGTTTCAGCGGCAGAGGTCGATGATTTTGCAGAAACATCGGCGTATAGTTTAGACCATTGGTATTATAGATATCACGAGTTTATTTTTAATGAAATGTATTACTATAGTGGTGCTTATTATTATCCCGACGAACCGATCAAAATTATGTTGCATGATATGGACTTTGATGGTGTTCCTGAGTTAATTACCAGTAATGGTGGTTTTAGTATGGCATCTCGTACTAACTATGTGTATGCTATTAAAAATGGAAGTGTAATATATGTTGGTGATGTGGGTTCCAGAATGGCAGATATGTTCTACCATATGAACAGCTCTTATCGAGGCCTTTATTATCAGGGTGGTAATATGGGTGTGTTTGGCTGCACTTATTACTATATGAAGAATTACGAAATAATTCGTAAGTATGTTTTTTCATCTGAAATTAACACCACCGGTAAACCGATAACCACAGTAACCAACTCTACGTTGTATAGCGCATATAAAAAGGCGACAAAAACTGGTGACAAATATCTAAAGAGCATAGGCTTGAGAGCTCCGAACTATGAGCTTAAAGGTTACGAATGGTCTGATATTTTCTACACACTCGGCTGGGATAAGTTCGTCGGAAAGTACCAGTACCTCTCTATTCCAAAGGTCAAGAAGTTTGAGAATGTAAACGGTGGAGTGAAAGTCACATGGAACAGCGTCAAGGGTGCCGAAAACTACCGTTTGTATGTAAAGAGTGGTTCAAGCTGGAAAACAGTCGGAACAACAAAAGGCACATCATATACCCACAAGACTTCAAATTCAGGAAAAACCTATACATACACTGTCAAGTGCCTCTCAGCAGATAAAAAGAGGTCAACAAGTCGCTTTATCAGCGCAGGCTTCAAGAATAAATATATCGCAACACCAAAGCTGAGATCTATAAAGAACAAGAGTAACGGTGTACGCTTTGTTTTCTATCAGGTGAAAGGTGCTTCAAAGTACAGAATCTACCGCAAAACAAGCGGTACTTCATGGAAGAAGGTCGGCGACGTATCGAGTAAGAAAGACTACTTCCTTGACAAAACCGCAAAGAAAGGTAAAAAATACACCTACACCGTACGCTGTGTGACTTCAAATGGAAAGAAGCACGTCAGCGGATACAACAAAACCGGTCTTACAATAACACGTAAATAAATGCACATAACAAAAAGGTCGCTTTTACAGCGACCTTTTTTGCTTTGTTAGAGGTTAAAATGTTATTGTGAATGTTATCAGATTATTTTGAAGTTTTATGTCAAGCTTGTATCCGTGCACATCTAAAATAGATTTTACTATCGACAGCCCCAGTCCGTTGCCTTTGGTGTTTCGGTTTTTTTCAACACGATAGTAAGGCTCGGTAAGGTGTTTTATGTCTTCACTACTGATGCTACTGCATACGTTCGAAATGCTGAACGATTTTTCGTTTATGTCTATAGCGATGTCCGTGCCTTCGTCTGAGTATCTCAAAGCATTGTCCAGAAGATTTCTGATAACTCGTTCGATTTGCTCCTTGTCAGCATAGATTTCGTGAGTATCATTTGTGCTCAATATGATATTTCTGCTTTTTTTGAGTTCATCAAAATTGCTCAAAACCTCGTTTGTGATGTCTTTGAGCATAAAAGAGCTGAAACTGAAGCTTTGTACTGATACTTCAGGGTTTGAAAAATCGAGCATTTTATGAACGAGCTCATTCACTTCGTCAGTGCGTTCAATGATTCTGTCGCAGTAGTGCTCACGTTTATCAGTATTCACATTTTCTTTCAGGTTCTGTGCGTAGCCTGAGATGATGAAAAGCGGAGTCTTGATATCGTGTGCGAGAGCATTTGTGACTTCAGCACGTTTTTGTTCTTCTGTCATTTGTGTTTTCATAACCTTGTACATCATAACAGCAAGAATAATGCCGATGATGAGGAAGAAGAGAAAAAGCGACGATATGCTGATGACAAGCGTGCTTTTGCATGAGTCAAGCACATTGATACGCTTTGCGTAATTAATGACAAGCTGAGGTTCGTTTGATTGATAGACTTCATAATAAATGCCATCTGATTCAAACTCCATATATTCAATATCTTCATCTTCGACAAAAGTCAGTGCAGTTGCGTGCGCATTTGCGACGTTCTTATATACATAGGTGAAAGGGGATACCTTTGCACATTCGGTGTCAAGATAAGGATATGATTCATCATCTAAGTATGTATCTATCAAGCCACCACTTTTGAAAGTGCCGAGTACAAACTGACCAGGAATTATGTTTCGGTCATCATCTGAGCTTGTGTATAGTACCATTTCATCAGTGAACTTAGGAGTTAGCTCGTACACTTCTATAACTTCATCTTGAGCATACCAAGTGTGGTTTTCGTCTGTTTTTACTATCTCAACTGTTTTAGGAATGATATAAGAGTTTTCTTCGTCAAAGTAGAATTTCTTGCAAATCAGCTCATAGTAGTTACCATCTTTATCTTTTTTTATATGAAGGTACTCGCTGATAGAGTCTAGCTGTTCTTGTGTGATAGACTTTATAAAACTATCATAGTTTATTTGACCGCCGATTGAAGATTTGTGCTCTTTTTCACTGGTAACTGTGTAGTCGTGAATTGATACATATTTATCTGTGTCTAGTGTCTCGCTGTATGTACCGTCATCATTTTTTGTTAAAACGAAAATATGTATATTATTATCGAAATATCCGTCAGCGCCACTGTTGAGTTCAGGCTTATCTTTATCGATAATGTAGGTGTATGGTTGCTTCAGAATATCTACATATGTGTCAGCTAAATAACTGCCGTTGCTTTCGATGTTTCTAACAAGTGTATAAAACTTGTCGTCTTCTTCTTTTATGAGCTTTTCTTTTTCTACTGTGGTTACTGCTATAGAAAGAACTACCGATACAATCAGCCACACTACTGTTATGATAGAAGCTATCTTTATAGTGATATTGCGTCTTTGTTTTTTAAACTTTTTCTCCATTTTTATTCCTCCAGTACATATCCACGTGATCGGACGGTTTTGATGAGCTTTGAGTTATCGCCCAGAGCTTTCCGTATGTTTTTGATGTGGGTGTCGATGATGCGTTCGTCGATGTCAGAGTCATATCCCCACAGCTTTGTGATGAGCTTATCTCTTGTGATGATTCTGCTTTTGTTCTCGAAAAGAATTTTGAGTATTGAAAACTCCTTTGCAGTGAGAGTGACTTCTTCACCGTTTGAGAAGACCTTTCCGTTGTTTGGGTTGAGCGTAACGCCTCCCAAAATAAACTGCGGAAGTCGCACGAGTCCCTTTGAGCGTTTAATGAGTGCGTTGACTTTCTCAAAAAGCACAGGTAGCGGAAACGGTTTTACTACGTAGTCATCGCATCCTAAAGCATAGCCTTTGAGCATATCAGCTTCGAGTGCTCTGGCTGTGATAAAAATAATAGGCACATCGCTGTGGGCTCTGACCTCTTTACAGATTTCAAAACCATCAAGTTCAGGAAGCATAACATCAAGCAACATAAGATCATACGAGTTTTCGTATGCTTTTTCTATACCGCTTTGACCGTCGTATGCTGTATCGACAAAAATAGCATTTTCGCTTTTTGCCTGAAAGTAGTCGCATATCAGCTCTCTGATGTCACAGTCGTCTTCAACAAGTAAAATTTTATACATGTTCTTCTCACCTCCAAGATAAATTTAACACGTGAATATGAATTTTGTATGGAGTAAATATATTCTAACATAAAATTTAAGAATATAATATAGCTTTCACTTTTTGATTGACAAACTGTTTTTTTACAGCTATAATATATCTTACGCCAATGAGGGCCATTAGCTCAGTTGGTTAGAGCAACCGGCTCATAACCGGTTGGTCCGGGGTTCGAGTCCCTGATGGCCCACCAACACAAAAGGCACACCCAAACGGGTGTGCCTTTTGTGTTGTGAGCTAAATTCAGGGTGGGACCCGAAAATCTCGGATTTTCGGGAGAGGAGAAGCAACTAAATGCGGTGAGAAAAGATATACATATCTTTTCAGCCAAGTGATGTTAGCTTCGACGAGATGGCCCACCAATAAAGAAAAAAGCATAGGCACACCCAAACGGGTGTGCCTATTTGTTTGATTAGTTTTTCGACTTTTTTCTTAAAGCTTCAAAGATGGAGTGAGTGTCGGCTTTGTTTTGCTCTGTTTTTTCTTCAACGCTGAGCACAATGGCATCGCCTTCTTTAGCGTTCATTATGAGTTCTTTGTCAACTGTGACCGTTTTGCCTGACGGGAGCTCTATCACAGCGAGGTTTTCTTCGATTCTGTCTACAATAATTCTCATAGTATCCCTCCACAACTACTTTACATCAGCCCCCAAACTTTGTCAATCTTGTAATTTTTCTTGAATATAGTGTAAAACAGCTATATAATATTATTATAAATACAGTGGAGGCAGTATGATAGATTTTATCACTCAGATTGATTTTTCGATACTCGATTTCATACAACAGAATTTGAGATCTGATTTTATGGACTCTTTTATGGTGTTTTTGAGTATGATTGGCGAAGGCGGTATAGTATGGTTTCTGATAGCTGTACCTATGCTGTTTTTCAAAAAAAGTCGTACCTGTGGTGTGGTTATGATTCTGTCTATGTGTATTACACTTTTGCTCGGAGAGTTTGTGCTCAAAAACATTATCGGCAGAGTAAGACCGTGCAACCTTGTACACGATATCGAAATGCTTGTCAAATGTCCGCGAAGCTTCAGCTTTCCGTCAGGACACACAAGCTCATCTTTTGCTGCAGCAACTACCATATTCCAGTGGAACAAAAAGTACGGTGTTTTTGCACTGATACTGGCAGCGTTGGTTTCTTTTTCTCGTCTTTATAACTATGTTCATTATCCGACAGACGTACTCTGTGGTATGCTGTTTGGTATATTTGTATCTCTTCTTACCTATTATCTTATCAAGAGATATAAGATAGAAAATAAAATTGAGAATCTGAAGTTCTCAAGAAAGGGTTAATTATGGAAAAACTAACTGTAAAAAAACTATACGACCTTGATCACACAATCGCAAAAGACTTGTTCTTATCTATCACATATCCGTGGGAGGCGCTCTCACAGATTAAGGACTTTATCCTTGAACTCGGCGAAAAGCTCGACAGAAATGTGTTTGATAAAATCGATGATGACATCTGGGTAGCAAAGAGTGCAAAAATAGCTCCGTCTGCTTCACTCAACGGTCCGCTCATTATTGATGAAGACGCCGAAGTAAGACACTGTGCGTTTATCCGTGGTTCTGCTATTGTTGGTAAAAACGCTGTTGTAGGTAACTCAACAGAGCTCAAGAATTGCATTCTCTTTGACAATGTTCAGGTTCCACACTACAACTACGTAGGCGACAGCGTCTATGGTTACAAGTCACACACAGGTGCAGGTGTTATCGCTTCAAACCTCAAGAGCGACAAATCTTTAGTCACAGTTATGTGTGATGGCGAAAAAGTTGAGACAGGTGTGAAGAAGTTCGGTGCTATGATAGGCGATTTTGTTGAGGTCGGCTGTAATTCGGTTATGAACCCCGGTACAGTAGTAGGTCGTAACTCTAACGTATATCCACTGTCATTCGTGCGTGGTTATGTTGAAGAGAATTCTATCTACAAACGCCTTGGCGAAGTAGTAGAAAAGCGATAATTATATAATATGTATATAAAAAGGAGCTGAGTGTATCAGCTCCTTTTTGGTTTATTCTTCAGTTGTCCCGTTTGATAGCTCGGTAACATAATTAAAGAGCGGCGTGAACTTCTCGTCAACGCTGATGCCAGTGCATATCACGTCTAAGCTGTCAGGTGAATTGGATAGAAAGTCATACACTTCAGTTTCAATAAGAAAGCCTTTGTTTAAAGCGTCGAATACACCGTCGAGTATCAGCATATCGTATTGCTTTGTGAGCACGGTGACTACAGCTGTGTCGAAAAGCTCTCTGAAGACCTTTGCTACCTGAGCTTTATTATCACTGAGAGTTTCGTCACAGAGGTCTAAATCCACAGGAGCACTTGATACTGTGACACAGTACATACTTTCGAGTGCTTTTCTGTCTGAAAGGTCATCTTGCCTGATGAACTCAACAAAGAGCACCTTCTTATCTTTTATAGCAGCTCGTACAGCAGTACCGATAGCACAACTGGTTTTTCCTTTTCCTTCTCCATAGTAAAGTGTGAGCATTCTTATCATCCTTTCAATAATATATTACACCCACTTGAAAACAAATTCAATTAGTTTTATTATATATACATTATATATAGGGGAGAATTTTAGTCTTATGAATGACAAAAGGACTGTTTTTGTACGCATTGTGGCATTGGTTTGTGCTGCTCTTATACTCGCATCAGTGTTTATGAGTGCTGTTTTTATGCGATAAAAGAATTATAAAGCAAAAATCAGAGATGATTTCAGGTGTATTTTGCACATTTTTGACATTTTTCGAAAAAAATTTTTTATGATAGCTGAAAAAGCTTGTAAAAATTTAATATCAAAAGGTGTATTATTTGCACGAAAAAGGCTCAAAAACCGCATTGGCATCAGGTTTTTTATTGTTTTTGGGGTAAACTTAACTTTTGGTGATATTGCACAAAACAAAGTGCGATTTATGGCTGAATTTTCTACACAGGAAATTCAGCTGTTTTTGTTGATTTTATATTATATATATTGTATAATCTCATATGCGTGACTGCAATTGATATGCGATGAAGCGGGAGGTTGCGACCAAATGGTCGGTTTTTCCGTGGAGTATGTCCGATTTTAAACCGGGCGAAAGAATACTTTTTTGTGTGCAAAGTGACATTGGGGTTGCTATGTCGCTATGACACCAAAGCGCTTTTCACTATCCGGTTAACAAGAAAAGTTAATCGGTTTTTTAATGGACGGGGTGGAAACACCCGGCAATGTGGAAAGGTTTTGAACGCCCGCCAACTAAATTTTTAAGGAGGCGACGATATGGCAGTCAAGGAAAAAATTAGGATAAGACTTAAGGGTTACGATCATCAGCTGGTTGATCAGTCTGCTGAGCGTATCGTAGCAACAGCAAAGAGAACAGGTGCAAGAGTATCAGGTCCTGTTCCACTTCCAACAGAGAAGCAGGTTGTTACTATCCTTAGAGCTGTTCACAAGTACAAGGACAGCCGCGAGCAGTTCGAAATGAGAACTCACAAGCGTCTTATCGACATTTTAAGACCGTCAAACAAGACAGTCGAGGCTCTTATGAGCTTAGAGCTCCCTGCCGGCGTTGAGATTGAGATTAAGTTATAATCTACTCAACCTACCGCAGCGTGATCATGTCGGCTTAGCCGACCAATAATCTAACAAGGAGGAATAGATGATGCAGAAAGCATTAATCGGAAAGAAGATCGGTATGACTCAGATCTTCGACGAAAAGGGAAAAGTTGTTCCCGTAACTGTTGTTGAAGCAGGCCCATGTGTTGTTTCAATGAAGAAGACAGTTGAAAACGATGGCTACGAAGCAGTACAGATCGGCTTCGGTGACATCAAACCAAAGCACGTTACAAAGCCTTTACAGGGTCACTTCAAGAAGGCTGATGTAGCTCCAAAGAGAACTCTCAAGGAGTTCCGTTTTGATGATTGCTCAGCTTACGAGCTTGGCCAGATCATCAAAGCAGACATTTTCGAAACAGGCAACAAGGTAGACGTAACAGGCACCAGCAAAGGTAAAGGTTATGCCGGCGTTATCAAGCGTTGGAACTTTGCTAGACTCAAGGAGACTCACGGTTCAGGTCCTGTAGCTCGTCACGGTGGTTCTATGGGCGCATGTTCATCACCATCCAGAGTTTGGAAGGGCAAGAAGATGGCTGGCCACCTCGGTGCTGAGAAGGTTACTGTACAGAACCTCGCAGTTGTAAAGATTGACGCTGAAAACAACCTTATCGCTATCAAGGGTGCTATCCCTGGTCCAAACGGCGGTATCGTTGTTGTTAAAGACAGCGTAAAGGCTTAAGGAAGGAGGAAATAATATGCCAAATGTAGCAGTTGTTGATATGGAAGGCAAGAAGGTCTCAACAGTTGACCTCAAGGATTCTATATTCGGTATTGAACCAAATGCCGCAGTAATGCACCAGCTCGTTGTTAGCTATCTTGCTAATCAGCGTCAGGGTACACAGTCAGCTTTAACAAGAGCTGAGGTTTCAGGCGGCGGCAGAAAGCCTTGGAGACAGAAGGGCACAGGTCGTGCACGTCAGGGCTCAACAAGAGCACCACAGTGGTACCACGGCGGCGTAGTATTTGCTCCAAAGCCAAGAGACTACAGATTCTCTGTAAACAAGAAGGTAAGAAGACTCGCTATGAAGTCAGCTTTCTCTACAAAGGCTGCAGCTGAAGATATCATCGTTATCGATTCTATCGCTCTTGATGAAATCAAGACACAGACAATCGTTAAGATGCTCAGCGCTATCGGCGCAGAAAAGAAAGCACTTATCGTACTTCCTACAGTTGATGAGAAGGTTATCAAGTCAGCTAGAAACATCGAAGGCGTTAAAACAGCTCAGGTTAATGAGCTCAACGTTTACGATATGTTAAATGCAGACAAACTCATCATTGCTAAGGATGCACTTACAAAGATCGAGGAGGTATACGCATGAGAGCACAGGATATCATAATCCGTCCGATCATCACTGAGAAGTCAATGATGGGTATCGGTGAAAACAAGTATACTTTTGAAGTTGCAAAGTCAGCTACTAAGATCGATATAGCTAGAGCTGTTGAAGAGCTCTTTAAGGTTAAAGTAGACAAAGTAAACACTGTTCACGTCAGAGGTCATCTCAGAAGACAGGGTAGATTCGAAGGCTACACAAGATCTTGGAAGAAAGCTTACGTCACATTAACAAAAGACAGCAAAACTATTGAATTTTTTGAAGGCATGATGTAAGCCTGTAAAAATCAAACATAATTAACAGGCAGAATGTATGGGATACGCCATTATCCCGCAAAGCCATCATGAGGAGAGTGAAACTACATGGCTATTAAAGTTTACAAGCCGACTACTAACGCTAGACGTAACATGTCGGTTACTGATTATTCAGGACTTTCAAAGGTAGCTCCGGAAAAGAGTTTGCTTGAGCCACTTAAGAAGAACTCAGGTCGTAACAGCTACGGCCGTATCACAGTTCGTCACAGAGGCGGCGGCAACCGTAGAAAGTACCGTGTAATCGATTTCAAAAGACAGAAGTTCGATGTTGAGGGTACAGTCCTCACACTCGAATACGATCCAAACCGTTCAGCATTTATTGCTCTTGTTGAGTACACAGACGGTGAGAAAGCATATATCATCGCTCCACAGGGTCTCAAGGTTGGTGACAAAGTAACAGCCGGCGAGAACGCTGATATCAAGCCTGGTAATGCGCTTCCACTTACAGCTATTCCAACAGGTACATTTATCCACAACGTTGAGCTTTATCCAGGCCGCGGCGCTCAGCTCGCACGTGCTGCTGGTAACATGGCTCAGCTTATGGCTAAAGAAAACGGTATGGCACTTTTAAGACTCCCATCAGGCGAGCTTAGAAACGTACCAGAAAACTGTATGGCTACTATCGGTCAGGTTGGTAACACAGACCACGAGAACGTTAAGATCGGTAAAGCAGGCCGTAAGAGAAATATGGGTATCAGACCAACAGTTAGAGGTTCAGTAATGAACCCTTGCGATCACCCACACGGTGGTGGTGAGGGTAAATCTCCAGTAGGTCGCCCAGGCCCTGTAACACCTTGGGGTAAACCAGCCCTCGGTTACAAGACAAGAAAATCACACAAAGCTTCTGACAAGTTAATTGTTAAGCGTAGAAACAGCAAGTAAGGCAGAAAGGAAGGATCTTAATTATGAGTAGAAGTACTAAAAAAGGACCTTTTGTTCAGCCTCAGCTGCTCAAAAGAGTTCAAGAAATGAACGCAGCTGGTGAGAAGAGAATCTTAAAGACATGGTCTAGAAGTTCTACTATCTTCCCAGAATTCGTAGGTCACACATTTGCTGTCCATGACGGCAGAAAGCACGTTCCAGTATATGTAACTGAAGATATGGTAGGTCACAAGCTCGGCGAGTTTGCACCAACCAGAACATTCAGAGGTCATGCTGGTGCTAAAACCACAAGATAAGGCTAAAGGAGAGATTGCAATGGAATCAAAGGCATATTTAAATTATGTCCGTATCGCACCTCGCAAGGTTTCTATTGTCTTGGATTTAATCCGTGGCAAGGACGTTAAGCTTGCAAAGGCTATTCTCGAGCAGACACCTAAGGCCGCTTGTGAGCCACTTTTGAAGCTGCTCAAGTCAGCTGTGGCTAATGCAGAGAATAACCACGATATGGATGTGGCAAGTCTTTACGTTGCAGCATGCAGCGTAAGTCAGGGCCCTACACTCAAGAGAATCCGTCCAAGAGCACAGGGAAGAGCTTTCAGAATCAACAAGAAGACTTCTCATATCACACTCGTGCTCAAGGAAAGAGAATAAGGAGGTAAGAGTATATGGGTCAGAAAGTTAATCCACACGGTCTCCGTGTAGGTATCATCAAAGATTGGGATTCACGTTGGTTTGCTAACAAAAAGGACTTCGGCGATACACTCGTTGAGGACTACAACCTTCGTAAGACATTAAAGAAACAGCTCTATGCTGCAGGTATCCCAAAAATCGAGATTGAACGTGACGGCAAAAAGGTAAGAATTCACATTCACTGTGCAAAGCCAGGTATGATTATCGGTAAGGGCGGCGCAGAGATCGAGAAGCTCAGACTTCAGTGTGAAAAGATGCTTAATAAGCCAGTCGTAATCAATATTGTAGAAGTTAAGCAGCCAGACCTCAACGCTCAGCTCGTTGCAGAGAGCATTGCTACTCAGCTCGAGAAGCGTATCTCTTTCCGTCGTGCTATGAAGCAGGCTATCGGTAGAGCTATGAGATTTGGTGCTAAAGGTATCAAAACACAGTGTTCAGGTCGTCTCGGCGGTGCAGAAATCGCTAGAGGTGAGCAGTATCATGAGGGTACAATTCCGCTTCAGACATTAAGAGCAGATATCGACTACGGTTTTGCTGAGGCTAACACAACTTACGGTAAAATCGGTGTTAAAGTATGGCTCTACAGAGGCGAAGTTCTTCATGAGGTTCAAAATTCCAGACCTAACAACAGAAGAAGACCACGCAGAGAAGGAGGCAATAAATAATGCTGTTACCAAAGCGCGTTAAGTACAGAAGAGTACACAGAGGTCGTATGACTGGTAGAGCATATCGCGGTAATAAAGTTACTTACGGTGATTTCGGCCTCCAGGCATTAGAGCCAGCATGGATCACATCAAACCAGATCGAAGCAGCCCGTGTAGCTATGACACGTTACTGCAAGAGATTCGGTAAAGTCTGGATCAAAATTTTCCCAGACAAGCCAATCACAGCTAAACCTGCTGAAACTCGAATGGGTTCCGGTAAAGGTTCACCAGAATATTGGGTAGCTGTTGTTAAGCCGGACAGAGTTATGTTTGAGCTCGGCGGTGTTGACGAAGCTACAGCTAGAGAAGCTATGCGTCTGGCAGCTGCAAAACTGCCAATCAAATGCAAGTTTATAAAGAAGGAAGAGGAGGTTAAAGCATAATGAAAGCATCAGAACTCAGAGAATTATCTGTAGCAGAGCTCGAACTTAAGCTTAAGGACCTCAAGGAAGAACTTTTCAACCTTCGTTTCCAGCTTGCTATCAATAAGCTCGAAAACCCAATGCAGATTACTAAGGTCAAGAGAGACATCGCTCGCGTTTCAACCGTGATCCGTGAACTCGCTGACACTGAAGCATAAGGGAGGAGGACGCAGATATGAGCGAAAGAAATATGAGAAAAACACAGATAGGCAAGGTTGTTTCCGATAAAATGGACAAGACAATCGTTGTTGCTATCGAAGACAGTGTGAAACACCCACTGTACAACAAAGTTGTTAAGCGCACAGTTCGTCTTAAGGCTCATGATGAAAACAATGTAGCTGGTATAGGCGACCGCGTAAAGGTTATGGAGACTCGTCCTCTTTCTAAGGATAAGAGATGGAGACTCGTCGAGATTATAGAGAAAGCTAAGTAATTTTGGCTTGAGAAAAAGGAGGAACTTACTGTGATTCAACAGCAGACTTATCTCAAGGTAGCCGACAACACCGGCGCAAAAGAACTTATGTGCATTCGTGTTCTTGGCGGTACCAGGAGAAGATATGCCAATATTGGCGATGTTATAGTTGCTTCTGTAAAGAAAGCAGCACCAGGCGGCGTTGTTAAGAAGGGCGACGTTGTAAGAGCAGTTGTTGTACGTTCAGCTAAAGGCGTAAGACGTGACGACGGTACTTACATCCGCTTTGATGAAAACGCAGCAGTTATCATTAAGGAAGATAAGAACCCAAGAGGTACTCGTATCTTCGGACCGGTTGCTAGAGAGCTTCGTGATAAAGACTACATGAAGATTCTTTCTCTTGCTCCGGAAGTAATATGATGGAGGTGTCATAATGAGTAAAGTTCATGTTAAAACAGGTGACACCGTTGTAGTATTAAGCGGTAAAGATAAGGGCAAGCAGGGCGCTGTTCTTGCTGTTAGCCCTAAAGAAGGCAAAGTCATTGTTGAAAAGGTAAACATGGTTTCAAAGCATGTTAAGCCTAGAAGAATGGGCGAGCCTGGCGGTATTATTCAGGCTGAGGGTGCTATGTACGCTTCAAAAGTACAGGTAGTTTGCCCTCGTTGCAAAAAGCCAACAAGAGTAGGCCATAAGCTCTACGAAGATGGCACAAAGGGTCGTATTTGTAAGAAATGCGGCGAAGCACTGTAAGGAGGATTTAAGAAATGGCTAGACTTAAAGAATACTATGCTAAAGAAGTTGCACCAGCTCTTATGAAGAAATTCTCCTACAAGAGTGTTATGCAGATTCCAAAGCTTGATAAAATCGTTGTAAATGTAGGCGCAGGCGAAGTTAAAGACAACCCTAAAGCTATGGACGCAATCGTTTCTGACCTTGGTCAGATTACAGGCCAGAAGGCTCTGATCTGTAAGGCTAGAAAGTCAGTTGCTAACTTTAAGCTTAGAGAGGGTATGCCTATCGGCGCTAAGGTTACACTCAGAGGCGAGAGAATGTACGAGTTCTTAGACAGACTCTTCAACGTTGCTCTCCCAAGAGTACGTGACTTCCGTGGTATCAATCCAAACTCTTTTGACGGTAGAGGTAACTACTCTATGGGTCTTAAAGAGCAGCTGATTTTCCCGGAAATCGACTATGATAAGATTGACAAAGTTCGTGGTATGGACATTTGTTTTGTTACTACTGCGAAAACAGACGAGGAAGCTCGTGAGTTACTTTCACTCATGGGTGCTCCATTTGCTAAGTAAGGAGGGATTGTTGTGGCAAAAACTGCTATGAAAAATAAGCAGCAGAGAAAACAGAAGTTCTCTACAAGAGAATACTCAAGATGTAAGATCTGCGGTAGACCACACGCCTACCTTCGTAAGTTCGGTGTATGTCGTATTTGCTTCCGTGAACTCGCTTACAAGGGCGAAATTCCGGGCGTAAAGAAAGCAAGCTGGTAAGCTAAGGAGGTTAAATCATGCAGATTACAGATACAATAGCTGATTTGCTGACACGAATCCGTAACGCTAATTCAGCTAAACACGACACAGTCGAAATTCCTGCATCAAATATGAAGAAGGCTATCTGCCAGATTCTTGTTGATGAAGGTTATATCAAGAGTTTCTCAGTTGAAGAAGACGGCAAGCAGGGTATGATCAAGGTTGTTCTCAAGTACGGTGAGGGCAAAACACCTGTTATCCAGGGCTTAAGAAGAGTTTCAAAGCCTGGCTTGCGTATATACTCAAATGTTGAGGATATGCCAAAGGTTATGAAGGGCCTTGGTATCGCTATCATCTCTACATCTAAGGGCGTTATGACAGACCGTCAGGCTCGTAAAGAGAATGTAGGCGGCGAAGTTCTCGCATTTGTTTGGTAAGGAGGTGCGAAAATGTCTCGAATTGGAAGAAAACCTATAAATATTCCCGCTGGTGTCGATGTTAAATTCGAAAACAGCGTTATGACTGTTAAAGGTCCAAAGGGTACTCTCACACAGAAAGTAAACCCTAATATGACAGTCGAAATCAATGATGGCATTATTGAAGTTAAGCGTCCTAACGACGACAAAATGAACCGTTCACTCCACGGTCTTACTCGTACACTCATCGCTAACATGATGGTTGGCGTTACTGAGGGTTACAAGAAAGAGCTCGAAGTAAACGGCGTTGGTTACCGTTGCCAGAAGCAGGGTAAGCAGCTTGTTATGAACTTAGGTTTTTCACATAATGTTGTTTTTGAGGATACAGAGGACATCACTATTGAGGTCCCAAATCCTAACTCAATCATCGTTCACGGCGCTGATAAGCAAAAGGTTGGTCAGTTTGCTGCCGAGATCAGAGAAAAACGTCCACCGGAGCCATATAAGGGCAAGGGTATTAAGTACGTTAACGAGTATATCCGCCGCAAGGAAGGAAAAGCCGGTAAGAAGTAATTAAAGGAGTGAATTAACAATGGTAAGTAGACCAGATTCTAAAGCAGCACGCGCTCTTCGTCATAAGAGAGTTCGTGGTAAAGTAAGCGGCACAGCCGATTGTCCTCGCCTTTGTGTTTTCCGCTCCAATGCTAACATTTATGCTCAGATCATCGACGATGTTAAGGGTGTAACACTCGTATCAGCATCATCACTTGATAAGAGCATTGAAGGCGGTTCCAACAAAGAAGCAGCTAAGGCTGTCGGCAAGCTCCTCGCAGAGCGTGCTCAAGAAAAGAAAATCGTCGATGTTGTATTTGACAGAGGCGGTAACATCTATCACGGCCGTGTAAAAGAATTGGCCGAAGGCGCCCGTGAGGGCGGCCTCAATTTCTAAGGAAGGGGAGGAATAACTTTGGCTAACATTATAGATGCATCAACAATGGAGCTTACAGAAAGAGTTGTTGCTATCAACCGCGTATCTAAGACTGTAAAGGGCGGACGTATTATGAAGTTCGCAGCTTTAGTAGTTGTAGGTGATGGTAACGGTACAGTAGGTTTCGGTATTGGTAAGGCAAGTGAAGTTCCGGATGCTATCCGCAAGGGCATCGAGGACGCTAAAAAGCACCTTATGAAGGTAGCTTTAAAGGGTACAACAATCCCACACGAAATCATCGGTGAGTTTGGCGCAGGCAGAGTATTGATGAAGCCTGCTGCACCTGGTACCGGTGTTATCGCTGGTGGCCCTGTACGTGCGGTCGTTGAGGCTGTAGGTATCAAGGACATCAGAACAAAAGCTTTACGTTCAAACAACCCATGTAACGTAGTTCGTGCTACCCTCCAGGGTCTACAGGCACTACGTACAGCAGAACAGGTTGCTGCTATCCGTGGCAAGTCTGTAAAAGAGATACTTTAAGGAGGTTTGAGGATATGAAAATTAAGTTAGTAAAGAGCTTAATCGGTTCTAAAAAGGACCAGATTGCAACTGCTCATTCCCTCGGACTCAAGAAGATCGGCGACACAACTGTTCAGCCGGACAACGCTTCTACTCAGGGTAAGGTATCTAAGATTATCCACCTCGTAGTGGTTGAAGAAAACTAAGGAGGTGCGAGAAGTATGAAGTTGCATGAACTATCACCGGTTGAAGGCTCAAAAAAGGCAGTCAAGAGAATCGGTAGAGGACACGGTTCAGGCCAGGGTAAAACAGCCGGTAAGGGTCATAAGGGCCAGAAGGCTAGATCTGGCAAGGGCATGCGTGTCGGTTTTGAAGGCGGCCAGATGCCTTTACAGAGACGTATTCCAAAACGTGGCTTTAACAACATTTTCGCAAAAAATATTGTTTCAGTAAACGTAGGTACTCTCAACAAGTTCGAAGACGGTGCAGTAGTTGATATTGCTGCACTGAAAGACGCTGGCATTGTAAAGAATTCATTTGACGGCGTTAAGGTTCTTTCTAACGGTAATCTTACAAAGAAGCTTACTGTTAAGGTTACAGCTTTTTCTGAAGCTGCTAAGGCTAAGATCGAAGCTGCTGGCGGAAAGGCTGAGGTGGTTTAATTGTTTAAAACAATTAGAAACGCATGGTCTATCCCTGACCTTAGAAAGAAGATTTTATTCACATTGTTAATCATTATCTTGTTCAGAATTGGTTCAGTTATCCCTGTTCCATTTCTTAACATGGATGCCCTCTCTAACCTTATGGGTGGTCTTCAGGATATCGAGTCAGCTGCATCACAGTCACTTGTATCTTACCTGAACACACTCTCAGGTGGTGCGTTTGCTAACGCTACTATTTTTGCTATGGGTATCACACCATACATCAACAGTTCCATCATTATGCAGTTGCTTTGTGTAGCTATTCCGGCTCTTGAGAGACTCTCAAAAGAGGGCGAAGATGGTAGAAAGAAGATTGCTACTATTACACGTTACGTAACAGTAGGCCTCGGTCTTATCCAGGGTACAGCTTACTTCTTCTATCTTAAGAACTCAACAGATTCAAACGGTACAGCTATCACAACATATAACGAAGGCTTCTCAATGGTATTTGCAGCTATCGTTATTATCCTGTGCTTTACAGCGGGTACTGCTCTTATGATGTGGCTCGGTGAGCAGATTAACAAATACGGTATCGGTAACGGTATCTCAATGCTCCTCTTTGCAGGTATTATTGCTAGACTTCCATACACTGTAAACATTCTTACTCAGTACTGGAAGATGGGTGCAGAAGGTGCTACAAAGTTCTATGTACTTGTTCCACTTTGGATAGTACTGTTCCTTGCAGTTATCTGGGTCATCACATTTATGCAGGATGCAGAGAGAAGAATCCCTGTACAGTATGCTAAGAGAGTTGTTGGCAGAAAGATGTACGGCGGCCAGTCTACACACCTTCCAATCAAGGTTGCTTTAGGCGGTGTTATGCCAATCATCTTCGCTTCATCTATCCTCTCTATCCCTAGCACAATCAATATGTTCGTAACACCAAAGGCTGGCTCTTTCTGGGAGTCATTCCTCAACGCTTTCTCAACAGAAGGTTGGTTGTATTCAGTTGTTTACTTCGTATTGATTCTGATGTTTGCATACTTCTACACAACTATTCAGTATAATCCTATTGAGATGGCTAACAATCTCAAGCAGAACAACGGTACTGTTCCTGGTATTCGTCCGGGCAGACCTACTGCAGACTTTATTGCAAAGATTCTGTCAAGAATCACTCTTATCGGTGCATTGTTCCTCGCATTGATTGCTCTGCTTCCTATTGCATACTCAGGTATCACAGGTCTTGCAGGTCTTTCAATGGGTGGTACATCTGTAATCATTATCGTTGGTGTTGCTCTTGATACTGCTAAGCAGCTCGAGTCACAGATGATGATGCGTCACTACAAGGGCTTCCTTGACTAATAAGTGATAAGGAGTACGGATTATGAATCTTATACTTTTAGGCGCTCCTGGTGCAGGAAAAGGCACACAAGCTGCTGTCATCAGTGAACGTTTGAATATTCCCCAGATTTCGACTGGTAATATTATCAGAGAAGCGCTGAGAAGCGGTACAGAGATGGGTCTTAAAGCAAAGTCCTTTATGGACGCAGGCAAGCTTGTTCCCGATGAAGTTGTTATCGGCATCATCAAGGACAGACTAGCACAAGATGACTGCAAGGATGGTTTTATCCTTGACGGTTTCCCAAGAACCATCCCACAGGCCGAGGCTCTGGACGAAATGGGTGTCAGAATTGATAAGGTAATCGATATCGAAGTATCTGACGAAGTTATTGTCACCAGACTGTCCGGACGCCGCGTATGTGAGAAATGCGGTAGACCTTACCACATCGTTGACTTAAAGCCAAGAGTGGAAGGTATCTGCGATGATTGCACAGGCGCCCTTATCCAGCGTAAGGATGATCAGATTGATACTGTCAAAGCTCGTCTTGAAATCTACCACAGTGAGACAGAACCACTCAAAGACTATTACGAAGCTCAGGGAAAACTCTCTGTAGTATTCGGTCAGGGTAAGGTTGATGAAACCACAGCTCTCACAATGGCAGCTTTAGAGGCGTAAATATGATAGTTATCAAGACTGCACGCGAAATTAGACAGATGCAGGACGCGTGCAAGTTATCTGCCAGAGCATTGCGCTTAGCAGGTGAGGCTATTGAGCCTGGTGTGTCAACCTACGAGATTGACACTCTTGTCCGTAAATACATCGAGGAACAGGGGGCAACCCCTTCGTTCCTCGGTTATGGCGGATTCCCGGCAAGTGCTTGTATTTCTGTCAATAATGTGGTTATCCATGGTATACCGAGCAAAAAGACTATTCTTAAGGAAGGCGACATCGTCAGTGTCGACGTTGGTGCCTACCTCAATGGATATCACGGTGATAACGCCTACACCTTTTCGTGTGGCGATATCTCAAAAGAAGCTAAAGCTTTGCTTGATGCCACAAAAGAAAGTCTTTACGAGGGGATTAAACAAGCAGTCGCAGGTAATCGCGTCGGCGATATCTCCGCTGCTGTGCAAAAGTATACCGAAGCTCGCAGTTACTCGGTGGTACGAGATTATGTCGGCCACGGCGTAGGTGCGAAACTGCACGAAGAACCAAGCGTACCAAATTTCGGCACACCTCACAGGGGTGCAAGACTGATCCCCGGTATGACACTGGCGATTGAACCTATGATTAATATGGGTGACCATCGTGTCAGAGTGCTCGACGATGAATGGACAGTAGTGACTGTAGACGGTTCACTCTCTGCTCATTTTGAGCACACCATAGCTATCACAGGAGATGGGCCGAAGATTTTGACCCTGCCTGATTAAGAGGTGGATATGGATATAGTCAAAGGCTTAATTGTCAGAGCGAAAGCAGGTCGTGACAAAGGCGGCTACTTTGTAGTCACCGATATTTTAGAAAACGGGAAGGCTCTAATCTGTGACGGAAAACGTCGCAAAGTAGAGCACCCAAAGTGCAAAAATATCATTCATCTTGAAGCAACGTCTTGTGTTGCTCAGGAATTCACAACTAACCGTCAAATTAAAACATATTTAAAAAGTTTTATGGAGGAAAAGAATGTCTAAACAGGACGTTATCGAAATCGAAGGTACAGTCACAGAAGCACTGCCAAATGCACAGTTCAACGTTGAGCTTCCTAACGGTCACAAAATTCTCGCTGTTATTTCAGGTAAACTTCGAATGAACTTCATTCGTATTTTACCGGGCGACAAAGTTACCGTTGAAATGTCTCCGTATGATCTTACAAGAGGCAGAATTACATGGAGATCTAAATAATCTCAAAACTATATTTTTTAACTTAAGGGAAAGGAATGATTAAATAATGAAAGTCAGACCTTCAGTAAAGAAAATTTGTGAAAAGTGCAAGGTTATCAAGAGAAAAGGTAAAGTTATGGTAATCTGCGAGAACCCTAAGCACAAACAGCGTCAGGGCTAATTTTACAAAACTATTTACATTCAGGATTAAACCTGAGTCACTATGATTTTAAATTTAAATGGAGGTGCAATTAAATGGCTCGTATAGCAGGTGTAGACTTACCAAGAGATAAAAGAGTTGAGATCGGTCTCACATATATCTACGGTATTGGTAGAAAAACTGCAACAGACATTATTGCTGCAACTGGTGTAAATCCTGACACTCGTGTCAGAGATCTCACAGAAGAAGATGTTTCTAAATTAAGAGAATATATTGACCATAACTGCCGCGTTGAGGGTGACCTCAGAAGAGATGTAGCTTTTGATATCAAAAGACTTATCGAAATCGGCAGCTATCGTGGTGTTCGTCACAGAAAGAACCTGCCTGTAAGAGGTCAGCGTTCTAAGACAAACGCTCGTACCCGTAAAGGCCCACGTAAAACTATGGCCAACAAGAAAAAGTAAGGGAGGGCTAAATTATGGCAGTTAAAACAGGTAAGAAGGCTGTACGTCGCCGCCGCGAGAGAAAGAATATCGAAAAAGGTAGCGCACATATTCAGTCAACTTTTAACAACACAATCGTTACTATTTCTGATACACAGGGTAATGCGATTTCATGGGCAAGTGCCGGCGAACTCGGCTTCAGAGGCTCAAGAAAGTCAACTCCATTCGCTGCTCAGTCAGCAGCAGAAACAGCAGCTAAGGCTGCTATGGAGCACGGTCTCAAGTCAGTAGAAGTTTTCGTTAAAGGTCCTGGTCAGGGCCGTGAGGCAGCTATCAGAGCATTACAGACAGCAGGTCTTGAAGTAACAATGATCAAAGACGTTACTCCAATTCCTCACAACGGATGTCGTCCTCCAAAGAGAAGACGTGTCTAAAGAAATCGGGAGGTAAAAATCTATGGCTAGATATACAGGAGCTGTATGCAGACAGTGCCGCAGAGAGGGCAAAAAGCTCTTCTTAAAAGGCGAGAGATGCTATTCAGACAAGTGTGCAATTGCACGTAGAGCTTACGCACCTGGTCAGCACGGTCAGGGTCGTAAGAAGAGCTCAGAGTACGGTCTTCAGCTTAGAGCTAAGCAGATGACAAAGCGTTACTACGGTGTACTCGAGAGCCAGTTCAGAAAGTACTATGGCTTGGCAGAAAAGAAAGAGGGCAAAACTGGTGAAGCTTTGCTCGCTATCTTGGAAAGCCGTCTTGACAACACAGTTTACAGAATGGGTTGGGCTTCTTCACATGCAGAAGCTAGACAGCTCGTTTCACACGGTCACTTCACAGTAAACGGCAAGAGAGTTGATATCCCATCATACTTAACAAAGCCGGGCGAGGTTATCGCTATCTGCGAGAACAGCCGTTCAAGCGAAAAGTTCAAGGCAGTTATGGAGGCAAATGCTTCCAGACCTGTTCCAAAATATCTCGAAGCTGCACAGGGTGCATTTGAGGGTAAGGTAGTAGCTGTTGCACAGCGTGACGAAATCGACCTTGATGTTGATGAGACCCTCATCGTTGAGTTGTACTCTAAGTAATCCTCGGCATGATCGTAAGATCATTTTCAAAATACAGTTTATACTGTTAAAATTTAAGGAGGAATTCACTAATGATAGAGATAGAAAAACCAAGAATCGAAACCGAAGAGTTATCCGCAGACGGTAAATACGGTAGATTTGTCGTAGAACCACTCGAGAGAGGTTTTGGTAACACACTGGGAAACAGCTTAAGACGTGTGCTGCTTTCATCTTTAGAGGGTGTAGCTGTTACATCTATTAAGATTGACGGTGTACTCCACGAGTTTTCTACAATCCCTGGTGTTAAAGAAGACGTTACTGAGATTGTTCTTAATATGAAGAGCTTAGTAGCTAAGCTTCACAGCAACGGTCCTAAGGTTGTTGAAATTTCAGCAGAAGGTCCTTGCGAAGTTACTGCTGAAAGCATCAAGTGCGACAGCGAGGTTGAGATCCTAACACCAGATCTCCACATCGCAACTTTAGGCGAAGATTCTAAATTAAATATGGAAATCACTTTAGACAAGGGCAGAGGTTATGTTCCTGCTGAGCGCAACAAGGCTCTCATGGGATCTGATGTCATCGGAGTACTTCCTGTTGACTCAATCTACACACCTGTTCTTAAAGTGAACTACACAGTAGATAACACACGTGTTGGTCAGATCACAGACTATGATAAGCTCACACTCTCAGTTTGGACAAACGGTGTTATCAACGCTCAGGAAGCAGTTTCTCTTGCTGCAAAGGTTCTTACATCACACTTAAACCTCTTCGTTGACCTCTCTGACAGAGGCTACAACACAGAGATTATGGTTGAAAAGGACGACAAGGGCAAGGAAAAGGTACTCGAGATGACTATCGAAGAACTCGATCTCTCAGTACGTTCATTCAACTGCTTAAAGCGTGCAGGCATCAACACTGTTGAAGACCTTATCTCAAAATCCGAAGAAGATATGATGAAGGTCAGAAACTTAGGTAGAAAGTCACTTGAAGAGGTTGTTTACAAGCTCTCAACTTTAGGCTTCAGCCTGCGTAAAGAAGACGAATAACCCTATAATATAACTCTTACAAAATCGTAAAGGAGTGAAGACAAATGCCAGGTACAAGAAAATTAGGCAGAGCAACAGACGCTAGAACAGCAATGCTCAGAGCGCTCGTTACTTTCCTACTCGAGAACGGCAAAATCGAAACTA
This sequence comes from Oscillospiraceae bacterium, assembly GCA_015066595.1. Classification (GTDB taxonomy): domain Bacteria; phylum Bacillota; class Clostridia; order Oscillospirales; family Acutalibacteraceae; genus Ruminococcoides. The sequence continues at coordinate 9,395 of SVNZ01000005.1, read as the reverse complement.
CAGTTACTCGTGCTAAGGAAGTTTCTTCTTTGGCTGAGAAAATGATTACTATAGCTAAAACCGAGACTCTCGCTAATAAGCGTAACGTTATGGCTTTCATCACTAAGGAAGACGTAGCTACAAAGCTTTTCAAAGAGATCGCTCCAAAATATGCTGACAGAAACGGTGGTTACACACGCATCACTAAAATCGGTCCACGTCGTGGCGACGCAGCAGAGATGGCTATCATCGAGCTTATCTAATTAGCTTATATGAAAATCAAAGCACCCAAGGTTATTACCTCGGGTGCTTTTTTATATGTACAGCTATTTAAAAAGATTTTGAAATAGTTATTGACTTTTTGGGTGTCGTGATATATAATCTATTTAAAGAAAATTTGAAATAGGTGATCACTATGGCAGTTTCAGAAATTCTTTCGGCACTCTCTGACAATAACCGTCGCAGGGTACTTGAGATTTTAAAAAAAGGTAAAATAAGCTCGGGCGATTTAGCAAAAGAACTTGAAATGACACCGCAGGCGTTGTCTTATCATCTATCTAAGCTGAAAAAAGCAGACCTTATTTACGAAACAAAACACAAGAACTTTATTTATTACGAGCTTAATCTGACAGTGCTCGATGAAGCTGTGCTGTGGATTGTAAATCTAAGAGGTGAAAATGATGACAAAAGCTAAAGAAACATTATATAATCTATTAACCCGTTTACCATTATCTGTGACGTTGATATCATTTTTCTTTATGCCCGATACTGTTCCGGTACATTTTGATATGAATAACAACGTTGACAGATGGGGAAGTAAATATGAATTGCTGATACTCCCAGCAATAATTCTGCTTATCGGAATTATATTTTTGCTTGTAGCAAAGCATCTTGATAAAAAAGAGAAACACGGTAACAATAATTATAGTGTTTTTATTACAGCAAGCGTTGTAATATTAGCAATTTTCAATGTGCTGACTTATTTTACTTTGTATATTGCTTTTATGGGTATACAGGATTTGGATGCATCAAACATTGATTTGTTTAGTTTGATAACACTTCTCTTTGGATTTGCATTTATTATAATCGGCAATGTGATGCCAAAAGTTAAAATGAACCACTTTCTTGGTCTTCGCACAAAATGGAGTATGAGTAGCGAAGAGGCTTGGAAGAAAAGCCAGCGTTTTTCAGGATATTCAGCAGTAATAACAGGCGTCGTTATAGTTGTTTTTAGCGTTGTTTTGAATGGACCACTATGTTTGTTTATATTTATCGCTTTGCTGTTAGTTATGGCTATCGCGGATACAGTTTATTCCTATATAGCCTCTAAAAAATAAAATGCATATGAATAAGCACCTGACAGATGTTGTCAGGTGCTTTGTTGTTATATAAATATTATTTGAGCAAATCATCAAACAGCTTGATGTTATCATATTTATAGTCGAGTTCTCCGCTTTGTTCCTTCTTGATGACTTCGACAATGCGATCGTTGATAGGGGTTGGGATATCGTATCGCTTGCCCCACTCACATACAACACCGTTGATAGCTTCTATCTCACATGGCTTGCCTTTCTTTATATCCTGTAACATAGAAGGCTCGATAGCATTGTGTTTTTTCATAGCTATTGGGATAAGAAGCGTGCCCAAAAAGCGTTTTATCGGTGTTCTGTAGTAGAAAAGCTTTGTTATATTTTTGCCCTGTACAGGAGCAAATGTAGCGCCTGTAGCACGACCTACATTGATAACCTCTTTCATACAACGAATAGCTATTTTCTCTGTTTCTTTGTTGTTGGCAACATCACCGAATGTACCGCCGATTACTGTGCCAAGTCCTGAGAAAGTAGCGTTGATGAGTAGCTTTGACCAGCGTGCACCGATGAGGTTGTCTTCCTGATGCACAGGACACATCAGTTCAAGCAGGTCTTTGACCATATTGAACTGTTCATCTGTGATGCCCTTCATCTTACCCATATGAAAGTACAGTGAGTCAGGGTCGCTTGTGAGCTCGCACACACCTGCCTCTTTGAGTGTAGCACCCCATTCAACAGTACAACCCATTGTCCTGTGATCACCAACGATTTCAGCGATGAGTGGCTCAGGTAAACCATTTTGTAAAGTAACGATAACACCGTCGTTTGCAAGATAATCTCTGAGAAAACTCACTACCTCACGGTTGAAAAGCTGTTTTGTCATCAGCAGTATTACGTCGTATTTGCCCTGCATTTCATCAGGAATCATAGCTTTTACAGGTACGTTCATTTCCACAGTACCTGTGATAGTAGCACCATTTTCGTTAAGTGCATCAACGTGGGCACGATTTCGGTTGATAAGGTCGATTTCTCCACCGTTTTTTGTGATATATGCGCCGAGCACTGTACCCAGTGAACCAGCACCGTAAATAGCATATCTTTTCATAACATATTCCCCCATAGCAATATGAGTTTATTATACCATAAAAGAATTATAATTTAAAGAAACAGTTGTGTAACTTATAAAATTTATTGAAAAACAATAAAAATATATTGACAAACAGTATTGCGTGGTGTATTTTAAAGTAAGAAATAACCACCTGTGGAGGATATTATGCTCAAAATTTCGACAAAATTATCAAATACTTTATCACTTGTAATCGCTGTAATCTTTTTTCTGGCTTGCATTGTGTGTGCATTTTTTCTGCCAACTGTAGTTAATATGCTTATAGATACACCGGATAATATCGGCAACAGGGAAGCTATCACGCAGTTTGGCAGAGTTTTTGTGCATATTGTGTCGTATGTTTTGCTTGCAGTATTTACTCTTGCTGATGCACTTTTGATGTTTTTACTAATCAGAGTACGAAAAGGCTACGTGTTCACACCTTTGAGCGTATCTTTGATAAGAGGTGTATCGTGGTGCCTGCTCCTAGTATGCGTTGCTTTTGCTTTGCTCGGAGCTTACTTTCAGCTTGCGTTTATTATGGCGTTTTTGGCTATGTTTCTTGGCATCTGTCTCAGGGTTGTAAAAAACGTTATCGAAGAAGCGACTGAGATTAAGAGCGAAAACGACTTAACAGTGTAGGTGGTATTATGATAGTAATAAACTTAGATGTTATGATGGCAAAGCGTAAGATGTCACTGAACGAGCTGTCTGAAAAAGTCGGCATAACGCTTGCAAATCTTTCGATTCTGAAGAACAACAAAGCAAAAGCTATCCGATTTTCTACTTTAGATGCTATCTGCAAAGCACTTGAATGTAAAGTCGAAGATATCATCGAATTCGTTAATGACTAAGGAGTGAGTATTATGAATAACAATATACCACCTATTGTACCCCCGGAAATACAAAGTAATTCTATTTATATGCCTGTGGTAAAAGAACCGAAAGAAAAGCGCGAATATTCTTTAAAGGAAAATATATTTGCGTGGGTGTGCTATGTGCTTTCGTACCTGTTTTGCCTTTCTATCCCTATAAGTGAAAACCCTCTGGGTGCATTCGTTGTCATTGTGCTGATGTTTGTGAGTACATTTGCTGTGCTGAAAATAAAAGGAAAAAAGTTACAGCTTATGTCTGTAATAGTAGTTGCGTCAGCGATTATAATGTCCACTTGTTTAGTGCTGACAGCAAATGACTTTCTGCACTTTTTTGCATTTTTATATTCACTTGTAGCGTATTGCTACTTTTTATACTCTATAACAAGTGAGAATAAATTTTATTTTGCAGACAGAATTCTCATTGATTTTATAAAAGCCACTTTTGTGCTGCCATTTTATTCGCTCGGTGAGATATTCACTGCTTTGTTTTCCGGAAAATCAAACAAAAGCGGAAAATTCGTGCTCAAGGTTCTGTTGGGCGTCGTGATAGCTATTGTGCCGACGATGATTGTATTTGCACTGTTGTCATATGACAGCGGTTTTTCACAGCTTATGGAGAACATGTTCAGCTTTGATAACTTTGATATACTGACACATATTGTTTCACTTGTTTTTGCTGTACCTATAAGTGCATATGTGTATAGTTTGTTTATATCTTCAACTGATAACAAATGCGAAGGTATGCTCACGCCATCAAAGTGCAAACAGGCTATGTCAACGCTCAAAATAGCTCCTGCTGTTACAGTGCTGACTGCGGTGTTGCCGATTTTGTTTATATATGTGGTGTTCTTTGTATCACAGTGGGGATATTACATGTCTGGTTTCACCGGTGTTTTGCCAAAAGATTTCAGCTACGCTGAATATGCACGTGAGGGTTTCTTTCAGCTTTGCACCGTGTCAGTGATAAATTTGGTGATAATTATAGCAATATCACTGTTTCTAAAAACTAAGGAAAACAAACCATCGGTTATTCTCAAAACCCTTTCGATAATAATATCGTTGTTCACGCTCGTTCTTATCAGCACAGCGGTTGCAAAGATGGTGATGTACATCGATTGTTACGGACTTACCCCAAAGCGAGTGTATTCATCTTGGTTGATGCTGGTTCTTGCAGTTGTATTTGTGATGATTATTATAAAACAGTTTGTCAAAAAGCTTCGACTGATTGCGTTATCACTTGCTGTATTGGTTGTTATGTTCACAGCTCTTGCAGTGTGTGGGGTTGATGAATTTATCGCAGAATATAATGTTGACAGATATGTCGATGGATCGCTGAAAACCGTTGATATAGAAGCTCTTGATGAGCTCGGTGATGCGGCTGTACCACAGCTGGTTCGACTCGCTAATATTCTCGATGAGAAAAATAACACAGATATAGCGTCAGAAAAGCTCGACGAAACTATGGACAAAATGTACTTTGATCTTGCTACATTATTAAGAGACAGAGCTATAAGACTCAAGGTTGCAGACAAAGAAAAAGAAGCTGATATCTTTGATTTTACAATACCGACGATGAAGGCAAACAAAGCCTTGCGTACTACATCAATTTATAAATAAAACAAAACCCCACCGATGTGTTTCGGTGGGGTTGTTAATTTATAGAAAATTAGTTTTCGCTGTAGATAACAGTTACGTCAGGGTGGAGCTGTAAGATTGATGCAGGAACCATTGGATCAATAGGACCGAAGAAAGACTTTTCAACGATTTCCTTTTTAGCAGCACCGTTAGCAACGAGCAGAACCTTCTTAGCCTGCATGATAGACATCATACCCATTGTGATAGCTGTCTTTGGAACATCGTCGATGCTCTCAAAGAATCTTGCGTTTGCTTCGATAGTAGACTCGTCGAGCACAACTTCGTGAGTAGGACCAACAAAGTACTTGTCAGGCTCGTTAAAGCCGATGTGACCATCAAGACCGATACCTAAAAGCTGAATATCTGTGCCACCTAAGTCTTTGATCATCTTATCATAAGCTTCGCCCTCAGCCTTGAGGTCTTCAGCACAACCGTTTGGAACGAAAGTTTTTGACTTGTCAATGTTTACGTGGTCAAAGAGGTTATCGTTCATAAAGTAACGGTAGCTCTGGTCGTTAGTGCCGTCAAGACCAACGTACTCGTCAAGGTTTACGCTTGTTACTTCTGAAAAGTCGATTTTGCCAGCTTTGTTGTCTTCGATAAGTCTTTTGTATGTGCCGACCGGAGATGAACCAGTAGCAAGACCTAAAACACAGTTTGGCTTGTTGATGATAACTGCTGCGATAATGTCAGCAGCCTTGTTAGATAATTCTTCGTAAGTTTTTGTTGTGATGAATTTCATAGTTAGTATTCCTTTCATAGAAAGATTGTTTTTAAATTTATGTCAAATAAATTATAGACCTAAAATTACGCTTTGTCTAGTAAAAATTTATTCGCTGCAGTGGTTACCGTCTTTTACTGCTTTGGCTATCATGTTGGCATACTCTTGACACAGCTGTATAGTTTCTGCTTCGATCATAATACGGATAACAGGTTCTGTGCCACTTTCACGAAGGAGAGCACGACCGTTACCGTTGATGAGCTTTTCGACGTTTTCGAGTACGCTTAGAACATTTTTATCGTTTATAACAGCTGATTTATCCTTGACACGTACATTAACTACGTGCTGAGGATAGAGCATAAGACCATCAACAAGCTGTGACAACGAAAGCTTTCTGTCGCACATTTCTTCAGCTATCATAATCGCTGTCAAAATACCATCGCCGGTGGTCGCATACTTTTTGAGTATAATATGACCTGATTGTTCACCGCCGATAGAAAAGTCATTGTTCTGCATAGCTTCGTACACAAAACGGTCGCCGACCTTAGTCTGTTCACATCTGATGCCGATTTTTTTAAGAGAAGAGAAGAAACCGCTGTTGGACATAATAGTCGCAACTACTGTGTTACCGTTGAGACTGCCTTTGTTTTTTAGTCTGTTAGCAAGGATGTACATCATACCGTCACCGTCGACTACATTTCCGCTTTCGTCTACAGCGATACATCTGTCACAATCACCGTCAAAAGCAAATCCTACATCCAGGTGATGCTCTTTTACGAGTTCACATAGCTTTTCAATATGAGTAGAACCGCATCCGTTGTTGACATTGAGTCCGTCTGGCTGAGCACCGATGATAACTGTCTGAGCACCCAAAGCATCGAAAACAGCTTTTGCAATCATCCACGATGCACCGTTTGCACAGTCAAGACCGATTCTTAAGTTTTTGAACGAGTTAGAAGCAAGTGAAATAAGATAGCCGACATATCTGTTTCTACCTGAAACGTGGTCGATAATCTGACCAATGCGTTCTCTGTGAGCGAGTGGCAGGTCTTTGCCCTGAACCCTCAGCGCTGACAGGTTGCCGTCGATATATGCTTCTATCAGTGCGGTGGTTTCATCATCGAGCTTTTCACCGTACTTGTTGAGGACTTTGATACCGTTGTCATAAAACGGATTGTGTGATGCTGTTATCATAATACCACAGTCGAACTCGTCTTGACGAGTAACGTAAGAAATAGAAGGTGTTGTAGTAACGTGGAGCATATATGCATCAGCACCTGATGCTGTGATACCTGCAACGATAGAATACTCGAGCATATAGCTTGAGCGGCGAGTGTCCTTGCCGATAACTATGCGTGGCTTGTATCCTGGCTTTTGACAGCCGGACAGAGCAGATGAGTAATACCATCCCAGAAATCTGCCGACCTTATATGCCTGCATAGAGGTGAGGTTGATGTTAGCTTCGCCTCGAAAACCGTCTGTACCAAAATACTTGTTTTTTACGGGTGCTCCTTTTGGAGCTTTATCGATAGTGATCTCGTCAAAGAGGAGCTCATCGGTTGAAATGTTGAACAGCTCACACAGCTGTACAACGTTGTCTATCTGTGGCTGAGTCTGGTCCATTTCCCATTTAGACACAGCCTGACGTGTCACCATAAGCTTATCTGCAAGCGCTTCCTGAGATATTCCAAGAGCGTTTCTGAGAATAGTTATTTTTTCGCCTATTGTCATAATAGCCTCCTACAAATATACTGCATCTATAAGTATATTCAATTACACTTGATATAGTACACCTGTTTTATGCAAATTACAAGCAACAAAACATTGATATTTTAGCAACTAAAGTTTACGAAATTGTGAAAAATCGACAAAAGCCTTTAGCTTTCTGCTTAATTATGCTGAATTATGATAACTAAAGTTTACAAAACTAGTATATACTATGATAGTTTAGATGACAAAAATCTGTGTGATAACAAAAAAACCTCGTACAAGATGCACGAGGTGAGAGGTTTATTTGTAGCCCAAAGCTTTGACTAGTTTAATGATTTCTTCTTTATACTCTGCTTCTGTGTAACAGTAGATTACGGTGTTATCAATACGAGTACTGAGGTGGAAGCCTGTGTCGCTTGTCATATCGTAATAGTCGAAGTTACTGCTGTTTATCTCAGTGGAATTGTCCGATACGCTGTCTTCGCTTTCAAACGCATCTTTATTAAGTTGATGAAAATCCTTAGCGGTAGGAATACAATCAAGCTCATAGAATTCTATCTCATAATTGTCATTTAGTGCGGTGAGAACTTTATCAGCAGTGACGGCAGTCTGAGCAAAAATAGTAGAATCAACAACAGTAAAACCTTCTGATTCCATTGTGTCGGTGAAGCCTTCAGCGCTCTGTGGTGTTCTTTCATCACAAGCGACTAAAGATATAGCTAAAATAACAGTCAGCACAGCTATCAAAAATCTTTTGAAAAAATTCATATCCGTTCACCCTATCCTTTAGTTTTATAAGAATATTTTAGTTTATATTATGCTGACTGTCAATGCTTAAAAATGTTCTGCTAACACGTCTATCTAAAGAAAAAAGACATCCTATTGGTTGCACAAGTCAAGTTTTTTAGACAAATTAGAATAAATATTAATTATTAAGGGTTTACTTTTTTTAAAAATATGATATTGTTAAATAAAGTATAAAATGGAGAGTGAATGTTGTGGGCGAATGGTGTGGAACAATTATTACATTTTTAGGGAATTTGTTTAACTATATTTATTCTATTTTTGATGGGAATAATGAAGAATACATTAATAGACCACTTGATACCATAGGGGAATTATGTGAGAACGTGTTAGCTATGCTTTCTAGAATAACTATAGATCCAAATCGTTGCGGAGACATTATTTCGGAATACGGAGCTAAAATCAGACCCGATCTTAACCAACTTTCAGAAAAATTCACAAATAAATACTATACGAGAACTAAATTAAGAAAGGAGTTTTCGCTTGTAGTTACAGATTATCTAGACTCTATAAAGAAAATTATAAAAGCTTCAGAAGAGCCATGTAGCAACTTGTATTTAAACTCTCTTCTTACTTTAATAAATAATCAGGATTATTTTGTTGACTACGATTCTGAAGATATTACATTTCTTGATAAGGTAAGGGAATTAGTCCGATATTATTATGATGATATCGACCAAAAGCATCAACGTGTGTGCAGAGCTGCTAATATGCTAAATGATACGATACTTTAACAATACTCTATTTAGTTAATATGAAGGTGTGTGAAGCGAAGCTTTAGCTTCTTTGCTAACCACACGGTGTTTCTCTTGCCACCCTCGACCAAAACAAAAAGACACCCTATTGGGTGCTCTCAACGAAGTTTTATATTGACTTGGGTGGATATTCTGCGTTCTCCAAGCTGTCGACCACTGCGGGTGGTACCCGACATCTTGTTCGTACTCGAAAGCCGGAATAGAAAAAGCCTGTCGGGGCTTTTTGATTTCTTTGCGAACCACACGGTGTTTCTCTTGCCACCTTCGACCAAAACAAAAAGACACCCTATTGGGTGTCTTTTTGTTTTGGTGGGAGAGGGTGGATTCGAACCACCGAAGTCACTGACAACAGATTTACAGTCTGCCCCCTTTGGCCACTCGGGAACTCTCCCACATATAAAGCCTACCATTACAGTAGGCTTTTTTGGAGCTGGTGGACGGACTCGAACCCCCGACCTGCTGATTACAAATCAGCTGCTCTACCAACTGAGCTACACCAGC
>SVNZ01000015.1 GCA_015066595.1 Oscillospiraceae bacterium | reverse complement strand
CTTGTGCGCCGCCAGTAATATTAGGGCTATGCCCGAAAATGAAATACCCCCCGTTTTACGGGGGGATATTTATTGTGTTTTGTTCTTGCGCTATGTTTCTTTTAAAGAATTAAGCACAGTGCGCACTGCATCGTGTGAGATGGTACAGCTTAAATCAAAAACAGGGGTAGAAGAAACCAGCTTTTCGACCATATCGAGCAAATTTTCCATACTTTTTTTATCGTCAGGAAGTACTGTCTGGGACAGTATCTTGCTGATTGATGAAATCGGATCGCTTTTTGCTATAGCATTTTCACTGCCTTGGCTGAGATAGTAGATAGCTTTTATCTCTGATTTTATGTTGTTAGAGATATGGTGCTTACCGTTCCACGGAGTACCATAGATGTAAAACTTGTCATCAATAAGGCGTATTATCGGTTTGTCGTCGTTGATCATAGTGACTTTATCGCCGAAAACTTCTCGCCATAGACGTGAGTGTGTTGACTTACCTGTACCGCTTTTTGCTGTGAAAACATACGCATTGCCTTCATATTCAAGGCACGAACAATGCAGAAAAAAACCATCATAATCGCTGACGACCTTTTTGCATATATTGCGCAGTATCGCTGTTGCTTCGTAGTATTTATGAGGAAAATCCTCTTCTGAATTCTGCTTTTCGTACTCGATTATATCTTTAGTTATGCTGATACAAAAGTCGTATTCAGTGTCAGAAGAAAGATAGTCTTTAAGGTATTCTTTTGTAAAATCACTGTGGTTTTCTATGCCGATATTGAGGTCGGCGATTTTGTATATAATCATAGCTACCTCTTATGTTTGATACTATTATTCTACAAGATGTGGCTGAATTTTTCAACAGTTATTTGAATATGCAATGCGAGTATGCTATACTATCACTATAAATTGTTAGGCGGTAGTGTTATGGACGAGATTTATTCACGCACATTGATGTTAATAGGTGAGAAAGCACTTGAAAAACTGAAGAACTCACACGTCATTGTTTTTGGAGTAGGTGGAGTAGGTGGTTATGTGGTTGAAGCATTGGCACGCAGCTTTGTGGGTGAGATTACCGTTGTTGATAACGACAGTGTGTCAAAATCGAACATCAACCGACAGATTATTGCTACACACAGTACAGTAGGCAGACTCAAGGTAGATGTCATAAAAGAGCGTATTTTTGATATCAACCCACAGTGCAAAGTCAATGTGAGTACTGCGTTCTTTCTGCCTGAAAATTCATCACAATTTGATTTTTCGCAGTACGATTATATCGTAGATGCGGTCGATACAGTGAGCGCAAAGCTTGAGCTTGCAAAAATCGCACAGGAGTGTAAAGTGCCGATGATTTCGTCTATGGGAACAGGCAACAAGCTTCACCCTGAGCTTCTCGAAATAAGTGATATTTATAAGACATCTGTCTGTCCGCTTGCACGTGCAATGCGAAACCTGTGCAAGAAAAACGGTATCAAAAAGCTCAAGGTTGTTTATTCAAAAGAAGAACCAGTAAAAGTGGAAGAAGCTTTTGAAAATAACAAAGCTATTCCAGCAAGCTGTGCTTTTGTACCGTCTGCTGCAGGGCTTATGATTGCGTCCGTTGTTATAAATGACTTGATAAAATAATAGGAATATTTATAAAATCCCGAGTTTTCAGCTCGGGATTTCTTTATTTTTCCAAATTATAATTCCTAATAAATATATTACTAAAATGTAAACTAAAAAAAACTAAAATTCTCTTGACCATACTATATATAGTTGATATACTAATTGTACTCAACAATATATAGTGAATACATTTCGATATACAGAAACCACAAAAAAGACTAAAAGAGGGGATAAATATGAAGATTATCAAGCGTAACGGAAGCGAAGCAGAATTTAATATAGAAAAAATCATCGCAGCTATCACCAAGGCTGACGAAGCAGGCGAAAATGGTAGGGAGCTCACTGATGAGCAAATCAGAAATATCGCTAATTCAATCAAAAACACTGGCGAATGTATCGCAAGAGCATTGTCAGTAGAAGAGATACAAGAGCTCGTTGAGCTTGAGATTATGAAGTGTGGGGCGTATGAAACAGCGAAGCGTTACATCAGATACCGCTATACCCGTAATCTTGCTCGTGTCGCTAACACCACCGATAATCAGATTTTGACTCTCATCGAGTGTAATAACGAAGAAGCAAAGCAGGAAAACTCCAACAAAAACCCAACAGTAAACTCTGTCCAGCGTGACTATATGGCAGGTGAAGTAAGCAAAGACATCACTATGCGTATTTTGCTCCCACAGGATATTGTGAAAGCTCACGAGGATGGTATCATTCACTTCCATGATACTGACTATTATGCTCAACATATGCACAACTGTGACCTTGTTAATCTCGACGATATGCTCCAAAACGGTACGGTTATCAGCGGCACTATGATTGAAAAACCACACAGCTTTTCTACTGCGTGCAACATCGCAACACAGATTATTGCACAGGTGGCTTCTAACCAGTACGGTGGCCAGAGTATCTCGCTGACCCACCTTGCTCCTTTTGTAGAAGTAAGCAGAAAGAAAATCACAAAGCAGGTGCTCAGCGAATTTGAAATTATGGGAGTTGAACCTGCAAAAGAAAAGGTCGAGCAGATTGTAGAAAAGCGTCTGCGTGAAGAAATTAACCGTGGTGTACAGACTATCCAGTATCAGGTAGTAACCCTGCTCACTACCAACGGACAGGCACCTTTTGTTACAGTGTTTATGTATCTGAATGAAGCAAAAGATGAGCGTGAGAAAGCTGATCTTGCGCTTATTATCGAAGAAGTGCTTTTGCAGCGCTATCAGGGTGTTAAAAATGAAAAAGGTGTTTATGTTACGCCTGCATTCCCAAAACTTATTTATGTTCTTGAAGAAGACAACATCACACCTGATTCAAAGTACTGGTATCTGACAGAGCTTGCTGCAAAATGTACTGCAAAGCGCTTAGTGCCTGACTATATTTCAGAGAAGATTATGAAAGAGCTCAAAGAGGGCAACTGCTTCCCTGTTATGGGCTGTCGTAGCGCTCTAACTCCGTGGAAAAATGAGAAAGGTGAGTACCAGTTCTACGGTCGTTTCAATCAGGGTGTTGTTACGCTTAACCTCGTTGATATCGCTCTTTCAAGCGGTAAAGATATCGAAAAATTTTGGAAGATTTTTGATGAGCGTCTAGAGTTGTGTTATCGTGCGCTTATGTGTCGTCACAACCGACTCAAAGGCACTTTGTCTGATGCTGCACCTATCTTGTGGCAGGACGGTGCTATCGCAAGGCTTAATAAAGGAGAGCCTATTGATAAGCTGCTCTATGGTGGATATTCCACTATCTCACTCGGTTATGCAGGTCTTTGCGAATGTGTACGATATATGACAGGAAAATCACACACTGACCCTAACGTTACTGACTTTGCTATCGAGATCATGAAATATATGAACAAAGCGTGTAACAAGTGGAAGGCTGAAACCACTATCGGCTTTGGTATTTACGGAACACCGCTTGAGAGTACAACATACAAGTTTGCTAAGTGTCTGCAGAAGCGTTTCGGTGTTATTAAGGGTGTTACTGATAAAGCATATATCACAAACTCATATCATGTTCACGTTACTGAAGAAATTGATGCATTTGAAAAGCTCCAGTTCGAAGCAAAGTTCCAAGCATTATCAACAGGCGGTGCAATAAGCTATGTTGAAGTTCCTAATATGCAGAACAACTTAGACGCAGTGCTCCAGATTATCCGTTTCATCTACGACAATATTATGTACGCAGAGCTCAACACAAAAAGTGACTACTGTCAGGTATGTGGCTTTGACGGAGAAATCGTGATCGTCAACGATGACGGAAAGCTCGTTTGGGAGTGTCCTAACTGTAAAAACCGTGATCAAGATACAATGAACGTCGCTCGACGCACTTGCGGTTACATCGGCACACAGTACTGGAATCAGGGCAGAACACAGGAGATTCAGGAAAGAGTGTTGCACATCTGATGAACTACGCAACGATAAAAAAACGAGATATTGCAAACGGTGTGGGAGTGCGAGTGTCACTTTTTGTGTCAGGATGCACCCACCGTTGCAAAAACTGTTTCAATAAAGAAACATGGGACTTTAACTACGGAGAAAAGTTTACTGACGAAACTGTACAGCAGATTTTATTCTACCTTGAACCTGACTATGTCAACGGTCTTTCACTCTTAGGTGGAGAACCTTTTGAAGTGCAAAATCAAGAAGAACTCACAAAGCTTTTGAAAGCAGTCAAAGAAAAGTATCCTCAAAAAGATGTGTGGTGTTACACTGGCTATCTTTTTGACAAGGAGCTTCTTCGTGATAGCCGGGCTCGATGTGAATATACTGACGAAATGCTGTCTTATATTGATATTCTGGTTGATGGCAGGTTTATAGAAGAACAAAAGGATATTTCGCTCCAATTTCGAGGTAGCAAAAACCAGCGTATCATTGATGTTAAGCGTTCGCTATCACAAAACGAAGTCGTTTTGTGGGACAAGTTAATAAAATGATTTATGATTACCGCAACCTACAGTTTATTGACAAAAACATGGTTTTGCGGTATCATTTTTTTGTTTGGAGGGAACGCAAATGTCAATGATTTTTGAAAAAAAACTACCTATTCCAAAAGAAGTAAAAGAAGCTTATCCATTGTCAGAAAAAGCTATTGGGCGCAAAGCTGAAATAGATGAACAGGTTGCTAAGATTTTTAAAGGTGAATCTGACAAGCTCGTGCTCATCATCGGCCCTTGTTCAGCTGATAGGGAAGACGCAGTGCTTGAATATATTGAGCGACTCTGTAGAGTTCAGGAAAAGGTTTCTGACAAACTTATTTTGATTCCACGAGTTTATACTAACAAGCCACGCACTAATGGTTCCGGCTACAAAGGTATGGCTCATCAGCCTGACCCACACGCAAAGCCTGACACTTTCAAAGGGATTCTAGCTATAAGAGAGCTACATTCCCGTGTGCTTACACAGTATGGTATGTCCACAGCAGATGAGATGCTCTATCCTGCAAATTATCGCTATCTTGATGACCTGATGTCTTATGTTGCTATCGGTGCACGCTCCGTAGAAAATCAGGAGCACAGACTGGTTTCTAGCGGTATCACAGTGCCTGTTGGTATGAAAAATCCGACCAGTGGTGACTTTTCTGTTATGCTCAATTCTATTGAAGCTGCACAGCACAGCCACACTTTTGTGTTCAGAGGTTGGCAGGTCAAAACCACAGGTAACGATATGGCTCACGCTATTCTTCGAGGATATGTCAACAAACATGGTAAAATGATGCCTAACTACCACTACGAAGACCTCGAACTGCTCTACGATATGTACACAAAGCGTGGACTGAAAAACCTTGCACTTGTTGTCGATGCCAACCATTCGAACTCAGCAAAAAATCCTTTTGAGCAGGCTCGTATCTGCAAAGAGGTGTTGCACTCCACACGTCATAACAATGATGTGAAATCTATGGTCAAAGGTTTTATGATAGAAAGCTATCTCGAAGATGGCAGTCAGTCTGTAGATGATGGCGTTTATGGTAAGAGTATCACCGACCCGTGCTTAGGTTGGGAAAAGAGCGAACGACTCATCTACGATATAGCAGATCTTATATAAAAACAACCCGCACAGTTATCTGTGCGGGTTTTATTGTATAACGAAAACCACGCGATAGTCGCGTGGTTCAAGAAAGGTTAACCGATAAACAAAAAACCTCCGAATATGCT
>SVNZ01000010.1 GCA_015066595.1 Oscillospiraceae bacterium | reverse complement strand
TTGACCACATTGAACTTCTTTGGTCAATTCCGCTTCTCCCTTTATCTCTCACACTTTATTCAGTTTTCAGGGTGTAAGCTTGTGCTTGCGTCTTTGACAAACACTTGCACCATTAGCTCAGTTGGTAGAGCACCTGACTCTTAATCAGGGTGTCCCGGGTTCGAGTCCCTGATGGTGCACCAATATGGCTCGTTGGTCAAGCGGTTAAGACACCGGCCTCTCACGCCGGTAACGGGGGTTCGATTCCCCCACGAGTCACCATTTGTTTGTCAAGGAACCCTTAAATAAGTTAAATAGTTGGTGTCGATGACGCAGGGGGTCCACCCGTTCCCATCCCGAACACGGAAGTTAAGCCCTGTAGTGCCGAAAATACTTGGCTGGTGACGGCCCGGGAAAATAGGAAGGTGCCAACATTTATATTCCTCCATAGCTCAGTCGGTAGAGCACTCGGCTGTTAACCGAGTTGTCGTTGGTTCGAGTCCAACTGGGGGAGCCATAACGAAAAGCCATCCAATCGGATGGCTTTTTTGTTATGCTATTATTTATGTCAGTTATAATGACTCAGGTTAACAGCCGACGCTGTTAACTGCATTGAGTCTGATCGCTGCCAGTGGCAGATACAGGGAAGACGAAACGGCGCAGTGGTCAAAATCGTAAGGGACGAATAGGACCGAATAGCGATTTTGTGGGAACCACAAGAGCAGTTGTCGAAGGTTTTAGTCCAACTGGTTGAGCCACTTAAAACGGATATTCAATCGAGTATCCGTTTTTTTGTTAATTTAATGTAAATATATTTTAAAGTTGCATATTTCTATGCAACTTTTTCCTTTTTATAGCCTATAAGTGAAAGGAGTATTTACTCTTAGAGCTTTTTTAGAAAGGATGTTTATATGTATATTAAGAAAATGTCTGGTTATTTAATTGGTGACAAATTGACTTTTTGTAAATCTAATAAAAAGACCATCAACTTTCAGCCTGATATGTTTGAAAGCGTGAATTTTAATAATTGGATAACCGTATTAGATTTAAAAACTTGTTTGATTTGTAGAAGTCTACATGGTAAAATCTATTATAAGAATGAGGTTGCTGATGTTTTGCCACCTGTTCACAATAATTGTCGTTGTGAAATTGTTCCGCTACTATCTGTCGAGGCTGGTAAAAGTACACTCGATGGCGTAAGTGGTGCTGATTGGTGGATAAAATACTATGGCGTTTTGCCCGATAATTATTTAACCAAATATGATGCAAAAAAATTAGGATGGGTAAATGCTTTAGGAAATTTATCATCTGTAGCACCTGATAAAAGTATTGGTGGCGATATTTATAGAAATAGAAATGGTCATTTACCAAACAATATTGGACGCGTCTGGAGAGAAGCTGACATAAATTATGCTGGAGGTTATAGAGGAAGTTCCAGAATTATTTATTCTAATGATGGATTGATTTTTGTTACATATGATCATTATCGAACATTTGTTGAAATTATATAGAAAGGAATTATTTACTTATGAATTATATTGAGAGTAAAAGTTTTATATTAGACTTTTCCAAATGTGAATATTTGGGAGAGATACATAAAGAAATTAAAGATAATTTACAACTGCCTGATTGGTATGGTGAAAATCTTGATGCTCTGTGGGATGCAATAACTGGCATAATGCATACACCAGCTAATATTACTATTATATATAAGCCTGTGAAGGAGAGTGCACAAGTGTTATCACAAGAAGTCGATAATATCATTGATGTATTTTTAGAAGCAGAGCAGGAGTACGGAGATATAACGCTAAATATTATAAAGTAGCACTTTGTTTTCTATGCTATTTTATTACACTCGTCAGAGCACTCGGCTGTTAACCGAGTTGTCGTTGGTTCGAGTCCAACTGGGGGGAGCCATAATGAAACGGATATCCAATCGGATATCCGTTTTCTTTTATGTGACATACTTTTTAGCTAAGAGAATTATGTTGGTTGATTTTAAAATCGATTGTGTGATATACTCTATGTGTAAAATGGACGCACGAGGAATAATATATGACTACAAAATTATTTATTCAAGCAATCTCAAAGTTTTTGCTAGGCGTAATATTTGTTTTGTTATTGATATTTTTGCCTGCAGGTACATTCGCTTTTTTCAATGGTTGGTTACTTATGGGAATTTTATTTATACCAATGTTTTTCGCAGGGATTGTGATGATGTTCAAAAATCCCGAATTATTGAGAAAGCGACTGAGCGCTAAAGAAAAACAGCACGAACAACAACTTGTTGTTAAATTGAGTGGGTTAATGTTTATTGTAGGGTTTATTATTGCAGGACTGGGTGTTCGCTTTGATTGGTATATCTTGCCCAAAGGTATTGTGATTACTGGCACAATTATTTTTCTTATATCTTACTTACTATATGCAGAGGTTTTGAGAGAAAACACGTATCTCAGTCGAACTATCGAAGTTCAGGAAAATCAAAAGGTGATAGATACAGGATTGTACGGTATTGTCAGACACCCGATGTATAGTGTGACGTTGCTTTTGTTTTTGTCGATGCCAATTGTATTAGGATCCATCTTTTCATTTTTGATTTTCTTAGCTTATCCTTTTATCATAGCTGTTAGGATAAAAAACGAAGAACGTTTGCTCGAAAAAGAGCTTGACGGTTATCGTGAATATAAGAAAAAAGTAAAATATCGATTGATACCGTTCATCTGGTAAGTGTAAAAAGCGTGCTGAGATCAGTGTTGTGTACCAGTGACTTTCTATAATTTTATAAAATATTGATATAAAAAACGGATACTCGATTGAGTATCCGTTTTTTTCTATGCTGTGGATTATACCGACAATTTGTAATAACAGCTGAGCCGACTGTTAATCGCTGACTCCGTCTAATTATGTTAAGATAAAGTATTCACTAATACAATTTTTGTTTCCGTTTTTTATTTTTTATCTTAGTATTATTTTATAATAAATTTAAATGGTGTTGAAATTTGTAAAAATATGTCGTACAATGATAATAATTATAAAATAACGATATTGTTTTGATATAGAAAGGGATAATATGGATTTTTTAACTTTTTTAACAGTAATGAAAGAAGCTGAAGAAGGTTTTAGTGCTATACAAAAGACCGGTAAAAGTTTGTTTAATTGCTATAAAGATTTCAAAGAAATTGATCTTAAAATAAGATTAGCTTTTGCTACTGGTGATAGACAATATTTTAATGATAAATCAAGAGAAAACCTATTATATTATTATCTTTTTTTTAAGCATTATAGAGTTATTATTTTATGTGGTGTTGAATCCGGCGGCAAGACCATGCTTATTGATAATATATCTAAAAGGATAAGGTGCGAAAAGTTTAATTTTATAGATCAGAGAGATTTAATATTGCTGTCAAATACTAGTTCTTCGACTGTCCTTTTAGACAGTAATTTATGTGTTCCAGATGATCCAGTCTTTGATGATAATTTTGTTATAGTTGATAATATAAAAACTTTAGATAACAGTACTATGGATATGATAACTCGATATGCAAATGGTAAAAAAATAATTATTGCATGTAGAAACTATGAAATTGATGCGAGTAACAATTATGGTATTGTTAAATTTGATTTTAATAAATATAGATATGTGTGTAAAAAGTCGACAAGACGAGTTATTGATCGCAAAATATGGAGAAAACTCCCCTCATATATGAAGAAACCCTTATTTATTGAATTGTTATCTAACAAGCTTGTGAGTGAAGCGATTTCTAATGATCGTGATTTTGCTCAGAGGATTATTAATTTATGTAATTTCTATTATGATTATAGTTCTGTGGATCCAAAAAAATTTATTTATGATTTTCTAGATGAGATTTTTACACTGCTTTCTGATGAAGAAGTTAGATTATTAATGTTGTATTCACTTGTAATGAAAGATTGTGTATATAACGAAGATATGCTACGTGTGTTTTTTAGAAAATTAAGGAGCAAGAGCTTTTTAAGTGATAGAAGAAAAGTGACAGGTTCTGATGACACGTTTGTTGTTGATACAAAACCTTTAAAAAAATTAAGCGAATTATTTAAAGTGAAGTATGGTTTTCTTGTTGGTCAAAATGGGGAGGATATTTACTTACACAGATTATTTTGTGATTATTTTGCATATCGTTTTCAGATAATGGAAGAAAAAGAAAAATTGAGTTTTATTAATAATAAATGGTTTTTGTATATAGTATCGAATATAAATTGGCAGATTTGTGATGCACTTTCGGGTCCTTTTGATAAAAAAATAAGATATATTACATATGCTCATAATTTAGTTGAGTTTTTTGATAGATATAATACTCTTATTAAAGAAAAACATAAACATTTAGTTTTGCTAAAACGTTATATGCATCTGGTGAATTCATATGCTTTAATAATGTTGAAAATATCCGCTCTCCAGAAAGAACTTGGTACGATTAGAATAAGACAGAAAGAATTAATATCAATTATACAGGATGAAAAAATTAAAAAGAATTGGATAAGACAGTTTGGAAACTCTCACTATTATAGAGCTTTATCAGAGTTTTGCCATATTGCTGCAAAAATTGCTGTAGCATTTGCGATATTTGATGACAGAAATATATATAAAGATATTTTTAGTGAAGCAATTCAATTAATGAATATATTTAGCGAATCTATTGATAAAATACAAAAAGATTCAAAATATTATCTTGAACGCAAAGTTTACTATCATGCGACTATGGCGGTTATGTTCTATAAGGCTGCTATTTTACAGAGACAGTTAAAATGTATTAGAGTTGATGGTAAAAGATACTGTAATGCAAAAATAATGTTAGAAAAGAGTAAAGAAGAAATATTGGTGGCTATTGATAATAATATACAGCTTTTAAAAGATAGATTTAATCTTGATATTAATCTGCATGAATATGATTTTTCAGCATTCATAAAACAATTTGATTTAGAACATTTAGAACATAATTGGTTGACTTCGCTTTTTATTTTGTTAAGAATTGAGTGTATAATTAATTATTTATTACTACGTGATTTCCAAAATAAAGACAAGGATTATGAGGGAATAATGAAATTTACTTTTAAAGGTTTTTATAAGATATCAAGTGTTAGAATGGATACGATGAGGTGTAGAATAGCTTTGCTTATAATGATGCTATATTCTGATGGAAATGATCTTGATATGTTGAATGAAAGACTAAATATGTTATCTGCTGAAATTGATGGTGCAAGAAATAATGAAGTGGAATATAATAAGTATCTTTTATTAAAATCTCTTGTGTATTGTATTAAGAAACTGGAATACGATGAACATGTAATGAAAAAGCTATGTCTAATTTATTGCATTGATTATGAGGATATAGTTTTTGAAAGCAGTGTTAAGTACATAAAACTCGAAAATATTTTCTTTAAGTTTGTTACAGAATAAAGTTATATGTTTGCTACTCTTATGAAAGCGCTAGCTATTCTTGAATTATAGACTCATCGTTATCCTCAATAGTTGTGAATATCGAACCCTATCATAACTTGAATGTTGTTTTATTTTATCAAGAGTAGATAAAAGTACAATTTATATTATTTTCAGATAAAAAAAGACCGGATCCCCTTTATGTATCCGGTCTTTTCTATTATAAAAATTAATTAAAGATTATAATACTTATCAAACTCTGCAGGATGTGGAATCTTAGAAAGTTCAGCGCATTCTGCACGTTTTGTTTTGATGAAGTTTGAGATGAGTTCTTCTGGGAATACACCGCCTGCTGTTAAGTAGTCATGATCAGCTTCGAGTGCATCAAGAGCATCTTCGAGACGAGTCGGCAAGCCTTTGAGTTTTGCTTTCTCTTCATCAGACAGGTGATAGAGGTTAAAATCATACGGACCCCAGCCTTCTTCGTGTGGGTCAATCTTATTCTTTATACCGTCTAAACCTGCCATCAGAATAGCTGCATAGCAGAAGTATGGGTTACAAGTAGCGTCAGGATTTCTGAGTTCGAAACGACGCTTGTCAGGGCTCTTAGCATATGCTGGAATACGGATAACTGCACTGCGGTTTGATGTAGCATAACCCACAGTGACAGGAGCCTCAAAGCCAGGAACTAAACGCTTGAATGAGTTTGTGCTTGGGTTAGTGAGGGCACACAGTGAGCTGATGTGCTTTAGCAGACCGCCCATAAAGTAGTGAGCTTCTTTAGAAAGATTTGAGTAGCCGTTATCATCAGAGAACACAGGTTGTCCGTCTTTCATAAGTAGCATATGCACGTGCATACCTGAGCCTGCTTCGCCATAGATAGGTTTTGGCATAAATGTTGCTGTTTTGCCGTATTTCATAGCGGTGTTATGAATGATATATTTAATCATCATTGAAGCATCAGCCATCTTAGTCATTTCACCAAGCTGTGGTTCTATTTCAAACTGACCTGATGCTGCAACTTCAGGGTGCTGATAGTTGATTTCGATGCCCATTTCTTTCATCAGCAGGCACATTTCAGAGCGGATATCGTATGAGGTGTCGAAAGGTTTTGCAACATGGTACGCTTTCTGGTGTGGTACTACACAGCCTTTGCCCTGTGTAGCGCTGTTCCAGTATGACTGGTCAGTATCCACAAAAGCAGTGACTTCGTTAGGTGCAATTTCCCAGCCAACCTGATCAAAGAGATAAAACTCAAACTCAGGTAAGATGTACATAGTATCAGCAACACCGCTGTCCTTCATATACTGTGTAGCAGCTTTTACAATATTACGTGGATATTGAGCGAGAGGGCGGTTTTCCGGATTGTCGATAATCATCGCATTACCCGTCATAGAGAGTGTAGGAACCTCACAGAAAGGATCGATATAAGCAGTGTCTGGATCAGGGATAAACACCATATCGCTTTTTTCAACAACAGCGTATCCATAGTTAGAAGCATCAAAGCCGATACCACTCTTCATAGTATCTTCTGTGAAATTTTCAGCGAGTATAGAAACGTGTCGGTACTGACCGTTGATGTCAACCATCTTGAAGTCAACCATTTTGATATCATTATCTTTGATAAGTTTGATAATGTCTTTTACAGTTTTTGACATGAAGCAACACCTCTTTAAATATTATGCGTTAATTGTATCAATTTTTCTATTATGTGTCAATCAAAGAGGTTTAATAAGTTGACAACAAAAACACAATTTTGATAATATAAAATCACAACTACCACTATAAAGGAGTATTATTTTGAATACGAATATTTGTATATGCGACCTGCATACTCATTCGACCTTTTCAGATGGAACGCTCACACCAACTCAACTTGTAAAAGAAGCTGAAAAAGCTTCACTTTCATCAGTTGCACTATGTGATCACAACACCATTGATGGTATCAGCGAGTTTTTAAATGCTGCACAAGATAGCACAGTAGAAGCGGTGCCCGGAGTTGAACTGACCTGTGTTTACGGCGAAAAAGAAGTTCATATTGTCGGTTTGTTTTTGAAAGAAAACACTTTTAAAAAGCTTTCCAACTTTTTACAGACTTATAAGAAGTTAAAAGAAGAGAGTAACATAAATCTTGCAGAAAAACTTAACTTAGCCGGCTATAAGATAGATTATGGAGCTATCAAGAAAAAAGCTGACGGTGCATTTGTGAACAGATTGCATTTTGCAAATGAACTACTAGAAAATGGATACGTATCATCAAGAGAAGAGGCTTTTGATACTTTGCTTTTACCTAATGGTGAGTTCTATATACCTGCTAAGAGATTCGATGTTTTTGAGGCTATTGAGTTTCTTAGCTCTATATCCGCAGTAGCAGTCATGGCACACCCTTTTTTGAATATGAGTTACGATGAGTTGCTTGAATTTTTGCCCAAAGCTAAAGAAATCGGTTTGCAGGCTATCGAAACAAACTATTCTTTGTTTGATAAAGCGACAACAAAATTAGCACAAGCTTTAGCTCAAAAGTTTTCTTTACTATGTAGCGGTGGAAGTGATTTTCACGGTGATAATAAGCCTGACATAAAACTAGGAGTAGGCAAAGGCGATTTGTTTGTACCGCAAAGCTATTGCGACAAACTGAAAGAAGTTAAAGAAAAATATTATAAATAACTATCAATATCTTGTAATGTATCAAGAAGTGTATAACTGTATGTTGTACGCTTCTTGTTTCTTTTACCTAAAAAGTTCACTAATAATACAAATAATGTAGCGTTATGTACAAAGAATCGTTGATTTTTATGTAAAATAGTGGTAATATGATATACATCAAAAAATATTTTGGTGATTTATAAAAGGAGAGGAATAATAATGAAAAAAGTTGCGGGCTTATTATTAACACTTTTGCTGATGCTTTGTTTTGTGTTTGCAGTTCCTGTAAGTGCAAATGCAGCTAGCGCTGATACTCAGTGCGGTTTACAGGCATCTATTGTGACCGATAAGAACGAGTACAAAGCAGACGAAGAGATTGAGGCTATATTTACTATTACAAACACCAACGATTACAAGGTCGAAGGTGTTACTGTCGAGCCAAAATTATCAGATGGACTGTTTTTAGACTCTTCTGATTTGACAAACAAAGCTATTGCTTTGGAATCTGAAGAATCCTACAGTGCAAAGATGCTCTTGTCAACCAAGAAAGATTTAGTTGATGATACCTCAAAAGATGATAAAACAGATAACAAAAAAGATAACTCAAAGTCTCCTAAAACAAACGATACATCTAAAGTTGTACTTTGGATAGTTTTCTTTGTGATTTCTGCTGTTTGTATTTTTGTATGCATCAAGTACAGAAAGAGCGTAAAGGTGCTCAGCGTTATCCTTTGTATAGCAATGGCTGTATCTATGGCGCCACTGAGCGCATTCGCAGCCGAAACAGAAGTGGACTCATTTGAACTCGATAAGATCATCACAGTGGATAAAAAAGAGTATTCGATTTCTATGAATATTTCTATACCAAAAACAAGCTCTTCAACTGACGATGAATATACAGTTTCTTTTGAATTGAATTATGAAAATGCTGACAATAATATACCTGACCAAATTATTGCAACGGGTGAATGTGCTGTTGAGCCTGTTGCACCTGATAGAGAAGGATATTATTTTGTTGGTTGGTATTTATTAAAAGATGATATTAACTACGATAACGGTTTCGATTTTGAGATGCCAGTTTCTGCTAATATCACTTTATATGCTGGATGGGTTAGAGATATAGATACTGACCAAGAAGGTTTGTTAGATGATCTCGAAAAGGTTTATGGAACAGATATAAACAAACAAGATACAGATAATGATGGCTTAAGTGATTATCTTGAAGTGTTTAGCTTTGGTACAGATCCTACTCTTGAGGATACTGATAATAACGGAGTAACAGATGGTGACGAGGATTTCGATTGCGATGCATTGACTAATGCGCTTGAAATCAAATTTGACACCGATCCTTTCGTAGATGATACAGATAAGGATGATTTAACCGATGGTGAAGAAATAAATAAATATCATACGGATCCTTTGGAAATGGATACCGATGCTGACGGTGTGTCTGATGGTAAAGAAATTGAGTTGGGAACAGATCCTACTGTAGCACAAACTTCATTCGATATTAACTTGTTTGAAGATAGTGATGATAAAGTTAAGCCTTCAGTCGAAATAAACCTATCCGGTGAACAAGTCGAGACGTTAAGCATCGATCCTTTTGAAGATGATAACTTTTTCCCTGAAACAATGCCTGGCTATATGGGTAAAGCTTACGACTTTAGCGTTGACGGAGAGTTTGAAGAGGCTACTATCAGCTTTGAATTTGATGAGTCTGTACTTTCAGAAGAATCAGATCCTGTTATTTGTTATTTCAACGAAGAAACCCAGGAACTCGAAGAACTCAAGACAACGATAAACGGAAATAAAGCTAGCGCTGTTGTAGAACATTTCTCAAAGTATATCTTAATAGATAGAAAAATCTATAATGATAGCTTTACTTGGACAGATGTATGGGATAGCAATCATAATTATTCAGATGTTGAGATTGTTTTTGTTATAGATGATTCGGGAAGTATGGATTGGAATGACCCTTCATACGAACGTCTTAATGTTGCTCGTAATCTCATTGATGATTTGCCCACTAATAGCAAAATTGGTTTGGTTAGATTTGATGGTGATTGGCCTAAAACAGAGGCTTTAACTAAGACATTGACAACCAATAAAGAAGAAGTTAAGAATTATTTAACAAGAACTTATTTCTATTCTCCCGGCGGTACTGATATGTATAACGGTATCCAAAAAGCATTTCCGTTATATGAATCTACGGAATCTACCACTTTAAAAATTATGATTGTCTTGAGCGACGGAGAAACTGATGACACTTATTTACACTCTTCCGTAGTAAATACAGCTAATGACTCCAATATACGAATTTATACAGTTGGTCTTGGTTCAGACACATATTATTTCAATGAATATCTAAATCCTCTTGCTGTTAATACAGGAGGTGCATTCTATCTCGCAAATAATGCGGATGAACTTGCTGAGATTTATAAGCAGATAGGTGAGAAGATTGATATTGAAACCGATGGTGATCATGACGGCATTCCTGATTATTACGAAGATAATATGCTTTGTTTCAATGGCGTAAAGTTAGCTTTAGATAAAGATAACCCTGACACAGACGGTGATGGAATAGAAGATGGCAAAGAAGTCGAGATAAAATACGAGTATAATGAAGATAAAACTCAGGTTACAGTAACTGGTAAATTAGTATTAGGAAATCCAACTAAGGTGGACTCTGATGGCGATGGATATAATGATGCCACAGATTTTAGTCCGTTAAGAGAATATAAAACACCTATAATATTGTTGCATGGATTAAATAGTAATACTGATTGCTTTGGTGTTATAACTAATATCGAAGATAAAATGAATGATCAATTTGATCAAGAAGTGTCAAATAAAAATTCAAAAGGTGAATCATACGCATATGCGAACTGTACAAGTCACTATATTAGAGAAATAAAAGATGATAAACTGGGTGGCTTTTTGAGAGATAATTTGAAGTATTTAAAGAATAAAAACCTTTTTGCGTTTAATTATCCAAATCAAGATATGGTACAGTATAACGGAAAACGTTTGAGTGCATATATTGATGATTTGATTTTAACAGCAAAGAGTGGGAAAAATAAAGGTATTGTAGATCCAAAATATATTTTTGCTACCAAAAATGACTATGAAAATAATAATGTTAAATTTATTTTAATAGGTCATAGCATGGGTGGCTTGGTATCCAGATATTATGTCGAAAACATAGGTAGTTCAAATGTTGAAAAAGTAATTACTATAGATACTCCTCATTATGGTTCTGGTATGGCGAATGCATCCGATGCTCTGGCAAATACTATTAGTTTCTGTCCTTCAATTTACGATTTGGACACTGATAGTACACTTTATGGCGGAAGTCAAAAAACATGGGATATCTGTTGGCGATGGAATGGAAGACCGGAAGCAACACGTTATGCGTTGCGCAATCAATCTCCAAAATTGAAAGAAGCTCATAGTTCGAATACACATTATTACGCGATAGGTGGATATAACGTGAATCAAGGGTTTGTTGCTGGAGAAATCAATCAATTAGCAGAAGCTCTGCGATATAAAGTTTTTTCATTTGAATTTGGAAGAGATACTAGCAGTAAATCTGCTTACAAAAATAGTATAAATGATTCACTAAAAGCCTACTCACTTGATTTGTGCGGTCAGACATCTAAGCTTGATCTAGGAAATGATGATGGCGACAATACTGTTGACTATATGAGTCAATTTGGTGTGAGATTCAAATTGTTCCGTAAACCTGATAGTATAGATATTCGCAGAACAAGTTTAGTTGTTGATTCTCAGACAATTAGCAATCGATTTGATGGTAAATTAGGTGGAGATAAGGTGTTTCATAACAGAATTCTCAACGAAAGCATTCTTTTCTATGATGTAAAGAATTTCATAAATGATCCAATTTGATTTGGCGTTTTCAAATTACATCTTTTTTGTTTTACATAAATGATTATTCGTTTTTAAAGGTGTGCCTGTAAAAAACAGGCACACCTTTTATCGTATAACAGAAAAGCAGATACCACCTGGTATCTGCTTTGGTTGGTGCGAGTGACGGGACTTGAACCCGTACGTCGAAGACACACGCCCCTCAAACGTGCCTGTCTGCCTATTCCAGCACACTCGCAAAGATATTCAATTTCTCGAACATTGGCTATTATAGCACCAAAATGTTTGTTTGTCAATAATAAAAAATAATCTTTTGTGACAAAATATCTTATATACAAATTTGTTATTATGTGATACAATTAAAAATTATAGTGGTGACGTTTTGCTTTGTCACAAAAACCATAGTGGAGGCTGTTATGAGCAAACTGATTAGAAAACAGATTATAGATTCAGTATCGTTTAATACAATAAAAGAAAGTCGTTTCAAAACAATGCGTATTTCGGTGACTGCTTTTTTGCCGCTAGAAAAAGCAACAGCAGCTCAAAATGCATTGATGTCACTTGTCATGACACGCTCTTGTAGAAAATATCCCGATTTCACGGTGCTTTCTAAAAAGCTGTCATCACTATACGGAGCGGCTCTTACTTCAGGTTTTAGAAAGATGGGCGATGTGCAGGCTCTGACTTTTTCTGTTTCAGGTCTGGACGATAGATATGCGCTCGATGGTGATATCATCTCAAAGGAGCTTTCGGATCTTTTGTGCGATGTGCTTTTCGATCCACTTTTAAAAGAGAACGCTTTTGATAGTACAGAATGTGAACAGGAGCGTCGTCAGCTTATTGATATGATAGATTCTGAATTCAATGAAAAGCGAGTCTATGCAAACCAAAAAGCACTCAGTATTATGTGTGCTGACGAAGCCTACGGGATACCACGTTACGGTGACAGAGAAAGCGTGATGTCAGCCACACCATCGGATTTATTCGACGCATGGCAGAATATGCTCAAAACAGCTCGTTTCGAGATTATATACGTTGGTGATTCTGATTCATCTATTGCTTTTGATGTTTTTAAAAAACGTTTCGAAGCTATAGATAGAAAACCTGTTTCTCTCTCTACAACGGTTAAGCGTAGCGCTGATATGATAAAGCGTGAAAACGAAGATATGGAACTGTCACAGTCCAAGATGATCTTAGGATTTCGAACCGATGTTGCTGAGCCAGATAGCGACGTTATGGCGACAAGACTTATGTGTGCACTCTTAGGCGGTACAGCTCATTCAAAGCTTTTCTGTAATGTGCGAGAAAAACTTAGCCTTTGCTACTATTGCTCGTCTTCATATATTCACTCTAAGGGCATTATGCTTGTTGAAAGCGGAGTAGAAAGAGAAAACATCGAAAAAGCAGAGAAAGCTATCCTCGGCGAAATTAAAGCTATGCAAAACGGGGATATATCTGACGAAGAGCTCATCGCAACAAAGATGTCAATGTCAAATGCATTTTACTCATCTTGTGATACAGTTGGTGGCATAAATGCCTACTATATGTCACAGATGCTTGATAGTGTCGTTTATACCCCACAAGAGGCAGTGGACAAAGTGAACTCTATAACTAAAGAGGATGTTATAGCATGTGCTAAAAAGCTCACACTTGATACTGTCTTTACATTAACTGGTGTCAGCAAAAACGAAGAAGAGGTCTAAAATGAACATAACAGAAATCAAGTCAGACGCTCTGTCTGAGAAATATTATAAAGTAAAACACGATTCAGGTCTCACGATTTATGTATATCCAAAAGAAGGCTACAGTTCTACTTATGCGATTTTCGGTACAAAGTACGGTAGCATCAACAACACTTTTAAAGTGGATAGTGGCGACACGGTGCGTGTGCCTGACGGTATAGCACATTATCTTGAGCACAAGCTTTTTGAAAGTGAAGACGGTGATGCATTTTCTCGTTATGCAAAGACGGGCGCTAACGCAAATGCTTACACAAGCTTTGACAAAACCTGTTATCTGTTTTCTTGTACAGATAATTTTGAAGAGAGTCTTGAGATACTTCTGGACTTTGTACAGTCACCTTATTTTACAAAAGAAACCGTTCAAAAAGAGCAAGGTATCATCGGACAAGAAATCAAAATGTATGACGATTCACCGGCGTGGCGAGTTATGTTCAATATGTTGATGAATATGTACAAAAACCACCCTGTAAGAATAGATATCGCAGGAACAGTCGATTCTATCGCACAGATTACTCCTGAGTATCTTTATACTTGCTACAACACATATTACAACCTCAACAATATGGTGCTCTGTGTAGCGGGTAATGCGACAGTAGATACGGTTCTTTCTATTGCAGATAAAATGCTCAAAAAATGCGAACCTCACACAATTGATAACATCTTCGAAGATGAGCCTGACTATGTTATGAAAGATTATGTTGAACAACATCTTCCTGTTGGTATGCCGTTGTTTAACTTAGGCTTTAAAGAAAAAGCTGGGGACAAGCGAGTGGACGAAAAGACTCTGGCTTTTACTGAGATTTTACTTTTTATGCTTGCTTCATCTACAAGTACACTCTACCGTGAGCTTATGGACAAAGGTCTTATAAATTCTACTTTCTCTTATGAGTTTTTTGAGGGAGAGGGCTTTGCTTCTACGATATTCTCCGGCGAGTCACACGATCCTGAGAAGGTAGCGGATATTATCAAAGAGTATATAAAGTCACTGAAAGTGAACGGTATTGATAGAGAAGAGTTTGATATAGCAAAGAAAGCGACCTACGGTGATGCAGTAGCATCTCTTAACTCTACTGATAATATTGCAAATATGATTGCTGATTTCGATTTTTCTCATAGAGAATTATATGCCTATATTGAAGCTATCGCAAAAGCATCTGCTCAAGATATCGAAAATAGACTCAGTGAGATGCTTGATATAGAAAAAACCACTCTGTCTGTTATTAAGAACAGCTAAAGGAGGGTGTTATGTTTAACGTATCTTTTCCCGGACTTGGGCTTGATTTTCAGATAAATAGAGTCGCTTTTTCAATAGGTGGTACCTTTGATATTTATTGGTACGCTTTATTAATTGCGAGTGGTGTTATTTTAGCGTTGCTTTATGCTAATTTTAACGCTAAGCGATTCTCTGTAGATATTGATAAACTGCTCAATTGTTTTATAGTCGGCGTTATCACAGCTATAGTTGGTGCACGCTTATACTATGTTGTATTCCGTTGGGACTATTTTTCACAAAACCCGTCACAGATTCTGAATATCCGTGACGGTGGTATTGCTATTTATGGTGCGATTATCGGTGCTTTGCTCGGCGGTCTTGCTGTAGCAAAAATCCAGAGGATGAAGCTTCTGCCTGTACTTGACCTTACTATGATATGTTTTCTTATCGGACAAGCAGTAGGTCGCTGGGGCAACTTTATGAATCAGGAAGCTTTTGGCACTCCTACTGATTCGCTGTTTCGAATGGTCAGCGAGGGTACAGGTGGTGTAGCGGTACATCCATGCTTTTTGTATGAATCAGTATGGTGCGCACTGGGCGTTTTGCTACTACATATTTTCAGCAAAAAATGGCAGAAATACTACGGACAGTTAAGCTTGCTATATATGGTATGGTACGGACTTGAGAGAACACTTGTTGAGGGGTTGCGTACAGACAGCTTGTACTTGCCGTTTCATATTGGAAACTTCCAGCCACGAGTATCGCAGGTCCTTTCAGTAGTACTTGTTTTCATAG
Source organism: Oscillospiraceae bacterium (assembly GCA_015066595.1). Lineage (GTDB taxonomy): Bacteria > Bacillota > Clostridia > Oscillospirales > Acutalibacteraceae > Ruminococcoides. The sequence continues at coordinate 12,701 of SVNZ01000010.1, read as the reverse complement.
GTATAGTGCTTTTGATAGTGTTCAGAAAAAAAGATGATCACATCTTGGACAAGGCTGATATATCAGAAATTGATGACAAAGAAGATATTACAAAAACAGATGATACAGACGATTCACAGGAGGCAGAAAATGTATAAGATTATAGATGGCAAATTAGTATCACAAAGTGTAAAAGACTCAGTCAAAGCTGAGGTTGAAACACTAAAAGCACAGGGCGTAGCAGTAACTTTAGCCGTAATTATCGTTGGCGATGACCCTGCATCAAGAGTATATGTGAATAACAAGAAAAAAGCTTGCGAATATGTTGGCTTTAAAAGTCTTGAGTATGCATTGCCTAAGGAAACTACTCAAGAAGAGCTTATGTCACTTGTAAATGAGCTTAATAACAGAGAAGATGTAAACGGTATTTTGTGTCAGCTGCCACTACCTTCACATCTTGATGAGAAAGCTGTTATCGAGGCTATTTCACCGCTCAAAGATGTCGATGCCTTCCACGCAGTGAATGTCGGCAAAATTATGATAGGTGACTACGATTTTTTACCTTGCACACCGGCTGGTGTAATGGAAATGCTTTCATACTATGATATTGATGTGACCTCTAAAAATTGTGTTGTTATCGGCAGGAGCAATATCGTCGGTAAACCTATGGCTATGCTGCTTTTGCACAAAAACGGTACTGTCACCATCACACACAGTCGCACAGTTGATTTAAAAAACGTAACTAACAAAGCTGATATCTTAGTAGCGGCTATTGGTAAAGCGAAGTTTGTCGGTGCTGATATGGTAAAAGACGGTGCTGTAGTCATCGACGTTGGTATGAATCGTGATGAAAACGGAAAGCTTTGTGGTGACGTCGACTTTGAAGCTGTTGCTCCAAAGTGTTCATATATCACACCTGTACCGGGTGGTGTAGGCCCTATGACAATCGCAGTTTTGATGAAGAACACTCTAAAAGCTTGCAAGCTTCAGAACAACTTGAAATAATGCACATAAGATAGGGGAGAAACTCTTACTTTATCGTGCAAAATAAAGTGCAAATTTTTATTGACAACAAATTATCGTTGTGATATAGTATATAAGCCGCATATTGTGGGTCATAAGCGAGTTTACTCCACCCAGCAGTAGCGAGTCTATAATAAAGGAATGAATTTAATGTACGCAGTTATCGAAACAGGCGGTAAGCAGTATAAGGTAGCTAACGGTGACGTTATCTACGTAGAGAAGCTTAATGCCGAAGACAATGCTACAGTTGACTTCAAAGTAGTTGCTTTGTCAACTGAAGACGGTCTCAAGGTTGGTGCTCCTTATGTTGAGGGCGCAACAGTAACAGGTGAGGTTGTAAAGACCGGTAAGGGCAAGAAAATCACTGTTGCTACTTACAAGCCAAAGAAGGGCGAAAAGAGAAAGCTCGGTCACAGACAGCCATACACTAAGGTTGAGATCAAGTCAATCGTTGGCTAATTATGATTAAGGTCGATTTTTTTGGTACTTCACCGGTTATGGGCTTTTACATCAGCGGTCATTCTGATTACGCTGAAGAGGGCTCTGACATTGTTTGTGCAGCGGTTAGTTCAGCTGCTTATATGACAGCGAACACTGTCACCGATGTTATAAAAGTCACACCAAAGCTCAGAGTTAATGACGGTGAAATGTACTTAAAACTCGATATCGCTGATGCACATAAATGCTCTTTTGTTATGCAGGGCTTTGTGCTTCATATGCTCTCACTTGCAGAGCAGTACAAACAGTATATTACAGTAACTATTTCGGAGGTGTAAGTTATGCTTAAAATAAACATTCAGTTATTCGCTCATAAAAAAGGTATGGGTTCTACAAAGAACGGTCGTGACAGCGAGTCTAAGCGCCTTGGCGTTAAGCGTGCTGACGGTCAGTTTGTTCTTGCTGGCAACATCCTTGTAAAGCAGAGAGGTACTCACATTCACCCAGGCCAGAACGTTGGTCGTGGTTCTGATGATTCACTTTTTGCTAAGGTTGATGGCGTAGTTCGTTTCGAGCGTGTTGGTAAAGACAGAAAACGCGCTAGCGTTTACCCTGTAGAGCAGTAATTTTTTAGGGCGGATATTTATCCGCCCTTGTTTTTTATTATATTTGGTGAATACTATGGAAAACAACGAAAAAGATTTCATGAAAAATCGTCCTGTAGCATCCGGCGCTAATCAGGCAAAAGATGTCTACTCTACTATGAAGAAAAGCTCAATCAGCATTTTGACAGTACTGTTGTCAGTCGTTATGATTGCGTGTGCTGTTGCGTGCTTTTTAAGAGGCAGGATTTTATCAGGCATACTTTTCTTAGTGCTTTTTGTTATTCTTATCATGAGCACAGTTGTAGCAAAGCGTAGCGAAAAAGCTAACTCAAAGCCTGAAAGTGTTGAGCACCCTGATGCGATTTTTAAAGACCACGAAGATTGATTAGCAGAGGATTTACTATGTTTGTAGATATAGCGAAAATTACAATTAAAGCAGGCGACGGTGGCGATGGCGCTGTCTCCTTTCATAGAGAAAAATACGTTGCCTCCGGCGGACCGGATGGTGGTGACGGTGGTAAAGGCGGCGATGTTATATTTGTTGCTGACTCAAACCTTTCCACTCTTGTTGACTTCAGATACAAGCGCAAGTTCGAAGCAAAGAAAGGCAACAACGGTATGGGCGGACGAAAATTCGGCAAAAAAGCCGAAGATCTTATCATCCGTGTGCCTGTCGGAACAGTTGTTAAAGAGACCGAGACAGGTCGTATTATGGCAGACCTTTCATCGCCTGAGCCTGTGATCGTCGCTCGTGGTGGTAAAGGTGGATGGGGTAACACTCATTTTTCTACACCTACTCGTCAGACTCCACGTTTTGCAAAACCGGGTATGCCTGGTGAAGAGTTCGAGGTTACTTTAGAACTCAAGCTTTTGGCAGATGTTGGTTTAGTCGGATTCCCTAATGTCGGCAAATCAACCTTGATTTCAGTAGTTTCAGCCGCAAAGCCACAGATTGCTAACTACCATTTTACAACTATCACACCAACCTTAGGTGTGGTATCAATGGGTGAGGGCAACTCTTTTGTTATGGCAGATATTCCTGGTATTATCGAGGGTGCATGGCAGGGCGCAGGACTTGGTCACCAGTTCTTGCGTCATGTAGAGCGTTGCAGACTTTTAGTTCATGTTGTTGATGTAGCAGGCAGTGAGGGCAGAGATCCAAAAGAAGATTTTGATACTATTAATGATGAGCTCAAAAAGTTCAACGAAGAGCTTTCAGAGCGTCCGATGATTGTCGCAGGCAACAAGTGCGATTTGGCAACTGATGAACAGATTGCTCAGTTTAAAGAATATGTTGAGTCAAAAGGCTACAGTTTCTTCCCGATTATGGCGGCTATCCGTTGGGATGTCGATCCGCTTCTTGAGAAAATTTTAGAAGAACTGTCAAAGCTTCCTCCTATCACTCGATATGAAGCAGAGCCTGCTCCTGAAATTGACTTTTCTTCTGTTAATTCTAAGGAGATTCGCATCAAAGTTTGCGACGGAGTATATTTCGTTGAATGCGAGTGGCTTCTCAAAGCGCTTCGCACAGTTAATTTTGATGATTATGACGGACTCACATATTTTGAGAACGTGTTGCAGTCAAGCGGTGTTTACGAGAAACTCCGTGAAGCAGGAGTACAAGAAGGCGACACAGTGTCTATCTATGATCTTGAATTTGAATATGTTGAGTAATAGAGGGATTTTATGAGCAACCTTTTAGATATTAACAGCGATATTCACACACTTTCTCCGCTGACCCTTGCGTTTGTGGGGGACTCTGTGTACGATTTGCTTGTGCGTCAGCATCTGGTGTCGCTTGCAAATCGTCCTGTAAAAGAACTGAATCAGATGAAAGTAACTCTTGTCAACTGCAAGAGTCAGGCTGACAGCATGAAAGTGATTATGGACTCTTTAAGCTCTGATGAGCTTGATGTGTTTAAGCGTGGCAGAAATGTCAAAGTGAACACACCATCAAAGCATTCGTCAATTGCTGATTACCATGCCGCTACAGGCTTGGAAGCACTCTTTGGTTATCTGTATCTGAGCGGTAACACTGACAGGATAAAAGAGCTGTTTATGTTGATAATAGAAAACAGTGAGGTGTTCTAAATGAAAAACAAAGTATTAACTACCATAACTGACTATGTGATAATGTTTGTTGGAGCGGTGCTGTATGCTGCGTCGGTTAATACGTTTACTTCACCTAACGATATTGCTCCCGGCGGACTTACCGGTGTTGGTACAATGCTCAACCATCTTTTCTCTCTACCTATCGGTGTTATGATTTTGGTGCTTAACATACCGCTTTTTATCTGGGGAGCTATTGAAAACGGCAAGAAGTTTCTTACTAAAACGATTGTCGCCACAGTATTTGTGTCGATTATCATTGACGTTATGGCACCATTTTCTTTCAAATACGAGGGCGATACTTTGCTTGCGTCGATTTTCGGTGGTTTACTCTCAGGTGTCGGACTTGCACTGATATTTTTCCGTGGTGGCACAACAGGTGGTACTGATATCATAGCCCGCAATATCCACAAGCACTTCCCGCACGTTTCTATGGGTACGGTTATCTTGGCTGCTGATGCAGTTGTTTTTGTTGCAGCAGCATTTACTTATCATTCTATCGAAAGTGCTCTTTATGCGGTTATTACCGTGTTTGTCAGTACAAAGGTGATTGATACTGTCATTTACGGTGTTGCTCACGATAACGGAAAGTTGATGTTTATCGTTACCGACAAATACGAGGAGCTCTCACAGGAAATTATTGCACGTATCGGCAGAGGTGTAACCCAGCTTGATGCTCACGGTGCGTATAATAATGATTCGAAAAAGGTGCTCCTTTGTGCGGTGCGTCCGTCACAGGTACACAAAACTAAGGTGCTTGTCAACTCTATTGACGAAAACGCTTTTATTGTTGTAACAACTGCTAACGCAATCAGCGGAAAAGGTTTTGCAACATCAGAAAATTCTTGACAAATACAATACTTATGTTATAATTACTCTGTTATGTGTGAAAGTTTGCGCATAACAGAGTTTTTAATTTTCCTTGCATCGATTATTCGGTGCCAAATGTCCAAAAGGAGGTGCAACAAATGGCAATTACAGCTAACTATGAGACAGTCATGGTTATCTCAATGAAGCAGGGCGAGGATGGTATCCAGGCTCTTATTGAGAAATTCAAGGCTCTCATCGAAAAGCACGCTACTTTGCAGAGCGTTGACGAGTGGGGTAAGCGCAAGCTTGCTTATCTTATCAACAAAGAGTCAGAGGGCTACTATGTTCTTATGAACTTTGAGTCTGAGGCGTCTTTCCCTGCAGAGCTCGACCGTATCTACAAGATTACTGACGGTATCATGCGTTCACTCATCATCAGAAAAGATGACGACGCTGAAGTCGTAGCAAAGGTTGAGGAAGCTAAAGAGGAAGCTGTAGCTGAAGAAGCTGCAGAAACTGTTGAAGCAACAGAAGAGTAATAACGAATAATCAATTTTTCGGTTTATACCGGCTGAACGAAAGGACGACATTTATGTTAAACAGAGTAATTTTAATGGGCAGACTCGTATCTGACCCTGAACTTAAGACCACTACCAGCGGTATCAGCGTTACATCATTCCGTATCGCTGTTGATCGCAGTTATGTTAAAGCAGGCGCTGAGCGTCAGGCTGACTTTTTTGATATTGTTGCATGGCGTAACACAGCAGAGTTCGTTTGCAGAAACTTCTCAAAAGGCTCTTTAATTGCTGTTGATGGCCAGCTTCAGTCAAGACAGTATCAGGCTAAAGATGGCACTAACCGAACAGTCGTTGAGGTTGTCGCTGACAACGTATCTTTTACAGGCGAGCGTAGGGAACAGGGTGCCTCTTACTCACAGGTAAGAGAAAACTACTCACAGATTCCTACAGCACCAACACCGTCATATTCTAACGGTTCTGTAGACGACTTCCAGGAAATGCCACTTGATGATGATCTACCGTTTTAAGCGCTGAGTGTTCGAGCCTTTCAAATCTCAAAGTGATCGAGTCCACGCGTTAATAAATCAAAGAGAGTGTGTTCTTTGATTTTAGCAAGTGCTCGAGGAACAGTAGAAATTTGAAAGAGGAGCGAGAACAAACAAGGCGTGATATTTTAAGCGCCGATTCCTATATTACGAAAGGAGTAATCTACAATGGCTGATAGACCAAACAACCACAGAAAAGCTAGAAGAAAAGTATGTGGCTTCTGTGTAGATAAAGTTGAGAATATCGACTACAAAGATATCGCAAGACTTCGCCGCTATATGTCAGAGCGTGCAAAGATCTTACCAAGAAGAGTTACTGGTACATGTGCTGCTCACCAGAGAGCACTTACAGTTGCTATCAAGCGTGCTCGTCACCTTGCTCTTCTTCCATATACATCAGACTGATGTTTCTTTAAGCACCGTGTTTTCACGGTGCTTTTTTTATTTGGTTACAAAGTTGTAGTCATTCTAACCAAAAGATATGTCCGCTAGTTTTGCATTTTGCTGAAAATATTTTTATCTATTGAAAAGAGGCTATCGTTAGTGCTATTATATGGTTGTATGTAAATATAATTTTTTTACAGGAGGATATTATGTGTAAATCAATTTTAAAACGTGTGCTCTCTTTGATGCTTACATTACTTATAGTTGTATCTATTGCAACAGTAGGTATGGTTGCTTCAAGTGCAGCAACATTATCAAAACCGACTGTTTATGTTCGTGACGCTTCTGGTTTGGGCTATGCTCTTTGGGCGTGGACAGCAGAAGATAACAATCTATTCTCAGCTGGCTGGAACGCTCGTCCTACCAGTGACAGTGCTACTGCTGACGAGAATGGTTGGAAAGCTTATGCTTCTGATATTGCGATCGGACAGAACAAGCAGTATTCAATGAAAATCACACAGACTTCTGACAGAACAAACTCCAAATCTCTTGTTGAGTTTGTAGCATTTGGTGACCTTTGGATTGATATCAGTGCTAAAGGTAAGGTTTCATACTATGAATACAATCCGGACGATGCTACAGTAAAAACAAAAGCAACAGCGTATAAGGAAGCACTGTGGGTAGATACACAGGCTGACGAAATCACTGACGAAACTGATACTACAGCGCTTGTAAAATGGTTAGAACGCAGCTCAGGTACATACCGTTTGTATCTTCCATCAGGTCTTGATATCACAGCTGTTCCTGTATATCATTCATACGAAAACCTTTCTATCGATGGCGTAGCTATTACACCTGGTGACACAGTCCAGTTTGCTGATGGTCAGGAATATGCTATCAGCGGTGATGTAACCGGTACTCTTAAGGTTTACCAGTCTGCTAATGTACACACTATGTATATGACAGGCCAGTCTAGCCTTCCTATTGAAACATCTTCAGCTATCGTTTCAAAAGACGACGTAGAGCGTAAGGGCGGAAACATCTATACAGCGGACGCAACAGGTGCTATCGCTATTCAGGATACAATCAGCAAAATCAAGGGCAGAGGTAACTCATCTTGGGAAGCTTCTCAGCGCATCTATGGTAAGTACGCTTACAACCTCACAACAGATACAAAGACTAAAGCTCTTGTTGGTGGCGATGTTAAGACTAAGAAGTACTCAATGCTCGCTAACAATATGGACGAGTCAATGATGCGTAATCTGTTCATTTACTCTCTTGCTGATGCTATCGGTCTTGACTATACACCAACAATCCGCATTTATGACGTTTATGACAATGGTAACTACCACGGTACATATGCGGTTTGCGAAAAAGTAGAAGTTGGCTCATCTGGTCTTCTCTCAGGCATTACATCACTTGATGATGATAACGCAGATGTAAATCCTGAAATCGAAGACGCAGAGCAGAAGAACAACGGCAAGTCCAGCTCATCTGCAGGTTTCTACAAGTACGTAGATTCACCAGACCCTGCTGATATCACTGGCGGTTACCTCCTTGAGTTCGAGCTTTCTGAACGTTTTGATAACGAAATCAGTGGCTTCGTATCATCTAAGGGCCAGCCTGTTGTAGTTAAGTATCCGGAATATGCTACAAAGAACGAGGTTCTTTATATTATGGATCTCTTCAATAAAGCTGAAGCAGCTGTTTACGCATCAGATGCTGATATTAACGAAATCTCTAAGTACATCGACGTTGAGTCATTTGCTAAGATGTATCTCATTCAGGAAATGTCCAAAAACCTCGACGCTGCTCAGACAAGTTTCTATATCTATAAAGAATCTGATTTGACAGGCGACGGTAGACTCCACGCTTCTCCTGTATGGGACTATGACTGGACTTGTGGTCAGTTTGAGGATACCCGTCCTGTAACACAGGGTGATTCTAACCTTCGTACAACAACAGGTTGGACAACACGTTACAGACGTATTGACAACAACAGCTCAAAAGACAACAACCTCCAGGCTAAGCTTTGTGCTTGTCCTGAGTATTGGGATGTAGTACAGGGCGTTTGGTACACAAATTTTGCTGACACAGCATTCTCATATGTATTTGATGATAACACTGACACCCTTGAGGGCTCTACTGCTAAGATTAGCGAATTCTACGCTATGATGAAAGAGTCTATCAAGATGAACGAAAGTCGTTGGGGCTTTATCTCTAAGGACCTCACACTCGAATGGCGTTCATACGATACTGGTGACACTCCTGCTGATGTTGTAAACTACCTGAATGATTGGTTGTTTGATCGTCTTACTTGGTTAGATGCTAACATCGGCACAGAGCCGACACCACAAGCACCACAGCTTACTGTAACTGTTCTTGATGCAAAGGGCGAGCTTGCGCAGGAGGGCACACTGGAAGCTCCTGTAGTTGTAAATTCAGACGTAACTATCAACGCAGAAGCAGTTTCTGATTTTGCAACAGATATCGCTCTCACAGTCAACGGTGAGAAAGTCAAGGTTGATGCTGACGGTAACTACACTGTAGCACTCACAGAGGGCGAAGCTACAGAAATTACATTCACAGTAACAGCTAAGAATGTCAACACAGTATCTACATCCCCTGATGGTATCGCTACATTTACAGCTACATATTACGTAGTAAAAGAAGAACCAACACTAATCTATGGCGATGCAGACCTCGACGGTTCAGTTAGCATTTTCGATGCTACAAAAATCCAGCAGTACTGCGCATATATTATTAAATTTAACGAAGCCCAGCTCAAGTGTGCTGACGTAAATGCAAGTGGTAGTGCAACTATTATGGACGTTACACATATCCAGAGATACTTAGCAGAACTTTCGTGCAACCCACTTGTTGGTACAGTTGTCGAATAAACTGAATCTAAATTATATTATATTAAGCACCACGCAACAGCGTGGTGCTTATTTTTTTGCTTATTCAACTTGTTGAGCTTATAAACAGAAATATCGGGTCCTAACCTATCAAAAAAAGCAATACTTTGTCTATTTTTATCTAAAAAACCTAGCGTTTTATCACTGTTATGCTAGTTTAATTCTAATACAGAAAATAAAGTTCTGCATATTATACAAAACAACACTTGTATTATGTAATGCGTATATGCAAAACAACGAATAACATCGAAGCATTTCATTTATTTTTCAATTCTATTGACTGAAATTTACCAGTTTGGTATAATGATACCGTGAATAATTGTTGGGTAAGTATGCCCTTTTTGCAGTTGTTTACCTAAAAAAGCTATAGTTATGCCTATGGGGTAGTTTGCGCTTTTTGTGCTATATAGTATTTTATATATAGGTGAACTCCGAGGTCAGGCGGAAAAAACTGTGAAAAACACACTTGCTCACAAGTCCGAATTTATTTTTTGTTTCCCGAGGAGGGGATAAAATGAAAACTTTAAGAATTTGCAAAACAACTGTTTCCATGATACTTGCTCTCATGATGCTTGTATCTATGTGCACTGTAGCGCTTGTCAACGTTTCTGCTGCTGAAACTGACGTTGCAGAAATCGGTGCGACTATTACCGGTGGCACAACTCTCTACCTAAAACCAAACTCAGATTGGAAAACAGACGGTGCTCGTTTTGCCGCTTATTTTTGCAACGGATCTAGTGCAGCTAAGTGGTATTCAGCATATGGCCCTAACGATGACGGTAACTACTGGGTTACAGTTAATTCGGGTGAATCTCACGCTAACATTATCTGGTGTCGTATGAATGGTGCTAATACCACTAACAACTGGGATAACAGATGGAACCAGACAGGCGACCTCACATGGGATGGTTCCAAAAACTTGTTCACTATTACACAGTGGGATAACCAGACATCAGGTTGGTCGTCATACACTCCTGTTACTCCAACAGAACCAACAGAACCTGACGATCCTGACGATCCTGCTGAGGATATTGAAATTAGCTTCCTTATCAACTCTGATACAAAATGGGTATCTTCAGACGACGCTAAGATGTTCATCAAAGCCGGCTCAAAAGTCGTTGAGATGGACGAGACCATCGACACTAAGTCAGGTCACGTTATGTGGACTGCAGAAGTCCCTGCTAATTCATCATACACATTCTATCGTACATCATACTTCTTTGATGAAGATAACGCATCAACTGGTGCTTGGAACAGTTGGACTGCTTCTTCACGTGGCACCAACACTGTATTCAAAGCTACAAGCAGCACTGGCGGTTCATGGGCTGCACAGAGCACAGTGAACGCAGCAGATTCAAAGGATATCGAAAACTTCTGGGATGACCTTTGGATTGATACAACAGGCGATGGAGATACAAAACAAGCTGTAAAGGTTTACTACAACGGTACTACATTCGACCTCTTTGTTCCATCATATGTGGATTTGTCAAATGTTACTGTTTATTCTGACCACGAAAAAGTTGTAATCGGCGGAACTACATACGCAAGCGGTAGCAAGGCTAACCTCTCTACTGGTACACATACTTTCTCTTTCGTAGATGGTTCCACAACTACCAACAAACCTAACCTCAACATCTACCAGACTCAGTCTACAGCAGCAATGCTGTTGACAACCAAAGAAGAGCTTTACACTGGTACAACAGCAGGTCTCCAGAGCTCTAACGCATGGCCTTCTGGTTCAGGAATCACTGCTGAAAACTACAACAGTGTTTATAAAGACGCTATCGAGACCAAGGGTTCTATCTTCTTGTATGATGAAAATGGTGAACTTATCACAGACACAGAAGAAAAACAAGTCCTCAAGAAGATCAAAGGTAGAGGTAACTCATCATTCGAAGCATCAATGAGAGTTTATGGTAAGTACGCATACAACTTCAACCTTGACAAGAAAATTGCTCTTGTTGATGGTGCAGAAAAGAGTAAGAAGTGGTGTCTCCTTGCTAACAACGTTGACCACTCTATGTTGCGTAACACCTTCGTTTATCAGCTTGCTGACGATTTAGGACTCAGCTATAGTCCTAAGACTCGTCTTGTTGATGTATATGACAACGGTAAGTATTTAGGTGCTTGCGTTATCACAGAAAAAGTTGAGTACGGTGGTTCAACTCTTATGGATGATATGAACAACCTCGACGATGGTAACGTTTTAGCTAACTCAGTTTTCGTAGAAGGCACTGATCCTGAGGATGAAGAGTTTGTCTACGAGTTTGATACAGGCGACCTTAACGATGGTATTATTAATAACGACTTCAAAGTTAACGGTCAGACATATAAGTACAAGTACTACGAAACATATGACCGTCCTGATGTTGAAGACGATGATGGTAATGTGATACTTGCAGGTGCAGTTAACCTTCCATTTGAATCACCTGAAAACTTTGACACTGAGTACAACTATCTCCTTGAGCACGAGCTGTTCAGTAGATACGAAGCTGAGGCTTCTTGGTTTGTTACACCTAAGGGCCAGGCAGTAGTTGTTAAATATCCTGAGTTTGCAACACAGGAAGAAATGGAATGGATTATTACTGAATACGCTACTATGGAGCAGGCTGTTTATAATAACGACTATGCTACATATTCACAGCTGATTGATGTTGATTCATTCGCTAAGATGTACCTCATTCAGGAACTTTCCATCAACCTTGACTCTTGTGCAACAAGCTTCTATATCCACAACGAGTTCATAGACAATAAGAGCGTTCTCGTTGCAGGTCCTGTTTGGGACTATGACTGGGCGTTCGGTTCATACGCAGGTACCACAAAGTACATCTACAACGGTTCTTCTGTAGCTAATAGTAGTAACATGTCTGATCCTAAGCAGATGTTCGTTAAGAACAAAGCGTTAAAGACAGACTCAAATGACAATACAAAAGCTAATGACTACAACCTGCAGGCTAAGCTTGCACAGAATACAGATTTCTGGACAGAATGTCAGCGTATCTGGACAAACCAGATGGCAGACCTCCTTTACAGATACATCAAAGATGACGCAAATGACTCTGGCGTAATTATCGACGAATGGCTCCCAGCGTTCAAGTCATCAGTTGATATGAACAACGCTCGTTGGGGTTCATACACATTCACAGGTGATGATTGGGGTACAAAGGTTACTTCTGACTACACACCTTATTCATATGACTTCAAGGTTGGAAACACAGGCACATCAGGTTCTTCTTCAAAGTGCTACGCTAACACGGTTCATTACCTTAACGACTGGCTCAAAACTCGTCGTGATTATATGAGTAGCTCAACAGGTGGCAAGCTCTACAACGCAGAGCTTATAGAAACCTACAAGGTAGAAGACGTAGCATT
>SVNZ01000009.1:20925-30291 GCA_015066595.1 Oscillospiraceae bacterium | reverse complement strand
TTGGAGCTGGTGGACGGACTCGAACCCCCGACCTGCTGATTACAAATCAGCTGCTCTACCAACTGAGCTACACCAGCGCATTTCTTGACGCTTGACTATAATATCACATAACATATTCATTTGTCAACAGTTTTTTTGTAAAAATGATACGATATATTGATTTTTTCCTTATCGTATTGTAAAATATCAGTGAATAAAATATATTTTGCCTCATAGGGAATAATACCCTTTGAGGTGTTTTTATGTTTGAAAGGAAGCTTTGTGTAAAATTACAGCGAAAGCTCTACTTTGTATATATACTCAATGTACTCGACTGGGTGTGTACGATACTACTTATCTCGAGTGGTTTGTTCTATGAGGCAAATCCTATCGCAAACACCTTTATCTCAAGTATTGGTCTGGGACTTCTGATTAAGTGTATCGTGCCTTTTGCTCTGGTTTTTACGGTATGCAGATTTATGCACATACTCGATTTTTCTCAGCTCAAAGTTGCTGATATGGTGATTTCCTTCGGACTGACTTTTTATCTTTTTATAACACTTGATCATATTATAAATTTTATCATTTTACTACAGAGCTAGGAGGTGAGGTCATGCCTGTACTGAGTGTTCATAACCTGACTATGACGTATATCGAACACAATCTTTTCACAAATGTGAGCTTTAATATTGAGCCACATGATAAAGTCGGTTTTATCGGAGCTAACGGTGTCGGCAAGACCACTATCTTCCGCATTATTGACGGTGAAGTTACACCTACTTCAGGCTTGGTTTCTATATCAAAGGATACTAAAGTCGGATATATGCAACAGCACGCTTGCACTCACCCTGACAGATGTATATACGATGAAGTGTTAAGCGTTTTTGATTATCTCAAAGAGATGCAACTAGAGATAGATGAGCTGTCAAAAAGGATAGAAAACGGTGAGAGTAACTTAGACGAAATCATAGCTCGTCAAACTATGCTAATTGAGCGATTTGAGCGTGAGGGTGGTCTAACATATAAAAGCAGAGCTCGCTCAGCACTCATCGGACTCGGTTTTACAGACGAAGATTTTTCAAAGCCGACAGGAACTTTGAGTGGTGGCCAGATGTCAAAGCTAAGCCTGTGCAAGCTTTTGCTGTCAAAGGCGAATCTTTTGCTTTTAGACGAGCCTACCAACCACCTTGATATCAACTCTGTTTCCTGGCTTGAAGGTTTTCTCAAAGACTTCAAAGGTGAAATTATTATCATCAGCCACGACCGTTACTTTTTAGATGCGGTTACCAACAAGACTATCGAACTTGAGCATAATAAAATCACTACATACGAGGGCAACTACTCGACTTTTATCAAGAAAAAAGAGCACGAGCTCGAAGCACTCGAAAATAAATATAAAAATGATATGCGTGAGATAAAGCGTATCGAGGGGATTATCGAGCAACAAAAACGATGGGGCAGAGAACGCAATTTCATCACAGCTCAGAGCAAACAGCATCAGCTTGATAAGATAAAAGATCAGATCGTTACACCTGACAGTGAGCTTGAAACACTGTCTTTTACACTCACTCCTAAGCGTGAGAGCGGTCAGGATGTGCTTATGTGCTACGATTTGAGCAAAAGCTTTGATGATAAAAAGATTTTTGATAATCTTTCAATGCATTTAAAAAAAGGCGAGCGTGTGTTTATCATAGGCCCTAACGGATGCGGAAAAAGTACGCTATTTAAACTGCTTACATCACAGATAAAAGCGGACAGTGGGGAGATTCGCTTTGGTGCAAAGGTGGATATAAGCTACTTTGACCAAATGCAAAAGGACCTTGACCTTGAAAAAACAGCACTCGACGAAGTGTACGATGCATATCCCAAACTTGACTTGACCACAGTGCGTACAATGCTTGGTTCTTTTATGTTCAAAGGTGACGATGTGTTCAAAAAACTAAATAAAATGAGCGGTGGCGAAAGAGCGAGAGTATCGCTTTTGAAATTGATGCTAAAGCAAGGTAATCTTTTGCTTTTAGACGAGCCGACTAACCACCTTGATACATCATCACGTGAAGCACTTGAAAAGACACTGAAGAGTTATGGTGGCACGATGCTCATTATCAGCCACGACCGTTATTTTATCAACAAACTAGCCAGTAGAGTGCTGTACATGAACAAAGACGGTTTTACAGAGTACTTGGGAAATTATGATAACTACCTTGAACGCACACAAAATGCTGATAGCGGTGAAGAAGTAGCGGTAGAAAAATCAGAAAACACCCCTAAATTCAATGACTATCAACTCCAAAAACAGCTCAAATCCGAAGAGCGCAAGCGCAAAACTCAGCTTAAAAAATGTGAGGAACGTATTGCAGAGCTTGAAGAAGAAATAGAGAGCTTGCACGCCCAAATGAGTGACGAGAGCGTGATGAGTGATTACGAAAAGCTGTCTGAGATTACCTCGCTTTTAGAAACGAATCAGGCTGAGCTTGATGAGCTCTACGAAAAGTGGGCAGAGCTCTGTGAATAAGTTGAATAAAAGTGTTTTTAAAGCTTTAATGTTTAGTATATACAACCGCCCGTGGCGCAGCTGGATAACGCAACGGATTCCGATTCCGGAGAACGGGAGTTCAAATCTCTTCGGGCGGGCCATAAAATAAAGGGTGCACCTTTTGGTGTGCCCTTTATTTTATACTAAAAATGAGATTTGAACTCTAAGATACAAAGGCTTTGCGTAGTGAATTATTTATTCTTTTAGTTTTCTTGTCTTTTTATGTATGGAGTGATATAATTTGTTTAAAAGGCGGTGTATCAAGTGAAAAAGAAGTTATTGATGTTTTTTGCTTCAGTTATTCTTGTGCTTGTGTTGGCTCTTGTTATTGCGTTAAGAGCTTGTGCAAAAGACGATTTAGAAATGGTTATCATGGATTATGAAACTGAAGATGTTATCCTTGAACTTAGCGATGAGAAAAATCACGATCAGTTGGCAGCGATTAACGATGCGATTTTTAACAACACTACTAGTGCGCCTTCAGATGTTGTTTCAACACAACCGACATATTCTGTTTTGCTGAATGCACCAAACGGTACTTACTATGATGCGTGGATAAAATTGTTGTTCAAAGATAATCAAATGTATTTTTGCTACGATGAGAATAAGATGGACAAGGAGTATTTTGACTTGTATTTTGCAGATATTGGCTTTTATAAATGTGAAAATATAACGCAGGATGAGTTCGAAAATCTTCTGAATAATTGCGGTGCAGATTAGTAAATCAAAGTTTATAAGTGTTTTGTATATATAAAAGGGGGATACGTGTGGAACTGAAAAATATATTGAAATATCGCAGCGTGTGGCTTGGATGTGCGATGCTGTGGATTGTTTTTTATCATTCAGCTCATTTTATAAAAGGATTGTATTTTTTTAAAAACATTGGTTATGGCGGTGTTGATATATGTCTGTTTGCATCTGGCGCAGGGTGTTATTATTCGCTGTGCAAAAATGATGAACCGCTAACGTTTTTGAAAAGACGCTTTGTGAGGATTTTTCCTACGTATTGGTGTTTCTTACCGTTTTGGTTTTTGTATGCGTTCAAAACAAAGGATATGAATATAAAGACCATTCTTGGTAACGTTTTCGGGGTTCAGAGTCTTGTAGGACTTAATAACGCTTTTAACTGGTATATCACAACGATACTTCTATTTTACATATTCGCACCATATTTCAAAAAGCTTGTTGACAAGTATAGCGATATAAAAATACATTTGCTGATTATTTGTCTGTTGCTTGCTTTTTCAATACCGTTCTGGGAAACACTTGTCTTTATTATCATAGTATCTAGGATTCCGATTTTTTATATGGGCATGCTTTTTGCAAAGTATGCAAAACAAGGTGCAAGAATTACTAAAAAAAGTCTTGTCGCATACATTGTTACCATGATTTTAGGTTTTGTGCTTTTATTTGTGGTGTTCAACTACTATAAAGAGTATCGTTGGTCACATGGTTTGTATTGGTATCCGTTTGTTCTTGTGACCCCGGGTCTTTGCGTGTGTATCTCTTGTGCGATGACTTTGTTTGACAGATTCAAGGGCATGTCCTTTGTTTCAAAAGGACTTTCATTTGTCGGAAAATATTCGTTTGAGATATATCTGGTGCACATTCTTATTTATGACACGACCAACTATCTGATAGATATCTCCGCTTTGCCATCGACTGATTTGGTGCGTATTTTATCAACGCTGTTCATACCTGTTGCGTGTATGATACTCAGCTTTCTGACCAAGTTGTTTTTTGAAAAAATCCCATCGATAGTTTCTCGTTGATGCTAACACAAAGTTAATATCTATAAGCGCAAACAGCCGAGGTAATCCCCGGCTGTTTTTTATTTCAACTTATTTATTTTAGCTTAGCAGCCGCAACCGCCTGAACAGCCACAGTCGTTATTGTTGTTACCGCAGCAAGCCCACAAAATAACGAGAAGAATGATAATCCAGCAACAGCTGTTGTTGCCAAAGAAGCCGTTAGAACACATGTGTTTTCCTCCTTTCTGTGTTACACTACATACTATTTCGAAAGGCTCATTTGTGTTACAAAAAGGTTTGATTTAATTTGTGAATAGTGGTATAATCAGCGAGTATTAGTTTTTTGAAAGGAAACCAAAATGATGGATTATGCACTAAGCTTAGCCCAGCACTTCAACGTGAAAGTCGAGCACGCAAAAAACGTTATCGAGCTGCTTGATGAGGGCAACACAATACCTTTTATCGCACGATACAGAAAAGAAGCTCACGGTAGTATGGATGACCAGCTTATCCGTGAGCTGTCCGACAGACTCGATTATCTGAGGAATTTAGACAAGAGAAAACAAGAGGTCAAAGATCTGATTGAAGCACAGGAAAAGCTCACTGACGAGATTGTACAAGCTCTTGAAAAAGCGACTACTTTATCTGAAGTTGAGGACATCTACCGCCCATACAGACCAAAACGCAAGACACGTGCGTCTGTTGCTAAGGAAAAGGGACTCGAACCACTTGCCCTCTTTATTCTTTCACAGGAAGACCCTAAGGTTGATCCGCTTTCTTTAGCACAGGAGTATGTCGATGAAGAAAAGGGTGTCAAAACAGCAGAAGATGCTTTGCAGGGTGCTCTTGATATTATCGCAGAAAATGTATCCGATAACGCTGAAATTAGAAAACGTGTTCGTAACCTTTGCTGGCACAATGCGACTGTTGTATCAAAAGCAGCGGACGAAAACGCAGAGAGTGTATATACTTTGTATTACGAGTTTGAAGAGGCTGTTTCAAAAATCGCTTCTCACAGGGTACTCGCTATAGATAGAGGCGAAAAAGAGGAGTTTCTCAAAGTCAGTATTAAGCTTGACGATGAAAAGCCACTTCGTTCTATCGCATCAGTCATGGTCAAAGGTGCTTCCATGTGTTCAGATGCAGTGTATGAAGCATGCAAAGATGCGTATTCACGATTGATTTTTCCATCAGTAGAGCGTGAAATAAGAAAAGAACTCACCGAAAAAGCCCAGACAGGAGCTATCAAGGTTTTTGCTGCCAACTTGCGTCAGCTTTTGATGCAACCTCCAGTAAAGGGAAGAGTTGCTATGGGCCTTGACCCGGGCTACAGAACAGGTTGTAAAGTAGCGGTTGTTGACCCTACCGGCAAGGTTCTCGATACGTCTATTATCTATCCTACTCACTCACAGTCTAAGATTGATGAGTCTAAGCGTATCATCAAAATGCTGATCAAAAAGCACAAGGTCGAGATTATCGCTATTGGTAACGGTACTGCTTCTAAAGAAACCGAGATGTTTACTGCATCTGTTATATCCGAAATTGACCAGAAGGTTTCGTATATGGTGGTTAATGAAGCCGGTGCATCTGTGTATTCGGCATCAAAGCTCGCAGCAAAAGAATTTCCACAGTTTGATTTGACTTTGCGTAGTGCGGTGTCTATCGCAAGAAGACTCCAAGACCCGCTCGCAGAGCTTGTCAAAATCGAGCCAAAGGCTATCGGCGTTGGTCAGTATCAGCACGATATGCCTCCAAAACAGCTTGATTCAGCCTTGGATGGCATTGTCGAGGAATGTGTAAACAATGTCGGTGCTGACCTCAATACAGCTTCTGCATCACTTTTGAAAAGAGTGGCAGGCTTGTCTTCTGCTGTATGCGAAAACATTGTCACTTATAGAGAGGAAAATGGGCAATTTAATTCTCGAGCAGAGTTAAAGAAAGTTCCTAAGCTCGGACCTAAAGCGTACGAGCAGTGTGCCGGATTTTTGCGAGTTGTTGAGAGCAGAAATCCGCTTGATAGCACTGGTGTTCATCCTGAAAGCTACGATGTAGCAAAGAAACTCATTGAGCTATGTGGTTGTAAAATTGCTGATATAAAAAACGGTGGTATATCAGACATCGAGTCAAAAGTAGAGGCGCTGGGTGGTGTTGGAAAAATTGCTCCTACACTGTGCGTTGGTGTGCCTACTCTTGAAGATATCGTAAAAGAGCTCTCAAAGCCTGGACGCGATCCTCGAGAAGAGCTTCCACCACCACTTCTGAGAACTGATGTTTTGTCTATGGAAGACTTAAAGCCGGGCATGGTGCTCACAGGTACAGTGCGTAATGTTATCGACTTTGGCGCATTTGTGGATATCGGTGTGCATCAGGATGGTTTGGTTCATATAAGTCGCATATGCAACAAGTTTATCAAGCATCCTAGTGAAGTACTCAAGGTCGGCGATATAGTCAAGGTTATGGTGCTCTCTGTAGAAGTAGAGAAAAAACGTATCAGTCTTACTATGCGAGACATAAAAGAAGAAGAATAATAAGCGGGCTGTCGATTATCGACAGCCTTTTTTATATGAAAAAAGCAACACACAGTTGTTTTGTTACCGTTTTGACACTATATTTTGTGGTACTTGTGCTCCGAGAGTTTGAAATTATCGCACAAAAACAAGGTTTGACTTTTGTGCATTATCAACAAAAGTCAGTGCGTTTTTTTTATACAAGCTATTATGAAAATATTGTGAAAATTATTGAAAAAAATTGCTAACAGGAGTATAATGATTACAATAGTGTAATCTGTGCTTTAGGTACAATGCACAATTTTAAAATGGAGGAAAATCTTATGAAACAATTCAAGAGAATTATCAGCTTGGTAATTGCGATGACTATGCTCGTTTCTATGGTTAGCGTAGGCATTGTGAATGCTGTAGCTGAGACTGCAACTTACATTCTCGGCGATGTCAATGGTGATGGTAGAGTAAACGTTTTTGATGCTACCAGTGTCCAGATGACTCTAGCAGAAAAACCTGGATATGAGATTGCAGAAGGCACTATTGAGTTTGCGACAGCTGATGTAAACAAAGATGGCAGACTCAACATTTTTGATGTTACACGTATTCAACAGTTTGTGGCTGAGTACGAAAGCGCTATCGCATTAGGCATTGGTCAGGTCTTCACATTCGGAGATGACACTGATCCAACACAGCCTACTGAAGAAGAAACAACACCTGATGTTGACCCAACACAGCCAACAGACGAAGAAACAACACCTGATGTTGATCCGACACAGCCAACAGTTGAAGAAACACAGCCTACTGAGGAAGAGACAACACCAGACGTAGTTGATGCAGGTTTCTATCTCGTTGGTACACTCAACGGTGTAAATCTTTGGGACGCAGCTACTCTCACAGCTGACAGAAAGTTCAGCGGTCCTGACGCAAATGGTAATTACACACTTGACTGGACATTTGTTATGGATGATGAAATCAAGGTAGTAGCATTTGACGGAACAGAAATTACAAGATGGTACAAGGGCACAGAAGACGGAGAAGCTCCAAACTACACAATTGGTACAGAGTCTAAGACAGGTCTTTGCACAGTTACATTTAACCCTAACGGTGGAATCGGTACATACGGATACTTTACAGTACAGCAGAAGACAGTTGTTGACCCAACGGAGGAAGAGACAACTCCTGATGTTGATCCAACTACATCTGATGTTGATCCAACAACACCTGATGTAGCTGATGCAGGTTATTATCTCGTTGGTACACTCAACGGTGAATCACTTTGGAACAACGCTCCACTTACACCTGACAGAAAGCTCAACGGTCCTGACGCAAATGGTAACTACACACTTGACTGGACTTTCTACATGGGCGACGAGCTCAAGGTAGTTGCTTACGATGGTACTACAATCACAAGATGGTTCAAAGACACAACAGATCCTGACAATAAGAACTATTCTATCGGTACAGAGTCTAAGACAGGTCTTTGCACACTTACATTCAACCCTAACGGTGGCGGCTGGTCATACATCTACTTCACAGTACAGCAGAAGACAGTTGTTGACCCAACAGAGGAAGAGACAACTCCTGATGTAGAGCCAACAACAGTTGAGACAACAACAGTTGATCCTACAGATCCTGTTTCAACAGATGAGCCAACAGAAGAACCAACAGAAGCTCCAGCTAAACTTCCTGTAGGTTACTACCTCGTAGGTACATTAAACGGTGAAGATTTCTGGAGTGTAGATGCACTTACAGAAGACAGACTTCTTTCTGAAAACCCAGGTGTACAGGGCGAATACATGCTCAAGTGGACATTCGTAGGTGGCGACGAACTCAAGGTTGCACACTTCGATGGTACACAGTTTGATGCATGGTACAATGATGGCGGCGACAACTACAAGATTGGCGCAACATCTAACAAAGTAGGTCCTGGTACAATCTACTTCAACCCAGACGGTAACAGCTCTTGGTCATACACATACTTAACAGTTATCGCTGATACTGTAGAAGAACCAACAGACGAAGAGACTACACCAGACGTTGATCCAACAACACCTGATGTTGACCCAACAACACCTGATGTAGCTGATGCAGGTTATTATCTCGTTGGTACACTCAACGGTGAATCACTTTGGAACAACGCTCCACTTACACCTGACAGAAAGCTCAATGGTCCTGACGCAAATGGTAACTACACACTTGACTGGACTTTCTACATGGGCGACGAGCTCAAGGTAGTAGCTTACGATGGTAAGGAAATCACAAGATGGTTCAAAGACTCAACCGACCCTGATGACAAGAACTACTCTATCGGAACAGAGTCTAAGACAGGTCTTTGCACACTTACATTTAACCCTAACGGTGGCGACTGGTCATACATATACTTCACAGTACAGCAGAAGACAGTTGTTGACCCAACAGAGGAAGAGACAACACCTGAAGTAGAGACAACACCAGTTGATCCTACAACAGTTGAACCTACAACAGTTGAGCCAACAGATCCTATTCCAACAGAAGAACCAACTGAAGAACCAACAGAAGCTCCAGCTAAACTTCCTGTAGGTTACTACCTCGTAGGTACATTAAACGGTGAAGATTTCTG
>SVNZ01000009.1:0-20915 GCA_015066595.1 Oscillospiraceae bacterium | reverse complement strand
GAAGAACCAACAGAAGCTCCAGCTAAACTTCCTGTAGGTTACTACCTCGTAGGTACATTAAACGGTGAAGATTTCTGGAGTGTAGATGCACTTACAGAAGACAGACTTCTTTCTGAAAACCCAGGTGTACAGGGCGAATACATGCTCAAGTGGACATTCGTAGGTGGCGACGAACTCAAGGTTGCACACTTCGATGGTACACAGTTTGATGCATGGTACAATGATGGCGGCGACAACTACAAGATTGGCGCAACATCTAACAAAGTAGGTCCTGGTACAATCTACTTCAACCCAGACGGTAACAGCTCTTGGTCATACAACTTCTTTACAGTTATTGCTGATACTGTAGAAGAGCCAACAGATGCACCAACAGATGCACCTACAGACGCACCTACAGATGCACCTACAGACGCTCCAACAGACGCTCCAACAGAGCCAGCAGGTCCTGTAGCAGGTTACTACCTTGTTGGTAAGCTTAATGGTGTTGAGTACTGGTCAGCAGATACTCTGTCAGAAGACAGACTCTTCAAAAATCCAGATTCCAGTGGCAACTACAATATGAGCTGGTACTTCTATATGGGCGATGAAATCAAAGTAGTTTACTTCGATGGTACTTCAATCAAAACTTGGTATGGTACAGGAGATAACTACAAGATAGGTTCATCTTCTAAGACAGGTCAGCGTACTATCACATTCAACCCTAACGGTGGTGTAGGATCATACGGCTGGCTTACAGTTAAATAATTGAATAAGATTTTCTTATTAATACATTGGGACAGGCGAAAGCCTGTCCCTTTTGTTATGGCTTTTGATGAAATACTATATATTGCGTAAAATTAACAATCTATTCTTTTTTTTCTACAGATTCTGTGTTATAGTATTAGTTAAGGGGGTATGAATATGTTGATTTATGATATTTCGAGGGACGTACTTACTACAAAGCCTTATGACGGTGATCCGAAACCTTGCGCTACTATACTAAATAGTATAGAAAACGGCGACGAGTATAACTTGACTAAAGTGACTATGAGTACACATCAAGCTACTCATATCGATGCCCCTAAACACTTTGATGATGATGGTGAAACTAT
This sequence comes from Oscillospiraceae bacterium, assembly GCA_015066595.1. GTDB lineage: Bacteria > Bacillota > Clostridia > Oscillospirales > Acutalibacteraceae > Ruminococcoides. The sequence continues at coordinate 19,824 of SVNZ01000009.1, read as the reverse complement.
CGGCAATATAAAGCTGTCTAATTTTTATGGTAAATGTACTGTAGTCACAATAGATGGTGTTTTGACCGGTGAAGATATGGAAGAGCTTCTGCCATATTGCAGAAAGCGTCTGATACTCCATGGAAGCGGAAATGCGTACCTGACCAGCAGTGCTGCACAGGTCATAGCACAAAGCGGAATTGTGCTTGTCGGAACTGACGCCGATAGCATTGCGGCTCCGTTTGACCTGATGCGTACGCATCTTGAGCTTGCTCGTGCATCAATAGCGGTTCTCGAAAATTTATATCTTGAGGGGATCGAAGACGGAGTGTACACACTGTGTGCTTTTCCGCTCAAATTGTCGGATTTAGAAGCAGCTCCGTGCAGAGCAGTGCTTTTATCAGAGGGTAAGGGCATCTAACTATTATTTATCCGAGGTATTTTATGAAAAAAACACTTTCACTTTTTTTAGCGATACTTGTTTTTGTGTTTATATTAGCGTTGAGTGGTTGCAGTAGTGAAAAAGCAAAGGTCGAGTCTGTGCTTGAAGTCGACTCTGACTTTGCGGGACATAGAACTATCACGCTCAAGTATCCGCTAGATGTGCATATCGAAGAACTTGAAAAATCACTTCTTAGTATCAATCCGCTCAAAGATAGCGAAAAATCTACTTTTGAGTACAACGGTGTGGGTCAAGACGGATATATCTTTGTGATGGAACTTAATTTTTCTTCATACGATGAGTATGTTTCACAAATCAGTGGGCTTGTCGGCAGAGAAGTGTATTCGTATCTGTCACAACCGCAGACAGTACTCACAACAGGCACTCGTATGATCGAAGATTTCGATGTGTCTGAGCTTGTGTCGTGGATAACAAAGTGCGCACAAAATATCGAAGCAACAAAAGATATAGAGTATGATTTTTCTTTCAACACCGTCAGTATCAACGGTTCTGTTTTCAATACAGGTTCTACTGTTGATATCTCACAGCGTGAGGGAAAACCTATCAACTCCATAACAGTAGAAACGACTAACCTCAAAGATGGAACTTACGACAGAACTATTACCTTTTCTATACCGAACAAAACGTATATTGATCTGAGTGGGTCGCTCGAGTCGTATTTTACAGCAAATACAAATCCTGAGGCACAGTACTGTGACTGGACAAGTCAGGGCTCTAACTGGGAGTACAAGGTTATATATAAATCGCTTACTATCGAAGAGCTTTCACAGTACACAGCAAAGCTACTTGACACAAAAAGCGATATCGTTTTTTACGGAGATAAGGATAACTCCAGCACACCTCTTTCCGAGGGTCTTGTGTTTGAAGAAAACTTTGATACATTCAGCTTTATGGGTGAGAGTGGTGAAAGTGTAGAGCTACTGTACAAGTACGCACTGCCGACAAAAACAACACACGGTGACGGTAGCGTTTTTGATAATGGTAAGTGGAGCACTGTCGGCGCATGGCAGGACGGTATATATTCCGTTTCAGTAGAAAAAGACACTATGAATATCCGTATCCCTGATGGTATCCAGTATGCGATAAACGGTATTAACTTTGATTTAGAGGTTCTAGGTGACAACCACTTTATCAGAAGAACCGACTTTTTGTATTCAAAGACACAGGGTATTGATGGAATGCTTTATGCAAAAGAGTTTTTTGAAAGCAAAGGCGCTACAGTAGAAACTGACGAAGATGATGATAACCTGATTTGCAGAGTTTTCTGTGAGGGTGATGATGCGACTATCACTGACCAGCTTGTAAAATACTTTGGCAGTGGCAACTTTATGGCGTATGAGGTCAAAAATCCTGCTATGGCGCTTAGTGCAAAGACTAAGCTTACTGACTATGTAAGCCTTCAACATATGCTAAATTCTACAAATGCCAACAGACCGATAACATATACGGTCCATTCATCAGGAGATGAAAACATCATTGATCTATCTTGTGAAAATGTGGACAGCGATAAATCATCACAAGATACTGATGTTCTTTTAGTGGAAGTACAGGGTGGTCAGGGCACTGTTGTGTATAATGGTAACATCCCTAACACCAAGAACATTATTATCTATTGTATTGTTGGTGTGTTTATGTTCAGCGCTTGCGTTGTTGCTATTGTATATATGCTCTATAGACAACGTAAGAGAAAACATTCAGGAAATGATAACTCAACAGCTATCCCGCAACAGACTACAACATTCAGCATCGCAGAACTTACAGCGCTTAGCGATAAGGCTGACAAAGAATTGCTCGAAGAAATTGATAAAGACATCAATGAGAAAATCGAAGCAGACAGGATAGAATCTCTTTCAAAAGAGCTCAAAGCAAAAGAGATTGAAGAGCTTTCAAAGATGATTTACGGTTCACCTGAGAAAAAGCCTTTTAAAGAAGCTTGTGATGAGGTTGATGAAGCTGAAAGTGAACAAGAATCATACGATGAGTCTTTTGAAAAAGAAAATCAAACACAAGAGGACAATATATAATGTATAGACTGGTAGTATTTGACCTTGATGGAACACTAGCAAATACACTGAACGATTTAGCACATGCAGTGAATATGGCATTAAAAAGCGAAAACCTACCTACACACCCTGTAGAGAGCTACAACCGTTTTGTCGGAAATGGTGTCAACATACTTATCAAACAGGCACTAATGGACAAAGGCGATGACAAAGCCTTGTGTGACAAAGTCAAAAAGTTTTTTGATAGCTACTACAAAGAACACCTGTGCGACTATACCACTTCGTATGACGGTGTTTCACAGCTGTTAAGTGAGCTTGAAAATTCAGGTATAAAAACCACCGTGCATTCAAACAAACCGCACGAGTATGTTCCGCATATACTGAGTAAGCTTTATCCACAGCACAGCTTCGATATAGTTCTAGGTAACTGTGAGGATTTTGAACGTAAGCCTAGTCCACAGGCACTCGAGTTTATGATAGAAAACCTTAACGTTGATAAAGCTCAGGTGTTGTATGTTGGCGACAGTGATGTCGATGTTTATACTGCTCACAACGCAGGTGTTAAAGTGTGTGGAGTTGCGTGGGGCTTTCGTGGCGAAAAAGAGCTTAAAGATGCCGGTGCTGATTTTATCGCTTATGATGCAAACGATTTGCTATATATTATAAAAGGTATATATGAATAGAAATTATCAAAAAGAGCTTGACGCTCTGATACAACAAAACAAAACACAAGGCATCACACCAAAGCTTATGCTGCACGCATGCTGTGCGTGCTGTGCAAGCTATGTGCTGGAGTACCTTAGCGAGCATTTTGAGATTTATCTTTTGTACTATAATCCTAATATCACAGAGAAAAGTGAGTATGACTATCGCTACAGTGAGCTCGAACGCTTGGTATCACAGATGCCACTTAAAGGCAAAGTTAATATTGTTGAGTGTGAGTATGACCCACAACGTTATCTTGAAAAGGTCAAAGGGTTAGAAAACGAACCTGAGCGAGGCAGCAGATGCAGTGTGTGCTTTGATATGCGACTGAGTTATACAGCAAAGTATGCGCTAGAATACGGGTGTGATTATTTTGCAACCACACTTACTATCAGTCCGCTGAAGAATTCTTCTATTATAAATAGTATAGGAGAAGAGGTATCAAAAAAGAGCGGTGCGAAGTACCTGCCTACTGACTTCAAAAAGAAAAACGGATACAAACGCTCGATCGAATTGTCAAATGAATATAACCTTTACAGGCAAAACTACTGTGGATGTGTTTTCTCAAAATAAATGCAAATAGGCTCCGACCATCATAGTCGGAGCTATTATTTTTATAAAAAGTATTGTAAAAATTATCGTGCCATATTTTTTAACTTGATAAAAAACAGAAAATGTTGTATCATCAACATATGCTGATAATATTTTTTGGGGGGAGAATATGAGAGCAGACGGAAAGAAGGTCAAAGGTGCAGATCCTATGTATGCGGTTGCGGCGCATATCATGAGCAAGCGTTCAGACTCAATGAATATGATTACACTGGATATTCCTATTGACCCTATTAACAATTATCTCAACGAAAAGCGTAAAGAGGGCAAACACTACAGCCACCTGTCGGTGTTCATCACAGCTTTGGTACATACTATTGCTGAGTATCCGGCGCTCAACCGCTTTGTCGTGAATAAGACTATCTATGCCAGAAACGAGCTGGCTGTTGGTATGGTTGTTCTAAAAGGCGGAAAAATCGACTCGCACGGTACAATGAACAAAATCTATTTCAAACCGGGTTTCAATCTCGACGATGTTGAAAATGCTATTCAGACATATATCGAAGAAAATCGCAAGGAAGAGAACGAAAACGGTACTGATAAGATTATCAGAGTGCTGACGAGCATTCCGGGTCTTGTTCGGGTAGCGGTGTGTTTATTTAAGGGGCTGGATAAGTTCGGTCTGTTGCCGAAATCTATCATAGATATGAGTCCTTTCCATATCAGTGTGGTTGTCACCAACCTTGCTAGCATTCGTACAAACCACATATATCATCACATATATGACTTTGGTACAACGAGCCTTGCGCTTGCTATGGGTAACCTGCGAGAAGTTCCTAAGCGTAAGAAAGGCGAGGTTGTGTTTGAGCGTTGTATGCCTATTGGCTTAGTGATGGACGAGCGTATTGCATCGGGTAGTTACTTTGCGCTTGCGTTCAGAAAGTATAGAAAGCTTTTAGAACATCCTGAGCTTTTGGAGAAAGCACCGGATAAAATAAAAGAGGATAATTAATTTTATATATTGTCAGATATTTTTATACAAAATATACGCTGTTTTTACAAAAAACGGTTACAATCAGCTTTTGGTTGTAACCGTTTTTCTGTTTTCTTAGGTTTTATCACGATTTTCAAGAATAATTATTGTAAAGAAATATCCTATATTTCCCAATAAGCATTAAAATACGCCATATTTCTACATGCGAAATAAAACATATTCGTTAAAAGAAAATTACAAAAAAGCGATTTTGGTTTCTTTTTGTTACAAAAGAAATAAAACGGTTCGAAAACTGTAATATTTTTAATTCGTTTGTGACATTATTGTTGGTAGTAATGACTAAGGGCTTGACCTATAATGAAGTTGCTTATTAAAGCATTCATTTTAAGGAGGAAACTAAAATGCTTAAGACAAACAGACTAGTTAGCCTGATTCTTACAGTAGTGATGGTACTTTCCATGGTAACAGTTGGTATGGTATCAACAGCTGCTTTAAGTGAAGGCGAAACATGGGTTGTTGCAGGTGCACCAGGCCTTTGCGGTTCTAACTGGGATCCATCAGACTCAAACAACCTCATGACTTACAATTCAGAAAACCAGAATTATGAAAAGTTATTTACCGGCATCGCAGCTGGTACATACGAATTCAAGGTTATCAACGGCACAGCTTGGGATAACCCAGAGTTCAACCTCACAGGTTCTGCTAACTACGGTGGCGGCAACGCTTCTGTTACAGTAACAGAAGATGGCTCAAACGTATTAGTAGGTTGCGATGGTACAAAAGCTTATGTATCAATTACATCAGGCGGTGGCGAGATTGAGACAACTCCAGCACCAACAACAGTTACACCTTCTGGTGATATGATCACTGTTTACTTCCAGAACAACTGGGTGTGGCCGGATCCTTCAGCTCACTTCTGGACAGCTGATGGTCCTTGCAACACATGGCCGGGTGAAGCTTTAACAAATGTTGTTGGTAAAGACGACACAGGCGTATATGATATCTACGAATTACAGATTCCTGCTGAAACAACAGGTATCGTATTCAACGGTACAGGCGGCTATGGTCTTGACCAGTCTGCTGATGTTACTGACATCCAGGCAGGTTACTGCTACTATATGACATATGATGAGCTTACAGACACAAAACCATGCGGTAGCTATCCATATGTTGCACAGCCAACACAGGGCGAGGATGAAACAGATCCACAGCCACTGCCAACAGAAGAAGAAACAAAAGCTGACGAAAAGAACGAAATCATCGTTAATGGCGTTTCTACACCTGTAACTGTAGGTGACACATATACATATTATTACTACCTCAACGTATCAGACGTTACAGCTGATACTTGTAAACCTGGTAGACTCGTAAACATCGAAGCTTCAACATACTATGACAACGATGTTGTTAAAGTTTTGAACTACGTAGAAGATGTAAACGGTTACTATTCAGATATGTTCCCTGTTATCGGCATGGCTGGCTTACAGTCACAGAGCCTTGAAGGTAGAATCGTATATAACGCTTCTAACCTCAACGGTATGATCTTCAACTCAGATGACAGAATCCTCATCAAAGTTGAGTTCGAGGTTATCGGCGAAGGTTCAACAGAAATCAACACGTTCATCTTAAACAGCCAGTGCTTCGGTGCTAACGAGGAAGAACTCGTTACTATCGTTGAAGAAGGCGTATTCCAGGGTGAAGAGTGGGATACAAAAGCTCTCCTCGTTGGAAAGAATGTAGCAACAGTTCCTACAGAAGCTACAGAGCCAGAAACAGAGCCAGAAACAGAGCCAGAGACTCAGCCAGAGTCAAAGCCATCAGAAGGTCTCTTCGTTAAGGCTGACGGTAAACTCTATGAAGTAGAGCAGGGCGAAACATACACATACACATTCTATCTCACAGCAGACAAGAAAGTATGCTCATTCGACGCTGAAACTGTATATGATGTTGCAGGTCTCGAGCCAATCGTTCCAAAAGATAAATATGGCGATACAGACCCAACTAAGATCTTCCCTGTATTTGGTGCTGCTGCAGTATTTAACACAGGCGTAGACGGAAAACTCCTTTACAACTATTCAACAGCAGCTGGTCTCAGATTCACAGAAGAAGAGAACAGAGCTATGACAATTGATTTCAAAGTAACTGCTTCAGAAGGTATCTACGAGATCAACACACTTCTCAAGACTCTTGCAGTTGTTGATTCTAACGACGTTATGACAAACTATGTTCAGGACGGTCAGAAACTCAGCGACAACTTCACAATGGACCTCGTATTCGATGCTCCTGACAAGCCAACAGAGGCTACAGAAGCTACAGAGCCAGAAACTCAGCCAGAGTCAAAGCCATTAGAAGGCCTCTTCGTAAAGGCTGACGGTGTTCTCTATGAAGTAGAACAGGGCGAAACATACACATACACATTCTATCTCACACCAGATCAGAAGGTTTGCTCATTCGATGCAGCAACATACTATGATGAAGCTGGTCTCGAAGCAGTAGTTCCAACAGACAAATACGGTGATCCAGATGCAACAAAGATCTTCCCAGTATTTGGTGCTGCAGCTGTATTTAACACAAAGACAGCTGGTACAATCCTCTACAACTACTCAACAGCAGCTGGTATCAGATTCACAGACGAAGAAAACAGAGCAATGACTATTGGTTTCAAGGTTACTGCTTCAGAAGGTACATATAACATTGATACAGTTCTCAAGACTCTTGCAGTTGTTGATTCTAACGACGTTATGACAAACTATGTTCAGGACGGCGAGAAACTTAGCGACAACTTCACAATGGACCTCGTATTCGATGTTCCTGATAAGCCAACAGAAGCTACAGAACCAACAGAGCCAGAAACAGAGCCTGAAACAGAGCCTGAGACAGAGCCAGAAACAGAGCCAGAAACAGAGCCTGAAACACAGCCTGAGTCAAAGCCATTAGAAGGCCTCTTCGTTAAGGCTGATGGCGTTCTCTACGAAGTAGAACAGGGCGAAACATACACATACACATTCTATCTCTTACCTGACAAGAAGGTTTGCTCATTAGATGCAGCAACATACTACGATGCTGCTGGTCTTGAAGCAGTAGTTCCAACAGACAAATACGGTGATCCAGATGCAACAAAGATCTTCCCTGTATTTGGTGCAGCAGCTGTATTTAACACAAAGACACCTGGTACACTTCTCTACAACTACTCAACAGCAGCTGGTATCAGATTCTCTGATGAAGAGCACAGAGTAATGACAATCGACTTCAAGGTTACTGCTTCTGAAGGTATCTATAGTATCGATACAGTTCTCAAGACTCTTGCAGTTGTTGATTCTAACGACGTTATGACAACATATGTTCAGGATTGCGAGAAGATCAGTGACAACTTCACAATGGATCTCGTATTCAATGCTGAGCCATATGTGCCAACAGAGCCTGAAACAGAGCCAGAAACACAGCCTGAAACTGAGCCTGAGACTCAGCCAGAAACACAGCCTGAAACTGAGCCAGAAACTGAGCCAGAAACACAGCCGGTTGTAGACAAGACATACATCAGAGCTGACGGTAACCTCTATGAGGTAGAAAAAGGTCAGAAGTACACATACATCTACTATCTTGCTACAGACAAGAAGGTAGCATCATTAGACGCATCAACATTCTACGATGTTGCAGGTCTCAAGTTCACAAACTCACTCACAGAAGCTGAGATGTTCCCAAGACTCCAGAACGTTGTTGCTAACCTTGATGTAGATGGCGAAATCATCGTCAACGCATCAATGCCACAGGGCGTAGACTTTGCTATCCCTGCAGACGGTGCTGACTATGATAGCACAAATGCAGTTATCGTTGCTGAGTTCGAAGTAATTGGCGAACCAGGTATCTACGATATCAATACAAAGATCAAGACTCTCGGCGACAACGAGAAGAACAAGATTATCTTCGACTTCGTTAAGGTTGACGAAAACGCTGTTGTTCTTGAGAAGGGCGTTATCGATGATTACGAGCCTCTTCCACCAGTAACTGAGCCTGAAACACAGCCAGAGACTGAGCCAGAAACACAGCCAGAGACTGAGCCAGAGACTCAGCCTGAAACACAGCCAGAGACTCAGCCAGAAACACAGCCAGAGACTCAGCCAGAAACACAGCCAGAAACACAGCCAGAGACTCAGCCAGAAACACAGCCAGAGACTCAGCCTGAAACACAGCCAGAGACTCAGCCAGAAACACAGCCAGAGACTCAGCCAGAGACTCAGCCAGATGACAAGATTTACATCAATGCTGACGGTACTCTCTACGAAGTAGAAAACGGTCAGACATACACATACATCTACTATCTTGCAACAGATAAGAAGATCGCATCATTAGATGCTAGAACACACTACGATGCATCAGGTCTTGAGTACGTACCTGTAGTTGACAAGTATGGCGATCCTGTTCTTACAGAGATCTTCCCTGTAACAGGTGCTGCTACAGTTTCTAACCTTGATAAGGTTGGCGAGCTTATCTTCAACTACTCAAGTGCAACAGGTGTAAGATTCCCACTCCCAGAAGTAGCTGGCGAATATACAGCTGCTGACAACGGTGTAATCGTTGCACAGTTCAAGGTTAATGCTGAACCAGGTGTTTACAACATCAATACAAAGATTGAAGTTCTTGGCGATGACAACAACGAGCCAATCATCATGGACTTCGAAGTAGTAAATAACGAAGCTGTTCTCGAGCAGAAGGGTGTTCTCGATGGCGTTGAACCAAAGCCAGATGATCCAACAATTCCTTCACAGCCTGCATCTCCAGATGATCCAGATCCTAAGACATACGTAATCGCTGATGGTAAGCGTTACGAAGTAGAAAAGGGTCAGAGATATACATACATCTTCAACCTTGCTACAGACAGAAAGATCTCTGGTCTTGACGCTACAACATTCTATGATGTAGCTGGTATTAAGATTATCCCTGCAACAGGTGACAATGCACTTGCTAAGATGTTCCCGAACCTCCAGAACGTAGTTGCTAACTTCGATCAGGATGGCAAGATCATCTTCAACTCAGCAATGGCTAACGGCGTTGAGTTCCCACTCGGTGAGGCATTCACAGAAGACAACAGAGTAATCTTCGTACAGTTCGAAGTTATCGGCGAGCCAGGTGAATATGAGATCTTCACACAGCTCGAGACACTTGCTGATGATGATATGAACAAGATCATCTTCAACGGTGATATAGTTGACGAGGATGCAATCGTTAATACAGTTGGTATTATCACAACAGATGAGTACCCATCAGATGATGAGGGTGAAGCTACTCCTCCACAATCAGATCCAGAAGATCCTACAGAGGATGCTACAGATGCTCCATCATCAGTAAAACCAGGTACATCATCAACTGGCGGTCAGAAGACACCTACAAACAGCTCTGCTGTTAAGACAGGTTCTACAGAAGCTGCTATCGCATTCATTACTCTCCTTGTAATGGCTGCAGGTGTAGTTCTCTACGCTAGAAAAAGAAAATTTGACTAATTCTCATTTTGATATTTCCTAACTAAAAATTAATTACGGACCCCCTTCGTTATCGGAGGGGGTTCGTAATTAAAAGAGTTGTGTCGTATAAAAGCTGATAGCTTATTCGATACATAAAAACAGTGGATTACTTTGCTTTAGTTTCCATATATAGAGAGGCAGACTGATTTGTTCGGTTTGTCTCTCTTTGTTTTTGTGCAGAATATAATGACAAACAAGTGGCTTTATTATTACAATTTAGAATTAAAATAGCGATTTAAGTGTCGTCGCAGATACGTTTGCACAAATAGTGTTGCATTATGATATCTTGTTTGCATAGTATTTACAAAAAATGTTGGTTGTTAAAAAAATGTAATAATTTCGGTATTGCATTTTTAAAAGTTTTGTAATATAATCGAGTTGTATGAAAATGTACACCTATAGATGTATGATTTTTAGGAGGAAATATTATGAATAAGAAAATAGTTAGCTTGTTGCTTTGCTTAACACTTGTTCTTTCTTGCTGTGTTATCGGCTTAGTATCAGCTTCAGCAGAAACTTATGATGCTATTTTTGAACTCGATGGTAAAAAGTACGGCGCTAATATTGGCGACAAAGTTACTTTCACAGCGACAGCAACATGTCCTGAGAAGATTGCCGGCATTGTTGGCGAGTTTGTTTATGAGCCTGACTTTATGGCTGGTCCGAGCTATGATGAGCTTGAAGAGTATGATGATTTGTTCTATGATTGCTACCCTGTAATCGGTGATATCACTGAGATTGGTGGTAGTATTGCGAAGAAAAACTATGGTTTTGCTTCTTTTGCTCAGAGATCCAGAGATTATGTGGATTTTTCTGATGGCGATGTTCTGTGCACATATACATTTGAAATCACTGGTAAAGGTGAGACTGTACTTGCACTTAATTTAAGTGAATTTTTTGGCTATGATGATAATGAAGATGTGTACGACTATATTGCCAAGCAGGATGATTCTTTAGTAATCACAAAGACACTTACAGGTGTAACTGAAGTTGTCGATGAGCCTACAGAAGCTCCAACTGAAGCACCTACAGAAGCACCTACAGAAGCTCCAACAGAAGCTCCAACAGAAGCTCCAACACAGGCACCTACAGAAGCACCAACAGAAGCTCCAACACAGGCACCTACAGAAGCTCCAACTGAAGCTCCAACACAGGCACCTACAGAAGCTCCAACTGAAGCTCCAACAGAAGCACCTACAGAAGCTCCAAAGCCAACAGAGCCAGTAGTAGAGCCAACAGAACCAGTTGTAGAGCCAACTGAGCCAGTAGTAGAGCCAACAGAACCAGTTGTAGAACCAACAGAACCAGTTGTAGAACCAACAGAGCCAGAAGTAGAGCCTACAGAGCCTGTTGTAGAGCCTACAGAACCTGCTGTAGTGCCAACAGAGCCAGTTGTTGAACCAACAGAACCTGTTGTAGAGCCTACAGAAGCTCCTGCTGAAAAGAGCTACACTGTTTCTATCAACGGTGGCGAGCCTATTTCTATGAAAGATAACGGCGATGGCACATATTCTGCTGAATGTGAGCTCAAGCACGGCGATAAAGTTTCAATCATTGATGAATTAGGCAACGAGTTCCTGACCGAAGTTCCTGATTTTGTCGACGAAGGAAAAGGCGTTTTGACTATCTCTCCTTCTGATGATGCTGAATTTGAATTAGAGTTCAAACTCCTTGATGATTCTGACGAACCAACAAGTGAACCACAGAAGCCAACTGCAACTCCTGATGATAAGGACGAGTCAGACGATAAGGACGAAACTAATAAAGAAGACGATAAAGTAGAAACAGAAGAAGAGGACAAGGACGAAGCTCCTGCTCCTGAAAAACCGGGTGATTCAGAAACATCTGACAAGAACACAGATGCTAACTATGCTGGCGCTGTTCAGACAGGTTCTACATCAGCTGCTATCGTTCTTCTTGTGATTCTTGCTATGGCAACAGGTATCGTACTCTTTGTTCGTAAAAGAGCTATGAGCAAGTAATTATTATTTGATGCAAATTGCCCCTTCGGGTACTCCTGAAGGGGCTTGTTTTTTTACAAATACTGTTAATAAATTATTTATTGAAATCTGTTATATTATGTTATATAATGTACATAAGGTTTTTTGAAAGGATGTTTACTATGAAAAAATTCTTATCTATACTTATGGCATTACTGGTTATTATGTCAGTTGCAGCTTTCTCAGTATCTGCTGCTGATGCTGCTCAGACCATATTATCCTTAAATAAAGGTGATGAGGTTGTATATTCTCTGAATCTTACTGTACCACAGAAGGTTGTCGGTTGTGATTTTTCTATTTACTATGATAACTCACAGCTTAAACTCGTTGAATATGCTGACTTTACCGGTGATTTTAATACTGACGAGCATATGGCGGTTATTAACCCTAACATCAAGGATGAGCTCAGAGGTAACTGGTCTATTTTAAGCGGTGTCAGATTTGAGGACAGAGCAGTAGCTACTATCAAATTTGAGGCTGTAAAAGCATGTGATGCACATATTTCTTACTATGTTCGTTATCTGTATCCTGAGTCAATGGAGCAGTTCACTGATTACACTTTCACATGTGACGCTATTGTAAACAAAGCCCCTGTTATTGAAGACGCTGCTCCTGAGCTTAACCTCGAAGAGCCACAGTCTACAGGTAAATTTGTAAACTCTGTAACCGGTAAGAGCGAAGATGCCGATGTGAACGTTGCTGAACAGCAGTACGGTAACAACAACGTTACTCCAAACGGTGGCGAAGTCAATGAAAACGACGTACAGAATAACAGCGCTTCTTCAACTTCTGATAAGAAGGATGACAAAAAGGACGACAAAAAGGATGATAAAACCGAAAAATCCACAACCGCTGATGTTGAGACATCTGTTTCTACAACAGGTGGTGTAGATGAGCCTGAGGACGTTACTGTTTCACAAGGACAGGGCGAGGAAGAAAAAGATGGCGGTATCGCTACATCAGTATGGTTCTGGATTATTATCGTTATTGTTTTAGCAGGTTGCGGTTTCGGTGCATATTACTACTTAAAAGTAAAAAAGCCAACAGAAGCTGAAGAACAAAAAACAGAAGAATAATACATAAAATAAAAGGCGGTCATATGATCGCCTTTTTTTGTCGAAAAATTGCGTCTTTGTTGAAAAAACGGATTGTATGATATATAATTTAGCTACAAAATAACGGAGGTTATGTTATGAAAAGGATTTTTTGTTTAGTTTTCAGTTTACTAATTATTATGATGTCAGCTTTTTGCTTTGGTGCATCTGCTGAGGAGCTGACAAGTACAGATTGTATTTATTTTCAGGTACCTACAGCAACAAACATAGCATGGAAGAATTTTTCTCTCGTATTTTGTCATATCTGGGAAGAAGGCGACGAAGGCGGTGATTTCTATCCATGGCAGGCTAAAGACGAGCGTTGTACTGATTTGGGCAACGGCTACTGGAGCTATGATATCACTCAGTTTGAGTTTAAAGAAGATTCTAAATACTCTGTGATTTTCTCTAACGAAAACGGTATGCAGACATATAACCTTAGCTTAACTTCAGCGTGCAAAGGTGATATCGTTTATTGTGATGGCGATACCTGCGTGAATCCTGTCGACTCTGAAAAGCAGTGTACAGTAGCTCGCTGGATGGAAAATAAAGACAGCGTACATCCTTGTGCGCAGGTGAGCTCTGATGGAACTATGGTCGACCCTGACGGGATTTTTAACACAGATATTGATCTGAAATGGGGAAGTGCAGAGGGTGTATCTATCACTATGCCAGAGGTAAAAGTAGTTGAGGAAACACAGGTTGAAACCGAGGGTATGGCCGATGAAACCGACTCTACAGAAGATGCATCAACTCTTCCTACCATGTGGATAGTTATTGGAGCAGTAGCTTTAGTAGCAGCTATTATTGCTGTTGTATTAGTTGTTGTGAAGCGTAAAAAGTAATTGTTTCATAACACTTTTAGATTTTTATATTTCTTTTGTGCAAAATAGCAAATAAATTACAGGAAAATTTGTGTATTTTTTTATTAAGAATTATAAAGTAAATATTGAATTTTTAATTCTTTTGAAGTATAATAATAGGTGCTAAAGTGTCTAATCTTTAGGATTATGCAATTCATAATATTGGAGGAGATTATTATGTTCAAGAAAATTATGAGCCTTATGCTCGCAATCGTTGTACTTATGAGCGTAGCTGTTATTGCTACATCTGCTGCACAGGTAGAAATCGCTGATAACAGCGCTGGTGCTGTAGCAGAGGTTGGTGCTGATGCTGACGCTGCTGATACAGGTGCCGAGGCAGATGCTGCTGAAACAGGTGCTGCACAGACTATTTCTTTCGACGCTAACTCTGCTGGCTGGAAAAACTTCAAGAAGGTTTTCTGTCACTTCTGGGCTTATGACGGTTCAGGCGAATGGCCATCATGGCAGTCTAAGGCTGAAGCTTGTGAATTTGATGAGGGCACAGGTATTGCTACATATGACCTTTCAAAAACAGGTAACTCAATAGATGCAGGTACTCTTTATGCTGTTATCTTCTCTAACGAGAACGGCATGCAGACATACAACCTCTTATTCGGTACAGAGTGTATCGGCGACACAGCTTACTGTGATGGTACTGAGTACGAGAACCCTGAAGATAGCTCAAAGACAGCTTTGGCTGCTTTCTGGAAAGGTCAGGACAAGGCAAAATTTGGTCCTGTAAAGGTTATCACTTCTATCGGTAACGTTGTTGGTACATGTGTTCCATCTACAACATCTTCACAGGAAATGTTCGAAAACTTCCTTAAGAATACTATCACAAACGCTAGAACATACGCTAAGAAGGATGACGGTACATTGAAGAATGACCAGGAGATCCTTGATGATACAGCTAAACAGCTCGGCCTCAAGCAGGATGACGTAGAAGCTGCTATCAAGAGCACTGGCGTTAAGGTTGAGTGGGATAAGTCTAAGTCATCTCTCGAGGGTGGTTCAGATCCAAGTGCTACTAAAAAGGCTGACGATAGCTCTAGCACAACTACAACCACAACTACAACAAGTAATAATAACTCATCAACAAGCACAACTAAAACAGGTACAGGTAGTACAACAAAGACAGGTCAGGAGACAACAGTTCTCTTCATCATGTTAGGTATTATGGTTGCTGCTGCTGGTGTAATTGTTATCGCTAGAAAAAGAGACAGAGCATAATCTGTAAAACTTTTAGATTGACACATAAACTAAGGCTCCGTGAATCCACGGAGCCTTTTCTTTATGCATAGATGTTTTAGTATGTGTGATCACATATTGTTTTTATTTTCTCTCTAAGAATTAAAAAGTCTTTTAGTGCGTCTTCCATCTGGTTGGGATTACGAAGTATCGCAGCGGGGTGGTACATTGCCATGATGTGCACACCGTTTTTTTCAAAGAAAACACCATGCTCTTTTGAGATTTTGAGGTCTTCTTTGATGATTTTCATACCAGCTATTCTGCCAAGACACACTATGATTTTCGGCTTGATGAGCTTTGTTTGTGCACGTAGCCAGTTAATACATTCAATCTGTTCCTCTTGGAACGGATCGCGGTTTTTGGGTGGGCGACATTTTACGATGTTTGCAATATAGATGTTTTTGTTGCGGTCAAGATCAACAGCATACAGTAGCTTGTCGAGTAGCTTGCCTGCTCGTCCAACAAAAGGTTCGCCTTGCAAATCTTCGTTTTCTCCCGGTCCTTCGCCTATGAACATAACCTCAGCATCAGGGTTTCCGACACCGAAAACAACATTTGTTCTTCCTTTGCACAGATCGCATTTTTTGCATTTCAGGCAGTCGTTTTTGAGAATTTCCCAGCTTGTATTCAAAAATATCACCTCATATTTCGAAAAAAGTTGAAATTTAAATGTATTTGATGTAGAATATATACGATAAATTTAAGATAGGTGGTAAAGTTTATGAAAATTATGGTTGAAACTTCTGCTCGTCACATTCATGTTACAGCAGAAACATTTGCTACACTTTTTGGTAAAGACGCAACTCTTACTAACAAAAAGAATCTTTCACAGCCAGGTCAGTACGCATGTGCGGAAAAGGTTACTGTTGTTGGTCCAAAGGGCGAGATGACTATGTCTATCTTGGGCCCGTTCAGAGGTGCTGACCAGGTTGAAATTTCACTTACAGATGCTCGCAAGCTCGGCGTTGCTGCACCGGTAAGAGAGTCAGGCGATATCGCAGATACTCCTGGTTGTAAGCTCGTTGGCCCTTGTGGTGAAGTTGAAATAGACTGTGGTATTATCGCTGCAAAACGTCACATTCACCTCACTCCTGATGCTGCCGCTGAGTTTGGCGTAACAGACAAGCAGATTGTATCTGTTGAGGTTGGCGCTGAGGGCAGAAAGCTCGTATTCGGTGATGTTGTTTGTCGTGTACATGAGAACTTCGCTCCTGCTATGCACATCGATACAGACGAGTCTAACGCTGCAGGTATTGTTGGTACAGTTGACGGTGAAATCATTGCATAATTAACTCAAACTTTACAAGGCACTCGTTATGAGTGCCTTGTTTTTTGTTTATTTTAGGATAGTTTTTGTTTTTGATAAATCAGGTGCCTTTGTAAAACCGTCGTCATCATATAGCTCGTAGCTTTTACCGTTACCGTAGAGCTTGATAGTATTATAGTCAAGACTCTCAATGTTTTTTGCACTGTCGCAAAGTGGTATGCAGTGGTCTTTCTTTATAAAGAAAACAACTTCGTTCAGCGGGATATCAATATAGTGATGACCTTTTTTGATTTCACTTTCGCTTATTGTTGAATCACCGTTGAGTCTGAGCTGTATCATATCCTCAGGGATATATACATATCTTCCGTTTGCATTTTGGGTATATACAGGTGCTATCATAATTGACTCACCCACCATTAGCTGGTCTTCAACAGCTTTAGCTATCTCGTCGTTTTCGTAGTCAAAGCTCAGTGGTCTGATGTACATATCGTCTGACAGCACAGCTTTCATATATTCGCTGTAGATGTATGGAATGAGTCTGTAGCGTAAATCTACGATGTTCTTAAAATCAGAGGTGTTTTCAAAAGCAAAGCACTCCTGATCTTTTGTACCACACGCAGAGTGGTTTCTCATCAGCGGAGTGAAGATAGAGAGCGAGAGCCATCTCAGCAGCAAATCTCTCGTGCAGTTACCGTTGAAACCACCCATATCACAGCCTGAATACACAAAACCGCACATATTTAGTGATGGCATCTGCTTTAAGCACAACAGGATATGTGACCACCATGAGTGGTTGTCGCCTGTCCATATGCCACCGTAGCGATGAGCACCGATGTACGATGCACGCGAGAACATCAGTATTCTCTTATCAGGACAGTTTCTTTCAAAGCTTTCTTGTGCAGACTTTGTCATAAAGTAACCATAGAGGTTGTGAACATCGTTGTGTTTTATCTTTTTTCCATTATAGTTATGGTAGAAGTTGTTGTAGTCAAACTGCGAGTTTGAAAGCTTTGAGAAAGAATCTCTGCAGTCAAAGTATGTGTTCGCATCAAGTGACATTTCTTTGTAGCTGTCTACCTGAGAAAAAGCTTTTTCAAGCCCTTTTTCAGAGTAGAAAATTGCAGGCTCGTTCATATCGTTCCAAAAGCCCTCAATACCCATATCTGTGAGCATTTTGTATTTATCGCCGAACCATTTTGCTACGTCTTGATTCAGAAAATCAGGGAACACCGCCTTGCCCGGCCATACACCGACGATGTAGTCTTTGTTATCATCGCCTTTACAGAAGTAGTTGTTTTTCACACCTTCTTCGTACACGTCGTAGCCACTCTCAACCTTGACAGCTGCATCGATGATAGGGACAAGTCGCACGCCTTTTTGCTTCATATATGAAACAAAATTTTCAAAGTCAGGAAAACGCTCATTGTGTATGGTGAAGTCCTTGTATCTCTCCATATAGTCGATATCAAGGAAAATTGCGTCAAGCGGAATGTCAGCATCGCTGTAAGAGTCAGCAATACGCTCAACATCATCTTTTGTAAAATAGCTCCATCTGCTCTGCATAAATCCCAGAGCCCATTTAGGTGCAACGTAACTTTGACCGATGATTTCTCTGAAGTTCCTTACGATATCACGCAGTGTATCGCCTTCGATGATATAAATATCAATGTTAGGCTTATCTACGCTTACAACAAGCTCGTTTTGCTTTGTGTAGCCGATATCAAAGGTGATGCGTGTCGGATAGTCAAAAAATACGCCGAATCTGTCACCGCCTGCGTTTTTGTCATCGATAATGAGGAAGTTGTGTGCACCGTAAAGTGAACGTTTGTCTTCAGTGTGGCATGGGTCATCAGAGCAGTATCCCTCATATATCCATCCACGTTTGTTGATACCACGCACTGCTTCGCCTAATCCGTACACAGCTGTAGTGTCGCTCATAGTGTAGGAAAAAGCGTTGTTATTATGAGTGAAATAAGAAAGCGCTCCTTTTTCACATTCGATATCTTTTACTACTGCATAAGTAGCAATGGGATTATTAAATCTAAATTTTTTGACCATAAAGTTATCACCGTGTATTGAAATTTAATGAATAATCATTATAATAGTAGTATAGCATTATTTTATTTTGATAACAATAGATACGATAGGAGATATTTTATGGGTAATAAAGTTATTTTAACAGCTGATAGAACTTGTGACTTAACAAAGGAGCTTTTAGAGAGATATAAGGTCCACGATATACCTCTTCATATCAATCTGGGTGATAATACCTATGATGACTGGGAGACTATTACTCCGGAGGAGATCTACGACCATTTCTACAAGACTAAAGAGCTTCCTCGTACTGCTGCTAACAGCGTGGGTGAATACACCGATTTCTTCAAGAAGTTTGTTGACGATGGTTACGAAGTGCTTCATATCAGCTTAGGTGCAAGCCTTTCTGTTACACATCAGTCCAGCACACTCGCTGCTGCCGATTTTGACTCAAAAGTTGAGGTTGTTGATTCTTGCAACCTGAGTACTGGTTCAGGTCTCATTGTTATCAAGGCTGCTGAGTTTATTGAGCAGGGTATGAGCGCAAAAGAAGCAAAAGAAGCGGTTGAGGAGCTCATTCACAAGAGCCACGCAAGCTTTGTTATCGACAAGCTTGACTTCTTAGCTGCAGGTGGCAGATGCTCTGCTATCGAAGCTTTCGGTGCTAACCTCTTGGGTCTTAAGCCATGTATCGAAGTGTCTACACAAGAGCATGGTAAGATGGGCGTTAATAAAAAGTACAGAGGCAAGTTCAACAAAGTTTGTATTGACTATATGAACGATATCATCACAAAGTACGGTGAGGTCGACACAGCCCGTGCTTTTGTTACACACGCAGGCTGTGACGAAGAACTTGTTGAAAGTGTAAGAAAAGCTCTTGTTGAGAAAAACATCTTTGACGAAGTTTTTGTATCACGTGCTTCTTGTACTATTTCTTCTCATTGTGGCCCTAATACATTGGGCGTTCTGTTTATGACAAAATAATTTGATATAAAAATAAGAGCGACGGTAGTTTTTACCGTCGCTTTATTTGTATAACGAAAACCACGCGATAGTCGCGTGGTTCAAGAAAGGTTAACCGATAAACAAAAAACCTCCGAATATGC
>SVNZ01000014.1 GCA_015066595.1 Oscillospiraceae bacterium | reverse complement strand
GGGAGCATAGCTCAGCTGGGAGAGCATCTGCCTTACAAGCAGAGGGTCACAGGTTCGAGCCCTGTTGTTCCCACCATCTTATGGCCCGGTAGTTCAGTTGGTTAGAACGCTAGCCTGTCACGCTAGAGGTCGACGGTTCGAGCCCGTTCCGGGTCGCCATATTTGCCTCTGTAGCTCAGTCGGTAGAGCAGGGGACTGAAAATCCCCGTGTCGATGGTTCGATTCCGTCCGGAGGCACCAAATATTTGCGGATGTAGCTCATCTGGTAGAGCGCCACCTTGCCAAGGTGGAGGTAGCGGGTTCGAGCCCCGTCATCCGCTCCATGTAAAGCACTTAAAATATTTTAAGTGCTTTTGTATTAGGCGACATAGCCAAGTGGTAAGGCACGAGTCTGCAAAACTCTGATTCCCCAGTTCAAATCTGGGTGTCGCCTCCAAAAAAGAAAAAGCCAAGTCAAACGACTTGGCTTTTTCTTTTTTATTCATGTATCATCGTTTCTTGTTGCTGCTCAGTATGCGTGCATGATATTCCATTTTTATTATAGTAACTTGTGGCTTTTTTGCCATCTTTAGTACAGCAATATACGGTATAAGTATATGAGCTTGCTATATCAACGTTTGTATCAACAAAGAAGTTTGAACTAGTTGTACCGATGCTTTTCCACGAGCCATCAAATTTCACGAAGACTCTGTATTTTTCTGCTCCACTTACATTATTCCACGTGATTTTTATGCCATCACTCTGGCTTTTAGCTGATGTGAGTTTTGGAACGCTCATGAAGGTATTTTCAAAACCTTCTTTTATATACCCACTGATGTACTTACCTTTGCTGTTTAGGCACCTGACTGTGTATTTATACTTAGTGTTTGACTTTACACCAGTGTGGCTGAACGATGTTTTCTTTGTATCACCCAGCTTTTTCCAAGATGAACCGTTTTTGACAAACACTCTGTACTTGTATGCACCATCTGCTTTACTCCAGCTTATTTTACTACTGTCAGTATAATTTTTAATGCTTGTAACTTTTGGGGTTGCTATATAATTGTGTGTCACACCGCTTGTGTTATAGTAGCTCGAGCTGTCACCGGAGTAGCATCGTACAGTATATGTATATGACTTGCCCGATTTTACATTTTTGTCTGTATAAGATGTTGATTTAGTAACGCCTAAGCTTCTCCAAGAACCTGAGCTTTTGATATATACTCTGTATTTATCAGCAGAACTTACTTTCTGCCATTTGATTTTCACACCGTTTGCTTCGCTTGCTGTTGATGTTATTTTTGGTACACTTAAAAGTGTGTTGGAAAATCCTGCTTTGTTATAGCTGCTTACATAGTTGTTGCCACTATCCAAACATCGCACAGTATATTTGTATTTGGTGTTAGGGATTAAATCTTTATGAGTGTAAGTGGTAGAAAAAGTATCTGTAAGCTTTTTCCACGAAGAACCTTTTTTTACAAAAAGTCTGTACTTGTAAGCACCTTCAACCTTATCCCAAGTGATCTTTGTGCTTTTAGTATAGTTTTTAAAGCTTGTTATTTTTGGAGTGCTGACACTGGATACTACTTTTCCGTCAACAATGGGAGGGGCACCGACTTTTATCGCAACATAAAGTATATCGGAATTTGCAAAAGGTATGATTTTTGAAATCACGTTAGAGTTTATCTTTTTGTTGTTGACAGTTCCGCAATTAGAAGAATGCCACAGTACATCTGTTTTACCATCACCCCAGTATATGCCCATGTGATGATATCCGCTGATAGTCAGCTCTGAACGATGATACATCCATATGATATCACCCTTTTCAAGATATCCTGACTCAAGCATTGCTTTTTTAGAAGAGAAGTAACGTCTTGATATGTTGTTTTGTACATAGAAGTCATACCAACCTGTGACGTTAGGAATGAGCTTTGTGTTACCTTTGTTTTTAGCTGTTGCTTTATACAAAGCGTGCCATACAAAACCCGTGCAGTTCATTCCTGCAACACCCTTTTTGTCCAGTTTTCCGTAAGATTTTTTGCAGTCACCTTTTGGGTTTCTGTGGTCACCTGACATATATGGGGTACCCAGATAGTATTTGTCATCTTCGTGCGATAATAGGTTGTTGATATAGTCGGCGGGCTTCATTTTAAGCACTTGAGCTATGGTTTTGCCTTTTACCTCTTTAGGTACAGATATAGCGGCTGCCCGAATACTTATCGCTTCACTAAAAAGCAAGAATATGGTCAGTATTACAAGAGCAAATGATAGCACACTTTTAAAAGTTACACCGTATTTTTTAGCATACATACTTATCTACTCCTCAACATTTAAAATGTGATTATTATATATCTAATTGTATTGCTGAAAATAGTAATAGTCAATGTGAAATTCACGATTATTTAGTTTGACGTAATATTGATGATAAAACCTCTTGCATTTTATCTTGTTTTGTGATAAAGTAACTCTTGCAAAGTGAATACGGAGGCTTAGCTCAGCTGGTTAGAGTATCTGCTTGACGTGCAGAGGGTCATTGGTTCGATTCCAATAGTCTCCACCATATAAACAAAAAGAGGGTACCCTGTGGGTATCCTCTTTTGTTTACATTGATATAGTGGTAGCGGTTGGAATCGAAGGCGACTGTGCAAAACAAAATTTGGAACGAATTTTGTGAAGGTAAAAACAGTTCAGTGAACTGTTTTTAGGGAGAGCGCAGATAAAGCTTTTCTTATTACACAATGGCAATAAACGAGGTTGCTGTATCTAAAATAAAAACGCAAATAGTCTCCACCATATAAACAAAAAGAGGGTACCCTGTGGGTATCCTCTTTTGTTTACATTGATATAGTGGTAGCGGTTGGAATCGAAGGCGACTGTGCAAAACAAAATTTGGAACGAATTTTGTGAAGGTAAAAACAGTTCAGTGAACTGTTTTTAGGGAGAGCGCAGATAAAGCTTTTCTTATTACACAATGGCAATAAACGGGGTTGCAGTATCTAAAATAAAAACGCAAATAGTCTCCACCAACAAAAGTGGTCTTTTTGAATGATGTTTGCCTAGGGTATATGATGTGCTTTATTGATGATGGTTCTAACGCTAATGGTGTATGGCTTTGCCACATTTTATGGCAAACATCGCATCAATGCGAGGGGTACTGAGCAGCATCGTTATGCGAAGCATAACATTATAACGCATAGTGATGCATCGTTGAAATTTTTTAATTTTTGTGGTATAATCAATGTTGTAAAGGCGGTGAATTCATGGCAAGGAAAACGAAAAATCGAGTGCAACCAATGCCGAAACTTGGATGGAAAGATTTATGCCTATATTGGTTTATAATGGTTGTATGCTTTTTAGGTGCATTTTTAAGTGTGTTTTTTCCTATCTATTACCGCGTTAAACTTACTCAATCAAATGTGAACATTCTAGCGTACGAGCATGGCGAAGGCTCACTTAATTGTTTGTGGTTGGCGATATTGCTTGTTGCTATAGGACTTATCGTTTATGTTGAGCTTTATTTTCAAAGAATTCCAGTGTTTGGACGACCTAATATAAAATATGGGGCACCAATTTATCCGAGCGTTTATCCACTGTTGATGAAAAATAAGTCTAAATCTTGGAAAAGAAAAAAAGCATTCGTACTGAAAAGAATGGTTGTAATACTTGCAGTTTTGATTTTTGCGGTCGCAATTTATCCCAGTTCTTTTTATGGAAGATATGAATTGCATTCTGACGGTACGGTGATGGTATTTGATTCACAAAACCATAATGTGCTGCAATACACAAACGACGAAATTGACACTGTCTGCTTAGATACAAAGATGACCAATGTTCGCAGTATTATCACTGGTGGTAGATGGTATGTCAATTTACAAATAACATTTAATGATGGTCAAAGCCGAAACTTTTCTGTTGAATCATTTGGTGAGGATTGGGTAACCGCAATCGAAGCAACAGAGATCCTAAAAGCACATTATGGGTCACTCTTTTTTATTGAAGGAACGGAACAACTACAGAAGGTCGTACGAGATGAGAATATGAGTGCCGAGGAAGAGATGTTATTGTTTTCTTTATTTGAAATGAACAAATGAACCGTTACATAATTCGTGTTGTACTTTATATCGCTTCAGTAACAATTTATTTGATATTGAACGATATAATTAATCTAATTTTTAAGAGTCCAGAAATCTGGGCTCTTTTTTATTTAACGATATTTTTGAATTTAATGGAATGTTTATCACACACTACTTACGGTGATTCTATGTCTATTCAAAAGCCACTGTGGAGCTCGACAGTGAATATAAAACCTCATGATAAATTACTCAAGGACATCGAGTGTGACGTGCTGGTTATAGGTGGGGGACTTTCTGGGGTGCTGACTGCATATTTTCTGGCACAAAATAACGTGGATGTAGTGATTGTCGAAGCATCTTCGGTTTGCTCCGGCCAAACCGCAAAAACAACAGCAAAAATAACCTCTCAGCACGGTGTATGCTACAGCGAGATAGAAAAGAAGTTTTCTTCTGATGTTGCACGTCTTTATGCTAACGCTAACGAAAAAGCGATTGACGATTTTGATAAGCTGATTTTCGATAATCATATTGACTGTGATTTTGTACGTTTGCCGTCTTATCTTTATTCAGAAAAGTCGATTGATAAAATACAAAAGGAGTTTGATTTTACTCATAAGTGTGCAATAAATGCAGTGCTTACAAAACGTACCGAGCTTCCGTTTGATGTCAAGCTTGCGCTGCGATATCAGAACCAAGCGCAGTTTAATCCGTTTCCGTTTATCAAGAATTTATCGAGTCATATTTCTATATTCGAAAATACACGTGTTCTACGAGTAGAAGATAATATTGCATATTGCGATATAGCAAAAGTAAAAGCAAAGAATATCGTTTTCGCAACACATTATCCGATAATCAATTTTCCGGGGTTATACTTTATGCGTATGCATCAGTCACGTAGTTATGTGGTAGCTCTGAAAAACGCACCCAATTTAAAAGCAATGTACTACTGCGTCGATAAAGGCGGTTTGTCATTCAGAAGCTTCAAGGATTATATATTGATGTCTGGTTCATCACATCGCACCGGCGAAGAACCTTTGCATACAGATCCATATAAATATTTGTACGAGCAAGCAAAGAGCTTTTATCCTGATGCTGAGCTTTGCTACAGCTTTTCTGCACAGGATTGCATGTCTCCTGATTATTTACCGTATGCAGGTCACTATTCAAAATCTAAAAAAGACTGGTATGTGATGACCGGCTTTTCAAAGTGGGGAATGACGAACTCGATGATTAGCGCAAAGCTTGTATATGATATGATACTGGGCAACAAAAACGAGCTTAAAACGATTCTTTCACCATCACGATTTAATATGTCAACAGTAAAGCCTGTACTTAACGAAACCGGCCACGCAATAAAAAGCCTTTCAAAAACCTTGCTCAGAATCCCGATTGATTCTGTCACCGACGTAAAGAGAGGAGAAGCCAAAGTTGTGATGTATAAAGGGAAGCGTTGCGGAGTTTATAGAACAGAAGATGACAAGCTTTATGCTGTTTTGGCACGTTGTCCGCATTTAGGATGCGCTTTGTCTTTTAATAAAGCCGAAAAAACCTGGGATTGTCCTTGTCACGGTTCACGTTTTTCTTATAAGGGCGAGCTTATTGACTCTCCTGCACAAACTTCCCTGAAAAGATATGAATGATACTTTTGTATAAAAAGAGCGCCTTCGTCAATAATACTGACGGAGGCGTTTTCTATGAAAAAATATAAACATAAATCGGCTAAAAAGCCGACCGAGAGAGTTGGCTTTTATATTGCTTTATCTATCTGTTTGGTAGCAGTAGGTTTGGCAGTATATTCAACCTATACTTCTGTCAGTGAGTATTTAAAAAAGTCTGATGATGAATACTACTCATCACTTGTAGAAGAAACCGTACCTGTAGTACAAGATGTAACAGGTATCACTGAAGAAGAAACTGAATATTTTGATGCAACACTGGATGAAGTGCCACAAGAAACACGCGAACGTAGCTATACTTTGTATGAAACTTCAACTATCCCACCAACCGCAGACGTAGATGCCAGTGCTGATCTTGATTCATTATCAGCGGTTCTGAAAGTAACAGAGAGCTTGATTTATCCGGTTGATAGTAAGAGTGTGTTGAGAGAATACAGCGAGGTAGCGGTTTATAACAGCACAATGAAAGATTATCGTGCTCACACCGGTACAGATTTCGTTGCAAAAGAGGGAGAGAAAGTCTACTCAATGTGCGACGGTGTTGTAAATAGCATTTCTTTTGATGAACGCTACGGTGTAATTGTCGAAGTTAGTAACAGCAATTATTCTGTCTATTACTGTGGTGTTGATTCAAAAACAAATGTCAAAATGAAAGACCAGGTAAGACAGGGTGATGTGATTGGTACTGTTTCACAGATTCCATGCGAAAAGAGTGACCCGACACATCTTCATGTGGAAATCAAAGTAGGTGACAAGCTTATTGACCCACTCACTGTCATATTAAGCGACAGATGATTATATATTTTAGTATAGTGCCCTCGTTTCGTTTTTAGGGGCAAATAAATAAGGGTGCCAAAATCTTTCTTGGCACCCTGTTTATTGTTTAATCAGCCTTTAAGTTCAATATATGCACAGATGAGATCAACAACCTGATCATCTGTGAGTTTTGAACTGTCAATACACAAATCGTAGTTTTGAGGCTGACCCCACTTTTGACCTGTATAAAAGCTGTAGTAATTAGCTCTAGTTTTATCGGTTTTGTTTATGATGGATTCAGCACGCTTTTCTTCTATATTATGTACAACCACAGCGCGTTTTTTTCTGTATGCAATGTCAGCGTGAATAAAAACATTAACGCAGTTTGGGTTATCTTTTAAAATATAATCAGCGCATCTGCCAACGATAACACAAGACTCTTTTTCAGCAAGCTCTTTTATAATCTGGTGTTGCAACAGATACAGCTTATCATTAACAGGAAGATCCCCCATAGCAAGTGCACCGTTGCCGAAACTGTACATACCCATCGATATGGAGTACAGTAAACTGTTTGTAGCTGTCTCATCAACATCTTTGAATACGTCTGGATCAGTGCCGCTTTCTTTAGCGGCGATTGATATGAGTTCTTTATCGTAGAAAGGAACGGATAGCTTTCTAGCAAGCTTCTGTGCAATAGCTCTACCGCCGGAGCCAAATTGTCTTCCTATTGTGATAACATACTTGTTGTTCATATAAAAACCCCCATATACTGTATATACAATTATATAATACCACAAAATATTCGTATTTCCACTACAAGTTTGTAACAAATATATTCATTATGCGAAAAATACTTGACAAAATCCCTTTTACATATATAATAATAAGTCGGTTGTATAAATACTGAATATTTTCTAAAAAACAGGGAATAATCCAGTTAAACAGCCATTGTTCACCAATGGATTTTATTTTGTCAAAAATTCCTTCAAAATTTTCTTAAAAAATTTGAAAAAAACTCTTGACATTTTAAAGTTGGTAGAATATAATAATACTCACGCTGTGAATGATTCGATTACACCTTTGTAATCATTCTTTTACAGCACAAAGGACCTTGAAAATTAAACAACGAAAAGTAAGTGAGAACCCGTAATTACTTTGAGTGGTAATACTCAAGAAAT
>SVNZ01000001.1 GCA_015066595.1 Oscillospiraceae bacterium | reverse complement strand
CACAAACGACCCTGTAGAAGCTGGCATCGCTACAACATCTATCAATGGCACTATCTACAAGATGGGCGATACCGACGAAGATAACACTATTTCTGTTCTCGATGCTACAACTATCCAGTTAGCTCTTGTTGAAAAATTAGAACTCAGTGATGTTGCAGCTGATCTTGCTGATTACGATTTGGATAGAAGTAACTCTATTATGGATGCTACTCAGATTCAGATTTATTTGGCAAACGGAAAATAATAAAACCAAAATAAAAAGGCGGGAGTCATACGACTCTCGCCTTTTTGTGTACTTGTATTTTTACAAAGATTCTTAAATGATATTCTATCATTAGATTAGATGATAAGTGGCAAAAAACAAAGACGTTACAGTGTTCGCTGTAACGTCTTGTGCTTTATATTTACTTTTTCTTAGGTTTCTTGATTTTGTTGAGCTTTGCGTTTAAGTCGAGGAGCTGTTCTTTTGTCATATTGACGTTAGCAGCACCCATAAGACTTGTCAGCCTAAGAACAGTGAAGCCACCCATCATTTGCATCATATCAGGGGTTACTTCAAAGCCGGCAGCGTTAGCACCGCCCATACCGCTCATCATTTTAGCCATAAGTCCTGCAAACAGCATCTTGCCGGAAACAGTTGCCAAGATATCAGATAGCTTATCGTTGAGTGAAAAATAGCCCTCTGGCGTATCAATATCAAACCAGTTGAGTATAGCACCCTTTTCTTTAAGTCTGTAATCTTCGTTGAATTTATCAACCTTACGAATGAAGCTTTCGTCAGTACAGTCACCTGCAACAGCTTTAAGGTTTGTTTTTTCTGAGTTTGGAACATCAAAATAGAAGAAGTGAACATCGCTTGTTTGTTTACCAAGACTTACACCATTAGCAAACAACTCAACTTCAGGGAGATTAGAGTACACAGTAACCTTTGTAGTATCTTCAACACGGTCAACATAACGCTTACCACAGATGTGTACAAACGGATCGTTTGATAACCAAGCTTTGTAAGCATAGAAAGAATCTTTCTTATACTTTCTGTCAAATGTCATAAGACCTTTGTGGTTCTGGCCATTTTCGCCACCCTCTGCACGAGCATCAGCGCCAAAGTCGAACATGTTCCATACATGTGTAGCCCACATATATTTACGTGTGAACAGCTGTTTGATAAGCTCTTCGTGATAGTAAGCCTGGTACTCTTCAGTGTAGTCTCCCTGCATAGGGTTGGATGTGTGCCAGTTCAAAGCTTCGCAGCCATACTCAGAACAGCCGATAGGAATGTTCGGATACTTTTCGTGGAATTTATCGAACCAAGGACCGTTCATGGTTGTGTCACCACCGTACCAACCGAAGTAGTGGTTGTATGATACAACATCAGGAATCTGTACGATAGATGAGTCTATATTACACATTGTCAGACAAGCCATAGTAGTAGGGCGGGTCTTGTCCATTTCGTGACAAAGGTCATTTAAGATGTGGTGGTTTTCAAGAAGATCAGGATCTTCTTCGCCACCCATAGTTATTTCGTTTGAAAGACCCCAAACAACTATAGATGGATGGTTGTAGTTCTGTGTGATAAGCTCTTTCATTTGAGAAACAGTGTTCTCACGACCACCTGACATATGCTTTGAAATGTAAGGGATTTCAGCCCAAACAACCATACCGTATTCGTCGCACAGATCATAGAAGTACTGGTCATGCTGATAATGAGCAAGACGGATAGTAGTAGCACCAACTTCATAAATGAAGTCCATATCTTCCTTGTGGTGTTCTGGAAGCAGAGCATTACCAAGCCCCCATCTGTCCTGGTGACGTGATACACCTCTGAGTGGATACTCTTCGCCATTGAGAATAAAACCGTTTTCAGGATCAATTTTAAAAGTACGGCAGCCAAAACGTGTTGATACATTATCAATAACCTTTTCGTCGTCAACAAGTTCAGCAGTAGCAGTGTAAAGATAAGGATCTTTTCTGCCATGCCATAGGTGAACATTCTTGATTTCGAGCTCAACATCTGTATCAGCAGAAAGAGCTGTAGCGATGATGTTTTCATCAGCATCTTTGATTGTATAGTTTATTGACTGACCGAATTTACCGTTAGTCAGATATGTCTGGATTTTAACCTTAGCATCATTGCCTACGACTTCAGGTGTAACAGCGATACCCGGACCACCGTAGTATTCGAGATCGAAGTGAGATTCATTCACACAGATGATATTTACATCTCTATAAAGACCACCGTAGAATGTGAAATCAGCAGTTTGTGGATAAACAGTTTCGTTAGGTGCATTATCAACAGCGATAACTACGAGGTTATCGGTTTTGATATGATCAGTGATATCGACTCTCCATGTTGAATAACCACCGTCGTGATGGGTAAGATGAACACCGTTTAAATATGCATCAGCTGATGAGTTAGCACCGTTGATTTCGAGATAATAACGCTGTGCAACAGGCAAGTCAACTTTTTCAAAAGACTTAGCATAGTAACAAGTGCCTCTGTAGTAGTCGTTACCACCGTCTTGACCATCGATATTATTCCAGCAGTGTGGAAGATTTACCAGATACCAGTCATTAGGTAGGGTAGTAGGGATTTCATTAACGTGTTTTGCGAAAGCCCATTTAGAATTGAAATTGAGTATGGTTCTCACTGATTTTCCTCCTTATATAACACAACGCCCGTAGTTTTAATACGGGCGCTGTAAAAATTTAGTGATTATTCTTCTACAGTTTCGCCGTGTTTTTCTTTAAGGATAGCAACGTTAGCATCAACCTGCTTTTTGTGGAGTGGATACCAGAACCACAGTACAAGAGCAAGTAGCAAGAAACCAACAGCAGGAACAAGAGTAGATACGTTAAATACGCCTTCTAATACGTCCTTAGACTGTCTGATAGCCTGAGCAGCAAGCTCTGTGTCATAGCCGATCCATGTGAGTAACCAGCCTGAAAGACCGGCAGCAACAGCCTGACCGAGCTTACGAGCGAATGAGTAAAGTGCATAAACAGAACCGTCTTCGCGGATACCGTTTTTGATTTCAGAGTAGTCGATAACGTCTGTGATGAGAGCCCATGATACCATAGAGAAGATACCAAGACCAAGCCAGCACAGTGTCTGGAATGCGATGTAGATCCATACGTTCTGTGGACGAACGATGAATAAGATAAAGCATACAACAGCAGCAAAGAGGTTGGATACAATAGAAACCTCAGCTTTACCGAACTTCTTAGCAAGAGGCTTGGAAACACCTGCAGCAACAAACATACCAACCATCATAGTGAGTGTTGAAGCTGACTGAGCTGTAGCGTTCTGATAGTAATCAGGGAATACATAAGCTGCCATGTTCTGCATAGTAAGCTGAGCAAGAAGCATTACGATAGATGCAACGATGATAGAAAGAAGTGCGCGGTTATTAACTGCGTTTAAGAGCATCTTGCCAACAGAGTTCTTTTTGAACTCGTCTTCAGTGACTTCAGGGCGTACACGTTCAGTTACCATGAAGTAGCAAAGTAAGTATGCACCGATAGCGAGTACTGAGAACAGACCGGCAACGATAGTTACTTTAGAACCAACAAGAATGTTGTTTTCATAAGCAAGGATAGGAAGTAGAACACCTATTACCATACCAGCGAGTGTACCGCCCATTGTTCTGAAAGTAGAAAGTGACTGACGATCACCCGGATCAGAAGAAATAGCTGATGCCATTGAACCGTAAGGGATGTTGATAGATGTGTAGAAGATGGAGCCCCAAAGGATGTATGTAACAAAGAGATAACCAATTTTGAATGTCATAGACATATTAGCAAAAGCGCTCTGATACATCAAGAAAGATGCGATAGCAACAGGACCGCACATTCTTAGAATCCATGGCTTAAATTTACCGGCTTTTGTTGTCTTGGAACGGTCACAGATACGACCCATAGTAACATCTGTGAAAGCGTCTACAAATCTAGCGATCATCATGATAGTACCAACAACAGCGGCTGAAACGCCCATAACGTCTGTGTAGAACTTCATGAGAATCATTGTTGATAAGATAAAGGTGAAGTCGTTACCAAAATCGCCGAAGAGGTAACCGAACTTATCCCTAGCGCCAAAAGGTCTTATTTTCTTTTCAGTGTTCATTTCCTCTCATTCCTCCTATGAATGAATATAGTTTGGATTTTCACCAATTTTATTATAAAAAACTATTCAAAAGATAGTGAGTAAAATATTGTGCAAAACTTGTAAAATCTTAATGTAATTAGTATATTTCCTGTTGCAAATACTTGTAAAGTGTATTAAAATAATAAACATAGAATTGTCTTGTTGTGCAAAACTGACAAATGATGGAAAGGGGTTTGGTGATGTTTTACGAAAACGAACTGCGTTTTTTGTGCGAAATATTCAAAAAGAATCGTATAAGAGTATCATTTGCGTCATCAATCGATCCTATCGTTAAGGTTTTAGATGATAATTTGGAACTGCTTTTTATAGCAGAAGAGCAAAGAGCGCTTACTATATCTAAAGTTTTAGGAGAAATAAAGCCTTTTACTATATACAAATTTACTAATCCGTATAAATTATTTTATCTGTTTTTGTTGTTGCCACAAACCAGCGCAGATACTCTTATGGTTGTCGGACCGTATTTGACTTCAAAAATCGATACCAGACAGATACTCGAAATCGGAGAAAAACATAGTGTATCACCAAGCAAACAAAAGCTTCTAAAGGATTACTACAACAGCATTCCTGTGCTTATAGAAACAGATCCGCTTTATTCTATGATATATACATTTGCTGAGCGTATTTGGGGAGGCAGTGGTTCTTACACTGTTGTTGATACAACTACAGATTTTTCTTCTTTTCCTAATGTCATAACAAAAGCAACAGACGATAGCAACGAAGACATACTTATCAATATGAAGATTATGGAACAGCGCTATGCTTATGAAGAGGAGCTTATGGCTGCTGTTTCTATGGGGAATGACCACAAAGTCGCTCAGATTGTTTCCAGTTTAACACCATATAATTTTGATAAGAGGATTTCAGATTCTCTGCGAAATCTGAAAAACTACAGCATAGTAATGAACACATTGTTACGTAAAGCAGCTCAAGATGGTGGAGTCCACCCTTTGTACATTGATGATATTTCTTCGAGGTATGCTGTCAGTATAGAACAGGTTGCCTCTATAGAGGGCATCCAGAGTCTTATGTCTGAGATGATGAAGTCATATTGTCGTTTAGTCAGAAAGCACGCTACAAAACAGTATTCTTCAACTGTACAAAAAACAATAGCGTTGATTGATTATGACCTCTCATCTAACCTAACGCTTAGTTCTCTTGCACAATCCCAAAATATAAGCTCAGGTTATTTAGCTACTATTTTCAAAAAAGAAACTGGAAAAACAGTGACTGAGTTTGTTGTTGACAGAAGAATATCTTTTGCTATGCGGTTGCTCAGCACAACCAGACTGCAGGTGCAAACAGTAGCACTGCATTGTGGTATTATGGATGTACAATATTTTTCTAAGATATTCAAGAAAAAGACCGGAAAAACACCTAAAGAGTATCGAGAAACTGTGAAAATGCAGAAAAACTACGATACGCTTTAATCGTTCAAAAGGAGATGATCATTTGCTGAAATTTTTAACTGATGACTTTTTGCTGAGTAACGATACAGCTAAAGCGCTGTATCATACTTATGCAAAGGACAAACCGATTATTGATTATCACTGTCATATAGACCCAAAGGAGATTTTCGAAGATAGACGTTTTGAAAATTTGGCTCAGGTGTGGCTTGGTGGAGACCATTATAAATGGAGAATAATGCGCTCTAACGGTGTGGATGAGTACTATATCACCGGCGAAGCTCCGGACAGAGAAAAATTTCAGAAATTTTCTGAAACTCTGCCTCGTGCAATAGGTAACCCGATGTACCACTGGTGTCATCTCGAACTAAAAAACTATTTCGGATACGAGGGTGTTTTAAACGGTGATACAGCACAGCAGGTCTGGGATCTAGCAAAAGACAAACTTCAAAATGATGCCTCTATGTCTGCCAGAGGTTTGATACTCAAAAGTAATGTAATGATGGTCGGCACAACCGATGATCCTTGCAGTGACCTCAAATGGCACAAAGCACTAAGAGAAGAAGACTTTGCAGTCAGCGTCTGTCCGAGCTTTCGCCCTGACCCTGCTCTTAATATTCACAAAGAAGGCTTTAAAGACTATATAAAGAAGCTGTCTGTTGCAGTCGGGTTTGAAATAGCTACTCTTGATGATGTGAAAAAAGCGCTATCAAATCGTATTGAATATTTTGACCAAAATGGTTGTAGAGCATCTGACCATGGTTTAGATTACGTGATGTACAGACAAGCATCGGACAGTGAGATAAACGCTATATTCAAAAATGCACTCGCAGGCAAACCTATTAACAAAGAGCAATCAGAAGTCTATCAGACAGCTTTGTTACTCCATTGTGCTAAGGAGTATAAAAAGCACGATTGGGTTATGCAACTTCATTTTAGTTGTATGCGCAATCCTAACACCAAGATGCTCGAAACATTAGGTCCTGATACAGGCTTTGACTGTATCGCAGTTACTGACAGTTGCGAGGCAACATATAAAGTTATGGATGCATTAGAAAGAGAAAATGCCCTTCCAAAGACAATTCTGTACAGCCTCAATCCTGCTGATGATGAGTGGATAGATACACTCATCGGTGCATTCCAGTCATCTCAGATAGCAGGAAAAATACAGCACGGAAGTGCTTGGTGGTTCAACGATAATAAAGTCGGTATGCAAAATCAACTCACAAGCCTTGCAAACCTCTCAATCCTTGGAAACTTTGTGGGTATGCTCACTGATAGTCGAAGCTTTCTGAGTTATGCTCGACACGAGTATTTCCGCAGAATTTTATGTAATCTTATCGGTACATGGATAGAAAACGGTGAGTATCCAAGCGACATTGAGTTTGCTGGCAGTCTTGTAGAAGATGTCTGCACATATAACGCAAAAAGATACTTTAATCTGTAATAATTATATAATTATGTATAGTATAGGAGGTTTATATTATGCCAATGCAAATGGGTTTTCGTTGGTATGGCGAAGGTAATGACAAAATAAAATTAAGTGATATAAAGCAGATTCCGGGTGTTACTAGCATCGTATGGGCACTGCATCACAAGATGCCCGGTGAAATCTGGGAGATTGATGAAATCGCTGAGGTCAAGCGTCAGCTTGATGAGTATGGCTTTAATATGGATGTTGTAGAGTCTGTCAATGTTCACGATGATATAAAAATCGGAAAAGACACCCGTGATATGTATATCGAAAACTACAAGCAGTGTATTCGCAACCTTTCACAATTTGGTGTAAAGGTTATCTGCTATAACTTTATGCCGATTTTTGACTGGACACGTTCCGATTTGTTCCACCCTGTGGGTGATGGCTCAACAGCACTTTTCTATCAAAAGAATATGATTCAGGACGACTACAATGCAATGGCAAAGTATATTCTTGATTTTACTGAAAAGTACAATATGTCATTCCCGGGTTGGGAGCCTGAGAGAATGGCTAAGCTCGACCAGCTTTTTAAAGACTACAAGGAAGTTGACCACGAAAAGCTGTGGGCAAACCTCAAGTACTTCTTAGAAGCTATTATGCCTACTTGTGAAGAATGTGATATCAAGATGGCTATACATATGGATGACCCACCATGGGATATCTTCGGACTTCCACGACTTCTCATCAACGAAGAAAACATCAACCGTTTCCTTAAAATGGTTGACCATCCGTGCAACTGTCTGACACTTTGTTCAGGCTCGCTGGGCGCAGACCCTTCAAATAATGTCGCTGATATTGTGAAAAAGCACTGCGACCGTATTGCATTTGCTCATATCCGCAACGTAAAACATTTTGAAAACGGAGATTTCTCAGAAGCAAGTCATCGTGACTGTGACGGAGATACTGGTATTCTTGATATATTAAAGGCTTATCACGATTGTGGTTATGAAGGCTATATCCGTCCTGACCACGGACGTCATCTGTGGGACGAGGGACCCGGCAACGTGCGACCGGGCTACGGACTTTATGATAGAGCACTCGGAATTATGTATATGCTTGGTGTATGGGATATGCTCGATAAGTTAAAAGAAAATTAAGTAGGAGGACGTATTATGAATAAACTACCGTTAAATATTGATTACAGCTCAAAGGTCGTTGTTGTCACAGGTGCAGGTGGTCTTATCTGTGGCGATATGGCTCGTGCTTTTGCAAAAAGCGGAGCAAAGGTAGCGGCACTTGATCTCAACGAAGAAGCTGTGAAAAAACTCGCTGATGAGCTAAAAGCAGAAGGCTATATATGCGAAGGTTACAAAGCAAACGTACTTGATACAGAAGCACTGCAAGAAGTACACAAAAAGGTTCTCGCTGATTTAGGACCTTGTGATATTTTAGTCAATGGTGCGGGCGGTAATAACCCACGTGCTACTACAGATAACGAGTATCATCACGAAGCAATAAATGGAGGAAAGTCCTTCTTTGATTTGGACCCAAACGGTGTTGATTTTGTATTCAAACTCAATTTCCAGGGAACACTTTTACCTACACAGATTTTTGCCAAAGATATGGTAGAAAAGGGCAAAGGCTGTATATTGAATATTTCGTCGATGAATGCGTACATTCCATTGACAAAAATCCCTGCATATTCAGCAGCAAAAGCAGGCATTTCTAACTTCACTCAGTGGCTTGCTACACATTTTGCAGGCACAGGCATTCGTTGCAACGCTATTGCGCCGGGCTTCTTAGTATCAGCTCAAAACAAAGCACTGCTATTTAACGAAGACGGAACACCGACAAAGAGAAGCGCTAAGATTCTAAACGGTACACCAACACATCGTTTTGTGGACAGCGACGAGTTGCTCGGAGCTACATTGTTTTTGTGTGATGACAACAGCGCAAGCGCTATCACAGGTGTTGTGTTGCCTGTAGATGCAGGCTTTGCGGCATATTCAGGAGTATAAAGGAGAGTATATATGGAAAAATTTGTACCAGTTGTAGTAATTAAAGAACTATCAGAAACAGATAAAATACTGACAGCATTAAAAAACAATGGCATCAACACTGCTGAGATTACCTTCAGAACCGCTTGTGCAGCAGAAGCTATTGAGTACGCAGTGAAGAATTATCCTAATATGAGCATTGGTGCCGGCACAGTAATAAATGCACAGCAGTGTGAAGCAGCGCTTAATGCAGGAGCACAGTTTATTGTATCGCCGGGACTTTCAGCTCCTGTCGCAGAAATTTGCAAAAAACAGGGTATCCCGTACTATCCGGGTTGTGTTACACCTACAGAGATTATGCAGGCGTTGGAGCTCGGCATTACAACCGTTAAGTTTTTCCCTGCTAATATTTACGGTGGTCTTAAAGCGCTTAAAGCCTTGTCTGCACCTTTCCCACAGATCAAATTTATACCGACAGGCGGTGTCGACAGAAGCAACATCGACGAGTTTTTGGCTTTTGATAAGATCGAGGCTATCGGCGGTAGCTTTTTCGTAAAAGAATCTCTCGATAAAATGGAGGCAGAGTCAAAATGAAAAGAATAGTTACTTTTGGC
The DNA here is from genome assembly GCA_015066595.1 of Oscillospiraceae bacterium. Taxonomy (GTDB): domain Bacteria; phylum Bacillota; class Clostridia; order Oscillospirales; family Acutalibacteraceae; genus Ruminococcoides. The sequence continues at coordinate 540,201 of SVNZ01000001.1, read as the reverse complement.
GAGATTATGTTACGTCTTGCTCCAAACGGATATTATAGATTTTTCCAGAATGATCAGATGCAAGCAACCTTCGGAGGTGGCGAAGCAAACGTAGCTGTATCTCTTGCTAACTATGGTATGGACAGCGTTTATGTAACAAAGCTTCCTAAACACGCTATCGGACAGGCTGCTGTTGATTCACTGCGTGCTTTTGGCGTAGATACATCAAAAATCACTCGTGGCGGAGATAGAGTCGGCATTTATTTCTTAGAAAAAGGTGCTTCTCAGCGTGGTTCTGTTTGTATTTATGACCGTGCATATTCTGCTATTCAGCAGGCGCAAACAACTGATTTTGACTGGGACACTATCTTTGAGGGTGCTGATTGGTTTCATTTCACAGGCATCACTCCTGCACTCGGCCCTAACGTAGTAGAGATCTGCAGAGAAGCTTGTATTGCTGCAAAAGCAAAGGGCGTGAAAATCTCTTGTGACTTAAACTACAGAGGAAAGCTGTGGACAAGAGAAGAAGCACGTGCTGCTATGACTGACCTTTGTCAGTATGTGGATGTTTGTATTTCTAACGAAGAAGACGCAAAAGACGTATTTGGTATCGAAGCAGAAGACACTGACATCTATGGTGGTAAACTAAACCACGAAGGCTATAAATCCGTTGCTAAACAGCTTGCTGATAAATTCCAGTTCGAAAAGGTTGCTATCACACTTAGAACATCTATCTCAGCCAGCGACAACGACTGGGCAGGTATGCTTTATGATGGCGAGAGCTATTGTTTCTCAAAGACATATCACTTACGAATTGTTGACCGCGTTGGCGGTGGCGATTCATTTGGTGGCGGTCTTATCTATGCTCTGCTTTCAGGAAAAGATACTCAAAAAGCTATTGAATTTGCAGTTGCAGCATCAGCACTCAAGCATTCTATCGAGGGCGACTACAATCGTGTAGGTGTTGCCGAAGTAGAAAAGCTCGCAGGTGGCGATGGATCAGGTAGAGTTCAGAGATAAGGAGTAGTTATGTCAGTGTTTGACACTTACAAAAAAGCTAAAGATTATTTGATTTGTGTTGATAGCGACGGGTGTGCTATGGACACAATGGATATAAAGCACATCCGTTGCTTTGGTCCTTGTATGGTACAACAGTGGGGGCTCAAGCAGTGGGAAGAGGAGATTCTCGCCCGCTGGAACGATATCAACCTCTATACTATGACACGTGGTATAAATCGCTTTAAGGGGCTATCTGTTGCTTTGCAAGAGATTGACAAACAGTACACTGAGATTGAAGACTTGTCTACTCTTGTTGATTGGGTCCAAAACAGTGACGAACTCTCAAACGATGCTTTAAAAAGAGCTATTGATACTAATCCTGAAAGTGTTTCTTTGAAAAAAGCATTGTCGTGGAGTGAGTCTGTAAACGCTAGCATAAAGCTTCTCCCACAAGAAGAGATAAAGCCTTTCGAGCTTGTAAAAGAGGCGCTTGAGTTTGCTCACAACAGAGCAGATATTGCTATTGTATCCAGCGCTAATTTATCAGCAGTTCTCGAAGAGTGGGAAAAACACGGACTACTAAAAAGTGTTGATATAGTGCTCGCACAAGACTCAGGTAGCAAAGCTTATTGTATTTCTCAACTGCTAAAAAAGGGATATTCTGCTGAAAACGTGTTGATGTGCGGAGATGCTCCCGGTGATTTATCGGCAGCACAAAGCAACTGCGTCAACTACTATCCTATTCTTGTCAGATTCGAAAGAGAAAGTTGGCAGGAGTTTATGGATATTGCATTCAAAAAACTTTTAGATGGTACTTATAGTGGTGAGTATCAGGTTGAAAAAATAAAAGAATTCAACAGTAATTTAGGAAACTAACGGAGGACAAATATGGTTGATTTAAGGTCAAAACCGTACAATCTGACTGATGAAGACATCAAATGGGTTGAAGATACGATTTCTTCTATGACCGACGAAGAAAAGGTAGGCCAGCTGTTCTTTCAGCTTACAGCCGGCATAGATGAGGAATACCTCAAAGAATTGATGGGAAAATATCACTTGGGTGGATGTCGATATAACGGTATGCCGGGTGCTGCTGTACAGATGCAAAACAGAATTTTGCAAAAGTACGCAAAAATCCCTGTGTTTATTGCTTGTAATACCGAAAATGGTGGTGACGGTGCGTGCAGTGATGGTACATTTATTGCAAGTGGTATCAAAATAGGTGCTACAGACAACGTTCAGTATGCACACGATTTAGGTCGTATGTCTAACGAAGAGGCTAGAGTTGTTGGTTGCAATATGGCGTTTGCACCTGTGTGTGATATCCACTACAACTGGCTCAACACTGAGGTCGTTGCTCGTGCTTTTGGTAACGATCCTGAGCGTGTAGCTATGATGAGCAAGGCATATCTCGAGGGCACTCACACAATCGACGGATTCTCTTGCGCTGCAAAACATTTTCCGGGTAACGGTCAGGACTTCAGAGATGCTCACATCGGAAATAATATAAATGACTTCAACGAAGAAGAGTGGATGGCTACCTATGGTATGGTTTACAAGACTTTGTTTGATGCAGGTCTTGACGCTGTGATGGGCGGACATATTATGATGCCGAAATATATGCGTGAAATAAACCCTGATATTCAGTACGAAGAGATGCTTCCTGCCACACTTTGTCCTGAGATTATGACAGGACTTCTCCGTGACAAGCTGGGATTTAACGGTATGGTTGTAACAGATGCAAGTCATATGGTAGCTATGACCGACCGTATGACAAGAAAAGAAATGCTCCCTGCATCTATCAATGCAGGTTGTGATATGTTCCTGTTCTTCAACGACCCTGACGAAGACTACAATACTATGCTTGATGCATATAAAGACGGTGTCATCTCAGAAGATAGAATGGTTGAAGCGCTTACTCGCATTTTGGGACTCAAAGCTCATTTAGGCTTACACAAGAAGACGCTCGACGAGCTGGTACCTCCACAAGAAGCTCTTGCAAATTTAGGCAAAGAAGAGTACAAAGCAGCATCAGCTTGTATCGCAAAAGATGCTATCACCCTTGTTAAATACAAAGATGCTGATGTGTTGCCGCTTTCTCCTGAAAAATATAAGAGAATCATGATAGTTTATTTGAAAGGCCCTGCAGGTCCTATGGATGCTCTTGTGCAGATGGCTATGGGCGGAGCAGGTGCTAAAAAGAATCCGGCTGAAGATTTGCGTGACAGACTCATTGAAAAGGGCTTCGATGCTTTTATTTACGAAGGTCCTATTGAGCGCATAAAGAAAGCGATTGCTCAGGGCGAAAAGCCTAGCCTCAATCTCTATTTTGCAGGCAAAAATGCTATTGCAGATTTCGTGTCAGAGCAGGATTTAGTTATCACTTTGTGTGATGTAATGAACGGCAGACCAGCATTTGGTTTATCAAAGGGTGGTGGTGAAATCCCATGGTATGTATTTGAACTTCCTGTAGTCGGCATCAGCGTGAAGGCTCCGACAATCCTTGCTGATATACCGCAGTTTAGAACATATATCAACGCTTATGACTCAAAACCACAGACTATGGACGCACTTGTAGATAACCTACTCAGTGGTGTAGATGCTTTCAAGGGCAAAGACCCTATCGATAGCTTCTGTGGTCTTTGGGATGCTACGATTTAATGAGAACACATCAATAATATAGAAAAAGGTCGCAGTGTTATACTGCGACCTTTTTGTGTATAAAATTATATTTATGTTGAGTAGAAAAAATGAATATAAGAACTTGTTATTGTTTATCAGAAAGTTTCTCTTTAGCAGCTTTGAGCTGTATGTATATTTCTAGGAGTTCCTTACGAGAGGATACCCCCAGCTTGCTGTAAATGTTTTTGTTGTGAAACTTCAGCGTGTTCTCTTTTATGTTGAGATTATTCATTATTTCTTTAGTAGTAAGACGTGCGATATATGAGTCATAAATAGCCTTTTCTGTTGTTGTAAGACGATTTGTTCCGTTTATAAATATTTCAAAACGAGCAGTGTCGAATTTCTCTGTTTCAAGCGGATTTTCAAGCATAGTGTCTGCACCGATTGTTTCAGTTTCACAAAAGCTCTGTACAGTTTCCACCTGTTTGACTATTTCTCTAAGTCGTTGGTTCTCGTTCATAACAAGATGTAAACCAAGCAGGAATAGCTCGCTGATGATATATGATACCGAAAGCATTTCAAAATCAATACTCACAAGCTGCTCAATAAGCCAAACACCGATATTGACAAAAACCGCAATCACAAGAATTACAGCGTGTGCGGTGGTGTCGATTGTTTTCTTTACCGATGCACGGATAATGACCGCAACCATAGTTGCAAAATAGCCGAGCAGATAAAATAGATACAGCGGATGCAACGCTCCGTAAACCTTAACGAGTGTAGAAACTCCGTTTACTATTTCAAAGGATACTTCCTTGTAATAGATGTCCAAAATTCCGGGACTTGCAGCCACAAGGAAAACAAGTATAGCAATGCTAAATAAAACAATTGGCAGTCGCTTTTTGTACTGTGTGTTAGTTGTATTCAAAATGATCATCAGCATAGCTAGCGGTAAAAACACCGAGCCGAGATACGCAATCCGATTAAAAAACAACGCCATCTCCAAGTTTGAGGAAACAGACAAAAAGGTGTAGCCGATGTTTACCACAAGTACTGAAGAAAACAGTAAAACAAACCACACCTTCTTTTTGTGTACTAAAAAGAAGCATGCGCTCAGTAACAAAAGGGACAGTATGGCGGCAGCACCGTAAACTAATGACAAGCTGGCGTTTTTTTCACCGATAGTACTGCATCCGGACAGATTTAATATTAAAAAAAGCAAGATGGATATACTTGCATACAACTTTTTCATAGTGCACTCCTTCGACCGTGATCATATGGAATTTAACGGTCTAACAATTCTTTTTTTCACACTTCTTTCAAAAAACTCTAAACCCACACTTTTAGTGTGGGGACAAAAAGCATAGGAATCATTATAATTATAGTGCAAGAGTATAAAAGGAGGGTATAGACCTTGTTGTGTTTAGATGCAAGGGTACCCTATTTACACATGGTGTAATACACCTTGTGTAAAGTCTGTGCCTTGCGCCAACAATCAGCACAGACCGCCCGATATTTTTTAATTATAATCTATTTTGATTTTTCAGTCAATAACGCTGTCTTTGTAAAAAGCACGTACTTATATCTTGTCAAGGAGGTATTTTATGAAAAGAATGCTGTCTGTGATTTTATGTATTTTATTTGTTGTCTGTTCAATGTCGACACTATCTACCTTGGTGTCAGCAAAGGAGGTTGAAGTGGCAAATACAGGCTATCAGATATTTGTCACAAGCTACGAACAACTCAAAAACTTAATTTATAATTCACCTAACGGCGAAAGATACGTTTTACAAAATGATATTATCGTCAATGATAACGAAAACGATAATACGCTTGTAGTTGGTTCCTTTACGAGATGTACGCTTGACTTAAATGGCTACACCTTGAGTCGTAGTACAAGAGGTGTTGACAACTGTCTTATAAGAGTGAATGATGACGCGTGCTTTTATGTTGAGGACTCATCAAAGGACAAAAGCGGCAAGATGATTTTTAGTAGTGGTAACTACGCAGGTACTAGCTGTGTCGTTCTCGCTAACGGTAATGTCGATATTCATGGTGGTAATTTCGAGATAAAAACTCCGTATGAGGTAGGTGGCGGTGTTGTTTTCTTGTTGGAAACAGGTTACCTTGATATTTATGACGGTGTGTTTGATTCGCACACTGCCTTTGGTGGAGATACTATTGAACTCAGGCACAATGCACCTGTTTATACCGTTCCTCACTGTAATATTTACAACGGCACATTCTACGGAAAAATTTCAAACTTTGAAGTTTCATCATTTGATAATTATTCAAATGATGGATGCTTTTACCCGAGCGTTTACGTTTACGATGGTGAGTTTTATATAGCACAGCCTGATGATGAGTATGCTGGCTTTGCATATTGTAACAACGGTTGGGGACAGGTTATTGTTGCAGGAGGTACAACTTACTATAAATGCTTAAACAGCACAGATCAAATCTATATTGACGGCGTGAGCAAAAACCTCATCTCAGTTGAGTACGAGGGCAAAACAGGTTACTACTATGAGATTACCCCTCCTACGATGATAGGCAGTGAAGACTTAACTCTTTCTGAACGACTGAGTAATAAATTTATGAAAAAGGAAGTATCATATTACAGCCCTAAAGGTACTGTTTATCAACAGAACAAAGAAGTTATTGATGCTATTTTGAACCATGTTGATACAATCACTGTTCCTGCTTTCGCAGAGGAATCTCCACTTTTGTTCATTGAGAACACCGAGAACGTAAAAACAGTATGCTGGGATATGAGTGACGAGGCTCATTACGACGGTGAAGACACACCGTGGTCAGAACTTGCTGATTACAGAGGTCGAGTGAATCCTTTCCGTTTTGACTTCAGACCTGAAGAAGAAACGCTCCTCTACATCCGCTGTCTTATAACACTGGACGACGGGAAAGAGATTGAAGATGTAATAGCTATTCATTACGAAGAGTTAAAGCCGAACCCTCCTATAACTTCAGTCAATATAACAGGAGTCACCGCTCCAAGTGTTGGTGCTCACCCTGATTTTTCTGTTGATGATACTTCGATGTACTACATCAACGGTGTTTTCTGGAAAGACACCACAACCAACAAATACCTCAAAGAAACAGATGTTTTTGAGGCAGGTCATACATATGAGTTTGAGGTGTGGCTCAGAGCACACGATGGTTACAAATTCAACACAGATTCAGACGACTGGATTGACATAACAGCTACAGTTTCAGGTAAAGAGGCGGAAGTTGTTTTGCCTGGTGCATCTAACGCAGCAATGCTTACTGTTAAATATGAAGTGTCGAGTGGTATATTGCTCGGCGATGTCGACGGTGACGGAAAAATTACTATTGTTGACGCGACACATATTCAGCGTCATTTAGCTTCGTTATCGACTTTAGATGATGCACAACTCAAACGTGCCGACACATACAAAGATGGTAAGGTGTCAATCATAGATGCAACACAGATTCAGAGATTTATAGCACAGCTTATTCCTCAGTTGTAAAGAAAGTGTGTCAAATACATTAAAATAACTATTTGAAAGGAAAATAACTATGGGACTAATTAAAGCAGGTGTAGGGGCACTATCTGGTGTTCTTGCTGATCAATGGAAAGAGTTTTTCTATTGTGACGCCATCGAAAAAGATGTAATGGTCGTAAAGGGAACAAAGCGCGTTGGTTCGCGTTCCTCGAACACCAAAGGAAGCGACAACATCATTTCAAACGGTTCGGGCATTGCTGTAGCTGATGGTCAGTGTATGATTATCGTTGAGCAGGGAAAAATCGTTGAGGTTTGTGCAGAGGCAGGCGAGTTTACATACGACGCATCTACCGAGCCAAGCATTTTCTCAGGAAATCTTGGCGATAGTATAAAAGAATCGTTCAAAACACTTGGCAAACGTTTTACTTATGGCGGAGATACAGGCAAGGACCAAAGAGTGTATTACTTCAACACTAAAGAACTTGTTGGCAATATGTTCGGTACACCTAACCCTGTACCGTTCAGAGTGGTTGATAAAAACATCGGACTTGATATTGATATTTCTGTCCGTTGCAATGGTACATATTCTTACAAAATCAGCGACCCTGTGCTGTTTTACACAAATGTATGCGGTAACGTTGAGTTTGAGTATTCTAGAGAAGAAATTGACACCCAACTCAAGTCCGAGTTCTTAAACGCTTTACAGCCTGCATTTGCGAAAATTTCTGATATGGGTATCCGTTACAGCGCTCTGCCTGGTCACACCATGGAACTTTCAGATGCAATGAACGAAGTGCTCACAGAAAAATGGGGTAATCTTCGTGGTTTATCTGTAGTATCTGTTGCGATCAACTCTATCACAGCACCAAAAGAAGACGAGGATATGATTAAACAGCTACAGAGAAACGCTGTTATGCGCGACCCTACTATGGCTGCCGCAACACTTGTTGGTGCACAGGCACAAGCTATGCAGGATGCTGCAAAAAATGAAGCAGGTGCTATGACAGGCTTTATGGGCGTGGGCATGGCTATGAACACAGGCGGTATGAATGCACAGAACCTATTTGCTATGGGTCAGCAACAATCAGCACAACAAGCTCCACAGCAAGGTGGCTGGAACTGCTCGTGCGGTAATGTAGTGAGCGGAAACTTCTGCCCTAATTGCGGTGCAAAAAAACCTCAGCCTCAGCCTGCTGCAGACTCATGGAGATGCTCCTGTGGTGCAACAGTAAGTGGTAAATTCTGTCCTGAATGTGGCACACAAAAGCCTGTTGCAGACGGTTGGACTTGTTCCTGCGGCGCTGTCAATAAGGGTAAGTTCTGTCAGAATTGTGGTGCTCAGAAACCTGTAGGTGCACCACTTTATCAGTGTGATAAATGTGGTTGGAAACCTATAGACCCACATAACCCACCTAAATTCTGCCCTGAATGTGGCGATGTCTTTGATGAAAACGACGCTAAATAAGTCTTAGGAGGTAAATATAATGGGACTTTTTGATAAGAAAAACTGTGACATCTGTGGTGATAAAATCGGTCTTTTAGGTAACAGAAAACTCGAAGACGGTAATATGTGCAAGAATTGTGCAAAAAAACTCTCACCTCATTTTAGCGATAGAAGAGGGTCAACAGTTGCTGAGATTCAGAATCAGCTCGCATACAGAGAGCAAAACAAGAGTGTTCTTTCAACATTTGCTCCGACAATGACTTTTGGTGACAACGAAAAAGTTTACATTGATGCGATGAAAGGCAACTTTGTTGTATCACGTCGCACACCTGGTAACTGGTCAGACGAAAATCCTGATGTTATTCCGATTTCGAGTGTTGTCAGCTGCAATCTAAGGGTTGACGAGGATAGAGATGAAATTTACATAGAGAGCAGTGATGGCGAGAAAAGAAGCTACAATCCACCAAGATATAACTTCTACTATGATTTTATCGTTGAAATCCATGTGAACAACCCTTATTTCGACGAAATCGAAGTCAGACTTAATAGCTCTCAGGTTGATGGTATGGGTACTATGGAGTACAACAGATATCAGCAGATGGCTATGCAGCTTACTAACAATCTCATGCAAAACGGCAATATAGGTATGAATAATACTATGCCTATGAACGGCGGTTATGCACCTGCAAACGGCTATAACCAGCCTATGAATAACGGCTATAACCAGCCTATGAATAACGGCTATAATCAAACTATGAACGGTGGTTATGCACCTGCGAATGGTTACAATCAGCCAATCAATCAGGGCTACAACCAGCAGTCTGCATACAGTCAGCCTGCTCAACAGCAAACTTCTGTGCCACAGGCATGGTTTTGCACCTCTTGCGGCACAAAAAACGAGACAGGTAAATTCTGTCAGTCTTGTGGTGCACCACGAGGCTAAGTCGTGAAAAGTAAAATTTTAGTTGCGGTGATTGTCCTAGTGATTCTCGCAGTTATTATCTTTACTGTTTATTATGTGAAGAACGTGATGATCGTTGCAGACAAGGACGGTATGGTCTTTACTGCGGAAAATCAGATTTCACAGGATAACGACAACGCAACAGAAACTCAGGATTAAACCTATCATTTTATTCATAAAGGAGACTGAATATGCCTACAATTTCTCAGCAGAAATGTCCTTGTTGTGGCGGTGCTGTGCAGTTTGATACAGGTGCTCAAAAGCTTAAATGTCCGTACTGTAATACAGAGTTTGATATTGGGCAAATGCAACAGGAAGTTACAGAAAACTCTGACTCTATAAACTGGAATTCACAAGAAAACGAGTGGGGTGCAGGAGAAACAGATTCTATGAATGTTTATTCCTGCCAGTCATGTGGCGGTGAGATTATTGCCGACAGCACCACAGGCGCTACAAGATGTCCGTATTGTGAAAACCCTGTTGTAATGAAAGGTCAGTTTTCAGGTGATTTGCGACCTGACTTGGTTATACCGTTCAAGCTTGATAAAAAAGCCGCAAAAGAGGCACTTAAAAAGCATATTTCTAGCAAAAAGTTCGTGCCGAAGTCGTTCCTTGATAACAACCGCATCGAAGAAATCAAGGGCGTATATGTTCCGCATTGGCTCTTCACTTGCGATACCTTTGCCAGTGCAAACTTCAAGGCTACTAAGGAAAGACGCTGGAGTGACAATAACTTCAACTATACGGAAACTTCATACTTTGATGTTTTTCGTAGCGGTAATATTGGTTTTGACAATGTTCCTGTTGATGGCTCGACAAAAATGCCTGATGACCTTATGGAATCTGTTGAGCCTTTCGACTTGTCCCAGGCTGTTGATTTCAACACAGCGTATCTTGCAGGTTATCTTGCAGACAAATATGACGTCACCGCAGATATGAGTATGAACAGAGCTAACGAGCGTATCAGAGAAAGCGCAGGCGATGCTCTGCAAAACACCATCAACGGTTACAGTTCAATCCGTTCTCGCATTGTGAACATAAATATTGCCAACGGATTTTATAAATATGCACTATATCCTGTATGGATACTCAACTCCACATGGAACGGCAACAAATATACCTTTGCTATGAACGGACAGACAGGTAAGTTTGTCGGTAATATACCAACAAACAATAAGGCTGTTGTACTGGCTTCGCTGTTACTCGGTGTTGGAGTTTCAGCTGTGTTGTGCGGATTAGCTTTCCTATTAGGATTTATTTAAGGAGGTAGTGAAGTGGGAATTGCAATTTGCATTATTATCGGCATGGCAATAGGTTTTATTGTTATGTTTTCGATTGCTTCAAAAAACAAATCAGTTAGAAAGCAAAAAAACGCCACGGTCTACACCCGTCCCGGAAGTTTTGTTGTTACAGGAAGTTACGATAACTTCCTTTATAGAAACGTTGATAAAACCCCAAAATCAAAATAAAAAGATGGGAGATGTATTTATGAAAAAGTGTTTTGCTATAATTCTTGCTCTTGTTATGCTGTTGTCACTTGTGGCTTGTAATAGTGGCACAGACAAACCATCAAGCGGCAGTGCAGATATTGAGACTTCAATGTTTACCCTGAGCTACGATGATAGTGTGTGGAACTATTATGAGGAAGATACACAAAACGAAGAAGATTATTGTCGTGTATGTCTTCAGATTCCTGACCCTGAAGACCCTGATTACTATCTTATTAATGCTGATATCTCAGTGTCATTAGAGGAGCCGTACGATTTCCGCGAGGATTTGGTTTATTACGGATTTGACCAGTATGAATACGCTGAGAATAGCTCTTACGAGACAACTCCTATCGGTGGAGTCGATCTGCTTAAATATGACGACGGAGATACGCTCTTATACTTCAATCGTATCGAAAATGCGGGCGCTACTATCAGTATTGATTTTGATGCACAGGATACAGCAGACAGCAGAATCGAGGAACTCTTAAAAGGACTTATAATCAAGGTAGAGGACACAGGCAATGAAGATGGCCCATGGGAGTGGGAAGGTACACCTTTCTCAGCCAGTGGTGCAAGTATTCAGACTGGCTCTCTTACTATCGACTCAAAGTGGATAGAGCTTGACGAGTACATCTCAACTTTCGAAACATTTGACCACTCAGTAGCTGCAGTGGACGACACAGTATATCTGCTCGTTGAAGGCGAACTCAGAAAGTATACACTATCAGATAACAAGCTTACATTTGTTGATACAATCGAGTTGCCTGAAGATGACTATACAAGCGTTGAAGCAACAGACGATGGTGTGCTGTGGCTTAGCGGTTCAATGAACGATATCATTTGTCTTAAGGACGAGGCTGTATCTGCAACACACGAGGACATCTATGACCTCGCTATGCATCCATCAGGTAAATGGGGTGTTGATTACTTCACAACTAACGAATGTGAGAAAATCACATTTAACGGCAGTACATATACATCAACCGAGATGGTTTTCTCCGATGTTGAGTCAATAATGCACCTCAATGTTGATGAGAATAATATATATGTATGTGGTACCGACGCTGACAGCAATCACAAGGTGTTTGTGTATGATACAGACGGCAAACTCCAGAAAACTTTAAGTGATGCCGAGGGTGAGAGTCTGGGAAGTATTACATTTATGGCACAAAGTGATAACGGATACATCGGTTTTGATGGCAATATGAGAACTGTAAACTTATGGGATAATGACGGCAAATTTGTGGCAGAGATAGATGCTGATGAGCTCTTTGGCGCATCTTATCCATGGTTCTGCAACTCCGCATTACTATCTGACGGCAGCATCATTACAATCATTACGGAAGACCGCGCAGACAAATCCGCAACAGAGCTTGTTGTATTCACAGTAGAAGGTTTCTGATAAGAGGATAATTTGACAAACTATCAAATGATGGCGGCGTGAATATAAACTTAGGCGGAAACAACTAGGTTTTAATATCAAATGTTTTTATTTAGAAAGGTGATATTATTATGAAAAAAAGTATTATTATTCTGTTAGCCGTTCTGTTCGTTGCTATTTTTGCACTTGGCGGATGCGCAAAAGCAGAAGACCCTACAACAGATGATCCTGCAGTTTCAGATGCAGCTTCTGTTGATGAAGACGGTGCCAAGGCTATTGCACTTGAAGATGCAGGCGTTCCTGAAACAGCTGCTGAGGATCTCACAGTCACAAGCGAAGAGGTTGACGGTGAACAAGTCTATGTGATTGCATTCGTATGGAGCGGATTTGACTATCAGTACACTGTTAGTGCAAGTACAGGTGAAATTGTCGAAACAATATTCGATGGTGAAGTGCTCAACTAAAGCAATATTTATTTTTGAAGCCCGCTTGATTATCAGGCGGGCTTTCTGTTTTCTTATGGCTTTCACTCACATTCTGATACATTTTATATAGTTGGATGATGATTACTTGTGTCTGTCAAAATGCATAAAATTGAAACACCAAATATATGAAATTTGCTAGTAGTTAAAGGATTGCGCAAAGTGGTATAATCATATGGTGAATTTATATTATTTTAAGGAGACTATTTTATGAAAAAGATAATTTCTTTATTTATGATAATTGTTTTATTTGTGACAGTTGTTCCGAGCTTTGCTGCAGATACAAGCTCAGCCGTAGTTGATGACATGAAAGTTGTGTCAGCTGGTACCGGCACTCTTGAAACTAATAGCTTTCTTACAAAAGAGCAGTATGCTGATTTAGGACTAATTCTCGGATCAGCTCAGTCGTGTGACGCCAAAGGCGAGTTGAACCCGCTATTAGGTATGGCTAAAAGCAAGGAAGAAAGCGGAGTCAGAATTGCATACAATGGGAATGTAACATATGGTTGGTCCAATCCACAGATTCTTTCTGTAATGTTATCTTCTCCGTATTGGGACGAGCTTAATTATGGTTCTGATATGAGCGCAGCAGGTTCTTCTACAATCAGAGTTTCATCAAGTATCGGTTCAGGTGAAGGCAGTCAAAGCTCTGTTGATCTTGGTATATCGCTTGCTGTAGATGGTGAGATTTCTGCAGCAGGTAACGGTGTTGTCTTTGGCGGAAAAATAGAACTCTCCGGCGCAAAAATCACCGAGACTGTAAAAGAAAAGGCATCAGAGGTTTCTGTTGAACTTGAATGTGGTGCTAATACCGATAATGTGGTTCTCTATGTGGTGCCTATGGCTTTTTATGAATATGAGGTGTATTCAGACGGTCAATCGAAGCCTGATCATGCGTATGTTCAGGTTCCGCTTGGCACAGTGTTTACTGTTATTTCGCTTGATAAATATAACGAGGTTGCGCAAGAAGTAAACTACAACAATGGTTCAGAAAACATAAAAATGACTGTAATTGATATGGATAACATCTATCCTAACTACACAGCAGGAGATCCTTCCACTTATTTTACAAGCGAGAATGATTTTCCTACTTCATATACAATAGAATACGGTCAGATGATACCACAAGACGACAACGCTATTATTCATGGGTCGATATATAGATCAAATACTGAATACTCTATTTCGCCTGCAAATTCAGATACCGGCGGGGTTATAAGCTATAGCGGTTCATCTTCAAATACTACAACTTACAGCCAATCCTATTCGTTGAACGGGGAATTGACTGCTGGAATAAAAGTAGGAGTAGATGTGTTTGACGTTACATCTACAAGTACTACCAAAGTCAGCGGTTCAATAGGCTATGAAAGCCTGCATTCAAATTCTACAGTTAATACAAAAACAATAAGTTCTACAGTAGAGTATATTGATTTGCCAACCACAGCAACGTCAGCATATAGCTTTAAAGCTTCACAGGTTGTGTGGACACCAACTCAAGTAAGTGAATCCGTTATCGGTTGTCCAGCTTGTATAATAGCGTCTACAGTTGTTATTGACGGTGACTATCCGCTGTACTTGCCTGATGATTTACATATATCTGCTGTTACAAATAATTCTATAACATTGAGTTGGAGTAATCCGAATTTTAATACATCTCCATATAAATATAGGCAACCTGATAGTTATAATATTTGTATGCAGTCATCTGGCAATATCAAAACGTATACTGTACTGAAAACAATTTCGGCTGATAATGAAAGTGTTACAATTCATAGCTTGATTCCGGGTGAGGAATATACATTTGCACTGCAATCTGTGAAAGGAGCTCACAGTAGCGTAATAGGACCTTCAGTATCTATGATAACGTCATATACAGGTCTTCCTGTTATTACAACTCAGCCGACAGATATGATTGTTCAAGAGGGCGAAAAAGTAGTGTTCACTGTCGAGGCGCTCCCTTTGAATGAAGGTGATACTCTTGAATACCAGTGGCAAAAACTTGTTGAAAGCAAATACGGTTCAAATTGGAGCGATGTTTTAGATGAAAAAAACAACACTTTAAGCATAGAAGTTAATGCAGGTAATGCAAACGTGCTCGACAGTTCGGTCTATCGTTGTGTTGTTACTGAAAAGATGCTTGGCGGATCAGTGAACACCGTGAGCAATTCTGCAAAGCTTTCTGTTGTGTATAAAATTGAAGATTATGATGACCTCGTTGAAGTTGCACAGTTAATAAACAACGGGGATAAAAAGTATTCTCATTCTAACTATGTTGTTTTAAACGATATTAAGATTCCTGAAGGTACACAGTGGACAACCCCAATCGGTACCACATCAACTCCTTTTGAAGGAACATTTGATGGTATGGGCAACACAATCAGCGGTATGAATATATATGATGCGACGTCAAAGCGCGAATACTATGGACTGTTTGGTGTTGTAAAATATGGTACAATAAAAAATATCAATTTAGAAAACGTTGATATCACAATAGCGTATGCAGAAACAGGTGCGATCTGCGGATATATTGAAGAGGGTGCCATTGTTGATTGTACAGCAAGCGGTAAGATTATAAACGCAGTAACCGATGCTACAGGTGGTATTTGCGCAGAGGCTTATTCATCACTAGTCCATAGATGTATAAACTACTGTGAGATTATCTCAAGCTCACAAGCCGGTGGTGTAGGCGGTGTATGCGGTCTTTCCAATGATAATGCTACTTTCAAAAAATGCGCCAATATCGGTGAAGTTTTAAATGAATATTCCAACAATCTTACAGCCGGTATCAGTGGCGGACCTTATAGCGATATTGTGCTTGTTGATTGTTTTAATTACGGAAAAGTTAGAAGTGCTTCCGGCGCTAGGGTGAATTCGTATCCTCTTTGCCGTAATTTAGACGGTGTTACTGTTGTTAATTCTTACTATCTCGATACCTCGGTCGAAGCCGAAAATGCTGATATGTATGACGGCGTAATGAAAACTGCCGAAGAGTTCAGTAGCGGAGAAGTAGCTTTTCTGTTGAATAACGGAGAATACAGCGGAGCACAGGCTTGGTATCAGAATATTGATAACATCAAGTACGATGCTGACGCTTATCCGACTTTAACAAATAATGGTTGGAACACTGTTTACAAGGTGGACAGAGAAGATAAAGTTTATTCCAATCAGTACTTTGATTACTTGCTTGGCGATGTCGATGATGATGGCAGAGTTACCATCGTAGATGCAACGCTGATTCAAAGACATTTAGCTGAAATTTCTACGATAACCGGGGTACAGCTCTTAGCAGCAGATACTGACAAAGACAACGTTATTAGCATCTCAGATGCTACAAGAATCCAAATATACCTTACACAATATATCACCGAGCTGTAAGGCTAGAGAAACAAACTTAAAGAAAAACTGTCCTGTTACGCTGGAGAAACCAGAATTGGTAACAGGGCAGTTTTTATTTGTGTGTAAGGTTCAAGTCTTTTTACTTATTTGTTTGTTTAAAATAAAAAATCGTCGCAGACCTTTTGAGTCTGCGACGACGTTGGTGCGGGTGACAGGTGTTTAATATTCATTTAAAGCTACCTCGTCTTACCCTCATTGTGGTTTAGACAAGTTTATCATCGCTCTCGCTAAAAACGCTCCACTGGAGTGTTTTTACCTTAGTCGATGCGTTCCACATCTCCTCGGCACACTCGCCTTCAAGTCCTGTTACCTATTTGTTTGTTTAAAATAAAAAATCGTCGCAGACCTTTTAAGTCTGCGACGACGATGGTGCGGGTGACAGGACTTGAACCTGCACATCGGTTGACACCAGAACCTAAATCTGGCGCGTCTGCCAATTCCGCCACACCCGCATGTTGCTTTGACAAATATTATACAATATCTTTTTGCTAAAATCAAGACTAGTTTTTATTTAGTTATATGTTAGTAATATATTCCATAATTATAAGATTTGTTGACTATACAAAATGTCTGTGATATATTTTGTACGGATTAAAAGAAAAAGAGGAAATGTATGAAAAAACTCAACCTTTTCAGCTTAGCGTGGCCTATATTTATTGAAACTGCTTTGTTCATGTTATTAGGCTTTGTCGATGTATTTATACTGAGTCGATATGACGACCTGGCGGCGTCTTCTGTCAACACAGCTAACCAGGCTGTATCTATAGTCACGATTGTATTTACTGTGATATCTGGTGCGAGTGCAGTGCTGATATCGCAGTATCTTGGAGCTAAGAAAAAAGAACACGCTTCTAAAATCGCTGCTATTTCAATATTCTTTAACTTTATATTCGGTATTGTTATCAGTGCGTTTTTGGTGCTATTCAGCAAAGAAATACTTGTTTTTATCGGAGCAAAGGGCACTATACTCGACTTTGCAAGCGAGTATCTGTCAATCGTAGGCGGATTTCTGTTTTTGCAAGCAGTCCTTGCATCTATGTCGGTCGTCATCAGAAATCACGGACTGACTAAAATCTCGATGTACGTTACTGTTGGAATGAACATCTTGAATACAGTTTTAGACATTATATTAGTTCTCGGCTTGTTCGGAGCACCGAGAATGGGCGTTATGGGTGTTGCTGTTGCTACAACTTTCAGCCGAATTGTGGGTACAGTAGTCCTTGCTGTGGTGCTTTTTTCAAAAGTCGAAAGCATAAAGATATTCAGATTCTTAAAACCGTTTCCGTGGAGCGATGTCAAAGATATCATAAAAATTGGTGTACCATCTGCGCTTGAGTCATTTTTGTACAATATTTCACAGCTTGTTATCACTTCAATAGTGCTGAATTTTCTTACTAATAACGAGCTTATTGCGAAAACTTATGTTCAGAATATCACAATGTTTTTCTACATATTTGCGGTGGCTATAGGACAGGCGTCACAGATTATCACAGGACACCTTGTCGGTGCTGGGGAGATGGACAAAGCTTACAAAAGCGGTATGAAGTCATACAGAAACGCTTTGATTGTCACGATGTCAGCGTGTGTACTGGGTGTTTTATTCAGAACATCACTGCTCGATATATTCACCGATAATGAGCAGGTCATCGCTTTGGGCGCAACACTGCTGCTTATAAATATTGCACTCGAGCTTGGACGTACTACAAATTTAGTACTGATAGCGTGTTTGCGAGGTGCAGGGGACGTGTATTTTCCGACGCTGTGTGCGATTGTATCTATGTGGCTTGTAAGCGTCTTGGGTTCATACATATTTGCGGTAGTTTTGAACTTAGGGGTCTATGGCTTATGGATAGCACTTGCTGCCGATGAACTTTTCAGAGGTGTGCTGATGTTCTGGCGATTTAAAAGCGGAAAATGGAAAACAAAACGCATTGTTAAAAGCTAGTAAAAAAGGAACTGCTGTTTTTGCAGTTCCTTTTTTTTTACTAGCAGAATGCCGGTGGTTTGACTTCAGTATCATCAAAGTGTGATGTACCTGATGGTTCTGACATAGAAAAATACATTTTTGCAGCTTTAGTAGTACCGAAATCTCTGTTAGAGCCGGTGTCCTGTACTTTGTTGAAAGCTTCCCTGAACATTGCGTTGTGAGCTTCTTCACGATTTAGCAAAAAGTCTATTGTTTCGCGTACCTTTTTATCTTCTATCTGCCTGTATAGATATTCATATACAACCTTAGCTCGTTGTTCAGATGCGATATTAGACAGCAAGTCAGCGCACAAATCTCCTGTTACAGTAACGTAGTCACCTGTCCATGAGTAGCCTGATGCATTGATAAGACCTGGGTTGAGTCCAAGTTGTACGTGTGTTTGTATTTCACCCGCACCGATTGTCGAGTAGTCAACATCGTGTCCATTTAACAGATTGATTGTTTGAGCTACCATTTCCATATGGCCGAGTTCTTCAGCTGCTATATCCAAGAACAGGTCCTTTATCTCGGGGTCTTTAATTCTGAAACTTTGTGACATATACTGCATAGCAGCCTTGAGCTCACCGTTACCGCCGCCTAGTTGTTCTTGTAAGAGTGCGGCGTACTGAGGGTTAGGGCGTTCTACAGATACTGGATGAAAAAGCTGTTTTTCGTGTTTGAACATATGCATACTCCTTTATTTTTTGATCGCTAATAGTTTTCGCATAAGTGCTATGATTATTCCATACAAAACAAAAACGCAGGAGTTTTTCTCCTGCGTTTTTGTATATTATTTTTTATCGCTGTGACAGCTGTCTTTCATTGGACAGCCACCGCAACCGTAACTGCAAGATTTTTTGCCTTTCTTTTTATCACGAATCATTTTAATAACAACCAAAGAAACCACTGCAATCACTACTAACAGTACGAGAATTGTAGCTAGATTTTGACTAAGAAAATTAAGCATAGTGAAGGCTCCTTTTATTATTTCAGTTTATTGTTTTCGAATTTGTTTTTTCTGAATATCAAGTAAATCAGTAACGCAAGTACTAAAATGGCTAGAACAGTCCATACTGTGAACACACCGGAAAACAGCATACCGATATTATATACAATCAAAGATATAGCATACGCAAACACTGTCATATATCCTATCGCAAAGAATGTCCATTTAGCGTTGTTCATCTCACGTCTGATGGCTCCCATAGCTGCAAAGCAAGGTGCACAAAGCAGATTGAAAATAAGGAATGATATACCAGAAAGCTTAGATCCACCGAAAAACTCCTGACCTATTAAAGCGATATTCGATACTCCACCTTCCATAGCGCCGAGAAGATCAGCAGCAGCCTCAGGGTTTGCAGAGGCGAACATATCAGAAAGCGAGCCGAAAACACCTGCGATTTCTTCTTTTGCTACAAGGCCGAGGATTGTTGCGACAGCACATTGCCAGTTACCAAATCCAAGAGGAACAAATATAAACGAAATAACGTTGCCGATAGCAGCAAGTACAGAATCTCCGTCATTAGTGTCAGTAATATAGTGCAGTCCACCCTCAAGCGAAAGTGAGTTAAGCACCCAGATAATAATACTCGCAAGCAAAATAACCGAACCTGCACGCTTTACAAAAGACCAGCCACGTTCCCATGTTGTGCGAAGTACATTACTGAAAAGCGGCATATGATATGCAGGCAACTCCATTACAAATGGAGCAGGATCTCCCGCGAAAGCTTTAGTTTTCTTTAAAATGATACCTGAAACAACAACAGCACCGATACCTACAAAGTAAGCAAGTGTAGCTACCCAGGCACCACCATCAAAAAGAGCTGCTGCAATGAGCGCAACGATAGGCATTTTAGCACCACAAGGGATGAATGCTGTTGTCATGATTGTCATTTTGCGGTCTCTGTCTTGCTCAATAGTACGGGAAGCCATAATGCCCGGCACACCACAACCTGATGCAACAAGCATAGGGATAAAGCTCTTTCCGGAAAGCCCAAGCTTTCTGAAAATCTTATCCATAATAAAAGCAACTCTGGACATATATCCGATGCTTTCCAAAATGGAGAGTAGGAAGAACAGTATGAACATCTGAGGAACAAATCCGAGCACTGCGCCAACACCGCCTACGATTCCGTCAGATATAAGGGAGTTGAGCCAGTCGGCACAGCCTATGTTTTTTAGAAAAGTTGTGATAAACGGAACCACCCATTCGCCAAAGAGGGTGTCATTCATAAACTCGACTGTCCACGCACCGATGGTACCGATAGAAAGCGTGTACACACCCCACATAATAAGTGCGAATATAGGAAGAGCTAAGATACGGTTTGTGAGTATTTTATCTATCCTGTCTGATGCGGTAGGCTTTCCGTCATTTTTTCTCTTGTAGCAGGTCCTCATCAATGATTCTATGAATGTATAGCGTTCGTTAGTGATAACAGCCTCAGCGTCATCGTCGAAGTATTCTTCAACCGCTTTGATATCTGTATCAATGTGTTTGATGATGCTTTGGTCGAGCTTGAGTTCTTTCAAGACTTTTTCATCACGTTCAAACAGTTTTACCGAATACCAACGCTGACGCTCATCTTCCATATTGTGGATACATGCTTCTTCAATATGAGCCAGTGCGTGTTCTACAATACCGGAGAAGATGTGCTGTGGTTTGCGTTTGCCTTCTTTAGCGACTTCAATAGCCACCTCTGCCGCATCAAAAACCGAGTCGCCTTTTAGAGCTGAGATAGGGATAACTTTGCATCGAAGTTTCTTTGACAGCTCTTCGATGTTGATTTTATCACCTTTTTTTTCTACAACATCCATCATATTGATGGCAACAACAACCGGAATACCAAGCTCCATAAACTGAGTTGTGAGGTACAGGTTTCGTTCCAGGTTGGTACCGTCAACAATGTCGAGAATAACGTCAGGACGTTCGTTGAGCAGATATTCTCTTGCTACAACTTCTTCTAACGTATAAGGAGAGAGAGAGTAAATACCCGGCAGGTCGGTGATAGTGATATTGCTATCCTTTTTATATTTACCTTCTTTTTTTTCTACAGTAACACCGGGCCAGTTGCCTACATATTGGTTAGAACCGGTGAGTGCGTTAAAAAGCGTTGTTTTACCGCTGTTAGGGTTACCGGCAAGAGCGATTGTAATTTTTTTCATCAGTGCCTCCATAGTGTCTTGTGCTTATATTTATTCGACTTCTATCATTTCGGCATCAGCTTTTCTTAGTGACAGCTGATAGCCTCTTACTGTAATTTCAATAGGATCACCAAGGGGCGCAACCTTGCACACACTGATTTCGACACCTTTTGTGATGCCCATATCCATTATACGACGTTTCACAGCACCTTGTCCGTATAGCTTCACAACGTGGGCTTTTTCGCCGATTTTTACATCTTTGAGAGTTTTCATCAAATTGTCCTCCTGTATATAAAAACAGAACTGTTGAGTTTCAAAAAGCGGTTAGCTTATGCTAACTGCGGGGCTTAAAATTAAGGTTAGTCATTGCTAACCTCTATGTATAGGATACTCAATTTTACAAACTTTGTCAATATTTTCTGGCGTAAAAACAGTTGTATTTTGTCGATTTTGTTATATTGCGTAACAGTTAGCTGGTGCTAATTCGTGCGTTTGTAAAAGATTACCAAAGCGTATGTATTTATATAATATATGTAAACCGTGTTTCAAAGATGTTGTGTTTTTACAGTAGATTTTTTGTTTTCGATATGCTAGTATAAAGGTATAAAAAATTGCGCAGGTAGTAATATGAAAAAGAGTAGAAGACAGTTTTTTTCGATGTTTGATATAGTTATTATTCTTGTAGCTATAGTTGCGTCGGTAATAGCGCTTGTTTCACAACTGAATAGTAATTCTTCTAACTTATCTTGTGTTGTCAGGGTAGAGGGTGAAGTCGTGCGTACTGTTGAGCTCAACCCTTTTGATGATGAACTCACCTTATATGAGGTGAAGGGAGAGTTCCCTGTTACGATTGTGATAGAAAGTGACAGCGTATATGTAAAGTCAGCGTCTTGTCCTGATAAGTTGTGTGAGCACACAGGAGAGATTACTCGTGCAGGTCAGTCGATAGTCTGTCTGCCTGCCAAGGTATCTGTCACATTGGAAGGTAAAAGTAAAAATGATCTTGATGCGGTGGTGGGGTGAGTTATGAAAAGTAAAAGTACATTAAGACTTACTCAGACCGCACTTTTAAGTGCTGTAGCGCTTGTGCTGTCATATATTGAAATGTCGTTGCCTGATTTACTGTTTGTGCTTCCTGGGATGAAACTAGGGCTTTCCAATATCGTAACTATGTTTGCGCTTACTTCAATGAGCTTTCCATGTGCACTTGTTGTGTGTTTGGTGAAAGCTGTTTTTGCACTTTTGATGCGAGGCTTCACTGCATTCATGATGAGTTTGTGCGGAGGATTGCTGAGTCTTGTTGCGATGTATCTTTTGATAAAGTTTAAAAAGATCGGTTTTGTGGGTATCGGCGTAGGCGGTGCTTTTTGTCACAACCTCGGTCAGATTCTGGTAGCTTACTTTTTCACCGACAGCACTGTGTTTGCATATTTTTTTGTACTAGGTTTTGCATCTGTCATCACAGGAACGGTTACAGCCTTAGCAGTCTACATTATTTTGCCAAAAGTGCTTAAACTCGGGCTTTATCAAACCCGAGAAGAAACCTAAATTTCACCGTGAGAATTTACAATTACATCTATATTCTGTAGCGTAATTAAAGGTTAAAATTTTGTTACTAAAATAATATTTTTGTTACTTGAATACCCCTATATATTGTGGTAGACTTTAGACAGTCATCTAAATAATGTGTTTTAAAAGAATTATAGAGGGGTTTTTACAATGAAAATTAACGTAACAGGTGGCACACTGCCACAAAATGAAATCGACATTTATGTAGCACAACTCAAGGAAGCTAATCCTGACAAATATATCAAGACTATCGATTTTACAGTTGACGGTGAGTATGTCGATGTTAAGTACACATATGACAACGTTCCTTTTGAGCGTATCAGACGTATCACAGGTTACCTCGTAGGTACTGTTGATCGTTTCAATAACGGTAAGCGTGCTGAGGTTGAAGACAGAGTAACACATTCACTCGCTTGTGACTGTGCATTAGAAGAAATTGCCTAATCTTTTCGTGATTAGATTCCTCATATTATATTTAGGGAAAATCAGGCCTTCGGGTCTGATTTTTTTGCCCTAAAATAGTGCAAAATGTGTTGACAACTGTCGACTATGTGCTATAATATCCTTTGGAAATTCAATATGACTTATCAAGAGTGACTGAGGGACAGGCCCTGTGACGTCCGGCAACCTGCATTATGTAAGGTGCTAATTCCTGCGGTGTTACCGAGAGATGAGGTTTTTATGCCGCTTCTTAAAAGCGGTTTTTTTATTGCATATTTAATTCTAAATTAGAAATATAGAAAGGATTGATTATTATGTCAAAGCGTTTATTTACATCAGAGTCAGTAACACACGGTCATCCTGACAAGCTCTGTGACAGAGTATCCGATGCCGTGCTCGATGCTATCTTAGCTCAGGATAAAAACGCTCACGTTGCGTGCGAAACAACAGCAACAACAGGTGTAGTTCATGTGATGGGCGAGGTTACTACAACAGCTCAGGTCGATATCGAAAGCATTGTCAGAAAGGTTGTTTGTGAAACAGGTTACGACAACGACGAGTGTGGCTTTAACGGCAACACCTGCGTTGTAGATGTTGCACTTGATCAGCAGTCACCGGATATCGCTATGGGTGTCAACAACTCATATGAGCTCAAAGATGGTGAAAATAACGAGCTCAACCAAATAGGTGCTGGCGACCAGGGTATGATGTTTGGTTTTGCTTGTGATGAAACAGATGAGCTTATGCCACTTCCTGTATCTTTAGCACACAAGCTTTCTCATAAATTGAAGGAAGTCAGAGAAAACGGCACGTTGTCATATCTTCGCCCTGATGGTAAATCACAGGTTACAGTCGAGTACGATGACGACAAGGTCGTGCGTGTTGATACTGTTGTTGTATCAACTCAGCACGATGATGATGTGACACTCGAGCAAATCAGAAAAGATATCTTAGAGTATGTTATTAAACCTGTTGTACCTGATGAACTTCTTGATGATAATACCAAGTTCTACATCAACCCGACAGGGCGCTTTGTTATCGGAGGCCCTGTAGGCGATTCTGGTCTCACAGGTCGTAAGATTATCGTTGATACATATGGTGGCTATTCACGTCACGGTGGTGGTGCTTTCTCAGGAAAAGATCCTACAAAGGTTGACAGAAGCGCTGCGTATTTTGCTCGTTATATCGCTAAGAACATTGTTGCAGCAAAACTCGCTAAAAAATGCGAGGTACAGCTTGCATACGCTATCGGTGTCGCTGCACCTGTATCGGTTATGGTCGAGACCTTTGGCACATCAGACTACTCAGACGAAGCTTTAGCAAACGCAGTAAAGAGTGTCTTTGACTGCAGACCATCAGCTATTATAAAACAGCTCAACCTTACTTCTACAAAGTACTATGAACTTGCGGCTTACGGTCATATGGGTCGTGAAGAGCTTTATGTTAAATGGGAAGACACAGACAAGGTTGATGCACTTTTAGAAGCTCTGAAATAATATAAAAACAGAAACTTGACATAAAAAAGCGGAGAGGTAAAAACCTCTCCGTTTGTTTTTTAGTTACTTATGTAACCAGTCCAAACGATACTGAAATAGCATCGTTTATTTCTTTCATAGAATTTTGGTCAACTGTACCCATTTTTTCTTTGAGTCTTTTTTTGTCGATAGTTCGCACCTGTTCGAGTAGAACAACGCTGTCTTTTGAAAGACCACTCGACTGTGCACCTATTGCAATATGAGTCGGAAGTTTCGCTTTTGTTTGTTGGCTTGTGATAGCCGCTGCAATAACAGTAGGCGAAAAACGATTTCCAACATCGTTTTGTACAATGAGCACAGGGCGTACGCCGCCTTGCTCTGATCCTATAACAGGACTGAGGTCTGCATAGTAAATATCTCCTCGCTTAATGTTCAAGCTGTTTTCACTCCGAAATGTTTATTGTACTAATAGTCTTGTCATAAATGACTTCTTTATTCCATAGTACATAATATTTTAGAGTAAAAATTTTGTGAATTTAAACGTAGCTTCTATCTATTGTGAGTACTGTGAAGTAGTTTTCCCAACGTTCACTAACTATTTTTTGAACTTCTTCTTTGACTTCATCATCGCTCATTTTAACTTCAAAAGGAACAACAACATCGAAAATCAGATTAGTGTGAGTAGTACCCGGCACTATTCTGAAATCGTGTATAGTAGCATCGTTGTGAAGCTTTTTGATGAGCACGTTCATTTCATCTCTGGTTTCTTTTGTACTTTCGTTGTGGATGTCGATAGGATCCATATGTATGGTTGTTTCGACAGAAAGTTGTTCATAGAGATCTTTTTCTATTGTATCTATAACATCGTGTATTTCATAGATGTCTTCTGTTCCGTCTACTTCAACATGGAGCGAAATGATCTGTCGACCCGGACCGTAGTCGTGCACAACCATGTCGTGAATACCGTGCACCTTGTCATAGCTCAGCACGATGGAGTGAACTCTATCGACCAACTCTTCGTCAGGTTTAGTGCCGAGCAGTGGAGCTAGAGTGTCTTTAGCTGATGTGATACCGGCATATAGGATAAAGAGCGATACCAATATACCGCAATATCCGTCAATGTTGATTCCTGTGAATTTGGTGAATAGCATAGAAAGCAGTACAACGAATGTTGCTACTGAGTCTGTGACACAATCCATAGCGGTAGCCTTCATACCGGCAGAGTTGATATTCTTTCCGATAGAATTGTTGTATAAGAACATATACAGCTTGATACAAATAGAAATGACAAGAATGACCATGGCCACAGTGCTGGTGTCGACAGCTTGTGGGTTAAAAATCTTATCGATAGATGTAGTGAACAACTCAAAAGCAACAACTATGATTGCGATAGAAATACCAAGTCCCGATAGATATTCTATTCTACCGTGACCAAAAGGATGCTTTGTGTCTGGTTTCATACCAGCAAATTTAAAGCCGATGAGCGAAATGAACGACGATCCCGCATCACTTAGGTTGTTGAACGCATCAGCAGTGATAGCGATAGAGTGGCTTATTACACCCGCAAAGTATTTGATGGCAAAAAGCACGATGTTGAGTAGTATTCCAACACTACTGCATAGAACACCGAGAGCACGACGCTCAGTGGCATCATCAGTATTATTTTTGATAAAAAGTTTTTTAAGCAGACTTATCATACATATCCTCCAAGTTGAGATATCCTAAATTATACCATATATTTTGAAATTTTCAACGAATAGGTGTATAATACTTTTCGGATGTGATTATATGAAATTGAACACAAAAAACAAGGCTATTCTATTCTTAATAACATCGGCTTTTTTCTTTGCACTGATGAACGCTTTTGTGCGTTTGTCAGGCGACTTACCTACGTTTCAAAAGATGTTTTTTAGGAACGCTATAGCGGCAGTGATTGCGTGCATAATTCTTTTTAAGAATAAAATCTCCATATTCCCTCACAGCAAGAAGAACCTGCCATTTCTTGTTTTGAGAACACTTTTAGGATTAACAGGAGTCTTCTGCAACTTTTATGCAGTTGACCATTTACTGCTCAGCGATGCATCGATACTCAACAAGATGTCACCGTTTTTTGTCATTATTTTCTCTTTCTTTATTCTGAAAGAAAAACCTAGTGTTGCTCAGGTTTTGATAGTTGTTGGCGCATTCGTCGGTGCGCTTTTTGTTATAAAGCCGAGTTTTCAAAATGCCCACTTGATTCCTGCTCTTATCGGTTTTTTGGGTGGAGCATGTGCCGGTGCCGCGTATGCTTGTGTCAGAAAGCTCACTTTGAGTGGTGAGCACAGTGCATACGTTGTTTTCTTCTTCTCACTCGTTAGCACGTTGATTGTGCTTCCGCTTACAATTATATATTTTAAGCCGATGAGTTTGTACCAATTACTGATGCTGTTGCTCGCTGGACTTTCAGCAGCAGGCGGTCAGTTTATGATAACTTTAGCATACAAAAACGCACCGTCAAAAGAAATCTCAGTTTACGATTTTTCACAGATTATTTTTTCTGCTGCACTGGGATTTATTGTTTTCTCACAGGTTCCAGATATCTTGAGTGTGGTTGGATATGTAGTGATTGTGCTGATGGCAGTGCTCAGCTTTCTCTATTCAAACAAACTTTTGTGGTTTAAAAACAGATGAAGAAAAGCGAACGCAGTGTGTATTGCGTTCGCTTTTTGTTTATGATATCACTTTTTCTTTTGATATGGAGTGTCGCTTAGTGGGAGTTTTGTGCGTAGCTTTTTGTCACGATTGTAGTACGCCAGTGCAACCGCAGGTGGGGTAGGGATAGAGCAAATCTCGCCGATACCCTTGGCGCCATATGCAAGCGTTGTGTCTGGCTTTGATATGATGATAGCTTCAACATCAGGTGTATCAGTTGCTCTAAGCAGTCCGAGCGTGCCAAGCTTTCTTTGTGGCTTGCCATCTTTGAGCGGAAAATCTTCTGTCAGCGAGTATCCCAAACTCATCACAACGCCACCTTCTATCTGTCCTTCGATAGCTTTTGGGTTGACAGGTGTGCCGACATCGTGAGCAGCCACTACCTTTTCGATTTTGCCCTCGTCATCGAGTAGCACTACGTGGGTGGCATATCCGTATGCGATGTGGCTTATTGGATTATCCTTGTCAGAGCCGATTTTATCTGTGTAGCCGGTGTATTCACCTAAGTACTCTCTTCCGTTTAGTTTTTCGAGTGAACCTTCTTTTTCTAAATCAGCTTTGAGCATCTTTGCTGCTCTCACCGCCGCTTCACCCGTGAACAGCGTCTGGCGAGAAGCGGTTGTGTTGCCAGCGTTTGGTGCAACACTTGTATCAGGAGCACAGTACTCGATTTTGTCTAGTGGCAGTGATGCTGTTTGAGCGATCATTTGTACTTGCACAGTGCCCATACCCTGACCGATACAAGCGGCGCTTGAGTGTACATAAACCTTACCGTTTTCTACCTTGATTTTACATCTGCCTGTGTCTGGTATTCCGACGCCCAGACCGCTGTTTTTGATAGCACAAGCGATACCGCAGTCGGGATTCTTCTCATATATGTCACGCACCGCATCTAGCGTTTCTATAAGAGCAGTGCTATTGTCAGCTATCTGACCGTTAGGTAACACATCACCGGGCTTGATAGCGTTTTTGTATCGCATCTCAAACGGTGATATACCAACCATCTGCGCAAGCTGGTTTATGTTCATTTCGGTTGCAAAACAGCTTTGTGTAACACCAAAGCCACGGTATGCGCCTGCAGGTGGGTTGTTAGTATAAACAGCCTGACCAAAAATGTCGATAACCTGATAGTTGTATGGACCTGCAGCATGAGTACACGCACGCTGGAGTACCGGACCACCTAAGGATGCATAAGCACCTGTATCTGAAGTGATGACAGCTTTCATAGCGGTGAGTTTACCGTTTTCGTCACAAGCAGTTGTGAAATCCATCTCCATTGCGTGGCGTTTCGGGTGAACGAGCAAGCTTTCATCTCGAGTAAAATGTACCTTTACAGGGTAGCCTGTTTTGTGAGCGAGAATAGCTGCGTGATGTTGAACACTCATATCTTCCTTACCACCGAAACCACCGCCCACCATAGCCGCAGTAACTCTTACTTTTTCAGCAGGGATACCCAGTGCCATAGCACACTCTTTTTGAGTCTGATATATGCCCTGGTCACCGCTGATGATATGAACACCATCGTTTTCAGGTACAGCGACAGCACATTCGGGTTCCATAAAAGCATGGTCAGTGAAAGGCACACTGTAGTGTGTTGTAACCTTGTATTTACTGTTTTTGATAACTTCGTCTGCGTTACCTCGAACAAGGTGTTCAGTTGATAGCACGTTACCGTCTTTGTGCACAAGAGGAGCGTTTTCTCTGAGCGCATCTTGCGGAGAGAATACTCCTTCCAGCACTTCATATTCTACCTTGATAGCTTTTTTTGCTTCTTCAACAATTTCTCTTGTTTTTCCGGCAACAAGTGCTATAGCATCGCCGAGATAGTGGGTGATACCGCCCACAGGGATGAGCACATCCCAATCGTGTTTTAAATGACCGATTTTTTGTGCTCCGCCAAGATCTTCAGCTGTTAGCACAGCGATAACGCCATCAGTTTTTTTAGCATCACTTGTATCTATAGAAAGTATTTTTGCTCTTGGATATTCACTTCTTAGCGCAGAACCATGTATCATATTGTCATAGTATATGTCATCAGCATAAAGTGCAGTGCCCAAAGTCTTAGCTTCAGCATCAATCCTGTGCATACTTTCGCCCAGAAGTCCCGTAAAATCAGTGTAGGGTACCTGAGCGTTTTCTCTGAAAAGCTTTGCTGACAGAATGACTGCATCAATAATTTTCTTGTATCCAGTGCATCTGCAGATGTTTGAGCTGATAGCTTTTTGTGCATCAGCTCTTGTAGGATCAGGGTTTTTATCAATCAGCGCTTTTGCACACAGTACCATACCGGGAATGCAAAAACCGCACTGCACCGCACCGGCACTTGAAAAAGCATAAGCATATACTTTCTTTTCGTAGTCACTGAGCCCTTCTGTAGTGAGAATAGATTTTCCATCATATTTATCTGCTTTGAACAAACACGCTCTTTGTGGTTTGTTATCTACGAGCACAGTGCAAGTTCCACATGCGCCCTGAGAACAACCGTCCTTGACGGAAGTCAAGTGCAGATCATCACGCAAAAAGCGCATCAGAGTGGTGTTTTCAGTGACATTGTATTCTTTGTTGTTGACTGTGATTTTAGCCATTTTTTACCTCTGTGTTGCAAAGCTTTTGTAAATCAGCTTTTGTGTCTATATCTGATAGTTCGTCAGGGTGATTTGCTTCAAAAAGCAACAGTTCGTCTTCGTGCATTCTGATAACAGTGCTTCCACCGTGGTCTTCTTCTAGCTTTCTTAGCTCATCGTAGTATTTTCTCGGAAATACGCACGGGTTACCTCTGACACCGCCATATCCCATACCTACGATGTACTGGTTGTTTTGTTCAAAAAAGTCGAGCATCTGTGACACGCTTTCTTTCTTTAGTAGCGGTTGATCAGATACCATAAACATAGTGGCGTCACAGTCACAAACATCGTCTAATCCCAGCTTGATTGTATGACTGATGCCAAAGTCAGGATGAGCATTTTTTATGCCTGAAAAGCCTAACGATTGCGCTTTTTTTATCACCTC
The DNA here is from genome assembly GCA_015066595.1 of Oscillospiraceae bacterium. Classification (GTDB taxonomy): domain Bacteria; phylum Bacillota; class Clostridia; order Oscillospirales; family Acutalibacteraceae; genus Ruminococcoides. The sequence continues at coordinate 509,670 of SVNZ01000001.1, read as the reverse complement.
ATCGTATTGCGATACAACAACTACTTTATAAAGCTTTTCTTTTGGGATATTTCTTAGCGCTCTGTCTATAAGGCTTGTGCCATCTACTTTGCGGTTGAGCTTGTTTTCGCCGAAGCGTTTTGAGTCTCCTGCTGCCATCAGTACACAGCCAATTTTTTGTTTCATAAAAACACTTCCTAATTCTATTTGTATTTTATCAAATGATATTATCTGTTGTCAATAAAAGTGCTGTTTTGTCTGCTGTTGTATTAGTAAGATTTTCAAGAAAAATATATAAAAAACCTCTTTAAAACACTCATATATTATGTTATAATTACTAAAGTATAAGGGATAGTTTAATCTTTTCTGAAAATAGGAGGCGAAAAATATGGTAGTTGGTAAGAGTATTCCCCGGCTTGATGCTTTTGATAAAGTAACAGGTCGCACTAAATACACTGACGATTTGTGTGACAAAAGTGCATATGTAGCGAAGATTTTACACTCTACTATCGCTCACGGTAAAGTTAAGTCTATAGATATTTCAAAGGCGCAGGAAATTGACGGTGTAGTAAAAATCGTCACTTGTTTTGATGTGCCGAAAAACTACTTCCCGACAGCAGGCCATCCGTGGTCTACTGATGAGTCACATCAGGACGTTGCGGACAGACTCCTGCTGACTGATACAGTGCGTTTTTATGGTGATGATATCGCTGCAGTTGTTGCTCAAAACGAAGTAGTAGCCTCTAAAGCTCTCAGCGCCATGAAAGTCGAGTACGAAGAATATCCGTTTGTACTCGATGCGATCGAAGCTATGAGTGACACCGCTCCTTTGATTCACGAGAATTTCAAAAATAATATTTTGGGTCATTCACGCCAGAGTGTCGGAAATTTTGAAGAAGCCATAAAAGAAGAAGGCCTCATCAAATTTGACAATTGGTACGATACACCAACAGTTCAGCACTGTCATATCGAAAACCACATCTGCTACGCTAGTGAAGAAAACGGCAGAATCACAGTGGTCACTTCAACCCAGATCCCACATATTGTCAGAAGAGTTGTCGGTCAGGCACTTGGTATCGATTGGGGTAAAATTAGAGTCGTTAAGCCATACATTGGCGGAGGTTTTGGTAACAAGCAGGATGTACTCTACGAACCACTTTGTGCGTATCTTTCTACAGTTGTTGGCGGCCGACTCGTAAAGCTGGATAGCAGCAGGGAAGAGACCTTTGTTACTCAGCGTGTACGTCACGCTATCAAAAGTCATATCATAACTTACGCAAGGAAAGACGGTACATTTGTAGCTCGAAAGCTCGAGATGTTCTCAAATCAAGGTGCGTATGCTTCCCACGGACACTCTATCGCTGCAAAAGGTATGGGGTGTTTTCGACAGCTTTATCCTTGTCCTAATGTAGAAGCAGAGTGTTACACAGTGTTCACTAACCGACCTGTAGCAGGTGCTATGCGTGGCTATGGCATCCCACAGGCTATGTTTGCGGTTGAAAGCCAGATTGACGATATCGCAAAAGGCTTAGGTATGACTCCACTTGAAATCAGACAGAAGAATCTTATGCCTGTCGGATACAAAGACGATTTTTCAAAGAATGTCAACTACTTTGATTCTTTTAACCAGTGTATCGAAAAAGGCAAAGCATATATAGAATACGACAAAAAACTAGATGAATATAAAAACCAGAGTGGTAACATCAGGCGTGGTGTAGGTATGGCTGTATTTTGGTACAACACAGCTGTATGGCCGATAAGCTTAGAGTCTTCATCAAGCCGTATGGTGCTCAATCAGGACGGCTCTATTCAGTTGCAACTCGGTGAGACCGAAATCGGTCAGGGTGCCGATACAGCTTTTGCTCAGATGGCAGCTGACGCAGTAGGCTTGAGCGTTGACAAAGTCAACGTCATTTCATGTCAGGATACCGATGTCACGCCGTTTGGTACCGGTGCTTACGCATCACGCCAGACATACGTCGGCGGTCTTACTATCAAGCAGACAGGCGAGCTTCTCAAAGGGCGAATTCTCAGTTACGCTCAAAAACTCAGCGAAATTGATGCTGAAAAACTCGATATAGTTGATAACAACATCATCAAAAAAGATGATAATACTGTCGTGATGAGTGTTGCTCAACTTGCACTCACAGCACTGTACAGCTTAACCGATAGCGAACACATCACAGCAGAGAGTACATATCAGATTAAATCGAATGCGTATTCGTTTGGATGTTGCTTTGCAGAAGTTGAGGTTGACATCCGTGCGTGCAAGGTGAAACTTCTCGATATCATCAATGTTCACGACTGCGGAAAGCTGATTAACCCTGCACTTGCAGAAGCTCAGGTACACGGTGGTATGTCGATGGGTATCGGCTACGCTTTATCAGAGCAAGAGATTTTTGATGAAAAAACAGGAAAAACACTCAACAACAACTTGCTTGACTACAAGCTGTCCACCTTTATGGATCATCCGCATCTTGAAGCACAGTTTGTAGAAAATGCAGAACCTACCAGTGCATTCGGTACTAAAGCGCTCGGTGAACCACCTGCTTGTCCTGTAGCACCTGCTATCCGTAACGCAGTGCTTCACGCAACTGGAGTTGCAATAAACAGAGTACCGCTCACACCACACGTCCTGTTTGAAGAATTTACAAACAGCGGACTTATCTAAGGAGGCGAGATTATGTATGATATCAAAGCTTTGTACGAAGCAGAAAGCGTCGAAGATGCAATAAAACTGCGTCTTGAGCACCCTGATGCACAGATTCTCGCCGGTGGTAGCGATGTGCTTGTACAAATCAGAGAAGGAAAACGTGCAGGAAAAGAACTCATCAGCATCTATATGCTCGATGAACTACGTGGTGTTTCACTGGATAGTGACGGTGCTATTCGCATCGGCTCACTCACAAGCTTTTCTCATATCACTAAAAATGAGATTATAAAAAAATATATCAACGTCTTGGGTGAAGCTGTCGATATGGTTGGCTCACCGCAGATTCGCAACATTGGCACAATAGGTGGCAACACCTGCAACGGTGTCACATCAGCTGATTCTGCATCAACTCTTTACGCATTCGATGCTCTTATTGAACTCACAGGTAGCAACAAAAAGCGTGTGATTCCTATACCTGATTTTTATATCTGGGCTGGCAAAGTCGATATTAAACCTGACGAAATCCAGACAGCTATCATAATTCCAAAAGAGAAATATGAAGGCTATCACGGTCACTATATCAAGTACGCTATGCGTAACGCACTTGATATAACAACCACTGGCTGTTCAGTCAACGTAAAACTTTCAGAAGATAAAAAGACTTTTATTGATGTCAGGATAGCCTATGGTGTAGCGGGACCTGTTCCGATGCGTGCGAAAACTGCGGAAAACTTCATCAAAGGCAAAGAAGTCAGCGAAGAAGTTGCACTGCAGTTCTCAAAAGAAGTTTTAGACGACATCAAACCAAGGGATAGCTGGCGTGCATCAAAAGCACTGCGCCAGCACATAGCGTGCGAGCTTGCATACAGAGCACTCAAAGAGGCAGTGAAACTTTCTGGAGGTGAGATGTAATGGCACAGTACAAGTTAGTTAGATGCACAATCAATGGAAAAGAAGTTGAACAGATGGTCGATGTCAGAGCATCGCTCACCGATATGCTCAGAAACGATTATCGTATGACTTCCGTCAAAAAAGGTTGCGAAGTAGGCGAATGCGGAGCATGTAATGTGCTCATAGATGGCGAGTGCTTCAACTCGTGTATTTATCTCGCTGTGTGGGCAGATGGAAAACATATCCGTACACTTGAAGGTTTAATGGGTGAAAACGGAGAACTTTCCGACATTCAGCAGGCTTTTATCGACGAAACAGCAGTACAGTGTGGATTCTGTACACCGGGTGTTATTATGTCTGCAGTAGAGATTTTAGAAAGTGGCAGAGATTATACTGACGATGAGCTTCGAAAACTCCTTTCTGGCCACTTGTGCAGATGCACAGGCTACGAGAATATTTTAAAAGCAGTCAGAAAAACTTTAGACAAGAGATTAGGCAAAATATAATGCAAAGAAAAGAAACCATAGCAAAACTCCACCCAAAGCTCACTTTGCAGTTTTTTACTGATGAAAAATGCTTTGGTCCGGGTGTAGCACTTTTGCTAGAAAAAATTAAAGAGAATAACTCTATCAGAAAAGCCGCTTTTTCAATCGGTATGTCTTATTCGAAAGCATGGACTATCATAAAGCGTGCGGAAGAAAACCTAGGCTTTGAACTTCTTATCTCTAAGACTGGTGGTGCCGACGGTGGCGGTGCAGTACTCACTCAAAAAGCCGAGAGACTTTTAAGTAGCTTTCGACTTTGTGAAGCAGAGCTTTTTGAGTATGGCAAAAATAAGTACATTGAACATTTTTCATGGATAGAAGAAAATTCTAAATTAGAAAAATAACTTTCGGTATGTCAGTGCAGTTTTGCGTTGACATATTGTTTGTTATCCGTTATCTTTTCGTAGAATAACCATATGAAACTTTATAAATTACTTGATATAAAAAGAGGAATAACAAGCATCATAGGCGGTGGTGGAAAAACAACGCTTATCCACACTCTTGCTGATGAACTCAAAGCTTTTGGCACTGTTGTTATAATGACGACCACTCATATCAAAAAAAGCGATGTTTTCAAAAATATTATTACTGATGATTCTACACCGCTGTCGCATATAGCAGAAGAACTAAAGCATCACCGATGTGTGTGCATCGGCACAAAAGCAGACAACGATAAGCTCACTACTCCACACTTTAGCTTTAGTGAACTGAGTTTAGTATGTGACTACATACTAGTCGAAGCTGATGGCTCAAAAAGGCTACCGCTCAAAGCACATTTGGAGTACGAACCTGTGATTCCTTGTGATTCAAACGCCACTATACTTGTTGTGGGAATAGATGCACTTGAGAATAAGGCACAAGACGTCACCCACAGAGTCGATCGCTTTTGCGAGATAGTTTCTTGCAAAAGCACCGATATAGTCAGCGATACTATGGTGGCTTCACTACTAAAGTTTGAGAACTTGCACGACGTAGTTGTTATCAACAAGTGCGACACTTTTGAGTTGACTCAAAAAGCAGAGTTATTAAGCAAAAAGATATATAAAAAATGCATTATTTCATCATTACTCAAAGGGGAATGGTATGTTAGCAGTAATTAAAGGTGCAGGAGATATCGCATCGGGCATAGCCTTGCGACTTCACAAAGCAAAATTTCAGGTAGTTATGACAGAAATCAGCGCTCCTACAGCGATACGACGCACCGTCTGTTTTTCTGAAGCGGTCAGCAATGGCGAGTGTGTTGTAGAAGACGTGAAAGCTGTTTTAGCAAAAGATGTTGAAAACATCAGAGCTATTTTGGAAAACGGAGATATAGCAGTCATTGTTGACGAAAAAGCATCTTGTATAAAAGAACTCAAACCTGATTTTCTAATAGATGCGATTTTAGCAAAAGAAAATTTGGGAACAGACATAGACGATGCGCCTGTTGTTATTGGTGTAGGACCGGGCTTTACTGCACTAAGTGACTGTCACGCAGTAGTTGAAACAAAGCGTGGTCACTATTTAGGTCGTGTGTACTACGAGGGAAGTGCTATCGAAAACACGGGTATCCCCGGTGATATCGATGGTCATACAACAGACCGCATTATCCGCTCACCTCATTATGGCGTGTTTAACCCTATTTTTGAGATAGGTGATACTGTTCAAGAGGGAGAAGTAGTAGCCTGTGTTGACAGCACGCCTGTGGTGTGTAATGTATCTGGGATTTTGCGTGGTATCTTACCTAAAGGTACGCTTGTCACTCCTAATATGAAGTCAGGCGATATTGACCCAAGATGTGAAAAAGAGCATTGCTATACTGTTTCTGACAAAGCTCTGGCTGTAGGTGGTGGAGTACTCGAAGCGTGCCTGAATCTTAAAAAATGAGGTAGTTGTTTTGGAAAATAAGGATAGCATAAAACTCACAAAGCTATCGAAGTGTTCCGGCTGTGGTGCAAAAGTAGGTGCCGGAGTGCTCGCTCAGCTTTTGGGTGACTTAAACGTAAAACACGACGAGAATCTGCTCGTCGGTTTTGATAAAAGCGATGATGCTTGTGTATATAAGGTGAGCGACGATTTGTGCATCGTACAGACTGTTGACTTTTTTCCGCCTATCGCAGATGACCCGTACACCTTTGGTCAGATTGCAGCAGCAAACGCACTTTCCGATATTTACGCTATGGGTGCTGAGCCTAAAACTGCACTCAATATTATGTGTGTACCAAAATCCATGGATAACGAAGACGTCCACAAGATACTAAAGGGCGGATACGACAAAGTTTTCGAAGCGGGTGCAGTGGTTTCTGGCGGACACAGTATCTACGATGATGAGCCCAAATACGGACTGTGTGTCACAGGTTTTGCACACCCGAAAAAGTTTTATACAAACAGCGGTGCAAAGGTTGGCGACAAGCTGATATATACAAAACCGCTCGGCATCGGCATCATTACAACCGCGCAAAAAGCCGACATTGCTTCAAAAGAGAGTGTACAAAAAGCAGTTGAAGCGATGACTTTTCTTAACAAATCAGCTCGTGATTGTATGGTGAAGTACGATGTGCATGCGTGCACAGATGTCACAGGTTTTTCTATGATGGGGCACAGCCTCGAAATGGCTCAAGGCTCCAACACTCAGATAAAGATTTATACTGATAACATAGATATCATCGACGAAGCAACAGAGTTTGCGAAAATGGGTATTTTGCCTGAAGGAATGTATAGAAACAGAACATTTGCAGAGCCTTATGTGAACGTGGGCGATGTACCACTACATATTCAGGATGTGCTCTTTGACCCACAGACATCAGGTGGACTTCTCATCAGCGTTAGTGAGAGTGATGCTGATGCACTGCTTTTTGATTTACAGCAGTGTACGCTGTCTTCAAACATCATCGGAGAGGTCGAAGAATACACGGGCAACGAGCGTATAATTCTGATTTAGAAATAAATAAATTTCGAAATACGAATTATAAATAATTTCTATAAAAGAAATTACATTTATAATAATGCTAATAAAGAAAATAACAATAATTCTGAATAAGAAAATAAACCTTGTGATAGTTTGAATGAAGAATAAAAATTAATTCTATAAGAGAAATATATGAAAAAGATTTACTTTGACAATGCAGCGACTTCTTTTCCGAAAGCACCTTATTTGTCCAAAACAGTTTCCAATTTCATAGATAACGGATGTGTCAACATAAATCGTGGTATGTATTCATTGTCAAGCGACCTGTCCGACTTAGTTATTGAAACACGTATTCTGCTTGCACGTTTTTTTGATTGTTCTGATGAACCTGAAAAATTCTGCAAAAGAATTATATTCACTTCAGGTGTAACCCAGTCAATCAATATGTTTTTACGTGGAGTTTTGTGTGAGGGAGACCATATAGTAACAGGTTCACTCGAACACCACGCTGTGATGCGTACACTTTACAATTTGAAAGATGAACGTAATATCACTTTTGATGAAGCCTTGTGTGATGAAAAAGGAGCAGTGCATGCCGATAGCGTAGAAAGTCTTATAAAGCCTAACACTAAGGCGGTTATCATCAACCACGCATCTAATGTTTTCGGAACTATTAGTGACATCACAGCGATAGGAGAGGTGTGTAAGCGCAAAGGTGTTTTCTTTGCTGTTGATACTGCCCAGACCGCAGGTACTGTTGATATTTCGATGCGAAAATCAAATATAGATTTCCTTGCTTTTTCAGGTCATAAAGGACTTTTGTCCTTGCAGGGAATAGGCGGATTTGCAATATCAGAGCCTCTCTCGAAAATTATGAAACCAATTGTGACAGGCGGCACAGGTAGCATTTCACATTCTTATAACCAGCCTGATATCCTGCCTGATAAATACGAGAGTGGTACACTTAATTTGTGTGGTATAGTTGCACTGAACCATTCGCTCAAATTTATAAACAATGTGTGTATCGATAAAATACGTGACAAAGAACACAAACTTCGTGACTACTTTGTTTCACTTGTGAAAGACTTACATGATGTCAAAGTCTATTGTGCCGATAATGATATCACTACTTCGGTTGTGTCACTTTCGTTTGAAAAAACAGACAACGCATATGTGAGTAAAGTGCTCGAGAGTGACTACGGTGTTATGACACGATGCGGATTGCATTGTTCACCGTCTGCTCACAAAGCCATGGGCACTTTTCCTTTGGGTACTGTGAGATTTTCATTCTCATTTTTTAATGAAAAAAGCGAGATAGATTACTGCGTAAATGCGATAAAAACTATTCTAAAAGGAGTATAAAATGCCTAGAGCAATTATTGCGATGAGTGGCGGTGTGGATAGCTCGGTAGCTGCATTTCTTATGCAACAGCAAGGCTACGATTTAATCGGCATCACACTCAGACTTCATGCAGAAATAAATATAGATTTAGAGCAGTCGTGCTGTACAGATCAGGATATCATCGACGCAAAAGCTGTGTGCGACAGACTCGGTATAGAGCACAGGGTTATTGATTTGCAGAGTAACTTTAAAGAGTTTGTTATTGACCGTTTTGTTAATTCTTATATAAGCGGTGGCACGCCTAATCCGTGTGTGGATTGCAACCGTTTCATAAAGTTCTCAAAGCTTTTACAAATAGCAGAAGATGAAGGCTATGATTATGTTGTTACCGGTCATTACGCCAGAGTTGCCTATGATAAAAACATCGACAGATATCTGCTGAAAAAAGGTGTGGACGAGTCAAAAGATCAGAGCTATGTGCTGTATAGCTTGACTCAGGATGCCCTTTCACACATAAAGCTTCCACTCGGTGAGTTGTCTAAAGCAAAAGTCAGAGAAATCGCCGAGCAAAACGGTTTTATAAATGCATCAAAAAAGGATAGTCAGGATATCTGTTTTGTACCTGATAAAAAATATGCTGAGTTTATTAAGACCTACACAGGAAAAACTTTTCCTGACGGTGACTTTGTGGATTTAAGTGGCAACGTGCTCGGTACTCACAAGGGGATTATTCGCTATACTATAGGTCAGCGCAAAGGACTCAATCTCTCTTTGCCACGACCGATGTACGTGTGTGATAAGAATATCGATACCAATACTGTCACCTTGTGTGATAACGATGAGCTTTTCTCAAAAGAGCTTTACGCTGAAGATATAAATTTAATTTCTATTAAAGAATTAAGTGAACCGCTTGAGCTGGAAGCAAAAATCCGTTATAAGCACAATCAGGCAAAAGCGACGCTGTATCCTCAAGAAAACGGAGTGATAAAACTCATCTTCGATGAGCCACAGCGTGCCATAACAAAAGGCCAGGCTGTTGTTATGTATATTCAAGATACAGTAGTAGGTGGCGGTACAATACTATAAGAAAAAAGGACTATGGAGCTCCATAGTCCTTTCGTTGTTTATTTGCTGTCTATCAGCTCTAAGATTTTCAAAATCTCATCTTGCTTGCATAGAGTATATGAAAAAGCAGTAGCACTGCCACACGCAGTAGCAAGCTTTAGTGCTGTTTTGTAGTCGTGCGATTTTAAATATCCTGCAATGAACCCCGCAACCATCGAGTCACCGGCACCCACAGTATCTTTTGCGACTCCTTTTGGTGCACTTTGCATTATCACCTGCTTGTCGTCAGTGAACAACACCGAGCCTTTATCTCCCATAGAAACAAGCACGTTCTTAGCACCTAAGTTCTGTAGCTTTATTGCGTACTTTTCAACATCGTGCAATGTGCTGATTTTTGCACCGAATGTTTCTATAAGCTCTTTGATGTTTGGCTTTATCAAAAACGGATTGAACTGCAATGTATTCAGTAGCATTTTACCACTGCAGTCAACAACAGTTGTGGCACCTGATTTAGCTACCTTTGAAAGTATCTTTGCATACACATTGTCATCAACATTTTTGGGTGCACTGCCTGACAGCACAAGCACATCGTCAGTTGTCAGGTTTTCAAGCTTTTTATAAAGCAAGTGCATATCATAGTCAGTGATATCAGGCCCTGTAGCGTTGATGTCTGTTTCTTCATCAGAGCGTATTTTTACATTTATTCTTGAAAAACCGTTATCAATATGCACAAAATCAGTCTGTATTTTATCACTCTCAAGCATACATTCAATTTCTTTTCCGGTGAAACCTGCCAAAAAACCTGTTGCAATACTGTCAACTGAAAGCTCTTTTAATACGGATGAAACGTTGATACCTTTTCCACCGTAGTAGATATGTTCATTTTCACTTCTGTTTATAGTGCCCATAATCGGATTGTTGTCCATATTAAGGACATAGTCAAGAGCCGGATTGAGCGTTACTGTATATATCATAGTTATGCACCTCAAATTTATTATATACAAATCTATACTTTATATGATTTCTTGACTCAAAATGTTTTTTACTATACAATTTTGATATCAATTTATGCGAGGTAGTTATGAGCAAAATACTTGTGTGCGGACTTGTGAATATGGAAACCACAGTAAAAGTGAAAAGCTTTCCGCTTGAATACATACCCATCGACTACAACTTCTTTGGTGTCAATTCATATCCTGCAGGAGTAGGGCTTAATTTATCTCTTGCGTTTAGTTCATTATCCGACGAAGTAAAGCTTTTGTCAATGGTGGGTGATGATAGCGCAGGCGAAATGGTGAAAAGCGTTCTTACAAAAAACAACGTGTCTATTGATTACTTGTGCGACAGCGGCAACACTGCTCAATCTGTTGTGCTTTATGATGATAGCGGCAGACGCAGAATTTTTTGTGATTTAAAAGACTTTCAACAAAAAAGCTTTGATGAAGAACTTTTTGAAAAAGCTGCACAAGACTGTGATACTTTGTGTTTGTGCAACATTAACTTTTCACGCAATCTTTTGAAGCTTGGAAAATCAATGGGAAAGCGTATAGCTTGTGATGTTCACACCTTGTCTGACATAGACGACGAATACAACTTTGACTATATGAACAGCGCTGATATACTTTTTTTGAGCAACGAAAATATAGTAGATAGGGAAGATGTTTTTCTTAATTTGCTCAAAGATAAGTTCCGTAGTGAGATTATCGTTATTGGAATGGGCAAGAAGGGCTCGCTGATGTACGTACGAGCAGACGAGAAAATATATCATTGTGATGCAGTTTATAATGACAATGTAGTGAATACCGTTGGAGCAGGCGATGCATTGTTTTCGTCCTTTGTACATTTTTATACAAAAGGCATTGATCCTTATCTGAGCCTTATGTATGCAAGTGCTTTTGCGTCATATAAAATCTCTTTTGATGGTGCAGCAAAAGGCTTTTTAAGCACTGATGAATTGCTCGATTTTTATAAAAATCTTGATAAATAACAAAAAACAGCAGTCTTTACGACTGCTGTTTTCTTTTAAGGGGGTTGATCTATATAAGGAAGAAACAAACTGTACCAATAAGGATACTGATCAGTGCACCGCCGATAACATCTCTTACAAAGTGGACACCTGATAGTACTCTTGTGATTGCGATGACTGTCGCAAGACAAAGCATTATTACACCCAGACTTGTCTGGATATATAAAAACGCCATCGCAATAATAAATGCAGAAGCTGTGTGTCTGCTTGGAAAGCTCTTGCCTTTAGTTTTTTTACTGACCACAGGAGCGTAGTCATATACTTCGTATGGTCTTTTCGCATTTACGATGTAGCGCAAAACAGTAACGAATATCAACACAAAAAGCGGTACGAAGGTAGCTTTCAAAAAAACTTCATTGTTGAAACCTGTTGTCACAAAAAGGTAAATAAGCTGAACAGGATAAAACACCATCATAATGACAGGCAAAATATCGTGAAGAGCCTTGACTGTGGTGGAACGCTGTTTGGTCTTACCGAAATATTCACTCATTTGTTTGTATTGTTGCTCTTTCATATTCACCTGTCCTTTCTTTTAAAATTCAAAACCAAGAGGCTTTTGTTCTTGTTGTGGTAATTATAACATCTATCATTTGCTAAAACAACAAACAAATTTTAACTAATTTATTAACATTCTATGACCACGCCATATTCTTTGAACCAGAAGTCAAGCTCAATAATATATGCCATTATCTGTGGAGCCCGCATCAGCTGACCGTACCATGGTGAACTGATTTTGTCTGGGGTTTCTATGATGTTGAGCACACCTTCACGATCAAGTAAGTCGCTTAACACATTGTCTTTATTATCTAATATCGTGAGTACTTTTTCGCTACACATCTTCATATATTCAGGATTGTGAGTTTTTGGGTACGGACTCTTTTTTCTGTAGCAGATGTCATAAGGGAGTATGTCTTCAAAAGCTTTTCTTACAATTCCTTTTTCTCTACCATTGTATGCTTTTAGCTGCCATGGCATATTGTACGCATATTCAACCAGTCGATAATCACAAAACGGAACTCGTACTTCAAGGCCTTGATACATTGAGCATCTGTCTTTTCGCTCAAGCAGACATTGCATAAACCAGTTGAAGTTTAGCATAAACATCTCGCGCATACGTTTGTCTACTGTCGAGTCTGACGGTAGCTTATCAGCACGCCTTATTGTATCAAAATACTTGCTCATAACATATTCTTCACCGTTTTTGAGAATACCTTTTTTTAGAATAGAGCGCCTTATATCCTGACTTCTTGACCACGGAAAACATTCTTCAAAAAGTATATTTTTATTATGATACCACGGATATCCACCGAACAACTCGTCTGCACATTCGCCTGACAAAGCGACTGTGTAGTCTTTTTTTATTTCTTTACAAAATAGCAAGAGGGATGAGTCAATATCAACATATCCCGGCAAATCTCTGGCAATAACACTGTCGTACAGAGCGTTCATAACATCAGCGTTGCTCAGCACAACTTCTGTGTGTTTTGAATTTGTGTTTTCTACCATAGTTGAGATGTAGTCAAAGTCAGCATTAGGCTGAAAAGTACTTTTTGTAAAAAACTTTCGGTTGTCCTCGTATTCGACACTGTAGGTGCTTATCTGACCTAAATTGTTTTTATCGTAATAGTTAGCAGCGGTTTTGCATATAATGCTCGAATCCAATCCTCCTGACAAAAAGAAGCACATCGCAACATCACTCACAAGCTGTCGTTCTATTGCATCTGTGAGCAGAAAACGAGTTTTTTCGATTGTTTGAGCTTGCGTGTCGGTATGTTCTTTTGCTGTGATGCGAAAATACTTTTCTTTATATAGCTTACCGTTTTTATATATAGCCATCTCGCCCGGCCTGAGCTCCTTGATTCCTTTGAAGACACCGTTTTTCGGTGATCGAGCAGGCCCTAAAAAGAAAATCTCATAAAGCCCTGTTTCGTTCACGGTTGGTTTTGCCATACCGCTATTAAGCAGTGCTTTTATTTCTGACGCAAAAACTATTCCGCCTTTGTATTTGTAGTAGAAAAACGGTTTTACTCCGATGCGGTCCCTACACATAAACAGCTTTTTTGAGTTGACTTCATACACAGCAAATGCATAAATTCCGTTTAGCTTATGGACACACTTTTTGCCGAATTGTGCGTAACAGTGTAGAAGTACTTCAGTATCACTGTGACTTAAAAATTTGTGCCCAAGCGACTTTAATTCCTCTTTGAGTTCTTGCGTGTTATATAGCTCGCCATTATATATGATGACGTATTTTTCGCCTTTGAATTCTAGCGTCATCGGCTGTTTACCGTTTTCAATGTCAATGACAGAAAGTCTTCGATGCAAAAGCGCAACATCGTGAGCAATATATTCACCGCTTTCGTTTGGACCTCTTCTTTTTAATGACTCTGACATCAGCGAGAGTTCATTATCCTTTTTTCTTAAATCGATTGTGTCATCCAGCCATCCGGCAATTCCGCACATAATATTACCTCCGTTTGATTTTAGTGTAGCTAAGCGAGTTTAGAAAACACACTGCAGTAAGTAGCAACGCACAGCACCCAAGTACCGAGGTGGATATATGTGCACTTACATCTGTAACAGTAGAAAACACCTGTGTGGTACAAGGGAAAAGTATAAGTAATATATATGTAGCGATACCGGCTATTATACCTTGAATAATTCTGAATAAGAAAAATAATGTTTTATTTATTCCGATATCTTTAAGCATTGAGTATATCTGAAAATGTACTGATAATCCGCCGAAGCCTATAGAAAAAGAAATAAGGTGTAGCGGATATTTTCTGCTCAGGCTGTTGCACGCTGTTGTGACTTCAAAAAGTATCTTACCAAAGTCGCTCACAGTTGGATATCCTATCAGTAGCTTATCACATACAGATATGATAGCTGAAAACAAGATGACCATCGAGCACATACTGAATGTAGCTTTGCATCCTGATTCAACAGCTTTTACTAAGTCGGTTTGTTTATACTCAGTTTCCTTTGCTACGCTTTCGTCTTTGAGTTTGATTGTTCTGCCGCATATAAGGGCGACCGCTACAAAAGCGATGATTTGCGAGATGAACAGTATCAAACCGGCTTTTTTGTTGTTGAGTAGAGCGTTTCCTACAAAATTCAGTACAAATGACGGTCCTGAACACATTGCTATCATAGAGAGCTTTTTTGCTTGTTCTTTGTTTATAACTCTATCGTCGTAGAGCGATTTTGCACATCTTGCTCCTACAGGATATCCACCCAAAATTGACAACAAAACCGCACCGGAGCAAACTTGAGGTATGTGTAGCAGCCTTTCTGTTGCTTTGCCGAAAAGCTTTGAAAATATAAAAAAAGCCTTGCTACTTGATATGTAAGAAGCTATGACCAAAAATATAAAGAGCGATGGTATAAGCACCGTCATACAAAACGAAAGTCCACTTAATATACCATCGGAGCATTCTTTTGAAAATTTCAGAGCAATAAATATAGCACCTGTTATTATCAGTAGCGAAAAAGTAGTATTTAATTGCTTTTTTATTGTTTCATAATTTTTAATCCATACCATTCTATCACCACTAATATATATGATGTTTCAAACATAAAAATAATATGGAATGGAGGTAGAAAATGAGAAAATCAAAAGACTCTGATATATATTCATCAAAAAGCAAAAACTCTATGATGCTCGACTTATTGTCCCAACAACCGCAACTTGAATTTAACGGTAACAGGGAAGTAGTGATTGAAGGCAGCAAAGGCGTGATAGAATACAGCGAAGAAATCGTTCGTATCAACACATCCCTTGGGCTTATCTGCTTTGAGGGGCGTTCGCTGAATCTAAGGTGCATATCTGATAGCGAACTGATTATTGACGGTTTTATCACAAAAGTTGAGTTTATTGTGTAGGAGGACTGCGATGCTCGAAATATTCAGGTTTTTAAAAGGATATGTATGCTTTAAGATTATAGGAAGATATCCTGAACGCTTTATAAATATCATCACAAAAAGCTCACTAGCTATATGGAACGCAAGAAGAGTTGATAAAACACTTTGCGCTTGTATGTATATCAAGGATTATCTAAGTATCCGTTATTATGCAAAAAAGTGTAAGGTGCGGCTTAAAATAACGAGCAAACACGGTCTGCCTTTTTACATACGCAAGTACAAAAACAGAGTCGGAGTATTGATTGGTGTTGCGGTGTTTATAGCGGTGCTTAGTTTTATGTCCTGCTTTATTTGGACTATTGATGTGGTCGGTTTAGAAACTGTGAGCTATACACATCTGTTGGAGGTGCTGAAAAACAACGGACTTTATATTGGCACTTTTAAACCTAGTGTGAGTTTTTCCACAATAAGTCGTGATACTATGCTCGATATTGATGATATAGGGTGGATGGCTGTCAATGTGCAAGGCTCTCACGCAAGTGTTGAAATAAAAGAAAAAGCAAAATCGCCCCAAGTGCCTGATTATCACAAGCCTGCAAATGTAAAAGCAAAGTGCGACGGTCTGATCTTGAGCATCAACACATACGAGGGCAACGCACTATTTAAATCAGGCTCAGCAGTTGTGAAAGACCAGTTGCTTGTTAGCAGTGTTATTGAAGATAAACTCGGCGGAGTTAAGCTAGTTCGAGCAAACGCACAGGTGATGGCTCAGACAAAAAGAGTGCAAACTTTTTGTGTAAAGAAGATTATCGATCAAGTAAGCTTTGGTGAAAAGAAACAACGTAGCAGTGTCAGCGTTTTCAATGTGACATTTCCTACATCGTTTGCTTTTGCAAATGAGAGCAAAAGTCTTGTCCGATATCACAGCAAAACATTTAATTTGTTCGATACAGTATTGCCGCTACATCAAAACTTTACCAATATATATGAAAAAACTACTGAAAAAACTGAGCTTAATGAAAAAACAGCACAAAAAATGCTTGAAAATAATGCTATGCTTTTTGAGGGCTTTGTGTTGTCTGATGCTGTTGTAAAGAATAGAGATTACGTTTTTTCACAGAAAAAAGATGAGTATATACTGACAGCAACTTTTATCTGCGAAGAAGACATAGCATATCAAGCGGATATCGATGCAGATGATATCACTATAAGTGATGATTTGCCTAATAAGAGTGAAGACTCACAGTGATTTGTATTTTTCAAAATTTATGTTATACTGTTTATGAGCAGATTTGCTCATAGAAAGAGGGATAATATGAGGGTATTGTGTATCGGCGATGTTGTAGGCAGCATAGGCTGTAACTTTCTTAGAAAAACTTTACCTAATTTCAAAAAACTCAAGGGCATTGATTTTGTTATATGCAATGGCGAAAACAGCGCTGACGGTAATGGTATAATAGTATCATCAGCAGAGCATCTGTTTACAAGCGGTGTCGATGTTATCACTTTGGGAAATCACGCATTTCAGCGTCGCGAAATCTACAATTTTCTTGATGATGAACAAGCTATAATAAGACCGTGCAATTTTCCATCACCATCAACTCCCGGCAGAGGCTACTGCACCATAGATATGGGAAGAACATCTGTTGCGGTTATCAACTTGATGGGGCAGGAGTTCATTGATATAAGTGTGGATAATCCTTATTATGCTATCGATGAAATACTCCAAAAGATTGATTCAAAGATAATTGTCGTTGATATGCATGCAGAAACCACCAGCGAAAAAAAGGCGATGGGCTATTATTTGGATGGCAGAGTATCCGCTTTCTTTGGTACTCACACCCATGTCCAGACATCTGACGAGTGCGTCTTGAAAAATGGTACGGGATATATCACTGATGTAGGTATGACAGGTCCTGTGGAGTCAGTGCTCGGTGTGAAAAAGGAAATTATCATCAATCGTTTTAAGACAAAACTCCCACAACGTTTCGATTACGCAGATGGGGAGTGTATGCTTAACTGCGTTTTGTTTGATATCGACGAAAAGAGTGGAAAGACTATATCTGTCGAGCGGTATGATATTCGATAGCACTTTTTATACAATACTTGTTGAGATTTCAACAAATATCGGCATAATGCCGAAAAGGTTACAAATAACTTGAAAATTTTAACTTTTTAATGTATAATGCACAGTAATGTATGATGCGATAAGTTTGTACGTTTATTTCCACCCTATGGTTTGAAAGTAAAGGACGTGTTTAATATGATTAACGGACAGATTCTCAAACAAGCTATTATTTCAGGTGCTAACAACATCTGTTCACAAAAGGGAAGAATCAACGACCTCAATATTTTCCCTGTTCCTGATGGAGACACCGGTACTAATATGTCTATGACTGTTATGGCCGCTGTCAAAGAGATTGAGGGGCTTGATTCTAACGAGGTTTCTGTTATCGCAAAGAAAACTGCCTCAGCTATGCTTAGAGGTGCTCGTGGTAACTCAGGCGTTATTACATCTCTTTTCTTCAGAGGTTTTTCATCAGGCTTAGAAGGCAAGAGCGAAGCCACAGGTAAAGACCTGGCTGAAGCGTTAAAGCTTGGTGTCGACGCAGCATACAAGGCTGTTATGAAGCCTACTGAGGGTACTATGCTCACAGTTGGTCGTATGGCTGCTGAAGCGGCTGTTGAAGCTTGTGCTGATACAGACGATGTAGTTGAAATATGGGAAGTTGTATGTGAAGAGGCACAGCGTGCACTTGATCTCACACCGACTATGCTTCCAGTTTTGAAAAAGGCCGGTGTTGTTGATGCCGGTGGTAAAGGTATCTTAGTTATTTTCGAAGGTATGCTTTCTGTTATTCGTGATGGTGTTGTTGTTGAAGCTACTGATGTAGCTGATGACGATGAGGGTGAAGAAGATGCATTCCGTAGCGCTGCTGCTGAGTTTGATGAAGTTATCAACTTCACATATTGCACAGAGTTCATCGTAGGTAGAGATGCGGAAATCGCTACAGAGCCTAACGAGCTTCGACTTTTCTTAGAAACTATCGGCGACTGTGTAGTAGTTGTTGATGATGACGAGATCATCAAGGTTCACGTTCATACAGAGCAACCTGGTGATGCGCTCAAAAAAGGTCTTGAGTTTGGTTCACTTCTCACTGTAAAAGTTGAAAATATGAAAGAACAGCACAAACAGGCTAAAGCTGACAACGAAAAAGCAAAAGCTAAAGCTCCTAAGAAAGCTAAAAAACTTGAAGTAGCACAGCCTACTGACCAGTATGGTTTCGTAGCAGTTGCTGCAGGTGACGGTGTAACAGAGCTTTTCTCACAGCTTGGTTGTGCACAGGTGGTGTCAGGCGGTCAGAGCATGAACCCATCTACCGATGATATCTATGCTGCTGTTATGGCTACAGCTGCTAAGACAGTTTTCGTACTGCCAAACAACAAGAACATCATTATGGCTGCTGAGCAGACACAGGCTATAGTTGAAGATAGAGAGGTTGTTATTGTACCTACTCGTACTATCCCACAGGGTATGTCAGCGATGCTCGTGTTTGACCCTGATTCAGATGCACAGAGTAACCGCGAGAATATGCTCGAAGCTGCATCAGCAGTTTCTACAGGTCAGGTCACATACGCAGCGCGTGATTCTGAGTTTGGTATGAAGAAGATCAAAGAGGGCGAAATTATTGCTCTTGAAGATGGCAAACTCACAGTTACTGATAAATCAATCGAAAAAGCACTCTTAAAGCTTGCTAAGAATATGATTGACAAAGATACATCCTTTGTCACACTTATTAGCGGTGAAGATGTATCTGATGAAGATGCTCAGAAGGCTTACGACTTGCTCAATGAAAAGTTCGGTGATGATGTTGATATTACATTCGTTTCAGGTGGTCAGCCTATTTACTATTACATCTTAAGTGTAGAATAATATTTTTGGCGGCGATACTTTTTCGCCGCCATTTGTTTATAAAAATTAAGGAGGGATAATATGTCGCTGTATGATGTGCCACTGAGTACTTTAAAAGGCTTAGGCAAAACCCGTTGTGAGCTTTTTTCAAAACTTCATATTCATTCAGTTGGTGAGTTGCTGCGATTTTACCCTCGAACTTATTCTAACTGGGGCGAAGCAACCCCTATCAGCGAAGTCAAAAATGGCGAAAAATGCCTCATTAAAGCACGTGTCACAACTGCTTTTTCGAACGCTCGAATCAGTGGTGGTCGTTTGCTCTCAAAAGCTCAGGTGGCTGATGATAGTGGAGTTATTGAACTAGTGTTTTTTAATAATAAATACATCAGCTCTATGTTGAAATTTTCTGAAGAATACTACTTTTACGGTAAAGTAGTCAGGGATTTGTACGGGTTTTCTATGACTTCGCCTGAGTTTAAGAAACCGTCTGATCTGGAAGCTATCACTCCTGTGTATAATTTGACGGGTGGTCTAACTAACAGGGTGGTTATAGGTGCAGTAAAACAAGCACTTTTAATGCTTCCCGATACTATCAAAGATCCTCTGCCTTATGATATTTTAAAACGCTACGATTTGTGCACACTGCGTTTTGCACTCCATAATATTCATTTCCCCGCTGATGAAAATGCTCTTGCTAAAGCTAAAAGGCGTTTGGTGTTCGAGGAGTTTTTGGTGCTCAATTTAGGGCTTAGAATGCTCAAAAACCGTAAGCTCACCGAAACCTCCTGTAAAATGCCTTGTGATTATACAGAGGAGTTTATTTCCACCTTGCCATACAAACTGACGAATGCACAGAAAAACGCTATCGTCGACTGTATAAATGATATGAAAAATAAAAAATCACCTATGAACAGGCTTGTTCAAGGTGATGTAGGATGCGGTAAAACTGTTGTAGCTGCAGCTGTGTGTTATAATGCTGTGAAAAACGGTTACCAATCTGCGTTTATGGCACCTACCGAGATTTTAGCTACCCAGCATTATGAGAATCTCACAAAGATGTTTGAACCTTTTGATGTCAAAGTGGATATTCTCGTTGGCTCTATGACAAAGTCTCATAAAGATAAAGTGCGTTCACGTTTAGAGTCCGGCGAAACAGACATCATTATAGGCACTCATGCTCTTATTACAGACGCAACTAAGTTCAAACGACTCGGCTGTGCTATTACTGATGAACAGCACCGCTTTGGAGTGGATCAACGCTCAAAGCTGGCTCAAAAAGGAGAACAACCTCATATACTTGTTCTTTCGGCGACACCTATCCCGCGAACACTCGGACTCATTATTTACGGTGACCTTGATATCACTTGTATCAATGAACTTCCACCCGGTAGACAAAGTGTGAAGACAATGCTGATTGATACAAAAAAGCGTGACAGAGCACTTGGCTTTATCAAACAAGAGATTGATAACGGTCGCCAGTGTTACATAGTGTGCCCACTTGTAGAAGAGGGCGAACTCGATTTGGAATCAGCCGAAAACTATGCAGCAGAGCTGATGCTCAAAGATTTTTCCGATTATCCTGTTGCGATTTTGCATGGGAAAATGAAAAGCAAAGATAAAGAAGCGGTTATGAATAGCTTTCTTAATAACGAAATCTCTATCCTTGTTTCTACAACAGTCATTGAAGTTGGTGTTGATGTAAAGAATGCATCAGTTATTATGATTGAAAATGCTGAGCGGTTCGGCCTTTCACAGCTTCATCAGCTCAGAGGTCGAGTAGGAAGGGGAGAGCACAAGTCATATTGCATTTTAGTTTCTGATAATCATAGCGAGGATACTGAAAAACGTTTGTCTACTATGTGCAGAACGAGTAACGGATTTGAAATAGCTGACGAAGACTTGCGTCTGCGTGGACCGGGTGACTTCTTCGGCAGCAGACAGCACGGTTTGCCACAGCTTAATATTGCTGATCTTTCTGATATGGAGAGCTTGTATCAGACTCAGGAAGCAGTATCCCTCATACTCGAGAAGTCCCCTGATTTATCTGATGATAGCCTGAAAGGGCTCAAAGCTATGATAAATCTACTTTTTAAATCAACTGATTCTTCTACGATGAATTAGTCAAGCTTTATGACATTTTGCCACACACAGCACAGGTTGTTTGAAAGCACTCTGTCTGTGTGCAGACTTCCGAAATACCAGTTTTTGTATTTCACATTGTGAAGCAATGTATCTAAAAACATATTAAGGTCGTTTATATTAGAGTCCCTGCGTATCAGTCGTTTTACTGACGCAGGGGCTTCGTGCGTAATAATAACATCTACTTTTCTTTTGTTTTTTTGCAGATTGTCCACTGCATATTGAAGCTCCTCGTCAGTAGGCATTGATATGCTACCTAGTGGGTCGTTGTCAATTTTTTCTATCGGGTCGTCAACATCTCCGCCACCTAAACAGAAAATGCTTTTATCCTCGATTGTATATATTTCACCACGGTTCAAACAATAGATGTTGTCTGCGATTTTCTTTGCTTTTGACCCGAACAATTCAACATTTTCATATTGATTCAAAAGGTCGAAATTCTCGTGAACACCCTCTACAAAGAGTATGAGAAACTTTTTCTTAGAGAGCTTTTTCAAGGTTTTTAATTCGTTTTTAGAATTATCCCAAATAAAGCCGAAATCCCCTGTGATGATGAGTGTGTCGTTTTTCTTTAGCTTGCCTATGTTTCTGCTGTCTAAATCACTGAGGTCACCATGAACATCGCCGGTAATATATATCATAACAAATCCTCCCAATTTTCAAAAAATGATTGATATAATTTGTTTTTTATTGTAAGATAAAAATATATTATCATATATTTAAGGAAAATACTATGAAGAAAAAACTAATTTTTTGCATTTCTTTGATACTTTGTGTCATATTATGTGCAAGTTCTATACCTTTTTCTGCATATTCATACGAATGTCCTGTTGACGTAACATCTTCTGCAGTGCTTGTAGCAAATCTCGAAACAGACACCTTCGTGTATGAACGCAACATCAGCAAGAAGCGTTATTTATCATATCTTGCTAATATTATGACATTCATTGTTGCACGCAGTATTGTTTCTGATGTCGACGAGAAGGTCAAGATTGAGCAGGATGTACTCGACCGCATACCTAATTCTGATGACACACTTGATAAGTACGCCGGCAGAACACTTACGATAAAAGACCTTTTGCATTTTATTATGCTTACTGATGGTCATGATGCATCGTATGTTTTAGCTAATCACGTTTCGGGCACTGTGAGCTCATTTGTGCGTCTTATGAACAAAAAAGCAAGAGACTTAGGCTGTAAAGGTACAAAATTTGTTGCGCCTTCTTGCGTGCAGGATAAGACCCAGTACACAAACTGCAATGATATGTACAAGATAATCAAGTGTGCATTGGACACTCCTGATTATATCGAAATAGCTTCAACAACACATTATCAGCCCGATGGCTATAAGAAAAAGAGTTTAGCTGTCTCTAACACTAACTCGTTGCTCAGAGAAAACAGTCCGTATTACTTTAAACATGTCAAAAACGGTAAATACGCTACTGACTCTGTCGCAAGAGGTAACATAGTAGCGGTTTCTGAGTATTCTGATGTAAGCTATGTATGTATAGTTTTAGGTGCGCAAGTGGTGAGTGAACATAATGCGTTTACTGAAACAAAGCAACTTTTGACCTGGGCATATACATCACTTGATAACAAAAAGATCGTATCCGAAGATGATGTTGTTGCAACTGTAACTGCAGGCTCATCATGGGGTGATACTACAATTGAGCTTATTACAGGTAAAGATATTGAAAAAACTTTGCCGGCTGATTATGATCCTAAGAAACTTAGCTTTAAATATGACTCGGCTAAAAAGGTGGAGCTTCCTGTTTTTGAGGGTCAGAATATGGGTACTGCAGATGTGTGTTATGACTCAAAGCCTTTTGAGACGATTGATTTGATATCTAACTCAGCTGAAGGTATAAGTATGCTTGAAGATTTGTCATCGCTTGCATCAGCTATGATAGATAAGACTTTGATTGAACCGACCGATGCACCGACAGAAGTTGAAACCAAAGCTGTTGCAAAAGCTTCTGCAAAATCAAAGAAATCATCACAAAAAACATCAACTCAGAGTGAAACAACATCTGAATAATTATATACAGACAGGATTTTTATTATGAAAAGAATAGCTTGCGTTTTTATGTTATTAGTTGTTGTGATTTCGATGCTATCTTGCGTCAGCGCTTCAGCGGTGAACTTCGACTGTGACGTGAAAACTTACTCCGATTCGATTCTTATGGTGAATCTGGATTCGGATATGGTCGTTTTTGAAAAAGATGCTGATACTAAACGCTATCCGGCATCACTCACAAAGATAATGACCTACATCATAGCAGCAGAGTATTTTGATGACTATGATAATACAAAAATTAAAATTAAAAAATCTATTATCACTGATCTTGAAACTAACGGAATTGTACGCTCAGGTCTTGAGTGGCATGTCGGAAAGAGCTTGAGTGTAACAGACCTTTTGTATGCGCTGATGGTGCCTGTAGGACACGATTCTGCAACAGTTTTAGCTGATCATATCACCAATGAGAGTGGTACTGACTTTGTCACAATGATGAACGATAAAGCAAAGGAGCTTGGGTGTACTCAAACTCAGTTTAAAAATCCGACAGGCGTTCATCATCCTGACCATTACACCACAGCACGTGATATGTATATTATCACAAAATATGCTATGGGACTTCCAATGTTTTCAAAAATCTGTTCCACGGCTACTTATTATTTAGAGGGCGACGAGTATCCTATCGTTACCACCAACTATATGATCGACGCCGGTCGTGGTGGAGATTATTTTTACACATACGCAACCGGTGTCAAAAACGGTACCACTGACGAAGCGGGACGCTGTTTAGTGAGTACAGCAATGTATGAAGGTTACGCATATATGGTGGTTTGTTTACATGCACCTTATGATTATGAAAAGGAAATCACTGAGCAGTATCCGATGATTGAATCTGCTAATCTGTATCGATGGGCGTTTTTAAATCTTGCGTTTGTTACTCAGGCGACAAAAGATACACCGGTATGCGAGCAGAAGGTTGAGCACGCATGGGATACCGATTCCGTTTTGCTAGTACCTGAAAGCGATTTAAACATTATTCTGCCTTATGATTTCAACGAGGCGGATGTTTCTATCGTACCTGACACAACAGAAGCGGTCAGTGCTCCTATACAGAAGGGCGAGATAGTGACTACAGCCACAGTTTACTATAAAGACCAGCCTTTCACACAGATAAATCTCGTTTCGCAAGACGATGTGCGAGTAAGCTTGATTTTGTATATCACAGAGCTCGTAAAAAGTGTGCTGACATCTGTATGGTTTTTGATTTCTGTGTTTATAGTCATAGTTTTGTTTGTAGTTTATGTTGCTGTTTCTTCGTCATATCAGAAAAAGAAACAATCACAGTCAAAGAGAAAGTATAAATAAAATTCTTTGTTAGAAATAAAAGGCACCGTTTTTGGTGCCTTTTTGATTTTTATTATATAGTTTTTTAAGTAGTAAAAAGTCTGAAAACCCTAGTGTTTATCAGCCTTTTGTCGAATGTTTACAATAAATTAACTTGACTACTTATAGTGTGTGCTATAAAATATATATGATAAAAAAGTTAGTATGGAATCTTATAACTTTTAAAGGAGATTTGTTATGACTTCTAAATTGTCATGGATTGCTTTTGTTCCGTTTACATTAGCGGCTTTAGCAATTAAGGTGATACAGGTGCTGTTTTTGGATGAAAACGGTACGTTTATGGGTTTTAACAGCCTGATGCTTTCTTATCTTGCTGTAGCATGTACACTTGCAGTGTTACTGTTTGCAGTTATTTTCTGCCTTATAGATAGAAAAACTGCTTCTGTATATCCTATCAACAAGAATTTCTTTGCCGGTGTATTCGGACTGATTCTTGCTGTGGCATTAGCTTGTGATGGTGCTAACCGTGCATTTAATGTTATGAGAACTTTGACTTTTGAGTTCTTTGAGATTGCTGACATTGTGCTCACTTTGCTTTGCGCTATAGTATTTGTTGTACTTGGCTTAAACCATTTTGTAGGCAACGGAGGAGTAAAGGGGATAGCAGTTTTCTATCTTATCCCTGCTTTGTGGAGTGCCTTCAGACTCGTAGAATGCTTTTTAGAGTTCACTTCAGTATCTATCGCTGTAACTGACATAACAAAGCTTACATGCTATGTTTTTATTACTCTGTTCTTGTTCAATTATGCCATGATAGTAGCTTTGATGCAGGGTAAAAGCCCAGTAAGGTCGGCTTTCATCTATGGCTTGCCATCAGTTACTATCTTATTGTCATACGGCGTTTATGAAATTTTAAATATCTATCTTGATAATGTTAATTTCAATATATTCAATCACATCGAAACAATCGAGCTTTGCGCACTTGGATTATATACATTAGCATTTGTTATTGAGATGACAGCTTGCGTAAAACGCAAAGATGAGATTGAGATTGTTGAAGAAGAAGCTGCTGATGAGTATATCAAACTATCAGGTTCTGATTCTCAGATGTTATCTGCACTCAATGCTTCTGCCAATAATGAAAGCGACGTTGATGCTACTACTGAGGGTGTTGTTCGCAGCGACTACAATAATGCACATTTTGCAATAGATGATGAAGTGTTTATTGAAGTTGCACAGACATCTTTAGATGTAGGTGAGGAAAGAGAAATTGATGAAGCTGAGCTTAGCGATTATATCTATGGTGCTCCACCTAGCGAAGATGACTTTGTAATGCCTATAGATAATCAGAATGAGACTCCGTACACACAACAGACTATTGAAGAAGTCGAGGCTTATATTACTAAAGCGGACAGCACCTACGATTCAGACGAAGAAGACGATGCTGCTGATAAATACGTAGACGAAAAACTCGACAGAATAGACAAGCTCATTTTAGAGATTACAGAAGACGAACTTAACTGATTTTATGGGCGGTCATTCCGCCCATTTTGCTTTTTAAGGTGATAGTTATGAAGAAGATATTTGCTGTTTTTTGCATCATATTAGTTGTAGCCTGTGTTATACCGGTTGTAACAGCTTTTTCTGCTGATACCGACTTCGTTATAGAGGACTCGGTTTTATTGTCATACACCGGTAGCAGCACAAGCGTAACTGTGCCTTCATCTGTAAAAGTTATTGCAGAAGAAGCGTTTTTGAATAACACCACAATAAAAACTATCAAATTGCACAACGAAGTATATTCTATCGGTAACAAGGCTTTTTACGGATGCACTTCACTTGCTACAGTATCTTCGGCAGCTTCCGTTAAGTATGTCGGAGCTCTTGCGTTTGCAGACACAAAGTTTCTTTTGCAATCTACTGATGAATTTGTAAAAGTCGGTTCAGCTTTGATATGCTACAACGGAACCGATACAGCTGTTACCTTGCCTGATGGCATTGTTTCGATTTCACCTTATGCTTTTTTGCGTAATAGAAAGATAAAATCATTTGATGCAGGTAGTGGTTTATCAAGCATAGGAGAGGGCGCTTTTTATGAGTGCACTGCACTCAGCAGTATCAAAGTGACAGATTCTGTATCATATATCGGGCCTGATGCTTTTTATTCTACAAAATGGCTTAGTTCACAGTCCGGTTTTGTAACAATGGGAGATTCTATTCTTGTAGCTTACAAAGGGAGCGATACTACTGTTAAAATACCATCAACAGTCAAGCAGATTGCACCGAATACATTTTATTCTAACAAAGTGATTCAGTCGGTTACTGTTCCATCATCGGTATTCGCTATAGGAAAACAAGCTTTTATGAGCTGTTCATCTTTAACAAAAGTCAGCCTTATTGATGGCTTGGTTATGATTGATGACGAAGCTTTTGCGAACTGTGCAAAGCTCACCGGCGTCACAACACCGCAGACACTTTCAAAAATAGGTAAAGGTGCTTTCATAAACTGCAATAAGTTAAAAACCGCTTTTCTGAAAGGCAACAACCTCAGCATTGATTACGGTGCGTTTGCGTATTGTACAGCTCTTGAAACCGTGCTTATGTCAAATAATGTTTCTTCAGTAGGTCTTGATACATTCAAAAATGATATAAAGCTTACATCTGTGACTGCTCCTTCTCATATTATATCAATTAGCCCGGGTTGTTTTGATTCATACTCAGACCTCACTGTAGTGTGTGATGAAGACAGTTTTGC
This sequence comes from Oscillospiraceae bacterium, assembly GCA_015066595.1. Classification (GTDB taxonomy): domain Bacteria; phylum Bacillota; class Clostridia; order Oscillospirales; family Acutalibacteraceae; genus Ruminococcoides. Next base: position 482,253 of record SVNZ01000001.1, on the reverse strand, counting down.
AGATACTGCTTTATCCTCCAGCTTTGCTACATCATACCTTAGAGGTGATTGTCAGCTCAACGGAAAAGTAGATATCATGGACGCAACAGCAATTCAAAGGCACCTCGCAGAGCTCAGTCTGCTTTCTAATTATAATCTGGCTTTTGCCGATGCAGATTTTGATGCTTCGATTTCTGTTTTAGATGCAACCTATGTCCAGATGTTTATTGCAGAATTGTTATAATTTTTGAGTTGACACAACATTTTTAAAGTGATATATTATTTAGGTAATATTTATCTGTGATAAGGACAATGCCTTGTCTTTCAGCGCTTACAGAGAGTCGCTTGTAGCTGTGATAGCGATAGTGCAAAGATACGGATACCACCTTTGAGATTGTGCAGGAAATGGCACGACGCTTTACCTCGTTATCGGTTAATGAAGGGTTTTATACCGAAGTTAGGTGGAACCACGACTCAGTTTATGTCGTCCTAATATTCTTTTTTGGAATATTAGGGCGTTTTTTTTTAGTAAATTATTATTAGGAGAGATAATATGATAAATGTAGAGTTAAAAGGCGGAGTTATCCGCGAGTATGATGGAAATATCACAGCAGCTGAAGTTGCAAAGTCGATTGGTATGGGCCTGTACAAATCAGTTTGTGCAGCTAGAATTGATGGTGAGCTGTGCGACCTGCGTACACCTCTTACAAAAGACTGTAAATTAGAGCTGCTTACATTTGATGATGAAGATGGCAAGAAAGCTTTCTGGCACACAACATCACACATCTTGGCTCAGGCTGTAAAAAGAGTTTTCCCATCTGCAAAGTTTGCGATCGGTCCTGCTATAGATGACGGATTCTACTATGATTTTGATGTAGAAAAACCGTTTTCAACAGAAGATATCGAAAAGATAGAAAAAGAGATGAAAGCTATCGTAAAAGAGGGTCTTGAACTCGAGCGTTTTGAACTCGAGCCACAGAAAGCTATTGAGCTTTTAAAAGAAATGGACGAACCATACAAGGTGGAGCTTGCATCAGAGCACGCTGACAAAGGCGAGCCTATCAGTTTTTATAAGCAAGGTGAGTTCACTGACCTTTGTGCAGGTCCTCACCTTATGAGCGTTGCGCCGATTAAGGCTATCAAGCTCACAAACTGCACAGGCGCTTATTGGCGTGGCGATGCTAAGAATGCACAGCTTTGTCGTGTATATGGTATTTCATTCCCTAAGGCGTCACAACTCGAAGAATATTTAGTTATGCAGGAAGAAGCACTCAAGCGTGACCATAACAAACTCGGTCGAGAGCTCGAGCTTTTCACAACATCGCCACTTATCGGCCAGGGTTTACCTATTCTTTTACCAAAGGGTGCACGTATCATTCAGCTTTTACAGCGTTTTGTAGAGGATCTGGAGCAGTCACACGGATGGCAACTTACAAAAACACCACTTATGGCAAAGTCTGATTTGTATAAACTCAGCGGTCACTGGGGACATTACAAAGACGGTATGTTTGTATTAGGCGACGAAGAAAAAGACGAAGAAGTTTTTGCGCTTCGTCCTATGACTTGTCCTTTCCAGTATCAGGCATACTTAAATCGTGGCAGATCATACCGTGATCTTCCTATGAGACTCAACGAAACATCAACACTTTTCAGAAACGAAGCAAGTGGCGAGATGCACGGTCTTATCCGTGTTCGTCAGTTCACAATTTCTGAGGGTCACCTTATGTGCACACCAGAACAGCTTGAAGACGAGTTCAAGCACTGCTTAGAGCTTGCTATCTACTGCTTGAAAACACTCGGTCTTTACGAGGATGTTTCATATCGTTTCTCACAGTGGGACCCTAATGATAGAGAAAAGTACATCGGTACTGATGAACAGTGGGCAGAAGCTCAGGGCGTTATGGGCAAGATTTTAGACCACCTTGAGATTCCGTACAAAGTCGGTATCGGCGAGGCTGCTTTTTATGGTCCTAAGCTCGATATCCAGATCAAAAACGTATTTGGCAAGGAAGACACTCTTATCACTATTCAGGTTGATCAGATGCTCGCAGAGAAGTTCTCGATGGAGTATGTCGACAAAGACGGTGTCAAGAAGAATCCTTATATCATTCACAGAACATCAATCGGTTGCTACGAGCGTACACTTGCTCTTCTTATTGAAAAGTACGCCGGTGCATTCCCAATGTGGCTCGCACCTGTTCAGGTCAAGCTCCTTCCGATTGCAGACAGACATCTCGATTATATCTACGAAGTAAAGCGTGCTCTTGAGAAGAAGGGGATGCGTGTCGAGATTGATGACAGATCGGAAAAAATCGGATTTAAGATAAGAGAAGCGCAGCTTCAAAAAGTACCATATATGATTCTTGTCGGCGACAAGGATATTGAAAATAACACAGTATCTGTTCGAGACAGAAAAGAGGGTGACCTCGGTGCTATGAGCTTAGATGACTTTATTGCAAAAGCAGTGGAAGAAATCGAGACAAAGCTCATCAAATAATTTAACTTTAAACGGAGGTGGCTCCTTGAGAAAAAAATCAACAATGAAAATCGCAAGGGGTCGCCTTGAAGAAGATAGAAGAAAAAGCGACGATAAGTTTGAATACCAGAGAGTGATGCTGTTTATCCTACCACTTTTGATGATATCAGTACTCGTTGTCGGTGTGTATTTCGGCTATCTTTCATATTCAAGCAATTATGTGAACAAAAATGATATCGAAACCAGAACAATGGCGACTGAGCCTCAGTTTACTCAGAGTGAAAACGAATATCTGCTGACTGTTGTCAGTTCAGCAAATCCGGTTGACAGCGATTTTGTTCCGCAACTTTCAGTATTTGAAGATATAGAAGTATCACCTCTTATTCTAGATGATCTAGAAAAAATGCTTGCTGATGCAGCACAAGACGGAGTTGATATTAGACTCGCCAGCGGGTATGTTTCTTTTAAAGAACAAAAAGAGCTTTATGAATCAAAAGTGAAAAGCTACAAAAAAGCTCACAAATGCTCCTCTGTTAAAGCGGAAGCAGCAGTAAAAAAGACTACCTCAAATGCTGGGGAGAGCGAACAGCAAACAGGACTTTTAGTAGAATTCACAAACGAAAAGGGTGAAAATTTTAAGAACAGCGACGAGTATCTCTGGCTCATAAAAAACGGTGTCAACTACGGTTTTATCCTCAGATATCCCGAGAAAGAGAATACCGGCGGACTGAAATTTAACGCAAATCTGTTTCGATATGTTTCTGTTGAACATGCTCTTTTGATGCGTTCATATAATATGAATCTTGATGAATATGTACAGTATTTGAACGCTCAGTAAGAAAAATTAAAAAAATGCTTGCATTTTAGATTGTTTTATTGTATAATCCATTTGTTATATTACGGTTTCAGCGAAAGAGGTGAACATCAATGAAGGAAAGTATCCATCCAAATTATGAGAAGACAACAATTACTTGCGCATGCGGTAATGTAATCGAGACAGGTTCAACAAAGAAAGATATCCGTGTTGAAATTTGTTCAAAATGCCACCCATTCTTCACAGGAAAGCAGAAGCTCGTTGATACCGGCGGACGTGTTGATAGATTTAAGAAGCGTTTCGGTATGGAAGAGAAATAATGACGTAATTGTTGAGGCGGTACTTTTGTACCGCCTGTTCTTTTATTAACTACTAAGGAGTTTACTGTGCAGTCATATATCACCGTAAAAGGCTTTGATTTTGATGAGTTTGTTGAAAAACGTTCTCGTTTCATCGGCTACATAAAGCATGTCGAAACCGAGAAAGAGGCAACTGATTTTATCGCCCAAATCAGGTCAAAGCATTGGGATGCAACCCATAATGTTTATGCATACTCTTTAAGAGAAAATCAGGTCAAGCGATATTCTGATGACAATGAGCCACAGGGTACCGCTGGTATTCCTGTGCTTGATGTGCTGAATAAAAACGATGTTACCGATGCAGTTATCGTTGTTACTCGTTATTTTGGCGGCGTTTTACTTGGCGCAGGAGGTTTGGTGCGTGCATATTCACACGGTGCATCTGTAGCACTCAAAAAGATAGGCACTGTAACAATGCAGATGTGTTCTGAGTGTGAACTCAAATGCACATACACTCAGTATGGTAAGATCCCTGCAACTATCGCATCTTTTGACGGAGTTGTTGATGACAGCAATTTCACTGATAATGTGACCGTGAAATTCCACTTGCCGTGTGAAAACCTGAGTAAACTCAATGAAGTTTTGTCAGAGCTTAGCTGTGGACAGTGTAGTGCAAAAGAACTCTCAAAAAACTTTTTTGAACAAAAATAGAGGAAAAATCAACTTTTTTTAAAAATTTTAAAGGGAAAAACCAAAAATATGCGTAAATAAAATATAGTTTGGCATATTAGGGTTAATGAGTATGAAGGAGGGGAGTTTATGAGACTGTCAGAAGACTTTATTTCAGAGCTTAAATATCGTAGCGATATTTCTGATATAGCGTCGTCATATATGCAGCTCAAACGTCGTGGCAGAAACCTTGTTGGTTTGTGTCCGTTTCATGGCGAAAAAACTCCTTCTTTTAATATTTATACAGAAAACGGGTCGTTTTATTGTTTCGGATGCGGTGCCGGTGGAGATGTAATCACCTTTATTATGAAGATTGAAAATCTCGACTATATGGAAGCTGTGAAGTTTCTGGCACAGCGTGCAGGTATGGATATGCCTGAAGAAACTGTTGATGATTCTATGAGCAAGCTTCGTACCCGTGTTTTTGAAGCGAACCGTGAGGCTGCCCGTTTTTACTATAGCAAGCTATATAGTCCTGAAGGCAGTGCTGCTTTAAACTATCTTCACACACGAGTGCTGACTGATAACACTATAAGACGTTTCGGTTTAGGCTATTCGCCTAACTCTCGTTTTGCATTGACTAATCATCTTAAAGCAAAGGGCTTTACTGACTCAGAGTTGATTGCTGCCAATCTAGTGTTCAAGGCTCGTTCTGGTAACGGTGTTGTTGACCGCTTTGTTGACAGAGCGATGTTTCCGATTATCGATCTTAGAGGTAATGTAATCGGTTTTGGCGGTCGTATTATGAGCGACCAGAAGCCAAAGTACCTGAACACCTCGGATACTATAGTTTTCAACAAGAGCCAAAACCTCTTTTCACTTAACAATGCGAAAAACAGCGGTACACGCCGACTGATTTTGTGCGAGGGCTATATGGACGTTATTACGCTGAATCAAGCAGGTTTTACCGATGCTGTTGCAACACTCGGCACTGCACTCACTACTGAACAAGCAATGCTGATGAAACGCTACTGTGACGAGGTTGTTATTTGCTATGATGCTGACGAAGCAGGCCAAAAGGCTACTCAACGTGCTATTGGCATCTTGAGAAACACAGGACTTGTTGTGAGAGTTTTGTCTATTCCTGATGGAAAAGACCCTGACGAGTTTATTCGCAAAAACGGTGACAAAGGCACAGCTGCTTTCAAAAATATCTTGGAAAACAGCGGAAACGACGTAGAATATCGCTTGTTTAAGCTCAAACAAAACTATGATATCAAAACAACAGACGGAAAATTTGCATATTTGTCCCAAGCGGTCAAGGTGCTTTCTTCTCTTGATAATCGTATGGAGCAGGATATCTACGCATCAAAGCTTTCTGCCGAGGTCGAGGTCGAGAAAAACTCTATCTTAGAGCAGATTAAGAAAAGCGAGCGTGCAAAATACAGAAATGACCGCAAAAACGAGTTTTCAAAACTGAGTAGCAAAATAAGTGGCAGAGATGACAAGATTAACCCACAGCACTCTAAAAAGCCTAGAGCTACTGTCGCCGAGCAAAACCTCATTGCTTATCTTATCAACAATCCGGACAAGCTCAGTTTCATAGAAAAGAAGATTACGCCAGACGATTTTGTCACTGATTTCAATAAGAGCCTTTTTGAATATTTCTCAAAAAGAATTAAAGATAGTAAAGAACCGTTGACCACGCTATCTGCTGATTTCACTGCTGACGAAGTCTCTGCTATCGTTTCTATTATTACAAAGTATTCACAAGTTGCGGCTACCGATACCGCACTTTTGGAGTATATAAACACTATTAAAGAGGAAAACCTCAAACCTACTGACACGGATATTGCATCTTCATCAAAAGATGAGTTTGATACCTTCCTCAAAAAACTTAAAGAAAAACACAAGTGATGTTACATTTTAATTCCAATTTGGAAATAACAGCGCTATATGAAAGGAAATGGATATAATGACAGCACCAGCTACAGACAAAAAAACAATTATCAAAGAGCTCACCGAACTCGGTAAATCAAAAGGTTCTCTTTCTAACAAGGATATCCTTGATGCTATAGGAGAGATTGACTTTGAACCGGAACAGCTAGAAAAGCTCTATGATTCACTCGAGAGTGCAGGTATTGAAATTGTTGAAGATGATATCGCTGACGATATTTCGCTTGACATTCTTGATATCACAGGAGTCGATGGTGAGGTATCTGCTGCTACAACATCAGACAGTGTAGATACATCTGACAATATCGCTATTGACGACCCTGTAAAAGTTTATCTTAAAGAAATCGGTCGTGTTCCGCTTCTTACGTCTGAAGAAGAGGTTGAACTTGCCATCAAAATTTCCGAAGGCGATGCTAACGCTAAAAAGCGTTTGAGTGAAGCTAACCTGCGTCTTGTTGTAAGTATTGCAAAACGCTATCTTGGTCGTGGTATGCATTTCCTCGACCTTATTCAGGAGGGTAATCTCGGTTTGATTAAGGCTGTTGAAAAATTTGACTACACAAAGGGCTTCAAATTCTCAACATACGCTACATGGTGGATCAGACAGGCTATCACTCGTGCGATTGCTGACCAGGCTCGTACTATTCGTATTCCTGTTCATATGGTTGAGACTATCAACAAAGTTAAGAAGGTTTCTTCACAGCTTTTACATCAGAACGGTCATGAGCCATCAGCTGATGAAATTGCAGAAGAACTTGATATGCCTGTAGAAAAGGTCAGAGAAATTATGCGTGTTGCTCAGGAACCTGTATCCCTCGAGACACCTATCGGCGAAGAAGAGGACAGCCACTTAGGCGACTTTATCCCTGACGATGATGCTCCGGCACCTGCTGATGCAGCATCACACACAATGCTCAGAGAACAGCTCATCGAAGTGCTTGACACTCTCACACCAAGAGAAGAAAAGGTACTGCGTCTTCGTTTTGGTTTAGAAGACGGTCGTAGTCGTACTTTAGAAGAAGTCGGCAAAGAGTTCAATGTAACTCGTGAGCGTATTCGTCAGATTGAAGCTAAAGCGCTTAGAAAACTTCGTCATCCATCAAGAAGCAAAAAACTCAAGGATTTCTTAGACTGATGATTACTTTCGAAGAATGCGGACAGATGCTGGATGAAATAGCCGATGCACTGCCTTCTGAGTTGTACAGAAAACTCAACGGCGGTATCGTATTACAACCTGAAGCAAGGCTGCATCCGTGCGCAGTTAATAAAGACTTATATATATTAGGACTTTATAAACGCGACAATTTAGGTCGTTACATAGTCATCTACTACGGAAGTTTTATTAAGGTGTTTAAGAACAAATCAAAAGAAGAGTACTACGAACATCTTAAAAAGACGCTTTATCACGAGGTGCTCCACCATAACGAGTTTTTGGCTGGATGCAAAGACCTTGTGTTCTATGATGACAAAAGAATCGAAGAATATCTCAGATCAAGAGGATATGGAAAATAATAAAAAGCAGACCTGTTTATATGGGTCTGCTTTTTTGTGTCATAAATGTAAGCTTTCTTTAATACAATTTGGTAGAAAACATAAAGGAGAAGAAAGCATGGAATACAATTTATCAAGACACTCTGTGGGCTACTGTGGCAGGTTTTTAGATACAGTCAACGAACAACTCGTCGATTTTGATCTTACTCTGCCTGACTATTGCCCTGATATTGAAAAAATACTCAAATGTACACTTGTACCAAAAATCTACACACGCTCTATTTCAGGGGGACAGCTCACAGTAGATGGCGTGGCGGTGGTACGCATATTGTACTGTGACAGTGTGCGTCATCACGTGCGCTCTTTTGAGCAATCATCACCGTTTTCAGCAACGTTTAGTTTAAAATCCACTCCACAGCAGTACATTGTGGTGTGTGACACAAAATGTGAGTACATCAACTGTCGAGCTCTTAGCCCTCGAAAACTAGTGATACACGGTGCTTTTTCGCTTTATGCAAAGGTTCTGTGCAAAGAAACAAGCGATTTTTACAGCTTTGATGAAGACTCGGATCTTCAGACAAAACTAAAAGATATCACAGTATCCGACCTGTGTGCTCTGTGCGAAGAACAATTTTCTGTTACCGAAGACATTACAGTCAGCAACAAGCCTCCTGTTGAATCGTTACTCAGCTACGATGTGTCCGTTGAAATAACTGACCTCAAAAGTATCAGCAATAAGCTGATGCTCAGTGCCGAGCTGACACTCAAGGCAATGTATCTATCAGATCTTGATAGTGGTAATATCGAGCATATTTCATATGTTTTTCCTGTCAGTAAGATAATCGACTGCGATGGCATAATGGAAGACACGGTGAATGTCCCGAAACTTGAAGTGATGTCGTACGATTTACACATCAGAAACGACCATTTGAATGATGGTTCCCTGCTTTCACTTGATGTAAAACTCAGCTTTTGCGATATAGCATATATGAACAAAACACTGAACATCATCGAGGATGCGTATTCTACATCGTACAAGACCGAAAAAAAGCATACTGTAGCAAATGCTTTTTGCAACCACACTTGCGAAACTTTCACCCATATTGCAAAATCCACCATAAAGCTCGATGGAATGAGTATCTCAAAGGTACTCAATATATATTCTCAAAACCTTAGGGTGAGCGAAACTGTTTCCGATTCACAGCTTGATTTATCCTGCAAAGCAAATGTGTGTATGCTCATAGAAGACGCAAAAAGTGATGTGTCTTATATAGAGCGTAGCGTTGATGTTGATTTCAAGCCTAACGTTGATCATACTTTTACAAAAGCAGAGTTCAACAGTGCAAAAGTACATTCAGTGAGCTTTCGTCTTGTCGATGACAGCACTGTCGAGATAAGGTTGGAACTGAAGATTTCAGTTGTGCTTTTTGATGCCTTATCCTTAAATCCGGTCACATATATCAAAGCACTCGAAGATAAAAAGTGCGAGAAAGATGATTGTTCGCTCATACTATATTTTGCTGACAAAGGGGAGAGTGTGTGGGATATCTCAAAGATGTATAGCACAAAAAACGAATTGCTTATGAGTGAAAACTCACTCGAAAATTCGGTGCTCGATAAATCTCAGATGTTATTAGTACCGACTGAATAATAAAAGTGAAAAACAGCGAGTGTGTTTTACTCGCTGTTTTTTTGTGTAATAGTGTTGACGAATAAAAAGAATAGTGCTATCATTGCACATTAAAGGGATATTATCCCCTATATGCAAAGGAGAGATATATATGGCATATAAAAGAATACTTACAATTCAGGATATTTCGTGTTTAGGACAGTGCTCAATGACTGTAGCGCTGCCTATTATTTCAGCATGTTCTCATGAGACCTGTATTTTACCGTCCGCAGTGCTTTCTACTCACACAGGCGGCTTCACAGGTTATACAGTGAACGACTTGTCTGAAGATTTTCCAAGTATTAGACAGCATTGGCTTAAAGAAGGCATTTCATTCGATGCTATTTATACAGGTTACTTAGGCTCTACAAAGCAGATTGAATATGTTAGCGACATTTTTGATACATTAAAAAGAGAAGATGCAAAGATAATTGTTGATCCGGCTATGGCTGATAACGGAAAGCTTTACTGGGGCTTTGATGATGAGTATGTCAAAGGTATGCGCTATCTTTGTTCAAAAGCAGATATTATCCTGCCTAATATTACTGAGGCGTGCTTCTTAACAGGTATTGAGTACAAAGAGTCATACGATAAAGCGTATGTGGACGAGCTTATTTCAAAGCTGTCTGAAATTTGCACAGGCACTATCATTATTACAGGTGTCAGCTACAATGACAGCGAAATCAACGTAGTTATAGCTCAAAACGGTGAGCAGACAGCCTATGTTCACAAGAAAATTTCAAAAAGCTTCCACGGTACAGGCGATATCTTCTCGTCAGCATTTGTAGGTGCATATATGCAGGGAAAACCGATGTTTGATGCTATAAAAATCGCTTCTGATTACACAGTGAAGTGCATCGAAAACACTATTGACGATGATTCTCATTGGTATGGTACAAAGTTTGAGACAGCTATCCCTGACCTCGTTCGTATGCTTGAGTTATAATTCTGTATAAGAATTATATTGTATTTCTAAAATAGAACAATAAGTGCAAAGTCGCCTGTATATGCAGGCGGCTTTTTTACTTTGTCATAAAACAACTTTTGTCCTCATACATTATAGTATCAACAGTGTATCGGAGGAAAATATGGAAGAAAGAAGCATATACAAAGACATCAGTAGTCGTACATCAGGCGACATATACATAGGGGTAGTTGGACCTGTTCGAACAGGCAAGTCAACTTTTATAAAAAGATTTATGGATACAATAGTTCTGCCGAATATAAAGGACGAGAACTTGCGACGACGCACTAACGATGAGTTGCCTCAATCCGCAGGTGGCAGAACAATAATGACAACAGAGCCGAAATTTATTCCCGAAGAAGCGGTAGAGATAAATGTTGACAATACCGCTACCTTAAAAGTAAGAATGATCGATTGTGTAGGTTATGTTGTAGATTCGTCTATGGGCTATATGGAGGAAGACACTCCTCGTATGGTGAAAACTCCGTGGTCAGATGACGAAATACCTTTTGATAAAGCAGCTGAAATCGGTACAAAAAAGGTTATCAACGAGCACAGCACAATTGGGTTGGTTGTTACTACAGACGGTACAATAGGAGAGATAGACAGAAGCGAGTATATTGAAGCCGAAGAGCGAGTGGTGAGCGAGCTCAAAGCAATCAACAAACCATTTATTATCCTACTCAATAGTGTTGAACCTAATTCCGTACAAACTGGCGAGCTTGCGTCCCAGCTTAGCAGAAAGTATCAAGTGCCTGTTCTGCCTGTAAACTGTATTGAGCTTGACGAAAATCGTATCAAAGCGATTTTGGCACAAGTGCTGTTTGAATTTCCTGTTCGGGAAGTCAGAGTTTCTATCCCGAAATGGCTCGTAAGTTTAGAAAAAGACCACTGGCTGAAATCGTCTGTTTTTGAGTCGATAAGAGAAAATGCGAGTACAATGCAAAAAATCCGAGAGGTACAGGATATCTTACAAAAAGTAGAAAAGTGTGACCATATAAACAGAGCAACACTTACTTCGCTTGATTTAGGAAAAGGCAGTGCAGGAGTAACGATAGAGTTGTTGCCACAGCTGTTCTTTAAGATTCTAAGCGAAAAAACTGGCATTGACATAAATGACGAAAAATCTCTGCTTGATTGCATTTTTGAGCTGTCGAGCAAGAAAGCTCAGTTTGACAAAATCGCACAAGCGTATGAGCAAGTGAAAGAAACCGGCTACGGTATCGTTATGCCGACACTTGAAGAACTGTCACTTGAAGAGCCTCAGATTATAAAGCAAAACGGTAAATACGGTGTCAAACTAAAAGCCAGCGCACCTAGTATTCATATGATGAAGATAAGCACAACAGCAGAAGTTACACCGATAGTTGGCAGTGAACAACAGTCCGAAGAGCTTGTTACATATCTTTTAAAAGAGTTTGAAGAAAGTCCACAAAAGATCTGGGAGTCAAACATTTTCGGAAAATCTGTCAACGAGCTTGTGAGCGAAGGTCTTAATAACAAGCTTTATCGTATGCCACCGCAAGCGCGAGCAAAGGTAGGAGAAACAATAGAAAAGATCATCAACGACGGTTGCAACGGACTGATATGCATTATCCTGTAATTGCTAAATAACTAAATAGATTGTCGAAAAATTAACAAAATTGTAAAAATAAACTAAATATTTTTTTGCCCCCATATTTTTATTGAAATTGTATTGTTTTTGGTATATACTATACAATGACGAAATTTGAAAATATGGGGGTTATTTTATGGACGAAAAACTTATGGTTTCGCTTACAACTCTGCTCACAGGCTTTGTTGTAGTTTTCATGGTTTTGTTGCTTCTTATTTTTGTTATTAAGATTTACAGCACAATCGTTTATAATATCCAGAACAAGCCTAAAAAGGACAAGTCTAAAAAGGATGATGACGACACACCAAAGGGCACAGGCGTTGGTGGAAAAGTCAGTTCATCTGCATCTTCTACAGGTGTCAGCGGTGAAGTGCTTGCTGCTATTGCTGCTGCAGTTGACTTTCTTTACGGAAAAGGCAATGTCAGAATCAAAAACATTAAAAAATCATCTTCACGTTCAGCGTGGGGCAAAGCTGGTGTTGTAGCTAACACCAGACCGTTTTGATAAGGGAGGGTTCATAATATGGAAATTATCAATGGATTTTTAAACTCTCTTGTATCTCTTTATCAGGACTCAGGTATAGTTGACCTTGTATGGCAGAACTACGTAATGATTGGCATTTCATTTGTGCTTTTGTATCTTGCCATCAAAAAGCAGTACGAACCACTTTTGCTTTTACCAATCGCTTTTGGTATGTTGCTCGTAAACCTCTATCCTGCTATCATGGCTGCACCTTCTACAGATATGGTGCCGCTTGCTGAATATCTGACTACTCACGATACTATCGACTACGCAGTTACCACTTTAAACGGTGAGCAGTATGTAAACGTACCTACTTACGGTGGTCTTCTGTATTACCTCTATCAGGGCGTTAAGCTCGGTATCTATCCACCGCTTATCTTCCTTGGTATCGGTTGTATGACTGACTTTGGCCCGCTTATCGCTAACCCTAAGAGCTTTATCTTGGGTGCTGCTGCGCAGATTGGTATCTTCATCACTTTCATCGGCGCTATCTATTTAGGTTTTGCTCCTGCTGAGGCTGGTGCTATCGGTATCATCGGTGGTGCTGACGGTCCTACCGCCATTTATGTAACTTCTAAGCTCGCTCCACACCTTTTAGGTTCTATTGCTATTGCGGCTTATTCATATATGGCGCTCGTTCCTATCATTCAGCCACCTATTATGAAGGCTCTTACAACAAAGAAAGAGCGCTCTGTTGTTATGGAACAGTTAAGACCTGTTTCAAAGCTCGAGAAGATTATGTTCCCGGTAGTTGTTGTTATCATTTGCTCTATCTTACTCCCAAGCTCAGCTCCACTCATTGGTATGCTTATGCTTGGTAACATTTTCAAGGAATCAGGCGTTGTTGAACGTATCAACAAGACTGCTCAAAACGAGCTGATGAACATCATCACTATCTTCCTCGGTGTTACAGTCGGTGCTACTGCTACAGGTACACGTTTCTTACAGTGGCAGACAATCGGTATTATCGCTCTTGGTCTTGCTGCTTTCTGTGTTGGTACAGCTTGCGGTACATTGTTTGGTAAGCTTATGTACACATTCACAGGCGGTAAGGTTAATCCGCTTATTGGTTCTGCAGGTGTATCCGCTGTTCCTATGGCGGCTCGTGTTGCTAACAAGGTCGGTCAGGAAGAAAACCCTGGCAACTTCCTGCTTATGCACGCTATGGGTCCTAACGTTGCCGGCGTTATCGGTTCTGCTGTTGCAGCCGGTGTACTCCTCAGCATTCTCGGTTAATATATTAAAACGGGTGAGAGGGAAACCTCTCACCTTTTTGTTTTATATTCTTGTTTTTATGCACAGTAAATTTGATGTGTGTATTTTTAATAAACAAAGCTGTTAATTTTTGCATTATTTGAGCGAAATTTTTGCTGATTTATTATTGACAAGTCTATTTCCATTTATTATAATACTAGATAGTGTTTTAGTATGCATTATTGCGTAAAGGAAGGGTTGTTATGCTACTTTCACTTAAAGATATCTTTGTGAATGACGGCATGGAATCCCGCCACCAATACTCTCTGCCTTTGTCAGATGTTGAGCTCTATGGGGTGTATCCATTCACTTCCCCCGTTGAAGTATCAGCTACTGTTAAGAACAAGACCGGGCTTGTTACTCTTGATGTTGATGTTGAGTACGACTATTGTGCTCCGTGTGACAGATGCTTTGTGGATGTGAAATCACATCGTGTTGAGCATTTCTCGCATCGACTTGTCGAGTCCCTCGAGGGTGACTACAATGATGAATACATCGAAACCACCGACTACAAGCTCGATTTATCAGAGCTCGTTACCACAGATATACTACTTTCACTTCCGTCAAAGTACCTTTGCAAGGGGGACTGTCAAGGTCTCTGTCAAAAATGTGGACATAATCTTAACTTAGGCGAATGTGACTGTGACAAACGAGTTATCGATCCGAGACTTGAAGCATTGAAAGAATTACTAGACTAATATATAACATTAAGAGGAGGTAATCCCATGGCAGTACCAGCTAGAAAGCATTCAAAAGCTAGAAGAGACAAGAGAAGAAACAACGTTTGGAAGCTTCCTGTTCCAGCACTTTCAATTTGTCCAAACTGCGGCGAGTACAAGGCTCCACACAGAGTATGTGGTAACTGTGGTATGTACAACGGCAGACAGGTTATCGTTAAAGATGCTGAATAATCAATAACAAAAGTATTAGGCGGCAGGCAACTGACCGCCCTTTTGTTTTTTATGAGGTGGTGTGACTGTGTCAGTAAAAATCAATGGTATCGCACCCCACAGTCATGCTGATCGCTGTGGGATAAAACAAGGCGAGCACCTCGTTTCTATCAACGGTAATGAGATAGTTGATGTGCTTGACTATCGTTTTTATCAGTTTTATAAAGAGCTTACTCTTGTGATTTGTGATGAGATGGGGGCCCAGCGGAGTCTCAAAATCAAAAAGCCTGAGTATGATGAACTCGGACTTTTGTTTGATACTTATCTTATGGATGAGCAAAAAAGCTGTAAGAACAAGTGCATTTTCTGCTTTATTGATCAGCTACCTTGTGGTCTGCGTGATACTTTGTATTTTAAGGACGATGACTCACGTTTATCGTTCTTGTTTGGTAACTATATTACGCTTACTAATATCACTGAGCACGAAATCGACAGAATCATCAAAATGCATATCAGCCCTGTCAACGTTTCTGTTCATACAACTAACGAAGAGCTTAGATGCAAGATGATGAACAACCGCTTTGCAGGCGATGCATTGAAGCATCTAAAACGTTTAGCAAAAAGTTCTATCGAGATAAACACCCAGATAGTATGCTGCCCGGGATATAACGACGGGGAAGAGCTCATACGCACATTAAACGACTTGGAAACTTTGGGTGTTAATATGGTTGCTGTAGTGCCTGTTGGACTCACAGCACATCGTGAAGGACTCACACATCTTACTCCGTTTGATAAAGAAAAAGCTGCTCAAACTATAGATATAGTAGAAAGCTTTGCACAAAAATGCTTGAAAAAGTACGGCAGACGTATAGCTTTTGCTGCTGATGAACTGTATATAAAAGCAGAGCGTGACATCCCTGATGCGGAGCATTATGAGGATTTTCCTGCTCTAGAAAACGGTGTTGGACTCATCGCTTTACTCAAAGACGAACTTTCATATGCATTAGAAGAATATGAGGGCGAAACTGATGTGAAACGCTCACTCACTATTGCGTGCGGCACATCTGTCGCACCGTTTATGCGTTCTATGATGGACAGTGTTGAAGAAAAATTCAAAAATGTCAGTGTCAACGTTGTACCCATCAAAAACAAGTTTTTTGGTGGTGGAGTAAATGTCAGCGGACTTGTTGTCGGTTGTGACCTTATAGACCAGCTTAAAGAAATTGATTTAGGTGATGAGCTTCTTATATCATCATCTATGCTCCGCTTTGAAAACGATTTATTCTTAGATGATACATCAGTGGAAGATGTTGAAAATAATTTAAATATAAAACTCACACCTGTCAATAATAACGGTGAAGAGTTACTTTTAGCAGTAATTGGAAAGGGGCGTGAATTAAAATGAAACCTGTTATAGCGATTGTAGGACGTCCTAATGTCGGAAAATCTACTTTATTCAATAAACTTATCGGCCAGCGAGTTTCTATTGTTGATGACACTCCGGGTGTTACTAGAGACCGTATTTATGGCGAAGTTGAGTGGCAGGGCAGAGTAGCTACTGTGATTGATACAGGTGGTATTGAGCCTCATTCCGACGATATTATTCTGTCCCAAATGAGAGTCCAGGCAGAGCTTGCTATTGAGACGGCTGACGTCATTGTTTTGGTGACTGATGTTCGCTCAGGTGTGGTTGCTACTGATTTGGATGTAGCACAGATGTTGCTGAAAAGCTCAAAACCTATCGTACTTTGCGTAAATAAATGCGATACTGTCGGTGACCCCGATCCTGCTTTTTACGAATTCTACAACTTAGGTTTGGAGCCTATTGCGGTATCTTCAGTTCACGGTCACGGTACTGGTGATTTGCTAGATGCAGCTTTTGCTCATTTGCCTAGTAGCGAAGAACTCGAAGATGATCCTGAGGTTATCTCTGTTGCAGTTATCGGCAGACCTAACGTCGGCAAATCTTCACTTATCAACAAGATCACAGGCGAGAGTCGTTGTATTGTTTCTAATATTGCCGGCACAACTCGTGATAGTATAGATACTAAGCTTGAAAACCAGTTTGGTACATTCAATTTTATCGATACTGCAGGTATGCGTAAGAAGAGCAAGATAGTGGATGCTATTGAAAAGTATTCTATACTTCGTGCGAAAATGGCTATCGAGAGATGTGACGTCTGCGTTATTATGATAGATGCTCAAACAGGTGTCACTGAACAGGATACAAAAATCGCAGGTATGGCTATCGAAGCCGGAAAAGGCTGTGTGATTGCTGTCAACAAATGGGATGCTATTGAAAAAGACGACAAAACTATGCAGAATTTCAAGAAAGATATTGAAACCGACTTTGCGTTTATGTCGTACACACCTACTGTTTTTATTTCAGCAAAAACAGGACAGCGTCTTTCTAGTTTGTTCGAGCTTATCGTGCAGGTTGCTAACAACAATGCTATGCGTATAAAAACAGGTATGCTCAACGAGCTTTTGGCTCAGGCTACTATGCGTGTTCAGCCACCTACAGATAAGGGAAGAAGACTCAAGATTTACTATATGACCCAAGCATCAACAAAACCACCTACATTTGTGTTTTTCTGTAATAACGCAGAGCTGTTCCATTTCTCATACCAGAGATATCTTGAAAACAGAATCAGAGAAGCATTCGAGCTTTCGGGTACACCGGTTCGAATTGTTATCAGAGAAAGAGGAGACAAATGACGATAGATATTTTAGTCAGAGGCATAATAACCGCTGTTGTTGCATATTTGTTCGGAAGCATCAGCTTTGCGGTGATTTTTACAAAAATGAGTTCAAAGAAGGATATTCGTGAAATGGGTTCGGGTAATGCCGGCTTTACAAACGTCTTGCGTTCAGTTGGCGTAGTACCTGCTGTGTTTACACTTTTGTTCGACTTTCTGAAAGGTGTTATAGCCGGCTTTGTTGGCAGTTGGTTGTTCTCGGTTTTTCATGTCGATCATATCAGCAATTTTAACGAAGAAATGATGGTTTACGGCGGACTTATCGGTGGAGTGTTTGCGATCATAGGTCATATGTATCCTATCTACTTCGGATTCAAAGGCGGTAAAGGTATTGTCACCGCAGCTGCTATGATGGCTGTTACTGACTGGCGAGTATTTCTGATGATAGTTGCAACATTTTTGATAGTGTTCTTTATTTCAAAGATTATTTCGCTTGCTTCTATCACTTGTGCAGCTCTATATGGTGTGTACACCTTCATCATCACCTTCTTTTTAGAATATAAGACGGGTGAATTCCCACTGCGTTTTGTTCTTATATGTAGCTTCTTTGCATTGTTCTTGGGTGTTTTTGTTATTATAAAACACAAAGAGAACATCAGAAGACTCATCAAAGGCGAAGAAAAAAAGATAACAGCAAAAAAGAAAAATTAAAACTTGCAGCACACCAATATACGGTGTGCTGTTTTTGTGCAAAAATATTATATTTTTCTTATATAAAATTATAATAATTCTACAAAAGAATAATTTTTTCTCGATGATGATATATTATATAATTTGATAGATTATGTAATATAGGGGGTTAATATGTCAAGGCAAATAACAATCAACGATATTCTTAAGATGTTTTTGGCACATATTAAGCTTATCATTATAATGGCAATTATCGGTACCATACTCGCATATGTTTATGTGTCATATTTTGTAACACCGATTTATACAACATCAGCGTTACTCCTTGTACAAAACGATGCGGGCTTTTCGCTTGGTGGTTCTACTGCTGATCCCGGTGACACTGATAGCGAAAGAATCAATACAAACGATATCACACAGTCTGTTATGCTTGCTAACACTTGTACCGTTCTTTTTACAAAAGACCCGGATATGAAGAGCATTATCGCAGGCAACAGCGTAACTATTACCGCTATTGAAGAATCATACTTTTTGGAAATTAAAGCTTCGGCTTCTGACCCGCTTGCTGCAGCCAATGTTGCTAATGCGGTTGCCCAAGCTGCTCCTGAGGTATTTGCTAAATACTTTGGTGAAGCCGGTAAAGTCGATACAGTTGATGAGGCAGCTATCCCGTCAAAGCCATCTTCGCCTAATGTTGAGCGGTATGTTATGATGGGCTTTTTAGCAGGTCTTGTTCTTGCACTTGGTATTTCTTTCTTGATTGAGATTATCGACACAACTGTTAAGCCTGGTGATGATCTATATGATATGTACGAAATTCCTGTATTTGCAGAGATTATCGACTTTGATGTGGAAGGCGGTGCGAAGAAGAGATGAAACTGATTTCTAAGAAAAAGCGTCGTGGCACAGCTGAAAAAACCAGAAATATTATCAACAATGATAGCAAGTTTGCTATCGTAGAGGGCTATAAGTCAGCGAGAACCAGCCTTGTTTTCTCATTGGTAGCTGAAAACAACCAGTGCGTTGCTGTTACATCATGGTCCAAAGGCGAAGGCAAAAGTACTGCTACTGTAAACCTAGCTATATCATTTGCAAAAATGGGCAAGAGAGTACTTCTTATTGATACTGACCTTCGTCGACCTAATGTTCACAATCTTTTAAAACTCAAGAACACAGTGGGTTTGTCTGAAATTATCGGTCAGTTTGTTGATTTTGAGGATGCAGTAAACAGAGATGCTGTACCTTGTCTTGACGTGCTGACTTCCGGAGCTGTTCCGCCTAACCCGTCTGAGCTTATTGGTTCGAGCTCATTTGGTTCTTTTATGAATATGGTCAAGAACCAGTATGACTACATCATTCTGGATACACCGCCTGTTGGTGTTGTTACTGATACACTTCTGCTTAAAGAACACATTGCCGGCTATGTCATGATTGTTCGAGAGAAAGCAACGACTCACGGTGACATCGAAAAGGCTAAGCAGGCTATTGAACTTGCAGGTTCAAAAATCCTTGGTTTCTTAAAAGTCGGATGTTCTATCCAGGACCGCAAGAAGTACAAAAACGGTAACTACGGTTACTATAAATACTATTGATTTACTTGGAGCTCGCTTTTGCGGGCTCTTTTTTTGTATATTATTTTATGTTTTGCACATAATATAAAGTGAATATATTTTTGCAAGATTTTAAAAAAGTGTTGCAAAAAAGTTATTTTAAGGTTATTATATGTCTTAGCGATTTTATGTTTTTGCAATTTATTATAGAAGTTGGTGCAAAATGTTATACAAAGAAATGACAACTGCAGAGCTTTCTGCAGAATATGAAAAACTAAAAAATGAATATGAGGGTATAAAAGCTCTTGGGCTTAATCTCAATATGTCAAGAGGTGTTCCTTGCAAAGAACAGCTTGAGATTTCGAAAGATATGCTTGATATTATTAACAGCGACGTTGAGTGTGTTACTATCGATGGACAGGACTGTAGAAACTACGGTATTATGGACGGTATCCCATCATGCAAAAAGCTTATGTCAGATGTTATGGGCGTTACTCCTGATATGGTTATGGTTGGTGGTAACTCAAGCTTAAATATGATGTTTGATACCATTGCTTGTTTTATGACTACACCTGTGTGTGAAGGCTGTGTTCCATGGTATGAAGTGAAGAACAGAAAGTTCTTGTGTCCTGTACCGGGATATGATAGACATTTTGGTATCACAGAGTATTTTGGCTTTGAGATGA
Source organism: Oscillospiraceae bacterium (assembly GCA_015066595.1). Taxonomy (GTDB): domain Bacteria; phylum Bacillota; class Clostridia; order Oscillospirales; family Acutalibacteraceae; genus Ruminococcoides. Next base: position 462,029 of record SVNZ01000001.1, on the reverse strand, counting down.
TTACAGTGCCTATGCGTGACGATGGTCCTGATATGGATATGGTAGAAGAACTCATTAAAGACGAGTCTGTTAAGGGTATTTGGTGTGTTCCAAAATATTCAAACCCACAGGGTATCACATATTCCGATGAAACCGTAAAGCGTTTTGCAGCCCTCAAGCCTGCTGCAAAAGATTTCAGAATTATGTGGGATAACGCCTATGTTATTCATGATTTGACCGATGAGGAAGTTTCACTTCTCAACATTTTTGATGAATGTAAAAAGACGGGTAATTTTGACTTGCCTATCGAGTTTTGTTCAACATCAAAGATTACTTTCCCGGGTTCGGGTGTGGCAGCTATGGCAGCATCACAGAACAATATGAAAGTCATCAAAAACAAGTATAAGTTCCAGACTATCGGATTTGATAAAATAAATATGCTCAGACATGTGAGGTTCTTCAAGGATTTAGATGGTATGAAAGCTCATATGAAAAAGCACAAGGACATCTTAAAGCCTCGCTTTGACCTTGTTTTGAGCAAGATTAAAGAAAACATCGAACCATTTGGAGTCATCAGATACGAAGAGCCAAAAGGCGGCTATTTTGTGAGCGTTGATGTTATGGAGGGCACAGCGAAAAATGTTGTATCGTTGTGCAAAGAAGCAGGAGTTATACTCACAGGTGCTGGTGCGACCTATCCATACACTAACGACCCGCACGATTCTAATATCCGCATAGCACCTACTGCTCCGTCTATCGAAGATTTATCAAAAGCTATGGATGTTTTCTCTGTTTGCGCAAAACTCTCTGCAGTAGAGCTTTTGTTGGGAAAATAAGTACAAATTATCATATATTTTTTCCTAATTAGAAATATAGTAAAATATTCGACAAAATTTAAGAATAATCACAAAGAAATCACATACTTTTGTTGACTTTTCTTTGATAAAAAAGTATAATTACTCTGTTATGGTTAAAAGTGTAGCCGTAGCAGAGTTTTTATTTTTTATAAGGCTTTGCGCTCACTTTTGACAACACAAAATTTATGGAGGTCCAAGGCATGAAAAGAATTCCAAAGCCTGTTTTCTTCATCTGTGCTATTTTGATTCTCCTGTTTGCTGCTTCAGCTATCTTCGGCGTATCTTACTACGACGGTGATATTTCGAAAACAGTATTCAAGGGTATTGATGACATCAGATGGGGAATTGACATCCGTGGCGGTGTTGAAGCTACTTTCAAACCAGCTGACGAAGTTGACGCCACAGATGAGCAGTTAGATTCTGCTAAATCTATTATCGAAACCCGTATGGTTTCAAACGGTATTACTGACTATGAGCTTTATGCTGACTACGGTAGTGACCGTATTATTGTACGTTTCCCATGGAAAGAGGACGAAACTGATTTTGATCCGGTTGCAGCTATCGACGAGCTCGCTGCTACAGCAAAGCTTACATTCAAAAATGAATCAGGCGAAGTTGTTATGGATGGTTCTTCTGTTGCTTCTGCACAGGCTGGTGTTAATACAGAGACCGGTTCAGCTACTGAGTACCTCGTACTCTTAGATCTTACAAAAGAAGGTTCAGATATTTTTGCTGAAGCTACTGCAGCTAATGTTGGCAAGACTCTCTCCATCTATATGGATGATACACTTCTTTCATCTCCTACAGTAAACGAGGCTATCACCGGCGGTTCTGCTCAGATTACTGGTGATTTTACGGCTGAAGAAGCTACAAAGCTTGCTAACCAGATCAACGGTGGTGCGCTTCCATTCTCACTCGAAGTTGCGTCTTACAGCTCTATCAGCCCAACACTCGGTCAGAACTCACTTACAGCTATGGCTTATGCTGGTGTTATCGCTCTGATTCTCATTTCACTCTTTATGATTATCAGATACAGAGTTCCTGGTTTGGTTGCTGTTATCGCACTTTTAGGACAGGTAGGTCTTTCTATCGCAGCTATCTCAAGATACTTTGCTCCGTTTGATTCATTCACAATGACACTCCCTGGTATCGCCGGTATTATTCTTTCTATCGGTATGGGTGTTGACGCTAACATCATCACAGCTGAGCGTATCAAAGATGAGTTCAAAACTGGCAAGACTCTTGACGGTGCTATCGAAAACGGCACAAAGAACTCACTTTCTGCTATCATCGACGGTAATATGACTGTCGTTATTGTATCTATTATCCTGCTTCTTGTATTTGGTCCAAGTAACATTCTTTCTTGGCTGTTCGGTGCATCAACAACAGGTACTATCTATGCGTTTGGTTACACACTCTTGATGGGTGTTATCAGTAACTTTGTAATGGGCGTATTCTTCTCAAGAATCATGCTCAAGAGCATTGCCGGCTTTAAGTGCCTACGCAAAAACTTTTTGTTTGGAGGTGCTAAAAAATGAAAAAAGACTTAAACTTTGTTGGTCGCAGTAAGATTTTCTTTGGCATCTCACTGGGTATTATTCTTATCGGCATTATCTGCAACATCATATTTGGTACAACACTTGACATTCAGTTCAAGGGTGGTGCTATCATTTCATACAGCTTCACAGGAGAAGTTGATGAGACAGCTCTCAAAGATACTATCCAGAGTGCAACTCCTGAGAATACTGTTACTTTCACAGTATCAAAGGATATTATGAACAATACAGAGACCGATGATGCCTATGTTATTGACATCAACTTCTCAGGTGAGGACGCTATCGACACTGCTCAGCAGGATGCTATCACCAAGGCTCTCACAAAGAATTTTGAAGAAAACAACTTTGAGTATCAGGAATCTACTTCTGTAGAGGCTTCTATGGGCTTCAAGTTCTTGCTCAAGTGTCTCACAGCTGTACTTATCGCTTGTGCTTTGATGGTGCTTTACGTTACTATCAGATTTAAGCGTATCGGTGGTCTTTCCGCAGGTATTATGGCACTCGTTGCACTCTTCCACGACGTAGCTATGATTTACTTTATGTACGTTATCTTCCGTATGCCTATCGACTCTAACTTCATCGCAGTTGTACTTATGATCTTGGGTTACTCACTCAACGATACTATCGTTATCTACGACAGAGTCAGAGAAGAAAGAAAGATTGCAGGTCCTAAGTCTGATATCGCTACTGTATTCAACCACAGTGCTTCATCAGTTCTTACACGTACAATCTGCACATCTATCACAACTTTGATTGCTATCGGTACAGTTTACGTAGTAGCAACTATCTTCGGTCTTGATTCAGTACAGAGCTTTGCTCTTCCAATGATGATCGGTGTTATTTCTGGTTGTTACTCATCACTTTGTATCGCTGGCCCTCTCTGGGTTATGTGGCAGACAAGAAATAAAAAATAATTCCCAGAAAGAATTATTTCATCTGAGAATTATCACATAATATTTTCAAGATTAGGCAGTTCGCTCTGTTTTATATAGAGCAGCTGCCTTTTTGTTTTGCTTGATTGTGACAAAAAGGCTTTTTTGTCTTTATTTTGTGCGTATTCACTGAGCTTTGCGATACTCTCAGATATATTTTCCGAATAAGTATGAATCATGAATACATTCAATGTTTTTCTTGATTTTTCCCATTCTTCTTCTATGTTTTTGCAAATGTCTTGTGCAACAGAAAATTCTTTATCGGAAATATAATATTCTGCGATTTGTATCTGTTCTACGTAGTTTTTGTAGCTTTTGCTGACTATCAAAAACTCAGCAAAAGCAAAGATAAGCGATAGTGCTAGAAACCCTACTGCAACCCATATTCTTTTCACTGATTTTCCTCCTCGTTTCTTAGGATACTCAAGCTACCGTTTGTTTCGATGATACCGTACTTTATTTCACGCACATCGAATACATCTTGTTGTCGCATTATACTGTATAAATCCTCGTAGCTGATTCTAAGTCTTTTTATTTGGTTTTCGAGTATTTTTCCGTCTTTTACGACGATGACCGGATTGCCACAAATTATATTTCTGAATTTAGGACTTTTAAGCATAATTATACTAACTATTATCTCAAGTGAAACCAACACCATAATAGGCAAGAACCCCGATAAAAGTGGTTGCTCCACTCCCTGCATAGGTATGGCAATTATGTCAGAAATAACCAGAGTTACGACAAGCTCTGATGCTTGCATATCGCTTATCTGTCGCTTACCCATCAGCCTTACGGCAAGTATAATAAAAGCATACACAAGCACTGTTCTTAATAATAAAATCAGCATAATATCACCTCTACTAATATGTACAGGAATATTTTGTATATGCACAGCCCAAAATATAAATTAAAATCATAAAAAATATGCAATTTTATGCATAAAAAACTAAAAAAGTTCTTTTATAGGTTTATAAACATATTATATGGGAGTATAATTGAATCTGTATAAGTATGCAAAATGATAAAAGAAAGTCGGTGCAGTTTATGAATAGTGAATACAGCGTATCATTGAAAAAGATTATCGATGAAATCGGACTCAAGGAGTTTTATATGCCATCCGATCCACAAAATCTTTTTGTTACTTCAAAAAGTATTGACAGACCGGGATTGCAGCTTGTTGGATATCTTGATTTTTTTGATAACTCACAGATTGTTGTTTTCGGTATGACCGAGTACTCCTTCTTGAATAATCTTACAGAAGAAGAGAGAGTAAAACACATCGAACCCATTCTTTCTCGCAGACCGCCAGCTGTTATTATTGCACGCGATATCACACCTACTCAGACTATGATTGACTGCGCTAAAAAGTACGAGGTTCCGCTTCTTACTACAACAGACGATACGTCTGCTCTCACAGCAGCTTTAGTTGCTTTTCTTAACGTTGAGCTCGCACCGAGGATTACTCGTCACGGTGTTCTCGTAGAAGTTTACGGTGAAGGCTGTCTGTTGATAGGAAACAGCGGTGTAGGTAAGTCCGAGACAGCTATCGAGCTTATCAAGCGTGGACATCGACTCATCGCTGACGATGCTGTCGAAATTAAACGAGTTTCTAAGAAGTCACTTGTCGGTTCTTCTCCTGACAACATCCGTCACTTTATCGAACTTCGTGGTATTGGCATTATTAACGCTCGTCGTATTTTCGGTATGGGTGCTGTCAAGATGAGTGAAAAAATTGACATGGTTATCAATATGGAGCTTTGGGACTCTACCAAAGTTTACGACAGAATGGGTATGGATAACGAGTATATGGAGATTCTTGGTATTGAAGTACCTGTTGTTACCATCCCTGTCAAGCCTGGTCGAAACCTTGCTATCATCATCGAAGTAGCCGCTATGAACCAACGCCAGAAGAAGATGGGCTACAACGGTGCACGAGAGCTCTTACAAAATTTAGGTATGGATATCAGCCCTGATGATATCGGCAAAAAGATAATCGATACTAACTGGTGATTTAATGAAAATTATTGCAGATTTACACACCCATACTATAGCGTCTACTCACGCATATTCTACAGTACACGAAATGGTCAAAGCAGCATCTGACAAAGGCTTGTATGCTATCGCTATCACAGACCATGGCAAAGCGATGCCAGGTGCACCGGGACCGTATTATTTTGAGAGTCTGCCTATTATTCCTAAAGATTATTTAGGAGTCAGAGTCTTAAAGGGTATGGAAGCTAACATCATCAACTATGATGGAGCACTTGATTGTAGCGAAAAATTGCTCAACTCTCTTGAGTGGATAGTAGCGTCTATGCACACTATCTCACTTTTTGAAAAGCCAACGGTAGAAAAGTGTACCAATGCATACCTTGCTATGTGTGAAAACCCTAACGTCAACGTGCTCGGCCACTCAGGTTCAGAGTACTTCAGATATGACTACGAAACAGTTATCAAACGCTGTGCACAGACCTCAACTTTAGTTGAAATCAACAACGCTTCTTTTGGTTTTAGAAAAGGTAGCGAAGAATGCTGTAAGCAAATTGCTCTTTTATGTAAAAAACATGGTGCACGAATAGTCGTTGACAGTGACGCACATTTTTTGACAAAAGTTGGCGACGTACCTAATGCGCTAAAAATGCTTTCTGAAATCGACTTTCCTAGCGAGCTTGTTGTAAACTCGAGCGTTGATAACCTCAAAGAGTATTTCAAAGAGAAAAACATCGACATTTAACGGAGGAGTTATGTACGATATTCAAATTATCAAAGACTTAGCCGAGCAACTGGGCTTTAGCTTTATAGAGAACGAACCGCTTTCACGCCACACCAGCTTCAAAATCGGTGGCGATGCTGAGATGTTTTTGACTGTTTATAGCATTGAACAGCTCAAAGCGGTGATTAAAGCGTGTAACGAAAACGACATCCCACTGTTCATTTTGGGTAGAGGCAGCAACCTGCTCATATCAGATGACGGTATGAAAGGCGTTGTGCTGACCCTCGATGGAGATTTTAAGAATATTTCTGTAAAAGAAAATACAATCACTTGTGGCGCAGGTGCAAATCTCACAAAGCTTTGTACTTTTGCGTTGTCCGAGTCGCTTTCCGGTCTTGAGTTCGCATACGGTATTCCCGGTTCAGTCGGCGGTGCTGCATATATGAACGCAGGTGCGTACGGTGGCGAAATGAAAGATGTTGTTGCATCAATCACTCATATCACAAGACAAGGCGAAGTGAAAACTTTACCTGCATCACAGCTTGACTTTTCATATCGTCACAGTGTTTATAAAACCACTGACGATATCATATTGTTTGTGACTTTTGATCTTAATTTGGACAACGAAAAAGATATCAAAGCGAAAATGGATGACTTTATGACTCGTCGCAAAACCAAGCAACCGCTTGAATTTCCGAGTGCCGGAAGCGTATTCAAACGACCTCAAGGTAACTACGCAGGTACTTTGATAGAAAAATGTGGCTTAAAAGGCAAGACTATTGGTGGTGCACAGGTGTCACAAAAGCACGCAGGTTTTATTATCAATATCGGAGATGCCACCTGTAATGATGTTCTTGAACTCGTAAAATATGTTCAGGATACCGTCAAAGATGAAACAGGATATTTCTTAGAGCGTGAGATTATTCACATTTGATTTGTACTTAAACACTTTTTAAGGAGGAGCTATGGAATTTGTAATTATCACCGGTCTTTCCGGTGCCGGTAAAACCTCAGCACTACACGCTATGGAAGATATCGGATTTTACTGTGTCGATAATATACCGCCGCTATTGCTTGATACATTCTACGTTTTGTGTGACAACTCCGCTGACAAGCGTATGAAAAAAGTTGCAGTAGTTGCTGATATGCGAAGTGGCAATATGTTCAGCGAGCTTGCAGATATTATTTCAAAAAGCAAGTTGTCCGGAAAACGCTTCAAGATGCTCTTCCTTGATACAAAGGCAGATACACTTCTCATCAGATATAAAGAAACACGTCGCAAGCATCCGCTAGCATCTGAGCTTGCGGGCGGTTCTATCGAGAAAGCTGTCGAGCTTGAACTCGAGCTTATGAAACCTGTCAAAGCCATATCCGACTATGTAATCAACACTTCATATATGACACCAAAACAACTCAAAGAGCGTGTGACTACTATGTTCTCACAAGGCTCCCAGAGCGGTATGCTCGTCACTTGTATGTCGTTTGGATTTAAGTACGGTATTCCGCTTGAAGCTGACCTTATTTTTGATGTCAGATGTCTGCCAAATCCGTTTTATATCAAAGAACTAAAACACAAAACAGGTCTTGATGAAGACGTCAGAAAATATATTCTAGATTTTGATGTTACTCAACAGTTTATCGAAAAGCTTCTCGATTATTTGGATTTTACTGTTCCTCTTTACAAAGAAGAGGGCAAAAGCGAGCTGGTTATTGGTATCGGCTGTACAGGTGGTAAGCACCGTTCAGTAACGCTGGCACGACTTTTGAACAGCCATTTCATCGAGCATAATCAACAGTCAGCAATACACCACAGAGATATATGGAAAGCATAACATAGTCTCTGTCATAGAGGTTATATTATGTCATTTGCTACAGATACAAAAAAAGAATTGTGTTCTGCTGTGTCAATGGATGTCGATATTCTCAGAAGTGAGCTTTACGCTATGCTTTTGCTCTGTCGACATTTCACAAGTGAAAAAATCGTGTTCAAAACCGAGAACAAGCACACAGCAAACCGCTTTGTCAGCTTGTGCACAATGCTTTTTTCACCTATTATTGAACGCATCAGACCGCTTACAAAATCGTCTAAAACATACACAGTAAAAGTCATTGATGCAAACGACTGTAAACGGATATATGACTTTTACGGTCACGATGAAAGAGAAATAAATTTAAGAGTAAACAGAGCGAATTTGCTTGATAGCAAATGTGAGCGTGCATTTATACGAGGTGTGTTTTTAGCTTGCGGGTCTGTTACCGATCCTGATAAAGGTTATCACCTAGAGTTGTGTGTGGTTCACAAGAACTTGTGCACAGATATTTGTAACATAATCAGAGACAACGAGGATTGTCCGTTGTCTATCAAGATGCTCAACCGCAACGGTTCCTACATAGCGTATATAAAAGACAGCGAACAGATCACAGACCTGCTGACCTTTATGGGTGCTACAAATTCAGCGATGACAGTTATTGGCACAAAGGCTTTAAAACAGGTTCGAAACCTCGCTAACCGTCGTACTAATTCAGAAATTGCCAATCTGCAGAAAGTCGCATCTGCTTCAGCTACTCAAATCAAAGCTATCAAAAAGCTTGAAAAATCCGGCAAACTGCTGACGCTTTCCGATGAACTCAAAGCAGTAGCACAGCTTCGTCTTGAATATCCTGAACTTTCTCTGCGGGATATGGGCGTTATGCTAGACCCTCCGATTTCACGTAGCGGAGTCAACCATCGATTAACAAAACTTATTCAAATATCACAAGAGGATGAATGATATGGAAAAAGAAATGACTTTTGAAAAAGCGAACAAACAACTCGAAGAGATTGTCTTGAAAATGGAAAAAGGCGACGTACCGCTTGATGAGTGTATGAAGCTCTACGAAGAAGCGTACAAATTGCTCACATATTGCACCACTAAGCTCGAGCAGTGCAAAGGTCAGATAGTAGATATCAACGACCGTATTAACAAAATGAAACAAAACAGCGATAGTCTGTTTGAAGACTGAGGATATATTATGCAAAACACAAAAGATTATCAGAATATGATAGAATCAGCGCTAAAAAACTACCTCCCACAGGGTGAATTTACTGAGCAAACTTTGATTGACTCTATGGAATATTCACTTATGTGTGGCGGAAAGCGCATCAGACCGCTACTCACCCTGCTTTTCTGTGAGTTGTGCGGCGTTGATGCAAAGTGTGCGCTTCCTTATGCGTGTGCTGTTGAGATGATTCACACATATTCACTTATACACGATGATTTGCCTTGTATGGACGATGATGACTACAGAAGAGGCAAACTGTCTAACCATAAAGTTTATGGTGAAGATATTGCTACTTTGTCAGGGGACGCAATGCAAAGCCTTGCGTTTGAGATTATGCTTTCTGAAAAAGCACTCAAAAACGTTAGCGCTGACAAGGCAGTAAGAGCCGCACATACTCTCTCTAAATACTGCGGTGTACTCGGTATGGTCGGCGGACAGGTCATAGATATTGAAAACGAAGGCAAAAACGCTGATATAAATATCCTGCAAGAAATGGACGAGAAAAAGACAGCCGCTTTGATAAAAGCAGCTTGCGAAATGGGATGCATCATCGGCGGTGCAAGTGATGAGAAGATAAAAGCAGCATCTGACTACGCTCACAGCATCGGTATTGCGTTTCAGATTGTTGATGATATACTCGATGTCACCTCCACTTCAGAAGACTTAGGCAAGCCTGTCGGCAGTGATAACGATAACGATAAGTCAACCTATGTTTCACTGCTCGGCATTGATAAGTGCAAAGAGCTCGTTGACACCTTGACAAATAAAGCGATTGAGTCACTGTCATATTTTGAGTCGGATACAACAGCTCTAAAAGATCTGGCACTTAGCTTAAAAAATAGAAACAACTAATTTTGGTATCAATATATTCAGATAAAGGAAAAGTAGGTAATAATATGTCACAGGAAATTTTATCTACAATTAAATCACCCAAGGACCTGAAAACACTTTCAAACTCACAGCTAAAAAAGCTGTGCAAAGAAATAAGAGAGCAGATTATCGATACTGTTTCGTGTAACGGCGGTCATCTATCCCCGAATTTAGGTGTGGTTGAACTTACCGTTATGTTACACTATGTTTTCGATTGTCCTGATGACAGTATAGTTTGGGACGTTGGACACCAATGCTATACTCACAAGATGCTCACAGGCAGATTCGACAGCATCAACACTATCCGTACACAAGGTGGGCTTTCGGGTTTTCCGAAAAGATCCGAGAGTGAGTACGATGCATTCAACGCAGGTCACTCTAGCACTTCTATTTCTGCCGCCTTCGGCATAGCTAAAGCTAAACAGCTTTTAGGTGAAGATAGCCATACTATCGCAGTTATAGGTGACGGGTCACTCACTGGCGGTCTTGCATACGAAGGACTTAATAACGCAGGACGATTTAAAAAGAACTTTATTGTTATCTTAAACGATAACAAGATGTCTATATCCCAGAACGTCGGTGCTATGGCAAAGTACTTAACAAGCATTCGTGTAAAGCCGGGATATCTTAGAGCTAAAAACAGAATGGACAACTTTTTAGAGCGTATTCCACTTGGTGACCATATCAGAAATTCTTTAAAACGCTCCAAAAAGCGCGTAAAGCGTATTGTTTACAAAGATACTTTGTTTGACCAACTGGGTTACCGCTACTATGGTCCGGTAGACGGTCACGATATAGATTCGCTCAGAAATGCGCTGCAAGCCGCAAAAACCACAAAAGGCCCTGTGCTTGTGCACGTGCAGACAAAGAAGGGCAAAGGTTATCAGTACGCAGAAAGTGATTCTGCGAGCTTCCACGGTATCGGACAGTTTGATATAGACACAGGCGAGCCTATTTCATCAAAAACAGATTTTTCTACTGTGTTTGGCGAAGGGCTGTGTAAAATAGCGCAAGAAGACGAGCGTATCTGTGCCGTTACAGCAGCTATGCGAACAGGCACAGGACTTTATGACTTTTCTCGCAGATTTAAGGACAGGTTCTTTGATGTGGGGATCGCTGAAGAACACGCTGTTACATTCTCTTGCGGTATGGCAACAAAGGGTATGATACCAGTTTTTGCTGTTTATTCGACATTTTTACAGCGTGGTTATGACCAGCTCCTTCACGATGCCGCTATGCAGAAGCTCCATATGGTAGTAGCTGTTGACAGGGCAGGTATTGTTGGCGAAGATGGCGAAACTCACCAAGGTGTGTTTGATGTATCTATGCTCAACTCCATTCCTAACACAACTATTTTTTCACCGTGTTATTTTGACGAGATGAAACAGTCGCTGAACACTGCGATTTACGGATGTGACAGCTTGGTTGCTATCCGCTATCCAAGAGGAGCTGAAACAACTCGTCCAGCTGACTTGGAACAAAGTAGTATGAACTATGACATCTATGGCGATAGAAATGCGAAAAAGCTCCTTATTACTTACGGAAGACTTTTTTCAAACGCAGTCAAAGCTTATGAGATGCTAAAAAAAGACGGTGAGTCTATTTGTGTGCTGAAGCTTTGCAAAATCAAGCCGATTGATAAAAAAGCCATCGAGTTCGCAAAAGGCTTTGAAAAAATTCACTTTTTTGAAGAAGGTATTTTAGCAGGCGGTATTGGTGAGACATTTGACTATGAACTCACAAAAATCGGCTACACAGGTCTGTACAAGGTCACAGCGATTGAAGACCGATTTATACCACATTCAAAGGTCGCAGACGCTATCAGAAACAACCACCTGGACTCACAGTCTATGTACGATATTATGAAAAACGACTGATAAAACGGAGATAAAATGAAAAAACGACTGGATGTTCTTGTTTTTGAAAAAGGCTTTGCAGAAAGCCGAGAAAAAGCAAAAGCCATTATTATGGCAGGTCAGGTTTACGTCAACAACCAAAAAGCCGACAAATGCGGTGTCTCTTATGACGAAAACCTGCCACTCGAAGTGCGAGGAGAAACTCAAAAATACGTCAGCCGGGGCGGATATAAACTCGAAAAAGCAATTGAGAGCTTTCCAATCACCTTGACTGATAAAGTCACGATGGATATCGGTGCGTCTACTGGAGGCTTTACTGACTGTATGCTCCAAAACGGAGCAAAGAAAGTCTATTCCGTCGATGTGGGCTATGGCCAGCTTGCGTGGAAATTACGCAACGACGAAAGAGTTATCAATCTCGAGCGTACCAATATGCGTTATGTCACCGACGAACAAGTCCCTGACAGAATCGACTTTTTCTCTGTTGATGTATCTTTTATTTCACTCAAACTTATTTTGCCTGTTGCAAGAGAACTTTTAAGTGAAAAGGGAGAGGCAGTCTGTCTTATCAAGCCACAGTTTGAAGCTGGCAAAGATAAGGTTGGAAAAAATGGAGTAGTCAGAGATAAGACCGTTCATATAGACGTTGTCGAAATGATCGTTGATTTTTGTCTTAACAACGGTTTTTCTGTATGCGGACTTGACTTTTCACCTATCAAAGGCCCACAAGGCAACATAGAATATCTGATACATATCAAGAAGTCAGATACCCCACAACAACTTACTGATACGACAGCACAACAGATAGTGTTAGAATCTCACGCACAACTTGATAAATAAAGTGGTGATTATATGAAAATCGGTATCATTATCAATATCGACAAGGCTCAGGCGGTCATTTGCGGTGAACAAATCGTAAAGCTTATGATACAAGAAAAAGCCGATGTTTTACTTAATAATTCTGTAAAAGAAATAACAAACTTAACTGAATATAAAGATAATATAGATTTTTTTGATACAGACGAGGCTGTTATCGCACACAGTGACCTAGCTATCACAGTAGGTGGCGACGGTACTATCATTCATAACGCAAAGTTCGCAACTACTTACAAAAAACCGCTTATCGGTGTCAATATGGGGCGCATAGGCTTTGTTGCTGGTATTGAGTACTACGAGATAAAGGAACTGAAAAAGCTCCTTTTGGGTGAGTACAAAATACAGCGCAGAATGTTACTCAACGTTGAACTCAAACGTGGTAACGAGATAAAACGCTTTTTAGCTGTCAACGAAGCAGCCATTACCCGTGATGTACTAAAGCCTATCATTGATATCTCAGTGTTGCTTAATAACGAGCGTATCATCACATATCGTGCTGATGGTATGATATTTGCTACACCTACGGGCTCCACAGCGTACAGCTTTTCTTGTGGCGGACCTGTTATCGAGCCTGATATGGACTGCATTTTGCTCACACCGTTATGTCCACACGCTCTGTCATCACGACAGGTGGTTTTCAGAGAAGATTCTACTCTAACAGCTATTGTTGACAACGCAGACGTCAGCCACAGCTATCTCGTTGTCGATGGCCAGACCAACGTCGAGATTCAAAAAGGCGACGAAATCACTATCACAAAATCTGACGATTATCTGGAGCTTATAATTCTAAAAGAGAAAAATTTCTACACCTTGCTTAATGAAAAGCTAAAGGAGAAAAACTGATGAAATCTAATAGACACACAAAAATTGTTGAACTTATAACTAAATATCCTATCACAACGCAAGAGGAGCTTTTGGAGTATTTAAAAGCTGAGGGCTTTGATGTAACCCAATCTACGGTTTCTCGTGATATCAAAAAGCTCAGACTTTCGAAGTCACTTGATCAAAACGGGAAGTATCGCTACCAGGCTCCTCAAACTAAGCAAAGCGCAAGTGGTAATGGCTTTTTAAATATAGTCGACTCATCTATTATAAGCGTTGAATATGCCCTTAATATGGTCGTTGTCAAAACCTACGCAGGTATGGCACAGGCTGTTTGTGCAGCGATTGATTCTATGGATCACGACGCAATTATGGGGACTATTGCAGGTGACGATACTATCTTCATCGTATGCAAAAGCGAAGAGTCCGCACGTGCTTATTCGAACGAATTTTCCGGATACGTTCAGTGATATTAGAGGTTTTTTATGTTATCTAATTTGTATATCGAAAACATTGCAGTTATCGAAAAAACGAATATTGATTTCACACACGGATTTAATGTGCTGACCGGTGAAACCGGTGCCGGCAAAAGTATCGTTATTGATTCTATTAACGCAGTGCTAGGTTCTCGTACCACAAAGCAGATTATCAGAAACGGTAGCAACAGTGCTTTCGTCAGTGCGACTTTTACGGATGTATCGAAATACGTCGAGAAAAAGGCTCGCACACTCGGTTTTGAGGTCGAAGACGGCATGGTCATTTTACAGCGAGAGATGTCATTATCGGGCAAAAACAACTGTCGTATCAACTCTCGACCTGCGACTGTTTCAGCACTAAAAGAACTGTCACAGTATCTTATCAACATTCACGGTCAAAGCGACAACGCTGAGCTGATGTCACCGTCGCTGCATCTTCATTACATAGATGCACTCTCACAAACCCAGCCACTACTTTTAAAGTATCGTGAGAAGTATAACGAGTATGTTGTTGCAAAAGAAGCCTTTGAAAACGTTAGTGACGATGAAGAAGCTCGTCTTGCACAGATTGACCTTCTTCGTTATCAGATAGATGAGCTTGAATCAGCCGACATCACAGTAGGCGAGAGCGATGCACTGAACCAAGAGAAAACCGTTCTTTTAAATTCTGACAAAATCATCAAGTCGCTGTTGAAATCTAAATCTATCTTAGACGGTGATGATGACATAGATGGAGTTATCAGTATGACAGATGATGCTTCATCGGCACTTTCTGTGTCTGCACGGTATCAGGAGAGTTTGTCAGATATATCCGACAGACTCGCTAACGCACTCTACGAGCTCAAAGATATCTCAAGCTTGATAGAAGACAGCATTTCAGATATCGAGGCTGACCCATATAGACTTGAGCAGATAGAAGAACGACTCGATTTGCTCTATCGTTTATCACGCAAGTACGGTGCAACTGAAGAAGAAATGCTAGAGTACTTAGAGTCATCTAAAACAAAGCTTAAAGAGCTCGAAGACTACGATACTAATCGTGAGAAACTTAAAGAAAGATTCATTCAGCTTGAATTGCAAGCAAGAGATATTGCACAAAAGCTGTCTGATATAAGACACCAAAAAGCACAAGAGTTCGCATCACAGGTACAAAAAGAAATGGCTTTCTTAGAGATGCCTAACGTCAGACTCGTAGTTGATTTCAAAGAGTGCGAGCTTTCAAAATCAGGTATAGACAAAGTCGAGTTTCTGATTTCAGTAAACTTAGGCGAAGACCCTAAACCTGTCACAAAGATAGCCTCCGGCGGTGAGCTTTCCAGAATGATGCTCGCTATCAAAACCGTGCTTTCTCGCCACGATATCGTAGACACTATGATATTTGACGAAATCGACACGGGTATATCCGGCTCAGCCGCACAAAAAGTAGGTATGAAATTAAAAGAAGTGAGTCGTGAACGTCAGGTTATGTGCGTTACTCATCAGGCACAGATTGCAGCCCTTGCTGATAGCCATTTCCTGATTAATAAGGAGTTTACAAACGACAAGACTTACACGCAAGTCAAAAAGCTTGATACAGACGGCAGAGTGCACGAACTCGCCCGTATTATTGATGGTGTAAACATCACACACACCGCACTCGAACACGCTAAAAATCTTTTAGCTGATGCATAATTTA
The DNA here is from genome assembly GCA_015066595.1 of Oscillospiraceae bacterium. GTDB lineage: Bacteria > Bacillota > Clostridia > Oscillospirales > Acutalibacteraceae > Ruminococcoides. Next base: position 446,375 of record SVNZ01000001.1, on the reverse strand, counting down.
TATTAAATTTTTTGGGGTACTGCTATGAAGAAGTGGACAGTAGCAAAACTTAATAAGGACAGGGCTGTTGCCATTTCGACAAAACACGAATTGCCAATGCTCATTTCGATGCTTTTAGATATTCGAGGCATCGTATCCGATGAAGATATCAACGATTTTTTATACAATGACAGCGAGCTTACAGACCCGTTTGAAATTAAAGATATGGACAAAGCTGTTGTGCGCATAAAGTCAGCGATAGAAAACTATGAAAAAATATGTATTTACGGTGACTTTGATGCAGATGGCGTAACCTCGACTGCATTGCTTTATTCTTATCTGGAAGCAGTTGGTGCGAACGTGATGTTCTATATTCCTGCTCGAGAGGGAGAGGGATATGGAATGAATATGGAGGCGGTAAACCTCCTGTGTGAAAATGAAGTAAAACTTATCATCACTGTCGATAACGGTATCGCAGCAGTTGATGAGATTGCTTACGCAAAGAGCCTTGGTATTGATACTGTTATCACAGACCACCATATGCCTAACACCGAGCTCCCTGATGCAGTCGCTATAGTTGATTTACATCAGGATGGTTGCGATAGTTCTTTTAAAGAATTATCTGGCGTCGGCGTTGCACTAAAGCTTGTTATGGCTATTGAGGGCGAATATGCTGATCCTGAGCAGATTCTTGAGAATTACTCTGATTTAGCAGCACTTGGTACTATAGGCGATATTGTACCGCTTATATCCGATAACCGTGTTATCGTGAAAAACGGACTACTGCACATCAGCAACTCCGACAGATGCGGTATCAACGCTTTAGTTGAAGAGTCCGGCCTTTCTAACAGGAAGATTACTACAGGAAATATATCTTTTACACTTGTTCCTCGTATTAACGCAGGGGGTAGACTGGGTCTTTCTAAAAAGACTGTTTCTATGCTACTTACTGATGACGAACAGCAAGCTTATGATATTGCACTTGAGCTGTGCGAGGACAATACTCAGCGCCAAGCAATAGAAAAAGAAATCTTAGACGACATTGATGAGCGTATCAAGCGTAACCCATCTATAATACAAAATAGAATTATCGTCGTATGTGGCGAAAACTGGCACCAAGGTGTTATCGGTATCGTTGCTTCCCGCCTTAAAGAAGCATACGGAAAACCTAGCATCGTTATTTCCGTTGATGATGATACTTGCAGAGCATCCGGGAGAAGTGTAAAAGGTTTTTCGTTGTGCGATGCAGTGTTTGCTTGTTCTGATTTGCTTACTCAGTTTGGCGGTCATCCTATGGCTGTTGGCTTTGGTATGAAAGCAGAAAATATCGATGCTTTCATTACAGCTATCAACGATTACGCAAAGAGTGTTGAGATTCCTGTGCCTGAGCTCGAGCTTGATTGCAAGCTTAACCCGGCCCAGCTTTCAGTATCACTTGCTGACCAGCTGAGCTTGCTCGAACCGTTTGGTGCCGGCAACCCGACACCGCTTTTCGGTTTGTATAATATGAAACTTGCTGACATCCACGAAGTGGGTGGTGGCAAACATCTCAAATTAACTTTGACTCGTGGTGATAGCGTTGTTACAGCGATGCGTTTTTCGACTTCTAAGGAAGAGTTTCCTTACGTAGTAGGGGACACGCTCGACTGCGCTGTTACACTCGATAAAAACATATACAACAACATAGAAAGCCTTAGCGTTATTATAAAAGAGCTGAGATTTTCAGATATAGATGAAGAAGCTATCCTTTCATCAAAAGAAACTTTCGAAGCGTTTTGTCGTGGTGATGATATCAGCAAAGATAATGCTGTATCACTGCTCCCAAGCAGAGAAGAGTTCGCCCTTGTTTATCGTTATCTTAGAGCAAACGGAGGATATAGCTACTCAGTCGATAGCCTGCTTTATAGGCTTAGCTGTGATACACTGCCTTTCGGCAGACTCAGAGTTATACTCGAGTGTATGAGCGAGCTATCCCTGATTGAAATATACGAGGGTATGAATTCTAGCGTTATAAAGCTATGTGACGTCGAGGGCAAAGTGAACCTGGACGATTCTATAATTATCAAAAAACTCAAGGAGGTGAGTGCCGATGCCTGAAAGAATATATTATCAAGACTTTCACGAGCTTATTACAAAGCTCAATAATAGTAGCATCAACTACGATATAGAAAAGATTACATCAGCGTACGAGTTTGCTGACAAAGCACACGGTGACCAGCGTAGAGTTTCCGGTGTACCGTATATTTTGCACCCTACATCAGTAGCGTGTATTTTAGCTGATATGAGCATGGATACAGATTCTATCGTAGCGGCACTTCTTCACGATGTTGTTGAGGACACTGATGTAACACTCGATACCGTAAAAGAAATGTACGGAAGTGAAGTCTCACTACTCGTTGACGGTCTCACAAAAATAAGCAAAATCAAGTTTACTGATAGAGAAGAGCAACAAGCAGAGAACGTCCGTAAGATGCTTATGGCTATGTCTAACGACATCCGTGTTATCATCGTAAAACTTGCTGACAGACTTCATAACATGCGTACTATTGCGTGTGTAGTTGAGCAAAAGCGTAGAGACAAAGCCAGAGAGTGTTTGGATGTTTACGCACCTATAGCTCACAGACTCGGTATGAAAAACATCAAAGAAGAGCTCGAAGACTTGTCTATCCGTTACCTTGACCCTGTTGCTTATGAAGAGATTGAAACAGAGCTCAAGCTATCCGAAAACGAGCGTAATGCGTTTATTCAGAGCATAAAGCAAAAGATACTCGAAAAAACAAACGGGCATATCGAGCACGTCACCATCAACGGACGTGTTAAGAGTGCTTTGTCTATCTATCGAAAGACCTATATGCAGGGCAAGACACTCGACCAGATTTTTGATATTTTTGCAGTGCGTGTTATTGTTGATTCGATTTCTGACTGTTACAACGTGCTTGGTATCGTTCACGATATTTTTACTCCGCTCCCAAATAGATTCAAAGACTACATTTCTACCCCAAAACCTAATATGTACCAGTCGCTCCACACCACTGTTTTTGACAAAAACAGTGTACCGTTTGAGGTGCAGATTCGTACTTATGAGATGCACCAGACAGCGGAGTACGGTATCGCAGCTCACTGGAAGTACAAACTCGGCATGAAAAACGCCGACTCTGGTTCTCTTGAGGACAGACTTACGTGGATTAGAAAAACTCTTGAAATCCAGTCCGAAGCTGAGGACGCTACAGATATCGTCAAAACTATCAAAAACGACCTATCACCTGACGAGGTTTATGTTTTCACACCTAAGGGTGATGTTGTTTCTCTTCCTGTTGGAGCTACAGTTATCGATATGGCATATGCTATCCATACAGCTGTCGGCAACCGTATGATAGGTGCAAAGGTTGACAGACGTATTGTGCCTATCGACTATCAGGTAAAAACAGGAGAGATCGTTGAGATACTGACCCAAAAAGAGGGTACAGGACCAAAGCGTGACTGGCTCAATATAGTTAAGACTAATCAGGCAAAAGCAAAAATCCGCTCGTGGTTCAAAAAAGAGCGTAGAGAAGAAAATATCATCGAAGGTAGAGAGCAGTTTGAGCACGAACTCAAAAAAGCAGGAATGCATTTTGAGGAAAAAGATCTGGCAGAGTGTTTGTCAGGTATTATGCAACGTCAACACTGCAACACTGTTGATGATTTGTATGCATCTATCGGCTATGGTGGTACCCAGTTATGGAAAATTATGCCACGTGTTAAAGATGCGTACCTTAAAAAGTACAAAAAAGATATTCAAGAAGATGTTACAGTCAAAGACCCGAGTGTACCACCTCGCAAAAAGCATGTTGGTTCCGGTGTCACAGTAGAAGGTGTTCAGGACTGTCTTATCAAGTTCTCAAAATGTTGCAACCCACTACCTGGTGATGACATCATCGGATTTATCACACGTGGCTTTGGCGTGTCTATCCACAAACGCAGTTGTACTAACGTTCCTGTAGATATTTCACAGTGTGAGGAGCCACAGCGTTGGGTAGGGGCACACTGGGAAGATGATATCAAAGAGACTTTCCAGTCAACACTGGAGATTATCGTCAAAGACCGCATTGGTTTGCTTGCTGATGTTACAAATCAGCTGTCGGCTATGCATATTTATATCCATGTGCTCAACACTCGCGAACTTCCCGATGGTCAGGCACTTATTTCCGCAACTATTGATATCAACGGCATGGATCACTTGCGTGGTGTTATGGCACGACTTGCTAATATCAGCGGTATTATTTCTATCACAAGACATTGATTTTTTGAGGTTATTATGAAAGCAGTATTACAGCGTGTCGCTCACGCTCAGGTCGTAGTAGAAGGTGAGCTTATATCAAAAATCGAAAATGGTTTTTTGATTTTGCTCGGTGTTGAACAAACTGATACAAAAGCAGATGCAGACATACTTTCTAAAAAAATTTCAGGAATGCGTGTTTTTGAGGATGAAAACGGAAAAATGAACTTGTCCTTGAGTGATACAAACGGATCAGTCCTTGTTATCTCACAGTTCACACTTCTTGCTGATTGCAGAAAAGGCAGGCGTCCCAGCTTTATCAACGCAGGTGCTCCTGATATGGCTAATGACTTGTATGAATATTTCTGTGAAAGAATTAAAAATAACGGTATCAATGATGTAAAAAAAGGAGTTTTCGGTGCTGATATGAAGGTGTCGCTTCTTAACGATGGCCCTGTTACCATATTGCTTGACTCTAAGGAGCTTATAAAATGATTGAAATAAAAACCTTTGTTTTAGGTGATATTTATACTAACACCTATCTGATAAAAGACGTGAACACAGGAGCGTTAGCTGTGGTCGATCCAGCTTGTGAAAGCGACACACTTGTCGAGAGTATCAACGAGTGGGGTGGAGATTTGCGGTACATTTTGCTCACTCACGGTCATTTTGACCACATTGGTGGAGTAGCATATCTCAAAAAGCATTTTGATTGTGATGTTTGTCTTAGTGCTGACGAAGTAGATTTTGTGAACACTCCATCGCTCAATGGTTCTGCATGGCACAACCTGCATATCGAAAAAATCGACAATCCGAAAACCCTTATTGACAACGACGAGTTCACACTCGGTGATACAAAGGTAAGGTTTATTACTACTCCGGGTCATACTAGCGGTAGCGGATGTTACATTATTGAAGACTGTATTTTTTCTGGAGACACTCTGTTTTGTCAGTCTATCGGCAGAACTGATTTTCCTACATCGAGTTCATCTGATATGATTAAATCGCTCAAAAAGCTTGCTTTACTTGATGGTGATTTCACAGTGCTCCCAGGTCACGATGTACCCACAACACTTTCTGTTGAACGAACATATAACCCATATATGAGATAATTTTTATGAATTTATATATTGATAATCACACTTTTCATTATGAGATGGAAAATTTGCTTCGAGCGTTTTTTCCATACGATAAGATAAGTGTAAAAAAAGAATGCGAAAACATCGAAAAACCTTACGTTTTCACTTCAATTAATGATACAATCAGCGTGACTGTATCTTTTGAAGATTTCAAAAAAACGCTGAGTACAAAAAAGAAACAGAATAGTGATGAAGACGAGCTTGTTATGGCACAGCTTATGTATGCTTTGCTTTGTGAGTATTTTGATACAACGCTACCATGGGGTATACTTACAGGTGTGCGACCGATAAAGCTTTTGAGAAGATTTATTGAAGCATATGGCGAAGACTATGCACGTGAGTATTTTTTATCTGAGTTTAAAGTATCGCAAAAAAAGCTTGCCCTTGCGTTGATTACACAAAAATGCGAGAGTGCTATACTTTCTCTTTCTCAAGAAAAGTCATTTTCGCTATATATTTCAATTCCGTTTTGTCCATCACGATGCAACTATTGTTCATTTGTGTCACAGTCGATTGAAAAAGCTAAGCATCTTATTGATGATTATGTAAAGCTTTTGTGTGATGAACTCAAACTCACTGCAAAAATAGCAAAAGATTTAGGATTTAGGCTTGAAACTGTTTATATGGGCGGTGGAACACCGACTACGCTTTCAGCTCAACAAATGGATTTAGTGCTTTCTACCGTGAATGAGCATTTTGATATGTCGACTTGTAGGGAGTTTACTGTCGAAGCCGGTCGCCCTGATACTATATCAAAAGAAAAGCTCATTGTTATCAAGAAAAACAAAGTCACTCGTATCAGCATCAACCCACAGACATTGAATGACGAAGTGCTTTCTATTATCGGCAGACGCCACAGTGCACAAGATGCGATAGATGCTTTTTATCTTGCACGTGAATGTGGCTTTGAAAATATCAATATGGACCTTATCGCAGGGCTTAAAGGTGATAACTACAACAGCTTTGTTGATACTTTAGATAAGATACGTGAGCTTTCACCAGAAAGCATCACTATTCACACTCTGGCTTTAAAAAGAAGCTCAACTTTGAACACTGAAAATATTGATATCAATATAGGCATAAAGAACGAAACCACCGATATGCTTGAATACTCGCAAAAAGTGTTGATGCCAGATGGTTTTGTACCATACTATCTGTATCGCCAGAGCCGTATGGCAGGAAATCTTGAGAACGTCGGGTGGTCAAAAAGAGGCTGCGAAAGTCTTTACAACGTCTACGTTATGGACGAAACCCACACTATACTTGCGTGTGGTGCAGGTGGCGTGACTAAGCTCAAAGACCATAAAAGCGATAAGCTTGAACGCATATTTAATTTTAAGTTTCCGTATGAATATAACACGAGATTTAATGAGCTTATGGAGCGCAAAGACGCTATTTACAGCTTTTATGATGAATTTTTCAGTTTTTAACACTATAGACATATTTATCTGTTATATTTAGATAAAGGAGATTTTTACTATGGGAATGTTTAACGATTTTTTAGAGAACACAAAAGTAGTCGTAGAAAAAGTATCCGAAAAAGCCAGCGATGCTTACGATATCGCAAAGCTCAACTGTACAAAATCACACTTGAGCGCGGATATCAACAAATGTTTTAAAGAGTTAGGCAACAAGTACTACATACTTGCAAAAAGCTCAAAGCTTGATGAAGCTGATTTTTCAAAAGAGCTCCAAAAACTAGACGAGCTCCACGCACAGCTGGAAAACATCGAAAAGCAGATAGATGATGTTAAAAAGCTCAAGCGTTGCACTGTGTGTGGCAAAGCTCAAAGCGGTGACAAGCCATTCTGTGCCGATTGTGGTGCGAAAATCTGATAACTTTCTGGTGATAACTTATGCAAAATGATAATATAAAGAAAAGCTCCTCACAAACCTTTCTCAAGGGTGCTGCAGTGCTTAGTATAAGTATGGCTATAGTCAGTTTGTGTGGTATGGTGTACAAACTTATGCTCACCCGAATATACGCAATGTTCGGTGATCAGTATGCGGGAATAGGCACAGGACTTTTTTCGAATGCTTACGAGGTGTACATTCCTCTGTTTACTTTGGCTACAGCAGGATTTCCTATTGCTGTATCTCGTCTGATTTCTGAGAGTATCGCTAAAGAAAGATACAAGGATGTTCGCCAGATATACAAAGTGTCAATCCCGTTCTTTGTGATTATGGGACTTGTGTGTTTCTCGCTTATGGTGGGTATCAGCTTTATCTACGTTGATATTATCAAATCTCCATATTCTATATACGCAATGATGATGCTTGCTCCGTCGATATTCTTCGGATGTATAGTGTCCATTTATCGAGGATATTTTGAGGGGCAGCGGAATATGGTGCCTACTGCGATTTCAGAGATAGTTGAAGCAGCGGTGAAAATGGTGATTGGTCTTCCGCTATCATATATTGTTATGAAAATCGGAATGAATCAGTACCAAAATTCCGGTACTATTTTCGGATTCAGTTTTACAAGTGAAAACGAAGCTATGAATATGCTTCTTGCTTTTTCTGTTGCAAGTGCTATTTTTGCGATTTCATTTGGTGGATTTCTGTCTTTTATTACACTAAGGATTATTTACAAGCGTAAGAAAAATGCTATCCCTGAGGAGTATTTCGAAAACTCTGTGGACGCTCTGAGTCGTAAGGAAACCTTCAACAGGCTGTTGAAAACAGCTATTCCGATTGGTCTTGCTGCTCTTGTAATGAGCATCAGTTCTTCTATTGACACAATGGTTATACAGAATGTTTTATATAAAATGGCTCAAACTAACCGTGATGCGTTACTCAACGAATATAATGGCAACCTCAACAGCCACATACCGTTGAATCCCACAAAGAGCAATCCTATTACTATACACACATATCTTCTCGGTGCATATAGCTGTGCACTTACTATAATGCAGCTCGTAACACACGTTACTCAGGTTTTCGGAACCAGTGCTATGCCGTCTGTTACAGATGCATACACAAAGGGCGATAAGCGTGAGCTGAAAAAGTCCATCGAAACCGTGCTCAAGCTCACAGTGCTGTTTACCTTACCTGCTGGTGTGGGTATGTTTGTGCTGTCATTTCCTATTATGTCATTGTTATACGACGGATATATTGCACAAGTGGGAGCAGGAGTACTCAGGATAATGGGACTGTCCGTTATCTTTATCGCTACCAGCACACCAATCTGCAGTATGCTTCAGGGTGTAGGGCGTATTGATATGCCACTCAAGCTATACTCTGTTGCTATGGTCATGAAGGTAGCACTCAACTATGCCTTTGTAAGTATTGTCAGCATCAACATTGCTGGTGCGGCTGTTGGTTCTTTGGTTGCATATTTGTTTGTATGCATTGTAGGTATGTATTTCCTTATCAAAAAAGCTGGTGTTGTACCTGACTTCTACCATACTTGTATCAAACCATTTATCGGCTCAATTATCTGCGGTGTGGCTGCATATTTAGCTTACGAACTGCTTTCTAAGGTGATGTCAGGGGCGTTTGTTACACTGATCAGTATTGCTGTAGCGGCTATAATTTATGTTATTTCCTTGCTTTTGATGCACACTTTCACCGAAAATGAGGTCAAAATGCTCCCAAAAGGCAACAATCTTGTAACAATTCTTGCAAAACTGCATCTGTTAAGATAAAATATGTGATGATAAAGGCATTTTTCGCCATTTTTTGATATTTTGAGGGTGAGTTTTTGGACTTTACAATAAAGAGCAAATATGACTTTTCTGATTTAGTCGAGATTATGAAAATTTTGCGTTCACCACAGGGATGTCCGTGGGACAGAGTCCAGACTCATAAAAGTATTCGTCAGAACTTTATCGAAGAAACCTACGAAGCTGTTGAAGCTATTGACACTGAAGATACTGCACTGCTCAGGGAAGAGCTCGGCGATGTTATGATGCAGGTTGTCTTTCATGCTTTGATGGAAGAAGAGGTAGGCTCCTTTAATATTGACGATGTTTGTGATGAGGTATGTAAGAAGCTTATCGTTCGTCATCCTCACGTTTTTTCAGACACTATCGCTGATACGCCTGACGAGGTGCTCAAGAACTGGGATCAGATTAAAATGCAGACTAAATCTCAAAAATCTCAGTCAGAGGTTTTGGGCTCTGTGTCGAAATCCCTTCCGGCTTTGATGTACAGCCAGAAGATTCAGCACAAAGCAGCTAAGGTCGGTTTCGATTTTGAAAAGACTGAAGACACACTTTCTAAAGTCAGCGAAGAGCTTGCTGAACTCAAGGAAGCTATAGATAACAACGACACAGATAATATGAGCGAAGAGCTCGGCGATTTGCTTTTCTCTGTAGTGAACGTAGCACGCTTTATTAAGGTGGACAGCGAAAAAGCTCTCTACGATGCTACACAAAAGTTCACAAACCGTTTTGCTAAGGTCGAAGAGCTTTGCAAAGAGCGTAACATCGACATGGCAAACTCAAGCTTGTCAGTACTTGATTCCTTATGGGATGAAGTGAAATAAAAGTGAAATATTCACGAAACTAAAATTTTGGAGGAAAATCAAAATGAAGAAGACAGAACTTATTGCTGCTGTTGCAGAAAAGGCTAACCTTTCAAAGAAAGATGCTGAGAAGGCAGTTGCTGCTACATTCGACGCTATCATCGACGCTGTTGCTGCTGGCGACAAGATCCAGCTCGTAGGCTTCGGTACATTTGAAAGAAGAGAGAGAAACGCTAGAACAGGTTGCAACCCTAGAACAAACGAGACAATCGAGATCCCAGCTTCTAAGGTTCCTGCTTTCAAAGCTGGTAAAGCTTTCAAAGACGCTGTAAACAAGTAATTTTTTTCTTGAAGAAAAAGCCGACAGGAATGTCGGCTTTTACTTTTTAACCTATTTGATTTGGAGAGTATTATGAGAATAGACAAGTATTTAAAAGTATCACGTATTATTAAACGTAGAACTGTCGCGAACGAGGTTTGTGATGCAGGGAAAGTCTCAGTCAACGGAAAAGTCGTTCGTGCGTCTTATGATGTGAAAGTAGATGATGTTATCGAAATCAACTTTGATACTCGCTCTATCAAAGTGAAAGTTGTGTCTATAGCAGAAACAGTCAGAAAAGAAGATGCAGCCAATATGTACACTTCGGTATAAACAATAATCATATATTTTAAGTTGCCTCAATATAATCTATTAGTAGTATATGGAGGTCTTTTTATGTCCGAATCAATGATGAAATCATCACATACGCTGATTTTAGATAACAGATCAAAGCTGACATTGACAGGAGTGAACGATGTACTCGGATTTGATGAGCAAAATGTTAATCTGCTCACTGATATAGGAGCGCTTATTGTAAAAGGTGAAGCTCTACACATAAACAAGCTGAGCTTAGAGTCAAAGGACGTTTGTATCGACGGAAAGATAAACTCGCTTCAATATCTGTCACAAAACACAAAATCGCTGAAATCTAAGCTGTTTAAGTGATATGACGTTTTCTTTAGCTGACCAGACTGTGTACTTTTTGTGTTCACTTTTGTTTGGTGTGATTTTGTCAGCACTTTATGATTGCGTTCGAGTGTTGCGTTTTATGGGCTTTACAAAACTGTGGCAGATAATTCTTTCGGATGTCCTATATTTTTTGATGTGTGCTTTTTTGACTGTTTTGTTTGCATTGCCATTCAACAAAGGAATGGTGAGATATTTCACCTTGTTTGGAGAAGCAGTCGGTTTTGTTGTGTACAGATTCACAGTTGGCGAGTTTATGGCGACACTTTATTGCTATATAATCAGAGTTTTAAGGAAAATTATCGAAAAAAGTATAAAAATCATAAGAAATTTTTCTTCTAAACTATTGAAAGCTAATAGATTTGTAGTGTATAATGTAGGTGTAATATTATATAAAATACAAAATATAGTGTATAGAAGAAAAAGGACGGATTATGAGCACACAAAAAGAACCTAAAAAACCACAGCTTAATTTGCGTTATTTAGTGTTGTGCATAGTAATATTGGTTTTCACAGTTTATTCGGTTGTAACACTGGTTGATTTATATTCACAGATTAGTGAAAAGAAGAGTGAACTTGAGAGTATTCAAGACGAAATCACTATTCAGGAAATCAAAAACGACGAAATGAACGATTTATATAATTCATCAGATGAGGAATTCTCCGGTTATGTTGAACAAATTGCTCGAGAAGATCTTGACTATATCAAGCAAGGCGAGAGAGTATTTGTAAACGTATCAGGTGATTGATCATAAACCAAATTATTAAGGGGTACAACACACTAATGTCACAAGAGATCTCAACAATCGTAAAAGGAAAAGTAACAGGTATCACAAACTTCGGTGCATTTGTCGAGATAGAAGGCGGAAAAAGAGGTATGGTACATATTTCTGAGATTTCTCGTTCTTATGTCGAGGATATCTCAAAGGTGCTTTCTGTCGGACAGGCAGTTGAGTGCAAGATACTGTCTATCGCAGACGACGGAAAACTCGCTCTCTCTATCAAGCAGGCACAGTCTTTGAGCGACAAGCCACAAGGTGGTAAGTGTGAATTTAACAAAAAGCCTCAGAGAAAGTACACTCCGGCTCCAAAGGTAACTTCACCCGGTGACTTTGAATGGCAGAGCAGCAGCACCGCAGGTGCATCGTTTGAAGATATGATGTCGAGATTCAAAAAGACCAGCGAGGACAAAATGTCCGATTTAAAACGTGGTGAAAGCCGTGGCTATAGCCGTAGGGGCAATGGCTCAGGCAGAAAATAAATTTCATATTGAATATGCAAAGGAGGCATTACTATGAAGATTACCTATACCGCTAGAAAGGTCAATCTGAGAGATAATTTCAAGGAGCGTGTCGAGAAAAAGCTCAAGAAATTTGAGAAGATTTTCTCACCTGATGCTACTGTGAACGTTGTTGTTACTATGAACAAGAACAACCAGACTGTCGAGATTACTATCAAAGACAACTCAATGGTTTACAGAGCAGAGAAAACACAGCTTGAAATGAACGATGCCGTTGATAAGTGCATTGATGTTCTTGGCAGACAGCTGAGAAAAAACAAAGCTAAGCTTGAGAAAAAGCTCAAGTCAGGCTCTATCGACGATTTGTTTGAAGCACCTGCTGAAGAGGTGGAGGAAGAGGAGTACAAGATCCTTCGTACTAAGCAGATTCCGCTCAAACCTATCACAGTTGACGAAGCTATCCTTCAGATGAATATGGTAGGACACAAGTTCTATATGTTCACTAACGTAGATACTAATGAAGTCAACGTTGTCTATGTTCGTGATGACGGTGCATACGGACTTTTAGAGCCATCATTTGATGATTGACATAATTCTTAATTAGAATAATGATAGGCGGAAGTTTTCTTCCGCCTATATTTTTGAGGAGATACAAATGACTTTTTGTGCTACTTGTCTTTTGGGACTTGAAGGCTTGGTCGCAAACGAACTGCGACATCATGAAATTGAAAATGTCAGAGCTGAAAACGGACGAGTGCTTTTTGATGGTGATATGAGCACCCTAGCTAGAGCCAACATATGCTCTCGCTATGCTGAGCGTATTCATATTTTAGTTGCTGAGTTTAGAGCTGTTACCTTTGAACAACTTTTTGAAAATGTAAAAAAGGTGGATTGGTCTAAGTACATCAAGGGTGATGAAGCTTTCCCGGTAAAAGGTAGTTCTATAAATTCTAAACTCAACAGCATTCCGGCGTGCCAGAAGATTATCAAAAAAGCTGTTGTTGAAAGCCTCAGAAAGTCTTATGTGGTTGACTGGTTCGAAGAAACCGGCACGATGCACAAAATACAGTTTCTTATCATAAAAGACAAAGTCAGCATTATGATAGATACCTCCGGCGATGGTCTTCATAAGCGTGGATACAGAGAAAACGCAAACGCAGCACCGATAAGAGAGACGCTCGCTGCTGCTATGGTTGATTTGGCTCACGTCAGAAAAAATCACATTGTGTGTGATCCAATGTGCGGAAGTGGCACTGTACTGATTGAAGCAACGCTTAAAGCACTCAATATCATGCCCGGCATTAACCGCAGTTTCATAGCAGAAGAATGGAAGATTTCCGAGCCTGAAGTGTGGTGTAGTGAGCGTGAGCGTGCTCGCTCTCTTGAAAATAGAGATTGCACATTCAAAGCTTATGGTTATGATGTAGACGAAGAAGCACTAAAGCTAGCTCAGGAAAATGCAGAGAAAGCTGGAGTTTTAGATCGCATCACTTTTGAAAAGCGTGATGTAGCTGACTTTGAGAGCGATGAAGAGTATCTTACCGTTATCACAAACCCACCGTACGGAGAACGTCTGCTCGATATAAATGAAGCCGAACGTCTCTATAAGATTATGGGTGAAAGGTTTACAAAAAGAGAGCATTACAGCTATACTATCATTAGCCCTGACGATGATTTTGAAAAATGTTTTGGCAGAGTTGCTGATAAGCGCAGAAAGCTCTACAACGGTATGCTCAAGTGCAATGTCTATATGTACTACAAATCTTAATATATAAATAACAAGCAGAGCCTAAAGTGGGGTTCTGCTTTTTTATTCTTTGCACATTGAAATGCTTTTTGTAATATGATATAATCTACAATTAGTAAATTAGATAAGGAAAGAGCTTATGGTTTGTAATAATATTTTAGAAGCGATGGGAAACACTCCTATCATCAAACTTCAGCATATGACTGGTGAGAACGATGCTGATATACTCGTCAAATTTGAAGGCCTTAATGTCGGTGGTTCTATCAAAACCCGTACAGCGTACAATATGATCAAAGACGCTATGGATAAAGGTCTCATCAACGAGAACACTATCGTTGTTGAGCCAACATCTGGCAACCAAGGCATAGGTCTTGCTTTAGTTGGAGCAGTGCTTGGTATAAAAGTCAAGATTATTATGCCTGACTCTGTCAGCGAAGAACGCAGAAAGCTTGTTGAGCATTACGGTGCTGAGGTTATTCTTATTCACGATGCAGGCAATATCGGCTTGTGTATTGAAGAGTGTCTCAATCTTGCGCTTAAAATGAAAGCCGAAGATAAGAACGTGTTTGTACCACAGCAGTTTGAAAATCCAGCTAACCCTGAAATTCAGCGCAAAGGCACAGCTAAAGAGATTTTAGAACAAGTGAATGCACCTATCCACGGTTTTTGTTCAGGTATCGGCACAGGCGGTACAATAACAGGTATCGGTGAGGTCTTAAAGAAAGAAAATCCTGATATGACAATATGGGCAGTAGAGCCTGAAAACGCAGCTATTCTGTCTGGTGGCTCAATCGGAACACATGTGCAGATGGGTATCGGTGACGGACTCATTCCTGAGATATTGAACACAGAGATTTTTGATGACGTATGTATCATCAAAGACGAAGAAGCTTTACAGGCATCAAAGGATCTTGCATCAAAAGAAGGCATTATGTGTGGTATCTCAAGCGGTACAAATGTTGCTGCTGCTATGCGTATGGCGAAAATCTTAGGCAAAGGTAAGACTGTTGTCACAGTATTGCCTGATACAGCAGAGAGATATTTTTCTACACCGCTTTTTGAGTAATTATGATAGTTAATCATCCGATAAAACCACTTTACGACAAAAATTCAAAGATTCTTATTCTTGGAAGTTTCCCGTCTGTAAAATCCAGAGAAGAGATGTTCTTTTACGGACACCCACAAAATAGGTTTTGGAAAGTTGTATCAGCTGTATTTGAATGTGATACTCCGACTACAGTGGACGAAAAGCGAGAGCTTTTGCTGTCAAAGCATATCGCCTTGTGGGATGTGATAAAATCCTGTGAAATAGTCGGTAGCTCTGACAGTTCTATAAAAAACGTGGTTGCTAACGACCTGACACAGATTCTCAGCGTTGCTGATATTAAACGGATTTTTGTCAACGGAAAAACTGCTTTCAAGTATTATAACAAGTATATTCGTGATGTAGTAAACAGAGAGGCTGTGTGCCTTTCGTCGACTTCTCCTGCAAATGCCATGTGGTCTGTTGATAGATTGGTAGAGCAGTGGAAGATAATAAGAAGTCTATAAAGTCAAACAGCGACTACTGTTTTGTAGCCGCTGTTTTTTCTTATACTAATCAGTCATCGCATGAGTAGGTGTTCAAAACCAGACAAGCAGTCGATGTGATGATGAGCGAGAATGATGCCAAGAGCAAACCAACCAATACAGCTCCCAAAGCGCTTGTAGCAGGGAAGACGATTGCTAGAAGAATCACAGAAAGCAGTATAGTGCCCAGTATCCCAGCGATAAGTGTAGCAACTGTCGAGCGTGAACTAAGTGGTGTGGAGAACCTTCTTAGTGACGAAATAACGAAAGCGATAGCGAGATATACCACAGCAATACCGAACACTACCCATAGAAAAGCAGGTGTCACAGCAATGATACCTGTGATTGTTAAGACTGCCGCTACGATACCTATAACAACACTAGCCGCAATAGAAATAATAAGACATTCGTTTGTGTTATTACAACAATTTGTTCTACTCATTTATTTTTCACCTCCATTACATAATATGCAAAAAAAGAGCCTTGCGTGTGAAAAGTGATTACGCATTTACAAACCAAAGTTTAAGGTGTATAATTTTCTTACAGGGAGGATATATTATGAAACATTTTTTGGTAGTAGTTGATATTCAAAACGATTTTGTCGATGGTGCTTTGGGTACACCTGAAGCCCAAGCTATAATAGATAGCTGTGTGAAAAAGATAGAAGATTTTGATGGTGAGATTTTTGTCACATATGACACTCATAGCGAAAACTATCTCGAAACTGCTGAAGGCAAAAAGCTTGCGGTGACACACTGCGTAAAAGGTACACACGGTTGGCTCCTTAATGAAAGAATAGAAAACGCACTCAAAGACAAAGAGTACACACCTGTTGAAAAACCTACTTTTGGCAGCATAAAGCTCCCATTACTTATTAAAGAGCAGGCTCAAGACAGCGACTTTGATATCACACTCATCGGCATTTGTACTGACATATGTGTTGTGTCAAATGCTTTGATTTTAAAAGCGCATTTTTCTGAAAAAGAAATATATGTAGACAGCAAATGCTGTGCAGGTGTAACTCCTGCTACTCACAATTGCGCACTTGATACTATGCGTTGCTGTCAGATAAATGTAGTTTAATGTTATATTTGTGTTAAATATCCACCCAAAAACAGGGTGGATATTTAATTTTGATTTTACAAAACCTTTACTGTACCGTGCTATTTGTTATCGTTCATGAGCGTTATATTTATTGTGGTGATTTTAAGCCATAATAAAATAGTGGAAACTATTTGTTTAGAAAGCGCAACAGTAAAGGGGTTGTAAAAATGGATATTTTTGATTTGCTTGAACTGATAGGCGGACTATGTTTGTTTCTTTTTGGTATGAACTATATGGGGTCGAGCTTAGAACGTAGGGCAGGAAACAGCTTGAGAAATCTTTTAGGAAAGCTCACCACAAACAAGTTTGCAGGTTTTATGACAGGACTTGCTGTCACAGCAGTAATACAGAGCTCATCGGCAACTACCGTTATGGTGGTTGGTTTTGTAAACTCAAGTCTAATGACTTTGGGACAGGCCATCAACGTTATTATGGGTGCAAATGTCGGCACAACAGTTACTGCGTGGCTTTTGTCGCTAACAGGCATTGAAAGCTCAAATGTTTTCGTGTCACTTTTAAAGCCGACATCGTTCACACCGGTTCTTGCGTTGATTGGTATCATTTTTACGATGTTTTCAAAAAGCGACAAAAAGCACGATACAGGTGCGATATTGCTCGGCTTTGCGACGCTGATGTTTGGTATGGACATAATGTCAGGTGCAGTATCCGGGCTTAAAGAAGTTCCCGAGTTCCAGCAGATGTTTATAATGTTCGAAAACCCGATTTTAGGTGTGCTTGTCGGTGCATTGCTTACTGCTGTTATTCAGTCAAGCTCTGCTTCGGTTGGTATTTTGCAAGCACTAGCCTCAACAGGTCAGGTGACATTCTCAGCCGCTATACCGATAATAATGGGTCAAAATATCGGTACTTGCGTCACAGCTCTTATATCTTCCGTAGGTACTAACAAAAACGCACGTCGTGCAGCACTTGTACACTTGTTCTTTAACATCATTGGTACAACAGTTCTTTTAACTGTATTCTGTGTAGTTAAATCAATGGTAGATATCGCTTTACTCAATGATAGTGCAACAGCGTTTGGTATAGCTATTGCTCATACAATATTCAACGTAGCATGCACAGCACTTATGTTACCTTTGGGTGGCTTACTCGAAAAGCTTGTGTGCTTCCTTGTTCCGGATTCAAAAGAGGTTGAGAAGAAAACTCAGCTTGATGAGCGACTTCTTATGACTCCTTCTATCGCATTAGAACGTTCAAGAATGCTCACTGACGAGATGGCACAGTGTACAGCACAATCATTGAAAGACAGTATATCTGCGCTGAGTAACTACAGCAGGGAACTGTCAGAAAAAGTACGAAAAGCAGAGACACAAACAGATAATTACGAAGATGTGATAGGTTCATTCTTAGTTAAGTTGAGTAGTGCACCTATCAGTGTTGATGATAGCGTTGAAGCAGCGATGCTGTTAAAGGTTATCGGTGACTTTGAGCGTATATCCGACCACGCAAGAAACATCATCGGTTCAGCTGATGAGCTTAATGAAAAGAATATACACTTTTCTGACAAAGCTAAGAGTGAACTCAGTATTATTTCAAATGCCGTTTTAGAAGTGATGGAGCTTTCGATAACTTCGTTCATAAACAACGATGCTTCGCTTGCGTTGCAGGTTGAGTGTCTGGAAGAAGTTGTAGACAATCTGAAAGAAGAAATGCGTACTAATCATACAAGAAGGCTCCAAAAAGGAGAATGTAATCTCGAAATTGGATTTATCTGGTCTGATTTGCTCACAAATTTTGAACGAGTATCTGACCATTGTTCAAACATCGCCGGTGCTGTAGTCGATTTGCACCACCACGATATGAACACCCACCAGTCGCTGAAGAGTCTAAGGCACAAAAACGAAGAGTTCGATGAGCTTTACGATGACTATAAAAAGAAATATAGCTTAGCATAATATGCTTTCATGGCCCGTAGTATATCTACGGGCCTTTTGTGTTGTGTATTATCACAAACTATCACTATAATTATTGTGTCATATTCACAAAATATAGTGTGTATTGTTATGCTTTGTTGACAGATATACAGCATATAGTGTAAAATTAAATCACCATAAAAATAGGGGGTTATTTTATGAATGAAGTTCAAACAAACACAGTTCCTGTAAGACAGTTGAAAACAAATCGTGGTTTAGTTAAGCTTATCTTACTGTCACTTATAACTTTCGGCATCTACGGTCTGGTCGTTATGTCAGCTGTTTCTACTGATATCAACGATATTGCTAGTCGTTATGATGGCAAAAAGACTATGCATTACTTGTTGATTGTATTTATTTTTACCGGTCTCACACTTGGCATTGCTCCGATTGTATGGTCGCACAGAATTTCAAACCGTATCGGTAACGAGCTTTCTCGTAGAGGCATCAACTACAAATTTAGTGCATCAACATATTGGCTTTGGAATGTACTTGGCGCACTTATCTTTGTAGGTCCGTTCGTTTATACTCATAAGCTCTTGAAGTCTATGAACTTGCTTGCTGCTGATTACAACGAAAAAGGCTGATACATAGTACGTTTTTTTAGCCCTTGAATTTTCAAGGGCTTTACTTATCTAAATATATAGGGGAGAAGATAATGAAAATTTGTCCTAATTGTAACGCTAATTTAAGCGACGAAACGATTTTTTGTACCGTATGTGGCACAGCGGTCAACTCAGTAAAGCCGGTACAGCCACAGCAGGCGCCACCACAAGCATCACAGCCTACACCCCAAGCATATACAGCTCCTGCACAGCCTTCATATGCTCCAGCTGTGGATCCTTATGACCACACTGCTGACTTCGATCAAAAAGATATTTCAGATAATAAGGTTATCGCTATGCTTGTTTATCTTTTGGGCGTTGTTGGTGTTTTGATTGCACTCATTGGTAGTCAGAGTTCTGCCTATGTTGCTTTTCATGTTCGCCAAGCTTTGAAGTTTTTAGTTGTTGAAACATTGGTCGGTATTATAACAGTGTTCCTTTGCTGGACTTTCATTGTACCGATTGCTGCGTCTATTTTCTTGGTGGTTCTTTTAGTTATAAAAATCATCTGCTTCTTTGATATCTGTTCGGGTAAAGCAAAAGAACCGGCTATCATCAGAGAATTTAAATTCTTGAGATAATTCTGAAAAAGAAAAAACGCTCTACATTTAGTAGAGCGTTTTATATTTTTATTATCTGTGAAGCGAGTTCATTTTCATATTTTTTAGAACCTGTACTTGAGAGGAAGAACACATCGTTTGCTTTGATATCTATATCGAACATTTTCTTTGCATCAATGTTCAGTGTACTATAATCATTAGCGACTCTACATATGAGCGGAAGTGTTGCGTTTGATAGTAGCTTCGCTCCGCTGTCGTTCATGCCGAGCACACGGATATATTTTACCTTTTCTTGTATATCATATTTTGTGATATCAAGTAGAGCGTATATTACTATCCGTCTCAGTCGTGCCAGTGTATAACGCTTTGTTTTCAAATTGTCGAATAATTCTTCTAAAGAATTACTTTTTCTGCAACAATCAAAAATTCTGTTGTGTAGTCCCTCATTAACATCAGGGAGATTTTCAAGCTCATCTTTGCTCATAGTGCGTAGCTTGTACAAAATAGCTGTTTCAAGTTTTTTGATATCAGAATAGTTTATGATATCCATACTTGTGAAGCTATCGTATTCTTTGCTTTCTTGAATGAGATTTCTGATATGCGTTGCGCTTGCGATGTTTTTTGAAGTGACATCGCTGTCGTGGTCAGCTCCATTTCGTTTTATTGCAATAGGGGTGATAGAGGTGCCTTTCAAAGCTTTTATATACTCAATAGCAAGCGTGTTGTTAGGCTTGGAAAGTATTTCACTGTGTTTATAGGACAACACCTCTTTGATACTTTCTGACACAGCTTTTGCATAGTAAGAACCGTTGCCCATATACTTTTTAAAGGTTTCTTTAAAGTTGTCATCACAAAAAGCATCAGCGATATCTGACAGCGTTTTTATGTCATCGTTTTCTGCGCCGAAGCATAGCATATCAGCGTTTAGTGCTTGTGCTAGCTCAACACCGCCTTTTGCAAAATACTCTGCACTGGAAAGCGCAAAAACGGTTGGTAGCTCAACAACGAGATCACATCCGTTTTCAAGAGCCGCTTTTGTGCGAGTGAATTTGTCAGTGATTGCTACATCCCCACGTTGTACAAAGTTGCCGCTCATAATAGCGATGACACAGTCGGCATATTCGCTTTTTATTTTGTCTATCAGATATTTGTGGCCGTTATGGAACGGATTGAACTCACATATAACTGCAGCAACTCTCAACTGTATCACCTCTTTAATAAAAAACTTGAAAAATCAGACAATTAGTATTATTATATTATATGTGATAAATTGAACTTTTTCAATAGGAGGAAAATGTTATGAAAATATTAGTTATCAACGCAGGTAGTTCATCACTTAAATATCAGCTCATTGATATGGAAACAGAGTCTATGATCGCTAAAGGTAACTGCGAACGTATTGGTATTGAGGGTTCTTTCATCGGTCATAAAACCGCTGATGGCAGAAGCTTTGAGAAAGAAGCACAAATGCAGAATCACTCACAGGCATTTATGGTAGTAAAGGATGCTTTGCTCGATCCTGAGTTTGGTGTTATCAAGACTCTTGACGAAGTATCTGCAATCGGTCACCGTGTAGTTCAGGGTGGTTCATTGTTTAAAGAGTCTGTGCTTATTGACGACGAGGTGCTTAAAGGTATCGATAGCCTTAGCCCGCTTGCACCACTTCACAACCCTGCTCACGTTCAGGCTATGAAAGGTTGCTTAGAAGTTTTTGGCGAGAATGTTCCGATGGTAGCTGTTTTTGATACATCATTCCATTCAACAATGCCGGAAAAAGCTTATATGTACGCTGTTCCTTATGAGTTTTACGAAAAGTACGCTGTCCGCAGATACGGCGCACACGGTACATCACACCGTTATGTTTCTCAGGAAATGGCTAACATTATGGGCAAAGATATTAAGGACCTCAAGATTATCACTTGCCATATTGGTAACGGTTCTTCTATCACAGCTGTTGATGGCGGCAAAGTTGTGGATACATCAATGGGTCTTACACCGCTTGACGGTATTATGATGGGTACACGTACAGGTTGCCTTGACCCGTCAGTTGTTACTTTCATTGCTGACAAAGAGGGACTTTCTCCAAAAGAGATGGATACACTTCTCAACAAAAAGTCAGGTCTTTTAGGTGTGTCCGGTATTTCATCAGACGACCGTGATGTTTCAGCTGCTGAAGAGGCTGGCAACCCACGTGCCAAGCTCGCACATGATATGCTTTATTATCAGATTGCTAAGTACATCGGTCAGTACTATGTGGCTATGGGTGGCTGTGACGCTATTGTATTTACAGCAGGCTTAGGTGAGAACCAGCCACAGCTCAGACGTAAAGTTTGTGAGTATCTCAAAGTGTTCGGTGTGAAGATGAACAACGAGTTTAATGAACAGGCACGTCGTGGTGTTACAGGACAGCTCTCAACCGATGATTCGGCTATTCGCGTTGAGCTTATCGCTACTAACGAAGAGCTTGTTATCGCAAGAGATACACAGGATATAGTCAACGCACTTTGATTGATTATAATTCTATATCAGAATTCTAATGCAGAAAAATAAATGCAAAAATTATGCCGTCGGTTTTACCGACGGCATTTTTTATATTGGGTTACTTGTAAGATCTGAGTCGCCTGCTTCTGTATGGTCTCTGAAAAGCAGAGAAATACACCATAGCGCACAAAGACCTACTACAACATAGATGATTCTGCTGATGATACCTGTTTGTCCGCCGCAAATCCATGCAACTATATCGAACTTAAACAGTCCGACGCTACCCCAGTTGATACCGCCGACAACAAGTAAAGTCAGTGCGATTTTATCTAGCATATTAAACCTCCTAAATTTATAGGGTGTTTTAATATTCTTAGCATTCACACCGATATTATACTTTTTTTAAATGGTAAATATCGCAAGAACAGTGCACAAAACACCGAGTATTAGCAAAGCGATACCGATATATCGTGTTATTTTTACAGATTTTTCAATTTTATATTTTTGAATCATAACATCAGCCGGAACAGGAAAGAAGATATATAGTATTCCCAGTATTAATAGAGGTATAGCCACCATATATGCTCCAACTATTTTAAAAAACGAGAAA
Source organism: Oscillospiraceae bacterium (assembly GCA_015066595.1). Lineage (GTDB taxonomy): Bacteria > Bacillota > Clostridia > Oscillospirales > Acutalibacteraceae > Ruminococcoides. Next base: position 423,678 of record SVNZ01000001.1, on the reverse strand, counting down.
ACAAAAAGACCGATACCGATAGACATCACGCATATACCGTTTATGACAGACATGATGCTCGTTATCATATCTCTCATATCATAAAAGCGGTTAGCACCATTTTGACATTCATCGTTGCAGTACATCTGATGATATGAAATTTCCTTTGCACAATATTCGCACTTTTTCATTATCTCACCTCGAAAAACAATACAAAGATTTTAGCATATTTAATTTGAATTTTCAATATTGCAGTATTAGATAATATTTTTTGTTAAAAAAGCGAAGGTTTTTATCTAAAATGAATAAATAAATTATTTTATTTTGTAAGAAATATGAATTGAAAATAATGGTATGTTTGTTGTATAATTAACAATGAAGAAAATAAGTCACTATGCTTTCTTCTATCAATTCAATTCCTTCAGGAGGTAAACATGAAAACAAAGAGACTAATTAGTATGATTCTTGCAGTTGTTCTTGTTGCTACTTGTGTTTGCACAACCAGCTTTATGTCTGTTAGTGCACAGACAAATTACAACGAGTACGAAAAGATGCAGGAAGCTATCAAGCCGGAAAACAAATACGGTCTTGAAGACACAGTAAACGACGGTAAGATCATCCAGGCTTGGAACTGGTCTTACGAAAACACAATCGCAAACCTTGAAACTCTTGCTGAGCAGGGCTTTACAACTATCCAGATTTCTCCTCCAAACGAAATAAAAATGCCTACAAAGGGCGTTAAAGTTTGTGAGCCTGCTGTTGATGGTATCGCTCCTAACGGTTGGTGGATGTTCTATCAACCAGCTGGCTTCCAGGTAAACGAGAGTGAAGACAACGCTCTTGGTACAAAGGCTGAGTTCAAAGAGATGATTGCAAAGGCTCACGAGCTTGGTATGAAGGTTATCGTTGACGCGGTTATCAACCATATGGGTACTGATGATGACCACGTTGGTCTTTACACAAACACTTCATTAGATCCTATGGATCACGTAAACCCTCGTGCTGCTGAGTTCGAACCTGAACTCTTAGCTGCTAAGGCGTTCCACTCACCATGGGTTGATATGACTTACAAAGAGAACTACTGGGACGGTTGGTCAGATTACGACATCGAAGAAGACTTAACACAGCATTGTACATCAGGTCTTCCTGACCTTGCTACAGAGACACAGCTCGTACAGGATACTATCTATGATTACTTCGTAGAGCTTATTGATGAGTGTGATGCTGACGGTTTCCGTTTCGACGCTGCAAAGCATATCGAGACTATGGATGACACATATTTTGCATCTGACTTCTGGCAGGATACTCTCATTAAGCTTAGAAATAACTATCCTGATAAAGAGTGTTACGCATACGGCGAAATCCTCAACAAGTGCGGTGACGGTCGTCCGTTCTCAGAGTACACATGGATGATGGACGTTACTGACTCTTCTTCATACTGGGGAATCAAAGACTCTGTTGTTAATATGGGCAACGGCGGTAATCCTCTTCCACTCTATATGTCTGAAGTTGATGATAATGCTGATCCATCAACAATGAATTTCACACAGGAAAATGTAATCCAGTGGAACGAATCTCACGATACATACATCGACGGTGGTACATCATCACTCACAGTTCAGCAGAGAAACAAGATCTGGGCTCTTACTGCTGCTAGAAAGACCATCACAGGCGTTTACTTTGCTCGTCCTGATGACAGAACAGGCGCTAACCGTGCAGCTATCGAAGCTATCTGTGCGAACATCACTCTTGGTGATGCTAACCTTACATCTTGGACAGCTCCTGAAGTTGCTGCTGTAAACCAGTTTGACAACTACTTCGGTGATGCTTTTGAGTACACTTCAACTAGCGACAAGGTTGCTCTTATCGAGCGTGGTGGCGTAGGTGCTACTCTTGTAAACCTTGGCGGTACTACAAAGAGCGTATCTATGAAGTCTAACAGACTTGCTCCTGGTACATACATCGATTCACTTACAGGTAACGAGTTTGAAGTTACTGGTGATGTTGAGACTGGCTTTACACTTACAGGTTCTATCGGCTCTACAGGTATCGCTTGCATCTACTATGCAGAAGATGAAAAGCCAACTATCCCTAAGAAACCATTTAACCCATATGATTATCCTGTTGATTGGCAGTCAGGTACATATCCAGAGTTCCCTGGTTACACAACTCTCGTTCTTTCTTCTAAAGACTGGGATACTGCATACAGCTATTGCTGGCACAGAGATGAGCTTGGTAACGAATACGACTACATTGCGTGGCCTGGTACTCAGATGAAGAAAGTTACTGATGATAATGGCTACGGTGAAAAACAGTTCGTTGCTTACATCCCTGCTGAGTACAATATGTATATCATCAACAACGGTCAGGGCGGCGGCTCTAACCAGACTGCTGACCTTTCTGTTCCGCAGAGCTCAGGCGTATGGCTTGACAAGCTCGATGCAAATGGCAACTGGACAGTAGGCTACTGGGAGCCAACATTTGTTCCTACACCTATTCCATCTGACCCTGATGATCCAACAGACCCAACTGACCCTACAGACCCAACAGTTCCTACAGGTTCTGAATGGAGTTATACAGTAGGTGACGTTGATGGCAACGGTAAGATTGCTATCGTTGATGCTACAGCTATCCAGAGACACTGTGCTGAGATTATAGTAATAGAAGGCATTCAGGTTTATGCTTCTGATATTAACAAAAACGGTTCTATTGATGTTCAGGACGCTACTTATATCCAGAGATATCTTGCTGAATATGACGATGACAAAGACATTGGCAAATTCTATGACATTACACCTCCGGTAGAGTAAATATAATGTTTTTTACAGGCGGGCGCTTATGCGTCCGCCTGATTTTTGTGTACATTTGTTTTGTGTTGTGATATAATGAAAATTAACACTAAACTTTTATGGGGGCTTATATGCATATTCCATCAGCTGATACACTGGATATATCTGTTCTCACGTTTGAGGATGCGCTGGAAGTTAAACATCCTGATGAGTACGATACTCAAAAATGGCTTTATGTTCCTGATTTTTACAGTGAGTATCGTTATATTCTGGGCACAAAAGGCGAAAAGCCTCTTATTTGTATAGGTATCAATCCGTCTACTGCTGCTCCTGATGACTTGGATAATACGCTGAAATCTGTGGAGCGCATCGCTTTACATAACGGATACGATAGCTTTATCATGTTTAATGTTTATGCCCAGCGTGCGACGAACCCTGATGATATGGAACGAAACTTTAACGAGTTTTTGCACGTAGAAAATATGAAGGCTTTTGAATATGTACTGAAACTATCAAAAGGTAAAGCGTCCGTATGGGCTGCGTGGGGCAATATTATCGAAAAACGTGATTATCTGTCAGAATGTGTGCTTACTATGGCTGAAATAGGCAAGAGATATAACGCAACTTGGTTTACAGCAGGTAAAATATCAGCAAAAGGGCATCCTCATCACCCTTTGTATTTAAAGAAAGACAGCACTCTTGATTTGTTCGATATCGACGAGTATTGTGCGTCGGTTTTGCGCAAATAACTTTAAACAGCATTTCTATATAGAGGTGCTGTTTTTTGCATTGCGTTCTTGATGAAGATTTTGCTGAGTTTGACAAATCTTTACTATTACTGTAAAATGCAAGCGGTATATAAAAATAGGGAAAGGGTGGTTTTTATGAAAAAGCATCTTGTACTTATCTTAAATATTATATTTATTCTTGCTATTTTGGGCGGTGTTTTTTATGCTATGTATCGCGCATCGCTTATGAATACAGAACCTGAAGTCGAGCCTATTGCAACTGTAGATGAGGTTGCAACAGTTGATGAACAGCCAACTGTTGCACAAAAAGTTTATAATGTAGGCATAATTCAGCGTAGTAATGTCCCTAACTGCAACAACATTTATCAGGGTTTTATTGCTGAGCTTGCAGCTAACGGGTACATCAACAAAAACAACATCTATCTTGACTATGCTTTGGAGGAGAACAAGGAAGATTGTGAAGCGGCTGTTCAGCGTTTTATCGACTCTGATTACGACCTGATTTTTGCTATTGGCCCATATGCTACAAAACTTGCGGCTTCTATGACGACAGAAATTCCTATAGTATTCGGTGGTGTATCCGAGCCTGAACAGGAAAATTTTGTCGAGAGCAACAAAGCTCCCGGTGGAAATGTGACCGGTGTTTCTGATTATACTCCTTGTTTTGAGCAGATAGATTCTATAAAACTGATGTTCCCAGATACAAAGAAGATTGGTGCTATATATAAGGCTACTGATACTGAATCAGTCACTCAGGCACTCATCGGCGAAAAAGAAGCAGCTATGGAAAATATAGATATTCCTTACGCTAAATATCCTGTTGAAAGCTCAGGCGAAGTGTATTCTGTGCTTGAAGAGATGTATAGCGATGGAGTAGATGTGATATATCTGCCTGTTGATAAGCTGATGAGCAAGAATATCAAAAAAATTATTGAGTTTTCATATGATTACAAGATTCCTGTAGTATGCGGCAACACAGAAATGCTCGAAAAAGGTTGTTTTTCAACCTGCGTTATCAACTATCCGTCTATCGGCGGTGCAGCAGGAGATATGGCGTTGGATATACTTTACGGTGGAGCTGACCCGGCACAAATTCCGATTGCGTATATCTATGATTGTTACTTGCATATAAATGAAAAAGCGATGAAAGAGCTCGAAATTGAACTCCCGCAAGAGGTCGTTAAAACTGCTATTATTGAGTAAGTGACAAAAACAAATTGTAAAATAATTATGAAGTGTCAAAATACACTTGATTTTTTACATATAATGGTATAAAATATAATTAGCACTCGAAAGATACGAGTGCTAATTTCTTTATCTATTCTTAAGGAGGCTATATATAATGACAATCAAACCACTTATCGACAGAGTTGTATTGAAGCTCGATAACGCTGAGCAGACTACTGCAAGCGGTATCGTTCTTTCATCACAAGCACAAGAAAAACCACAGTACGCTAATGTTGTAGCAGTAGGTCCAGGTGGCTTTGTTGATGGCAACGAAGTTAAAATGTATGTAAAAGTAGGCGATAAGGTTATCGCTTCTAAATACGCTGGAACAGAAGTTAAGATTGACGGTGAAGAGTACACTATCGTACGCCAGAGCGATATCTTAGCTATTGTAGAATAATGGAGGTAATTAGTTATGGCAAAGCAGATTGCATACGGTGAAGAAGCAAGAAAAGCTCTTCAGAATGGTATCGACAAGTTAGCAGATACCGTAAAAATCACACTCGGCCCAAAGGGCAGAAACGTTGTTATTGATAAAAAATTCGGTGCACCGCTTATTACTAATGACGGTGTTACTATTGCTAAAGAGATTGAGCTTGAAGACGCATTCGAAAATATGGGTGCACAGCTCGTAAAAGAGGTTTCTATCAAAACAAACGATATCGCTGGTGACGGTACTACCACAGCTACACTTTTAGCTCAGGCTCTTATCCGTGAGGGTATGAAGAACGTTGCTGCAGGTGCAAACCCAATGGTGCTCAAAAAAGGCATTCAGCTCGCAGTTGACGAAGCAGTGAAGACTATTGTTGCTAACTCACAGCAGGTTAAGGGTACCGACGATATCGCTCGTGTTGCGACAGTATCTTCTGCTGATGAATACATCGGCAACCTTATTGCCGAAGCAATGGAAAAGGTTTCTAAAGACGGTGTTATCACTGTTGAGGAGTCTAAAACTGCCGAGACTTACAGCGAAGTTGTAGAAGGTATGATGTTTGACAGAGGATACATCGCTCCTTATATGGTTACTGATACAGACAAGATGGTTGCTGATATTGATGATGCACTCATTCTTATTACTGACAAGAAGATTTCTACTACACAGGAGATTTTACCTCTCCTTGAACAGATTGTTCAGGCGGGCAGAAAGCTCGTTATTATTGCTGAAGATGTAGAGGGCGAAGCTCTCACAACTTTAGTTCTCAATAAGCTCAGAGGCACTTTCACTTGTGTTGCAGTGAAAGCTCCTGGCTTTGGTGACAGAAGAAAAGAAATGCTTCAAGATATCGCTATTCTGACAGGTGGTACAGTTATTACATCCGATTTAGGTCTTGAGCTCAAAGACGCTACTATTGAGCAGTGCGGTCGTGCACGTCAGGTTAAGATTTCTAAGGAAGATACTATCATCGTTGATGGCGCAGGTAATGAAACTGAAATCAAAAACCGTGTAGCACAGATTCGCCAGCAGATCGAAGTTACAACTTCAGATTTTGACAGAGAAAAGCTCCAGGAGCGCCTTGCAAAACTCGCTGGTGGTGTTGCTGTTATTAAGGTTGGTGCAGCTACTGAAATCGAAATGAAAGAAAAGAAACTCAGAATCGAAGATGCCCTTTCTGCTACAAAAGCAGCTGTAGAAGAGGGTATCGTTGCAGGTGGTGGCGTTGCACTCGTAAATGCTACATCAGCTGTAGAAAAGCTTTTGAGCACAGCTACCGGTGATGTAAAAACAGGTATGCAGATTGTGTTAAAAGTTTTAGAAGCACCGATTAAGCAGATAGCACTCAACGCTGGTCTGGAAGGCTCTGTAATTGTCGAGAACATCAAGAAAGCTGACAAGGTAGGGTTTGGCTTCAACGCACTTACAGAAGAGTACACAGATATGATAAAAGCAGGCATCGTTGACCCTACAAAGGTTACTCGTTCTGCACTCCAGCACGCTGCATCTGTAGCTGCTATGGTATTGACAACCGAGTCTTTAGTTGCTGATATCAAAGAGCCTGCGCCTGCTGTTGCTCCTGCTCCTGATATGGGTGGTATGTACTAATATTCCATATCAGAATATTAAATAATTCTAAATTAGAATAATAAACGCTATAAAAAACACCGTGTGAATTAGCACACGGTGTTTTTGCTTTATTTTATATGTTTGATTAAAATTCCTGCTTTACTGATCGCATAAAGAGCTTTGACAGCTCGTCTTCAAAATCCTCGTTTTCGAACAAAATGTTGTATATAGCTGTTGTGATAGGCATTTCAACATTATGCTTTTTGCTCAGCTTGTAGAGGGCTTTGGATGTCATCACACCTTCAGCAAGCTTTTCAAACTTTTCACCCTTCGCATAACTTTCACCGTAGCGTCTATTATGGCTCCAAGGGGAGAAGAGTGTAGCTTCATAGTCACCTAAGTGACACAGTCCGTAAGCTGAAAGCTCGTTGCCACCCATAGCGGCGATGAGCCTGCTGATTTCCCTTGGGGCACGTGCCATCAGTGCACCTTTCAAAGAAGTGTACCCAATACCATCGAGCATACCAGCCGCAATGCCGATAACATTTTTTGCAGCAGCGCCGATTTCGCTACCAATAAGGTCTGTTCCTATGTAAAATCTGATTAAATCAGATGAAAATTCATTTACAAGCTGTTTTTTTATATCATCGTTTTTTGAGTCGATGACCATACAGTTAGGGATACCTTTAACGTAGTCCTGTGGATGACCTGGACCTACCCACACAGCAATAGGTGTTTTGCTCTCATCAACAAAGCTTGCTACAACCTCACTTAGTCTGCATCCTGTGTCTACTTCGACACCTTTCATACACAAAACGATATTTTTACCCTCTAGTGGATATTTTGCAATATCGTTCATATATGATCTCAGATACTGTGAAGAGATAGAAATAACGATAGTTTCAGCGTGAGCCACCGCTTTTTCTAGATCAGATGTTACTTTGATAGATTGTGGGTATGTAAGATAGTCATTTTTATGTGTGTTTTTTAGCTCTATTAGCTCCGGTGCGTCCGCTAAACCACAGGAGATTACATCGTGTCCGATTTTATCAAGATACCATGCGATGCAACTACCCCAGCGGCCACAGCCTAAAACAGAAATTTTCATATAGTTCTCCGAGTATAAATTATAGTAGATCCCGCCTGACCGTATCAGCTTAATATAACCTGCCTACGAATATGACAGGTGGGTGTCTTCCCGTCAGCTTTAGGCTCCCTTCGTCCCAACATTGAGGAGGTCTGCACACCACTGACGGAGTAAAACTCCCGATTTAAAGGTTGTAGGGTTATTTTCGCTGATTCACGTATCAGGCAGGACAAAATATTATTCTTCGTAAAATAGTTCCTCAAATCTTTTTTCAAAGATTTCAGCAAGCTCGTCTAAAAGCTCTTCGTTTTCAACTTCAGCGAGCTGTTCTTCGCTATCTTCTTCGATAACTTCCATGATGTAGTACTCACCGTCATCAGCGACAGCGTCTTGTGCTTCATCAAATACAGGGTAAAGGGCATAGAAAAGACCCTTTTCATTTTCGATAGTATCGAGAATCTCAAAGTTATGCTCAACGTTTTCGTCGTCAATCAAAGTAATGAGATCAGGTGCAAACTCTTTATCCATAGTATTTCCACTCCTTTTGTATTATATCATAATTTTACCGCTTATATGTATTTAAGTCAAGAAAATACGAGAACAATGTTTTTACAAAAACAGAAAAGATTCGACTCTTTGTGCAAGAAATTCCAATTTTTTGTTAAGTATTGAAAATACATCGTATTTGTAGTATAATAATCTATCATATTATGTAGAGAAGCAGGTCTTTAGGAGGCTATGGATGATACTATTACCATTTGAAAAACTTCCTGAAAAACTCAAAAATGACGAAGTGAAGTGTTATTACGATATTCTTTATAAAAAACGTTTCAGCCTTTTGTTTAAGCGTATTATGGACGTAGTTATGGCTCTCATACTTATTGTAATACTTATATTGCCGATGTTAGTTATCTGCGTTTGCATAAAGTGTACTTCAAAAGGTCCCGTGCTTTACAAACAGCAAAGAATCACAACATACGGAAGAACCTTTAATATCTTCAAGTTCAGAACTATGACGGTAGGTGCGGACAAAGCTGGTGCGTTGGTTACATCGAAAAACGACAGCAGAATCACATCTATCGGAAGTGTTTTGCGTAAATTTCGTCTTGATGAATTACCACAGATTTTTCATGTGTTGTCCGGGAAAATGAGTCTCGTCGGTACTCGACCGGAGGTTAAAAAATACGTTGACTGTTACACACCGGCTATGTATGCAACATTGCTCACGCCGGCTGGTATCACATCACTTGCCAGCATAAAGTTTAAGGATGAAGATAAAATCATCGGTGAAGTAAACGATGCATCACAAGTTGATGAAATCTATGTGAACAAGGTTTTGCCTGAAAAAATGAAGTATAATCTCGAATATTTAGAAGAGTTTTCATTTTTTAAAGACCTTTATTTGATGATTCAGACTGTTATTGAAGTCATAAAATAAACTGATATATTATCTTAGAAAATCAGGTCGCTTTGCGTAAAGGAGTGAACCAAATGGAAAAGTTGAAAGCTGTGCTTACGGATACGTCTTTGTTTAGAAGATGTTATATTATCTGTTTGTTTTTCTGCAACGTTTCATTTATTCAGGTTCCTGCATATGCGTCGCTGATTTTTCTGTTTTTATGGGGCGTTTTTCTGCTGTTTTATAACGAGAAAAAACGTCGAGTGTTCTCTAACACCCGCTTTGGTATCTGGTTGTTAGCCTTCTTGTTCTTTTCCACTATAACTGCGCTTATACACATTGCGGACAACTTTTTGTTCAATATTGTTATCCAGCTTCATGTGGCTATTTGTTTCTTCATTTTTTACTCATTACATACTGAAAAACACCTCAACTTCAGAAAAGAACTATATGCTGTGTGCCGATTTATGGTATATACAACAACTATAGTTGGCATACTGGGTCTTGCGTGCCTTATGGCTGGTATCAGCTTTGAAGTTATGTCGATTAAGTTTATTATTTACGAAAACCGATTTACCGGAATTTATTCAAACCCAAACATACTGGGCTTTGTTTCGGTTGTTTCTTTGTTTTGCATTCATATGCTCACAAAAAGCAACTTCATTGAGATTTCAGGTGGTGAAGAGCGGGTTTCTCGTATATGGCTTTGCAGCGCACTTGCTATAAACGGTATGTCACTGTTTTTGTGTGATTCTAATGGTGCTATTGTACTGCTCATTTTCTATGTAATTTTCTTTACTTTATACAAAATGTTTGGTGCGGAGCACGAGTTCACCAAAAAGCAAATTATCACAAAGCTTATTGCGTGTGTACTTGTAGGTGCATTTATTGTCGGAAGTGCGTTTTTTGTCAGATACTTCTGTCAGGCGGGTTTTACACAGATACTCGAAACTGCAGAAATTGCTACTCAGGTGAAAGGTGTAGAAGAGGGTGAAGAAGACATCTTCTATGCGACAGAGCGTATTACTTTCAGTCACATTAACTCTAATTTAGACAGCGGTCGTTTCAAATTATGGCGTCAAGCAGCATCGCTTTTTTCTGATTTCCCACTGTTTGGTATCGGTAAAGGCAATGTGTATTATTATGGTGAAAATAAATTTGATAACGGTATTGCTTTTTCTGATATATACGGTGAAGCTTTATCGGCATTTGCTACTGATTTTCATAACGGTTATGCAACCATTCTTGTTTGTTCAGGCATTATCGGATTTGCACTTTTCTCTATATTCGGACTCAGATTTGCAAAGCACATCACTATCCATGTTTTCAAGGATAAAAATCTTAAAGAAAGTATTCTTCCTTGTATGTATGCTTTTTTGTGTGCATATCTTGTTTATGCTTTTTTTGAAAAAGCATTGCTCTATGATGTGTCGTTCACAGTGCTGTTCTTCTGGTTGATAATGGGATATATCAGTTGTTTCTTGTGCAAGTACGAGCCCGATTATCACGAAGGAATTTATCTTTTTAAACGCAAGGTGAAAAGGACTATTATTTAAAATTTATAATAGTTAGCTATTTGTACTCAATTTACTTGTAAATTTCATGAATATCGGTTATAATATCCATAACTATAGTTATGGATATTTTTATTATGGGGGATTTTTATGAATTATGGATTTATAAAAACTGCATGTGCAACTCCTACTGTTAAAGTGGCTGACTGTTTTTATAACAGCGAGCAGATTGTATCACAAATCGCCTATGCATCTCAAAAGGGTGCTACCGTTGTTGTGTTTCCGGAGCTTTGCGTAACCGGATATACTTGTGGTGATTTGTTTTTACACAACTTCTTGCTTACACAAGCAGAAAATGCAATCAAACATATTTTAATGAAAACTAAGTCTATCAACATCATTGCGGTTGTTGGCGTGCCGGTTGCTTTTGATGATGCTTTGTATAACTGCGCTGCTGTTCTTTATCAGGGCAGACTTCTGGGTTTAGTTCCAAAAATCAATATTCCAAGCTATAGCTATTTTGACCAGATGAGATACTTCAAATCAGGCGAAGGTGTTGATAAAGAAATCACTTATGCTTCACAAAAAACTTATCTTTCGTCTAATCTTGTTTTTTCTTGCAATCAACTCAAAGAGTTCAAGCTTGGTGTTGAAATTGGTGAAGATATCGAAGCAACAAGCTCACCGTCGTTACCGTTGACTCATAATGCAAAAGCAACAGTTATTGCTAATTTATCTGCGAGTGTAGCAACTGCTAACGGTTTTGATTATATTAAAAGCCTAGTTTCATATCATAGCTCAAAGCTATCCTGTGCTTATCTATTGGCATCAGCAGGACCGGGAGAGAGTACCACAGATGCTGTTTTTTCTGCATATAATGTGATTGCTGAAAGCTCAAGGGTGCTCTCTGAAAGTGAAGGATATACTGAGAACGTAACCTTTGCTGATATTGATGTCAAAAAAATAACCGTAGAGCGTAGAAAAAACTGCAACTTCTCACAAAATAAATCTGAAAAGATTTATAGAGAAATCCCATTTGATATTACATTGAGACAGACACGACTTGAACGTAAGTTTGGAAAGCTTGCGTTTATTCCTGAAGATAAAGCCCAGATGCAAAAGATGTGTATGGATAGTCTTAAAATACAGTCCATAGGTCTTGCAACAAGAATGAAGAGTGCTGACATCGAGGACTTAGTTCTTGGAGTATCCGGCGGACTGGACAGCACACTGGCTCTTATTGTCAGCATCAAAGCGCTGGATATTTTAGGGCTGGATCATAAACATTTGCATGCTGTTTCGATGCCTTGTTTCGGCACTACAAAACGAACAAAGTCAAATGCACAGAAACTAAGCGAAGTGTATGGTGCACAGTTTAAGCAGATTGATATCACAAAATCAGTCAGACAGCATTTTTCTGATATCGGCCATGATGAGAAAACTCTTGATACAACCTTTGAGAATTCTCAGGCGAGAATGCGTACCACTGTGCTTATGGATATTGCTAATGAGCTTAATGCTCTTGTCGTTGGTACCGGAGATTTGTCAGAACTTGCACTTGGATGGGCCACTTACAACGGTGACCATATGTCGATGTATGCGGTGAACGCATCTGTACCGAAAACTATGGTGAGATGCATTGTCGAATATGAAGCTGACCGTGTAACAGGGGATAAGAAAAAGGTGCTTAAAGACATACTCAGCACCCCTGTATCACCTGAGCTTTTACCACCGGATAAAAACGGTGATATGACTCAAATAACAGAAAATGTTATTGGGCCATATGAGTTGCATGATATGTTTTTATTCTGTTTTGTACAGTACGAGTTTACTCCGGAAAAGATTTTCTATATTGCTTTGAAAGCCTTTGAAGATGAGTACGACAGATATACCATCAAAAAGTATTTGCACAAATTCTTCCAGCGATTTTTTACACAACAGTTCAAACGTTCATGTATGCCGGACGGACCTAAGGTTTCTTGTGTTTCGCTATCTCCACGAGGTGAATTCAGAATGCCTAGTGATGCTCAGGTTAAAATGTGGCTTGACAGAATAAACGAATTATAATTTATAATTTGGTAATAATATCAGCGGTGATATATGTGAAACTTTATCTCAAGCGTGACAAAACTGACGAAAATTCAAGATATATCGTTTTTGACGAAAATGGCGACGAAAAATATAGGATTGTCGGAAAACGTAGCACTTCTACTGAACGCATTTATATTATGTTCGGTGATACCTGTGTTGCAAAAATCAAAGACACACATCTTGGTCCTATGCGTTCGTGTAGTGTTACTACTCAAGATGGTAGCTTTCACATAGTCATCACTTGTTCTAAAGATAAAATCGCTATCACTTATCACAGAGCACAATTTCACATTCGAGGTGATGTGCTCAACAAATCTTATGATATATTAGATGTTGCTAATTCAGTTGTCGCTTGTATCAGTCGACGTTTCAAAACTTCAAGCGAAACTTTAGAACTCAACATCTATATGCAAAAATATGAAATACTTTGTATCTCAAGTGCTTTGTGTCTGAATAATATTTGTATGAACGACACTTTGGCACTGCAGGCAACATAAACGGAGGTAATTATGGATAAACTACTTAAAATTTTGAGCGAAAATTCAGCTTACACAACATCCCAGCTCGCTCTTATGCTTGACGAGCCTGAGGACTACATAAAAGCACAAATTAAAGAATATGAAGACAGTGGTGTTATCAGAGGATATCAGGCTATGGTCAACTGGGACAGCGTTCCTGATGCTGGCGTTATGGCTATTATTGAGCTCAAGGTTACTCCACAAAAGGAGAAGGGCTTTGACGAAATAGCTGAAAAAGTTATGATGTTTGAGGAAGTATCTTCTGTTTATCTTATGGCAGGTGCTTATGATTTGGCTTTGGTTGTTAAGGGTGACACTATTCAGGATATATCTTCCTTTGTTGCTAAAAAACTGTCTGCACTCGAGGGTATTGTGTCTACAGCGACACACTTTATGCTCAAGAGATACAAGGAGGGCTCTGTTGCACTTGTTGATGTTGATGAGCCTACAGACAGAAGGGAAATGATATTCTGATGGATTATAATAGCAAGATTAACGATACTATCAAGAGCGTGAAGCCATCAGGTATTCGAAAGTTCTTTGATATTGTCAACGAAATGGACAACGTTATCTCGCTTTCTATCGGTGAGCCGGATTTTAAAACACCATGGCATGTTCGAAAAGCCGGTATCGACTCACTTGAGATGGGCAGAACATGGTACACTCCAAACCGTGGCTTTGCTGAGCTTAGAACCGAGATTTCGAAATATATGTTGCGCAAATGCGACCTTACATATGATGATGCCACTGAAGTGGTAGTAACTGTAGGTGGCAGCGAAGCTATCGATATCGCTATTCGCTGTTTAGTAGACAAAGGTGACGAGGTGCTTATCCCTCAGCCGTCTTTTGTGTGCTACGAGCCACTCACTATTATGGCACAGGCAATACCGGTTGTTATTGAAACAAAGATGGAGAACAACTTCCGTCTTACTGTCGATGACATTAAGGACAAAATCACTGATAAAACGAAACTCCTCATTTTGCCTTTCCCTAATAACCCTACAGGCGCTATTATGGAGAAAGAAGATTTAGAAAAAATTGCTGAGGTTGTTATTGAGCACGACCTTATGGTGCTTTCTGACGAGATATACAGTGAGCTTACATACGGAAAAAACAAGCATGTTTCTATTGCTACAATAGATGGTATGAAAGAACGCACTGTAGTCATCAACGGTTTTTCTAAAAGCTACGCTATGACAGGCTGGAGACTAGGCTTTGCGTGTGGTCCTAAGGAGATCATCGAGGTTATGACAAAGCTTCACCAGTTCTGTATTATGTCAGCTCCGACTACTGCACAGTATGCTGCTATCGAAGCTCTCAGAAACGGTGATGACGATATCGCCATGATGCGTGACCAGTACGACATGCGTAGACGCTTAGTAGTCGGCAGTCTGAACAAAATGGGGCTTACTTGTTTTGAACCAAAGGGTGCTTTCTATTGCTTCCCTTGCATTAAGTCTACAGGACTCACATCTGAAGAGTTCTGCAAAAAACTACTCAACGCAAAGCACGTTGCTTTGGTGCCTGGTTCTGCTTTTGGCGAATGTGGCGAGGGTTATGTAAGACTTTCTTATTCATATTCGCTTAAACATCTCAAAAAAGCGCTTACACTTATTGAGGAATTTTTAAAGGAGCTTTAATATGAAGCTTACGGTTTTAGCACCTGCAAAAATAAATCTATCACTTGATATCGTCTGTAAAAGACCTGATGGTTACCACGATGTAGCTATGGTTATGCAGACAGTCTCACTTTATGATACCGTTACTGTGTCTGATGAGGTGGACGAGAGTTTTGACGGTGATTTTTTAGTTACATGCGATAAAGAGGGTATCCCGACTGATAGCTCAAATATCGTGTGTAAAGCAGCTGTCGCCTTTTTTAAGTACTGCGATATTGCTCAAAAAAAGATTTCTATAGATATCAAGAAAAACATTCCGTCGCAAGCAGGACTTGCGGGAGGCAGTACTGACGGTGCGGCTGTTATTATGGCTCTAAATCGTATTTTTGACCAAAAATTGACACTAGAGCAGATGTGCGAGATAGGTCAGAGCGTCGGTGCGGATGTACCTTTTTGCATAGTAGGTGGCACACAACTTGCTACAGGCACCGGCACCACTATGTCAAAATTGCCTGCACTCACTAAATGCGATATCCTTATCTGCAAACCTGATGTCAACGTGTCAACTGCAAAAGCATACGAGCTTTCTGACAGCAAACCATCAAAAGGCTTTTTAGTTACTGACGAAATCGTGAAGTTTGTGTGTAAACGTAACCTTCGAGGAGTGGCTCAGTGCTTGTATAACGAGTTCGAAGCTGTTATGCAGATTCCTGAAATATCCTCTATAAAAGGTGCTATGCTTAAGAATAAAGCTCTAGGTGCGTGTATGAGCGGATCGGGTTCTGCTGTGTTCGGTATTTTTCTAAATGAGAAAAAAGCGGCTAAATGCAAAGATGCTATGAGCGAGAGCTTTGAGAAACTTTATTTGTGCAAACCTATCACTCACGGTTGTAAAATTGTATAATGTATAAAAACTTGCCTATACTCAAGGTAACTTGAAAGGCAGGTTTTTTTATATGAAAATGTTCATGAAGATACTTATGTCTTCTGTTTTGATAACTGTTTTGATGAGCGCAGTAGCGCTAGAGTCAACTTGTAGTGAGCTTAAAGATGACGTTTTGCGTTTACATATACTCGCAAATTCCGATACATTTTATGACCAAGAGCTGAAAATTAAAGTGCGTGACAGTATATTAAATGAGATTTCACCGCTTTATGATGGTGTTACTACAAAAGAGAAGGCGATAGCTGTTACTAGCGAAAATTTAGATGTTATCACAAAGGTTGCATCAAAGGTAATAGCTCAAAACAACAGCGACTATAGTGTTACAGCTGAGATTGCAAAAGAGTATTTCGATACTCGCTACTATGATGATTTCACTATGCCGGCAGGAATGTATGACACCTTGCTGATAAAAATAGGTGAGGGAAATGGAAAAAACTGGTGGTGCGTTATGTATCCTACTCTTTGTGTTGGTGCATCGTCAGACCTTGCTATGAAAGAAAATCTGAGTGATGATGCTTATAAGCTCATCACAGAAGATGAATATGTCTTTAAATTCAAGTTCATCGAATATTTTGAAAAAATCAGTAAGCTTTTTTCTTGATGTACGTTTTTTGGGACTCATACTTTGATATTATTCAGATATTAAATATATACGGAGATTACTATGTTACATTTTGTACTGGGCACTTCAGGGTGCGGAAAAACAAAATATCTTTATGACACTTTGTGCGAAAAAGCTCGTGCCGGAGATAACAAGCTTTTGTTCATTGTGCCTGACCAAAGCTCTTTTAATACTGAAAAAGCTTTTTTGGAGGTGCTTGGCCCAAAACTCAGTCGCAATATCAAAGTGTTCGGCTTTTCTCGTCTGTGTGACTATGTTTTTGAACAAAGCGGAAATCGTTTTATGTCATTTGCGGACGAAGGTGTTCGCAACGTTGTGATGAACGTTGCTGTCGAGCAGGTGTCCGACAAGCTCGATTTGTTCTCAAAAAGAGCCACATCAGTTGATTTGTCAGAGCTTATGCTTAATTCTATAAAAGAATATAAAAAATGTGCGATCAGCTCGTCTAAGCTGTATGAAGTATCTAAAAAGGTGGAAGACGAAACCCTATCTAAAAAATTGTACGAAACCGCACTTTTGTATGATACATACGATGCTATAATGTCAAAAAGCTATCTTGACCCGCTTGACAGCATTACATATGTTTATAATGTGCTTGAGAAAACACCGATTTTTGCGGATTACACCGTAGTGGTAGATTCTTTCTATGGATTCACTTCTCAGGAATACCAAGTGCTCACACAGCTTATGAAACAGTCTAAGGATATATATGTGGCGCTCACTACGGATAATCTTGATTCTAATAATGGTGATCTGTTCTTTGTATCTGACCGCACTAAAAAGCGTCTTACTCGAATTGCTAGCCAAAACGAAATAAAGATTGCAAAACCTGTTGTACTTTTAGAAAATCATCGTGCAAAGAATGATGAAATCAGAGCTGTTGAAGAAAACTTCCTGCGTATTAACAAAGAACCTGTTGATTATGCTGATAGCGCAGTCACAGTATATGAAGCAAAAAGCATATATGACGAAGTCGATTTTGTAGCTCGTAATATAAAAAAGCTTGTCATTGAATACGGTTATGAATATTCTGACATTGCTGTTGTTACACGCCAAAGCGACAGATATCTCGGCATTTTAGATACAGCTTTTGAAAAATACTCTATAAGCTATTTTATGGACAAGCCACAGGATATCGATACAAAACCTCTCATCAAATTTATCATGTCTTGCTTTGATGTAGTGACAGGCGGTTTTGATAAAGACGACGTGCTTTCTCTCTTAAAAACAGGACTCACAGATATCACAGTTGAAGAAATTGCCGACTTTGAGAATTATCTTTTCACTTGGGAGCTAAGCTCAAAACAGTTATTTAACGAGTTTACTCAAAATCCTCGTGGCTTTGCTGATGAGCTCAGCGACAGCGATAAGGAGTTGCTTGAGAGTATTGAGAATACTCGTAAAGTTGTCATAGATAGCCTCAGGACGTTTTATTTTGATACAAAGGACGCAACTGCGCTTGATATATCAAAAGCGCTTATGAAGCTCATATACCGCTTGCATTGTAAGGAAAACTTACAAAAACTCTGTGATGTTCTAGAAAAAGATAACGAGCTCGAGCTCGCACAGGAGCAAATCAGACTCTATAACACTTTTATTGCTATTTTAGACAAGATGGTAAGCGTAGTCGGTGACTATAGCATCACAGCAAAGCGTTTTGCTGAGCTTTTGCATATCAACTTTTCTAATACAGATATATCTTTTATTCCACGTGGTGTTGACCAGGTTGACGTTGCGTGTGCAGACCGTTCCTTGATAGAAAACAAAAAGGCGGTTTTTGTGATCGGTGCGATTGAAGGAGAGTTCCCGCATACACCTGTTGAGTCGGGTGTCTTCTCTCAAAGTGAGCGTGCTATGCTCAAGGATTTTGGGATTGAGATGAGCGACTCAGTGATGGAGCTTATTCCTACCGAAAAGTATCTTGCATACAAAGCTCTTACTTGTGCAAGTGAAAAGCTTTTTATATCTTACTACAACTTTACACTCAGTGGCGAAAAACGAACTCATTCGGTTATAGTAAGCGAGATACCTTCTATCTTACAGTCACCACGGCTCTACACATCTGTTGACAGTACCATCTTTGATAGCCTGTGGAGCGAAAAATCAGCTTTTGATTACTTTGTTTCGCACTATAATTCAACAGACCCTGATATCAAAAAGCTCTATGAATATTTTTCTGCAAAAGAAAAATATTCAGCTACTATCAATGCAATAGACAAAGCTTTGTCAAAAGATGATATTCGTATTAACGATAAAGAGCTTTCTAAAAAACTGTTTAATACATCTATGGCTCTGTCTGCATCGCAGGTTGAGAGCTTTCATTTGTGCAAATTTGAATATTTTTGTAAATATGGTCTGCGTGTCAGAGAACGTCGTCAGGCAAAAATAGACTCTCTTGAGTATGGTACACTTATGCATTATCTGCTCGAAGAGTTTATCAAAAAACACAAAGATGATGACTTTAACAGCATCACAACTGATATTATTGATGCACAAGTTGGAGATCTTTTAGAAAGTTACATAGAAACTCATCTTGGTGGTAAAGAAGATAAGACAAAGCGCTTTATGTATCTTTATTACAGGATGAAAAAAACTGCTGTGAAGATTATCGAGCGTCTGGTTGAGGAGTTTTCACAGTCAAAATTCAGACCATCTGATTTTGAACTTAATATCGGCGATGATATACCGTCGTATAATTTGAAAGTCAACGATGAAATCAATGTGAAAATCAGAGGTAGCGTTGACCGTGTTGATATCATGGAAGATAATGGCAAAAAATACATACGTGTTGTCGACTACAAAACCGGTACGAAAAAATACAAGCTGTCTGATGTGCTCTATGGCATAAATCTGCAGATGCTTATCTATATGTCAGCGATTAACAGCGGTGGCAAAAATAAGTTCAATGGTGATATCACACCTGCAGGTGTGCTTTATGTGCCGGCTGTGTCACCTGTAGTTAAAGTATCTGACATAAATAGTTTTAACAAAGCAGCTGCCCAAGCATCAAAAGAAAGCAAAATGCACGGTATTATCCTTGATGAAATTGAAGTCATCAAAGGTATGGAACGTGATGCAAAGGGCGAGTATATCCCTGTGTCTATGAAAGGTGATATCGTTGTCGACAAAAGCGGAAGTCTTGCAACGCTAGAAGAATTTGGAGCTCTTTTCTCACAGGTAGACAAAATGATATCGCAGATGGCACTTTCACTTGTTGACGGTGATGTGTCTGCTGTTCCTGCAAAAGGAGCGTACGATGCGTGTGCATGGTGTCCGTATGATTCTGTGTGTGGATATCGTGATGGTGATCGATCTAGAGAAATCAAGAATTACAAAAAAGACGAAGTGTTTGAAATTTTATCAAGAGAGGGGGAGAAAGATGAAAAGAGTATGGACCAAGAACCAACGCCAAGCGATTGATGCAAAGGGTGGCGCTATCATCGTCTCCGCCGCCGCAGGTTCAGGTAAAACCGCTGTTTTAGTCGAGCGAGTTATCTCGATGATAACTGACCCTGAAAACCCTGTTGATGCAGATAGAATACTGGTTGTTACATATACACGTGCAGCAGCATCAGAGCTCAAAGAACGTCTGCATCAAAAGCTTAACGAGCTTATTATTAACGATCCTTTCAACAAAGCTTTGCTTTATCAGCAGTCATTATTAAGCAAAGCGTGCATCTCTACAATAGACAGCTTTTGTTCTTCTATCGTAAAAGAGTTTTTCTATGTTCTTGATATAGAACGCAACTTCAGGATTGCTGATGAAAGCGAACTCACTCTCATAAAAAAAGACGCTTTAAAGCTTACGCTGGACTCTATGTATGCAGACGCTGAACCTGACTTTTTTCACTTAGTAGAAGCCTTTGGCAGCACAAAGGACGATGCTCAGCTGTGTGATAATATTCTTAAAATTCACGATTTTTTACGTTCACATCCTGACCCTGATAAGTGGATTGATAGCAAGCTTCAGCTTTTCTCGGATTATTCTGATCTCAACGATTCTGTATGGGGCAAAATATTGCTTGAATATGCAAAAGAAGCTGTTGAGTTCTTAGAGCTTAATTTGAATAACTCGTTTATGCTTATATCCTATGATGATACATTGAACGAAGCTCTCACACCGTTGCTTGAAAGCGATGCACAGTTTTTAGAAAAGCTCAAAACAGCTGTTGAAAATCCTTATGAAAAAAGTATCGCATACGCACTTGATGACTTTGTGTCTGGCACATTCCCGCGTATCAAAGGTTACACAGACAATTTAATTAAGCTGAAAGTCCAGAGCAATCGTGCTTTATTCAAAGATATTGTTTCAAAACTCAAGAGCTACTATCAATATGACATCAAAACCTGTCGGATAGAAATTTCGGATCTGTTTGTGATATCAACTCAGCTTTTCAACTGTGTCAAGCAGTTTTCAGCTAATTATCAAAAGCTCAAAGCGATTAAAAAGATTGCTGACTATCCTGATCTTGAACATTGGACAATAAAACTTTTAGTTGACAAAGACGGTGAACTAACCGATATTGCAAAAGACCTGCAAAACCGCTTTGATCAAATTATGGTTGACGAGTACCAGGACGCAAACGAAGCTCAGGACTTGCTTTTCACTGCTCTGAGCAAAAGCGGAGAAAACCTCTTTTTTGTCGGTGATGTAAAGCAGAGCATCTATGGCTTCAGACAGGCTATGCCAGAGCTTTTTATCAACAGGAAAAACAACTCTTTTGTATATGAAGAGGAGAATGCAAACTTTCCTGCAAAAATCTTCCTTGATATGAACTTTCGAAGCATCAAGGGTGTAACACAGACTGTCAACTTCTTCTTTGAAAAGCTGATGTCCGAGTCTGTTGGTGACATAGTATATGACGAAACCGAAACCTTAAAATGCGGTGCAAAATACGAGCACGAAGACGACTGTGCTGCTGAGTACTATATGCTTGATTTATCCGTTGTTGAGGACCCTGACGAGTGTATTGAAGAAGCAAGATTCATCGCTGAAAAGATACACAAAATGATAAATAACGGCTATCTCATCAAAGATGGAGACACATACAGAAAGGCTACCTACGGTGATTTTTGCGTACTTATGCGAAATGCAAAAAAGCATGCTCCGATATATGTTGATACACTGAACACATTGGGCGTACCATCGTTTTGTGACAGTAACTACAGCTTTCTTAGCGCTCCTGAAATTATGATTATGACAAACTTCTTGAGCGTTATCGACAACCCTGCTCTTGATATCGAACTGCTGTCTGTTATGATGAGTCCTATTTTCGGCTTTACTGCTGACGATATGGCTCAAATCAGGAGTGACTCACGTCACACCTCGCTTTATAAAGCTGTGCTTTTGAAAGCAAATGAGGGTAATGTTAAATGTTCAGATTTTGTGAATGAACTCAAATATTATCGAGATTTATCGGTCACTATGTCAGTGTGCGATTTGCTCAACGTTATTTATGAACGCACAGCGTATTTATCGATTTTGTCAGCTTTTCCTGAAAGCGACCTTGCAGTAAATAACCTGCGACTTTTGAAAGAATATGCTAAAAACTATGAGTCAGGTGGTAGCAAAGGACTTTCAAAATTTGTATCTTATCTCACTCGACTTAAAATGAACAAAAGTGATATCAGCGGTGCGATAGATCTTTCCGCATCTTTAAGTAACGCAGTACATGTTATGAGCATCCATTCCAGCAAAGGTCTGGAGTTTCCTGTGTGCTTTATTGCAAATACTACACGAAAATTTGTGTCCGATGTATCTGATAACGTCTTGCTTCATTCAAAACTCGGTATAGCAGTAAAACGCAAAGACGATAAGCTCAACGCAACATTCAACACTATGCCTAGAGAGGCACTCTCACTCGCAATGAAACGTGATGAAATGAGCGAAGAGCTACGCATCCTTTATGTTGCTATGACACGAGCTAAGCAAAAGCTTATTATGTTATCTACTCACAAAAACGTAGAAAAATATCTGTCTAAAATTTCCACTAACCTTGTTGATAACGGACCAATTTTACCTTTTGTGGTGCGTAATTGTAACTATCTTAGCGAGTGGCTGACTTTATGCGCACTGCTACATCCTAGCTGTGAAAATCTAAGAGAAATCGCTAACTGTGATATTGTCCCGGATAACAATGCTGATTTCATATTTTTTGCTGATATTTATCCTGTTATGCCTGTACATTCTGAAGAACAAGAAGTATCAGCGTGTAAAGATAACATAGAATTTGTTACTGATGACAAAGTACTCAGTACTTTAAAAGAGAGAGTTTCTTTTAAGTACAAAAAAGATTCGCTGAAAAATCTTCCGTCAAAGATATCTGCTTCAGAGCTTGCGCACAAGCTATCAACCAAAAACTTCGACAGGATACTTGATACACCTGCGTTTATGAGTGATAGCACACTTACAGGTGCACAAAAGGGTACAGCACTGCATGCATTTATGCAGTTTTGCGATTTTACTAATGCTCGAGATAGTGTTGAAAATGAAATAAAAAGACTTGTTGAAGATGGCTTTATTTCAAACGCTCAGGCTGAGTCTATAGATACTTCAAAAGCAGTGAGCTTTATCAACTCACCACTTATCACTCGAGCTATTAACAGTAGCGAAGTGTATAAAGAATTTCGTTTTACAATAAAAGTCGATGCATCTGTGTTAGATGATAGCTTGCCGTCAGATTTAAAGAGTGAGAAGATAATACTCCAAGGTGCTGTCGACCTCGCTTTTGTAGAAGATGGAGAGCTTGTTGTCGTAGACTATAAAACCGATAGGGTAAAGGATGTAAGCGAGCTTTATGCTATGTATCGTCATCAACTGCTATTGTACAAAGATGCTATGGAGCAATGCACTGATTATAAGGTGAAAGAATCACTTATTTACTCTGTGCATTTATCTGATCAGATTGAAGTTTGAGTTGTTAAATACAAAATTTAAATTTAGGAGGTTTTTGCATGAATAAAAAATTATTTGTAAGGCTCGTATCATTATTGATAGGTGTTTTAGTCGCCATGTCAATGTTGTCTGCATGTGGAGCCAACTCATCGAAAGATACTGTCTATAATGGCTATGCTCGCAATGAGCTTGCTGAAGTCGATGATTCGCTCACAGACACTTCGGCATCAGGAAATGTAGAAGAAAATGCTGATCTTGTAAAAGACAGCAGAAAAATCATCGAGAAGATTTACTATCAGATTCAGACAAAAACCTTCGATGAGCTCATATCAGATCTCGAAGAGCAGGTTGATGCTGTTGGTGGCTATATAGAAAGTTCTGATGTGTATGGTAACCAGTACGAATCCAACAATACCCGTGGTGCTACGTATGTGTTCCGTATTCCATCAGAAAAAGTAGACGAGTTCACTACATTTGTAAACGATAACTCAACTGTTACTAACAGAACAGTCAACACAGAAGATGTAACACTCCAGTATGTAGATACAGAAAGTCGTATCAAAGCACTGAAAACCGAAAAAGATTCACTCGAAGATCTGCTCGAAAATGCAAAGAGCACTTCTGAAATTATAGAAATCAGAGATATGCTCACCGATGTTATCTATGAGATTGAAACTTATGAGGCACAGCTTCGTACATATGATAACCTTATTGATTACACAACGATAACCATGGAAGTAGATGAGGTGGAGCATACTAAGGTTGTTCATAAGCAAACAGCTTTTGAGAGAATCGTAACTAATTTTACTGACAGCTGTATGGGAGTGTGGAACATCTTGGTTGAGTTCTTTGTTTTCATTGTTGGCTCTTTACCAGTATTACTGTTTATTGCATTGATTATATTTATTCTCGTGATAATAATAAGAGCAGTTTTACGTAAAAAGAAAAAGAAAGCTGTAAAGCTTGTTAAAACAGAAAATTTTGTAACTAATGAAACTGAAGAACTAAATACAGAAGAAAAAGAATAAATAAAAAGCTCTCTGAGTTTTACTCAGGGAGCTTTTATGCGTTGTTAGGCTTTTATTAAGATTTGTTCAGCACATTTGATACCATCTACTGCAGCAGAAATAATGCCGCCTGCATATCCTGCGCCTTCACCGCACGGATAAAGTCCTTTTATTAAAATACTCTGCATATTCTCATCTCTTTTTATCCTCACAGGAGAGGACGAGCGGGTTTCTGCGCCGGTCAGTATAGCGTCAGGATGTGCAAAGCCTTTGAGCTTGTCGTTGAGCTTTGTGATACCTTCACGCATAGCATCTGTTACATACTCTGGGAGATAGTCATCAAGTTTTGCGTAATGAAAACCCGGCTTGTATGATGGTGTAACGTTACCTAAAGAAGTGGAATTTCGATTATGCAAGAAATCGCCGACTTTTTGTACAGGTGCGCTGTAGTTTCCACCACCGCAAGTGAATGCTTTACGTTCTATCTTTCTTTGGTATTCAACCCCTGCGAGCACATCGTCACTCATAAAGTCACTTGGATATACGTTGACAAGAAGTGCTGCGTTAGAATTTATGTTGTCACGTTTGAAGTTGCTCATTCCATTCGTAACAACAGTATCTTCTTCGCTTTGAGCAGCTACTACCATACCTCCGGGACACATACAGAAAGTGAACACGCCACGACCACTTTGAGCTTTAATATTCATTTTATAGTCTGCAGCCCCAAGATGTTTTGAATCCGCAAACTTTCCGTACTGTGCTTTGTTGATATCAGCTTGCAGATGCTCAATTCTAGCCCCTATAGCAAAAGGCTTTTGCTCGAGTATCATACCCAAATCCTTGAGCATCTGGAAAGTATCTCTGGCACTATGACCTATTGCAAGCACAACGTTATCGGTTTCAATTATCTCGTCTGATACAGCACCATCACATTCTTTTTTAACTAAAACAGAAGTGACTTTGTTATTCTTATGATTGATTTTTAAAAGCTTTGTGTTAAACCTTACTTCACCGCCCATAGCGATGATGTCTTCTCTGATGCTCTTTACGGTTTCTCTTAGCTTGTCTGTGCCGATGTGAGGCTTTGCATTGTACAATATCTCTTTTGGAGCACCGTGCGATACGAATTCCAAGAGCACCTTTCTTGAGCGACTGTCTTTAGTGCCTGTGTTGAGTTTACCGTCAGAAAAAGTACCCGCACCGCCTTCACCGAATTGTACATTCGATTTAGTATCAAGTATCGCATTACGCCAGAAAGTTTCAACCTTTTTTGTGCGTGTATCAACATCTTCGCCCCGCTCTATAACAATAGGTCTTTGACCACATTGAGCAAGAACAAGCGCACAGAACATGCCTGCAGGTCCAAACCCGACTACCACAGGTCGCTGTGACAGGTCGTTTTTATACGGTGCAATGTATCGATATTCTTCACAAATACTTGCGTTTTTGTTTCTTGATCTAGAAAGTATTTTTTGCTCATTCACAGATGTTTTTACATCAACAGTTGCGGTGTAGTGCACATCGTTTTTATGTCTTGCATCTATGGAGCGGCGATGCAAAGTGATACTATCAATACTTTTGCTGTCAGCTCTGAGCTCTTTTTCTACAGCTTTTTTTAAATCTTCATTAGTATAGCTTAGCTTGAGCCTTACGTTATTTATGCGTATCATAGCTGTTCACCTACGCACATTCCCGAAGAAAAAGCAAACTGGAGATTATATCCCCCACAGTCACCGTCAACGTTGATGGCTTCACCACAGATGTATATGTTATTTGCTTTTTTGCTTTGTAGTGTTTGTGGGTCGATTTCACTGCCCTTTATACCCCCACAAGTTACCTGAGCAGTACTAAAATCGTTTGACTTAACACAAGGGAAGACCCATTTGTATATAGTGCTTGCAAGAGAGTTTATATCTTTTTGACTTAGATTATTTGCACAAGTTGATGTGTCTATGTTGCTGTCTTTGAGCATAGCTATGCCAATGTTTTTGTGGAAAAGACCACAGAAAATTTCTTGAACACTGTCGTTGCCGATTAGCTTTACTCTATTTTGTAGCATAGATTTAATTTCTTCAAAAGAATAATCAGTGAGTAATTCAACAAAGATTCCGCCCTTATCAGCTTTGTTTATTTCACGTGATAGATTGAACACACAAATACCTGATAAAGAATCAGCACCAAATTGAATTTCGCCACATTCGCTTTTTATCACTTCTCCGTTTATGACAGCACTCACTTTGCCTTGAGCACGAATACCCTTGAGAGCTTTGATATTTTTCTTCACTTTAACAGGGGATAGGCTTGGGGAAAGTGCACTGAGAGTGTGACCGATACTTTTTGCTGCTGAGTATGTGTCGCCGACAACCTTTTGTGCGTAGTTGTTGTTGCCACCAGTAGCAATAACTACCTTTTGAGCGAGAATTGTTTTGTCGTCACATTTTACGATATAACCTTCTTTATTTTTTTCGATACTATTAACCTTGGTGTCACAGATTTCATCAACACCGTTTCTCTTGAGTTCATTTCGAAGAACTGACAGTACAGCACTCGATTGTTTAGAAAGCGGATAAACCCTGTTCTCGTTGTCAGCTTTGCTTAAAAGACCTATTGAGTTGAAATAGTCAATTACTTTCTGTGGCGGATAGTTCTCTAAAAGAAAAATAACCCCGCTTTCAAAATCAGTATGATAGTTGTTGATGCTGGCACATAGGTTAGTCAGATTGCATCTTGAGTTACCGCTGACAAGGATCTTCTTGCCAACACGGTTGTCACGTTCAATAACAACTATTTTTTTGTCACGGTTTCTTTTAGATGCGACACAAGCACACATAAGTCCGCTTGCGCCACCACCGATTATCGCAGCATATACCTTAATAGTCTTCATATTTTTCACCTTAAAAAGGGTAACTCAAAAAGCTACCCTTTAGTTTACAAATTATTTCAACTGAAAACAGCGCCCAAAGCACCGAAAAGTCCCATACTTGCAAGTCCCATAATAATGCCAGCAATGAGTACACCCAACAGCACAGCTAAGGTGCTACGCTTGAAGTCTATATCCAAAATACTTGCAGCCAGTGTACCTGTCCATGCTCCTGTACCGGGTAGCGGAATAGCAACAAAAAGCATCAGTGCGATGAAAAGCCCATTCTTACTTGCTTTTTCTTCGAGTTTTCTACCGCCCTTTTCACCTTTTTCTAAACAAAAGGTGAAGAATTTGCCGATAAGCTTTTTATCTTTACCCCAAAACAGTACCTTCCTTGCAAAAAGATAGATAAAAGGAACAGGTATCATATTACCTAAAATAGATATAACATAAACAAGCCAAGGCTCTAAGCCCATACCTATACCAACAGGTACTGCACCACGCAGTTCAATGAGCGGTACCATGGATATAAGAAATACGATCAGATATTTATACAATAGTCTCAAAATAAAGTCTCCTTTTTAATAAAAAAGCTCACACTTGATATATAGAAAAAATCACCTTAATATATGTGCGAACCCCAAAATTACCTGTATAACATTATACACTAAATAAAAAACTAATTCAATACCCATTTGATTTATGAAAAACGTCAATTGACATCAACGCAAACTGTGACTAAAATGTATAGTGGATAGGAAGTGATTGCGTGAAAAGCAAGAGGGTAATAGCTACTCGCATTGTGCTGAGTATTTTGTCAGTATTGATGATAGGCTTTATTTTTCTTAATTCTTCTTTTGATGCTATGACTTCCGATGCGCAGAGCTTTTCTGTGCGTGAGTTTTTAAACTCTGTTTTACACTCTCTGAATTTGAGCATAGTGCTTTCGGATCACTTCGTGAGAAAGTGTGCACATTTTGTTGAGTATTTTGTATTGGGGACGTTATTGTTTTTTACAGTGAAATTGTATTTATCAAAGAATAGTGTAAAGATTTTTAGCGCTGTTGCTATCGGTTTAGCGGTTGCTATTGTTGATGAAAGCATACAGCTTTTTTCTGTTGGACGTTCAGCACAGTTTAGTGATGTTTTGCTGGACTTCTTCAGCGTATGTACAGCTGTCACTATGTTATATTTTGCTGTAAAAATGAAGATTAAAAGATAAGGAAGTATTAAATTGAGCGAAGTAAGAACTAACAAAATGGGAACAAAAGCGATGTTCCCGCTGATTATGTCTATGTCACTGCCGGCGATTTTTTCCATGCTTATCCAAGCACTTTACAATGTTGTTGACAGCATATTTGTATCAAAGCTAGGTTCAGATGCTTTGAACGCAGTATCTCTTGCGTACCCTTTGCAGATGGTTATGATATCTTTTGCGGTGGGCACAGCAGTTGGTGTCAACTCACTTATCGCAAGACGACTTGGTGCAAAGCGATTTGATGATGCAAGTGATGCAGCAACCCACGGCTTTGTGATAGCTGTTGCGACTTGGGTGTTGTTTTTATTGATCGGTGGACTCTTTTCACGTTCCTTTATTTCACTTTTTACTGATAATGATTCTATACTTGCTTATGGCACAGAGTATTTGAGCATAGTGTTGATGCTTTGTTTTGGATGCATGATTTCTGTTATGGGCGAAAAAACCCTTCAGGCTACCGGAAATATGATTATCCCGATGTTGACTCAGATACTTGGTGCAGTTGTTAATATCATACTTGATCCATTGCTTATTCATGGATACGGACCTTTCCCACGACTTGAAGTCAAGGGCGCAGCGATAGCTACTGTTATCGGACAGTTTTGTTCGATGTTCTTTATAGCTATAATTCTAATAGTGAAAAAACATGATATCAAAATCAGCTTCAAAAACTTCAAGCTAAAGCTTGCTGTACTCAAAAATATCTATGTAGTGGGTTTTCCTGCTATCATTATGCAGTGTATCGGTTCGGTTATGGTCAGCGGTGTTAATGCTATCATTTCTTTCTTTGCGCCGACTGTTGCTATCAAAGAAGCGTACATCAATGTCTTTGGTATTTACTTTAAGCTTCAAAGCTTTGTGTTTATGCCGGTTTTTGGTCTATCCCAGGGCACTTCACCTATCATCGGATACAACTTCGGTGCAAAAAACAAAAAGCGTATGTACTCAGCACTTAAACTCGGACTGCTTATTGCTGCTGTTATTATGACGCTGGGCTTTGTGCTTTTCCAATTTGGATCACCATTTTTGCTGTCATTATTTGATGCGAATAAGCTCACCGTTGAACTTGGTGTCCCTGCGTTTAAGATTATCAGTCTGTGTTTTGTACCGGCTGCAGTCGGCATAACATTCTCAACATTATTCCAAGCTGTCGGAAAAGGCGTGCGCAGTATGCTGCTTTCTATAATGCGACAGCTACTTGTGTTGTTGCCTGCAGCATTTATATTGGCTCAGACTTCACTTGAGTACCTTTGGTATGCTTTTCCTATAGCAGAAGTATTTGCACTTGTTGCTGCAATATTGTTCTTTGTAAACCTTGTGAAATACGATTTCAAAAAGCTTGATGTCACTGAAGATACTTTATAATTTGTATTAAAAACAACCACCTTAGCATATATTTTGTTGAGGTGGTTATGTGAAAGAAGATAGATTTGACGATATAACATATGACGAGAATTGGCAACGCTTTGATGAGCCCGTTGCTGCTGTTATGTATGATAATCCTGATGAAGAAACACAGAAAAGAGAGAGCGGAAAACCTCGGAAAAAACGTGAACGTACATTCCCTGCACTTATCACGATACAACTTGTTTTGTGCCTTTTGGTTGCGTTTTTGGTTTTTATGTTAAAAGCAATGAACTCTGATACATATCAAAAGCTATGTGATTGGTATGATAAACAGATGGAAAATACACTTATATCCGACACCACTTTTGAGGACATAGATCTCAGTGAGTATTTTGAGTCTTCTATAGATGAAGCGAAGCCGAATTCAAATGAGAGCTAAGCTTTTTAACATTTACTTTGAAACCTCTTTTTTGAGTGTAGCGGTTATGTCAGCAGTACTGATACTTGATACATCTAACAGAGTGGTTCTATGTTTTATATCTGCACTGATTCACGAGTGCGGACATCTTTTTGCTATGTACTGCTTTTCTATAAAGCCCGATAGCATAAAACTTCGGCTTTTTGACATCGTTATTAACGCAGATACAAACAAGGCGTTTATACCGGAGCTTATTATTACACTTAGTGGCCCGATGTTTAATTTTGTAGCGGCATTTGTGTTCTTCTTTTTCTCAAAAACGCTCTTTGTTATTAACTTAGTCATCGGAGTGTTCAATCTTTTGCCTATAGATACTTTTGATGGTGGACATGCATTGTCGCTGTTGCTTTCTCTAAAATTCAGTTTCAAAACCGTAAGAGCAACTATAAAAACCCTTACTTTTGTATTTTTAGTGCCGATATTTATAGTCGGAGTGCTCTTGCTTTTTTACAGCAAATACAACTACTCTTTGCTACTTATCTCTTTGTATATGGTAGCAGTTCTCTTTTTAAAATAGCGGAGGAATTATGATAAAATCAAAACTAGAAAAAATACTCCTGAAAGTTCAAAAACCCGGAAAGTATGTAGGTGGCGAACTCAACGCAGTTATCAAAAATAAAGACGAGGTTGATGTCAGATTTGCGTTTTGTTTCCCTGATACATACGAGATCGGTATGTCGCATCTTGGTATGAAGATTTTGTACAGCCTTTTTAATTCTAAGCCATATATCTGGTGCGAGCGTGTTTTTGCACCTTGGATTGATATGGAAGAACAGATGATAAAAAACGATATTCCGCTGTATGCTTTAGAGAGTATGGACCCTATATCTGATTTTGATTTCATAGGCTTTACTTTGCAATATGAGCTTTCATACACTAATGTTCTCAATATGCTGAAAATGGGCAAGATTCCACTGAGATCAGCAGATCGTAAAGACCTCAGCCAAATAGTCGTAGCGGGTGGACCTTGTGCGTGCAACCCTGAACCTCTTGCTGATTTTGTCGATATCTTTTTTATCGGCGATGGAGAAAAGGTGGACCTTGAGGTTATTGAGCTTTACAGACAGTGTAAAAAGGGTGGAAAATCAAAAGACGAGTTTTTGTATTTGGCGTCACAGATTAAGGGTGTTTATGTCCCTGCACTTTATGATGTTACATATAACGAAGACGGTACTATAAAAGCTTTCAAACCAAAGTTTGAGGGTGTCCCAGAAAGAATAGAAAAACGAGTCATGATGGATATGGACAAGTCATACTATCCTGATAACTTTGTTGTACCTAACGTAGAGATAGTCCACGACAGAGCAGTGGAAGAGATATTTAGAGGCTGTATCAGGGGCTGTAGATTCTGTCAAGCAGGTTTTCTTTACAGACCTGTCAGAGAAAAGTCAGTTGACTGTATTAACGAGCAGTGTCACACACTTTGTCGCAACACAGGCTACGATGAAATTTCGCTTTCAAGTCTTAGCTCAAGCGACTACAGTCAGATTGTGCCTTTATTAGAAAAGCTGTCCCAGTGGTCAGTCGATGAAAATGTCAGTCTGTCATTACCGTCACTTCGAGTTGACGGTTTTACAGATGATATTTTGTCTAAGATTAAGTCTGTGCGTAAGAGTGGTCTTACTTTTGCGCCTGAAGCAGGTACTCAGCGCCTTAGGGATGTTATCAATAAGAACGTTTTTGAGGACGAGCTTTTAGATACTTGTCTTCTAGCTTTTGATGGTGGCTACACCACAGTGAAGCTTTACTTTATGATTGGCTTGCCAACCGAAACTATGGACGATGTAAAGGGTATTGCAGAGCTTGGACAGAAAGTTGTCAACACCTACTACAAAAGCGAAAAACGCCCAAAGGGCAAATCTGTCAGAGTCACTTTATCCACATCTTCTTTTGTGCCTAAACCATTCACACCGTTCCAGTGGGAACCACAGAACAGCATAGATACCATCCACGAAAAACAAGCCCATATCAGAGAAAACTTGGGCACAAAAAAGATTTCTTACAACTACCATGATGCCGACACATCGTTTATGGAGGCCGTGTTTGCCCGAGGTGACAGAAAGCTTTGTGATGTGCTTCAAAAAGCCTGTGATAAAGGTATGCACTTTGATGGCTGGAGTGATTGCTTCTCGCTTGAAAAATGGCTTGAGGTTTTCAAAGAATGCAACATTGATCCGCATTTTTATGCAAACCGTCACCGTAGCTTTGATGAGATTTTGCCTTGGGATCATATTGACTACTCTGTCACAAAAGAGTTTTTGATCAATGAGTGCAAAAAAGCTTATGATAGCAAGACTACACCTAATTGCAGAGAAAAATGCTCAGCTTGTGGTGCGATGAAACACAAAGGAGGTGTCTGCTTTGAAAAATGTCAGAGTGTGGTTTAAGAAAGACCATGAATGCAGATATATGTCACACCTCGATTTGAATCGAGTAATGATTCGTGCTATAACAAAAAGCAGGCTACCTGTGTGGCGTACTGAAGGTTTCAACGTACATCCGTATATCACTTTTGCACTTCCGCTATCCCTTGGGTTTAGGGGAGAGAAAGAGACTATGGATATGCGCATACTTGATGACGATTTCTCTCTTGATGTTATCAAAGACGAGCTCAACAAATGCTTGCCACACGGACTTACCGTTTTTGATGTGACTGAACCTAAGTGTAAGCCTGGTTCTATTTCAAAGGCGAAATTTAAGATGCGCTTATCTTCTGATGATATTTCTGTAAAAGAATTATATATTAAACTTCAAGAAACACTCGATAGTGATGAAATCCTAGTTGATAAAAAGACTAAAAAAGGTATCAAAAAAATTGATATCAAAAATTATTTCAGTGACGCTAAGCACTATGATACTGATTTTGATGTTGTGGTGCGTGTCACACTTCCTGCTGGAAGCACTACTAATATAAACCCAACCTTGCTCATAAAAGCACTGGAAGAAAAGTACAGCATCGAACTTTGTTACGACATAACACGAGTGGAAGTTTACGATGCGGAGGGAAAACCTTTTGAATAAGTATGATTTAGCAAAACAGCGTTTTGATGTAGTTTTACTTGATGCTGACGAAACGATATTTGATTTCAAAAAAGCAGAGGCACATTCGTTTAAGTTGATGCTCGAAAGTTTTGGTATTGATTATACCGAAGAACGATTAGCACGTTACAGTGCAATCAACCTGTCTTTATGGAAAGCGCTTGAGCGTGGGGACGTGACCAGAGAGCGACTCAAGACACTCCGTTTTGAACAGTTTTTCTCTGAAATCGGTGTTACAGATATTGATGCAGTAGCGGTCAACGACTGTTATCTTACAAATCTGTCAAACAGTACCTTTATGATTGATGGTGCAGAAGAGTTTGTGAAGGAGCTGCACAAATACTGCAGGATTTATCTTGCAACCAATGGACTTACCAAAGCACAGACAGGACGGTTTTCACAGTCAGCTGTCAAAGATGATATCGACGGAGTTTTTATATCTGAACAGATGGGTTTTGCTAAACCTGACAAAGCTTATTTTGATTTTATTTTCAAGGAAATAGGAACAGAAGACAGGTCACGTGCTATAATCGTGGGCGATAGCCTCACATCTGATATGCAGGGCGGAAAAAACGCAGGTATAAAAACCTGTTTGTATAGTCGTAGTGGTGATGTCGTTGAATCTGACTTATGTGATTATCAGATAACAGATTACAATACTTTCTTTGATATTTTATTTTCAAAATAATTTTGACTTGATTTTTTATTTATAGTTAGTTATAATACTTAGGCACGATAAAATTCGTCCTATATGTAGAGTTGTCCGAGTGGCCGAAGGAGCAGCACTGGAAATGCTGTGTACCTTTCAGGTACCGAGGGTTCAAATCCCTCACTCTACGCCATAAAAAGGCACCCTTATGGGTGCCTTTTTTATAATACAGAAAGGGATTTGAACCCCAAGGGGGCTGTGAGCGTAAAGAAAAACAGTCCAGTGGACTGTTTTATAGCGAACAGGTGTGCAGGCGGGTACCGAGCGCCGATAGGTGCTGGGTCGCCAAGCAGGAATGATTTTATATAAAAAATCATTATCCCTCACTCTACGCCATAAAAAAGGCACCCTTATGGGTGCCTTTTTTATAATACAGAAAGGGATTTGAACCCCAAGGGGGCCTTTTTCATTTTTTATTATAAGTAGCTATCCTGTGATTGATGTAATTGAGTACACGTTTTTTATCTTTTGTCCACAGGGGAGAGACGAGTAGTTTTTTGTCGCCATCACCTGTAAGTCTGTGTATGACAACATTTTCAGGCAATACACTGATACACTTGCATAGTATATCGGCGTACTCGTCCAACGAGAGAGTTTCAAATTTATTATCATTGTACTCTTTCTCAAGGTCAGTGCCTTTTAATACATGTAACAGCTGTAGCTTAATACCGTCTGTAACTTTGCTAACCTGCTTTACAGTTTCTAACATCATATCATGTGTTTCGTACGGCAAGCCGATGATAACGTGGGTGATAACATGCACTCCAACAGCTTTCAGCTTCCTGACCGAATCAAAATAGACTTTTGTATCATATCCGCGTCTTATGTATTTTGCGGTGTTGTCGTGTATGCTTTGTAATCCGAGCTCAACCCATACTGGCTTGATGTTGTTGAGCTCCCTAATAAGTTCAATAACATTATCAGGAAGACAATCAGGGCGAGTTGCTATTGATAGGATCGCTATGTCATCACGTGTGATTGTTTCAAAGAAAACTTTCCTTAGATATTCTATATCGCCATAAGTAGAAGTGAAAGACTGGAAATATGCAATGTATTTACTGTTGTTTGTTTTGTTTTTGACGAGTTGCTTTGCTCTTTCTATTTGTGAGCTGACATCAAGTAGGGCGTTTTGAGAAAAATCACCGGATCCTTTTATTGAACAGAATATGCACCCCTTATTACCGCATGCACCGTCACGGTTAGGGCAGGTGGTAGCACAACTAAGACTTAACTTATAGAACCTCTCACCGTATTCTTTTTTCAGATATTTAGAAAGCGAAGTGTATTTCATGTTATGCTCCGTAAATTTATTATTTAAATATTACGACAAAATCAATGCATATGCAAGTGAATTAAAATTCTATATAAGAAAATTAGAAGCCATCTAAATATTAACTGTCCTACTTGACAAAAATTCTGGGCACAATTTGTTGAAAATGCACAAACAAAATTCACTCTTGACTCAACATATGGTAATTATATTTCTTTAAAACACATATTATTGTTATTTTTGACTATTTATTTTCCTAATAAGCAAAAAAATTTATTTTTCTTATTGCTTTTTACCAAATCTTGAGATATAATTAGTACGGTTATATTGTGATGGTCTGTCATTGTGCCCTTTTTTAGGATATAAGCCTTTTTACAATAGCACTGAAACGGTAATACATCTATACTTATTTATATATATTTTAAATGGTGATTGTTATGGACAAAATGGAGCAACAGCAACTCCTGTTGGAAATTGAAAAACTTAACAAAGCCCAGGTTAGGATAAAACGCAAGACTACTTTTATGCTTTGCGTTATAGCGCTATTAGTGCTTATTACATCTACTATGGCTTGGTTTACCCTCAACAGCTTCGCAAGTGTAGAGAATATCCAGATGGATATTACTACCGGTGTTGATCTTAGAGTTGATATGGAAAACCATGGTTCTGATATCGAGCTGTATAAGAAAGAGATCACTAACGAGATGATTAACTCTTACTTGAGCTCTAAGAGTAAAGACGCTTTAGCACAACAGCTACTTGACCCTGTTACTACACGTGATGGTATCTCATTTAGCAGTGAGAACGGTTCTGCACGTAATGCTAACGAGGATACTTTTCTTGAATTTGAATGTTACTTCATTGCATCAAAGGATATGTGGGTTCATCTGTCTAGTGATGATGCCAACGATATGGAAGGTACTTTAGTATCTACAACTGAATCCGGACTCAAAGCCGAGATTGTGCAGGCACTAAGACTCAGCTTTGAAGATAGTGGTTCTGCAGCTATTTATGAGCCTAACAAGACCACAGCAGTCAACGGACAGACTACTTTTGATTTACAGACTCCTATGGTTTATTCTAACGACACTCGTTTGTTCCACTTGGATGAGCTTCAGCCTAAGAAGGTTACTATCCGACTTTGGGCAGAGGGTAACGACCCACAGTGTGACAACGACGTTCAGGATGCTAACCTGACTGTAAGACTTCTGTTCTCCGGTACTGATGAGAACAACGTTTCTTTCGGTTAATATTATAGTATATTCATATAGTACATAGTTTTGGAGGTGGCTCTAATGCCATTGTTTAAGAAAAAACTTAATAACGACGAGCCTTTCTCTCCTGAACAGTTAAAGAAGCTTGAAGATAAAGGTGATCTTGCGGTTGACAGAGCCCGCAACTGGACCATCTTTGAAAGATTTTCAGCAAGACGAGACAGCAAAGACA
Organism: Oscillospiraceae bacterium; assembly: GCA_015066595.1. Taxonomy (GTDB): domain Bacteria; phylum Bacillota; class Clostridia; order Oscillospirales; family Acutalibacteraceae; genus Ruminococcoides. The sequence goes on along the minus strand of SVNZ01000001.1, from coordinate 386,824 downwards.
TCTCTCGTGCTGTCAGATGGAAGCGCAGAGCAGGTATAACTCTTGTTGTTTCTGTTTTGGTACTTCTCATTTTGTGGATTATCGGCTGGTTGCTTACTACTATCGGTGATCTGGTTATTTCCGTTGAAAGTGGTGCCGCAAAAGAAGGTATCATCATCAGCGAGTCGCTCAACGAAGATGGCTCTGCTAAAGATCCAGCACTTCAGCTTTCTGCACAAAATGTTACTGAAGTTACTAACATTACATATGATTGGCTCCCAACTGACCTTGATACTGAGGGTGACGGTGAGCACAACGGTGAAAACTATTTAGCATACACATTCTATCTTACTAACGGTGGTTCTGAGACTCTTGACTATCAGAGCACACTGCGTTTCACTGGTATTGCTAAGAATGCTGATGAAGCTTTACGTGTTATGATTTACAAAAACGGTGAGCCTACTATCTACGCTCAGAAAAACCGTGATGATTCACAGCTTGAAGATATTGTCAACTTTGAGTTTGTTGAGGGTGCAGATGATCTTAACCTCGAAGACTACGTTATCATGAACGACAAGACAGAGGGCATCGCACCTAATGAAACTGTCAAGTACACTATTGTTACCTGGATTGAGGGTAACGACCCTGAGTGTATCAACGACATTATGGGCGGTTATGTCAAGATGCAGTGGTTTTTCAACGTTGACGGTGAGGAACTTTAAGCGCCGAGCACCGAAGCCTTCCAGTTTTCAATGCGACCGACAGTCACTCGAAATAAAATCAAAAATCAAACACTTTTTTGATTTTCGCAGTGACTCAGGAGCAGAAGAAAATCGGAAGAGGAGCGTAGGTGAGTGAGGCGTGACATAACTAAGCGCCTAGCACTAAAGCTTTTTAGTATCCAAACAAAGGTATTTATCGTACAAGCGCACAGCTTGTATGTTAAATATATATAGTAAACAATCCCCTACGTGTTTTTGGGGGATACAATTTAAGGAGGAATTTCTCATGAAAAACACAACATTCAGAAAGAAGGCATTATTGTCTTCAGTTGCTATGCTCCTCGTAGCTATCGTAGCTCTTGGTTCTGCAACATTCGCATGGTTCACAGCAAACCCAACTGTAACAGCTGAAGGCTTCTCAGCTCAGGCTTCTACAGCTGCCGGTCTTGCAATCCTCTCTGCTACAGAGAAGACATACTACGGCGACAGCCCAGTATGGGACTATGACACAATCATCAACTGTAAGGCTGATGCACAGGAAACAGATGCTTCTTTAGCTTTCGCAGCTCCAGCATCTTATGACTACATCACAAACGGTGCTTCTTCTTTCTACACCACAACAGCTGCTGAAGAAGACGACTACGAAGCAGAAGATATCACAAAAGCTACAACAACAACAGCTTTCTATTCAGAGAACATCTACTTCAAGTCAACAGTTGCTGGTCATTCAGCTACAGTTGCTCGTGCAAAGGTTACTCTCACAGGTACATCTGATCCTATGGCTGCTACAGTAAGAGCTATGCTTAAAGATCAGAACGGTAATGTTCTTGGTACATGGACAATCGCTGGTGCTGGTAACAAGTACATCACAGCTGGTCCTACTCTCAGCTCTGACAACTTCACAGCTACAGCTTCAGGTACTTACGTGAACACAAACCTCACAGCTACATCAACAGGTAACGACTACGTAACACTTTACGTATGGATCGACGGTGAAGATGAAGCTTGTAAGACAACAAACGTAACAATGCTTGCTGATATCCTTTCAAACGTTGCTGTTGAACTTACAACAACACCAGCTAGCGCATAATTAAGCATACTTAATTAGCAAAATCATTTTTTAATTGAATGTTGTTCGTGCCTCCCTTCGGGGAGGCACTGATGACACTCACAAGGGGATTTATATGAAGGTATTTAAGAGTATTCTCAATACAATAATTAACATTTTAATAGTTCTGGTTTTAGTTGTATCAGTACTCGTTGCAGCACTTGCACTTACTTCTAAATCCTCTGGCATTTCTAACATCTTCGGCTATACAGTTCAGGTTGTTGTATCTGACTCTATGGCAGGAGGTTCAAGTGACTACGAAGGCGGCGACTTTGCTAAAGGTGATGTTATTATTGGCAAAGCCACAAACTTTGATACTGAGATGACTTATGAAGAAGGCGATATCGTTACATACAAAGGTATTCTTCAGGGTAACGACAATCTAGGCGAACAGCTTATATGCCACAGAATTATCGACGTACAAGATAGAGAAGGTCTAACTGTTTACCAGACTCAGGGCGATAACCGCTCTATTTCACAAGTACCTGACCAGAGCGATGTGAGCAGATACATCCACGCTGGTGCTATAGGTGCTGTTTTCCACACTAAAGACTTTGATGGTATAAAGATTGCAGGTCTAGGCAAGTTCTATGAGTTTATTAACTCACAGCTTGGATTCTTTTTGTGCATTCTTTTACCAATGATTATCTTTTTCCTTTACGTTCTTATCAGAGTTGTTATCAACACTGTTGAGTATAAAAAGGCTAAAGAAGACGAGAAGAAGGAGCAGGAGGCTCCATTATCCGCAGATTCTTCTGCACCACAGATGACTGCTGAAGAATACGAGCAGTTCAAGCAGTTTATGGCATTTAAAAATATGCAAAATGCTCAGGCATCTCAAGATGCGAAAACTACTGAGGAAGCTGTAGAAAATACAGAGGATTCTCAGTCAGATACAACGGAGGCTTAATCTTAAAACCCAATACATTATATAGATTAGGCCCATTAAATTAGGAAATAATCAGTAACGGCCTTTTCTGTACCTAAAAGTGCAGGAAGGTTTCGTTGTGTTATTTTATAGATTGCGTAAATCGATAAAGGAGTAGAACATTATGGATACCATCTTCAAATTTTTATTTGACTTTTTAGGACAGTTCTTTGGTTCTATCTGGAGCGCTATTGTTGGCGTTGCAAAGGGAATCGTTGGTATGTTCAATTTTTCTGAATATGTCAAGATTATCAAGAACTATACCACAACACTCGGAGGTCTTGCGTGGGTAATTGCGATTATCGCTATCATTTTACTCGCTGCAGTACTTGGCATCATCATCTTCTTTATCGTTATGTCTATTAAGAAGTATGCTCGTTTCAAGAAGAAGGTTAAGGATACTAATGACCTTGTAAACGAAGTTAATGCCTTAAATAAAGAAGTTATGCGTATGAATCTTGAGAAAGACAAGATTCTTTCTATGAAGGTTTCTCAGATTGGACTTAACCCTAACGAGATTTCTGAACTCACAGGCGACGAGATGGAAGCTCTTAATAATGGGGAAGAAGAGCAAGCAGGCGGACGTTTCAACAAGCTTATTGCTATCGATGAACAGTGGGCAGATTATCAGCCACCTGAGTATGATTGGGATGTTACTCTTCCTGAATTCTGCGACAGATTCAGAAACTTTGCTTGTTCACGACTCAGACTTTTCTATGATATCAAGATTTTACGTTGCTTTATCGCTGGTTTTGCTTCAACCCGTTTGATTATCTTACAGGGTATTTCCGGTACAGGTAAAACATCTCTTCCATATGCATTTGGTAAGTTTGTTCAAAACCCTGCTATTATCGCATCTGTTCAGCCTTCATGGCGTGACCGTACTGAGCTTTTCGGTTACTTCAACGAATTCACAAAGAAGTACAACGAGACAGAGCTCTTACGTGCACTTTATGAAGCTTCATACAATGAGAACGTTTACGTTGTTATCCTCGACGAGATGAACATCGCTCGTGTCGAGTACTACTTCGCTGAGATGCTTTCTATTCTTGAAATGCCGGCTCACGACGAGTGGATTATCGAGCTTGTATCAGCTCCATGGCCTGATGACCCTGCACACTTTACAGACGGTAAGATCGTTGTACCTGACAACATTTGGTATGTCGGTACAGCTAACAACGACGACTCTACATTTGCTATTACAGATAAGGTTTACGACCGTGCTCTGCCTATCGATATCAACACAAAAGGTAAGCCATTTGAAGCACCGGATACAGAACCTATCTTTATCAACTATAAACACCTTACAAAGCTTCTTGAAGATGCAGTTGCTGCTAACCCGATTTCTGAGGAAAACCTCAAGAAGATTGAGATACTCGACGACTATGTTATCGAGCACTTCAGAATTGCGTTTGGTAACCGTGTTATGAAGCAGATGAAAGACTTCGTACCTGCATACGTTGGTTGTGGCGGTACAGAAGTTGATGGTATTGACTACTGTCTTGCTAAGAAGGTATTCAGAAAGTTTGAAGCACTTAATATTTCATACATTCGTGACGAGATCGACGGTCTTGTACAACAGCTCGACCAGCTTTTCGGCAAAGAGAATATGAACGAATGTAAAGAATATGTTCGTATGCTTCAGAAGATGATGTGATTTTTTATTTTAACTTTTATTAAAGGATGGTGAGCGCCACCATGTTAGATTTTACTAGATACTACAGAGCGTATGCTGAAATGCAGCAGACGCTGGACGGCGACTATACAAGAGGATATTTAACAGGGGCTCTCGCAGATAGCGATACCGGAAAAGATGTTCTTGCTGGTAATGCGTACAACCGTGTTATCGATATGGATTGGGTTGAAAAGATTGAAGAAGTTCTCCCATATATGGACAAAGCCATCCGCGAAGATAGAAAATTCATCGAAACTTACGAAGAAGTTGACCGTGTAGATAAGGTTAAACAGGTTACTAAAGAAGCTGTCCGTCACCTTACTCAGCACACAAGCCTTATTCAAAAGGTAGACCCTGACGGATCTGTTTCTCCATCAAAGCTACTTAACACACATCGTGAAGATAGCTACGCTACATACGAAAACAGATTTTTATATACACTTATTTTCAGAACTATTTCTTTTGTTGAAGCACGTTTCCGTGCTTTGAAAGAAGCACCGAGAGATTCATCCACAAACATCGAGATGAATCGTGACGTTACACTTAACAACCAAAAGTTTGCATATACTCTTACTTATTCTGCAGAATCACATGATCGTGATAAGATTGATAAGGACGAGGATGTTGCTAACCTGACCGACTATGAGCGTATCGAGCGTATTCGTATGATGCTCACAGACTTTGTAAACACAAACCTTATACAGTCGCTCAAAGGTTGTATTCAGGTTCGTTCACCTATCAACAAAACAAACTGTATTAAGAAGAACCCTAACTTTGCTAAATGCAACGAGTTATGGTCATTTATAGAAGCTTACCGCAAAACTGGTTACGTTGTTGAATCTAATGAGTATTCTGGCGAAATGGACGCCGATACTCAGAAAGAGCTTTATGAGGTAATGGCTTTCCAGCACTTTGTAATGACTATCAGCACTAACAAAGCGCTCAAAGAAAAACTGCACGCTGAGTATGTTGCTGAAAATGAGCGCAGAGTTAAGGAAGCGAACAAACCTCAGGAAGAACAGGCTAAATGGCTTGAAGAGCAGATTTACGAAGCCAGACGTGAAGAAATGGCTATCCGTCTTAAGGAAGTCAGAGAACGTGAGCTTATTATCGCTCAGCTTACCACCGAACTCGACCAAGAGAAAGAAAAGGTAAGACAAAAAGATTTAAAAATTAAAGAGTTAGAAACTCTTCTCAATATCAGAGAGAAAGAACTCGAAGAAACTAAAGAAGAACTCAGACTTGCTTTACAGCGTGTTGCAGAACTCGAAACTGAACTCGAGCAGTGCAAAGCAAAAATCGCACAGCTTGAAGCTAAGGTCGAAGAGCAAGCAGCGATTATTGCAGCACAGGTTGCGACCATTGCTGCCCTTGAATCTAAAATTGTTGAACTCAACAACACTATAGAACAGCTGAACGCTCAGATTGTTGAGCTGAAAGTTAAGGTCACCGAGCTTGAAGATACTGTTTCTAAGCAGGCACAGACTATTAAAGAGCAGGCTACACACATCGACTTCCTCAACGATAAAGTTTCTGTACTCGAAACTACAGTCAGAGATCTTAATATCGAAATCGATGAGCATAAAGCAAGAATCTCAGAGCTTGAAAATATCTGCGAAAACCAGTCGAAGACTATCGATGAACAGGCTTCACAGATTGTTGTTCTTAACACAAGTGTTAATGAACTCAGACAAGCAAACGGAGCATTGACTGCTGAAAATATTGATCTTAAATCCACTGTACAGCAGTGTGAAAGCACAATAAAAGCAAAAGATGCAGAGATTACTGAGAAAACGTCTATTATCAATACATCAAACGATGAGATTGCTAATCTTTCAACTCAACTCAGCGCATTACAAGCAAACTTCGATGACCTTGAGTATAGATATGAAAATCATCAGGCAGAAGTTGATGAGCTTAATGCAACTATCAATGAGGGAAAAGCGTTAGAAGATAAACTCAGCCACGAAATCAGAGTACATCTTAATATGCTTTCAGCAAAGGAAGCAATTATCAACACCTTAAATGATGAAAAATCAGCACTTAAAGCTAAAGTCGACGGTTGCGACGAGGTTGTTGCTAACAGCAAGGCTGAGCGTGACGCCATGACCGATAAACTCAGAGTTGCCGAATCTGAGTGTGTTGCACTTAACAACACACTTCGCACTCATGTTCAAAACATCAAAAACAGAGATGAGCAGATAGAAAAACTCCAGTCAGCTGTTGATACAGCTAATGCTGACAGAGATTCTGCCATCGCTGATATAACATCTAAATATGAAGCTCAGCTCGAAGCTTTAAAAGCTGATTATGAGCACAAACTTGCTTTAAAAGAGCAGGAAAAAGTCGCTGCTTGTTCATTTACTGACGAGCAAAAATATTCAGTCAGACTTAATGCTGAGAAGAAAGCTATCGAAGCTGATTTTGAAAAACAGCTTAAAGAGGCTAAAAAGAAAGCTAAAGCATATGTCAAAAAGGCAAGAGTTCTTATTGATTACAAACCGGAAAAGCTCTTGAATTTAGACGAAACAAAAGACTATCAATAATTTAAATACACACAGAAAGGAGCAATAATATGAAGAGTAGACAAAGCACATCTTTGATCATCAAAGCTATCATGTTATTGCTCGCTTTAATTGTTATGGTGTTTGTTGCATCACTTGCTTGGTTTTCCGAAGCTGACAGGCCTGTTAATGCAACAGGTGTTTCAGTTCAGGCTAGCAGATCCGTATCGTTTGACATGGCTGTTGGTTTTGAGTCATCAGTAAACGGATATCAGTACACAATGTCACAGTACACTAATGAGCTTAACATTCGTGATATCGTTACAGTCGATGGTGTTCACTATGATGCTCTTCACGACTTTAGCCCTATTGATGTCACAGGAGACGGTGTTACACTGATACGCCCATCTATGACTGCTAAAAACGCCGATATTGACCGTAACAGTTCAGTTTATACAACAGTAACACCTAACAAAGAGTATATTTCATTTGATATGTATTTTAGATCAAGTGAACCTTGTAAGGTGTATCTTGACAGCGGTTCTTTTGTGAAAGGCGCTATTGAAGATGAGCCAGGTGACGGAAATCTTGTACAGACAACAGACACAGGTTCTAACCGAAAGGCTGCTGAAGGTGACTATTCTAAAGATGCCGTAGTAGGTGCAGTAAGAGTTGCATTTGTTAATTATGATGGATTTGTTGAGGGTGAGGACAGCGCTAACTTAAAGGAAACTGCTGAGCTCTTATGGCTCCCTAGACCTGATATTCATCTCAATTCCAGTGGTGCTACCGGTACATGGACACTTTCAACCGGTCTGACAAAAGAAAACACCGTTTTAGATTATATCGGTGCCGACGGTAGATTCGGCGGTTGGCCTGTCGATACCTTTATGCATCATTTCTATACATTTGTTTATAATGAAGATCAGGGCAAGTATGTTGGTGAAGACCGCAATTATGTTGACACTGTCACTGATCCGAGCAGAGATGCTATCTGCGATGTCAGCTTTAAGAATGGTGATTATTACTACGGAAAAACTCTTGTTAATATTTGGATTGAGGGTTGCGATTCTGAAGCACGTCGTACTATAGCCGGTGGTCAATTTGTTGTTAATTTTGATTTAGCTGGCGGTTAATCTTTTCATATAAAATTCTGTTTTTTAGGAGTAAACGATGAAAAAGTCACTTTCCAAAAAACTGAATATTTTTAAAACCTCGCCACTTATTGGTGCAATCGCTATTTTAGAGGTAGTTATTCTTATCTGTGTAAGTACATTTGCATGGTTTGTTTTTGCTGACAACACACAGGTTAGCACAGACGTTATTTCTGTTGAGCCTGACTCCGGTCTTGAAATCGACTTTAGTAATGCTGCTGAAAACGACTATGTTAATATTTGGAACTATCTTGAGGAATTTACTTTTGAGCCTGTTACATCACTTGACGGACGTAACATTTTTATTCCGACAACAGGTACTTTCAACGCTGTTGATACAAGCAAAATCGTTTTCCGTGAAGGCACTGTAAACGATATGAACTCAAAGTATATCAACATCGACTTCACCCTTACTAACACAGGTGATGAGGATATGCCTGTATATTTGAGCTCAAAATCGTATTTTAAGTTCAACGACTCCGCTAACGGTAAAGCACTTCGTCTTGCTTTTTATCAGAACGATGGCTCATCAGGTGATATTACATCATCACTTCTTTCTAAAGAGTATGATGGCGATGTCCCTGAGGATGGTGGTGACGGTGGATCCAGTGGCGACACATTCACTGTATATCTTGATGCTCCGTCATCATGGACTGATAAAAATGCGATAAAAGCTTATACATGGGGCGATGGGGAACAGAACGGTAGCTTCCCTGGTAAAGTTATGACTTACGATTCTGCCTCAGGTTTGTATTCTTATACATATAGTTCAGCTTGTAATAAGATCATCTTCAGCTATAACGGTAACCAAAACCAGACTGTTGACCTTGATGTCTATGATGGTGGTACATATAAATTAGCTGATGATGGCAGAACCGGCACTTGGGCTTTGAATGATATCACTATAACCGGTGGTACTATTGTTGATGGTGGCTCAAATGACGGTGATACTGATGATGAAGGAAAAACTACTGTCTATTTCTACAATTCACTGGGTTGGAAACATCCGTATGCCTATATATGGACCCAGTCATCTGATAAAGCTCTCAGCAGTTGGCCGGGCAAGCCGATGACTCAAATTTCGGGCGATATTTATTACTACACTTTCAGCTCAAAATATGATTCTATTATCTTTAATGATGGCAACGACCAAGGCGGTGCTGTTAAAACCAGTGACATATATCCTGCACAAGACGGTCATATTTATATGATAGGCAACCCTATATCTGACAATGAATTTGGTTTTGATTTTGAAGATTATGTAGGTTCTGTTGATGGTGGTACGTATCCTGTTATTTCACCTGGTGTATCCACAGGTTTCCAGCGTCCATACGCACCCGTTATCGGCATCAATAACTCAACCGGTTCCGCATCTAATGTTATCCCGGCGTTTGCATCATCTATTGATGACTATAACTACGGTTCGAAAAAGCTCTTTACTATCAAAGCAAAACAGACTCTTCCACTCTCTATGATTGTGTGGCTTGAGGGTACTGACCCTGACTGTACAGGTGAAACCTATGCTGGTAAAGATATAGACATGAATCTTGTTTTCGCTACTGATGAATCCAGCGAAGATATGTACACATACAAGTTCCTTGATAAGACTAAGGAAAACTGGATTGACGATACTATCGTTACTGATACTGGTGTTTCATTTAAGCCTGTTATCCAGCTCTATGATGTTGATAATCACAAAGGTTATCAGATGAGTGTAAGTAACGATTCAAATGGCAAGCCTACGATTTGGACCTGTAAGGCTCCTGAAGATCTCAGACTTTCTAAGCATATTATGTTTAGACGTGTTAATCCTATGAACGAGGATGAGGTCTGGAACTACTGGGATACATATGGCTTTAATAATGTTTCAGGAGCTGTTGTTGATAGCACTGTTTATTTTTCAGCTTTTTCCGATGGTGCTCCTACAAATGCACTCAAGGATGGCGATGAAGAGCCTAACGCTCCCGAACGTTCCTGTGGTGGACTTTGGGGTGACCACGAAACCCAGATTATTACCGTTTATGATGGAACAGAAGGCCAGTGGATCAAGAACTCCGATAAGTCAAATACAGAATCTGTTCTTACTATGAACTATACATATAATGGACAGACGGTTGAGTACAAGGCTTCGGGTTCTGGTCGTGATATGTACTACTTCGTTGTTCCTATGGATGTATATTCCAAGAGTAACCCTTCTCGTCCTGCTATCACTTTTAAGCGTTACTTTAATTTTAATAATAAATATGCTCTTAACTCTGATTTGAACGAGCTAACATATCATATGTCATGGACAATCGGAGTGTGCGAAGGTAAATTTGCACAAATTAGCGGAAATCAATCTGCTGATTGCTACTGGGGCTCTGATATAATTTATGTTCAGGCAAAAGAAATTGTAAAAAGTAAAATGGACAATGCATATATGCAGGTTCATTTTTATACTAACAGCAGTGGTTCTGAAACATCAGGTACAAGTACTTATAAACCACTCTATAAAAACAACAACTATAAATCCGATGTCGACAATGGTTATGGCTATGTTTGTGTAATCCCTAGTGACAAAAGATATTACTTCTATCGTGTAGAACGTTGTGATCCAAATGACCACGCTAACAAGTGGAACATCACACCGTTACAGGATATTGATTATGAGAGCACGACTAACACTCTACATTCCAACACAGTTGGTAAAAATATTTGCTCTATAGAGAACTTGTATCTTAACATTTATTTAGAAGTTCCTAATAATATGAGTAACAAAGACTGGTGTCCGGAATACTACATTTGGAAGGATAGTACAGGTGCTAACGAAAAGGCTTGGCCGGGTAATAGCATGAAGTTTGTTCAAGCTGAAAGTGCTAGTGGTAACTCTACTGTCAACTTGTTCAAATGTTATGTGGATATTTCTAGATATGATTACATTCTTTTCTCTAACGAATACGACGGACAAAACCGCAACTACGGTGGAAACAATCGTCTCGGCACTGATTCTGACTATAACGGTATGGTATTCCGTGCTGGTGGTTCATATCCTAACAGTTTAACTATTGCGTTACAGACTGATGGTCGTATAGGCCCTGGAGAAATCAGAAACGAAACTTTGAACGCAGTTCTCTATGAAGCTGAAAACTGGGAGAAGAACGGTTCTTGATTAAGCAGATTTATTTAATACACTAAAAAGGAGGTGCCATGATATTATGTTTAAAAAGCTTTTCTCAAAAAAGAACAACTTAATAATTTCTATTGTGGCACTAGTTGAGTGTATTATCTTACTTGGTATTTCTACTTACAGCTGGATTGAGTCTGCATCATCTCTTGTTATCAAAGGTAACGACCTTCCGATTGCAAAGTCTATCAACTATCGCTTTGATGTAAAAGATGGTGCTACAAATATGGTTGATTTATCTACATATTTCCGACCTACAGCACTCTATCAGTTTGCTAAGGCATCTTCACCAGATGCAAAGAACTTTTATTTTAAGAAGTCTAATGCGACTACTTATCGTTTGGGCGATACAACTGACTTTAATACCAGCTACTATAATATTGATTTTCAAATTCACAACAAAACATCAAAATCTTTTAACTATTATTTTGATAAGGCTGATATTTTTGATGTTACTTCTGATAAGATAACCGATGAAAGCGTACTGAAAGCTGCTGAAGGTGCATTTCGAATTTCTGTTACAGCAGGTACCAACACTACTAACACTCGTATCTATTCACGTGATACAGTTAGCTATAATGCTATCAACAGCGTTGGTGCTACCAGCTCAAAACAGGTTACAACTTATGGACTTTCCGGTAATAGCCAGTATAATTATCAGAATAACCCAAGCGCTGATTACAATGTTTTTTCCACTACAGGTGGTGGCGACGACACAAAAGTCAATGTAAAAATTTGGTTTGAAGAGAAAGACCCTGGTTTTGTAGCACTTACTGCTGATGAAAAAACTGCACTTTTGGGTGCTACAGTAAGCATCAATTTGAAGTTTGTCAATGCAGCGTCTAACTTCCAGACTTTCTTCTTTGATGATTACACCTTTAGTACACTTGATGGCTTTGAGGGTGCACACGTTACTTCAGAAGACCAGACAAAGAAGATGTACTTCTACTATTCTGATGGTTCAACTACTTCAGTTGTTCCGATGACAACAACTACATCTTCTAATGATGCTACCCGTTGGGTTACTGCTACTGACGAAGGTGACCCAACACCGCGTATTCCTGATGATATGAGACAGGATTTAGAGAAAAACCCTTCACACGGTTACTTTTTCTATGGCACACTGGATAGCTCAGGCAAGCCGGTTGTGACATATCAGTGGAATATCGAAAAACCTGCCGTAAACGACGGTGACGTTTATATATTTAAAGCTATGAGCGTCAACACAGTTGGTTCCAGCAAATATGTTGGTTATGGTGTTTGGGACAATGTTCCTATCAAATTGTGGTATTTTAAAGACCTGACAACAAGTGCAACAGATGAGGCGTATAACGCTAACGGTGCTCAGTTTGTCAACAGTGCGGGGCAGGGAAGTCTCTATATTAACAACGACGGTGCATATAAGACAGCTTCTACAAAAATGTACTATGACAGTTCGTCTGATACTTGGTTAGGTTATTATTTAAACGATGTTGCTACTCCATATTTTATGTATTTAAAGTCTGACGTTTTCAGTGCTAGCAACATAGCGGTTAAATGGACTGCATCTAACCCTACTGAGCATGATGGTGAAACAATTTATAAAGCTTTAGGTTACGAAGCCTCTGGTTTGGTTGATTCTCAGTCTTCTGCAAGTGGTGTTGGTACATGGGGCATTGTTGAGAAAATTAGTTTCTCTACTGAACTTGTTGATGCCTCTATGAACAAAGACTTCAGATACAAAGTAGGCACAGACGTCAACGGTACACGCAGATATTATTATATGTCAAAAGATAATAATGACCTTCATTGGTTTGCTTATGTTCCGCAGGATTCAGGTACAACAACGACTAACTACTTACAGTTCCAGCGTTTTGGCTCATATTCCGCAACAAGCACAGTTGCCGGTACATGGAATAATAGCAAAGCTGTTCGTAATGGTAGCAATATTTATTATGCAACAGATATGGCAGCCACAACTTCAAATGGTCAGTGGCATATCGGTGTTGTTGTTGACGGTTCTGCCGATAATATAATCAGAGATACACTTGAAACAGTAGACGGTTCAAAACTTGAGTACTCTATTGACGGTGGTGAGACATTCGTAGAGATGAATCCACTCGATAAGTACAGATGGTACACAAATGATTTTGACAGTGCTGTCACAAATATCACATACCGTTGGACTGCTTATCCTGATGTACCTGGTTTTAATGAAGCTGTTTTCACATATGGTCACGATTTGGCAAATGGCATTTATTTCAATATTACAGAATAATTTCAGTTTACGCTGATTAAATACTTTACAAGGAGGTGTTGAAATGGGCAACAAAAATTTAAAGAAGAAAAATAGCGCTTCAAATAAAAAAGCAAGGCTTGCTGCAAAAAAGTATGCTAGAGCTTTAGCTTTCCAAAAGAATATTACAATTTTTGCACTGCTTATCTTACTCGTAGTGGGCTTAGTTTCAACAACCTTCGCTTCATTCATTCCTGGAAACACAGATGAAGCTGGCTCTCTTATTGCAGATATTCAGACACTCGCTATATCTCAGGGACACAAAAACGACTTAGCTGACACAAAAGCTAATGTTGATCTAGCTGAACAATCTGCTACCAGAACTTATGTTTCTGGCGAATATATTTATCTTGAAAACTTTGTTCCATCCGGATGGGGTTCTACAACATGGATTTTAAACAACTCATATGCTTATGCATATATGTGGGGTGGAACAGCTGGTACACATTCATATTTGTTTGAGCTATATCAGGGTACTGCCGGTGCAGCCGGTGCGATTTATCGTGCAAAAGTTACTAACGCAGGTACTTATACCAATGTTATCTTTACACGTAACTCTGCTGTTGGCGGACCTTTTTCTAACGTATGGAACCAGACAGGTGACTTGGTTTTCTCTGAGACATCTAACTGCTATTATGGATTTACTTCTGGTGGTACTTCCAGAAATTCTAAAATTTATGCTGTAAAGCCAGCTTCAGTAACAGCGTCGGTTACTAATGCTGTTAGTGGTACAGGTACTTCTACTGATCCATATATTGTCAGACCTGGTGCATCTTATTCAGTTAAACTTACTGCTACTAAAGACGATGAAGGTATGGAAGGCTTTGGTTGGAACATCAACAGCTCCTCGTCAAAAGCGTCGTCAAGTACCAGCAACACATATACAAAGTCTTATACTGCAGGTACTACAGATGGTGCTTTATCAACGTATGTTGGTTATGCGTGGTGTTATGAGGGTTCTACTTCTAACTACTCTTCTTCCTACGCAACATCAAATACAGTATATGTAAAGGTTATGGCAGAGCCATTTGCGACAAATGACACAATCTACTTTGATTGCAGAAATTCGACAACATGGGCTAGCAGTACTGTTTATGTTCAGTGTAACAACAGCACTACCAACAGTGGTACACGTGCACAAATGACACAGATAGGAACATATCTCTATAAGTACACATTTACTTCAACTACTGCTCCGCTGTCAGGAAACGTACGTATCTGGTCCGGTACAAGATATTCAGGACTTATTGCTAAGTCGACATATTCTACCAGCAATGGTATATACGTAAGTTCTACAACAAGTGGCTCCGGCACACTTGCTAAGTTTGCCATAGGTACAGTAAATACACCTACTCTGACTGTATCCGACAACGATATAACTTATGGTGACAGCACAACTCTCACATCTTCTACTGCTGTGCTTAACTATACTCGTGCCGGCACTTCATATACTACAACACCTGTAGGTGCAACATATACATTCAAGAGTGGAAGCACTTCACTTAATGCTTCTTCAAACACTACGTACTCTTGGAAGCCATCTGCTTGTGGTACATATTCTGTAACAGTACAGGTAACATCCACCGCAGCAGGAGTTACTAGCTCCGCTTCAAGTGCAAAAACAGTCACAGTTAGACCTACTGATCCAGGCGCTGTTACTATTACAGGCACTAATACTATTTCAGGTACAGGTACATCTGACGATCCGTTTATTGTATATGAAAACAATAGCTTTGCGCTTAATGCATCTATTCCTACACCTACTCCTTCAACTGCTGTAGCACACTATTCTAACAGTGCAACAGGTACATATACAGCGACAAATACATTCAACCCTTCAACATCTACAAAGGGTACAACACAGACATACAGCATCTATGCTAAAACTATAGCTAACAGCGTATATTCCGCTAACTACTCAAGCGCTACAGCGTATTATATGGCGTTCACTAGTCTTGATGGCGGTAATACCGGATTTACTATGAGTAGTGATAGCATTGATGATACTCAGTCGATCACTTTCTCAGATGCCTATGTTAATGGAATCGCTGACGCAGAGAAAACATATATCACCCAGTCATATCAGATAAGCTCTGATAATGCTGCTTTTACTGATATATCTGGTGATACATGGACTCCGGATAGCACCGGTAATTATTATTTCAGAGTTAAAACAACTAACACAAAAACAGGTCAGGTTGTTTATTCAACATCACAGATGGTAACAGTTACCCAGAGTACTGTTTATTATAATATCACTGTAGTAAGAGCATCAGGCTCAAGTACTGCAGGTGCAACGCTTAAAACAGATGGTACTACTATTACAGATAATAAGATTCTCTCTAATGAGCCTCTTACAGTTTCTTTAGCTCGTACTAATGCTACACCATCTAACTACTATTTTAAATATATTACTGTTACTGATGGTGTGAACTCCTGGGAAGTATCCGATCTTAACGGCGATTTGACTGAGACACTGGTTATTGATCACGTTAAAGGCAATGTTACGATTGAATACTATACAACTATAAAACCACTTGTTCAGCCTAACGTTCCTGCTAATTCTGCATCTATGAGCTTCAAATATATGAGTGATGGTGTAGAGAAGATAGCTTCTACAGCGGCTAATTATTATGTTGACTATAACAGTTCTATTACATACACTGTTACGCCAAAGACCGGATACTACGTCAAGTCTATGACTGGTGTCACGATGGGTGCTATGTCAGCGTCTACAACATCAGGTACTAAGAATAACATCACAGCTAACGTCGGTGCTGTTACTGCAACACTTTCTAATAATAATACTGTTACTGTTAATATAGATACAACATCAGCTACATCAGAGGGAGCGTCTATGACCGTAGATGGTGCAGCAGTTGATTTTGGTGTTCCAAAACCACTCAACTATGGTGCACAAGCTACTGTTGTTATCACTCCACCTGAAAATTACTACGCAGTAGTTTCAGGTAGCAGTGTTCAGTCTACAATATCTACTGACGGTAAGGCTACATTCAAAGTAACTCTCACAGGTTCCAACAAGTCTTATACAGTAAAATTTGTTCCAAACCCTAAAATTTATATGGTACAGCCACTGCACGGTTCAGTTTATGTAACTGATGGTGCCGGCAACTATTACTTCAACGGTGATTTTGTTGGTTATGGCACTGAGCTCACAGTTCATGCAAAGCCTGACCATTCTAATGCAGTTTTAAATCAGGTCCTTATTAACAATGCATCTATCGGTACAGCAGATGGTTCCAAATTTAAGATATACTCTGATTCAACTGCAACTGCTAATATTTCAGTAGATTCTAAGTTTAGCTTTGATAATGACGACGGAACAGTTAATATCACTGACTATAGTTATCGTAGAATTTTCTATACTGATAACGCAGGTTGGGGCGATAAAGAGGTAATTGTTCATTATTCTAACAGTTCAAGCGATACTGATTTTTCTAAGAATAATGTTGCTATGACATACAAATACACTAACGATATGAATCAGCGAGTATATACTGCTGATATCCCGTTTAGTGCAAAGTATGTAAACTTTGTTAAGAAGAGCGATGATACAAAGTATTCTGCTTCTGCTCTAATAGATAACGAGCATAACGCATTCTATATTAGTACAGGTTCTGTACCATATGCTATCCACTATTGGAATATGAACTACTCTGACTATATTGCAACTGACAGAGCAGATACTATCCAGCAAGGCATGACATCTAAGAACGAGCCTGTCACTTTTGAGTACACCTGTGACTACGGTGATGGTACTCTTTCTGCACAAGTTGTTGCTGGTAACAATATCACATATGATTTTGATAAAGGCACATTGTCTATCACACCTACCGAGTCAACATACAATTACTCACTCGTTAAGGTTACATCTGCAGCTTCTACTACAGTTAAGTATTATCTTATCAAGGTAGAAAACTTCGAGATCATAAGCTTCAGTGGTCTGCAAAAGATTTACAGAACAAACGTCTTTAACAATATACAGCTAGATCTTATTGTTAGCGGTGGTGTTCTTGACTACGCGGCTAATTATATGGTATCTGACACTAACGCTGCTGATTCATTCACACAGCTCACTGATGGCACAAGCTCAGGCTTCACACAGATTGATTCAGTGCAAGGCTATATCAACAGCTTCCTTATCAATTACGCAGTCGACTCTATCAGTACTAAATACTTTAAGGTTGAAGCATCAGATGCAGCTGGTCATAAGGGTACAAAAACTCTCAAAACCTTGTTTGGTACTAATACTTACGAAGGCGAGAGAAGCCTGTATTTCTACAACAATACAAGTGTTAATCTGAGCAAATTTAATTTGCGTGCTTGTTTCTACAACAATCAAAACGATTACACTTGGGCGACTATGCAACGTGTTGGAGAGACAGATTACTACAGAGCTACTATACCAAACGGTTTTGAGAAAGAAGTTAGCTTCTATTTATGCAACCCTAAGACTTTCTCAAACAATCCGCAAGATATGAACTCAACAGAATTCTGTTCATTTGGTGTTATTGGTGCTGAGATTCCAACTGTTGAAAATTCTAACATTGTTTATGAAGCAATAGTTATCGGCGAACCTGACGGAATAAGTGGTCAGTTTGTTGAATTTGATTATTAAAATAGGAGGTGAAAACCATGAAAAGATTATTGTTCCCACTATGTATTCTGATGGCTGTATTGATTGTTGCCATCGGTATGACTACTGTCAGCTTCTCATGGTTTGAACCTAATAAAAAAGAGGGTATAGGTCTTGAGTTTTTGGAGACCACTACGCTTAGAGATGAGAACTGCTCTATTTCTACCTATAGCGGTACATACAACAACACACCGGGTACTACCGGTTACGGTTTGGTACAGTATGGTGCTTCTGCTATTTCTAATACAAATGTAACAGTGAGCGAAGGTAAAACCGCCTACTTTAAGACTGTTATTACAAACAGCAGTAAGGATTACGATACCGTTGTATCGCTTTATTTGCCTTCTTTTTCAGCGTCATCTACCAATATTGCGAGTATAGGCGTGGCATATCCGACAAACTCTTACAGAACTTTCTCGTCAGCACAAACTGACATTCATATTATTCGTAATGCTCAAGTTATTAAGCATATCGAGACTGATGCTAACCCCGGTCAGCTATCTGTCGAATGGTTTGTTAAATGTGACAAAGGCTCTATTACATTCAACCCAAGTTCAGTTTATTTGATGTACAGCTAAGGTGCTACAGTGAGTAAGGTTAAGAAAATATTTAATATACTCGGCATTTTGCTTCTGGTGATACTTGTTGCGGTTGTCGTTGTTATGTTTAATGCTCGTATCTCCGGCGAAGCTCCTAATGTTTTTGGATATCAGATTTTTAGAGTATCATCTGGTAGTATGGAGCCTGAGCTGATGATAGGTGACGTTATACTTGTTAAAGATGCTCAGCCTCAGGACGTCAAAGAAGGAGATGTTGTTACCTACAAAGGTGAGGTCGGAGATCTTAGCGACAAGTTTATTACCCATAAGCTGATTGAAGACCCTCAGTATGTTTTAGGTGAATACGTTTTTAAGTCAAAGGGTATCACTTCTGGTGCATTACCTGACCCTGATTGGTATGAAGACCAGCTGGTTGGTGTGTTTGTTTGTAAAATACCTTATATCAACGAGGTGTACAATTTCTTTTTAACTCCTTATGGGTTGATTACTTTTGTACTTATTATTGTTATCTTGTTTGGTTATGAGCTGATTTCACTCATAGTTTCATACAACACTCTTGACGAGACGGTTGACTCTGAACAAGACAAGGATAATTCCGAAAAAGAAAATAATATCCAATCAAATCAAGAAAACACATAAAATTCAAGATTCAATATTTTAGACCTGAGATTTTCTCTCAGGTCTTTTTTGTGTCCTTTTTTATTGCGAAAAAATATTTTGATTTTCTTTATAGTAATATATTTTTCAACAAGTTGTGCTACAATGCATATATAATGGCTATATATTGGGTTAGTATGAGTAAATGTATATTTTTTATGAAAGATTTGTGAGGGAATATGGCTACTGATAATGTTCACAAGGATCATCGATCACGTGTCAGAAAAAAGTTCTTAGAAAACGGTCTTGATAGTTTTGAGATGCATGAAGCCTTAGAATTTCTCCTGTTTTATTGTGTACCATATAAAAACACGAGCGTCTTAGCACATCGTTTGATAGATGCTTTTGGTTCTTTATCTGCCGTGTTTGATGCACCGTATGATGCACTTAGAAATTTTGGACTTACAGAAACGCAGGCAGCTTTTTTGAAAGCTATCCCTGATTTTTCACGACTGTATATTGATGATAAGCACAACAACACTAATAAAGTTGTTAGCTATGATACTTTAGCAGACACTATTCTCAGAAAATTCATCGGCAGAGAAAACGAAAATGTTCTTTTGATGCTTTTAGATGCTAAGGGCAAAGAAGTTTTCTGTGGTATTGTATCCAAGGGTTCGCTTAGCGACACGAACCTACCTATTCGAAAGATAGTTGATTTTTCTCTTAGATATAACGCTAAATCAGCTATTATTGCACACAACCATCCAAGCGGTCTGGCGCTACCATCTCGTGAAGATATGGAGGCTACAGCTAACGTGAAGAGTGCGCTTGAGCTTATTGGCGTGCGACTTATTGACCATTTTATCGTTGCTGATAATGATTGTGTTTCACTTGCACAGAGCAATATTGCACCATCGTTATTTGACTATATTATTGAATGATTTTATTTCGGAGGGCAAAATGAAAAATTACGAAAATAAAATTACATTTGTTGTTATTATGGACACTTATGAAGGTTTTTTTATTCTTAATAAGCGTTTCAGAAACGGTGTCCTAAATCGCAAAGGAGTCCAGACAATTATCGTCAACAGAGCAGATATGACTGATTGTGATAGCACTAAGGTAGTCTCTTTGATGAAAAAGAAAGGCTACCACTATATTGAGATGCCTGTTGAAGCAACAATAGCTCAGTGCTATAACACCGCTTTTGATTTAATAAACGGTGAGTATGTTTGTTTCACTAACGAATATTGTATCTACGACGATTTATCTCTCATTGCCTTTAACAAGGCTATGAAACACCACCGTGGTGCAAATCATATCACACTCAACTATAAAAGAAATAATCCAAAGCTCAAAGGAATTCACATCAAACGATATAATTTTGATATGCAGCTAATTGATATCAATGATATGACTGCATTGTTATCGTTTTTGCCATCAGTTTTTGTTCGTACAGATTTTATCGGTGATTTACGTTTCAATGATGTCTGTCAGGAAGAGTCTGCTACTATGTTCTTGATGTCTTTGTGGAAAAAGGATAGTACAACTGTTCTTTTTGAAAAGACATTTATGCGATACAAGCATCCATCGATTTCACATCTTTCTACATCTTATTATGGATGCAATAACAAAGATTTTTACAACAAGTCGCTCAAAGAAAATTTCATACCATTTATACACAGCTTCACCGATAATGGTCTCGATGTTCCGCTTTGGCTTAGAAGACTTTCTTTTTACAGATTGTACTTCAAGTATTATAGCAATTTTAATGTTCGTAACAAGTTCCTTATCAATAAAGAAGAAGTAGAAGAATTTTTTGAACTTTCAAAGGAAGTTTTGCGGATAGTTCCTGATGAGCTGATCTGGAACAACATGGATTACGAACAGTTTATTCCGCCATTTGATCTAAGAGTATTGTTTGCTCATCTTAAATATAACGGAGATAAAGACAAGCTACAGTTTTCTTTCTCACATGATGAAGAAAAAATGTATTTCAACCAGCTTGGCTGCACATACGACCTTTCAAAACACAAGAATCTTACCGTCAGGGCTTTCAATTTCAGAAAAGGTAATTTTTCTATCGATCTTAGATTTTTCACTCGCTTGCTTTATGACTATGATAACGATGTCGTTACAGTAAAAGTGAACGGAAAAGACTACCCTTGTAATAAGAACGATATCTATTATTTAGATAAAGTGTTCGGTGTATCCATCGCAAGCTCTTACACATTTTCAGTGGATATCCCTATAAATGAGTTTTTAAAGAAAGGTACCACTGTTGAGTTTTTTATCACGCTTAACGGAAAGACCCAGCCGATGGAGCTCGAGTTTTACAGACCACCATCAAAGCTCAATACTCGTTGCGAGCATTCTTACTGGATGATGAACGATAAGCTTGCGCTTGTTTATGAGGACAAGATGCTCAAAGTTAAAGAGTTTAGTCCTGCCCAGCTCAAAAAACGAGAAAGTCAGTATCGCAAAGAAGCACTCAAAGCTGTATTCAAAGTAACTAAAGGCATCAAAACTCAGCTACAAAACTGCTTTAATATGCTCAGACTAAGACGTGCATATTTTAAGCGTAAAAAGGAATTTGAGGGCAGACGCATCTGGCTGTTTTTTGATAAGCTTTACAAGGCCGGTGACAACGGTGAATATGCGTTTAGACACGCTATGGAACGAAACGATAATATTGAGTGCTACTATATTATCAACAAGGATTCGCTTGATTACCCAAGACTAAAAAAAGATTTTCCGAACAATCTTCTTATTTACAACACTCTTGAGTGTCAGCTGTATTCACTGATGGCTGAGAATATTATTGCAACTCATCCTGATATCATAGAGTTTTGTAGCATTAACCCAAAACTTGCTACTGTTGTAAAAGATCTGTACAATCCAAACCTCGTATGCATAGCACACGGTATTACTATTCAGAAAAACGCTGATTATCAGAACCGTTTGTACGACAACACTATGTTCTATACAACTAGCTCAAAATACGAAGTAGAGCATATCCTAAAACCTATATATGGCTACAGAGAAGACGAAGTAGCACTCACTGGTCTTGGACGTTTTGATGGACTGAAAAACAACGATCAAAAACAAATTCTTATTACACCAACATGGCGTCGCAATATTGTTGGAGGAGCAAAAAGAAACTCTACACGATCATATTCTAATGCGTTCAAACAGACCAGCTATTATCAGATTTATAATAGCCTTATCAACGATCCTCGTATTATCGAAGTAGCAAAGGAAACCGGATATAAAATCATTTTCTTATTACACCCGGCTATGAGTGCGCAGATTGATGACTACGACACAAATGATTACACCGAACTTATTCAGGCGAGCGGTGACCTCAACTACGAGAAGATTCTCACTGAGTCTAGCCTTATGGTTACAGACTATTCAGGTATTCACTACGATTTCGGATATATGCGAAAACCGGTTATCTATTATCAGCCAAAAGAAGTTCCAATGCGTTTTGAAGAAGGCGGTATGAAATTTTCCACTATGGGCTTTGGTCCTGTGTGTGATGAATATGAGGACGCTGTACGACTCATCTGTGAGTATATGAAAAATCAGTGTAAGATGCCGGACGAGTTCAAACAGCACGCTGATGATTTCTTCGCATTTGATGATTTCAATAGCTGTGAACGTATTTATGACGCTGTCTTAAAATGGACTAACGAAAGGGAAAAGCTATGAAGAACAATTCGACAAAAAGGCTCGAGCTGTCAGATATAAGCAAATATAAAGGTGAGATTTATGGCATCAGTATCTTGTGGATTATGCTTTTTCATGCAACAGCTATGCTGAAGCTTCACTATGATTTCGGACTGCCAATTTTAAAACCGCTCGATGCACTTATTGGTTATGGCAATATGGGTGTAGAAACATTTCTGTTTTGTTCAGGTATCTTTTTGTACTTCTCATTCTACAGAAATCCTGACATTTTAAGCTTTATCAAAAAGCGACTCTCACGACTGTTTTGGCCTGTTGTTATCATCACTGGTTTGTTTTGGGTGTATAAATACCTTGTTATAAAGCACGATACTTCACTCTTTTTGAGCAAACTTACTATGATGGACTTTTGGGTGTCTGGTGATCAGCAGATTTGGTTTGTAGCGTGCATTTTAGTGTGCTATCTGATATATCCATACATCTATTCATATCTTTTTAATAGCAAGTTTTTGAACAGCTTTTTAAGACTTGTTATTTTACTTGCGATGACAGCTCTATTAACACTTGTGCTCCGTTCTACTTATCCTGAGACGTACAAGAACATAGAAATTGCACTAACAAGATTCCCGGTGTTTTTTATCGGCTGTTACTTCGGTAAATTTGTATATGAGAAAAAGAGCTTGCCTAAATATTTTTACGCTATTTGCTTTGCGCTTGTTATATTTGCGTTCGTCATTTTAGAACTCAAAGTTTTCAGTGGCGTATGGCGTAGATGGTTTTATATGGTCGGTGGCATTCCGTTGACTTTTGTTATTATTTGGGTGCTCAACTTCCTCAAGTGCAAGCCACTCAACAAATTTTTTGCATTTTTCGGTACAATTTCTCTTAACCTATATGTATCACACATTATGGTCATCAAAGTGTACCAGATGTCACCTTTTGTTGAACACAAGCGACTTCTGCATTATTTAGTGCTTATGGTTATTTTTGTTGTTATTGCATATCTTGCAGAGCTGCTGATTAACCTCATCATAAAGGGCAATAAGAAAAAGAAAGTAAAACCAGTATAAATATGAAAGGAGCGTACCTATATGGAAAACAAGTTCAAGCTTGTATCACCGTACAAGCCTTACGGTGACCAGCCTGTTGCAATAGATACGCTCGTTAAATCTATTAGTAGCTGTAATAAGGAGCAAACGTTGCTCGGTGTCACAGGCTCAGGAAAAACGTTCACTATGGCAAATATCATCGAAAAAGTGAACAGACCTACATTGGTGCTTGCTCATAATAAGACCCTTGCAGCCCAGCTTTGTACTGAGTTTAAAGAGTTTTTCCCTGATAATGCTGTAGAGTATTTCGTTTCCTATTACGACTACTATCAGCCGGAAGCGTATATTCCGTCTACTGATACTTATATCGAAAAAGACAGCTCCATCAATGATGAGATTGATAAGCTTCGTCATAGTGCAACACTCGCACTTTCCGAGCGACGAGATGTCATCATCGTAGCGTCAGTTTCGTGTATATATTCATTGGGTGACCCTATTGACTATCGCAGTATGGTCATATCACTTCGTCCCGGTATGCAAAAATCTCGTGACGAATTACTCAAAAAGCTTGTAGAACTTCAGTACGAGCGAAATGACATCAACTTCATTCGAAACAAATTCAGAGTCAGGGGAGATGTTGTTGAGATTTTTCCTGCTGCATCTTCTGACAAGATAATCAGAGTTGAGTTTTTTGGTGATGAAATAGATAGGATTTCTGAGATAAACCCACTCACCGGAGAACTCGTCGCAACACTCAGGCACGCAGCTATTTATCCTGCATCTCACTACATTGTCGGTGGCGAAAAAATGAGCAGAGCTATCGCTGAGCTTGAGAGTGAACTTGAAGAGCGACTAGACTTTTTCAGAAAAAACGGAAAATTACTCGAAGCTCAGCGTATTGAACAGCGAACACGCTATGATATTGAAATGCTACAGGAAATTGGTATGTGCTCGGGTATTGAGAACTACTCTCGAGTACTCTCAGGTAGAAAACCCGGTTCGGCACCATATACCTTGCTTGATTATTTTCCTGATGACTTTTTGCTGTTTGTTGATGAGTCGCACGTAACACTCCCACAAGTACGTGGTATGTACGCAGGCGATAGGGCCAGAAAAACAAGCCTGATAGATTTTGGTTTTCGACTCCCATCAGCTTATGATAACCGCCCGCTTAACTTTGATGAGTTCTATGAGCGAGTAAATCAAGCGGTTTTTGTCAGCGCAACTCCAGGCGACTTCGAACTTGAAAAGTCTGATATTGTTGCAGAACAGATTATTCGTCCAACAGGTCTTTTGGACCCTGAAATTTCAGTCAGACCGACTGAAGGTCAGCTCGATGACCTTATATCAGAAATCAACAAGCGTATCGATAAAGGTCAGCGTACTTTGGTTACTACTCTTACAAAGAAGATGGCAGAAGACCTCACCTCTTATCTTGAGTCACTTGATATAAAGGTTCGATATATGCACCACGATGTTGACACAGTAAAGCGTATGGAAATCGTGCGTGACTTGCGATTAGGTGAGTTTGATGTGCTTGTTGGTATCAACCTGCTCAGAGAAGGTCTTGATATTCCTGAAGTGTCGCTTGTTGCTATACTTGATGCCGACAAAGAAGGTTTCTTACGCAGTGAACGTTCCCTTATACAGACAGTCGGACGTGCAGCACGTAATGTTGACGGTACAGTTATTATGTATGCTGATAGCGTTACAGATTCAATGAAGAAAACTATTGTAGAGACTAACCGTCGACGCACTATTCAGCGTCAGTATAATGTTGACAACAACATAACACCAAAAACTATCGTGAAGAAGGTCAGCGATGTGCTCGAGATTTCCACGCATTCTGATGAAGAACTTGATCACATCGGTCGTCTTACAAGAGAAGAAAAGTACAAGCTCATTGACAGCCTAAAGAAAGAGATGCACGCAGCTGCAAAACTTCTTGAATTTGAACATGCTGCTTTTTTGAGAGATAAGATAAAGAAATTACAAGGAAAATAGGAGAGAGCATTATGGCTAAACCTAAGAAAAAACAGGAATACGGCAACGAGAGTATCGTCACCCTCAAAGGTGCCGACAGAGTGCGTAAACGCCCTGCGGTTATTTTTGGTTCTGACGGTATTGAGGGTTGCCAGCATTCTGTGTTCGAGATTTTGTCCAACTCTATCGATGAAGCACGAGAAGGCTACGGAAAACTCATCACCGTCACTCGTTATGCAAACGGTAGTATCGAGATAGAAGACCACGGACGTGGTATTCCTGTTGACTACAATAAAAACGAACAAAGATACAACTGGGAGCTCGTTTTCTGTGAGCTTTATGCCGGTGGCAAATATAACAATAACGAGGGCAACAACTACGAGTATTCTTTGGGCTTAAACGGTCTTGGTTTGTGTTCTACTCAGTATTCTTCAGAATATATGGACGTTGATATCAGAAGAGACGGAAAACGCTATACCCTCCATTTTGAAAAAGGTGAGAATGTAGGCGGACTCAAGGTAGAAGATTATAACAGAAAAGACACAGGCTCAAAAATCACATGGAAGCCTGACCTTGAAGTCTTCACCGATATTGACATTCAGCCAGAGTATTTTGCAGATGTATTAAAGCGTCAGGCTATTGTCAATGCAGGCATAAAATTTGTCTTTCGTAACCAGGTCGGCAGAAGTTTCGAAACTCAGGAGTTCTTGTACGACAACGGTATCGAAGACCATGTAAAAGAGCTTGTCGGCGAAACAGGTATGACTACTGTACAAACCTGGCAGACTGAACGAAAAGTCAGAGATAGAGATGACAAAGACGAGTATAAATGCAAAATCAACATATCTCTCGCTTTTTCTAATAAAGTGAATGCTACTGAGTACTATCACAACTCTAGTTTTCTCGAGCACGGTGGTGCTCCTGAAAAAGCGGTTCGAAATGCTTTTGTCTATATGATAGACAACTACTTAAAACAAAATAGCAAATACACAAAAAACGAGTCAAAAATTACTTTCGCTGATGTTGAAGACTGCTTGATTATTATTATTTCATCTTTTTCAAGCGTAACATCATACGAAAATCAGACAAAAAAAGCTATTACCAACAAAGGTATTCAGGACGCAATGACCGAGTTCTTGCGTCGCCAGCTTGAGATTTATTTTATTGAAAATCCACTCGAAGCTGAAAAAATCGGTGCTCAGGTTCTTATCAATAAGCGCTCACGTGAAGATGCCGAAAAAACCCGTGTCCGTATCAAAAAGAATCTCACTTCAAATATGGATATGACTTCTCGTGTTGCAAAGTTTGTTGACTGTCGTAGCCGAGATGTTGCAGAGCGAGAGCTCTTCATCGTTGAGGGTGACTCAGCTTTAGGTGCTTGTAAACAGGCTCGTAACCCTGATTTTCAGGCTATCATTCCAATAAGAGGTAAGATCTTAAACTGCCTAAAAGCTGACTATGATAGGATTTTCAAAAGCGAAATCATCACCGACCTTTTGAAAGTTCTCGGATGTGGTGTACAGGTCAAGAGCAAAGCGAACAAAGATCTATCTAACTTTGATATCAACAACCTGCGTTGGTCAAAAGTCATTTTCTGTACCGATGCCGATGTTGACGGATTCCAGATCAGAACACTACTTTTAACAATGATTTATCGACTTACTCCTGATCTGATTGAAGCAGGAAAAGTCTTTATCGCTGAATCACCGCTTTATGAAATCACTTGTGGTGACAAAGTTTACTTTGCATATACCGAAGCAGAAAAAGAACAGTATATAAGCGATATCGGCAACAAGAAGTTCACAGTTCAGCGAAGCAAAGGTCTTGGTGAAAACGAACCTGATATGATGAGCTTAACTACTATGAACCCTGAAACTCGTCGTCTCATCAAGGTTATGCCTGACGACGCTGAAAAGACATCACAAATTTTTGATATTCTTCTTGGTGACAATTTACAAGGTCGAAAAGACTTTATTGTTGAGAACGGTGCTGATTATACCGACAACCTTGATGTAAGCTAAAGATTAGGTGAATATATATGGCTAGAAAAAAGAAACAAAAAGATATAACAGTGCGCCCACTTGCTAACGGTGTCATAGCCGGTGCTGGTGATGTTGTTGAACAAAAGATTGCACAAACAATCGAAGTCAACTATATGCCTTATGCTATGAGCGTTATCATGTCACGTGCTATTCCGGAGATAGATGGATTTAAGCCGTCACACAGAAAGCTCCTTTACACGATGTACAAGATGGGACTACTTTCCGGTGCTCGCACTAAGTCAGCGAACATTGTCGGCGCTACTATGAAGCTCAATCCACATGGCGATGCGGCTATCTATGATACTATGGTTCGACTCTCCCGTGGTTACGAGGCACTTCTACATCCTTACGTAGATTCAAAAGGTAACTTCGGTAAGTTCTATAGCCGAGATATGGCGTGGGCAGCATCCAGATATACCGAAGCAAAGCTTGATTCGCTTTGTAACGAACTTTTTAAAGATATTGACAAAGACACTGTTGATTTTGTCGACAACTATGACAATACTCAGAAAGAGCCTGTGCTTTTGCCTGCTAGCTACCCGTCTGTTTTAGTCAACGCTAATACGGGTATTGCTGTTGGTATGGCATCTAATATTTGTTCTTTCAACCTTCGTGAGATATGCGAAACTACTGCAGCGCTTATCCGTGATAGCGATCACGATATTATCACAACCCTTCCTGCACCTGATTTTTCAGGCGGTGCACAAATTATCTACAACGAAGAATCTATCCGTGAGATTTATCGTACGGGACGTGGCGCTATAAAGGTTCGTTCTATCTACAACTACGATAAGTCGAACAACTGTATTGATATCACCAATATTCCGCCTACTACTAATGTAGAAACTATTATTGAGAAAATTATTGATTTAGTCAAAGCAGGCAAAGTCAAAGAGATTGCCGATATCCGTGACGAAACAGGTCTTAATGGTCTTAAAATCACTATTGACTTAAAGCGTGGTACTGACCCCGAGAAGCTGATGCTAAAGCTCTTCAAGCTTACAACTCTTGAAGACAGCTTTTCTTGTAACTTCAATGTACTCATCGGCGGTGTGCCGATGGTGCTTGGCGTCAAAGATTTGCTTGATGAATGGATTGCTTTCCGTGTTGAGTGTATAAGACGCAGAACATACTTTGATCTTAACAAAAAGCGTGACAAACTCCATCTGTTAAAAGGCTTGGAGCTCATACTTCTTGACATTGATAAAGCTATTCGTATCGTCAGAGAAACTGACGAAGAAGCCGAAGTTGTCCCAAACCTTATGATTGGCTTTGGTATTGACGAAGTACAGGCTGAGTATGTTGCAGAAATCAAACTCCGTCATTTGAACAGAGAGTATATTTTAAAACGCACTAAAGACATCGAGAAGCTCGTTGAAGAAATAGCTGAGCTTGAAGCAATTCTTGCGAGTCGCTCACGTGTCAAGACTATTATTGTACGAGAGCTCAAAGATGTCGCAGAAAAATACGGAAAAGACCGTAAGTGCCCACTTCTTCATATTGATGATGCACAGGCTGATGTCGATATTGCTGACGAGATTCCTGATTATCCGGTACACCTGTTCTTCACTCGTGACGGATATTTCAAGAAGATTACTCCTCTGTCGCTACGTATGAGCGGTGAGCAAAAGCTTAAAGAAAACGACGAGATTGTCACAACAGTTGAAACAACTAATAACACTGACCTTCTATTCTTTACAAACAAATGTCAGGTATATAAAGCAAAAGTCCATGAATTTGCTGATACAAAAGCCAGCGTTTATGGTGACTATATTCCTGCAAAACTTTCTATGGACGAAGGTGAACAAGCGGTCTTTATGCTTAACACAAAAGACTACGCAGGTTATCTTATGTTTGCTTTTGAAAACGGAAAGGTTGCAAAAGTCCCGCTTAACGCATAT
Source organism: Oscillospiraceae bacterium (assembly GCA_015066595.1). Classification (GTDB taxonomy): domain Bacteria; phylum Bacillota; class Clostridia; order Oscillospirales; family Acutalibacteraceae; genus Ruminococcoides. Next base: position 356,834 of record SVNZ01000001.1, on the reverse strand, counting down.
TGGACAAAAACCAACCGCAAAAAGCTCATCAACGCATATTCTGATAAGTCACCTCTTGCTGGTATCGGTTACTGTGCTGTTGATTGCGAGTTTGTTCTTACAGTTTCATCAGGTAGAAAGCTGTTGCTCCATTCTGGTGCTATCAATGCAAAAAGTTCAAAATCAACACAGGGTGTAGCGGTTATGAAGCTCAAAAAAGGTCATCGAGTAATGGGTATTGCTCCGTATATTGATGGTACATTTGCAAAACCGTCGCGCTATCGTACACGCACTTTACCTGCACTTGGAGCACTGCCTAGTGAAGAAGACGAAGCTCAACAACTTTCAATTCTGTAACACTGTAAAATAATGCTTGCATTATGAATTTTTCTGTGTTATTATTATCTAGTTAATAAAGACTTACTACTTTTTTGAAAGGAAGATAAATATGTCATTATGGGGTTATATCTTAGGTGCACTTTTAATTGTTGCAGCTTTGATTATGATTATCGTTATTATTCTTCAGGAAGGCAACCAGCAGGGACTCGGTGTTGTATCCGGCGGTGCTGATACTTTCTTTGCTAAGAATAAGGCTCGTTCAATCGACGCTATGCTCGCTAAAGCAACTAAGTGGGTTGCTATCGGCTTTGTTGTGATTGTACTTGCTCTCAATATTATTGCTTATTTCTCAGCATAATTTTGAATACTTAACACATAAAATTGACTATCGGGCTTTTCCGATAGTCTTTTTTTGTTTGGGGATAATTATGATAAGGATTTTTGTTGCAGTATTATGTTCATTTTTATTGTTTTCTATAATTCATTTTTTAGGCAAAAATAAAAAGCCCTGCAAGAGGGCTTTCTTATCTTTGTTATGTGGTCCACTAACGTTAGTCGTAGTGAATCTAATATCATCATTCACAGGTGTTTTGGTACCTTTTTCCGAGCTTTCACTCATAACATCAGTAGCAGGTGGAATACCTGGGGTTGCTTTGCTTGTGATATCAGGAGCTTTGTTGTAATCAGAGTCTTGAGTTAAGCTCTTTTAAAGCGTCGTTTACAGCTTGTTTATTTCGGCTTAGCATAGCAACCGACACGTTGTAGAAAAGCTGTGGGTTTTTGTGAAAGTTTTTCCTGACAATTCTTGCCATGCTGATGTCAGGAACATAAAGGTTAAAGCTGAGCAGATCCATATCGCCACCGGAGATAGTGCAGTTTACGTTATATCCGTTATCAGTTTTTGTGATAGTGACGAGGTTTTCCTTTTCGATACGTTCTTGTTCCAAAAGAGCAAGTGTACATTCGCACGCTTTTTCTTTTACAGTAAGAGCGAGTGTATCTTCAAGCTGTGTAGAAATCATTTTTCCGGCATCTGTAATAAAAAACAGCTTTTTTTCTTCATCAACCAGCTCAAGATTGTTGTTCTTGACAAGGTCATCAAAGCAAGAAGATGACTCAAAATAGTTAGCTAATCCTTTTTGTAAAAGAGCTGTGATGACCGTATCCTTTTTCATAGGAGAGTTGACCTTATCGAACATATAGCAGATAAGAGTTCTTATTTCAGTCTTACTTCTGACACCGCCTAAGCTGATGCCCTCATCAAATGTATCAAATGCCATATCTACACCACCCTTGATTTATTCACTTTTATTATACCACAATGCAATAAAAAGTCAAAAAATATTCTATATATCAAAGATTTAACATAAACTTAAAAAAATCTGCATTGACGGTGGTTTTTTGTGATGATATACTTATATCAAAGGAGATGAGAAAAATGTCGATTTTTTGGCTTATATTAGCTATAGCTTTAGGTTTAGTAGAAGCGCTTACTCCACAGCTTGTATCAATATGGTTTGCTGTTGGTGCTGTAGGTGGATGTATCACATCACTTTTTACTGACAAAATATGGCTACAGGTTGTTGTTGCTGTTGTTGTTGCGTTAGTTACTTTAGTTGTTACACGACCACTTTCAAAACGTGTATTAGACACTAAAAAAACATATACTAATTCCGATAGAAATATCGGCAAAATTGCAGTAGTTGTTACAGATATTGACAACGTACAGTCAGTCGGTCAGGTGAAAGTCGGCTCAACTATCTGGAGCGCAAAAAGCGTTGATGATACTATCATCAAAAAGGACAGTAAGGTCGTTGTTAAAGCTATCGAAGGCGCAAAGCTTCTCGTAGAATTAACCCAGTGATAAAACTATATTATCAGAAAGGAAGTTATATATGGAACTAATTATTTTAATTGCTTTAGTTGTTGTATTGTTACTGCTGGTTGTCAGCAACATCAAAATCGTACCACAGGCACACGCATTCGTTTTGGAACGTCTTGGTGCGTATCACGCAACATGGGGCACAGGACTGCACTTGAAAATTCCGTTTATTGACCGCATCTCAAAGAAAGTGTCATTAAAAGAACAGGTAGTAGATTTCCCACCACAGCCTGTTATTACTCGAGATAATGTTACAATGCAGATTGATACTGTAGTATATTTTGAGATAACAGACCCTAAGCTTTACACATACGGTGTTGAGCGTCCACTCAGTGCTATCGAAAACCTGACAGCTACTACTCTTCGTAACATCATAGGTGATCTTGAGCTTGATAGCACTCTTACTTCTCGTGATACTATCAATGACAAGATCAGAATTATCCTTGACGAAGCAACAGATGCATGGGGTATTCGAGTTATCCGTGTCGAGCTCAAAAACATTTTGCCTCCACGTGAAATCCAAGATGCGATGGAAAAGCAAATGAAGGCTGAGCGTGAACGTAGAGCTCGTATTCTTGATGCAGAGGGTGAAAAACGTAGCCAGATTCTCGTTGCAGAAGGTCTGAAAGAATCAGCTATTTTGAAAGCTGACGCTGTCAAAGAGTCAAAAATCAGAGAAGCTGACGGTGAAGCACAAGCTATCTTAGCTGTACAGAAAGCGTATGCAGATGCGCTGAAAATGCTCAACGAAGCAGCACCATCTGATAAGGTCATCGCATTGAAGAGCCTTGAGTCTTTACAGAAGGTTGCAGATGGCAGAGCAACAAAGATTTTTATCCCATCTGAGCTTCAAGGTATTGCTACTATGGCAACTACTTTCAAAGAGGTTTTTTCAACTGATACGCCTGCTGATGCAGAAAAATAATATGTAAAAATTTAGGCTGTATGCAATTAGCATACAGCCTTTTTGCTTTTTTATTCTATTGAAATCACAGTATAGCCGGCATCAATAACAGCTTTTTTGAGGACCTCGTTACTAACGTCGCCCGTAACACTTGCACTCTTGCTTTCTAAGTCCACTGTTGCACTGACACCATCTATTGCGTTGAGTGCTTTCTCAACATGTGCCTTACAGTGCATACACATCATTCCGTCGATAATCATTGTTTTCATGTTAATATTCTCCTTTATTACTTTTTTGGGTTTAAATAGTTTGAGCCTTAGTGCGTTTGTTACTACACAAATGGAGCTCAGGCTCATTGCGATTGTACCGTACATCGGCTCCATTCTTATATGTAAAGCCGGGTAGAGAGCTCCTGCTGCTATCGGAATGAAAATGACGTTATATATAAAAGCCCAGAAAAGGTTTTCTTTAATGTTTTTAAGTGTTGCTTTGCTTAGCTCTACAGCGGTCAGTACATCAGACAAATCACTTCTTGTCAGTATGACATCAGCAGAGTCAATAGCAATATCAGTGCCTGCACCTATTGCTATACCAACATCCGCACTGACAAGAGCAGGGGAGTCGTTGATACCATCACCAACCATTATAGTAACACCGCTGTTTTTCAGGTCTTTAACAATTCTTTCCTTGTCATCTGGCATAAGGGCTGAAAATACGTTTGAAACGCCTGTTCTTTCCTTGACATAGTTTGCAGAATCTGCGTTGTCACCTGTAAGCATATATGTGTTGATACCTAGCTGATTCAGGCTTTCAATAGCAAATTTGCTACTTTCTTTTATTTTATCAGATACATATATGATACCGAGCGTATCGCTGTCATCGCTGACGTATAGCTTAGTGAAGCCTTTTTTTGAATCATCACTAATATTGCTTGGGTTAGCAAAGGAGCTGTTTCCGATTTTATAGGTCACACCATTTATAGTGCCTTTGATACCTTTTGATGTAATATTCTCAAAATTTTCCACTTCATAGTAATCACTTGCTTTGTATTCCTCAATAATAGCAGAAGATAGTGGGTGACTTGATAACTTTTCTATACTCGAAGCAATTTTTAGAAGCTCGTCTTTTTTGATGTTACTGAAAAGTTTTACATCACTTACGTGTGGTGTTCCTTCTGTTATCGTGCCGGTTTTATCAAAAACAATATTTTTAGCTTTGCTGAGTATTTCCAGCGCCTGAGATGATTTTATAAGAATCGAGTTGGATGCAGCAACACCAGTTGCAACCATAATCGCAGTTGGAGTTGCAAGCCCCAGTGCACATGGACACGATATTACAAGTACCGCAATACCAAAAGATAAAGCAGTCGAAAATTCATTTTGAGTCAGATTCCAGATGAAAGTTGTGATTATTGCCAGCGCAATAATAGTAGGTACAAAAAACTTACTTACAGTATCTGCGATTTTTGCGATAGGAGCTTTTGAAGAGGCAGCATCTTCAACTAAAGCGATGATTTTTGACAACGTTGTGTCGCCTTTTACTTTTTCTGCTTTTACCTTTATATATCCGTTGCTGAGCATTGTACCGCAAAAAACATCGTCTGATATTATTTTTTCTATGTGCATACTTTCGCCGGTCAATGCGGATTCATCAGCAAAACCACTACCATAGATAACTTTTCCATCTACAGATATTCTATCACCGCTTTTTATGATGACAACATCTCCCACTTCAACTTCATCAGTAGAAATCAGCATTTCTTTATCATCTCGTACAACAAGCGTCATTTCTGGAGACAGCTCAATGAGTTTTGATATTGCCTGAGAGGTTTTTGCTTTTGAGCGTGATTCAAAATATTTGCCGATTGACACAAAGGTGAGTATCATCGCAGCTGATTCAAAATACAGATGATGAATGTAGTTATCAGTGGTGAATATAGCAAAAAAACTATATACAACTGATGCTGTAGCACCAAGTGCAATAAGAGAGTCCATATTAGGCGATAGCTTAAAAAGACCCTTAAATCCGCTTGTAAAATATTTAAAATTTAGCACAACAATGATAGCTGTCAGTATTATCTGTATTATGACAGAAATTGTAGGCTCAATATGTAGCGAAAACATGTGTCCCATACCGACTACCATAAGCGGTATTAGCAATATTATAGATATGATGAGCTTAATAAACTTAGTGTCAAGTGCTTTTTTATCTTTTGCTATTGTATCGTCGTGAATTTTCGCACCGTATCCTACACTTTTGACTGCGTCTATAATGATGTTTTCATCAGCTGTGTTTTCGTCAAACTCAGCTACCATAGAGTTTTGCAACAAATTCACTGTACACGATACATTATCAAGACTGTTGACTTTGTTTTCAATATGAGCAGAACAAGCTGAGCACGACATACCTGATATATCAAATTTAACTTTCTTCATAATATCACCTTTAGCTAATAGGTTTGCTGTTTATATAATAATTTTATCACATATCTGTTTTTTATGTCAATGCAAAGAGGGTGCTGTGAAACATCACAACACCCTCTTATTTATCATTTCGTCTTTAACTTGCAGACTTCATTTGTAGCCTTAGTTTATCGGAAATCATTGCAATAAACTCGCTGTTTGTTGGTTTGCCGCGACTACCTTGGATAGTATATCCAAAGTAGGAGTTGAGTACTTCTACGTCACCTCTGTCCCAAGCTACTTCGATAGCGTGTCTGATAGCACGCTCTACTCTGGAGCTTGTTGTAGAGTACTTTTTAGCAACAGAAGGATACAGCTGTTTTGTTACCGCATTTATGATTTCAGGTTTTTCAATACTCATCATTATAGAATCTCTCAGATAGTGATATCCTTTGATGTGAGCTGGTACACCAATTTGGTGCAAAATTTCTGTGACTTTAACTTCAATTGAAAAGTCATCGTTGATAGCCTTTATCCCACCGTTTTGCTTTGTGTTGTTTCTTTTAAAAAGCCTTACGATATTTTGTGCCAGGTTATCAATATCGTATGGCTTAATCACAAAGTAAGTTGCACCGCTACTCATGACCTCACGTTCTATAACAGGTGAGTCAAAAGATGAGTAGACAATAAACATAGGGGAAGGGCTAAGACCTTTTTGCTTGATAGTTCTCATTACGCCAATCGCATCAACCTTCGTCATGAAGAGATCCATCATTACTACATCAGGCTGCGTGTTGCAGATTTTTGAGATAAGTTCTTCTCCGTCTTTAGTGCAAAATGATGTTACAATGTTGTGGCCGATGAATGCATTTTGAGTTTCTACAGTGTTTTCATTAGTGTCATGAGTCATCAGAAGTTTCAGTTTTTCTGTCATTTTTACATCTCCCAATTTATGATTGTGAAAGTATATTACCATAAATTGGTAAAAATAGCAATAGTTATGATGAAAAAATTTAAAAAAATCAGTTTACTGAGTGAAATCGCTTATTATATCAAAGCATTTTAGCAGTTACTCAGCATATTTGAAATAGCGATTCCGTATCCTTTTTCCGGCGAATTTATAAAAACATGGGTTACAGCACCTACAAGCTTTCCGTTTTGTAAGATAGGGGAACCGCTCATACCTTGTACTATACCGCCTGTTTTATTAAGCAGCTCTTGGTCAGTTACTTTAATTATCATATTCTGTCCATTATTCTCGTTTATAGCAACTTTTGTTATTTCTACATCAAATTCTTCGGTTTTGTTTTCTTCTATTGTTGACAGTATAGTCGCTTTTCCTTCTTTAATTTCATCATCGTTCGCAACTTCTATGACTGTTGTGTTATCAGTGTGTTCATACGTTCCATATATTCCGTAACCATTGTTCACGGTGATACTTCCTATTATCTCAGAGTCAAAATATCCGTTGAGTCCTCCTATGACACCTTCTTGTGCTTTGTTATAATTACTGATAGTTGCCGACATAATTTCTCCATTTCTAAGTGGCATCAGCATACCGGTGTCTTTATCACAAATACCGTGTCCTAAAGCACCGAAGGTTTTTGTGTCATAGTCAAAGTAGGTTACAGTACCGATTCCGGCTGTTGAATCTCTTATCCACATACCAGCCACATAGTTATTATTCTCATCTTTCACGGGAATAATAGTTTTAGATATTTCCATACCGTTTCTTAATATCTGAAGATTAAGTTCTTCACCTTTTGAGTTTTCGATATAACTTTTTAAAATTTCATTCGATGTGATTTCCTGTCCATTTACTTTTGTAATCAGGTCATTTACTTTTATATCAGCATTTTTTGCAGGTGAATTGTCCCCGTTTACTTCTATTACTATTACTCCGTTAGTGAATAGTTTTAATCCAAAGGGCGTACCACCTAGTATAACTTTTTTAGTATCATTATTCTGTGCATTTACATTTATAAAGCCTAAAGTTAATATTAAGACTAATATGATGGCAACTGTTTTTGATTTTTTTAATGCGTGCAAATTATCACTCTCCTTTTCTGTTGCCACTTTTATTGTGAGCAGTTTGAAGAGCTTTTAGTTTGGAAAAGAAACTCTCATAAAAATATATTACTATGTATCGCTTTAAAAAGCTCATTAGTAATTGAAAATTGCCTATATTATGCTATAATGTTAGTAAATTGAAATAAAAAAGGTGGTGAGAATATGAAGATTGATTTGCCAAAAATACCGTTACTTATCATAAATACACTTGAAGAGTGTGGCTTTGAATGTTTTGCTGTTGGTGGTTGTATTCGTGATATTTTAAGTACCAGAGAAGTCTCTGACTGGGATTTTACTACCAACGCTACTCCTGATGAGATAAAAGAATGTTTTTCTTCATATACCACCGTTGATGTTGGTGCACGCTTTGGCACTATATGTGTTGTTATAGATAATAAGAATTACGAGATAACTACATACCGTACTGATGGCGAATATGGTGATTCCAGACATCCTGATGAAGTCTTTTTTTCAAAAAATTTGAAAGACGATTTGTCACGTCGAGATTTCACTATCAATGCTCTTGCGTATAACGACAGAGCTGGACTTGTCGATGAGTTTAATGGTTTGATGGATCTTCAATATGGTGTTATCAGATGCATCGGTGATGCTGATACTCGATTTACTGAGGATGCACTGCGTATTATACGTGCACTCAGGTTTGCGTCTATTTACGGATATTCTATTGAACAAAAAACCGCAGAATCTATTTTAAAAAATAAAGAACTTCTTTCTAACGTTTCTGTTGAGAGAATACTAAAAGAGTTTTCAAAGCTTATATGTGGTGACCATGTTGATTTTATTTTGCGTCGATATAAAGATGTTATAGCTGTTATTATTCCGGAAATTTCTGTAATGTTTAATTTTGACCAAAAGTCATTACATCATAATAAGGATTTGTGGCGTCATACTGTATCTGCTATAAAAAATTCGCCTGCTGATGATATTGTGCGTACAGCTTTACTGTTTCACGATATCGGCAAACCGATGACTGTTTCTACTGACATCGAAGGTCGTAACCATTATAAAAATCACGAAAAACTCAGCGCTGCTATGGCAAACACTATTTTAAAAAGACTTAAATTTCCTAACACTTTTATTGGTAAGGTGCTTGTCTTAATAGAACATCATGGTGATGAATTGTCAGCTGACAAAGCTTTGATTAAAACTTATCTTAAAGATATTGGTCAAGAAGCGTTTTCTAATTTACTCATAATGCAAACAGCGGATGTTTTAGCTCAATCACAGTACAAAAGAGAAGAAAAATTATCTGATCTTTCAACTGTTGAAAAGCAATTTAATGAAATTGTTTCGAATAACGAGTGTTACAGTTTAAAAGATTTGGAAGTTAATGGCAAAGACTTGATACATATGTTTGATTTAACAGGTGAGCAAATTGGTCAAACACTCAATACGCTACTCAATATGGTGATAAACAGCACAGTGAGCAATAATAAAGAGCAGTTGCTTTTAGTAGCACAAGAGATTTTGAAAGAGGGTCAAATAAATGGATGATAAAAATTTTGAAAATAAGACATTAGAAAATGAAGGATTTGAAGAAGTTGTAGCTAAAAAAGAACCAAAAAGTAAAAAAACTAAATTAGTTGTTTTGATGGTTGCGTGTTTTTTAGTGATTATACTTTTGCTATCTGGTTTTTTAATTTATAAAAATTATTTTTATATAGATAAAGATGTTCCGGTGATTTCTGTAACTGAATCTGAAGAAAAATCTAACACAGATTTCAAGCTCTTTGAAAAAGGTTTTACTGATGTAAAAATAAAAGACGAAAAAACTGCACTCAAAGCTATCGAGAGTGTATGTGAGCATTTCGGGATTTCCGACCCTTCAAATCAGTTGAGGTTTGTTGATAGTTCTACTGTCGATACTGAAACATTTTATAGGTTTGATATGATGTACAACAATATCCCTGTTTATGCTAAAAGCGTTATTATATCTGCTGACAAAAAGGGCGTTGCTTGTGCATTAACGTCAAATGTGAGCAGTTTAGAAGATTCTGTTTTTCTCAACCCTAAACGTGCTATCAGCGAAGAAAAGGCGGATAAATATCTTAAACACAATCTGTCTGGTATTTTTTCTTATACCAATAAAGGTTTAGTGGTATATACTTTGAATACACAGCAACCTATATTAGCGTATCATTATGTTGTTGAGTACAAAGATGACAAGGACGAGTATTATGAAGAAGAGCTGTTTTTGTCTGCATTTAATGGCGAAATCTTATTTAGAAATGATATGAGACTCTTTTCTAAAGAGAAAAAACTTGAGAGTTATGTTACAAAAGTTGGTGATCAGTACTATTTATATGACAAAGAACGTAATTTAGTTCTTGTTAATTCAAATGAAAAAGTGATTGCAGTTGATACTGACAATAATAGAATTGATACATACCTTGTGGAAGAATCTTCTGTTTTAGATTCTGACAATAATTATGATGTAGAATTGTTCAATAAATTAGCTAGTGAAAAACGGTTGGACAACTCCTTTATTAAAGATGCTAATGTGTATTTATGCGAACCGATATCATATGTTTCATCAAATAGCAATGAGTGGGACGAAGCAGAAAACTATATGAAATCAGCAACCAGCACATATGACTTTTTTGATAAAATACTTGGACATAAGGGATATGATGGAAAGAATAGCCAGATGTATATAGCTTGTAATGATGGTGTGGACAACGGTGAGAACTCTTATTCAAACAGGAGTTTTCTATTGGCATTTGGTCATCGTGAGAATTCTAAACATCTAGATTTAGTTGCTCACGAGTTTACTCATTCTGTCGAATCAAGCATATCCATGATGCATTATTGTGGTGAGTCAGGAGCGATTATGGAGGCGTGCTCTGATGTTTTTGCTGAATTAGTTGAAGATTATTCTAATGATAAAAAATTTGACAATGATTGTAACTGGCTATTTGAAAAGAAACGTTCTCATAAAAAACCAGGTGATGGTGATGCCCCTTCATCATACAAGGGTGAATATTGGGCTGATACATCTTCGTTATCAGATCGTGGAGGAGTACATACTAATTCAACAGTTCTTTCACACGCAGCTTACCTAATGGCGAACGGTATTGATGGTGGTAAAACTAAAATCAGTACTGAACTTCTTACAAAGATTTTTTACAAAACTTTTTATTATTTGCAAAAGGACGCTACATTTAAACAGTTTGCCGACTCAGTATATCTTGCGGCAACAAATACGCAAGGTGTTAGCGCAAAACAATGTGAGCATATCAAAAAAGCTTTTACAGAAGTTGGAATATATGGTAGCGATTGCAACTATCAGACACTCGTTCACAATGGAACAACTATATTTGCACTTGATAAAAACGGAAATAAAGACTTTGATTATTATATAGAAATCACGGACATTTCTAATAAATCAGTTGTAGTTGATGAAATAATCAAAGATAAAAAAGGTTATAAATTTGATTTACCTGATGGTACATATAAGGTGACTGTATCAGATAATAAAAAAGACGCAAGCAAAACTAAATATATAAAATACATTAGTGTTGTTCCAAATTTAAGACAGGTTGATAGCACACTGAACATACTTACTAATTTCTATTTTGACTACGATAAATTGTTGAAGGAAAAACGTGATGCTGTGATCAGTAAGTATGGAGTGGCATCCGTTGAAACATACAAACGTAATACTTCACTTTTAAGTCCGGGTTGGGCAAATAGAAATGGTGTTGTCAGTGCAGCCTTAATTGATATGGATGATGATTCCATAAATGAGCTTCTAACAGTTCGAATAATTAAAGGGTCCTCAGAAGCGTATAGTCACAAACTTGAACTTGAAGTTTTTTATATTGACTATCCTGATGTGAAATCAGCTGGTACATATCAGGTCCCTTATGGTTACTTAACTGATGTTTCAGAGATGTATCTGAATGCTTATTTTAACGAAGCAACAACTCCATCGAACGTTTTTGTTGAATTTGATTACACCCAACGTGCTACTGATGTTAGAGATGTTGCATACTATGCATTTGGATTTAATGATGGCAAATTTGAATTAATTAATGAAATTTTGTGTGAAACCGGTGAGCTGCCTAATTATAATATAATATCAAAAGACGATGTTGAATCTATTATGACAGCACAGTTGCATCTTAGGGAATCAAATTCAAGTTTTCCTGTTACAAAATATCCCATGTATTATGACAGTAATGGTGTAAAACAAATTTGTAGTTTTAGTACAGAAAAGGTGGAGCCGGAAAATCACAGTAACGCTAACCGCATCAGTTATGCTACCGATTATACTGGACTTGATCACAGCAAAGCTACATCTTTTCCTGAAAAAAGTGAAGATTGGAAAGCTGAATATGTGGAGTTTCTGGAATCTGATGAGGTTGATTTATATACATATGGAGAACTTATTTATCTAAATGATGACAGTGTTCCTGAGATGGTTTTAATTTCTGGTTCTGCATTGCCTGGAGCGAAGATTTGCTGGGTGTCAGGTGATAAACTGCAAACATATGATATTACTTATTCAAATGGATGCAGCTATACACCGAAAAGTGGGTTTATCGGCTCAGGATATATGAATATGGGTATAGAGACTTCGGCTGTTTTTAAGTTTAACGGGACTTCACTTGCTTTGTATTATTCTAGTCAAAAAGTGCCGGTTGATCAGATGAATGGCTTGTATCAGTATTATATTAATAAAAAAGAAGTTTCTGAGGAAGAATTTGATTCTTTTAGTAAAGTAAAATTAACACACACTATTTATGAAAAATCAGTGGCAATAAGTAAACTCAAAGATATTGTGATTTCGTATTAAATAAACAGCACCGCATAAGCGGTGCTGTTTGCTTATATAATCTTGCAAAATTTATTGAAAAATGCAAGATGGTATGATAAAATGAAACTATAATTTTTTGAGGTAATCATTATGGTTTCAAATTTATTAGTCAGAATTGATATGGCTCGAGACAGTTTTTCCAAGGGACAGCGTCGTATCGCAAATTTTATAGAAGAGCATTATGACGAAGCAGCTTTTATGACTGCGTCAAAGCTCGGTGATATTGTCGGTGTGTCCGAGAGTACCGTTGTTCGTTTTGCTACTGAAATAGGATATTCAGGATATCCATATCTGCAAAAAGCAATGCAAGAGATGATCAGGGACAAGCTCACATCTATCGGCAGAATCGAAGTTACTGCAGGTCGCATTGGAGATAAAGATGTATTAGACAGCGTACTTAATCAGGATATAGACAAAATCAAACGTACTATAGAAGAAATTTCACGAGAAGATTTTGAACGTGCTGTTGAGTCTATTATCAACGCTGAGCATATTTACATTTTTGGTGTTAAGTCGGCGTCATATATTGCAAGCTTCTTTGGATATTACCTTGATTTGATGTTCGGTAATGTTATTATGCTCAACACAACGAGCAAAACCACGAACTACGAAAAGCTGTTCAGAATTACCGAAAAAGACGTTATGATAGGTATCAGTTTTCCTCGTTATAGCACTATGGCTGTTGATGCAATGAGCTTTGCACGTGAGCGTGGTGCACACGTTGTTGCTATTACTGATAGTATGGTTTCGCCGCTTGTGTCTACTGCGGATTCTATTCTTATCGCCCGTAGTGATATAGCGTCTATTGTTGACTCACTTGTCGCACCGCTTAGTCTTATCAATGCTTTGATCGTTGCGATGGTCATTAAGCGTAAAGACGAGGTCAAAGAAACTTTTTCAAAGCTTGAACAGGTGTGGCTTGAACAAAGTATATACGCTTCACATAACAGTGAGGACTTGTCCGATGAAAAGTAAGAAGGTTATAGTTATTGGTGGTGGCCCTGCGGGAATGATGGCTGCGGGTGTAGCAGCACAAAACGGTGCCGATGTCACACTTTTCGAAAAAAACGAAAAAACAGGTCGCAAACTTCTTATTACAGGAAAAGGCAGATGTAATATAACAAATTTTTGTGATAACGACGAGTTTATATCTAATATTCCTACCAATCCACGCTTTATGTATAGTGCGATAAATGCGTTTTCGACATACGACACAGTTGCGTTTTTTGAAGATTTAGGCGTCGCTACTAAGGTGGAAAGAGGAAACCGAGTATTTCCTGTATCTGATAAAGCTATGGATGTGTGTGATGCATTGAGGAACTTTGTTTTGCAAAATGGTGTAAAACTCCTTACTGCTAACATAAAAGCTCTTGTACAAAAGGATGGCGAAGTTCTTGGTGTTAAAACCGACAGCAACGAGTCGTTTTTTGCTGATAGCATTGTTGTTTCAACAGGAGGCAAAAGCTATCCTAAAACCGGCTCAACAGGCGACGGATACAAGTTTGCTAAGAGTGTCGGTCATTCGGTGAATACCGTGACACCATCGCTTGTACCGCTTGTTAGCAATGACTATTTTTGTAAAGAGCTTCAAGGCTTATCACTTAAGAATGTGGCTCTAAAAGTAGTTGAAAATATTTCTAAAAAGGAAATATATTCTGATTTTGGCGAAATGTTGTTCACGCATTTCGGCTTATCCGGTCCGACTATTTTATCAGCCAGTGCACATATGAAAGATATGAGCGAAAACAAATACAGTGTTCATATTGACCTCAAACCTGCACTTGATAGAGAAACGCTCGACAAGCGATTGCTTAAAGATTTGCAAAAGTTCATTAACAAAGATATCTGCAATTCTCTTTTTGAGCTTTTACCGAAAAGTTTTGTGCCTGTGTTACTCAGGTTATGCAACATTGATCCGCACACAAAATGTAACAGCATCACTGTATCACAAAGATATGCGATTGTTGATACATTAAAAGACCTGACTGTTTCTATAAAAGGCTTTAGACCGATTGATGAAGCAATTATCACTTGTGGCGGAGTTAATGTCAACGAGATTGACCCAAAAACAATGCGTAGCAAAATTGTGCCAAACCTCTATTTTGCTGGAGAAGTCCTTGATGTTGATGCATACACAGGCGGATTTAATTTACAAATAGCGTTTTCTACCGGTTATCTTGCCGGGATGAATTCGTCGCTTGATTGATATTATTTTTATTTAAAAGGAAGTATTATAATGAATATTGCTATTGCTATTGACGGACCTGCTGGTGCAGGCAAATCTACTATCGCAAAACTCGCTGCAAAGGAGCTGTCTTTTATTTATGTAGACACCGGTGCGCTTTATCGTGCTATCGGCTTGTGTGCTTATAAAAAAGGCATCGGTTCAAAAGATGTTCCAGCTATTTTAGATATGATAAAGGACATCAAAGTTGAACTCGCTTTCAATGACAGAAAAGAGCAGATTGTGTTGCTCAACGGTGAAGATGTAACAGCGTTTATCCGCACACCTGAGATTTCTATGTATGCATCTGATGTATCTGCTATACCACAGGTGCGAGCATTTTTGCTTGATTTACAGCGTAATATGGCTAAGACAAACAACGTTATTATGGATGGTCGAGATATCGGCACTGTTGTTTTGCCTGATGCAAAAATCAAAATTTTTCTTACTGCATCACCTGAAGTGCGTGCAAAGCGTAGATATGACGAACTCATCGAAAAAGGTATGGACGTAAACTACGACGACGTATTAAAAGATGTAGTAACACGTGACTATAACGATTCACACAGAGATGTTGCTCCGCTCAAACCGGCTGATGACAGTGTTGTTGTTGATACATCAAAGCTTGATTTGGAACAATCAGTAGCAAAGCTCATCTCAATTATGAAGGAGCGTATGTAATATGAGTAACAAACCACGCTTGTACTCATTTTTTAGATGGATTTTATCTCCGATATTTAAGCTTGTTTTCAGAGTTGAGTTTATCAACCCCCATAATCTTCCAAAAGAAGGTCCATATATCATTGCGTCTAACCATATTTCTGGAATTGATCCTATTATTATTGCTATTGGACAGAAATACCGTCAAATCCATTTTATGGCTAAAGCTGAGCTTTTTAAAAATAAGTTTTTGGAATGGCTCTTTCTTTCTATCGGATGTTTTCCTGTTGATAGAGGCAAAAAGGACATAGGTGCTGTAAGACATTTTGAAAAGGTAGTCGAAGATGGAGAGGTTATGGGTATCTTTATTGAGGGCACTCGTTCTAAAACAGGCGAATTCTTAAAGCCCAAAAATGGTGCTTCACTCATAGCATTTGATACAAAAAGCCCGGTTGTTCCGGTATGCTTAACAAAAACAAAAAAGGGGATAATCTGTCATTTTGGCGAGCCATTATCTCTTGAAGAATTAGGCTTTGAAAAGGGTGGTGCCAGAGAATATCGTGAAGCATCACGTATCATTATGGATAAGATTAAGTTGTTTAGAGAGCAGGATTTGTCATGAGTATAACTGTCGCAAAAACAGCCGGATTTTGTTTTGGAGTCAACCGTGCAGTTGAGATAGTGAACAAATTATCAGAAAGCGATTCAAAAGTATGTACGCTGGGACCTATTATTCATAACAAAGAAATGGTGTTTGAGCTTAAAAAAAAGGGTGTTTACTCCATTGATAGCATCGAAGAAGCAAAGGGCTTTGACACAGTTGTTATCCGTTCGCACGGTGTACCAAAATCAGTCAAGGATAGCTTGTCTGCCTTTAGCAGTGAGATAGTTGACGCCACTTGTCCTTTTGTGTCAAAAATTCATCGAATCGTTGCAAAAGCAGGAGAAGAATCTAAGACAGTACTTATTGCAGGCGATAAAAATCACCCCGAAGTTATGGGTATTGTTGGCCATTGTGTCGGCAAGTGCTATACATTCAAAGATGAGGACGAATTGACTTCTTCACTTGATATAATGCTTCAAAAGAATATTAACGGTATCTGCGTTGTCGCACAAACTACATTTGACGTAACTCTCTTCGAAAAATGTTTAAAAATTCTCAAAAAAGTATATACAAACGCGGAAATTTTTGATACAATATGTAATGCTACGTCGGAAAGACAGGCCGAGGCTGCGTCTCTTTCGAAATCATCTGATTGTATGATCATAATAGGTGATAAGCACAGTTCGAATACTTGCAAACTTTTCTCTATTTGTAAGCGTAGTTGTGACAACACCTTTTTGGTCGAAACAGCTGATGATCTTGATTTGGATGTTATCCGTAAAGCTAAGTCTATCGGCGTAACTGCTGGTGCTTCTACACCGGCAAGGATTATAAAGGAGGTACTGGATAAAATGAACGATGTAATCAAATCCAGCGAAACAAACGAAATTGAAAATTTTGAGGCGATGTTAGAAGAATCTCTCAAAAGTTTAAATACAAATGAAAGGGTTATGGGCACTGTTGTTGGCATTGCGCCAAACGAGGTATTCGTTGATGTAGGCAGAAAACAGGCTGGTTTTATTCCGCTTGATGAGCTTTCTGCAACACCTATCAACAATCCTGAGGAAGTTGTTAAGATCGGCGATGAGCTTGAACTTCTTATTATGAAAACAAATGACCAGGAAGGTACCATCATGCTCTCTAAGCGCAGAGTTGACGCTAAGAAGGGCTGGGAACTTTTAGAGAAAGCATACGAAGCTAAAGACATCTTAACAGGTGTTGTTACAGAAGTTATCAACGGTGGTGTCATCGTTGTTGCTAACGATACACGCGTGTTTATCCCTGCTTCACAGGCTTCACTCAACCGTGATGATGATTTAGAAGCTTTAAAAGGTCAGGAAGTTCAGTTCAGACTTATCGAAGTTTCACAGCGTGGCAGAAGAAGAAAGGTTATCGGTTCTATCAAATCAGTTCTCAGAGATGAGTTTGCTGAGCTCAGAGCTGCTTTCTGGGAGGCTGCTGAAGTTGGCAAGACATACACAGGTACAGTCAAGACTCTCACTAACTACGGTGCATTCGTTGATTTGGGCGGTGTTTCCGGTATGATCCACATTTCTGAGCTTTCATGGCTCAGAATCAAGCACCCAAGCGAGGTTGTAAACGTTGGCGATACAGTTGAAGTTTACATCAAGGATATCAACGACGAGACAAAGAAGATTTCTCTAGGTTACAAGAAGACTGAGGACAACCCTTGGACTATTCTTGAGAACGAATATCCAGTTGGCACTGTTGTTAATGCTACTATCGTTGGTATGACAACATTCGGTGCGTTCGCTAACATTATTCCTGGTATCGATGGTCTTATCCACATTTCTCAGATTTCTAACAAGAGAATTGAGAAACCACAGGATGAGCTCAAGGTTGGCGAAGTTGTTGAGGCTAAGATCACAGCTATCGACTTTGAGAAAAAGCGTGTTAGCCTTTCTATCCGCGAACTCCTTCCTGAGGTTATTCCTACTACAGAACCTGTAGAAGAAGTGGCTGAGGAAGAGGAAGCTGTAGTTGTTGAAGAAACAGCAGAAGTTGTTGAAGCTGCTACAGAAGCTGTAGCTGAGGAAGTTGCTGAAGTAACTGAAGAAGTTGCTGAAGAGGCTACAGAGGCTGAATAATTAAACATATTTGGGCATCCTTTTTGGATGCCCATTTGTATATAAGGTGATAATATGTTTGAACAAATCAAACTTGATACAAACGCTGTTTTTAAAGAGCTTATCGAGGTTGCTTCTTTAAAAAAAGGCAACATTGTAGTGCTTGGTTGCTCTACTTCTGAAATCGGCGGTGATACTATCGGCACACATTCCAGTATGGATATAGCTTGTGCTGTGTACGATGGTATGTACGATATGCTCTGTGACAAAGGCATCTATCTTGCCGCACAGTGTTGTGAGCACTTAAACCGTGCTCTTGTTATCGAAGAAGAACTTGCATTAAAACTCAACTTAGAAATTGTCAATGCTGTTCCACAAGAAAAAGCAGGTGGCAGCAGTGCGACAACTGCATTTTCTCGTATGAAAAAACCTGTAGTAGTTGAGCGTATAAGAGCTGATGCAGGTGTTGACATTGGTGGCACTTTAATTGGAATGCACTTAAAAGAAACCGCAGTTCCACTCAGGCTCAATAAGAAAAAGATCGGTCAAGCGTTTGTATCGTCAGCACGTACACGAGCAAAGTTTATCGGTGGTGAACGCACCGTATATAATAAAGATTTACTGTGAGGTTAATTATGACAGCTAGAGATGAATTTAATGCTATATTTACAGAGCATGTTCACCGTCAAGGTGCAAAAGAGCTTTTAGAATGGATAAAGAAAACAGACTTTTTTACTGCACCTGCCAGCACAAAGTTTCATTGTGCGTGTGAGTCCGGTCTAGTAATGCACTCAGTGAGTGTTTTTAACACACTTATGGAAAAGCATTTTGATGAGACAACAGACAACATCGAAAGCTTTGCTATCTGCGCTCTTCTTCACGATTTGTGCAAAGCACAGTTTTATAAAGTGTCTACACGCAACGTCAAGAACGAAGAAACCGGCCAATGGGAAAAAGTTCCATATTATGCAGTAGAAGACAGCTTTCCGTATGGTCATGGAGAAAAGTCAGTATTTCTTATTGAGCGTTTTATGAGACTCAAGATTGACGAAGCTATGGCTATTCGCTGGCATATGGGCGGTTTTGACGAAGGTGGCGGTTTTGCTATATCACAGGCATATGAGCGTTATCCGCTTGCTGTTAAATTGCATTTAGCAGACCTTGAAAGCACATACTTGAAAGAGAAGGGCACAAGTGCTGTAAATAAGTAATAAATGGTGAAAATATGAATTATGAAGTTGCAAAGGTAAGAGCAAAAGAACTTACTGATCTACTTAATTATCACAACAACAGATACTATAACCTTGATAGTCCCGAGATTTCTGACTATGAATATGATATGTTGCTCAGAGAGCTTGAGAACATCGAAGCTCAGTTTCCACAGCTTATATCATCTCAGTCACCTACTCAAAAGGTAGGCGGCTCAAAAGGCGAGAAGTTCTCACCTGTGGTGCACAATGTTGTTATGGAAAGCCTGCACGACTCTTTTTCCAGCGACGAAGTGCGTGATTTTGACCGCAAGGTGCGTCAGGTCGTGAGTGATGCTCAGTATGTTGTCGAACCTAAAATTGATGGACTTTCAGTATCGTGTGAGTATAAAAACGGAGTGTTCGTGCTAGGTTCAACTCGTGGCGACGGTCAGGTGGGTGAAGACGTAACAGAAAACCTGATGACTATCAAAAGCCTTCCAAAGCGTATAGATAACGCACCTGATTTTTTAGAAGTGCGTGGCGAAGTGTATATGTCTTTAGATACTTTTGAGCGGATTGTAGCAGATCAGGAAAACAACGGTGAAAAACCGTTCAAAAATCCTAGAAACGCAGCAGCAGGCTCTTTGCGCCAAAAAGACGCTAAAATCACGCAAAAGCGTGATTTGGATATCTTCATTTTCAATATTCAACAGATAGATGGGTATGAAATCACAAACCACGCACAATCTCTTGATTATCTTAGTAGCTTGGGGTTTCCGACCTGTTCATACCGAGTTTGCGATAGTATCGACGAGGTGTTATCCCAGATTGATGTTATCGACAAATCTCGTGGCGAGCTGCCATGTGATATCGACGGTGCTGTAATTAAGGTCAACGACTTTTCACATCGCGCACTCTTAGGTAGTACTGCAAAATTTCCTAAATGGGCTGAAGCTTACAAATATCCACCCGAAGAAAAAGAAACTGAACTTTTGGATATAGAGATTAACGTAGGCAGAACAGGTGCACTGACTCCTGTTGGCATTTTTGCTCCTGTGCTTTTAGCAGGTACTACTGTCAGCCGAGCAACTCTTCATAACGAAGACTTTATCCGTGAAAAGAATATTCACATCGGCGATGTAGTCGTTATCAGAAAAGCAGGAGAAATTATTCCTGAAGTACTTTCTGTCGCTCAGTGTAGAAGCTTAGACGAGCCGTACACTTTTCCTGAAAACTGCCCGTCTTGTGGCAGCAAGGTGGTACGTGAAAAGGGAGAAGCCGCTGTCAGATGTACTAACACTGATTGCCCTGCACAGCTACTGCGTCACCTTATTCACTTTGTTTCACGTGATGCTATGGATATCGAAGGTTTAGGACCGGCTGTGCTCGAACAACTTTTGAAATCAGGATTCATAAAATCATTTGTAGATATTTTTAAGTTGCGTGCTATAGATGTTGCTTCCCTTGAACGTATGGGCGAAAAGTCGGCGCTCAACCTTATGAATGCTATAGAAAAATCAAAGTCAGCCGAAATATATCGTCTGATTTATGCTTTAGGTATTCGTCACATCGGTCAAAAAGCTGCAAAACTACTATGTGAACATTTCTTGTCGATTGATTCTATTTTTGATTCAAGCGTTGAAGAGATCGCTTCGATAGAGGGTTTTGGCGAGATTATGGCACAGTCTGTTTATGACTATTTTGCGTTGCCACAAACACGTGCACTTATAGAAAGCCTCAGAGAGCTCGGCGTAATGATGACACCACTAGAAAAAAAGGAAGTATCTGGCGTGTTCTTAGGCAAGACTTTTGTTCTTACCGGCACTTTGCCTACTATGACAAGATCAGAAGCATCAAAAATTATTGAAGCTAATGGTGGAAAAACCAGCTCATCAGTATCTAAGAAAACTGATTTTGTTCTTGCTGGAGAAGATGCAGGTTCAAAGCTTACAAAAGCGCAGTCTTTAGGCGTGACAATTATATCTGAAGAAGAACTTCTATCTATGATAAACTAAATAAGGTATAAAATACCCCCTGTACATATTGTGCAGGGGGTTATATTTTTGTACGAGCCTTCATATATCTTAACAAATGGAGGTTGTAAAAAATGGAAAATAAAAGAAATACGTTATCAAGTGCTTTGCTTGTTTTACCTCGCGATCTGCATACTGTTTTGAAAAACGCTCCAAAAAAGATTTTGGATGGTGTTATGGAAATTATACTCAGGGTCAACCGCCCACTATGTGTTGAATGTAAAGACAAGCGGTATTATTTCACACAAAACAACTGTGTAACAGATACTATATTTGACCAGAAAATGGTCATAGTATCAGCTCAAAATATATTTGAAACTTTTCAGAATATCTGTAACTACTCAGTTTATTCACGCCAACATGAGATCAACAACGGTTATATAACACTCAAAGGTGGACACAGAGCTGGAATATGTGGCAGTGCAGTGGTTTCGAACAATAAGATAACTAACATAAAAGATATCACCAGTATAAATATACGAGTTGCAAGAGAAGTTTTCGGCTGTAGTGAAGAAATGTATAACAAAGTCGATTTTTCAAAAGGAGTGCTAATCTGCGGCGCACCATGTAGCGGAAAAACAACTCTTATCAGAGATATAGCACGCAAGCTGTCATATGAAAAAAAGGTCAGTGTTATTGATGAGCGAGGCGAGCTTGCTTGTACAGTATCAGGCGTGTTTCAAAACGATATTGGTATGTGCGACGTATATGATAGTTACATAAAAGCGGATGCGATAAACCACTCGCTTCGTACTATGTCGCCTGATATCATTGTGTGTGATGAGATTTCAACCATAGCTGACGTGAATGCGCTGTGTAATGGTGTAAACAGCGGCGTTTCCTTTGTAGCGACTATACACGCTGATTCTCTTGAAAATTTACTTTCACGCGGTATTACAAAAGAAATACTCAAAACCAATGCTTTTTCGCAGATAGTTTTTCTTCATAGCAGAGAAAACGTCGGAAAAATAAGTAGCATCCATTCTCTAGATGAGATTGGCGGTGAATATTTTGATTAAAACAATAATGTTATTACTTGTTGTGATGTGTTCAACGCTTGTTGGTTTCTCTGTTTCAAACAAGTTGTATAAAAGAAAAAGTATCTTAGAGTCGTTTTTGTTGCTTATAAAAAACAGTGCAACAAAAATCAGATACACAAATTCAACTCTTGCAACTATATTTTCAGATAATTTTATGGACTTTAATTTTGATGAAGAAACTTCGTTTTCTTCCCAATGGAACGAAATGTTGAATGAGTATAATAAGATACTCAAGACCGATGATATTAAAATTTTGCGAGATTTTGGGTCTAAACTTGGTACGACAGACGTGTTAGGAGAAGAAAAAAATATCGAGATGTATCTGGAACTTTTAAATGAAAAAATAAATGATGCATCTGATTGTATTCAAAAGAAGTCTAAGCTGTATAAAACTCTGGGACTTTCAGCAGGGATAACAGTTTCAATCTTACTTTTATGAGGTACTAAATGGACGTTGATATGATATTCAAAATCGCAGCTATTGGCATTATCGTTGCGATATTAAACCAGCTGTTGGTTCGTAGCGGACGTGAAGAACAAGCTCTACTCACAACTATAGCTGGGTTGATAGTAGCTTTGATGATGATAATAACCCAGATAAGCGATTTGTTTTCGACAATAAAAAACACTTTTGGACTGTAGATTATGAACATTATTTCTATATGTGCTCTTGCGATTGTTTCTGCGATTTTATCGCTTGCATTAAAACGACACAATAGTGAACTGTCAATCCTCATTTCTATTGGCGCAACAGTTATTATTTTGCTCTCTGTGATTGAATATGTGCTAAGCAGTATAGAAACCGTGAGTACAATACTGGCACAGGCTAATATAAACAGCGAATATATTATGATTTTGCTAAAAGTGATGGGGGTCTGCTTTATAACAGAATTCACTTGTGATTGTACAAAAGAAGCAGGCTTGTTGTCACTTTCTTCAAACATAGCACTGGCAGGAAAAATAATCGTGTTAATAACAGCGCTTCCTATGTTTGAAAATGTACTATCAGTTGTCACTTCTCTTAGCGGAGGTGGCACTATTGAGTAAAAAAGCGGTATCTTTAGTAGCGGTGTTTTTGCTGTTGTTTTGCGTTTCTTCTTTTGATACATATGCTGAAGATATTTCTGAATTAGAAAAAAGCGTAGATGAACTTATGAATTCGCTGTCGCAGGAGGTACAGGATGATTTGCATTCTATAGGAGCTGACTCCGCTGATTTTCTGAGTTTTAGTAACATATCTTTTGAAAAAGTAATGAATCTGATTATGGACAAATTTTCAAAAGAGGGAAAAGGACCGCTCTCAGCATCAGCAGTTGTTGTCGCTATACTTTTGCTTTGCGCTTTGTTGGATAGCTACAAAGACTCGCTGAAGCAGTCTTCAATGAAAGAAGTGCTTTCTGTCATTTCAACATTATGCATCACTACTACTCTGGTGTTACCGGTTATTGATTTGATTGATGATACAGTTGCGACAATAACCGATGCATCAAATTTTATGTTGCTTTATATACCTGTGATGGTCGCAATACTCACACTTTCAGGACAGGCAGTAACTGGAGCATCGTATTATTCGTCTATGGTGCTTGCGTGTCAAGGCGTGTCACAGCTTTCCACAAAGTTTATTTCACCACTGCTTAGTGTATATCTGGCATTTTGTGTTTCATCATCACTAACAGATAGAGTGAATTTAAAAGGCTTTTGTGCAATGTTTTCAAAAGTGATTAAGTGGCTGATTGCTTTTATTATGACAGTTTTTTCTGCTTTGATGACTATCAAAGGTATGATAACTACCGCTTATGACTCAGTCACTGCACGAGCTGTACGTTTTACTATGTCGTCATTCATACCTATAGTAGGTGCGGCACTTTCAGAGTCCTACAAAACAATCCAAGGTAGCATCAATTTACTTAGAAGCGGAGCAGGTGTGTTTGTTATACTAGCTATTTGTATTGTATTTTTACCGTGTATAGTTAGGTGTCTTTTGTGGCTGTTGTCCGTGAATATATGCAAGTCAGTCGGTGAAGTGATTGGAGTTACTACTGAAATCAGCGTGCTCTCCAGTGTTTCATCTGTGATTTCAGCTATTTTTGCAATTTGCGTATGTATTATGTCTGTTTTTATAATATCAACAGCCCTTCTGATAACCCTCGGAGGTGGTTCGACATAGAAGTTTTGCGATCAACCTCGGTTGTTATTTGTGTGTGTTGTGTTGTTTGTTCTGTATTAAGTTTGATTGCACCATTAGGCATAATGAAAAATATAGTCAACTTGATACTCGGATTGTTTTTAATTTGTAGTATGATTTTACCTATGCTCGGCTTAGTGTCAGCTTTAAAAACAGATATAGATATACCTGCAGAAAACTCTATAGATACAAAAGATTATGAAGACAGTTATAACGATATGGTGCTGTCACAAGCAGCAAAAAATCTGGTAACTGCTGCAAATGATCTGCTTATCAGTGAAGGTATCTATGCAAAAAATATTGAAGTAGGACTAAAAAAAGAGGACAACAATAGCATATATATCAGCTTTATCAACATATACATTACCAAAGAATATGAACAAAGAGCAGAAGATATAATAAAAGTCATAGGCAGTAATATGTCAAAGGAACCGGTGATAATACTAAGTGAATAAAAAATTTGATCTGAAAAAACTACTCGACAATCCGAAGTTTACAAAAATATTGATAATAGTTGGATTTTGTGCGATAGTACTGATATTTTTATCATCATACATAGATTTGTCTTTTTTTACATCAAAAAATAACACAGATGAGTATTGCGATGCTTTGGAAGAAAATTTGCTTGCAATAGTTACTCAAATTGAGGGAGTAGGGGACGCAAAAATCTTTCTTACCATGGATAACAACGGTGAAAATGTGTATTTGAACAACTCGGACACAAAAACAAAGAGTATCACACCTGTTGTCAGAGGCGTTGTTATTGTTTGTGATGGCGGTGATGACCCTCTTGTTGTTGCAAGAGTGATGTCAGCTGTTACAAAGTCGCTTAATATTTCAACAAATAAAGTTTGTGTAACAAAACTATCAACATATATGGAGGAAACAAAATGAAATTTCAAAAAAGACATATAGTGCTTGCTGCCCTTGTATTAGCCTTAGCGGCTGCTGTGTTTATTAACTGGCAGTTTAGTGATGACACTCCTGACCTTATAAGCAAGGTATCGAAAGAGCTTGGTGCCGCAACATATGTTAATGCAGATGTCGCTACAGACGATGAAGTCGCTGACGTATCAAAGCAGACATCGGCTACAGATGACTTCTTTGCAAAAGCTACGCTTGAAAGACAGCAGTCATATGATGAAGCGATTGAACTTGCACAACAGACGCTGAAACTTTCTGATTCTTCAGATGATGCAAAAACAAAAGCTGTTGAACAGCTTTCAAAGCTTGAAGACAACATCGTTACGCAAACCAACATCGAAGGAATTCTCAAAGGCAAAGGTTTTTCAAACTGCTTGTGTTACATATCAGATTCAAACTGTACTATTACCGTACCCAAAAAAGAGCTGAAAGATAATTCGCCGCTAATTATAAAAGATGCTGTATTATCTCAGCTTGAAATTGATTTTAACAGCATTACCATTGTTGAAGCATAAAAATACCCCCATGTGATTACATGGGGGTTCTTTTTAATATTTGTTATCTGAAGAACTTGGTATAGTATTTTTTTCTACAGCACCGTGAAGTCTGTCATAGCTGTCAGCATCAACGATAACAAGTGCAGAGTTAGGTCTGATTTCCATATTGTTGTCAAATTCTCTGATAGCTTCGCCTGATGCAGAGTCGTGATCAACGATAACATACCATCTATTCGGCAAATCGTATTTCGATTTTAACTCAAATGGGCATTTTTCGTTAGTGTTGTTGAGCACAATAGCCATATATTTGTACTCGTCATCGCTAGCATGGATGTTAGCCATTGTGCCTGCGATAACTTTTCCGTTATATGTCATATATGTTTTATGAACAGCATTTTCAGATGAGTCAGTAAGAAGTGAGAATTTCTTTCTGATCGCAATAAGACCTTTGTAGTAGTCAATAAGCTCCTTGTACTTGATAGTTCTGCTCCAGTCGATAGAGTTTACGCTGTCAGGTGAACGATAGCTGTTGTGGTCACCATACTTTGTACGAGCAAACTCTTCACCGGCTAACATAAAAGGAATACCTAAAGACATCAGAATAAAAGTAGCGCTGAGCTTATTCTGGTCGATTATCCTTGACTCAGTTGTATCAAAGTCATTAAGCCAGTTCGACTTGAGAAGCTTATCCCACAGAGTTAGATTGTCGTGGGCTGATGCATATGTCACACACTGAGAAGGACGCTTAGCCCATCTGCCAAAAGTATCGCTGGATGCTCCGAGCATACCTGCAAGCACCTTGTATGTGTCAAAGCTTGAGCCCTGAATATAACCCTTTGTATCGTCATCAGATCCACCCTTGATACCGTTACGCATATCATCGTTGAACATACCGATTCTTGAAGAGAGCTTGTGAGCATTCGATTTAGAACAGCAGTCTTCACCGGAAATACCGTTATCGCCGTTGTCAGCTGTCCAAGGCTCACCGTAGATAAGGATTCTTCTGTCTATTTTATCGAGTTCTTCTCTTATTTGGTTCATTGTGTCAACATCGTGACATGCCATAAGGTCAAACCTGAAACCATCAATGTGGTATTCTTCAACCCAGTATTTGAGCGAATCTATCATATACTTTCTGTACATGATTTTTTCACTAGCAGTAACGTTGCCGCAGCCAGAGCTGTTTAGGTATCTGTTGCCTTGTTTTCTGAAATAGTAATCAGGTACAGTTTTCTCAAAGCAGGAGTCATCACCTGAATACATATGGTTGTACACAACGTCCATAATAACACCGATACCGTTATCGTGAAGTGCCTTGACCATTTCTTTGAACTCTTTGATTCTGACTTCTCCGTGATATGGGTCAGTAGAATACGAACCTTCCGGTACACAGTAGTTGACAGGATCGTAACCCCAGTTATATTCAACACAGGTTTCTTCGTTTACAGAACCGAAGTCAAACACTGGGTTGAGCTGTACATGAGTAATGCCAAGATCTTTTAAGTAGCTCAGACATGTTTTAGCGTTGGTATATGGAACCTTTGTGTCTGTTTCAGTGAAAGCAAGATAAGTACCTCTATGTTGCTTTGAAACACCACTTGTGTTTGAAGAAGAGAAATCTCTTACATGAACTTCCCACACGATAGCGTTTGTTTGCTCATCAACAAAGATGTGTTTATCATTTTCCCAGCCTTGAGGATTAGTACGCTCAAGGTCGACTACCATCGAGCGAGCTGAGTTTACACCGGTAGCTTTTGAGTAAACATCCTGAGTTTCGCTGCTTTTATTACCGTTTTGTACAACATATGTATAGTACACACCGTGAAGGTCACCCAGTACAGTCTTTTCCCATACTCCTGTTAGCTCATCTTTGCGCATCTGTTTTATGGCTAGTACTGTTGCGCCATCTTCTTGATAAGAGCCGGTTGAATACAGCTTGAGTAAAACCTGACTGGCAGCCGGTGCCCATACCTTGAAAGTAGTGCTTTCTTTAGAGTAGACAAAACCAAGGTCATCTTTGTCATAGGTGTTGTAGATTTCATCCTTGTTTGAATAGTACTTAGTTATCATAGATTGCCCCTTTGAGAGAATTTTGCATGGTCGCAATTATATATATTTTATCAGTTTTCGTTGAAAATTCAACTAAAAAATGCTTTAAAGTGATAAATTTCTAAATTTTTTTATTTTTTATTCTAAATTAGAATAAAACTCTTGTATATTTTTTAAAAAAGTGGTATCATCAAATATAAATCACTTGAATAAGGAAGTGTTGAAGGTTGAAAACTGTAAAAAAGGTTTTAAATCACATCTTTATTGATGGTTTGTCGGGAATGGCGCTTGGTTTGTTTGCGACTTTGATTGTAGGCACGATTTTAGGTCAGATCGGAAACTACATTCCCGGAATTGTGGGTACCTATGTTATCTATGTTGCTACTATTGCAAAATCGCTGATGGGTGCTGGTATCGGTGTCAGCGTTGCTACTAAATTTAACTACAGCCCACTTGTTACAGTATCTGCCGGTGTGGTTGGTTTTATTGGTGCTTTTTCTTCAAGCATAGTAAACGGTACTTTCTTTACTGAAACAGGTGGACTTTCTATATCCGGCGTTGGCGATCCGTTATGCGCTTTTATTGCAGCCTTTGTTGCTATTGAGGTCGGAAATCTTATTTCAGGTAAAACAAAGCTTGATATATTACTCACACCGATTGTAACCATCGGTGTTGGTACAGTGATTGCACTTATTTGTGGTCCATATATTTCGTATGTTACAACAGCTCTTGGTGAGCTCATACAGTTCGCTACTGAACAGCATCCGTTTGTTATGGGCATACTAATTTCAGTATTGATGGGTATTTTCCTTACTTTGCCTATCAGTTCGGCTGCGATTGCTGTTATTATCGGCTTGTCAGGTATCGCTGGAGGTGCAGCTGTTGTTGGTTGTTCTGCACAGATGATTGGTTTTGCTGTAGCAAGCTATAGAGAAAACAAGTTTGGTGGTTTTATTGCTCAGGGCATAGGTACATCTATGATACAGATGCCAAATATCGTGAGAAAGCCGATTATCTGGGTACCACCGATTATAGCCAGTGCGATTTTGGGTCCGATTTCTACCTGCGTATTAAAAATGACTTGTGATGCTTCCGGTGCAGGTATGGGTACTTCTGGTCTTGTCGGACAGCTTGTTACATATTCTACCATGGTGAACAGTGGTGTTTCGCCGACTGTTACTATTATAGAGATTTTAATTATGCATTTTGTTGCCCCTGCGCTTATTACACTTGTTATCAGCGAGGGCATGAGAAAACTCAACATCATTAAAGATGGCGATATGAAACTTGATTACTAAAAGGAGAAATTACTATGAAAAATAACAGAGTATCTACTATTATATTCACCGTTGTTGCTTTGGTGCTTGTCGCTATAATGGTAAGTGGATGTGGCGGTGTCGATAAAGAATACGAATACAACACTGAGATTATTATTAACGAAAATGCACCTGTTGAAGGTGAGCCACAGCTTGAATCAATAACAGGATATGTCGAAGACACAAAACAGGATTTTCTCAAACTTCCATATGCTATCGAAAACACTTCGCTGGAAATTGTATCTATCGGCAAGTACACAGGTGTTTATACTGATTCAGGCTCCAATGAAAATGTTGAAGATATATTAGCTATTGTTGTCAAGAATGTTTCTGATAAAGTCGTATCTTATTCGAATGTTTCATTTGCTTACGGTGATGATGTAGCTTGCTCGTTCAGTCCTACAAACCTGCCTCCTAACCAGTCAGCACTTGTGTTTACAAACACAGAAAAAATCCCATATAAAAACGTAAAGAAATTCGAATGCGTTGACGCTATGGAAGTTCCGGCAGAAAAACTACCTTTACTTGAAGACAAGGTAGGTGTAGATTTTAAAGATGGTGAGTTTATCATAACAAACCTAACTAACGAAAACCTCGGCGATGTTTATGTAAGATATAAGAATTTCACTGATGGTAATGCGTACTTAGGTGGTATCACATATTCTGTTGTAGCCACAGATGTAGAACCTTACGAAACATATAAGGTTCCTGCTGATAACTACAACGCTGAAACTAGCGTTATCATAGCTGTTGAAAATTACACTAACTAAAAGTAGAATAAAATAAATATATATCAAAAGACGGCACAATGTGTCGTCTTTTTTATTTACAAAAATTTTGGTGTATGATATACTATATTAGTAAAAATATATTTAAGAGGTACAATTATGTGTGACATTGAAAACAAGGTAGAAAAGGAATCTATCGAGCCCAACGCTATCTCACGATATAAAAAGCGTGAACAGGCTTTTATATTGAGTTTTGAGACACTTTTCTCTGATACTGATATTGACGAACTTGCTGACAACGCTGTCGATGGAAGTGATGAGTATATGAGCGATTATGCTATTTCTTGTGCTAAAGGTATTCTAGAGCACAGCGACGAAATTGACAGCTACATTTCCGACAACTTAAAGAAAGGCTGGAAAATCAGTCGTATCTCAAAAGTATCTTATGCGGTTATGCGCCTTGCGATATATGAGATGCTTTATGTCGAAGATGTTCCTGTGTCAGTATCTATTAACGAAGCTGTTGAGCTTGCTAAAAAGTATTCTATTCCTGACGAAAGCTCCTTTGTAAACGGGGTCCTGGGAACAGTTGCTAAAAAAATCGATGAGTAAGTATCTTGGTATTGATACCAGCAACTACACTACGTCTGTTTGCCTTTTTGATGATGAAACTAACGAGGTTTTGCAAAAACGCAGACTTTTGCCGGTATCAAAGGGAGAACTAGGGCTTCGCCAGTCAGATGCGGTTTTTCATCACACACAGCAACTGCCCATACTTTTTGAAGAACTTTTCAAGGAAGCTTCATGCGCTCTTTCTGATATCAAGGCGGTTGGCGCATCTTTTACTCCACGAAAAGCTCAAGGTTCATATATGCCTTGCTTTACTGTGGGCAGTGGTGTAGCGAGAATACTGTCTGCTTCGCTTAATATTCCGCTGTTTGACTTTTCTCATCAGCAAGGGCATATTGCATCTGCACTTTTTTCTACTGATCAGATGCATCTTTTTGATAAAACCTTTCTGGCGTTTCATGTCAGCGGTGGAACTACTGATGCTCTGCTTGTAAATAAAGAAAAAGCGACATTGGGAGAGTTGCTTAGTGTAGAACTAGTCGGCACAACTCTTGACTTGAATGCAGGTCAGCTTGTTGATAGGGTCGGGCTTATGCTAGGGTGTGATTTTCCTTGTGGTAGACAGCTTGAAACTCTTGCATTACTGCATAATGAACCTATAAAAGCTAAACCCACTATAAAAGGCTCTGACTGTTGTTTGAGCGGAGTCGAAAATATATGCAAAAAAGCGTATGATACCAAAAATGATAAAGCGTACACAGCAGCTTTGTGCCTTAAATATATCGAAGAGTCACTGTATGAGATGACAAAGAATATTATTGAAAAATACGGTGACATGCCTATAGTATTCGCCGGCGGGGTTATGTCAAACTCTATTATCAGAAACAATCTTACACAAAGACTATCCTGTACATTCTGTGAGCCTCAGTATTCAACAGATAACGCTTGTGGTATCGCTGTGCTCACATCTATTCTTGATAAATAAGTTTAAATATGATAAGTACACCAAAAATTTTGACTGTATCACAACTTAATTTTTACTTGAAATCTCTTCTTGACAATGACCAGAACCTCCAGTTTGTTTTTTTGGAGGGAGAGATTTCTAACCTTACTGATCATTACAGTAGCGGTCACATCTACTTTTCGCTCAAAGATGACAAAAGCGTTGTGCGTGCTGTAATGTTCTCTTATGCTGCAAAAAATCTCAAATTCAAACCAAAAGACGGAATGAAAGTTTTACTTCGAGGTAAGGTTACTGTGTATGAACCCACAGGACAGTATCAGGTCTATGTAGAGGATATGCAGCCTGATGGTGTAGGAGCACTAGCTCTACAGTTTGAGCAACTCAAAGAGAAACTTTCAAAAGAAGGTTTGTTTTCAAACGAGCATAAAAAGCCTATACCGCAATTTCCACAGACTGTCGGAATCATCACTTCGCCTACAGGTGCAGCAGTACGAGATATATTGAATATTCTCAGCCGCAGATTCAAAAGTGCCGATATTGTGATGTATCCGGTTTTAGTACAAGGTGAAAATGCCGCCGTGCAGTTAAGAAAAGCTATCGAAACTTTTTCCAAAACTCAAGCTGCTGATGTTGTTATCATTGGTCGTGGCGGCGGATCACAAGAGGATTTGTGGGCTTTTAATGACGAAGCACTTGCTCGTGCTATCTATGAATGCAAAATCCCTGTTATTTCTGCTGTAGGTCATGAGACGGATTTCACTATCTGTGATTTTGTGTCTGATCTGCGAGCACCGACTCCGTCAGCGGCTGCAGAACTGGCTGTTCCTGATAGCGCAGAGCTTTTAAGTAACCTGTCTGCACAACGTCAGTATATAGATGCGTTAATGGATAAAAAGCTCAGCAGTTTGGAAAAATCACTTTCTAACTCATCACGTCTTATCAGTGCTTATTCACCTGAAAATTTACTTGATGATTACAGAAAAACGATTCAAAATCTGATTGCTCGTATGCAATCAGTATCGAGTGTGTTTTTAGAACAAAACGAAAAAAACATATCAAAAACCGCATCAAAACTATCGGCACTGAATCCGGTCAGCGTTCTTATGCGAGGATATTCATATATAACTGACGAAAACAGTTCTGCGATTTCATCTGTAAAAGATGTGAAATCCGGCGATTCACTTGTTGTCAGAGTACAAGACGGTAGTTTCGATGCCATTGTAAAATAATTCTTTTGGAGAAAATAATGGCTTTCACACACTTACATGTCCATAGTGAATACAGCTTACTTGATGGCGCTTGTCGAATAGACAGGCTTGTTAGTGCTGCAAAAAAGCTTGGACAAACTTCACTTGCTATTACTGACCACGGGGTTATGTATGGTGTGATTGATTTTTATCGTGCGTGCAAAAAGCAGGGTATAAAGCCTATATTAGGTTGTGAAGTCTATGTTGCTCCGCGCTCTCGTTTTGATAAGACCTTTGACCTTGACAAAGAGTATTACCATTTGGTACTTCTTTGTGAAAACAACATTGGCTATCAAAATCTGATAAAGCTTGTTTCAAAAGGCTTTGTTGACGGGTTTTATAACAAACCTCGTGTTGATTTAGAGCTTCTTGAAAAATATCACGAAGGTCTTATATGCCTTTCTGCGTGCTTAGCAGGAGAAGTGCCGAAAGCACTGCTTGGTGCTGACTACACCACTGCTTTAAAGAAGGCTAAAATATATCAAAATATTTTTGGCAAGGATAATTACTTTATTGAGCTCCAAAATCACGGTATTAAGGAACAGGATATTACAAATCCTCAGCTTATAAAAATTGCGCAGGAAATTGATGCGCCACTTGTTGTTACTAACGACTGTCACTATATCGAAAAAGCTGACTCGAATATGCATCAAATACTTTTGTGTATTCAGACTAACCACACTATAGAAGATGACGACAAGATGGAGTTTCAGACAGAAGAGTTTTACTTAAAAAGTGAAGAAGAAATGCGTTTGCTTTTTAAAAACCTTCCTGAAGCTTTTGATAATACCCAGCGTATTGCCGACAGATGTAACGTAGATATCGAGTTTGGAGTACGCAAGCTTCCTGACTATAAAGTCGAGAACAACGAAGACCATTTTGAGTATTTCAAGCGTCTTTGTTTTGAGGGGCTCTATAAGCATTACGGTAATAACCCTGAAAGAACGCTTGTTGACAGATTGAACTACGAGCTTTCTATCATCAAGTCTATGGGCTTTGTTGACTATTTTCTTATTGTTGCTGATTTTGTCAACTACGCAAAGAGTCAGGATATCCCGGTAGGACCGGGTAGGGGCTCAGGCGCAGGTTCACTTTGTGCATATTGTATCGGCATCACCGGTATCGACCCTATTAAGTATAATCTGATTTTTGAACGCTTCCTTAATCCGGAACGTGTCAGTATGCCTGACTTTGATATCGACTTTTGTAAAGAACGCAGAGGCGAGGTTATTGACTATGTTATCCGCAAATATGGAGCTGACCACGTAGCTCAAATCATAGCTTTTGGTACTATGGCTGCTCGTGGTTCAGTACGTGATGTCGGCAGAGCGCTTGCTATGCCTTATGCATCTGTTGATTCTGTTGCAAAGCTTATTCCGACAGACCTCAATATGACTATCGAAAAGGCGCTGAAAGTCAGCACAGAGCTCAAGAAAGTATATGATACTGATCCTGCTGTTCACAACTTGTTAGATGTAGCTATGAGTATCGAGGGTATGCCACGTCATATCACAATACATGCAGCAGGTGTAGTTATCACCGACAAACCTGTATCAGCATATGTTCCGCTTTCTAAGTCCGACGATGCGATTGTCACACAGTTTACTATGACAACACTCGAAGAACTCGGACTTCTTAAAATGGATTTCTTAGGACTGAGGAACTTAACCGTTATTCACGACGCTGTAAAGATGATAAAGAAAACTGAGCCTCAGTTTGATATAGAAAGCATCCCTGAAGACGACAAAGCTGTATTTAATATGATGAGTAGCGGTAACTCTGACGGTGTTTTCCAGTTTGAAAGTCAGGGTATGAAAAATGTACTCACTCAGCTCAAGCCGACTTCTATCGAAGATTTGATTGCAGTTATTTCTCTCTATCGTCCTGGTCCTATGGACTCTATTCCGACATATATCAATAACCGACACAACCTGTCCGATATTTCTTACGCTCATCCGTTACTAGAGAGCATACTCGATGTAACAAACGGTTGTATTGTTTATCAAGAGCAGGTTATGCAGATTTTCAGAACACTCGCCGGATATTCGCTCGGTCGTGCTGATATAGTCCGTCGTGCTATGAGCAAGAAAAAGCACGATGTTATGGAAAAGGAAAAGCAAATTTTTATACATGGACTTGTTGATGAAAATGGCAACGTTGAAGTTGATGGTTGTTTGCGTAGGGGAGTAGATGAAAAAACAGCACTTTCAATATTCTCACAGATGGAAAGCTTTGCTTCCTATGCGTTCAACAAATCTCACGCAGCAGCGTATGCAAATGTTGCGTATCAGACAGCATATCTAAAGTGCCACTACAAAAAGCAATATATGGCAGCGCTACTTTCCAGCGTTCTTGATAATCAGAACAAAATGGCATCATATATATCAGAATGTCAGCGACTTGGAATTTTAGTGTTGCCGCCACATGTCAATGAGTCTGAGTCCTCGTTCACGGTGACTAATGGTAATATCCGCTTTGGGCTGACAGCTATTCGGAATTTGGGCAAAAATTTCATCAACGCTCTGGTTTTGGAGCGCAAAAAAGGTCAATATACAAGCTTTTACGATTTCTGCAAACGTATGAATAATAACGGACTTAACTCAAGAGCTCTTGAAAGTCTTATAAAATGCGGTGCACTCGATGATCTTGGTGCAAACCGTAGACAGATGTTGTCTGTTATGAAAACAGTGCTTGAAGACTTGGAGTTTGAACGCAGACGAAATGTCGGCGGTCAGATGTCTTTCTTTGAAATGTCAGAAGTTAAGAATGATATTTCTATCGAAATACCACCTATGCAAGAGTTTGAACTTATGGAGCTTTTGTATATGGAAAAAGAAATGGCTGGCATGTATTTGTCCGGACATCCGATAGATTCGTATAAAGACTTTGCACGTGCAATAAATGCAGACAGCCTGTCTGAGATTTTGAATGCCGAAAACAGTACCCGATATAAGGACTCCTCATCTGTACGACTTGTGTGTATTGTTACAAAAAACAAGTCACAGATTACTAAATCTAATCAGATGATGGCATTTGTTACAGTAGAAGATAGATATGCAAGCGCTGAACTCATTGTTTTTCCAAAAGTCCTTTCACAGTATTCGTCAGCACTTTATGTTGGAGCAGTTGTTGAGGTTGTTGGTACATTGAATTTTAAAGAAGACGAGGAGCCTAGGATTATTTGTGAAAAAGTCACTTTGCTTCCTCCGGCTGAAAAACTTCGTGATTATGTAAAATCACACACTCTAATAGAGCCTAAAAAAGCAGAGGTAGAGAAAACTCAAAAAATCACAAAAGATAGCAGACTCTATTTGCGACTTGAAAATCTTGAGTGCGAAAAATATAGCAAAGTCAAGAACCTGCTCGAACTTTTTAAAGGTGATACACAGGTAGTGTTCTATCTCACTGATACTGACAAGCGTTTGCTTGCACCAAAATCACTTTGGACAAAGCTGAATAGTACTTTGATATCTGAGCTTGCTCGCGTTTTAGGTGATTCAAACGTTGTTATAAAATAAAATTTTGCATCTTTTTACTGTATTTGTTTTAAGTACTTGATTATTTGGATAATTTTGATTATAATATTATGAGAATTTAGTGGAGGTATTGGTAATGGCTAAAACTATTGCAGTATTAACAAGCGGTGGTGACGCACCAGGTATGAACGCTGCTGTTCGTTCTGTTGTAAGAGCAGCTAAATACAGAGGTATGAATGTCATCGGTGTTTATCGTGGATATAATGGTCTTTTGAATAAGGATGTAAAAGAGCTCGATTTAAGAAGTGTTTCTGATACTATTAACCGTGGTGGTACTGTGCTTTATACAGCCCGTAGCGAAGAGTTCAAAACTCCGGAAGGCATTGAAAAGGCTGCAGCTAACTGCAGAGAACTCGGCATTGACGGTCTTGTAGTTATTGGTGGTGACGGTTCTTTCCGCGGTGCCAGAAAGCTTTCTTTAGCAGGTATCCCTTGTGTAGGTATTCCTGGCACTATTGATAACGATATTTCTTGTTCTGAGTACACAGTGGGTTTTGATACTGCTATGAACACAGCTATGGAAATGGTTGATAAAATCCGTGATACTGCTCAGTCTCATGATAGATGCTCTGTTGTTGAGGTTATGGGACGTCGTTGTGGCGATATCGCATTGCAAACTGGTATTGCTTGTGGTGCTACATCTATCCTTGTTCCTGAAATCGAGTGTGACATCGAACGTGATGTTATCTCTAAGATTTACGAGCAGAAATCTACAGGCAAAAAGCACTTTATCATCGTTGTTGCTGAAGGCGTTGGCGGTGTAGAAGACCTTGCAAAATATATCGAGAAACGCACAGGTATCGAAACTCGTGCAACAATTCTTGGTCATGTACAACGTGGTGGTTCACCAACACTTAGAGACAGAGTTATTGCTACAGCTATGGGTGCTGATGCAGTAAGACTGCTTGAAAAAGGTATCGGCAACCGTGTTATCGCTTTAAAAGATGGCAGAACTATTGACTATGATATTTTAGAAGCACTCGATATGGTCAGAGAGTTTGACAACGACCTCTACCAGACAGCTATGGAAGTTTCTATTTAATATTTGTATGATATTAAGGCACAATGTTACTGCGTTGTGCCTTTTTATGTAAAGGAAATGGCTTATGATAAACTATTTTTATAACATCATTTTAAAAGAAGACCTTTGTGATCTATATTCTGACGTTCTCACCAGTGTCAGAAAAGATTATTATCTTAGTAAAGAAAAGCAAAAAGGAAAACTCACTCAAAATAGCAGTGGAGATACTTTGTATTATGAGTTTGCCATAGAAAAAGATAAAACTATGAAGTGGCAGATAAGTGATGATGAAAGCATATTTTCTGATGTTAAGTCTGCTGAAGACGGAAAGTATTGTGTCAACTACTATGATGACAACGGATTTTATAAAGTGTTGACTTTTAGCAAACACCATACTCTTCTTATGGTTGAGTACTACAAAACCCATGACTTTACTACTGCTTCCGCATCACCTTGCTGTACTATAGAACCCAGAAAAGGCGAATCAGGACTGTGTTTATTACAGCGAGTCCGAGGTTCTATGTTACCTGCTGTTTTGTATCCGATGCCTTATGTTGATGATGAATACATATTGGATAAGGTGAATGATGAGTTCACCGACTACAGTGTGGTTGCTTCTACTAACGATGGTGTTATTAAGTTTTTGAACCAGGGTCAGCTCGATGCTTTTGAGGAGTTCGTTGATAGAGCACAAGCCATGAAACTTACAGACAACGCTCCAAAGAGTTTTATTGATGACGAAGACGCTGTTCTTGCTCAAAAGCTAAACCCGAAGGACTTTAACGTAAAACGCAACCTTTCTCAGGTTGTTGATATTTCAAAGGCTCAAGAATTTTCCTACGAATTCGAAGATATCCTTCTCGGCGAAGAAAAGCAAGAGATATTCGAAGATGCTGATGCAATGATTAATGACGAATCAACCGATACCGAAGTTGATGTTGATGCAACTTTGGAGGCGTTCTTAAAAGAAGCTTCAGCACACACTGTTGAGAATGATGAGTCTACAAACGCAGAAGAGTCTTGTGTTGAGGACACTTTGGATGATATTGCAGATGAAACTGTTGTGGAAAGCGAAATGACTTTTGATAAAATAGAAGTCGATGCTGAATCTGAAACTAAACCTGATATTGACCCTGTATCGTCTACACAGTCAACTTTGATATCAGAAACAGAGCCGGAATATGAACCTGTACCAGAAACACAGGGCGAAATAGTGACTGTTGAAATAGATAAAAGTAAAGTGTCTGAGAATACAGTTGTGGTCGATGTTTGTGATGATGATTTTGTATGTGTACGTTGTGAAGAGCCTGATAAGGTGATTGAGAATGGTTCGAATAAATACCTCTATTTTGGTGAGCTTGACGAAAATTCTAACAGACTAGGTTATGGCAGAACCGCCACTGAAGATGGTCATACAGCTTATGAAGGTTTCTACGAGCATAACAGACGTAACGGTAAAGGTGCATATTTTTACAAAGATGGTATGTTGTGCTATTACGGAGACTGGAAAGACAACAAGCGCAACGGATTCGGCATAGGAGTCAGCTCTTTTGACAACAGCGTACATGTTGGAAAGTTTAAAGATAACAAGCCTATTGGTGATGGTGCTAGGATCGACAGTGACGGAAACGTCAAGTTTGTTTCAAAAACTCTTACCAATGGTATAAAAGTTGTGCTAAATTTTGATGGTGATAAGATTATCGTGTCGAAGTATAATGAAAACGGTGAGCTTATCTCTGAAAATTCCTCAAACCTTACTTATTTTTAATTAACAAGTAATATTTTACTATTTATTGTAAACACTATTACCGTTCCGTTAGGAGCGGTAATTTTTTTTGAGGTGATATAAATGTACAAAATTTTATGCGTAATGATGACTGTTTTAATGCTCTGTTTTATGCTTTGTGGATGTGGCGGAGAAGATTCTGTTTCGCAGATGGCATCTGATGCAGCAAGTGACGTCGAGTCTTTTGTTTCTTCAGAAGCTGATGACATGATGTCAAGCACCGACGGAGAAGTAACTGACGGTGATGGAGTTATCGGAAACGAGTCTCAGTCTTCAAGTGAAAACGAAACCCAAAGTCAAGGTTCTAATAACGGTGGTAGTGGCAACGGTGCTTCAGGTAATGGCAATAATAACAGTGGTACCGGCAATAACGATAATAATAACAACGACCAGAACACTCAGGAGTCTTCAGGGCTTATGTAAAAAAAGCACAGGTAGTAACCTGTGCTTTACATATTTACACAACTTTTTCTAAATCGTTTTTCAGACGCCTGATTATTTTCTTTTCAAGTCTTGATATATATGATTGTGAAATCCCCAGCAAATCCGCAACCTGCTTTTGTGTATGCTCCTTGTTTCCGTTTAAGCCGAACCTCAGTTCCATAATCATAGCTTCTCTTGTGTTCAGTTTGGAAACAGCTTCGAGTAGCAGATTGCATTCAAGCTCTTGTTCAATATCTCTGTTTATTATGTCAGCATCACTGCCGAGAACGTCGCATAGTAGCAACTCATTTCCATCCCAGTCTGTATTAAGCGGTTCTTCTATTGAGATTTCATTTTTTCTTTGTGAAGCCTTTCTCAAGAACATAAGAATTTCATTTTCAATACATCTCGAAGCGTATGTGGCAAATTTGATGTTTCTTGCAGGAGAAAAGGTGTTTACTGCTTTTATCAGCCCTATAGTTCCGATAGAAATCAAATCCTCGATATTGATGTTTGTGTTTTCAAATTTTTTAGCAATATAAACTACCAGTCTTAAATTATGTACGATCAGTGGTTCCCTTGCGCTTTCTTCTCCGTTTTTTAGCTTTTCCATAATTTCGTTTTCTTCTTGTTGTGTAAGTGGAGGGGGAAGAGCCATCGTACCACTGATGTAAAAAACATTGTGTGTTGTAAAAAGAAGTTTGATTTTTAGAATAAGATTTTTAAATAAGTCCATTTGTATCACCTGATTATCTGTGAATTTATAATAGCTTTTATTGTTGAGTCTATTTCACTGTTGTATATTCCGATATATACATTTTTATGAATAGGTTTATTATCTATAGATATTTTATCTGCTTTTAGTGCATACAAAATTCCATCACACCCGAGAGCTTTGTACGGGATTATCCTTGTGCACTTGCTTTTTATGCTGTTATCTAGAATCGAGCTTTCTGTTATTATGACCGGTGCACCTGAAAACGGTTCTACGACAGAACTGCCTGTGTCTATTTTACCTACGCATGAATATTCTTGCCCTAGTATGTTCATTTTTAAAGACACGATAGTGTTGCTGACAGAAGATGATAACACCCGTTGAATTATTAGAATTATCAGATATATAGCTATACTGATTAGTATCAGGAACAAAGGTTTTACTTGAAAGTAAACAGTGTCTTTTATAATTGCCATTTTTTGGGGTTTAAAAACCTGATAGAAAATAACCATAACCCCACCAAAAATAATGCTGAATACGTATGTAGCCATAATGTTTTTTAAAAAACATTTGATATCCGTGTATTTAAAAGCAATTGAGCACATCACTATAGCACATAAGCATTTAATAATATACGATACTATAACATTATATATAGATGAAAATATAAAAAGAGCGAAAAGCGAGCCTGTTACAGAGGCTAATACAATTTTATATTCTTTAGTTTGTATATGTAGGAATTTCTGTGTCAAAGATAGGATAAAATAATCAATAAGTATATTTGTGAATATGAGAACATCTATGTAAATAATCACATGCACCATCTCCGTTATGTATAGTATCTCATATGTGCAGAGTGATTGATGTCAAACAAAAGGAGTGTTATTATGTTGTTTGGTATGATAATTGGTATATTTATAGGTGTTTTAATCGGTATATCAATAATGGTGTTGTTGATAAATTCAAAAGATTAAGAACATTATTGCTTACAGAAAAATTCATAGTTTGTACGTTTATACGACAAAATTTGCACATATATATATTGTATAGTATTAGACAAGGAGGATTTATATGTCCTGTAGACTGGCTGAACTCAGACATAAGGAAGTGATAAACTCCTGTGATGGTTCAAGGCTTGGATTTGTA
Source organism: Oscillospiraceae bacterium (assembly GCA_015066595.1). Lineage (GTDB taxonomy): Bacteria > Bacillota > Clostridia > Oscillospirales > Acutalibacteraceae > Ruminococcoides. The sequence goes on along the minus strand of SVNZ01000001.1, from coordinate 315,473 downwards.
GATGATTTGGAGGTTGATACACATAGTTCTAAGGTAGTAGCAGTTATAGTTTATGGCAGACCACGATTTTTTGGGTTGTTTGGACGTTCATCAGACTGTATTATTCCATGGGATAATATCACTTTAATAGGTGAAGATACTATTTTAGTTGACTTTAAGGTGCAAAAAACGACCAACGAAACAAAAAAAGGTAATAAATTTGTTACAATTTGTCATTAAAAATATTTGTGCGTGATAGCAAAATGCACTATAGATTATTGTTCAATCTGTACATTTTCTACTAAAAATAATTCCAAATTAGAAACAAAAGGCGTTTATAATGCTAATATAGAACTAAAAATAAAAAGTTACAAACTTGCAATTTTTACACGATTGTGATTAAATAGCACTTGAAAAGGTATGATTTTACAAATATTTCCATATCTATTTCGCATCGGCTTACCGATGTAGACTACTTAAAGGAGGAGATAATATGAGAAAATTTAAGACATTTTATCTGAGAGTTCTCATAATGACATTGTGCGCATTTTTTGCATTATCAGTGTCTGTTCTTACACCTGAAGTAGAAGCTGCAAGCGAGACCCCGATAACAGAAACCAAAAAAACAGAAGCTAATACATATATAGAAGATGACGATGATGCTTTAGCGCTAGCTCGTGCAATCGCTATTGATGAAGCTAAGCTTGAAGCAGAGAGTATTGTCGAAGAACTCCAGGTTGAAGCAGTACAGGAAACTGAAGCTCAGGTTGTTGAAGCTACAGAAGCCGAAACTGTTGAGGAGACAATCGTTGAAACAGAGTCATCATCTTCAACAAGCAGCTCTACAGAATCAACTAGCGAGGGTAGTTCTTATGTATCCGGCTCAGCCAGCTCAGGTTATCTGGTTGATATAGAAAATCCGGATCCAAACTACACTAGCTACGCAATCCATCTGTCTGATTCAGATCGTGACCTTGCTGAGCGCATTATTATGGGCGAAGCTGGTTCGATGGGTTACACTGGTATGGCGATTGTTGCCCAGTGCTTAAGAGACGCATTTGTAATGGGTGGTCATTCCGACATTGCAACTGTTATCTCTAAGTATGGTTACTATGGCTCAACATCAATCACACCAAGCCAGACATGTAAGGACGTAGTAAATTACATTTTTGATCAGGGCGGCGCAGCCGTTCAGCATAGAACTCTCGTGTTCTATTCAACAGCTTATTGCTCAAGTGCATGGCACGAATCTCAGGATTTTGTATGCCAGTATGGCGTAGTCAGATTCTTTGATATGTAATAAGCAAGAAATAATAGCAAAAAAAGAAATCAAGCATTAAAAAATGCTTGATTTTTTTTATTTATATGGTATAATATTTAGGCATTACGCACGCTGATGCTTACCGGCTCAGTAACACACCTGTGTTTGTCCCGGCAAATTCAAGGCTCAGCGGAGGTTTTAACCTGAGGAGGAAAATAAAATGGCAGTAGTTTCTATGAAACAACTCCTGGAGGCCGGCGTACATTTCGGTCACCAGACAAGAAGATGGAACCCTAAGATGGCTCCATACATTTTTACAGAGCGTAACGGTATCTACATCATCGACTTGCAGAAGACCGTTGTTAAGCTCGAAGAAGCATACAACTTCATCCGTGACCTTTCTGTAGAGGGCAAGAGTGTTCTCTTCGTTGGTACAAAGAAGCAGGCTATGGAGTCAGTTAAAGAAGAGGCACTTCGAGCTGGTGCTTACTATGTAAACGCTAGATGGCTCGGCGGTATGCTCACAAACTTCACAACTATCCGTAGAAGAATTGCTAGACTCAAGCAGCTTCGTGCTATGGAGACAGACGGTACATTTGATCTCCTTCCAAAGAAGGAAGTTATCAAGCTCAACCTTGAGATTGAAAAACTCGAGAAGTTCCTCGGTGGTATCAAGGATATGGAGCAGATTCCTGGTTGTCTCTTTATTGTAGACCCAAGAAAAGAGAAGATTGCTGTTGCTGAGGCTAAGAAACTCGGTATCCCTGTTGTAGCTATCGTTGATACAAACTGCGATCCTGATGACGTTGACTATGTTATCCCTGGTAACGATGACGCTATTCGTGCAGTAAAACTTATCTGTGGCGCTATGGCTAACGCTATCATCGAAGGCAGAGAGGGCCAGATGGGCGCTGCTGCTAGAGATGAAGAGGCTGACGTAGAGGAACTCGTTGAAGAATAATTCTTGATCAGAAAAATAAACACGTATAAATTTCGAAAGGATTGATATATATGGCATTTACAGCACAAGATGTAAAGGCTCTTCGTGAGAAGACAGGTTGCGGTATGATGGACTGCAAAAAGGCACTTACTGAGGCTAACGGCGATATGGACGCTGCTATCGATTTCTTAAGAGAGCAGGGTCTTGCTAAGCAGGCTAAAAAAGCTTCAAGAATCGCAGCTGAGGGTGTAGCTTTCGCTATTACTAACGATGACAACACAGCTGGTGTAGTTATCGAGATTAATGCTGAGACTGACTTCGTAGCTAAAAACGCAGATTTCTTGGCTTTCGTTAAGACATGTGCACTTACAGTTATGGAGAACAACCCAGCTGATGTTGATGCTCTTGCACAGCTTAAAGCTGTTGGTACAGAGATGACAGTTGCTGAGCTCCTTCAGGAGAAAGTTCTTACAATCGGCGAGAACATCAAGATTCGTCGTTTTGAGAGATTTGATGGTCCTACAGTTGGTTACGTACATGCTGGTGGTAAGATCGGCGTTATCGTAAACTTCGAGACTGATATTGATACAACAAACGCTGATTTTGTAGCATTTGGTAAAGACGTTGCTATGCAGATTGCAGCTCTTAACACACAGTATCTCGACGCTAGCGAAGTTCCTGCTGAAACTATCGACCACGAGAAGGAAATTCTCGTTGCTCAGATGAAGCAGGATCCTAAGATGGCTAACAAGCCTGAGCAGGTTCTTACAAAGATCGTAGAAGGTAAAATCGGTAAGTTCTATAAGGAGAACTGCCTTGTTGACCAGGAGTTCGTTAAGGATAGCTCAATGACTGTTGGCAAATACACTGAGTCTGTTGCTAAGAAGCTCGGCGGCTCTATCAAGATTTCTAAGTTCGTTCGTTTCGAGAAGGGTGAGGGTCTTGAAAAGCGTCAGGACGATTTTGCTGCAGAAGTTGCTAACATGGTAAAATAATTGTATTTAACCTATATTAAGGAGTGGTTTTTCAACCACTCCTTTTTTTATTGTAAAAATTCTATAAACATTAATTTATATTTACCTTATTCTTCTTTACAAAATTGACATATTGTAGTATAATTTTCTTAATTATAAAGATAACTATGGGGTGATATTATGAATTCTAAATATAAAAGAATTTTACTCAAGCTTTCCGGTGAATCTTTGGCCGGTGAATCTAAGCACGGAATCGATTTTGACACAGTTCTTTCTTTCTGCGAGCCCATCAAAAAACTCGTTGATGATGGGGTAGAAGTAGCAATCGTTGTCGGCGGTGGAAACTTCTGGAGAGGACGCACAAGTGGCAAAATGGACAGAACACGAGCTGACCATATGGGAATGCTTGCTACTACCATCAACGCTTTAGGTGTAGCAGATGCATTGGAACAGATCGGTGTAGATGTTAGGGTGCAGACTGCTATTGGAATGCGTGCTATTGCTGAACCGTATATTCGTAATAAAGCTCTCCGTCATCTTGAAAAGGGAAGAGTCGTCATTTTTGGTTGCGGTACAGGTAACCCATTCTTTTCTACAGACACTGCCGCAGCACTGCGTGCAGCAGAAATTGAAGCACAGATCATCCTTAAAGCGACTATGGTTGATGGTGTTTATGACAGTGATCCTAAGACTAACCCCGACGCTAAGAGATATAGCACTATTTCTTTCCATGATGTTTTAGAAAAAGACCTCAAAGTTATGGACTCAACTGCAGCAGCTATTTGTAAAGACAACAACATCGGCTTGCTTGTATTCAGTGTAGATGATCCTGATAATATCTACAAAGCTGTTTGTGAAGACTCTATCGGCACATTAGTCGGTAATTTCTAATTTTTGCATAATATTTATTTTTATATAATATCTCAATAAGGGAGGACTCAAAATGAAACCTACATTACAAAAATCAGAAGAACGTATGCAAAGACGTATTGACCATCTTGACGCTGAATTTAAATCTATTAGAGCCGGTCGTGCAAACCCTTCAGTTTTAGATAAAGTTACTGTTGATTATTATTCAACACCGACACCTATCAACCAGCTTGCGGCTGTATCTGTAACTGAGGCTCGAACACTTACTATCCAGCCTTGGGATGCATCAGTACTCAGAATGATTGAAAAAGCTATTCAGATGTCAGATATTGGTATTAATCCACAAAACGACGGTAAATGTATCCGTCTTATCTTCCCACCACTCACAGAAGATAAGCGTAAAGAAATTGCAAAAGAAATCGCTGCTATTGCTGAAGATACAAAAGTTCAGATCAGAAATGTTCGTAGAGACACTATCGACAAGCTCAAGTCTCTGAAAAAAGACGGCGAACTAACTGAAGATGATCTCAAACATGGTGAGAAAAAAGCTCAGGAACAGACTGACAAGTTCATCAAGGTTGTAGACCAGATGGCTGACAAGAAAAAGAAAGAGATTATGGAAATCTAAGATGGCTATTTTCAATAAAGCTAAAGATAACATATCTATAAAAGATATTGAACTCCCAGAACATATTGGAATAATAATGGACGGTAACGGCAGATGGGCAAAAAAGCGTGGTCTGCCACGTACCGCCGGGCATACTGCTGGCGCGCAAACATTTCGAAAAATTGCGCGCTACTGTTCCGATATAGGCATAAAATATCTGACAGTTTATGCCTTTTCTACCGAAAATTGGAAACGTCCCAAGGAAGAAGTCAACGCTATTATGAAGCTCTTCAAAGAGTATATGATTGAAGCTATTAACGACTTTCAGGACGACAGCATTGTTGTCAAGTTCATCGGTGACCGCTCCGTGTTTTCGCCTGATATGCTAGAACTTATCGAGCGTAATGAGCAGGATTCTAAAGATAGAGATGGTATGGTGCTCAATATTGCTATGAACTATGGCGGCAGAGATGAAATAGTCCATGCTGTCAGAAACATCGCTCAGGACGTTAAGGAAGGCATACTTTCTGTTGATGATATAGACGCTCAGCTTATCAGCGATAATATCTACACAGCTACTCAACCTGACCCTGACTTGATTATTCGTCCTAGTGGCGAGTATCGTACATCTAACTTTCTTTTATGGCAGTCAGCGTACGCTGAGTACTGCATTATGGATGTTCTGTGGCCTGATTTCAAGAGTGAGCATCTTGATAAGGCGCTCATTGAGTTCGCTAAACGCAACAGACGTTTTGGTGGTATATAATTTTTACTCCTAGAAGGTGAATTTTTTATGAAAACAAGACTTATAACATCAGCGGTCGGAATTGTTATTTGCTTAGCTCTGTTGGCTGTTGGTTTCTATTATCCTTTGCCTATAAAAATAGCTATTTCGATAGTATCAGGTATATTATGTTATGAGTTTATTTCAGCTAAATCATTATTTAAGAAATACAGTATTTCTGTACCATGCTTGGCTTTTAGTGTTTTAATGCCATTTTTATGTAATACCGCTGCTGAGTATTTTCCACTGTATTTATTTACAATATCATTTTTCGTATTGTTAGTTATATTTCATAACGCTATAAAAGTAGAAGATGCGTTATTTGCATATGGCGGTACAATTCTTATCACATTATCTATGACAGCGTTTGCTGCTGTTTCATTTGGTGAATTTGGTCAAACTCCTTTTTGGGTTGTACTTACTTTAGCTGTACCGTGGCTAGCTGATAGCGGTGCGTATTTCACGGGAGTTTTCTTAGGAAAGCACAAGCTTTGTCCTACTGTCAGCCCTAAAAAGACAGTAGAAGGAGCTATAGGTGGTCTTGTGTGCGGTGCACTAGGTGCAGTTTTGGTTGGTTATATCTTTTCTTTGATTTATGCTACTGATTTATCTGTTGGCGGTGGGAGCGTTACAGCAGAGGTCGAATACCTACCGCTTATCATCATAGGTCTTATTAACCCGATTGTTTCCATTTTTGGTGATTTGACATTCTCTCTTATTAAGCGCTCTTGTGGCATAAAAGACTTTGGGTCTATCATGCCAGGTCACGGTGGTTTGCTCGACAGATTTGACTCTGTTCTTTTCTGTGCACCACTTGTATTTATAGTCAGAGAATTTACTGAAATTATATATATTGTTTAATTGGGGTTTATTATGGTAAATAAACTTTCTATTCTAGGTTCAACCGGCTCTATCGGTACCCAGACTCTTGATGTTGCACGAAAGCTTAAATTACAAGTTACAGCACTTTCTGCACATAGTAATATAGATTTATTAGAGAAACAGATCCGTGAGTTTAAACCATCTGTTGCTGTTGTGTTTGATGAGAGTAGGGCAGATGAGCTTAAACTCAATATCAAAGATTTAGACACTAAAGTCTATTCAGGTATGGACGGTTTGCTATACGCAGCTACACTTGAATGCTGTGATTTGGTCGTCAATTCTGTTGTTGGTATGGTTGGTCTGAAGCCCACACTTGCGTCAATCGAAGCTAAAAAGAACATCGCCTTTGCAAACAAGGAAACTTTAGTAGCTGGTGGCGCTCTGGTTATGGATGCCGCTAAACGCAACGGTGTGACATTGTTTCCTGTTGATAGTGAACATTCTGCAATTTTCCAATGCTTACAGGCTTCACCACCTGAAAAATCATTGAAAAAAATCATACTGACAGCATCTGGAGGACCTTTCTTCGGTAAAACTGTTGATGAACTTAAAAAAGTCACAGTAGCACAAGCTCTCAACCACCCTAATTGGTCTATGGGCGCAAAAATCACTATCGACTCTGCTACTATGATGAACAAAGGACTTGAGATTATCGAAGCGGCGTGGCTTTTTGATACGTCACCTGACGATATTGAGGTCGTAGTACATAGAGAGAGCATCATTCACTCTATGATTGAATTTGTTGACAACAGCGTGCTGGCACAGCTCGGACTTCCTGATATGAGGATTCCTATCCAGTACGCTATCACATATCCTGATAGGTTTGAGTCACCTGTTGAGTCACTCGATTTTTCAAAGATTTCGAGCATGACTTTCTATCAGCCTGATTATAAAACCTTCAAATGCCTTAATGCTTGTAAAAAAGCTATGAAAAGAGGTGGCGTCATTCCTGCTGTAGCAAATGGCGCTAACGAAATAGCCAACAAGCTTTTCAGGGAGAACAAAATAAGCTTTCTTGATATTGGCGAGCTCGTTTCTTCTGCTGTTGATACTTTTGAAGCAAAAGAAGCAAAAACTCTTAATGATGTACTCGACGCTGATAAAAATGCTCGTGAGTATGTATATAATTTAGCAAAATAACTGGAGATGATTTTATCACAACTGTTGCACTTATTTTAATTGCGGTTGTATTATTTGAACTTATCATATTTTTCCATGAGGGTGGACATTTTATTGCTGCTAAAAAAAGCGGTGTAAAAGTCAACGAGTTTTCACTCGGTATGGGTCCAAAACTCTTTTCTTTTACAAAAGGTGAGACCACTTATTCTTTTCGACTTTTACCTATAGGCGGTTATTGTGCTATGGAGGGCGAAGATGAAGAAAGTGACAACCCACGTGCTTTTTCTAAAGCAAGTGTATATAAACGTATGATTATCGTCGTAGCAGGTGCTGTAATGAACATCTTGTTTGGCTTTGCACTTATGATGATTACACTACTTCCAAATGAAGTGTTTAGTTCAACTACAGTATCTTCTTTTGCACCTTATTCTTTTACTGCGGTCACAGGACTTGAAGAAGGCGACGAGATTATTGAAATTAATGATTACAAGATCAACACTTCCACTGACTTCAGCTTTGCTATTTATACAATGCCAATAAAAGAGGTCGATGGTAGCACTCTTGAGATTTATAAGGAAGACTGTCTTTTCTGTTTGCGTAACCACTGTGCTACTATATCACAGTCGGCAAATGAAGAGCAGATTAAATCTATATATGATATTTGGGTAAAGGGCTTTGATAAGATTATTGGTGCTAGTGATAAAGACTCAGCGTATAGTCTAATGTGTGAATATATCGACAAAATCTCAGAAGCTCTTTCTTTAGATAAAGTAGATACCTATCCTGAAATCGAAGAAAAAGAAACACGAAAGCGTTTTAACACTTCTGTGACAGTTATCAGAGACGATAAAGAATTAGTACTTGAAGATGTAGACTTTTTCACTTATTTGGATAGCGCTACAGAGGAGCCAGCATTATCTATTGATTTTTACGTTGAACCAATCGAAAAGAGTTTTACGACATTGATTTCTCAGGCGTTTAAAAACACTGTTGCTGTAACACGTATGGTGTGGTCTAGTTTTGTAGGTCTTATTACGGGACAGTTTGGTATCAACGAAGTGTCTGGTCCTGTAGGTCTAGCGTCAGCTATCACTGATGTAGCCTCAGAGAGCTTGAAGGTTGGCTTTATGAAAGCAGTCATGAGCATTGTTTATGTTATGACAGTTATCACTATAAATTTGGGTGTAGTCAATATGCTTCCTTTCCCGGCACTTGACGGCGGACGTTTTGTGATGCTTTTGATTGAAGCAGTTTTCAAAAAGCGTGTGCCTCAAAGGGTAGAAGGAATTATCAACGGTGTGGGACTGGCGCTGCTACTTTTGTTGATGGCAGTTATCACTTTTAAAGATATTTGGGTGCTTATATTCGGAGGATAATATGAGTAAATTTGTGGTCAAAGCAGGAAATGTATATATTGGTAACGGTGCTGATATCACTATCCAGTCTATGCTGAATACTCGTGCTGACGATTTAGTCGGCAGTGTTGAGCAGGCTAAAAGGCTTGAGAGCGCTGGGTGTCAGATTATTCGTGCAGCAGTTCCTGATATGAATTCAGTTCGTCTTATTCCGGCACTAAAAGAAGCAGTTTCTATTCCAGTTGTTGCTGACATCCACTTTGACTATAAGCTTGCACTGGAATGTGTTGCTGCGGGCGTTGATAAAATACGCATCAACCCCGGTAATATCGGTGATGAAGACAGGGTGAAACAGGTTGCACTCGCATGTAAAGCGAAGAATATACCTATCCGTATCGGCGTCAACTCCGGCTCACTCGAAAAAGAAATACTTAAAAAATATGGTCATCCTACTGCACAAGCATTGTGCGACAGCGCTTTGTATCATGCATCTCTTCTTGAAAAATATGATTTTAACGATATTGTTTTGTCGATGAAAAGCAGCGATGTTGCAACAATGGTCAAGGCATACGAAATTGCAAACGAGAGTTGTGACTATCCGCTACATTTGGGTGTTACTGAAGCCGGCACTACTCGTATGGGTATTATCAAATCATCAGCTGGTATCGGTTCACTACTTTTGCACGGTATCGGTGATACTATACGTATTTCACTCACAGCAGATCCTGTGGAAGAGGTTTATGCCGCAAAAGACTTGCTAAAAGCTATTGGTGTTAGAAAAGAAGGCATTACTTTTGTGTCTTGTCCGACCTGTGGCAGAACGAAGATAGATTTAATAGGACTTGCGAACGAGGCTCAACAACGTCTCAAAGACTGTAATAAAAACATAAAAGTCGCTATTATGGGGTGTGTTGTAAATGGCCCTGGAGAAGCAAAAGAAGCTGATATCGGAATTGCCGGTGGAGACAACGAGGGACTTGTCTTTAAAAAAGGTGAAATTTTATACAAAGTCGATGAAAGTAAACTCATCGACGCTTTGATTGATGAAATAGAAAAGATGTAAAATGAAAGGTTAAAGATGAATACATTAGGCAGTGTTTTTTCACAGTATATCAGCGCTCCTGTTGTTGAGACTGTTGCGAGTGCAAAGATCTGTGATATTAAAATTCAAAAAGAAAAACGAATACTTGATGTTTATGCTGAATTTGATTCTTTGGTAGAGGCTGAGGATATTTTTAAAACCCAGCGTTTGCTGAAGTCGTCTACTGTGCAGTTTTCAAAGGTGACTATCCATCCTAAATTTGATGAGAAGCTTTTTGATACTGCATATTTTCCACAGTTAGTTGAGTTTTTAAAGGTTGATACACCTAGTCTCAACGGTACACTCAACGATGCTACTCTTTATAAGAAAGACAGTACACTCACAGTCAAACTTGCGCACGGAGGACTTTCTTTACTTAATGCAAAGGATTTTTCTACGCTTTTGAGCGATATTATCAGAAAATTATTCTCTCTTTCTTTTGAGATAAAGTTCAGCGGCGTTACCGAGATCGATGGTGATTCTGAAGAGTATATTGAACAGATAAGCAATGTTGAGAAAAAGATTTCAAGAGAAAAGCTCGAGGAGCTTTCACAGATGTTTGAATTTGAAGAAAAATCTTCTGATAATTCAAGTGTAACTCCAAAAGCTGTTGAAAAGCGTGTTGGTGTTTATGCTACACCGCAGATTATTCCCGAGACTATGCGACCACTTTACGGACGTGTGACAAAGGGAAAAATAATTCCTATAGAAAAAATTGCCTACGATACCGGACGAGCTACTATCTGGGGCGATGTATTTGCTTCTGAGTGGAAAGAAACTCGCTCAGGTGACAAAAATATCATCACATTTGATATCACAGATTACACTAGCTCTATTACGGTAAAGGTGTTTAATAATAAAAACGAATGCAGAGTACTTGAAAATGTAAAAAAAGGCTCTACTATAATCTGCTCTGGTGATGTAGAGTTTGATAAATATGCTGGTGAGATTGTCTTGAACGCTCGTTCTATCTCGACAGTAGATAAAGTAAAAGTAGGGGACAACGCACCTAAAAAGCGTGTTGAACTGCATTTACATACAAATATGTCACAGCTAGACGGTGTTACTGATGCAGGTGCACTCGTAAAAAGAGCTGCGCAATTCGGACACTCTGCTATTGCTATTACAGATCACGGTGTTGCTCAGGCTTTTCCTGAAGCTATGAACGCTTCTGAGGCTATCAACCGTGACGAAAAGAAAATCAAAGTCATCTACGGTGTCGAAGCATATTTTATGGATGATTTGGTCGAGTCTGTTGATGGTGAAAAGAACGTATCTTTATACGATACATTCATTTGTTTTGATATAGAGACTACAGGTCTTTCTGCAAAAAACGAGAAAATCACTGAGATTGGTGCAGTGAAAGTCAGCGGTGGTAAAGTTGTTGATACATTCTCAACCTTAGTCAATCCTGAAAAAACGATTCCGGCGAAGATTGTGGAGCTCACCGGTATTACTGATGCTATGGTGAAAGACGCACCTTCACAAAGTGAGGCGGTACGAGCTTTTCTTGATTTTTGCGATGATAATATACTTGTTGCTCATAACGCACCTTTTGATACTTCATTCATTAAGGTTGCGTGTGAAAATATGGGTGTTGAGTATGACTACACTTCACTTGATACCGTTGCTATATGTCGTGCTATTCTTCCTGATATTAAGAACTGTAAGCTCGATACTGTAGCAAAATATCTGCGACTTCCTGATTTTAATCATCACAGAGCAGTAGATGATGCCCAAATCTTATCTAAAATCTTCATTAGTCTATGCAATAGACTTAAAGATGACTATAATATTACGTGTACTAAAGATATCAATACTCAGATAGCAGGAGGCGATTTTAAAAAGCTTCCTACTTATCACCAGATAATTCTCGTAAAGAATAATACGGGCCTTAAAAACCTATATAGGCTTATCTCAATGTCGCACTTGAAATACTTCTATCGCAGACCTAGGATTCCAAAGTCCGAGCTCATTAAGTACAGAGAAGGCTTGATCATTGGTTCTGCTTGCGAAGCTGGTGAACTGTATAGAGCTATCCTTATGGGCAAGCCTTGGGGCGAGCTCAAGGGCATTGCATCTTTCTACGATTATCTTGAAATACAGCCTAACGGTAATAATATGTTTATGGTGCGTAATGGTAAGTTCTCTAATGTTTCCGAACTTGAGAAAATCAACCGAACCATCATAAAACTCGGTGACGAACTCGGTATTCCTGTTGTTGCTACCGGTGATGTGCATTTTATGGATCCTCACGACAGCGAGTATAGAAAAGTACTTATGGCAGGACAAGGCTTCTCTGATGCTGACGAACAGGCTCCGCTGTATTTTAGAACAACTGCTGAAATGCTCGACGAATTTGGGTATTTAGGCGACGAAAAAGCATATGAAGTTGTTGTTGATAACCCTAACAAAATCGCAGATTCTTGTGAGTGGATTCGTCCTATTCCGGAAGGAAACTTCCCGCCATTTATCGATGGTGCTGAAGAACAGCTTGTTTCTATCACATGGGAGAGAGCTAAAGCAAAATATGGCGATCCGCTACCTGAAATTGTTAAAGCAAGACTTGATAAAGAGCTTAATTCTATCACAACATACGGATTCTCAGTATTATATATGACTGCTCAAAAACTCGTTGCAAAGAGTGAAGAGTATGGCTATTTAGTTGGCTCCAGAGGTAGTGTAGGTTCATCGTTTGTTGCGACTATGTCTGGTATTTCTGAAGTTAATCCTCTGTGTCCGCATTATATATGCCCTGATTGCAAGTACTCTGAGTTTATCACAGATGGTAGCTACGGTTCAGGTTTTGATTTACCAGAGAAAAAATGTCCACATTGTGGTGCACAGCTTGACCGTGACGGACACGAAATTCCTTTTGAAACTTTCCTTGGTTTCAAAGGCGACAAAGTCCCTGATATCGACCTTAACTTCAGCGGTGAAGTGCAGTCACGTGTACATAGATACACCGAAGAGCTGTTCGGTAAAGACAACGTCTTCAAAGCAGGTACTATCTCAACTATTGCGGAAAAAACAGGCATCGGCTTTGTTAAAAAGTACTGCGAAGAACGTGGTATAACCATGCACAAAGCTGAGATTTCTCGTCTTGCTAACGGTTTCACAGGAGTTAAGCGTACTACGGGTCAGCATCCAGGTGGCATGGTCGTTGTACCTCGAGGTATGGAAGTCTATGATTTCTGTCCTGTACAGCACCCGGCTGATGATACGGGATCTGACAATATCACGACACATTTCGATTTCCATTCTATTCACGATACTATCTGCAAGCTTGACGAGCTTGGCCATGATGTTCCAACTATTTATCATTATCTTGAGGAGTACACCGGTATCCCTGTAATGAACGTATCTATGAGTGACCCTGATGTTATGTCGCTGTTTACTTCTACAGATGCTCTGGGGGTTACACCTGAAGACATTGACTCACAGACAGGTACTTTCTCGATGCCTGAGGTCGGAACCTCTTTTGTACGTCAGATGCTAGTCGAAGCACAGCCTAAGACTTTTACTGACTTACTACAGATTTCAGGTCTGTCTCACGGTACTGATGTTTGGATAGGCAACGCTGCTGATCTTATCAAAGATGGCACTTGTACTATCTCAGAGGTTATCGGTACTCGTGACTCTATTATGACCTATCTTATGCACAAGGGTCTTGAACCTGGAATGGCGTTTAAGATAATGGAAATTGTTCGTAAAGGTAAAGCAACTAAACTTTTGACCGACGAACATATCAACGCTATGAAAGAACACGATGTTCCACAGTGGTATATCGACTCGTGTATGAAGATCAAATATATGTTCCCGAAAGCCCATGCGGCTGCATATATGATAGCAGCACTCAGACTTGGTTGGTATAAAGTACATAAACCTCTTGAGTACTATGCAGCGTATTTTACTGTGCGAAACGATAACTTTGACGGTGCTACTTTAATCAAAGGTAAACAAGCTGTCAAAGAGAAAATACGCTCTATTAACCAAAAAGGCTTTGAAGCTAGTGCAAAAGAAAAACAGGAGATACCGATGCTCCAGATTATGAACGAAATGCTCTCTCGTGGTATCGAAGTTCTTCCTGTTGATGTTAATAAATCTGACTCTAAACGTTTTCTTATTGAGAATGGTAAAATCAGGCTTCCTTTCTGTTCACTTTCCGGAATAGGAGAGGCAGCTGCTGAAAGCTTATCAGAGATAGGCAAAACGACTCAGTACTTATCTATCGAAGATATGATTCAGAAAACAAAAGTCAACAAAGCTGTCATCGAAATTTTACGAGATTGTGGTGCACTCGAAGGTATCCCTGAGAGTTCACAGATGTCTTTGTTCTAGGAAGGAGTGGTATATTGAATAAGAAATTTAAATATCTTAAGATTTTCTGGCTTATAACATATACCTTGTTAGTAAGTTTTTTGCTTATCAACATTAAGCACGTTGCCTCTGTTTTACAGGGAGTTTTGCATGTTTTTATGCCATTTATCTATGGCTTTATTTTAGCTTATATATTGAGCTTTCCTTATAATTTCTTTTATAATAAGTGCTTTTATAAAATTGGTACAAAACGCAAGAAACTTGAGGGACTTAAAAAACCACTTGCCTTAATTTGTTCTTATATTGTGTGTTTCGGTATTTTAACGTTTTTGGTCGGCATACTTGTTCCTGAGCTTTCAAAAAGCATAAAAATGCTCGTTGAAAGTATTCCGGATTATGCGGCGTCAATTCAGAAATCAGCTGACGAATTCATAGTTATGATTCGCGAGAGATTTGGTTTTGATTTATATGACGTTAATACTTACAATGAGATTATGAATTTTTTGACTGGTAAGGATGCTCAGGATGTGCTCACTGGCTTTATCAATAATGCTTTTCCAGCGGCTCTTAACTTTGCAGAAGTATTCACAACAGGATTATATAACTGGATTATCGGTATTGTTGTGTCGATTTATATGTTGTCTTCAAAGGACAAACTTTGCCGTCAGTGCAAAGCAGCTGTAGTTGCTTATTTCCCGATTAAGACCAGTAAAAAGATTATTCAGGTCACCGACCTGTGTAATAAAAAATGTGGTAAGTTCATTATCGGTAAGATTATCGATTCTTTTATCATTGGTATCATCTGCTTTATAGGACTAACTATTTTCAAGTTCGATTACGCACTTCTTATTTCGGTTATTGTTGGTGTAACTAACGTTATTCCGTTTTTTGGACCTTTTATCGGTGCAATACCATGTGCGTTCTTGCTTTTGATTATTGATCCTATACAGTGTTTCTGGTTTATTGTTTTCGTCATCATTCTTCAGCAGTTTGACGGAAACATACTCGGACCTAAGATTCTCGGCGAAACGGTTGGCATTTCTGGCTTCTGGATATTGTTTTCTGTTATTGTCGGTGGTGGATTGTTTGGATTACCTGGTATGTTACTCGGTGTACCGGTGTTTGCTGTTATTTACACTCTTATCGACGACTCTGTTACAAAGAGACTTAAGAAAAAAAGTTCAGTTTTTACTATAAATCAGCTTTCCAAAGAACTCGAAGATCTTGATGCAGAGATATTTGAACAAAGTAACAATTCTGAGTCAGATGATTCAGATCAAAATAAATAAACTTTAGGAGGTACTATGATGTCCACAAAGAGATTATTAAGCCTTATCATATGCGTTATTATGATGGCTACATTGGTTATCGTGCCGGCAACATCTGCAAACGCTGCTGATGCTGACACTGCACCTACAGCTAACAACGTTGTTGGCTACAACCTACCAGCTGATGTACACGATGGTAATATTCTGCATGCATTCAGCTGGAAACTTAAAGAGGTTACACAGTATGCACAAGAGATCGCTGAAGCAGGTTACACTGCTGTTCAGGTTTCACCAATCCAGTGCACAAAAGACACTACTAACGACGGTGCTTTTGCTAACGACTGGTGGTGTTTCTACCAGCCTACTGATTTAGCTATCGGTAACGAGCTCGGTGATGCTGATGACCTTAAAGAGATGTGTAACACACTTCATTCATACGGTATTAAGGTTATTTGTGACGTAGTTGCTAACCATGTTCAGAACAGCACAAATAAGACAGAAGCATCTAAAGTAAATGCTACATTGAAGAGCTATCTTCGTAACACGTCTGGTACAAAGCTCGTACCTTATGTTGATTCAACTCGTGCAGGTCAGACTACAACTGACTTGAATTCACAGCTTCCTGACCTTGATACAAGCAACAAGGATTATCAGAACTATCTTATCAATTATCTTGATACTCTTGCAGATTGCGGTGTTGATGGATTCCGTTTCGATGCTGCAAAGCACATTGAAACTCCTGATGATGGTGCAGTAGCTTCTGACTTCTGGCCAACAATCACTGATGCTATTCTTGATAAAAACCCTGATGCATATATCTATGGTGAAGTTTTAGGCCTTAACGGTTTGCTTCCGATCACAGCATATACAAAATACATTGACGTAACAGACTTTGCTTATGGTTCAGTTGTACGTAACGCAATCAAAACAAAGAAAGCGCCAGCTTCACTTGCAAACTATGGCTTTACAGGCTCACAAAAGGCTGATAACGTGCTTTGGCTTGAGTCACACGATACATTCACAACAAACCCTTCAAACTCTGATTCTTCTAACTTCCTTAATATTGATCAGCAGATTGCAGGTTGGGCAGTAGTTGGTGCTCGTAAAGATGCACCTGCTCTCTATCTTGTTAGAACAAACTGTGCTGAGCTCGACGTTACCCCAACACTCGTATCTATTAAATACGATGAACTTATTGGTGCTCCGGGTGCTGCTGATACATGGAAGAGCCCAGCTGTTAAAGCTGTAAACCAGTTTAAGAATGAGTTTGTTGGACAGTCTGAGAATGTTTCAACTAACGGAAGCCTTTTCTTTGTACAGCGTGGTACAACAGGTATGGTTATTTCTAACCTGGCTACTGGTTCTACAACCGTAAATCAGGCTTGTACTATGGCTAACGGTACTTATACAGACCAGGTATCAGGTAATAAGTTTACAGTATCTGGCGGTAAGATTAGTGGTACAGTAGGCGAGAGCGGTGTTGCTGTTGTTTACAACCCTAAAAAAGCTGCTCCTATTGCTAAAGTAAAACTTAATTCTACAGTTCTTGGCGCAGATACACTTAATAGCTATACTGGCTCAACAGCTACTATCGCAGTAACACTTGAAAATGCAACTAAAGGTACAGTAAAGGTTGGTAACCTCCCTGCACTTGAAGTGCTCGCTGATGGTGCTGCTATTACGCTGAACAGTTCTATTAAGGTTGGTTCAGGCATCAATGTAACAGTTACTGCTACAAACGGTACTCAGACAACTACTAATACATATAAGATTTTAAAGAAAAATGCTTCTGAAACAAAGCGTGTGTATTTTGACAACACTGTTACACAGTGGCCTAAAGTTCACGTGTATTGCAAGACAGGCGAAAACAGATCAACTGAGATTGTTGATTTCCCTGGCTATGCTATGACTCAGGATGCTACTAATCCAAATCTCTATTACTACGATGTTCCAGCGACTACAAATTATGTTAAGTTCTCTGAAGGTGCTGTAGCGGCTCATATCGGTCACAGCGCATCTGTTTGCGGTGGCTATTGTGGACGTACAATGCCTCCGACTGTTATTTATTATGGAACAGCAAATTCTGCTGCTAACCGTGAGTCAGGTGGTTACAAGCTCACTGGCTCAATGATTTTTGAGAAGCTTGAGTGGAAAGACTACGGTGAATATCCTGTTGTTACACTGTCAAATAGTGATGTTACATATTCAACAGAAATTCCGACAGAACCTTCTACATCAAAGCCAACTTATGAAGCTGGCACACTTATCTACGGTGATTTGACCTTAGATGGCAAAGTTTCTATCTTAGATGCTACTGCTATCCAGAGACATCAGGCTGAGATTGCATTGATAGATAGTGAGATTCTTGTTTGTGGTAATGTCGATGGTGACGATAAAGTTACTATTATGGATGCTACAGCTATCCAGAGACAGCTAGCAGAAATTGAAATTTACCCACTTATTGGTACACCTGTTGAAACAGAGCCTGAAACTCAGCCTACCGTACCTGTAGAGACAGTTACACTCACACTTAACGACACAGATGCATTTAATGGTAAAGACATCTATGCTTTTGCTTATGACGGCGCAGGTTCAACAAATGGCGAATGGCCTGGTCAGAAGATGACAAAGAATGGCTCAGTGTACACACTCGATGTTGATAAAGCATTTACTAAGGTTAAGTTCGTAGGCGTATATAGCGAGATAACAGAAACAACAACTCCTGTTACTATTGAGACTGTACCTTTTGATGTAAAAACATCAGCATATACACTTGAAAGCATTACTCTTACATGTAAAGAAAAGTGGTCTGTTGCTTGTGTTCATCTGTGGAATACAGACACTGTTGAAAATGTATCTACAACATGGCCTGGTATCAGAATGAACGGATCCTCTGGTAACTTTACTTTCAACATTCCTAAGGATTCTCCATATACCCAGTATAAGTTCAATAATAACAACGCTGGTGCAGAAAGCAACACATACTATCTCGTAGAGCCTGAGACAACTGCTGTTTACTTTACAAACATATATGGTTGGAACAATGTATATTTCCACGCTTGGCAGACAGGCGGTGGCGGTACTGCTTGGCCTGGACTTGAGATGGAAAAGGTTGAGACAAATGCTCAGGGTCAGGATGTATATAAAATTGATGTCCCTCTGAACACTTACAACAACTGTATTTTCAACAACAAGGGTGCAGGTATTCAGACTGCTACACTTCAGCTACAGGGTATTCCTAACGAAGGTTTCTATCCATTATCTGGTACAGGCCAGAATATCCAGTGTGAAACATACGTTTACGGGGAATAATTACTGAATTTTTAAAAGAGCTCGACTTATTGTCGGGCTCTTTTTTGCATAAAAAAGCCCTTTCACAAAGGTGAAAGGGCAAAGTGTTGTTGACTTTTTTATCAATAAAAAATATACTATATAGCGTACTGTTTGAGAGTATCAATAAGTTCGTCAGTGACGTTGTTTTCACACAAAACTTCGATGGGTTTTGTGATATCAAGCGAAATTATACCGATGATAGAATGACCGTCGATGCTGTAATCGCCACTTTTAAGAATGATTTTTGTATCCATAAAGCGTGCCATTTTATCAACAAACTCTTGTGCAGTGTCAATATCTTTAATCATAATTGTGCTACTATACATAACAGACCTCCGCAAAATGTTATCATATGTCGCATTATGTATATATTAGCACTTTAATATGATTTTTACAATGTTATTTTTACTGAAAATTTCAAGAATTTAGGTGTTTATTTTGACTTTTAAAATTGAAACCCTTGGTTGCAAAGTTAATCAGTACGAATCGCAACTTATGTTTGAATATATGTGTGAGGCAGGTTTTTTGCCTGCCGGTGATTTAAAAGCCGATATTATCATAATCAATACTTGTACTGTAACATCAACAAGTGACTCAAAAAATCGCAAAGTCATCAACCGTGCTCGTAGAGATAATGAAGATGCAATTATTGTTCTTACCGGTTGTATGCCACAGGCTTTTCCTAGCAACACTGAACTTTTCAGAGATTGCGACATAGTGCTGGGCAATGTCAGTCGCAATGATGTCGTAGAATGTATCAAAGAGTATCTTTTACACGGTGAACAAATTATTAGAATAGCTGAGCATATAAATGGCGAAGAGTTTGAGAAAATGCGAGTAAATGAGTTTTTAGAACGCACTCGTGCTTTTGTGAAAATAGAAGATGGTTGCAACCGATTTTGCTCATATTGTATTATCCCATATGCTCGTGGTAGAGTACGCTCAAAGACACTTGATGATTTAAAGAGCGAGGTTGAAGGTCTTGCTCAAAAAGGCTACAATGAAATAGTACTCGTTGGAATTAACCTATCCGTGTATGGAGAAGATATTGGCACTACACTTGCTGATGCAGTAGAGTGCGTGTGTGCGGTTGAAGGTGTTGAACGTGTCAGACTAAGCTCTCTTGAACCTGAGCTTATGACACAAGATGTGCTTGCTCGGTTTGCTAAAGAACGAAAATTTTGTCCACATTTTCATTTATCTTTGCAAAGTGGTTGTGATGAGACATTAAAAAGAATGAATCGCCATTATACAAGCTCTGAGTACGCACAGATAGTCGAAAATATTAGACGTATCTTTGATAACCCGTCTATTACCACGGACATAATGGTAGGTTTTGTCGGAGAAAGTGAAGAAGAATTTAAAAAAAGCCTTGATTTTTCTGATTATATAGGTTTTTCAAAAGTACATGTGTTCTCATATTCACGTAGAAAAGGCACTGTAGCGGATAAAATGCCACAGCAGGTCGATCCAAAAGTCAAGAATATTCGTAGCAAATTGATGATCGAACATACTTTAAAGAAGCGGAAAGCTTTTTTAGAATCACAAGTTGGTAGGGTAGAAGAGGTGCTATTTGAAATAAAGAACAGTAAAGGTTATTTCGAAGGCTACACCAAAAACTACACGCCGGTGTATCTAAAATCTGATGATAATGTCATAGGTAAGATAATACCAATAAAAATTATAGAAGCAAATAATGATTATTGCATCGGAGTTATTGAGTAATGCCTGTAAGATAGTTTGCTACATTTTCTATTTCGGCTTGATTAGTTTCATCTAAAAAACTTTCGTAGCTAAAAAGCATTATGCCATCGAGCTTATGTTTTTCTACGATTTCTATTTGTGTTTTCAAAATATCATTGTTATCAAGCCATGTGCCCTCATCTTCATCACTGCCGCCTTTATAACCGGCAAGGCCTATATAGATATTGATGTTTTTGTTGATGTCTAATTCCAGCCAGTCATTCAGACTTTCTTCAAATGTGAGGGACGGATTGTCTAGACTGAAATATATCTGAGGACAAATATAGTCGATGTATCCTTTGTTTTGACACCACGTTTTTACATCAGCACCGAGTGCTATATTATTATTGATATTACCTTGTGGGGATATTCCAAACACAACATCATCACGATACTTATGTACTGTATTATATACATCTTTAATAAGGTTGTTCACATTTTGTGCACGCCAGACCTCTTTTGATATACTGTTATCTGTATTCTTTTTGTATGTTTGATATTTTTCATCGTCGAAATTGTCACAGTTTTCTGGATAAAAGTAATCGTCAAATTGAATACCGTCTACATCGTAGTTTTTGACAATCTCTTTGACGCCATTTACGATTAGCTTTTGAGCTTTTTCGTTTGATGGATCTAAGTATATACAGTTATTGTATTCAAAGCCAATACTTTTATCTTGTGAATATGGATTGTTATCGCTAAGTTCTTTAGGAGTTTGTTCTGTTTTTACTCTGTATGGATTTATCCATGCGTGTACACTGATATCGTTTTTGTGACATAAATCGCAGATGATTTTTAGTGGATCGTATTTTGGTGCTTTGCTTTGCGTACCGGTTAGAATATGGGACCATGGGTAGCAAGTAGATTCATACAGTGCATCGCAAAATGGTCTTACTTGAAACACCAGCGTGTTAAACCCATTTTCTTTTGATTTTGTTATTATACTGTTTATTTTGTTGGTGAAAGCGTCTTCGCTTTTATCGGTATTTTGCATATCAAGTGTTATGTAACTTACCCACACGCCTCTTATATCTTGTGCTATCTCATTTGTTGTAGCTTGTGTATTTGTACGTATAACTTCTTTTTTATCACTTACAACTGTTATTGAGATAACGAGCATAATTATTGATAATAGAAACGGTGTGTATTTAAAATTTCTCAAAAAATCACTTCCAAGGTTTTATTATGTTATTTAAAGTTTTACTGATTTATTTTGTGTTTATAAATGTTACTGCGATTATTATTACAATCGCTGATAAGCTTAAAGCCATTTATAATAAATGGCGTATCAGCGAAAAAGCACTGATTGTTGTATCTGCGCTTGGTGGAAGCATAGCTATGCTTATCACTATGCTTCTAATACGCCACAAAACTAAAAAGCCGCTATTTATGATAGGAGTTCCGCTTATCATAGTTTTACAAACAGTGGTAGTTGTCTGTGTTATGGTGAGCATATGAATATAGAATATAATTCTAATAGAGAAAAAACAATATTGTTTACGGTGCCTTCTGAATGCGATAAAATTGATGCTAAAACATTTTTGCGTCGTCATTGTAATATTTCAGCACGTACTTTATCAAAGCTAAAGCGTACTAAGCTCGGAATAACTCGTAACAATGAACTGCTAAAAACAACAGATATATTAAATGTAGGCGATGTTGTTATGATAGCTATGCCTGATGACGTGAATGAAATTAAACAAGTGCAAGGTGAACTGGATATACTTTTTGAAGATGAATATGTTATGGTAGTAAATAAACCCAGTATGATGCCTGTGCACCCCACAAAAATACATCAGGAAGATACATTAGCTAACATTGTTGCTTACTATATGCACAAAAAAGGCGAGCACTACACTTTTCGGGCTATCAACCGTCTTGACAGAGATACGTCCGGTTGTCTTTTGATTGCAAAAGACAGATACACTGCACACTCGTTACCAGCTTCTGTTACCAAGGAATATGTTGCTGTGTGTGAAGGTGTTATCAGTGGTAGCGGTACTGTTATAAAACCAATCAAGGTTATGGAAGGTAGATCTATCCAGCGAGTTGTCGCTGATGATGGTGCACACTCTGTGACTCATTATTACCCGGTATCTGTATCGAACAATCACACTCTAACACGATTTGTGTTGGAAACAGGCAGAACTCATCAGATAAGATGCCATATGAGCAGCATAGGTCATCCGCTTGCCGGTGACGATATGTACGGTGGTTCACTGAAGTTTATATCACGACAGGCTCTTCACTGTCATAAAATCGGCTTTATCCATCCAATCACAAAAGAGCAGATTCAAATTGTTTCTGATATGCCGTACGATATCCTTTCGGTTTTAAAAACAAGTGGCACGTAAGTTACTATTTAATTCTTATTTTTTCTTTCACATTAACTCCTTTTATGCCACCGAAAGCTGAAAAAAGTAGTATTACAATTGCTTTTAGTGCTGTTATTAAGGTTATATTGTCACTAGTGGTAGAAAAACCGCATATCAAAAATGCCACAAATACGATAAAACCGTTTAAAAGTCCTAAGATAAGCCCTTGACTCTTGTTGATTCGCGCTGCGATATACCCACCGAATAAAACTCCTATTGCATCAATAACGAGCATTATGTAGGATAGATATTCGTATGGTAGTAGTGAAACTGAAAGTAGTATAACCGTCACTACACACAGTAACACTGCTATCATCGCAACTGAAGATACTACTCCAAGTATCAGCGACTTGATGAAAGTTTGTTTATCGCTACTTATATTTGAAAAATAACGCAAAAAAATCACCTCTGATACATACGTATTCAGAGGTGAACTTTTTTATTATTAAATTAGAGCTGATTGTTTTTGTCAGCTTTTTCCTTAGCTTTCTTTTCAGTCTTTTCTTTAGCTTTTTGCTGAGCAGGGTTCGGTTTGTTATCTACGCTTGAGATACCCCACTTTCTAATCTTGATCTTAGCTCTATCTGTACCTGTTTCAATGATAAAAGCATCTTCGTCGTCTTTAACAGCAACGATTTTACCAACGATACCGCCGATAGTTGTTACATCATCGCCGATGGTGATACTCTTCTTCATTTCTTCTTCAGCTTTTCTCTTCTTTGAGTTTGGTCTGATGAGGAAGAGGTACATAGCACCAAAAATCAAAACATAGATTATGATAATGCCCCAACTGGAGTTAAAAAATTCTGGCATAACAAAAATTCCTTTCTTTTAAAAAATTCAAATATTATTATATCAGCAAAAAATGTAAAAAGCAAGTGACTATTTTGATGTTCAGATGCGTTTACCTAAGATTTCTTTGTATTTGTTATAAAATTGATTGAAAGTTCCATTGTCGAGTTCTTCTCTTATTCGTGTCATTAGGTGATTGTAGAAATGCAGATTGTGCATAACCGCAAGTCGCATGCCGAGCATCTCGTTAGCTTTCATCAGGTGACGAATATATGCTCTTGAAAAGCTTTTGCATGTAGGACATGAGCAAGAAATATCGATAGGAGTGTCATCGAACTCGTATTTAGCGTTGTTGATGTTTATGATACCTTCCCATGTGAACAGATGTCCATGTCGAGCGTTTCTGCTTGGCATAACGCAGTCAAAGAGGTCAATACCACGATACACACCTTCTAATATGTTTACAGGTGTTCCGACACCCATTAAGTAGCGAGGTCTGTCTTTAGGAGCAAAAGGCTCAACAGCTTCTATGATTTCGTACATTGTATCTGCAGTTTCACCGACAGCAAGTCCGCCGATAGCGTAGCCAGGTAAATCAAACTGTGCAATTTTTTTCATGTGATCTACTCTAAGGTCTTTATATACTCCACCTTGGTTAATACCGAATAACATTTGTTCTTTATTAAGTGTACTGTCTAAAGAATTAAGTCTATCCATTTCAGCCATACAGCGCTTTAGCCATCTGGTTGTACGACCGACAGATTCTTTAGTATAGCTGTACTCTGATGGGTTTTCAACGCATTCATCAAAAGCCATTGCGATAGTTGAACCTAAATTTGACTGTATTTGCATACTTTCTTCAGGTCCCATAAAAATTTTTCTACCATCAATGTGTGAGTTGAAGTACACACCTTCTTCTTTGATGTTTCGAAGCTTTGCAAGCGAAAAAACCTGAAAACCGCCACTGTCGGTCAAAATAACAGAATCCCATTTTGTCATTTTATGAAGACCGCCGAGTTTTCTGACAGTTTCATCACCGGGTCTTAAATGTAGGTGATAGGTGTTGCACAGCATAACCTGTGTGTCAATACTTTTTAAGTCAAGTGCAGACAAACCACCTTTTATTGCTCCGCAGGTAGCTACATTCATAAATGCTGGTAGCTGAACTGTACCATGAGGAGTTGAAAATTCACCTCTTCTGGCATTTCCTTCTTGTTTAATAAGTTTATACATTTTAACCTTACCTTTATACAATCATCATACTGTCGCCAAAAGAGAAGAATCTGTACTTTTCTTCTACTGCGACTTTGTATGCGTTCATAGTGTTTTCGTATCCGCAAAATGCTGACACTAGCATTATTAGAGTGCTTTCGGGTAGATGAAAGTTAGTAACAAGTCCGTCAAGAACTTTGAATTCAAACCCGGGGTATATGAATATGTCGGTAAAACCGTCACAAGCAATTATTTCACCGTGTTTTTGAGCAACACTTTCGAGTGTACGACATGATGTAGTGCCAACAGCGATAACTCGTTTTCCTGCTTCTTTTGTCTTTTTGATGAGTTTAGCTGTAGTCTGAGGGATTTCGTAGTGTTCCGAGTGCATTTTGTGTTCAGTGATGTTGAGAGCCTTAACAGGTCTGAAAGTACCGAGTCCCACATGCAGTGTAACGTATCCGATGTTTACACCTTTGTCTTTGATTTTTTGTAAAAGTTCGTTGGTAAAATGAAGTCCTGCAGTAGGGGCAGCAGCAGAGCCGAGCTCATTGCTGTACACAGTCTGATATCTTTCTTTATCCTGTAGCTTTTCGGTGATATAAGGTGGCAGCGGCATCTGACCGATTTTATCTAATGCAGTATAGATGCTCTCATCACAGAAGAATTCAACTATTCTATTTCCTTCTTCAGTAACATCTCTTACTGTACCGGTCATTATACCGTCTCCAAAAATGAAAGTAGTGCCGATTTTAGCCTTTTTGCCTGGTTTTGCGAGCGTTTCCCAAGTGTTGTTTTCAATTTGTCTTAGCATCAAAAATTCAACACTTGCACCACTTTCTTCCTTGTTACCGAAAATTCGTGCAGGAAGAACTCTGGAGTCGTTGAGAATGAGACAATCTCCTTTGTTAAGCTCATCAATAATATCGTAGAAATGTTTATGACGTATGCAACCATCTTTTTTGTCTAGTACCATCATTTTTGAACTGTCACGTGGTTCAAGTGGTGTTTGTGCGATGAGCTCTTTTGGTAGGTCATAATAAAAATCAACAGTTTTCATTTTGAATACCTTTCAAATTTATATATTATGATTATTCTTATCAAATGAAATTGACAAAGATATGTTCTAATGATATATTATAAGATAAGAAAAAATGCAAAATTGTGTGTATCTGAACATAAGATATATAATATATTATTATTATGAAAAACACAACTGTTTTTTGAAAATCGGAGGAATAATTATGAAACAGTATAAAGTTGGTATTATAGGTGCAACAGGTATGGTTGGCCAGAGGTTTGCACTTCTTTTAGAAAATCATCCTTGGTTTAAGGTTACAGCGCTTGCTGCAAGCCCACGTAGTGCTGGCAAAACATACGAAGAATGCGTTGCAGACAGATGGGCTATGACTGCTCCTATACCAGAAGCTATGAAAAATATGGTTATCATTGACGCAAGTGATGTGAAAGCTGTTGCCTCACAAGTTGATTTTGTGTTCTGTGCAGTAGATATGAAGAAAGATGAAATCAAAGCACTTGAAGAAGCTTATGCAAAAGCTGAGTGTCCTGTAATGTCTAATAACTCTGCTCATCGAATGACACAAGATGTTCCGATGATTATTCCTGAAATCAACTCTGACCACGCAAAGATTATAGAAGCTCAGCGTAAACGTCTTGGTACAAAGCGTGGCTTCATTTCAGTTAAATCAAACTGTTCACTCCAGAGCTATGTTCCTGCTATTCATCCACTCAAAGAAAAATATAATGTAACTAAAGTCCTTGCTTGCACATATCAGGCTATTTCAGGTGCGGGTAAGACATTTGAACGTTGGCCTGAGATGGTAGATAACGTAATTCCATATATCGGTGGTGAAGAGGAAAAGTCAGAGCAAGAGCCACTCAAAATCTGGGGCTCTATTGTAGATGACAAAATTGTTCCTACAGAAGATATTTCTATCACATCACAGTGTATTCGAGTACCTGTGTCTGATGGTCATTCTGCTGCTGTATTTATGTCATTCGGCTGTGAGAATAAACCAAGTGTTGAAGAGGTTATTGCTGATTGGAATAGCTACGTCGGTCGTGCACAGGAACTCAATCTTCCATCTGCACCTAAACAGTTCTTGCATTATTTCACTGAGCCTGACCGTCCACAGATCAAGTCAGAGCGTAATCTTGAGAACGGTATGGCTGTTTCTATCGGTAGACTTAGAGAAGATACACAGTATGATATGAAATTTGTATGTATGTCACACAACACTCTCAGAGGTGCTGCTGGTGGTGCAGTGCTTATGGCTGAGCTTTTGTGTGCTGAAGGATATATTGACTAATGAATTGGAGGACCCCTCATGAGTAAACCAATTTTTACTGGTTCCGGTGTTGCGCTTATTACACCTATGAATGCTGACGGAAGCGTGAATTTCGATGTTTTAGGCGAATTGCTTGAATTTCAAATTGAAAACGGTACTGATGCTATTATTGCGTGCGGTACAACCGGTGAAGCTGCTACTTTGACTGTAAAGGAGCACTGTGAGGTGCTGTCTTTTGTTACTGAAAAGGTTAATGGCAGAATTCCTGTTATCGCAGGTACAGGTAGCAACGACACTAACACTGCTATTGAGCTTTCTAAATCTGCTCAAAGCTCTGGTGCTGATGCTTTGCTTTCAGTTACTCCATATTATAACAAAACTTCACAGACAGGTCTTATCAGACATTTCAACACTATTGCTGATAACATTGACCTTCCTATGATTTTATACAATGTTCCATCACGTACCGGATGTAACATTCAACCTAAGACTTACGCTGAACTTTGTAAGCACGAGAATATCGTTGCAACAAAGGAAGCAAACGGAGATATTTCATCTGTGTCACAGACACGTTCACTTTGTGGCGACAAGCTTGATATTTATTCAGGCAACGATGATCAAACTGTACCTTTTATGTCACTTGGCAGCTTAGGCGTTATCTCTGTTTTTGCTAACCTTTGTCCAAAGGAAATGCATCAGATATGCCAGCTTTGTCTTGACAATAACTTTGTAGAAGCATCAAAGATGAACTTCCATTATGTTGAGCTTATGGATATGATGTTCTCTGATGTGAACCCTATTCCTGTAAAAACAGCTATGAACCTCATCGGTTTTGACGCTGGTGAGTGCAGGCTTCCACTTGTGCCTATGAGCTACAGGGGCTATCACGACCTTAAAGATTGTCTTGCTAAGTACGATCTTATCGGCAAATATTCTAAATGATAACAGTAGGGCGTTTAACACGCCCTATTTTTCTAAGAGAGGGGACGTTAAAATGACAGATATTATTCTCAATGGATGTAACGGTAAAATGGGTGCAGCAGTCACTAAAGCTGTATCTGAGAGAAACGATTGCCGAATAGTTGCAGGCGTTGATCTTTATGGCGATAACATTAACTACAAAGTTTTCCGTAGCTTCAGTGAAGTTGATATAAAAGCAGACGTTATTATTGATTTTTCAAACCCATCTGTTCTTGATTCAATGTTAAGCTATGCAAAGGATAACCGCACACCGATGATTATCTGTACAACCGGCTTTTCTGATACACAGGTCGAGCAGATAAAAGAAGCATCAAAAAACGTAGCTATCTTTTATTCAGGAAATATGTCACTCGGTATCAATCTCATTATTGAACTTTCTAAGAAGGCTGCAGCTGTATTTTCTAACAATTTTGACGTTGAAATCATTGAAAAGCACCATAATCAAAAAATCGATGCACCATCTGGTACAGCACTTATGATTGCAGATGCTATCGCTGATGTACTACCTGATTCTCAGTATGTATATGACAGACATTCATATAGACAAAAGCGTAGTAAAAACGAAATCGGTATTCACGCTGTTCGTGGTGGCACAATCGTTGGTGAACACGAAGTCATCTTTGCTGGTCACGATGAAATCCTATCTCTCAAGCATCAAGCTCTATCAAAAGACGTTTTTGCTGTAGGAGCAGTTAATGCTGCTGTGTATTTAAAAGATAAGCAAAGCGGTATGTACGATATGGGCGACCTCTTGTCTGAAACTTAATATTAAATTATAACACCTCTATATTTTTGAACATATTATGTTAATAAAAATGTAGAGGTGTAAATTTTTATGGAAAAACAATTATTACTTGTGCCGTCAGTTACTTACGCTATGAAAGCCAAAAATATACTGGACAGATACAAGTTGAAATCATATATAGAACGAACTCCTAAAACTCATCAGGTTTATTCTTGCGGTTACTGTCTTTTTGTGCCTCAAAACGTAGAAACAGCCTATGATATATTACTTCGAAATGGTATAAAAATAATCGGTCGAGTGGCCCGTGATGGCTCATGATATATCTGGATAATTCTGCTACTACTTTTCCAAAGCCTAAGAGTGTTATTAATGCAGTCAGTGAAGCTATGCAAAAATACAGTGCAAATCCCGGTAGAAGTGGACACAACCTGTCATTAAAATCTGCACATCAGGTTTTTACGTGCAGAGAAGCGGTTTGTCGACTCTTTAACATCGACGATGAAAGCAAAGTTATTTTTACTTCTGGTTGCACGCAATCGCTAAATACAGTGATTAAAGGCGTATTAAAGCCAGGTGATCACTGTGTGATATCTAGTTTGGAGCACAATTCTGTTTTAAGACCACTAGAAAAACTTAAATCAAAAAACATTTCATACAGTGTCGCTGATGTTTATCCTAATGATAATGATAAGACTCTTGACAGCTTCAGGCAATGTATAAATGAAAAAACGAAACTCATAGTTTGTACACACGCATCAAATGTTTTTGGCATTAAACTTCCTGTAGAACGTATATGTGCACTTGCTCACAGCTATGGGATACTCTTTTGTTTAGACGCAGCGCAAAGCGCAGGAGTGCTTAAAATTGATATAGGTGAGAACTATTTTGATTATGTTTGCTGTGCCGGTCATAAAGGATTGTATGGTCCAATGGGTGTAGGTCTATTGATAATTAACACCGATTGTTTGCCCGATACTTTGTTTGAAGGTGGAACTGGCAGCGAATCACAAAATTATAGTCAACCACTTTTTACTCCTGACAGATATGAGAGTGGAACTCTTAATATACCCGGTATATGCGGTCTGAAAAAAGGTGTTGAGTTTGTACTAAATAGGGGACTAGACACTATTTTTATGCACGAAATGAATCTTGTAAGGTATCTCTATGGTGAACTTAATAGAAACGATAAGATTACTTTATATACTGATATGCCGAGTCCGTTCATGAGCGCACCTGTTCTTTCATTTTCTGTTGATAATATGAACAGTGAAAAAGTAGCAGCATATCTTAACAAAAATAATATTGCAGTACGAGCAGGGTTGCATTGTTCGCCTCTTGCTCACAAATATATGGGTACAATAGATGAGGGCGTAGTTAGAATATCTCCATCTGTATTTACTACACAAAATGATATAAAAACTCTTGTTTTTGCATTAAATAAATTAAAATTTATGGGCTATTAAAGTTGAAATGATAAAAGATGTGTGTTAAAATTATATAAAGTGTGTAAAGGAGGACGTTCATGGGCTTTTTATCTAGTTGGATTACCACCATCGGAGCTATTTTGAAAACTTTTCAGTTTAGTGACGCTGTTGATATAATACTTGTTGCTATTATTATTTTCAGTCTGTTTAAGCTCCTTAGACAGACCAGAGCTGCCCAGCTTGTCAAAGGTCTTATTGTTTTAGTGGTAGCATATGCTGTTTCTGCGATTTTTGATTTAACAATGGTTAATGTAATATTGACCACACTGTTTGAGTTCGCTGTTATTATTCTTGTTATTGTATTTCAGCCTGAATTGCGTCGTGCACTTGAACATTTAGGTCGCAGTAACATTTCAAATAACTCGATTTTCTCAGCAATCAGCAATAAAAGCACTGATCTTGTTGCTGTGTGGTCTAAGGCTATCAGCGATGTTGTAGATGCAGCAACTGTTTTCAGTCACTCAAAAACCGGTGCCCTAATAGTACTTGAACGTCACACTATGCTTTCCGAGATTTCTGCCAGCGGTACTCAGCTTAACAGCGATACATCTGTGGCTTTACTTGGTAATATATTTTTTAACAAAGCTCCTTTACATGATGGAGCTTGCATTATAAGGGATGGTAAGATTTTGTCTGCAGGATGTATCCTGCCTCTTACTGATAATACCCGCCTCAACTCATCTTTAGGTACTCGTCATAGAGCGGCTATTGGTATGAGCGAAGAGTCTGATGCGGTAATTGTGGTTGTATCTGAAGAAACAGGAATAGTTTCTATCGCTGTAGGCGGAAAACTCATTAGAGAGCTTGACAGAAAAGAACTCTATGATAAGCTGACTGATCTTATAATACCAACTGATAATGAAAAACAAGATCTCTTTACTGTACTTTTCAAGAACAGAAAGGAGAAAGAAAATGAAAAATAAAAGCGGATTCGGTCGTTTCTTTTCAAATGACATCACTTTGTTTGTGCTCTCTCTTTTGTTTGCGTTTATTATTTGGTTTGTCATTAATGCCAACTCACAGACTGAGAGTAATGTTACTATTTCTAATATACCTATTACTATTGAACTTTCATCTGATGCTGTCGAAGAGGGAATGCAGGTTTTCAATGGTGCTGATACTACAGCTTCTGTAGAAGTCTCCGGAAATAGAATCACTGTCGGTTCACTTACAGCATCTGATATTCAGGTTGTTGCGTTACAGTCTAATTCGATTATAGCTCCGGGTAGCTATACTCTTGAATTATCAGCAAAAAAAGTCGGCGTGAAAACCAACTATAACTTTGCTTCTAATGTCACACCTTCTAATGTTACAATTTTTGTTGATAAACTAAAAGAAAAGAAGTTTGATATTGTAGATGAACTTGCATATAAAGTAGAAGAAGGATATTACGCTAACACATCATTATCTGAGACTTCTGTAGTAGTTAAAGGTCCAGAAACAGAAGTTAATGCTATTGATAAAGTGGTTTTTCAAGGCTCTCTGGAGGGTACAACAGGCTCTACTACAAATGGTGAGTATGATCTTATATATCTTGACAAAGAAGGAAATGTTATTGATATAAAGATGTCAGAAGCAGATGTCACTAAGGTTAAAGCAAGTCTCACACCGTTACCAACTATGGATGTGGATTTGGAAGTAGACATTATCAATGAGCCAAAATCACATCCAAAAGTAAGAATGGTCCCCAATAATATAAAAATTGCTGCTGAGCAAAGCGTCTTAGATGAAATCGAGGATAATGTAGTTAATATTGGTACTTTGAATTTCTCAAACTTGCTTAATAAAAAGAATGTCATTACTTATGATATTTCTCTTCCAAATGGTTGTAAAAACTTAAGTGATAGCACAGCTACTAAAGTAAGTATTGATTTGTCAGACTATGAACGTAAAACACTGAATATTACGAGTCTAGTAAGTGAAAATATCGATCTATCAATGTATAATGTCGTGTTCAATAACTCAAACTTAGACATTACTGTTTGTGGACCGCAAGATTTGCTCACTGATATAAATTCATCAGATATAATTGCGTTAGTTGATTTCAGTGATAAGCTTGAAGACATTGAAAAGGATAGCGTTTCGCTTGAATTACCGCTTATGTTTGAATTTACTAATGATTTTAATGAGTGTTGGGTTTATGGTGAATATAAAGCTAACGTCAGCGTAAGCAAGAAATAAAGAAAAAGCACGGTGAATAACCGTGCTTTTTTTAACTTAGTAAATATTGTAAGAGTATTTGTATTTATTATTCTTTAGGACGCCAGTTGATTTAACATCATCTTTATGAGTATATACACTTTGTACCAGTCCAATACCTATGAGTACAGTTAGCATTGATGTACCGCCACTACTGAAGAATGGCAGCGTAATGCCGATAACAGGCAGTAACCCAAGCACCATACCGATATTGATGACAGTTTGTGATGCTATCATTGAAAAAACGCCCACACATATAAATTTGCCTGTGTTATCTCGTGCTATAGTAGAGTTGATGACTATTTTTATAATTATCAACAGCAAAATGAGCAGAAGTAACGTACATCCTATGAATCCGAGCTCTTCGCCTGCAACAGTAAAAATAAAATCGTTTTCCTGTTCTGGTACAATATTTGATGCAACTCGAGGACCGTTATTCAGACCGTATCCTTCCATACCTCCGGAGGCAATAGAAACTTTACCCTGATATTGTTGCCAACCGTAATTCGTCATTGCGTTACCGTCAATATCAAATATAGCCATAAAGCGATTTTTGTGTTCATCGTTTAATACATAGTTCCATACAATCGGAACACCTGTACACATCAATAGCAACATAATCAAAAAGTATCTTATCTGCACACCGCCAACAAATATCATAAATATGAACATAAAGATGAATACGAGTGCAGTGCCATCGTCACCTTGAAGGTGTACAAAAAATATCGGAATAGCTATGTGCACAATGAGAGATAACACACCCCATAGTGATTTTATCTTTTCGCTATCATTGAGAACTTGCAGATGTTTTGTAAAAGTGATGATAAATATAATTTTTACAAGTTCGGAAGGCTGAAACGAAAAACCACCGGGAAGCCTTATCCAAGCAGTATCGTCAGTACCGCTGACATTGATACCGACAAACAATACAATAACAAGAAAAAACACGCCGATAATAGCTAAAAGCCACCAAGCCTTAAGTATGTTTTCGTAGTCTATGACAGAGATTATTACCGCCAGAATATAGCCACCTGCAACAGCGATTAACTGAGATTGAAGATAGTTGTAGTCACTGGTGCGTTGCATACTGCTGATAAGTAGGATGCTGTATGCAACCGCTGCCATAGTTAAAATCCAGAGCAGTTTATCTGTTTTTGTAAAGAAGTTTTTGATAGATTTAGTAAACGAATTCAATTTTACACCGTCCAAACAAAAAAACTTTTACATGTATTATATTTGAATATGACTTCAATATCAAGTTTATTAACATATATGTAATTTATATAGTACAAAATTTTTTGTTTTTTTCTATATAGCATTATTATACAAATAATATATGATAAAATATCTTGGTGAAAAAAGTAGAAAGTGTAGCTTATGATTAAGGTAGTTTCTGAAAGTGTTAAGCAAACTGAAAATTTAGGAAAAAGAATAGCTTCTGTGCTTAAAGGTGATGAAGTTATTGCTATGTTTGGCGACTTGGGTGCGGGTAAAACTGCTTTTACTCGTGGTGTTGCGTCCGGACTTGGATTTGAAAATGGCGTTTCCAGTCCGACTTTTGCCATCGTCAATGAGTATAACGCAAAGTTTAATATATATCATTTTGATATGTATAGGATAACTAGTGAAGATGACTTGTATTCTGTTGGATTCTATGACTATCTCGGTAATGGTGTTTTGATTATTGAATGGAGCGAAAACATCGAGTATGCGCTTGAAGACAACATTATTCGTATCTTTATCAAAAAAAGCGATGTAGAAGAACAAAGAATATTTACAATAGAGGGGCTTGATGAGTATGAAAATATTATCGCTTGATGCATCGGCTACGTCAGCTTCTGTATGTGTTTATGATGCTTCAGCGAGTAAAATCATCGGAGAGTTTTTTATTAATACAAAGCTTACTCACAGCCAGACGCTGGTCCCTATGATTGATGCTTTGCTATCTTCTACAAAACTTGAGCTATCTGATATTGATTACTTCGCTGTAAATACTGGTCCCGGTTCTTTCACCGGAATCCGTATTGGCGTATCTGTTGTAAAAGGTATGGCGATGGCGCTTTCCAAACCGTGTGTTAGTGTTTCGACACTTGAGTCTATGGCTTATAATTTTATTGACCTTAACGACACAGTTGTTTGCTCTTGCATGGACGCAAGACGAAATCAAGTGTACAATGCTTTGTTTTTTGTCAACAATGGTACTGTAGAAAGACTTTGTGATGACAGGGCGATTAGTGTTGAAGACTTATTTTCACAACTGGATAAAGTTGACAAGAGAGTTGTTTTAGTTGGCGATGGGGCACAGCTGTGTTATGATCAAAAAAAAGCTGATTCATCGATTGAACTAGCATTTCCTACCAAGCGTTTTCAAACAGCGTCTTCTGTAGCGTTGTGTGCAGAAAAAAGTATAAATGATAATAATGTTATAGATTCTTCGGCGTTGATGCCGACATACCTCAGACCTTCTCAGGCTGAGCGTGAAAGATTAAGTAAAGAAAAGGAATGAGTGTTATGAAAGTAGTGTTAGGTTGTGACCATGGCGGTCTGAATATCAAAAATGCTGTTATCGAGTATCTTAAAGACAACAATTTTGAATTTATCGATTTTGGTTGTTATACAGAAGATAGCGTTGATTATCCTGAGTATGCATATAAAGTAGCTACTGCTGTAAGGGATAACGGCGATACTCTTGGTATTCTTTGCTGTGGAACAGGTATCGGTATTTCTATGGCAGCAAACAAAGTTAAAGGTGTCAGAGCAGCTGTATGTACTAACGATTTTATGGCAGAGATGACAAGACGCCACAATAACTCTAACATTATTTGTATGGGTGGCAGAATTATTGATGAAGCTACTGCCGTAAAGCTTGCTGACATTTTTCTTAACACTGAGTTTGAAGGTGACAGACACATCAGACGTGTTGATATGATCACAGCTATTGAAGAAGGAACATTTAAGTTGTAATTTGACTTTGAAAGAAGGTAATTGTATGAGCAAAATCACAATATTTGATCATCCGCTTATTCAACATAAACTTGCTATACTTCGTGACGAAAAGACTGGTAGTAAGCAGTTTAGAGAACTTATATCTGAAATTGCAATGCTTATGTGTTATGAAGCTACACGTGACCTTGAGCTCGAAGATGTTGAGATTACGACACCTATGTGTAAAACACAGGCTAAGATGCTTGCTGGCAGAAAACTCGCTTTTGTACCTATCCTTAGAGCGGGCTGTGGTATGCTTGATGCAATGCTTGAGATGGTACCGGCAGCAAAGGTAGGCCATATTGGACTTTATCGTGATGAAGAAACTCATCAGCCTGTTGAGTATTATAATAAATTACCAAATGATATCAACGAACGTGATGTGTTTGTTCTTGATCCTATGCTTGCTACGGGTGGTAGTGCAGTTGATGCTATTACTATCATTAAGCGTTCTAACCCTCGTTCTATTAAATTCCTCTGCATCATCGCAGCACCGGAGGGAATAGAGGTCCTTAGTGAAGCGCACCCTGATGTACAGATTTTCTGTGCAGCTAAGGATAGCCATCTTAATGAGAATTGCTATATTGTTCCTGGTCTTGGTGACGCTGGAGACAGAATATACGGTACAAAATAAGAACAAGGCACCAGTGCATTCTGGTGCCTTAGTTAATTTATATAAAAATAAAAAATATCTCAAAGGTAACTTACCCTTGAGATATTTGGTGCCGGTGGTGGGACTCGAACCCACACGCCATTGCTGACAACAGATTTTGAGTCTGTCTCGTCTGCCAGTTCCGACACACCGGCTCAGCGAATTTGATTATACACTATATTTTTCAATAAATCAAGAATTATAAGAGCGTTTTTAACAAAAAATATTTTTACATTTATAATTATTTGAAAAAATATGCGAAAATGTAAAAAACAATGAAGAATACGTAAATTTTTATTGATATTGAAAAATCAGTATGATAAAATATTAAGTTGTAAGAAAATCTTACCAGAAGGAAGGAATCAAAATGCAGAACAAAGAACGTAGAGTTGGTACTATATCTAGAGGTATTCGTTGTCCTATTATCAGAGAGGGTGACAACCTCGCTACTATCGTAACCGACAGTGTACTTGAAGCAGCACAGTTTGAAGGCTTTGAGTTAAGAGATAAGGATGTTATTTCTATAACTGAGTCTATTGTTGCAAGAGCGCAAGGTAACTATGCATCTGTTGATGATATCGCTGCTGATGTTAAAGCGAAACTCGGCGGAGAAACAGTAGGTGTTATTTTTCCGATTTTGTCTAGAAATAGGTTTGCTATTTGTCTTAGAGGTATTGCAAAAGGATGTAAGAAGGTTGTTCTTATGCTCAGCTATCCTTCTGATGAAGTTGGTAATGAGCTTGTAAGTATTGATAAAATTGACGAAGCCGGAGTAAATCCATATAGCGATGTATTATCATTGGAGCGCTACAGAGAGCTCTTCGGTGAGAACAAACACCCATTTACAGGTGTTGATTATGTAGACTATTACGGTGAGCTTGTTAAAGAGTGTGGCGCAGAGGTTGAGATTGTTTTTGCCAATCAGCCTAAAGCTATCCTTGACTATACCGATTGTATCATTAACTGTGATATCCATACACGTGCTAGAACTAAACGTATTTTATTGGCTGCCGGTGCAAAGGTAGTTTGTAGTCTTGATGATATATTGAACGCACCAGTAAATGGTAGTGGTTGTAACGAAAAATACGGTCTTCTTGGTTCTAATAAATCAACCGAAGATAAAATTAAACTTTTCCCTAGAGACTGCCAACCACTTGTTCTTGAAATTCAAAAGAACATTTTAGAAAAAACTGGAAAGCACGTAGAAGTTATGGTCTACGGTGACGGTGCGTTTAAAGACCCTCAAGGAAAAATCTGGGAGCTTGCTGATCCTGTCGTATCTCCAGCTTTTACAGATGGCCTTATAGGAACACCTAATGAGCTCAAGCTTAAATATCTTGCTGATAACGATTTCAAGGATTTGAGTGGCGATGCTCTTAAAGAAGCTATTTCAAAGAGTATTCGTGAAAAAGACGGAGATCTGGTTGGAAATATGGCTTCACAGGGAACCACTCCAAGACAGCTTACTGACCTTATCGGTTCTCTTTGTGACCTCACTAGCGGTTCTGGTGATAAGGGTACACCTGTTGTACTTATTCAGGGATATTTTGACAACTATACTAACTGATTGAATAATTAAGATAGGGGAGATTAAAATGAGTAATGTTCGTCCGGATACAATGGTGAGAATAACAACTCCTGAGCTTGCTGAGCAGTTCATAGCAGAACAAGTAAAAGAAGTTCAGGCACAGGTTGGCGATAAGAAAGTTCTTTTGGCACTGTCCGGTGGTGTTGATAGTTCTGTTGTAGCAGCTCTGTTGATCAAAGCTATTGGTAAACAGCTTGTTTGTGTTCACGTGAATCACGGTTTAATGAGAAAAGGCGAGAGCGAGGAAGTTATCGAGGTCTTTAGAAATCAGCTTGATGCTAACCTTGTGTATATTGATGCTACTGATCGTTTTTTAAGCCTTCTTGAAAATGTAGCAGAGCCTGAAAAGAAACGTAAGATCATCGGCGGCGAATTTATCAAAGTTTTTGATGAAGAAGCAAGAAAACTCGAAGGTATTTCCTTCCTTGCACAGGGCACTATCTATCCTGATATTCTCGAGAGCGATGGTGTTAAAGCTCATCACAATGTTGGTGGATTACCTGAAGACATGCAGTTTGAACTTGTAGAACCTGTGAAATTACTGTATAAAGATGAAGTAAGAGTTGTAGGTAAAGCGTTGGGTCTGCCATCTTCTATGGTTGATCGTCAGCCTTTCCCGGGTCCTGGACTAGGGGTTCGCTGTTTAGGTGCTATTACTAGAGATAGATTACACGCTCTTAGAGAAGCTGATGCTATTTTAAGAGAAGAATTTGACAAAAACGGTCTTGCTACTAAGGTTTGGCAGTATTTTATCGCTGTTCCTGATATGAAGAGCGTTGGCGTAAAAGACGATAAGAGATACGAAGGTTGGCCTGCTATAATTCGTGCTGTAAATACAAAAGATGCTATGACAGCCACTATAGAGGAAATCCCATATGAGGTTCTTCATCATATCACGGATAGAATTACTCACGAAGTGGATGGTATCAACCGTGTACTTCTTGACCTCACTCCAAAGCCAATCGGCACTATTGAGTGGGAATAATTTTATATGTATCTTAAAGCGGATGCGGTATTACCGTATCCGCTTTGTTTGTTTTTACATATTAACCAGCTTTCAGTAACATAAATTATTTTTTTGTAGTTTAAAAATCGGTTACAACATTGACATTTATTGATAAAAGATATAAAATTATAATGTATAGGTATATAAAACTTTTGTGC
Organism: Oscillospiraceae bacterium; assembly: GCA_015066595.1. GTDB lineage: Bacteria > Bacillota > Clostridia > Oscillospirales > Acutalibacteraceae > Ruminococcoides. The sequence continues at coordinate 276,471 of SVNZ01000001.1, read as the reverse complement.
ATTTTGCACAGGTGCAATCTTTGATAATAGTAATATCAGAAAAGAGGAAATATTATGAGAAAAACACGTGGTATTTTTGTGGCACTGATTATTTTTATGACACTGCTGTTTTGCAGTTCATCTGTGATTTTTGCTGCAACTAGCGACTTTGTAAAAATTACTAAGCAGCCAGTTTCTGTTGCTGTTCCTAACGGTTATGCAGCCAAAGTGACTGTATCAGCTACGGGTACGGGTCTTAAGTATAATTGGTATTATAAGAGTGTTGGAGAAACTGAATATTCTCTTACTAAAAGCTTTACCGGAAATAGTTATTCTGTAGAAATGAATAACTCTCGTGATGGTCGTAAGATTTATTGTGTTATTACGGATAAACAAGGAAACTCCGTAAAGTCTAATACCGTTACAATAAGCAAGGGTGGTTACGCCACGATAACTAAACAACCGGTGTCGGTTTCTGCTCCAAACGGTTACACAGCAAAAGTTACGGTTTCAGCTACGGGCAATGGGCTAAAATATCAGTGGTATTATAAGAATGCTGGTGACTCTAAATATTCACTTACAAAAACTTTCACCGGTAATTATTATTCTGTAAAAATGAATAATGATCGTAATGGTCGTAAGATCTACTGCAAAATTACAGATAAATACGGTAAATCTGTAAAATCTACCGCTGTCACTATTAGCAAAGGCGGTAATGTAAAGATTACTAAACAACCGACTTCTGTTACAGTTCTTGGTAACTCTAACGCAAAAGTAACAGTTTCGGCAACCGGTAATGGTCTAAAATATAAGTGGTACTATAAAAATGACGGAGCAAGCAAGTTTGCGCTTACTACTAGTTTTACCGGTAATACATATTCTGTAAAAATGAACAATGAGCGTGACGGACGTAAGCTTTACTGTAAGATTACAGATAAGTATGGTAAATCTGTTACTACAAAAACAGTTACGATCTCTATGGGTGAAATAACAAAGCAACCTGAATCTGTCTCGGTCGCTTTAGGTGCTACTGCTAAGACCACTATTTCTGCCACTGGTGATGGTCTTAAATATAAATGGTACTACAAAAATGCAGGCGAAGCTGATTTTTCACTTACAACAAGCTTTACTGGAAAAACATACTCCGTTACGATGAACGAAGCTCGTGATGGTCGAATGATTTACTGTATGATTACGGATAAATACGGTAATTCTGTGAAAACAAGAATTGTTACTTTATCTTTATCACACAAATATGATAGTGGTGTCATTACTAAACAACCAACATGTAGCGCACTTGGTGAAAAAGTTTATACTTGCGAACAGTGTTCAAAAAAGCGTGTTGAAACTATTGATAAGATTGATCACAATATGGGCGAATGGGTCAAATATAAAGAAGCGACCGTTTACACAGAGGGAATCGAGCGTCAAACTTGCTCAATGTGTACTTATTATATCGACCGTGCTACAGATAAATTAAAACCTGTGTGTTATATTACTGTTAATACAGGCGATGGCGAAAGTTATTCTTATGGTGTAGGCAAAAACGGTATTTACAACTTATCTGATCCCTCTAAAATAGGTTACACCTTCAAAGGCTGGAAGGATTCTAATGGTGACGATTTCGGCAGAAGTGGTGTTATTAACGATGATGTAGAAATTTTTGCTCAGTGGGATATTGAGGGCACAAATACATTAAAGGAACTGATTCAGCGTACTGATGCAGGTGTTGATACTATTGTTATTACATCAGACATTATCATAAATCAGCCTATTTATATTTCGTATGAAACAACTATCTATGCTGATGGCAACTATACGTTAAAACGTGACTCTGACTATGATGGAGATATTTTTGTAGTAGGTTTTGATAGAAGCGGTAAGAGTTCAATATTACTAGGCCGAAAAGGCATACTTAGTCTTGGCGGTAGTGAAGGTATGCTAACTATTGACGGTAATATGGACAAAACGAATGTCGATGTTGTTGGTAGTGCAGTTTTCGTATCTGAAAGCTCAATACTCAATATTTTTGACAACGTTAAAATTGCTAATAATAATAAAATTGGCAACGACAGAGCACTAAAATGTATCACTTTTATCGGACTTGATTCTATTGAACGTGCAGGTGGTGCTGCTGTTTTGAATATGAACGGTACTGTAAATATGTATGGTGGCGTTCTTGAAAATAACAGTGTTGCTACTGAATATACTACTGTTACCAATGAGGATGGCACTGTACAGTCAAAGGAAATCGCTGGTTGTGGTGGTGCTATATTTAACTATGGTACCCTCAAAATGTATGGTGGTACTGTAGCAAACAACGAATCACTGCGTGGTGGCGGTATTTATAACGGAAGATTTGCTTATTTGTTTGCAGGTGAAGTATCAGATAACCTGACACACACTTATGGCGGCGGTCTTTCAACTTCATCTTCTTTAAATGCTGATACTTTTATTGGCTCAGATGATGAAGGAGATGATATGGTCTTCAGCGGCAACCACTCTATCAAAGCTGGTGGTGCACTTTATTCAAATACTAGTAGCCCAATTATCATTTATGGAAACACTAGATTTGAGAACAATCGAACAGATTCCAGTGGTGGTGCTATCTATACTGCAGGATCTTTGACAATCAGCGACGCAAGCTTTAGTGGAAACAAATGTGAGTACAGTGGTGGTGCTATTTATCATCATTATGCAAAAGCTGAATTTGAACGTAGACATCTCACAGTTACTGACTGTGAATTTGACAGCAACCAAGGTAGCTTAGGTGGAGCGATAGTCCTTAGTGCTGATTCAAGTGTTGGTAATATCGGTACTTATGCAAATATTACTGATAGTGATTTCAATAACAATCAGGCTTATGCAAACACAAGCAACCCTGGTAACGGTGGTGCTATCTATGTAACCAGAAACAGTGATGCAACTATAGATGGATGTAACTTTACTCAGAACAAAGCAGCAAATAGCGCAGGCGCTCTTGCTGTTCAAAGTAGTTCTAACGTTGAATTACCGGATTGTACTTTCATTGAAAACTCTGCAGTCTCCGGTGGTGCGATATATACTTCATCTGATTCTTATATAAATATGACAAATCTTGTGTTTGATGGCAATAGTGCTAATTTTAGCACTAACAATAGCGGTGGTAACGGTGGCGCTGTTTATATATCCGGTTCAACCGTGACTCTTGATAATGTTGATTTTTATAACAATTCTGCTGATAACAACGCAGGTGGTATCTATCAGGGAGATTGCGATTTAAATATTGATTCTACCTGTGAATTCTCAGGCAATAGTGCTGGTAACCATGCTGGTGCAATCTATCTGACATATAAGACTAATGCAGACGGTAGCAAAGATGGTTCAAAACTGACAGCTACAGATGTTGCTTTTGAAAACAACACCGCACAAGCTGGTGGTGCAGTGAGCATACGTTCCGCTTGTGAAGCTGTTATGAACAATACACTATTAAAAGGAAATAGCGTTACTGCTGATGGATATGATGCATATGGTGGCGGTGCAATTTATGTTGGCTTTGGTGATCTCACATTAAATAATGTCAATGCCTCAGGCAATAATTCTGTTGGTTATGGTGGCGTTGTGAACTCTGTTGGCTCTACAGTGAACGTAGTAAACGGTATCTACGAGAATAACAGCGCGGCATCTGGCGGTGTGTTTAATGCTACATCTAATAGTACTGTTACTATGGAAGGAACAGTAATGAATAAGAATAAATCCACTGCTACTTCTTCTGATGGTACTATTGGTGGTGGTGCTGTGAACATTACTGGCGGTAGCCTTACTGTTACAGATGTGATGATGGATAATAACAGCTCAGGCTATTATGGTGCTGCAATTCATGGCAGAAAAGCTACTGTTAAGATTAGTGGTGATTCTTCAGCTACAAATTCTACAGGTACTACCGGTGGAGCACTTTACTTCCGCGAGTCCTGTAATGTTACTATAGATGATATGACCATTTCTAATAATACCGCAAAGAGTAACGGTGTTGTTTATATCAATGGCGGTAAGCTTAATATGAACAATATTACTGCATCAGGCAACAAAGCAGGGAGCGGCGGTGTTATTTATACTAGCGGAGCTAGTACACAGGTTACTCTTGAAAATTGCACTTGGAGTGAAAATTTTGCAAAGAACGGTGGCGTTATTTATATGGCTAATGCTACTGTGAAACTTAATGATTTTGCATTCAGCAAAAATACAGCAAACAATGCTGGTGCTATTTATAATAAAGAAGGTAACCTTGAACTTGCAGATGTAACATTTACTGATAATGTGTCCGAGATGGATAGTAATGGTGGCAATGGTCACGGTGGTGCTATCACCTTGTCCGGTGCTAAGTTGACTACTGCCGGCAACATTAAATTTATTGGTAACGCTGCTGAGAATCACGGTGGCGCTGTTTATGTTACATACATCAAAGGAGAAGAAGGAGCCGAAAATATCAATGGTAGTCTGGATATGACCCACGGTATTTTTGAGAACAACAAAGCTATGGGTGGTGGCGCAGTAAGTGTTCGTACAGGCTGTGAAGCTACTTTTGATGGCACTTCGTTTACTAATAATTCTGTTACGGGTTATGCAGATAAAGATGAAGGTGACGGTGAAGGTGGTGGCGCTATTTATGTTGGTTATGGTAGCCTGAATCTAAACAATGTTACTTTTAGTAACAACAAATCTTCTGGCTTTGGTGGAGCTGTTGATACCGTTAAGTCCACTGTTACAGTGGTTGACAGCACATTTATACACAACGAAGCAGCTTCAGGCGGTGCCATCTATTCTTTAACCGGTTCTGACATTTCTCTTAGTAATGTTGAACTTAGCAGAAATATATCTACTTACGACAATAATGACTACAACAACTCTATGGGTGGTGGCGCTGTTAATATTTCTGGCGGTAGTCTTGATATAATTGATACAATTATAGATGCTAATGAAACCGATTATTATGGTGGTGCAATTTTAACTAGCAATACTAAAGTAGATATCAACAAATGTACTGTTAAGAATTCTATAGGTGCTACAGGTGCGGCTCTCTTCTTCAAAGGATCATCTATAGTTACAGTGACTGATACGGATATTGTTGATAATGTTTCTAATGGAAACGGTGTCGTTTATATGAACAATGGCACTATGTATATGACTAATGTTACTGCTTCTAACAACAAGGCTAATAACGGTGGAGTTTTCTATACTAGCAATCCTAATACCCGAATCAGCGCTGAAAACAGTACTTTTACTAACAACACTGCTACTTCAGGTGGTGTAATATATTCTGATAGTGCAACTGTTGAGTTTATTAACGGAGAAATGTCTAACAACATTGCTAATAATGGTGGTGCTGTTTACTCTACTAACGGTAATATAATTTTTGATCAATACACATTAAAGAATAATAATGCAACTAAGTCAGGTGGCGCTATAAACGCAAATGGCGGAAACATTGAACTCAAAAACACCACACTCACTGAGAATACATCTACAAGCAACGGTGGTGCAGTTTACGCTTATCTGGCTAGCGTGACTTTAAACGACTCACTGTTTAGTTTGAACAATGCTAATAATGGTGGTGCTATAGACGTTGTTGGTGGTGCATTAAATGCTGCAGGTAATTCTGAATTCACTGAGAATACTGCCGCAAACCACGGTGGAGCAGTTTACGTAACGTATGCAAATAATGATGATGGTTCCACAACTCCTGCAATAATGACAATGAATAGCGGATTGTTTGAAGACAACTGTGCACAAGCAGGTGGCGCTATAAGCTCAAGAACAGGTTGTGAAGTTTATTTAACTGGCACACAACTGAATAGTAACTCTGCGAGTGGCACAACTACTGATTTGTGTGGTGGTGCTATCTATAGCAACAACAATACATTACAATTATCTGGTGTTATAATGAACGGTAACTCGACCGGATATTATGGCGGTGCTGTTACAGCCCGTGGAGCGTCAGTTGTTATTGATAACAACTGCCAATTTGTGAACAATACCGGTGTTACAGGTGTAGCGGTTTACTTCAGGGATGGCGGAACTTACGAGCTTACTGATGTTAGTGTTACAAATAATATTGCTACAGCTAACGGTAGCGGTGTAGTGTATATCACTAACGGTGGCACTTTAGATATCAACAGACTTACTGCAAGTGGTAACGTGAATAACAACGGTGGTGTTATTTATAGTAGTGGCACTGTAGCGATTTCAGTTGAAAACTCAAATCTTAATAGCAACACAGCGTGGAATTATGGCGGTGCTATTGATCACCGTTCCAGCGGTTCGTTGACTGTTAGCAATACATATATTAGCAACAACACCGCTAAGTATGGTGGTGCTATGAACACTAACAGTGCTGCTAATATCTATATTTTAAATTCTCAGTTAATTGACAACTCAGCAACTGAGTTCGGCGGAGCTGTTTATGCTAATGGTACCGGTACTATCAATATATCTGATAACTCTATATTTAATAATAATACATCTAAATCTGCAGGTGCGATTTATCTGGATAAAGGAGCATCGGCGATAATCACTGATGCGACTTTAGAAGGTAACACTTCATCTGGTGGTGACGGTGGTGCTATATTAGTTTTAGATTCGACTACCGAGGGTACCGCGACAACAAACCTTTCGTTGACAAATGTTACGCTGAAAAATAATGTTGCTTCTGCAAAAGGTGGAGCGATTTCTACAGACACTTCCAGTCCTAACTTAATGATTAGTGCTACAAACTGTGATTTCAGTGATAATGCGTCATTAGGTGCAGGTGGCGGTGCAGTTGAAATTCAAAACGGTAATTGCGCAAGCGCAACTGATCCAACACAACTGAAAATTATATTCTCTAACTGTACATTCACAGGTAACACTGCGAAAACAACTGGTGGAGCTATTGAGATCCGTACTAATAGTTGTGTACTTGTTGATGGCATTACAGCGACAATGAATATATCTTCAGATAATGGTGGTGTAATTTATGTCACTTCAAACTACTCGAGATTGTATTTAGATGGAACAGTGACTATAGGCGAAAATACTTCTAAAAACGGTAATTTTATTTATCTGTATAATAATGCATATACTAATCCGCCAAAGATTTACACCACTCATAACAGCACTGCTGCTTGGTATAGTGAAGTTAAAGGCAACAGAACAAATGTTGTTTTTGATTTGACTACATTGCCTTAATGATAAAGGGGTGACATATCATGAAAAAAATTAGCGTTACAGTACTATGCGTTTTGATGTGTGTAATACTTCTGTGTGAGAGCTTAGTTTTTGCACAGGCAAAAAGCGTTGCGCCCAGCGAGACGGATCCCTTCGTTTCTAACTATTATCTAGAACCTATAAATCAGGAAAAGCCATTTTTTGATGTCGTTCTGCCTGAAATTGAAAAGAATATTAAGACAAACAATAAGAATTCAATCAGCCCTTATTATGACAAGCTACCTTTAGCAAACAATCCTGAAAACTTTCAGGGCTTGGGATCTACAAGCTATGCGAATATTAACGGAAAAGTAGTTACAGCTGAAGCTTTCTATAGAGTTCATAATGAATCACTTAGTGACCCTAACAACGGTATGGGTTTGCTTATTTACCAGTGCATTCAGTACAAGCGCGCGCATCCACAGGAGGACGTGAAGATTACTTTCTCGTCATATAGAACATCTGTTACAGCTGCTGTGTGTGTGCTTCCACAGAGTAAGTATTACGGTTATATGCGTTCGTTGTATGGTACTAATTATGACGAGCATGGCTTTGTTCGTATTTCGTTTATGCTTACAGAAGCTGCAAGAATGGGTATCGAAGTTACTATGATTAACCAACTCAATTCTTATGCTGTTAAGCAATATAATCCTAAAACAAAGAAACTAGAGAGCAGAAAAAATCTGAGTTGTTCAACTTACTTTAATCAAGCTCTTGATAGCGCTTGCTACGACACTTATGCTGCTGGCAAGAAAGTTTCTGATTTCATGAACTTTACTATGGTGGATTGGACCGTCGAAGACAAAACATCTGATATGCAGCATGTTAAGAGTGCGACTGTTTCACACTATTTAGCTACAGATGGTACTGAGCACACTTCTACAGTATTTGTTTCTAGTGCTAATCTCGACGAGAACAACTATATCGGCTGCAATGGTAACAATAGTTCCCAGTCCGGCGTTATCATTTCTGACCATGATGAACTGTATCGTGTAACTTACAACTATATGAAGTTGATGTATGAGTACAGAGGTCAGGAAGAAATGTTTGAGCTACGCAAGCTTGTTAATGAGATGAACGATGAACAAGCATCGCTAATCAAAAGCGGTAGGGGTGATGAGATTCCATCAGATAAACAGATTATTTATCTAGGAACAGAAAACGACCCTGTGTTCGAAATGTATTTTACTCCTTTTGGCGGTAGCGTCGATACATGGGATACTGAGATGAATCCGATTTGTAAGTATGTGAACAAGTTACCGTCATCTAGCGATTATATTGAATTTATTTGGAACGAATACGGATACGGTAAAAGCTATATCGGTACAACTATGTCAAAAATACTTGAAAAGTCATATAGCGAAAATCCAAATCCGATGAATAAGTTTGCAATTCGGGTAACTGATTTTGATACTGATGGCATTCAAAAATTAGCGCTTGGCAGACATCTTGGCTATCGTAGCATCAATGATGGTTCTAATATTCATTCTAAAGATATATTGATGAGCTATGAGGAAAATGATGAGCGACATAATGTATCTTTGATGACATCTTGCAATTTCTATCCGATTGCTTTCAGTTATCGTACTAATTCACTGTTGGTGATCAATGAAACCGAAAAAACCGGTGGCGATTTCTACGAAATATTTGCAGAAAAATACTCTGATGGTATGATCAATAACAGCTTGATGGTATCTCCTTCTAATCTGATTTTAGAGGCTGGACAAACCTATAAGTTAGATATAAAGTATTCAGGAAACAGCACGCTAAAATGGACCTCGAGTAATACAGATATTGCTACTATTAAAAGTGGTAAAATAACTACATTAAAGCAGGGAAAAACTACAATTAGCGTAACTGATGGTGATACAAAAGCTAATGTTAATCTGACAGTAGTTGATTGCTTGGAATGTGCAGAAAAATTTCAAGGTCTTACATTCAATACTGATGAGCAATACAGCTTGAGCAAAAAACTTAAAACCACACCTTTGACTTTTGAGTCGACATTTACTGTTGATGCAGATTCTTTAACAGGTACTACTACTTTATTTGGTAGTGATGGTAACTTTGATCCTGCACTGGTATTCTCGCTTAATAAATCTGGTCAACCACGAGTGGCTATTAGAAATGTTGCTGACTACTCAAAGCAGAGTGTGTATGTTTTTAATAAAGTGAATGTTGCTACCGGTGACAAGGTTCATCTAAGTATTGTTATGGATTTTCCTAATAAGAAAATGCATTGCTATGTAAATGGCAAATTGGCACAAACTATTACTGGAGTTGAATCGATTTCGTCATTTGAAGAAAAGCACAAACCTGTTATTGGTGGTGATTATAGAGGAGGCAATGCTACTTACTTTACGGGCAACATTGAATCAATAGCAGTGTGGTCTGATGTTAGAACTAGTAATGAAATTGCTGCTGATTATTCTGAGGGCATTGATACTGTTGACAAAAACTTATTAGCAGCTTATGATCTGAGCCTATGTCAGGAATGTATGATTAAGGATTTGTCTGGTAATGGTAACAATCTTGAACATACTTTTTTATGGCAGAATGCCGATGATGTCGTGCCTGTTACAAATTACGACTATTCTTTTGCTGTTGTTGGCGACACTCAGACTATGTGTGAGAATGACCCTGAAGCTATGGAGAAACTTTACGATTGGATCGTTGCAAATAAAGACTCACAAAAAATAGAGTATGTAATCGGACTTGGAGATATAACTGATGAGAGTACACAAAAAGAGTGGGAAGATGCAACAAGTTATATAAGTAAATTAGATGGTAAGATTCCATATTCTTTGAGTCGCGGTAATCACGATAATCTGGAAGATTTTAATAAGTATTTCCATAACGGTTACTATGAAAACACTGTGGACGGTGTTATGACAGACGGGGATTTAACAAATTCATATCGTTACTTTAATATTAAAGGTATAGACTATATGATAATGACGCTTGACTTTGCACCAAGTGGAGCTGTTCTTAAATGGGCAAACGACGTTATAAAAGCTCACCCGGATCATAAGGTGATAATAACTACTCATGCTTATTTGTATCGTGATGGAACTACTTTAGATAGTGGAGACTGTTATCCACCAACATATTATAAAGGATATGTCGATGCTCATAACGGTGATGATATGTGGAAAAAATCCTTCTCCCAGCACGAAAATGTACTTATGGTACTATCAGGACACGATCCGTGGCAACATATTGTTTATCGTCAAGATGAAGGAATACATGGTAACACTGTTACTCAAATGCTCATTGATGCTCAGTATGTTGATCTTAATATTGGCTCTACTGCAATGGTGGCTATGTTCTATTTTTCTGATAACGGTAATACACTAACTGTACGTTATTATTCTGTTGAAAAAGAGTGCTATGGTTCTGTTGCAAGCCAGTTTACTATAAAGTTGAATGATGTGGTCCATTCTTATTCGAGCACTTCTACTGATGCAACGCTTGAGACTGATGGTATAAAATTAACAGAGTGCTCAGTATGTGGGGATATCAAGAATTCTGAAACAATCTATAAGCCTACAGAGTTTACTCTTTCTACATCTTCTTATACTTATGATAAAAAGGCTAAAAAACCTACTGTTAAAGTTAAGGATAGTGCTGGAAACACGCTGAGCGAGGGGATAGACTACTTAGTATCATATGAAAGTGGACGTACCCTTCCTGGCAGATATACTGTTAAAATTACATTCAGAGGCGATTATAGCGGAACGAAAAGGCTGTATTTTACTATCAAACCTAGAGTGACTAGCGAAATTACTGCTAGCCAGACTACATCAACTGTAACTCTTAAATGGAACAAGGTAACCGGTGCAACCGGGTATAGAATTTATAAATTAAACTCAAGTACCAACAAATATGAACATATTGCATCTGTTACAAGCGGTACAAGCTACAAGAATTCAAAGCTTAAAGCCGGTACAACTTATAAATTTAAATTAAGAGCTTACACAAAGGATGACGGAGTAATTTGGGGTAGCTATTCATCTGTATTCGCAACAGCAACAAAACCTAAAACTCCTACACTAAAAGTGTCTTCTTCCAGCACAAAGGGTAAAGTTTCAGCTCAGTGGAGTAATGTTAGCGGTGAAAGTGGATATCAGCTTTATTATTCTACGAGCTCTTCAAGTGGATTCAAAAAAGTTAAATCTTATTCTGCCGATGTACTAAAAGGCTCCAAATCTTCACTTGTTAGCGGAAGGACTTATTATTTTAAAGTAAGAGCGTACAAGAAGGTTGATGGAAAAGTTGTGTATGGCGGTTGGAGTAAGGTTAAGAGCATCAAAGCTAAGTGATGATTTGTTATATGTTTTAACCAAATACTTTTACATACCATTTTTAGCTAGTTGTGTGCAAGGTGCACAAACAATCAGTTGGTTGTATATACAAAATGACAAACGGGAGCAAAAATTGCTCCCGTTTTTCTTTATTAATAACCTGTTCGATAGCGTTGTGCACAACAATTGTTCAATATGTTTAGTGTTTTGATGAATTGAGTTATACATAGATTTGTAGTAGAATAAATATGTAATTTTTTGTTAATTACTTTAAGGAGTCTGAATTTATGAATAAGAGAATCTTAAGTTTGTTTTTAACGTTTTGTTTAATGTTGTCTTGTATTTTTACAGTTGATGTTATGTCTTTTCAAGCAGATGCTGCAACTGGTTCCGTATTAGCAGATAACGTTCAAGATGGTCAGATTTTACAGTGCTGGAACTGGTCTTTTAATAATATTAAAAATAACATGAGCAAAATTGCTAGCCAGGGTTTCACTGCTATTCAGACATCTCCTGTACAGGCTTCTAAAGAATCTACTAACGAGGGTTGGAGCACAGCTGGTTCTGCAATGTGGGTTTATTATCAGCCTATTAGTTTTAGTATTGAAACTAATTACCGTAGTGCACTTGGTACAAAAAAAGAATTTAAAGCAATGTGCGATGAGGCTGAAAAGTATGGCATAAAAGTAATTGTTGATACTGTATTCAATCATCTTGCAAACGCATATTCAGGAAATACTATAAACGATCAAATCACAGGCGATATTAAGAATGACGGTAACTGCTGGTATAACGTTTATGAAAATATATCAAACTGGGGCGATCGTTACGACATCACTCACAAAAGCTTAGGTGGATTGCCTGATCTTAATACAAGTAATTCTAAGATTCAGAACTATGCAATCGGGTTTTTAAAAGAATGTATCGATTGTGGCGCTGATGGCTTCCGCTTTGATGCAGCTAAACACATTGAAACACCGAAAGACAGAGATGGTGTTAAGAGTGATTTCTGGCCTAATGTTTTAAATGCTGCTACTTCATATGCAAAGTCTACAAAAGGCATTACTCCGTATTATTATGGTGAGATTCTTGATGGTGCTGGCGGAGTGGACATTACAGCCTATACTGATTATATGAGTGTTACTGATAATGTGTCTAGCAATAATGTAAGAAATGCTGTTAATAGCGGCAATGCTGGTAGCGCTGTAAACGTTGGTATAGTAAATGGTGCTGCAAATAATAAAACTGTTCAATGGAACGAATCTCATGATACATACAATGACGGAAGTTCTGATTATGTGAACGAGACTGTTCTTAAAAAGACTTGGGCTATTATTGGTTCTCGCAGTGAAGTTTGTGGTATGTATCTTGCACGCCCGTACAGTAGAAATACTAGACTGGGTAACGCTGATCAAACAGGATGGGCTGATAAGGAAGTAAAGGCTGTAAATATTTTTAAGAACAGATTTGCTGGCCAATCTGAACATATCTCTAACTCGAATAACATTGTTTATAATGAAAGAGGTAACTCCGGTGTAGTTCTTGTTAATATATCCGGCGGTTCAACTAATGTTTCTATAAAAGCTAACAAAATTGCTAATGGGTCGTATAAAGATCAGATTACAGGAAACACATTCACTGTATCTAATGGACAGATAAGCGGTAATATCGGTGATACAGGTATTGCAGTTGTATATAATGAATCTGAAACACCTACTCAAAAACCAACCGAACCTTCCACTCAAAAGCCTGCTGAACAAATTTTGATTGGTGATGCTGACCTCAATGGCAAAATTGCAATCGTTGATGCGTCTGCTATTCAGCGTCATCTTGTTTCATTACATAAATTCACATCTAAATCAAAGAAAACAGCTGATGTGGATATGAATGGCTCAATTAACATTGTTGATGCAACATTAATACAACAGTATTTGGTTGAAATTATTGCTAATGGCTCAAAGTGCGGTCAGTACGTTGACTATTCAAACGGAGATGCCGTTTTACCAACACAACCTAATACTGTTCCTACTGAAGCTTCTACTACAAAACCTGTTGATTTAGGTAATTTTATATACTATAAAAATAACGATGATTGGGGAGAAGTTAAGGTATATTATTGGAGCGACAGTGATACCAATATGACTAGTTGGCCTGGTTTGCACATGGAATCAATAGGCGATAATGTATATAAGGCCGAAATACCAGAAAATGCAAAATATGTTGTTTTCAATAATAATAATCAGGGGTTACAAACTCAGGATATAACACTCAATGGTATGAACAAGATTTATAGTAACGGTTCGTGGAGTGATTACACCGGCTAATTATTTTAAAGTAATTTAGGATTTTTTATAAAAAACACGGCAGACAGTTAATGTCTGTCGTGTTTTTTGTTTATGCGCTACTTAGTCATTATGCACAACAAAGGCATATAAAGTTTAGTGCTAATATCTGTTGAACATTAACTGTAAAATGTTGTAAAATCAATATGTATAGATATATTAAATAATGAACTTTATGGAGGTTTATTATGATTAAAAAAATTCTATGTTTTGCGATGAGTCTTTGTATATTATTATCATGTATTGTTGCCGGTGATTATGTTTCGATTGATACTGAAGCTGCATCTATCAACTATGGTCTGGTGGACAATGTCCAGTATGGTCAGATTCTTCATTGTTGGAACTGGTCTTTTGATAATATCAGAAAGAATATGCAGTTAATTGCAAGTCAAGGCTTTACTGCAATTCAAACATCTCCTATACAGTCTTCTAAGGAATCTACCAGAGAATATTGGAGTACAGTAAACAATTCTGCGTGGGTGTATTATCAGCCTATTAGTTTTAATATTGAAACTAATTCTTGGAATGCTCTTGGTACAAAATCTCAGTTTAAAGCTATGTGTGAAGAAGCTCATAAGTATGGTGTTAAAGTAATTGTTGATACTGTATTTAACCATATGGCGAACGACTCTACTGAAAATACTATCAATAATCAGATTAGTAGTGACCTTAGAAACGACTCAAGTTGTTGGTACTCTATCACATGGAATACATCTAACTGGGAAGATCGCTACGATGTTACACACAACTGTCTCAGTGGTTTTCCTGATCTGAATACAAGCAGTAGCAAAGTCCAAAATTACGCAATCGGTTTCCTCAAGGAATGTATTGATGCCGGTGCTGACGGTTTCCGTTTTGATGCTGCAAAACATATCGAAACACCGAAGGATAGAGATGGTGTTAAGAGCGATTTCTGGCCTAATGTACTGGGTACTGCTACCTATCATGCACAGCAGACCAGAGGAATTACACCGTATTATTATGGTGAAATTTTAGGTTCTCCCGGTGGTGGATTGAGTATAACAGCATATACTGATTATATGAGTGTTACTGACAGCTCAACTGGAAATAATATTCGTAATGCTATAGCTAGCGGCAACGCTAGTGGTGCATGTGTATCTAGCATTTCTAATGGTGCATCACCTTTAAAAGCAGTTCAATGGAATGAATCTCACGATACATATTATGCTGACAGAGATTCTATGTGGATTTCAAACGAGAATATGAAGAAAACGTGGGCTATTGTAGGTTCTCGTGCTCAGGTGTGTGGTTTGTATCTCGCGCGTCCTGAGAACAACGATACTACAATGCTTGGCGACGCTGATATTACATCTTGGGCTGACAAAGAGGTCAGAGCAATCAACCGTTTCAAGAATTATTTTGCCGGTCATGGTGAGTATTTGGCTTCGTCCGGTAACATTGTGTATAATGAGCGTGGTAACACTGGCGTTGTTCTTGTCAATGCAAGCGGTGGCTCTACATCTGTATCTGTTACAGCACATAGAATGTACGATGGCGTATATACAGACGCTATAACAGGAAATCACTTCTCAGTATCAAATGGCAAAATAAGTGGAACTATCGGTGATTCTGGTATTGCTGTAGTATATAGTTATCCATCGACTGTATATGCAAGTGAATCTTCACAGGCGTATAGAGGCGATACTCTCGATGTTAAATTAACATATAAAGAGGCTACAGGTGGTAAATATTCTATAGATGACGATTATGCTCAGCAGTTTAAAGATGGTGATGTAATTTCCGTTGGCTGTGGGTTAGAATATGGCGAAGAAGCAGATATGCTGATTTCTGCCTCAGGTGGTACGACTACTGATACTATTATGCGTACATATAAAAAATTGCATCCGGATACTAAGCTTAAAATGTTCTTCAACAATTCCAGCAAAAACTGGAGTACGGTATATGCGTACGTATATGATGAAGATGGCAACAAAAATAAAAGTTGGCCTGGTATAGAGATGACATACAACAGTTCACTCGGACTCTACGAATACGATGTGCCGGTTGGTTTTGAAACATCAAAGGTGGTTTTTAATGATGGTAACGGTAATCAGACACCTTCGTCAGGCGGACACTCGTTTAATGCTTATACATCAATTTATAAAAGTGGGTCTTTTTATGGATACAATACCGGTGTAGAGGGAAGTTTGTATTTCAAACCTTCTGATTCGTGGAAGTCTGATAACGCTCGTTTTGCTGTTTATGTGTGGAATTCAAGCGGTAATGCTTGGGTTGACTTTAAGGATCCAGATGGTGACGGTATTTACGAAGCAACACTTCCAAATGGAGTATGGAATGAGTGTATATTTGCTCGTATGAACCCATCGAAAACCAGCAACAACTGGGATAATATCTGGAACCAGACTGGTGATATGGGTATTTCGAACAATCATAACTATTTCAAAATTGCTGATGGTTGGGATACGTCTGATGGCACATGGTCTATTATCGATAAGTCTGTCATTGGTACTGATAGCGATGCACAACTCGTTGGTACATTCAACTCTTGGGATAAGACAGCTAACCCATTTATTTATACTGATTATAACACTGCGGTCACTAAGGTGGATTTGCCTGCTGGTACATATACCTTCAAAATGATTAAGAATGATGATTGGTTCTCAAACCCTGGTGTCATTAATGATTTTACAACTGGTAATGGGTGGAGAATGTGTAAGAACGATACAGAAAACTGTACATTGAATACAACAGGAGGCACTTATACCTTCACTCTGAATACAGAAACTTTAAAAGTAAAAGTTGATTACGAGCCAGGTGAGGTTATAGTTCCAACAGAAGCCGCGACCCAAACCCCGTCTGCTTTAGAAACAAAGCCTGTTGAAGACGATACTAAAGCTACCGATGCACCAACCGTAGTACCTACTCAGACTTCTCTGAAAGCAGGTTACTATCTAGTTGGTACTTTAAGTGGTAAAGACTGTTGGAGTGTATCTTCGTTTACTGAAGACAGAATGTTTGTAGCGAACCCATATAATGATGGTGAATATATGCTTGACTATACTTTTGTTAAAGGTGACGAAATTAAAGTTGTTTACTATGATGGCTCTGAGATAACTCGTTGGTACAATAGCTCTGGTGATAATTATTCAATAGGTTCATCAAAGGTTGGTACAGGCAATATTTACTTCAGACCATCAGGAAACACGGACTGGTCTTATTATTACTTTACAGTAATACCAAAGACAGTAGAAGAGACTGATGCACCTACAACAGCTCCAACTAATGCACCAACAGAAAAGCCAACTGAAAGCTCACTTTCAGCAGGTTATTATATTATTGGTGATTTGAACGGTGAGGATAAATGGGGAAAAGAGTCACTTTCCGCAGATAGACTACTCAAAGAAAACCCTAAAAACCAGGGCGAGTATATGATAGACTATACTTTTGTGAAAGGTGATGAGATCAAGGTTGTACATTACGATGGTAATGACTATACAAGGTGGTATAATAGTTCTGGTGATAACTATGCTATCGGCAGTTCTAAAGCCGGTCCATGTACACTATATTTCAGACCGGAGGGGAATAATAACTGGTCGTATTTCTACTTCACTGTAATTCCAAGAACAGTTGAAGAAACTAAAACACCTACTCAGGCACCTACGGAAGAACCGTTCATTTTAGGTGATGCTGATGATGATAAGATTTTATCTGTTATTGATGCTACATTAATCCAGATGTATCTTGCTGAAAAGTGCGAACTAACTGAGAATGGTTTGCTGGCTGCTGACTATAGTAAGGATGGAGTAATCAGTATTATTGATGCTACATTGATCCAGTGTGAATTAGCTAATATTACAGCTTAAATAATAGTAGTTTAATATAAAAAGCGACAGAATAACTTCTGTCGCTTTTTGCTATATTTTGTTCTTATAAACATCGAACTGATAGCACAGCGTGTCCTTGCTGTGACTATCACTTGATAGTATAAATCTTGCACCAATACTTTTCAGATATTTATATATCTGTGAAGAAGGGTAAGCAGTGGAGCGGTATCCTCGGGATATAGCTCCTGTGTTTATTTCGAATAGCTTGTTATATTTAATTAAGCTGTCACAAGCTTTTTTATACGCTTTTACGTATCTTTCATCATTTTCATCGAACAAATCGTTGTTTTCGTTGAATTTTGAAATCAAATCGATATGACCGATGATATTTGCGTTAGTTTTATTCACAACATCTGACACAGTGTTGTAGTACTCTTCGATTAAGGCATAAATGTTTCCTGAAAAATATTTATCAACAGCACTGATAAGTATGTCTTTAGATTCATCTACAGGTAAAAATTCGCCATTCACTTTGATGTAGTGTACTGAGCCAATAACGAATTCATAGTCAGATGTGTCTTCAACACTATAGTAGTCTTGCTCGATACCGAGCAGAATGTTTATCTTATCTTTATACTTTTTCTTGAGTTTAATTATTTCGTTTTTGTATGCTGATATATCAGCTTTTTTTATACAATAACTTTGATCAAACGCTGTATATGAGTGGTCAGAAAAGCCTATCGTATCAATACCATTTTTTATTGCAAATTCAACTATTTCATTCGGTGTGTTATTACCGTCGCTATATGTAGTGTGAATATGCAAGTCAACATTTTTCATTATGTCATTTTCTCCTGTTTCACTTTATGGTCAATGACGTGACGGGAAGCTAGCTCATTGTGTATATCAGCAAGAGTAATTCCTTGTTCTATCATAAGAACCATAACATGGTAAGCTAAATCAGCTATTTCATAGATAGTTTCTTTTTTATCATCAGCTTTTGCAGCAATGATAACTTCGGTGCATTCTTCGCCGACTTTTTTTAATATTTTGTCAAGGCCTTTTTGGAAAAGGTAGGTAGTATATGAGCCTTCTTTTTCGTCTGTTTTACGACCTTTAATAAGTTCCATAAGACCACTATATGAAAATTCGTGACGACCATCACTCTTGTAGACTTCGTTATTAAAGCAAGAAGTTGTTCCCAAGTGACATGCAGGACCTTCTGGTTCTACCATAATAACAAGTGCGTCGTTATCACAATCAGATGTTATTGATACAATGTGTTGGTAGTTACTGCTAGTTTCACCTTTGAGCCAAAGCTCTTGTCTTGATCTGCTCCAAAAACAAGTAAGTTCTTTTTCGAGCGAAATCTGTAAACTTTCTTTATTCATATATGCAAGGGTCAGAACCTGCTTTGTGGTAGCATCTACTACTATTGCTGGAATAAGCCCTTTTTCATCGTAATTTAACTTTTCAATATCTATCATGGTAATTCTCCTTAATTATGATATGCGAGTGGGAATGCCTGTATTTGACATTTCTGTTTTAAGGTCAGATATTTTGACTTCACCAAAATGGAATATTGAAGCAGCTAGCCCCGCATCCACTTTTGGTAGGGTTTTAAACAAAGTGATGAAATCTTCTATTTTTCCTGCACCGCCAGATGCTATTACAGGAACATTTACTGCGTTACATACAGCGTCAAGCATCTCTAAATCAAAGCCACCTTTTACACCATCAGTGTCGATTGAATTCAATACAACCTCACCGGCACCATTTGAAACACATTGCTTTATCCACTCAATTGCTTCCATGCCGGTATTTTCTCTGCCACCTTTAGCGAATACTCTGAACACTCCGTCAACACGTTTTACATCAGCTGAGATTACAACACATTGATCACCGTATAGCTTTGCTGCTTCGTATATAAGATCCGGATTGCGTATCGCGCCAGAGTTTACAGATACCTTGTCAGCGCCACAATTTAATACTCTATCAAAATCTTCGATATCATTGATTCCACCACCGACAGTCAGTGGTATAAATACGCTTTTTGCTGTTTCGCACAATATGTCTGTGAATAGCTTGCGTCCGTCAGAAGAAGCTGTGATATCGTAGAACACAAGCTCATCTGCACCGCAATTGCTATAATATTTTGCAAGTGTGATAGGGGATGAAACATCGTTAAGACCTTGGAAATTCACACCTTTAACAACCCTACCGTCTTTCACGTCAAGACAGGGTATAATACGTTTAGTAATCATTTAGCCACCTCAATAGCATGTGATAGGTTTATTGAACCAGTATAGTATGCTTTTCCGACTATAGCACCATGAATATCTAGCTGTCTGAGCTTTTTGATGTCATCTATAGAGGAAACACCGCCGGATGCGATTATTTGAATATCGAATTTATCGGATAAATCTTTATATAGCTCGTGATTAGTACCTTGCATAGCTCCGTCTTTTGATATGTCGGTACAAATTATTGTTTTTACACCGATGTTCTGCATTTTTTTACAAAAATCAAAGGCGTTAATATTAGAAGTTTCTGTCCAACCTTTAATAGCAACAAAACCGTCTTTGATATCTATACCAACAGCGATTTTGTCTGAGTACATACTGACCGCTTCTTCAACAAAACCCTTGTTTGTTACTGCAGCAGTTCCTAATATAACTCTATCTATACCGTAGCTGATGTATTTGTCAATGACATCGATACTGCGTATTCCTCCACCAATTTCACAAAATAGTGATGTTGATTTCTTTATGTTTTTTACAACATCAAAATTTGGCGTAGTTCCGCTTTTGGCACCTTCTAAATCTACTAAATGAATATGAGTTGCACCGCTGTTTTTAAAGTCAATAGCAACATCAACAGGGTTATCGTTATACACAGTCATCTGATTGTAGTCGCCTTTATATAAGCGCACTGCTTTTTTATTATACAAATCTATCGCCGGATAAATCAGCATAGTTTTCCTCCTTGAGGTCAATGAATGCTTTTAAAATGTTAAGACCAACTTTTCCGCTTTTTTCTGGATGAAACTGGCATCCGAAAACGTTGTTTTTAGCTATTGCTGCTGTGAGTTCTGTACCATATTCAGCGGTAGCGATAATGGATTCTTCGCAGTTTTTTGCATAATATGAATGTACAAAATAAACGCAGTCTCCATCTTGAATATACTTAAAGATAGGGGAAGAGTCACCATTTAATTTCAAGGGGTTCCATCCTATATGTGGGATTTTATATTCGCTGGTTACATCGTCTTTGATTGGGGCTACGATGCCTTTAATTAGTCCTAAGCCATCATGTTCACCATACTCATAGCTTTTATCAAGAAGCAGTTGCATACCAAGACAGATGCCCATAAGTGGTTTTCCACCATCAGCTAGCTCCTTGATAACTTTATCTAAACCGTTCTTCCTTAGCTTTTTTGCGGCATCTTCAAATGCACCTACGCCAGGCAATATTATTTGGTTTGCTGTTTTGAGAATTTCTTTATCCGAGGTAATAACTACATCAGCTCCGATAGCAGTTAATGAGCTTTTCAGTGAGAAAAGATTACCTACACCATAATCTACAATCGCAACCATTATAATACTCCCTTTGTTGATAAAATATCATTAGAAAATTTAGCATCAATTCTAACAGCTTCTTTGAAGCTTCTTGCAACTGATTTGAACGCACCTTCAATAATGTGATGAGAATTAGAACCATCAAGCTGTTTTATGTGTAGAGTGCATTCTGCATTACGAATAAAGCCGAGCCAAAACTCTTCTACGAGTTCGGTATCAAAAGTACCCACCTTTTCAGTAGGGATATTTAAATCGTAGTTCAAATAACCTCTACCTGAAAAGTCTACTGCAGACATTATCAGAGACTCGTCCATAGGTAATATCATATAACCGTAACGAGAAACACCTTTTTTGTCTCCCAAAGCTTCTTTAAAAGCCAAGCCCAGTGAAATACCGATATCTTCTACAGTGTGGTGATCATCGACCTGTGTGTCACCAATGCACTTTAAATCTAGGTCGAATCTACCGTGCTTTGCAAAAAGTGTAAGCATATGATCTAAAAAACCGCATCCTGATTCAACATTACTTATACCGCTACCGTCCAAGTTGAGCGACAAAGATATATCTGTTTCTGCGGTTTTGCGATTTATTGTAGAAGTCCTCATTTTAATTCCTCCAGTACTTCTTTTAGCTTTTCTAAAAACATACTCATTTGTTCTTTACTACCGATTGTGATACGGTTGTATTCTCTAAACCTAGTCTTATCAAAATGTCTAATAAGAACGCCTTTTTCTTTTAGATTAAGATAGATTTGTTCTCCATCAAAATCATCGTGTTTAGCAAAAATGAAATTAGCAGACGAATCTGTCATAGTAAAGCCAAGTTCTTTTAGGTTGTTCGTAACCCATTTGCGAATTTCAATAATATTTTTGCAGTTATTCATACAGTAGTCATCGTCGAGTAATGTACCGATACCGGCAGCCATAGTCAACGAATTTACATTATATGGATTTGTAGAATATTTAATAGTGTTTAGATCCCGAATAAGTGATTTGCTAGCAATACCAAAACCGAGTCTGCCACCTGCAAGTGAGCGTGATTTTGAGAATGTTTGTGTAACTAAAAGATTATTATACTTTTTAATGAGTTTTACTGCACTATCAGCACCAAAATCAACATAAGCTTCATCGATTACAACAATATTTTCAGGATTGCTTTTTACAATTTCTTCGATTTCTTCAATAGATAAAGCAACACCAGTTGGTGCGTTAGGGTTTGCTATAAATATAGTTCCTTTAGCATTTTTGTAGTCATTAACATCTATTGTGAAATCATCTTTAAGCGGAATCGTTTTATATGGTATGTTGTTTATCTGAGCAAACACAGAGTAAAACCCATATGTAATATCCGGGAAAATAGCAGGATGCTCGTCATCGCAAAATGCCATAAATGCAAAGTTTAAAACTTCATCTGAACCGTTAGTGAAAATAATTTCATCTCTATCTACATTAAATTTTTTAGAAGCTACTTCAATCAATTTTCTACACTCAGGATCAGAATATAGCTGAAGATTTTTCGCTGCATTATTTACTAATTCAATAGCTGTAGGGGATGGGGCAAACGGTGATTCGTTAGTATTCAGTTTTATGTATTTTGTATCTTTTGGTTGTTCACCTGGGGTGTACGGCACTAAGGTACTATATTTTTTACTGAAAAAGCGACTCAATATTATTCCTCCACACGGATAACTGCACTTTTGGCGTGAGCAGTAAGACCTTCTTTCTCGGCAAAGAAAGCAACGTCATTTGCCACTTTTTTAAGTGCATCTTTTGTGTAATAAGTGTATTGTGTTTTCTTAACAAAATCATCAACTGACAGTGGGCTTGAAAATTTTGCGGTACCAAGAGTAGGTAGTGTGTGGTTAGGTCCTGCAAAATAATCACCCAAAGCTTCCGGACAGTTTCGACCCATAAAAATTGAACCTGCGTGACGAATACTGTCAAGATAATCAAACGGATTGTCAACACATAGTTCGAGATGCTCCGGAGCTATTTCGTTTGAAATTTCAATCGCTGCCATAAGTGAATCGGCTACGATGATTTTTCCATTCTTGTCGATAGATTCTCTTGCGATTTCACAACGTTCTAATAGTGGGATCTGTACTTCTAGTTCGCTTTGTACTGCAACAGCAAGCTCAATAGAATCTGTGACAAGCACAGCACTAGCCATTTTATCATGTTCAGCCTGAGAAAGCAAATCAGCAGCAGCGTGTTTTGGGTTTGTTTTACTATCAGCAACAATTAATATTTCGGACGGTCCAGCAATCATATCTATAGAAACCTGACCAAACACTTGCTTTTTTGCTTCAGCAACAAATGCGTTGCCTGGGCCCACAATTTTATCAACTTTTGGAATACTTTCTGTACCATAAGCTAAAGCCGCAATAGCCTGTGCTCCGCCTACCTTAAAAATCTTATCGACTCCTGATACTTTTGCAGCGGCAAGTATAACTGGATTTACTTTGCCATCGGTACCTGGAGGAGTAACCATAACGACCTCTTTACAACCGGCAATTTTAGCTGGGATTGAATCCATCAGAACTGTTGACGGATAAGCTGCTGTGCCACCAGGGACATAAAGGCCAGCTTTGTCAACCGGAATTACCTTTTGTCCTATTACTATTCCGTTTTCGTCATTTATGATGAAACTGTTCCTCACTTGTTTTTCGTGGAACTTTCTGATATTTGATGCTGCTTTTTCGAGAATATTGATAAACTTTGGTTCAACCATCGAAACAGCTTCATCAATTTCTTCTTTTGTTACAAGCAGACTGTTGAGCTTTGCTTTATCGAATTTTTCGCAGTATTCAAATAGCGCTTTGTCTCCGTTAGTTCTGACATTGTTGATGATATCCGATACGATAACTTCGACATTGATACCTGACTCAGCTCTTGCAAAGATCTCGTTTGCAGTAACTTCATTTTGTTTTAATATCTTTATCATTTGTTTGCCTCCATTTGTGAAGCCATTTCTTTTAGAATTTCATTTATTTGATCGCTTTTGAATTTATAACTTGTTTTGTTAGATATTAGACGTGCACTTATAGGTACGATAGTTTCTTTTACCTCTAAGTTGTTTTCTTTTAAGGTTGTGCCTGTTTCAACAATGTCAACAATTACATCGGAAAGACCTAAGATAGGAGCGATTTCAATAGAACCATTCAAGTGAATGATGTCAATATCTCTGCCTTTTGACATATAATACTGTTGAGCTATGTTAGAAAATTTTGTAGCAACTCTGAGTGTACGCTGTGTATTATCTCTGAAATCTGATTTCGCTGCAACAGCCATTCTGCATCTTCCTATATCTAAGTCTAACAGCTCATAAACATCAGGCTCATATTCGAGCAAAATATCTTTTCCGGCTACACCAATATCAGCAGCACCTCTCTCAACATAGATAGCTACATCAGACGGTTTTACCCAGAAGTATCTTACGTTAACCTCTTCGTTTTCAAAAATCAGTTTGCGGTTATTTTCTTTTATTGATGGGCACTCGAAACCGGCTTTTTCAAACATGTCATATACTTTTTCGCCCAATCTTCCTTTAGGAAGAGCTACATTAAGCATCGTCTTCAAGTGTATCCACCTCACAATCGTTAAAATTGATCAAAGTTTTATATTTTAGCTTGCTAGGTGCAACCTTGCAGGCATATACGTTTTGACCGATATTAGATAAAGCGTTCACTTGCTTGTTAAGTTTACGTAAATCAGCTTTATCGTCATATAGCAGTACAACATCCACATCGTACTCTCTAGCGTTATTATCAAGTATTTCGAGCAAATCTAAGTACACAGCAAAGCCTATAGCACATGATTTGCGCTTCATTTTTTGCATAAGTTTATCATACTGTCCGCCTGATAATACGCTTGATGGAACTCCCTCAATAAAGCCTTTGAATACAATACCGTTATAGTAATGTGTATCACTGACGACAGAAAAGTCAATGTTTATCATATCAGCTATATCTTTATCAATGGCGTTGATAACACAGGATAACTGTTCTATAGGAGCTATGTCAACAATACCATTGAAAATTGATTTTAGCTTTGGAAGTACAACAGATGGCTTTCCATATGTAGTAACAAAAGCGTTGATGACTTCAGTTTGCGTGCTGTTTAAGCCGAGTGAGCTGCAAAGGGAAGTCAGTTCATGTGTGTTTTTTTCACTGATTAACTTAAGTATTTCTTTTTTAGATTCTGAAGGAATGTTGAAACTATCAAATACATTAGTAATAATACCGAGATGAGAAATATCCAAAACATAGTTTTCGCATATTTGTTTTAGACTTTTGCAGGCTAGGGTAATTACTTCACAAATGTTATAGTTATCAATATCACCCAAACATTCAAGACCCACCTGCATAATTTCTTTAAAAGTATGTGTACCCTTTGAAATACGATATACATTCTCGTTGTAATACACTTTCTGGATAGTGTTAGGTTCATCAACACTGTTTTTAATGATTGATAGTGTAACGTCGGGTTTGAGTGCCAAGAGTTTACCGTTTGTATCAGTAAATGTTATTACACTGTCTGAAATTAAGAAGTCTTTGTTTTTAGCATATAAGTCGTATTCTTCAAATTTACTCATTTTATATTGAGAGTATCCACGCTCATTATATAGCGAACGCAGCGAAAAAATCACTTTTTCATTGAAACTAAGTGTTGTTTTATTTATGTTCATTAGTTTTCCTCCGGAAGGTTTAGTCTGTCTATGGCTTTTTTATAACCACCGGTGCCATAGTTGAGGCATTTGCTTACTCTGCCGATTGTAGCAGTACTTACATCAACTTTATCAGCTATTTTTTGGTAGCTGTAGCCTTTTGATAAAAGAATTGCTGTATCTAGTCGTTGAGTCATATCTTGAATTTCCTTGATAGTACAAATATCATCAAAGTATTCGTAGCATTCTTCAATAGTTTCTAAGTTTAATATAGTTTGGAATAGTCTGTCAACAGATTTGTTGCGATATTTCATAATAATTACCTCGTAAATTTAATGTTTTACCATAATAGCACTTTAGCGTGATGAAGTCAATAGCTGATTTAAATTATTTTTATTTTTATATTTTTTCTAATATAGACTCAAATTATTTTTACTATACATTATAATATAGCTTGAATTTAGTTTGAGGTGAAGTGCGATATGTTATCTTTTGAAAGTGACTATATACAAGGTGCTCATAGTAGCATATTACATCGACTATGTGAAACAAACTTAGAGCCACTAGTGAGCTACGGTGGAGATAAGTACAGCCTGTCTGCAAAAAGTAAAATAAAAGCACTATGTAAAAGGGAAGATGCACAGGTTTTTCTTCTGACTGGTGGTACGCAGACTAATCAAATTGTCATTGATACGATGTTGCACGATACAGAGGGAGTAGTGTGTGCTAATACAGGACACATAAACGGTCATGAGTCAGGAGCTATCGAATATACCGGTCATAAAGTTATCACTGTTGAGCATAAGCACGGTAAAGTAAACGCGAATGACGTATCTAGATTGCTCTTTGATTTCTATTCTGATGAAAATCACGAACACGTTGTTTTTCCTGGTATGGTGTATGTTTCTCATCCTACTGAATACGGAACGCTATATAGTCTTAACGAGCTTGAGTCGCTTTCGGCTGTATGTAAAGAGTATGATATTCCACTGTATTTAGATGGAGCTCGTCTTGGATATGGTTTGATGAGTAATGGTACAGATGTCACTTTAGAGGATATTGCAAGGCTTTGCGATGTTTTTTATATTGGCGGTACAAAAGTTGGTGCTTTGTGCGGAGAAGCTGTTGTGTTTACACATAATAATGCGCCTAAGCGATTTTTTTCCAGTATTAAGCAACATGGAGCATTGCTCGCAAAAGGAAGAGTTCTCGGCGTTCAGTTTGACACTCTCTTTACAGATGATTTATATTTTAAAATCAGTCGTCACGCTATTGAGATGGCTGATATGATGAGAAAAGCGTTTGCTCAGAAGGGTTATAAGTTTTTTATCGAGACTATCACAAACCAGATTTTTGTTGTTCTTGACAATGAAAAACTGGAACAACTAAAGGATCAAGTTTCTTTTGGTTTTTGGGAGAAATTAGATGACAACCATACTGTTGTGCGATTTGCTTCCAGTTGGGCTACTACCATTGACGATGTTAATGCGTTGATAAGCGTCTTGTAAATGTACATAATAATATTTGTTGGTCATTATTTCTTTTAGAAAAATATGTTTTGTTAGATTATACAATGTTTTTCCGTGTGTTTTGATATATTTAGATGTTTTGCGGAATTGAGTCTAAATAGTTATTTTTAAGTTCTAATTTGTTGACAGTAAACCACTTGAGTGTTATAATTAAATAAATCTTTAAAGCGATACAGAGAGATCGGTAAGATTTGTTCAATTAAAAATTTGGCACAGATATGCTGTGCTGTGATTTTGTGTGTTCAAAGCCTTACTGTCTATGTAAGGCTTTTTGTGTTTTTAGGAGGAATGTTATATGTCAAAGTTAATAAAAGCTAATGTAATTGGTAGTTCCTCTTTTGTTTCTGATATGCGCCAGTGCCTATCAGGTGATAGTGTTGTTGCCGAATTTAATAATTCTAATTTCACAATTTTACCCGGCTTTTGCGATGTGCATGTGCATTTTCGTGAGCCGGGCTTTTCTTATAAAGAGACTATAAAGACAGGTTCACAATGTGCGGCACGCGGTGGATATACTGCTGTTTGCACTATGCCTAACTTGAATCCTGTACCTGATAATATGGAAAATCTACAGCTTCAGCTTGATATCATTGAAAAAGATGCAGTCGTAGATGTTTATCCATACGGTGCTATAACAGTATCCCAGATGGGAGAAGAACTATCCGATATGGGTTCCATAGCTGATAGAATTATAGCGTTCTCAGATGACGGTCGTGGTGTGCAAAGTGAAAATTTGATGAAGCAGGCTATGCTCAAAGCAAGGGCACTTGATAAAATGATCGTTGCTCATTGTGAAGTGAATGAGCTTTTAAAAGGTGGATATATTCATGATGGTGTATATGCCAAAAGGTATAATCACAGAGGTATCTGCAGCGAGAGCGAATACATTCAGATAGAGCGTGATATAAAACTTGCTGAAGAAATTGGATGTAAATATCACGTTTGTCATATTTCAACAAAAGAAAGTGTTGAACTTATAAGAAAAGCAAAAGCAAGAGGTGTTGATGTAACCTGTGAAACAGCACCACACTACCTGGTTTTTGATGAAAATGATCTTCTAGAAGACGGTAGGTTCAAAATGAATCCGCCTCTCAGGTCAAAAGAAGATAAGAAAGCATTATTAGAAGGTGTTGTTGACGGAACGATTGATATGATTGCAACTGATCACGCACCGCATTCTGCTGAAGAAAAGTCAAAAGGGCTTGAAAAAAGTGCTTTTGGCATTGTTGGTCTTGAAATAGCATTTCCGATTATTTACACGCATTTAGTTAAAACTGGAATCATTACTCTTGAAAAGGCTGTTGAGCTCTTGTGTGATAATCCTAGGAAACGTTTTAATATTAACGGTGGCTGTGATTTTACAGTTTGGGACTTGAATTGTGACTACGTTGTGAACCCTGATGAATTCTTGTCTATGGGAAAAGCAACACCGTTTCAAGGTGAAAAGCTCTTCGGAAAATGTATCGCAACCATTCATAATGGAAAAATAGTATATAAAGGCTAAACCTTTTCGATAAAATTTCGCCACAAGGCTAGTTAGGAGAAGAATTATGGCAAAAAGAACAGACATTAAAAAGGTATTGATCATTGGCTCAGGTCCTATCGTCATTGGACAGGCTGCTGAGTTTGATTATGCAGGCACACAGGCTTGTCTCGCACTCAAAGAAGAAGGTTATGAGGTCGTGCTCGTAAACTCTAACCCGGCTACCATCATGACTGATACTACAATCGCTGACAAAGTTTATATGGAGCCACTTACTTTAGAGTATGTTGCAAAAATCCTTCGTTACGAAAGACCTGATGCTATTGTTCCAGGTATTGGTGGACAGACAGGTCTCAATCTTGCTATGCAGCTCGAGAAAAAAGGCGTTCTTAAAGAATGTGGTGTCGAGCTCTTAGGTACAAGCTCAGAGAGTATCGAACGTGCTGAAGATCGCGATATGTTCAAACAACTTTGCGAATCTATCGGCGAACCTGTTATTCCATCAGAAATAACTTATAGCATCGAAGAAGCAAAAGCTGCAGCAAAGAGAATTGGCTATCCTGTCGTTCTCCGTCCAGCGTTCACACTCGGCGGTACAGGTGGTGGATTTGCATATAACGAACAGGAGCTTGTTGATATAGGACTTAATGCATTCAAACTTTCACCTGTGCATCAGGTTCTTATTGAAAAGAGCGTAAAAGGCTATAAAGAAATTGAGTTCGAAGTTATGCGTGATAGTGAAGATACTGCTATCACAATTTGCGGTATGGAAAACATTGATCCTGTAGGTGTTCATACAGGTGACTCTATGGTGGTTGCTCCTATTCTTACTCTTAACGACCACGACTTAAAGATGCTCAATGATAGTGCTATAAAGATTATCAGGGAGCTTAAAATCGAGGGCGGCTGTAATGTACAGTTTGCTTTGAACCCGCATAGCAGTGAGTATTTCTTAATCGAAGTAAACCCTCGTGTGTCTCGTTCTTCTGCTCTTGCTTCTAAAGCATCAGGTTATCCTATCGCAAGGGTTACTGCAAAAATCGCTATGGGTATGGCGCTTAGGGATATAGAGATCGCTAACACAAATGCGTCTTTTGAGCCTAGACTCGACTATGTTGTTGCTAAGCTCCCACGTTTTCCGTTTGATAAATTTACTACTGCACATAATACGCTTGATACACAGATGAAAGCTACCGGTGAGGTTATGGGCATCGGTTCTAACCTTGAAGAGTGTCTGCTCAAATCTGTTCGTTCACTTGAAACTGGCGTTTGCCACTACTATATGGCAAAATTCTCTAACAAGTCTAATGATGAACTTTACAGTTATATCAAAGAATTCAAAGATGATAATATCTTCGCTGTAACTGAGCTTCTTCGTAGAGGCGAAGCAATCGATAAAATATATGATGTAACAAAAATTACTCCATATTTTCTTGAATCATTCAAGCGTATTGTAGACATGGAGACTAAGCTTAAAGATAATAAGAACGATTTAACTGTACTTAAAGAAGCTAAAATGATGGGCTTCTGTGATAAGTTCGTTGCTACACTTTGGGGTGTAGATGAAATCGATGTGTATAACATTAGAAAAGAGAACAATATGTTCCCGGTATTCAGAATGGTTGATACATGTCACACAAATGCGTATATCCCGTATTTTTATTCATCATATACCGGTGAAAATGCATCTATCTTAACAGATAAGAAAAAGATTGTAGTTCTCGGTGCGGGTCCTATTCGTATTGGTCAGGGTGTAGAGTTTGACTACTCAACAGTACACGCTGTTAGTACTATCAAGCGTTCCGGCTATGAGGCTATCATAATCAACAATAACCCTGAAACGGTTTCCACTGACTATACAACTGCTGATAAACTTTATTTTGAGCCACTTACACCTGAAGATGTTATGAACATCATTGAGTTTGAAAAGCCTGAAGGGGTTATCGTTTCTCTTGGTGGACAGACTGCTATCAATCTTGCTGATCCTCTGATGAGAAGAGGCGTTAAGATTATTGGTACTGACTGTGAAGCAATCGATAGAGCAGAGGACAGAGGTTCTTTCGAAAAGATTCTTAAAGAACTTAACATTCCACAGCCACAAGGTGTTGCAGTCACTAAAATCGAAGATGGCGTAAAAGCTGCTGAAGAAATCGGCTATCCTGTACTTGTGCGTCCAAGTTTCGTCCTGGGTGGACGTGCTATGCAAATTGTTGCAAATGAAGAACAGCTCAGACACTATCTTAAAACAGCTGTTGAAATTGATGAGGATAAACCTGTACTTGTTGATAAATATCTGCAGGGTAAAGAGGTAGAGGTTGACGCTATATGCGATGGAAGAGATGTATTCGTGCCTGGTATTATGGAGCTTGTAGAACGTACAGGTATTCACAGCGGTGACTCTATCAGCGTATATCCTGCTTACAGTATTTCAGATAAAGTTAAGGGAACTATACTTAGATATACTAAGATGCTTGGTTTAGGTATCGGCATAAAGGGTCTTTATAATATCCAGTTTATCGTGGATAACAACGACGATGTTTATATCATTGAAGTAAACCCTCGTTCTTCTCGTACGGTACCGTTCCTTTCAAAAGCTACTGGTTATTCACTTGCTGATATTGCTACTGAGGTTATTCTTGGTATGAGTTTGAAAGAACTAGGTATCTTTGAACTTTATCCTGAAGAGAAAAACCGTTTCTATGTAAAAGTTCCGGTATTCTCATTCAATAAAATCAAAGGTCTTGATGCTTATCTCTCACCTGAGATGAAGTCAACCGGTGAGGCTATAGGCTATGATGATAAACTTCATCGTGCTATGTGTAAGGCTCTTATTGCAGGTGGTATCAATATTCAGAACTACGGTACTGTTCTAGTTACACTTGCTGATGAAGATAAAGAAGAGGCTCTACCGCTTATCCGTCGTTTCTATGATATGGGCTTTAATATCGAAGCTACTCTTGGTACAGCCACCTTCTTAAAGGACAATGGCATACGTACAAAAATCAGAGGAAAAATAAGCGAAGGCTGTGATGAGATTCTTGATTCAATCCGTGCAGGATATGTAAGTTGTGTTATTAACACTCGTGCGGTGATGTCCGGAAATCATAGCAATGATGGTGCTGTTATCCGTAGATGTGCAGTTGAAAACGGTGTAGCTCTTTATACATCGCTTGACACAGTTAAGATACTTCTTGATGTACTTGAGGAGATTACAATCAAAGTTTCAACTATTGATGCTAAATAAGGTGAAATAATGAAGCAAGGTATGTTTAAAATCGCAGAAAATGCTGCGTTGACTCAGAATGTGTATAAAATGCAACTGGTTGGAGATGTATCTGATATCACTGCTTCCGGTCAGTTTATCAACATAAAGCTAGACGGACTATATCTTCGAAGACCTATTTCTGTTTATGACTGTGATGAAAATAGTGTAACTATCATTTATAAAGTTGTCGGCAAAGGTACACAACAGATGTCAAAAATGAAAATTGGCGAACAACTTGATGTTTTAACTGGTCTTGGTAATGGCTATGATACATCGCTTTGTGAAAACCACGCTGTTTTGCTTGGAGGCGGTGTAGGTGTACCGCCGCTTTATATGCTAGCTAAAGAGCTTATTTCACAGAATAAGAAAGTTATAGTTGTACTTGGGTTTAATACAAAAGACGAAGTTTTTTGTGATGAAGATTTCAAAGCTCTTGGTGCTGATGTCATAGTAACTACTGTAGACGGTAGCTATGGTGTAAAGGGCTTCGTTACGGATGCTCTGCCTAATGATTACGATCATTTCTTTACTTGTGGTCCTGAACCGATGCTCAAAGCTGTATATAAAGCTACAAATAAATCTGGTCAATTCAGTTTTGAAGAACGTATGGGATGCGGGTTTGGTGCTTGCATGGGTTGTTCGTGTAAAACAATCACAGGATATAAGCGTATCTGTAAAGATGGTCCTGTGCTTTTAAAGGAGGAGATATTATGGTAAGACTAAATGTATCTCT
Organism: Oscillospiraceae bacterium; assembly: GCA_015066595.1. Lineage (GTDB taxonomy): Bacteria > Bacillota > Clostridia > Oscillospirales > Acutalibacteraceae > Ruminococcoides. The sequence goes on along the minus strand of SVNZ01000001.1, from coordinate 243,566 downwards.
TTGTGGTAATGAACTTGATAACCCTGTTATTCCTGCGAGCGGTACTTTTGGATATGGCTACGAGTATGCTGACTTATATGATATCAATATACTTGGCACATTTTCTTTTAAAGGTACTACAAAAGAACCGCGTTTTGGTAACCCGACACCTCGTATAGCAGAGTGTTACAGTGGCATGATAAATGCTGTTGGTCTTCAAAACCCTGGTGTAGAGAAAGTTATCACTGAAGAATTGCCAAAGTTGTCAAAATGCTTTGATAAAAAGGTTATGGCCAATGTTGGTGGTTTTTCTGTTGATGAGTATGTATATACTGCAAAAAAACTTGATGAATGTGACCAGGTGGGTTGGATAGAAGTAAACATCAGTTGTCCTAATGTTCACGGTGGCGGGATTGCTTTTGGCACATCGCCTGAAAATGCGGCGATAATCACAAAAGCAGTCAAAGAGGCTGTCGAAAAGCCTGTTATTGTTAAGCTGTCACCGAATGTTACTGATATTGTAGCAATTGCAAAAGCGGTTGAAGACGCTGGTGCTGATGGAATCAGTCTTATCAATACAATGCTTGGTATGCGTATAGATTTGCGTACAAAGAAACCTGTTATTGCTAATAAAATGGGTGGATTCTCAGGTCCTGCTATTTTCCCAGTAGCACTCAGAATGGTTTATCAGGTCTCCAGCGCTGTTGATATCCCTGTTATTGGTATGGGTGGTGTATCGACTGCCGAAGATGTTATCGAGATGATGCTTGCTGGTGCTACTGCTGTTCAGATTGGTGCTGCTAACCTTGTGGACCCTTACGTGTGCAAAGATATTATTGAGAAATTACCACAGGTAATGGATAAATATAACATAAATAATTTAAATGAAATTATAGGAGGAGCAAAGTAATGGGTAGAGACGTAATTGTTGCTTGTGACTTTTCCAGTGCTGATGCAGTGTTCAGTTTTTTGGATAAGTTTACAGACAGAAAACCTTTTGTGAAAATCGGCATGGAGCTTTTTTATGCAGAAGGTCCACAGATTGTAAAGGAAATCAAAAAGCGTGGCCATAAGATTTTCTTAGACCTCAAATTACATGACATTCCGAACACTGTTAAAAAATCAATGGCTGTATTATCCGGTTTAGATGTAGATATGACCAACCTGCACGCAGGTGGTACATGTCGTATGATGGAAGCGGCACTTGAAGGCTTAACAAGAGAAGATGGTACTCGTCCTATTCTGATTGCTGTTACACAGCTCACTTCTACAGATCAAGAGAGTATGGAAAATGATCTGCTCATCAACGAGCCTATTGATAAGGTTGTTATGCATTATGCAGCAAATGCTAAGAAAGCAGGGCTCGATGGTGTTGTATGTTCGCCACTTGAAGCGATGAAAGTTCACGATACTTGTGGAACAGAATTCATCACTGTTACTCCTGGCGTAAGATTTGCTGATGGTGATGTTGGTGATCAAAAACGTGTTATGACACCAGCTCAAGCAAAAGAGATCGGTTCTGACTATATAGTTGTTGGTCGTCCTATCACTGCTGCTGATGACCCTGTTGCTGCGTACAACCGTTGCGTTGCTGAATTTGTAGATTAAGATAAAGGAGATATAAATAATGGAAAAGTTGATTGCTAAGGATTTACTTAAGATTAAAGCTGTTTTCTTTAGACCACAAGAGCCATTCACTTGGGCTTCAGGCATCAAGAGTCCTGTTTATTGTGATAACCGTCTTACACTTTCTGCACCTGAAGTCAGAAACGATGTTGAAAATGGCTTGGCTACTCTTATTAAAGAACATTATCCTGATGCTGAGGTTCTTATGGGCACTTCTACAGCTGGTATTGCTCACGCTGCAATTACTGCACATCTTATGAATATGCCTATGGGTTATGTCAGATCAGGTGCAAAAGACCACGGTAGACAGAACCAGATAGAAGGCAGGCTCGAAAAAGGTCAGAAGGTAGTAGTTGTTGAAGATCTAATCTCAACTGGTGGTAGCGTTCTTGAGGTTGTTAATGTACTTAGAGAAGCTGGTGCAGAAGTATTAGGTATTGTATCTATCTTCACATATGGTATGAAGAAAGGTCTTGAACGTTTAGCTGCTGCTGACGTAAAGAACGTTTCACTCACAAACTTTGATGTTATAGCTGAAGTAGCTGCAGAAGAAGGATATATCAAAAGTGATGATATCGTAAAACTCATATCTTTTAGAAATAACCCGTCAGATGAAAGCTGGATCAACGCAGGTGAATAACATGAGAAGTCTTATCGATATTGTAGACCTTACACCTCAAGAAATTGATGAAATGATTCAGACAGCTTGCGATATTATTGATAATCCTCAAAAATATTCTGATAGCTGTAAGGGTAAGAAACTCGCAACTTTGTTCTTTGAACCGTCTACCAGAACAAGACTTAGCTTTGAAGCTGCTATGTATGAGCTTGGCGGTAATGTTATTGGCTTTTCAGAAGCTAACAGCTCATCTGCGGCAAAGGGCGAGAGTGTAGCTGATACTGCAAAAACTATCAGCTGTTATGCAGATATCATAGCAATGCGTCATCCTAAAGAAGGTGCTCCGTTTGTTGCATCAAAGAATGCAACTATTCCTGTTATCAACGCTGGTGATGGCGGACATAATCATCCTACGCAAACTCTGGCTGATCTTCTTACTATTTATCGTGAGAAAGGTGGATTTGATAATCTTACAGTCGGTTTTTGTGGTGACTTGAAGTTCGGTAGAACAGTCCATTCTCTTATCAATGCTTTGTCTAGATATTCCGGTATCAAAGTGGTCCTTATTTCTCCTGAAGAACTAAAAGTTCCAAGTTACATTAAAAAGAACGTTCTTCTTCCAAATAATATTCCATATATTCAGACAACAAAGCTCGAGGAAGTTATGCCAGAGCTTGATGTACTATATATGACACGAGTTCAAAGAGAACGTTTCTTCAACGAGGAAGATTATCTTAGACTTAAAGACAGCTATATTTTAGATCCTGCTAAGCTCACTAACGCTAAGAAAGATCTGTGCATTATGCACCCATTGCCACGTGTCAATGAAATCAGTACAGCTGTTGATGACGATCCTCGTGCCTGTTACTTTAAACAGGTGCTCAATGGCAAATATATGCGTATGGCTCTCATACTTAAACTTCTTGAGGAGGCTAAATTATGAACGTAGATGCTATTCAAAACGGTATTGTTATTGATCATATCAAAGCAGGTCTTGCGTTTAGACTTTATAATCTTCTTGATTTGGACAAGCTTGACTGTCCAGTTGCTATTATTAAGAATGTTAATAGCGAAAAGATGGGGAAGAAGGATATCATCAAAATCGATTCTGAGATTCCTATCAATTTTGATGTTGTAGGATTTGTTGACCCTAAAGCTACAATTAACGTAATCAAAGACGGTATTCTTGAAGAAAAACTTTCAATAGATATGCCGCTTAAACTTACTAATGTTATCAAGTGCAAGAACCCACGTTGTATCACTTCAGTGGAACAAGAACTTGATCATGTGTTCGAACTCACAGATAAAAACGACAAAGTATATCGTTGTTTGTACTGTGAAACTAAAGCTGATATTTGATATATATAGTGTGTGTCGTGCCTTGACAAAAGGCTACTAAAATGTTACATTTATTGTATGTTACTATTGCTTTTTCATGCGACTGACGGATTATAGTGGAGTACCACAGTGGAGCATGTAAATATAGCATTTTAGCCGACCGTCTGGGCACACAACGCTTGAGTTGTGTGCCCTTATACATTTTTATAGGAGGTATAGTATGAAAAAAGTTGGAATTATCATGGGTAGCGATAGTGATATGCCTATCATTACTAAGGCTACCGCTATACTTAAAGAGTTAGAGGTACCTTATGAAGTACATATTTACTCAGCTCACAGAACCCCTGTTGAAGCTCGTGACTTTGCTGTTTCTGCAAGAGAAAACGGTTTTGGAGTACTTATTTGTGCAGCGGGTATGGCTGCACATCTAGCTGGTGCTATTGCTGCAAACACAACGTTGCCTGTTATCGGTATCCCATGCAAATCCTCTGTGCTTGATGGTATGGACGCTTTGCTTTCTACAGTTATGATGCCAACGGGTATTCCTGTAGCTACTGTTGCTATTAATGGTGGCGCTAATGCAGCGCTTTTAGCAGCACAGATTATTGCTGTTGAAGATAAGGAACTTATGAGTAAACTTGATGCAAAACGTGAAAACGATGCTAAAATTGTCTTGGAAAAAGATAAGAATATACAGAATAACATTTAAGAAATATTTACATAAAAGGAGATATCATTATGGAAAAGAAGCTTATTTATACTGGAAAAACAAAGGATGTATTTTCACTTGAGAACGGCAACTGTCTTTTAAAATTCAAAGACGATTGCACAGGAAAAGATGGTGTATTTGATCCGGGCGAAAACTCTGTTGGTTTAACTATTGATGGTGTTGGTGACGTAAACCTTCGTATGTCAATCTACTTCTTCGAGAAGTTAAACGCTGCCGGTATCAGAACACACTATGTTAATGCTAATCTTGACGATACTACTATGGAAGTTCTTCCTGCAAAAGTATTCGGTAAAGGTTTAGAGGTTATCTGCAGACATAAGGCTGTTGGTAGCTTTATTCGTCGTTATGGAGATTATATTGAAAATGGTGCAGATCTTCCTGATTATGTTGAGATGACATTTAAGGATGATGCTAAGGGCGATCCACTTGTAACAAAAGATGCTTTAGTTGCTCTTAATGTTATGACTGACGAGCAGTACGAAGATATTAAAGCTATGACTCAGAAGATTACTCGTATAGTTGCTGATGATCTTAAAGAAAAAGATCTTATACTTTATGATATAAAGTTTGAATTTGGCTATGATCCTGAAGGCAAGGTAATGCTTATTGATGAAATCGCTTCTGGTAATATGCGTGTGTATAAAAATGGTGAGTACATTGATCCAATGACTCTCTCAAAGCTTTTCTTTGCTTGATTTTAATTTGCAAAACCCACTATAGTAAAGGAGAAATACAATGGGTGGATTTTTCGGAATTACATCTAAGAGCGAATGTGTAGCTGAAGTGTTCTTTGGTGTCGACTATCATTCACATCTCGGTACTCGTCGTGGTGGTATGGCGGCATACGACAAAGAAATCGGTCTGCAGAGAGTTATTCATAATATTGAAAGCACTCCATTTCGTACTAAGTTTGAGCATGTTATAGATGATATGAAGGGAACTTCTGCTATTGGATGTATCAGCAACAGCACACCACAACCTATGTTGATTCGTTCAAAGCTAGGTGTTTATGCAGTTTGTATGGTTGGTATAATTAACAATGCTCAAGAACTTATTGATCTTTGCCTTGAAAAAGGTTGTGGACACTTTGATGCTATGACCGGTGGTGCAGTTAATTCGACCGAGCTTTTAGCAGCGTTGATTAACCAGAAGGACAGCTTTGTTGAAGGTATCAAATACGCTCAAGAGTTGATTGATGGCACTGCATCTATTTTGATATTAAAAGAAAACGGCAATATTATTTGTGCCAGAGATAAGGTAGGCAGATTGCCTATAGTTATCGGTAAAAGCGACGACGGATACAGCGTATCTTTTGAATCTTTTGCTTATCAAAAGCTTGGTTATGTCGATGAAAAAGAACTCGGACCTGGTGAGATTGTAGAAATATCACCATCTGAGCTTAAGGTGTTGGCACCTGCAGGCAAAAAGATGCGCATTTGTGCATTCTTGTGGAGTTATTACGGATATCCAAACTCTGCTTATGAAGGTGTATCAGTCGAAGTTATGAGATACATCAACGGCAAAATTATGGCGAAAAACGACAAGAATAGCGGTATTTTTAAAGATGTTGATTATATCTGTGGCGTTCCTGATTCTGGTACTCCTCACGCTATAGGTTATGCGTCTGAGTGTGGTTTGCCATTTGCTCGTGCTTTTATCAAATACACACCTACTTGGGCTCGTAGCTTTATACCTTCAAATCAGTCTATACGTAATATGATTGCAAAAATGAAGCAAATCCCTGTACCTGAATTAATCAACTACAAAAAGCTTTTGTTTGTTGATGATTCTATTGTACGAGGCACTCAATTAAAAGGAACTGTTGACTTCTTGTATGAAAATGGAGCTAAAGAAGTCCATATGCGTTCTGCTTGTCCTCCTATTATGTATAGTTGTAAATTCCTTAATTTCACTCGTGCAAAAAGTGATATGGAGCTTATTGCTCGTAAAGTTATATATGACCTCGAGGGAGAAGAGGGAGAAAAATATATAGCTGAATATAGTGATGCAAGTACACAAAGAGGTAAAAAACTCAGAAAAGTACTTTCTGATCAACTTAATTTAGCTTCACTTGAATTCCAGTCTTTGGAAGGTATTATTGAGGCTATTGGCTTGCCCGAAGACTGTTTATGTACATATTGTTGGAACGGAAAGGAATAAAGAGATGAATATGCAATCTAAATCCGACAGCTATGCAGCAGCTGGAGTTGACATTACAGCCGGTTATAAAGCTGTTGAACTTATGAAAAAACATATAGCTCGTACAGTCACACAGGCTAAATCTGATGACATCGGAGGCTTCGGTGGTCTTTTTGAGCTTGACCTTACTGGTATCAATAAACCTGTTCTGGTTGGCGGTACGGATGGCGTTGGTACCAAACTTAAGCTGGCTTTTCTTATGGATAAGCACGATACTGTTGGTATCGACTGCGTTGCTATGTGTGTAAATGATATTATTTGTTGTGGTGCAAAACCATTGTTTTTCCTAGACTACATCGCTTGTGGTAAGAATGTTCCTGAACGTATTGAACAGATCGTAAAGGGTGTTTGTGATGGTTGCGTTCAATCAGGTGCAGAGCTTATAGGTGGCGAAACTGCTGAAATGCCTGGTTTTTACCCTGTTGATGAATATGACCTGGCGGGTTATAGCACCGGTGTTGTTGATAAAGATAAAATCATCGACAACAACTCTATGTCAGAAGGTGACGTTGTTATAGCTCTTCCATCGAGTGGTGTACATTCAAACGGTTTTTCTCTTGTCAGAAAAGTATTTGATGTAGAAAATGCTGATATAAAGACTCCTGTTGCCGAGCTTGATGGTAAATCAGTAGGTGAAACACTTCTTACACCAACAAAGATTTATGTTAAACCTGTATTGGCATTGCTCAATGAAATAAAAGTAAAAGGTATTTCACATATCACCGGTGGTGGTTTTTATGAGAATATTCCTCGTAGCATTCCTAACGGTTTAGGAGCTAAGATTAAGCGTGATGCTGTTAAAGTTCTGCCTATTTTTGAGCTTATCGCAAAGACTGGCAATATCAGTGAACGTGATATGTTCAATACATTTAATATGGGTGTTGGTATGAGTATTGTTGTGTCACCTGATGATGTGGACAGAGCTCTGGAAATTCTCAAAGCACATGGTGAAGATGCTTATATTATCGGTGAAATTGTTAAATCTGACGATAAAATCATTATCTGTTAATTTGTAAATACATACAGTAAAAGGGGATAGGTTATGTCTAAAAAGGCTAAAATCGCTGTGCTTGTATCAGGCGGTGGAACAAACCTACAGGCGTTGATTAACGCTCAGAATAAGGGTGTTATCGTTAGCGGAAAAATTGAGATTGTTATATCTAATAACGCTAACGCTTACGCTCTTGAAAGAGCAAAAAGAGCTGACATTGATACTGCAGTTGTTCTTAAAAAAGACTGCGCTTCTCAAGCAGAATTCGAAAATAAGATAGTAGCAATGCTCGATGAACACAATATTGATTTGATTGTTTTAGCCGGCTTCATGTCTATCTTGAGCGAATCTTTTACAAGTAGATATAACAATCGTATTATCAATGTACATCCGAGCTTAATACCGTCTTTTTGTGGCAAGGGTTTTTATGGTTTAAAAGTCCACGAAGCTGCTCTTGAAAAAGGTGTAAAAGTTACTGGTGCAACAGTTCACTTTGTGAACGAAATTCCTGATGGAGGAGAGATAATCCTACAAAAAGCTGTTAATATTAGAGATGATGATACTCCTGAAACTCTGCAAAAACGCGTTATGCGTTTGGCTGAGTGGAAGATTTTACCTGCTGCTGTTGAGCAGGTATCACAAAAAATGATTAGTTAAGGAAATGGTGAATAGTATGGCATTATTTGATTTAAAGACTTTATTGAGTGAGAATTCGTATCCTGGACGCGGTATTGTTATGGGTAAATCTGCTGATGGTAAATCAGCAATGTTTGCTTATTTTATTATGGGTCGTAGTGAAAACAGCCGTAACCGTATTTTTGAAAGTTTCGATGACGGTATGCGCACAAAGGCTTTTGATGAGTCAAAGATTTCTGATCCAAGCTTAATTATCTATAACCCTTATCGAAAGCTCGGTGATATTGATGTTATCACTAATGGCGATCAGACAGACACTGTGTATGAATTTTTAAAAGAAGGCAAGACTTTTGAAGATGCACTTAATACTCGTGAATTTGAGCCTGATGCTCCTAACTTTACACCTCGTATTTCAGGTGTTGCCGAGTATGATTTCAATAATGCTGATTTTAACTACAAGCTTTCTATCTTAAAAAGTTCTAACGGAAATCCTGAAGTTTGTAATCGTTATTACTATTCATACAAGCCACTTGATGGTATTGGTCACTTTATTCATACATATAAGTGTGACGGAAATCCGATTCCGTCTTTCTATGGTGAACCTGAAGAGGTTACACTTCCAAATACGGCGCAGGAACTTGCTGATCTTTGCTGGAACAATTTAAATGAAGATAACAAAGTTTCTTTGTTTGTAAGATGCGTTCCACTTGACGGTTCTGATGCTACTGAGATTATTATCAATAAAAACGTATAAATTAAGGAGTTCACTATGACAGAATTTGAATTAAAATACGGTTGTAACCCTAACCAAAAACCATCAAAGATTTTTATGGAAGACGGTAGTGAGCTTCCTATTGAGATTTTAAATGGACGTCCGGGATATATTAACTTTTTAGATGCTTTCAATGCTTGGCAGTTAGTTAAAGAGCTCAAAGAAGCTCTTGATATGCCTGCTGTAACATCATTTAAGCATGTTTCTCCAACATCTGCTGCTGTTGGTATTAAGCTTTCTGATACACTTAAAAAAGCTTGTTTTGTTGATGATATTGAAGGTCTTGATGACTCACCTCTAGCTTGCGCTTATGCGCGTGCTCGTGGCACTGATCGTATGTGTTCGTTTGGTGACTGGGTTGCTTTATCAGACGTTTGTGATGTTACTACAGCAAAAATGATTGCTCGTGAAGTATCTGATGGTATTATTGCACCGGGATATGATGATGAGGCGCTTGAGATTTTAAAATCAAAGCGTAAGGGTTCATATAATATTGTTAAAATCGACCCTGATTATGTGCCTGCACCTATTGAGCATAAACAGGTTTACGGTATCACTTTTGAGCAAGGAAGAAATAATTTCGAAATCAACAAGGAACTTTTATCAAACCTTGTTACTAAAAATAAAGAGTTACCTGACAGCGCTGTAAGAGATCTGATCGTAGCTTTGATCACTCTAAAGTACACACAGTCTAACTCTGTGTGTTACGCTATCGATGGTCAAGCTATCGGTGTTGGTGCTGGTCAGCAGTCAAGAATTCATTGTACTCGCTTAGCAGGTACAAAAGCTGACACCTGGTTCCTCAGACAGCATGAAAAGGTGTTGAATCTTCCTTTCCTTGATACTATCAGAAGACCTGACAGAGATAATGTTATCGACGGATATATCAATAAGAATGAAGAAGATGTCTGTGCTGATGGTAACTGGCAGAAGTATTTTAAGACTCAGCCTGAACCACTTACTGATGAAGATATCAAGGTTTACCTTGCTACAAAGACTGATGTTGCTCTGGGATCTGACGCGTTTTTCCCATTCAGCGATAATATCGAACGTGCATATCGCAGTGGTGTAAAGTACATTGCTGAACCAGGTGGATCTATCCGTGACGATGTAGTTATTGAATGTTGCGATAAATATGATATGGTTATGGCGTTTACTGGTATGCGTCTTTTCCATCACTAATATATAGAAAGAGGATATCGATGAAGATATTAGTTGTAGGCGGCGGTGGTCGCGAACATGCTATTATTAAAAAGATCAAAGAGAATGAAAGTGTAACAGAGATTTTTGCTACTCCTGGTAATGGTGGTATTGCAAAAGACGTGACTTGTGTTCCGATTGGTGCTAAAGATATCGACGGGATTGTAGAATTTGCTGTTGATAACAGCATTGATTATGCTGTTGTTGCTCCTGATGACCCTCTTGTTCTTGGCTGTGTAGATGCGCTTAATGCTAAAGGTATTCCTTGTTTTGGTCCTGATGCAAAAGCCGCTATTATTGAAGGTAGCAAGGTTTTTTCTAAAAACCTTATGAAAAAATATAACATACCAACTGCGCAGTACGAAGTTTTTGATGATATGGAGAAAGCCCTTGTATATCTTGAAACTGCTCCTATTCCTACTGTCATCAAAGCTGACGGTCTTGCTCTTGGCAAAGGTGTTATTATTGCAAACACAAGAGAAGAAGCTAAAGATGCTGTTTTATCCATGATGCAGGACAAGGTGTTCGGTGAAAGTGGTAATAACGTTGTTATCGAAGAGTTTTTAACAGGTCCTGAGGTATCTGTACTTTCATTTACAGATGGCAAAACAGTTGTTCCTATGGTTTCATCAATGGACCACAAGCGTGCGTTAGATAATGACCAGGGCTTAAATACTGGTGGTATGGGCACAGTTGCACCGAACCCTTATTATACTGATGCTGTTGCTAAAGAATGTATGGATAAGATTTTTATCCCTACTATTAATGCAATGAATACAGAAGGTAGAACTTTTAAAGGTTGTCTGTACTTTGGTTTGATGCTCACACCAAACGGACCTAAGGTTATCGAATACAACTGTCGTTTTGGTGATCCTGAAACTCAGGTTGTACTTCCACTTTTGGAATCTGATCTACTTACTATTATGCAGGCTGTTACAAATGGAACTTTAGCAGAAACTGAGGTTAAGTTTGCTGATAAGTCAGCTTGTTGCGTTATTATGGCGTCAAATGGTTATCCAAAATCATATGATAAAGGTTTTGAGATGACTATCCCTGAAAGCATTTCTGACAACGTTTATGTTGCTGGTGCTAAGCTTGATGGCGAGAAACTCCTTACAGATGGAGGCAGAGTGCTTGGTGCTACAGCCATTTCAGATACGTTAAAGGAAGCTATTGATAAGTCATACGATATGGTAAAGAGTATAAAATTTAAAAACGCTTATTATCGTACTGATATAGGCAAGAGAGCGCTTGCGGCAAAGGAGGACTAAGCTATGGTATATAGAGTGTTTGTTGAAAAGAAAAAGGAACTCGCTCATGAAGCGAAAACTTTATATAACGAAGCTGTAACCCTGCTTGGTATTAAAAATCTCACTGATGTACGCATTTTTAACAGATACGATGTTGAAAATATCACTGAAGATTTGTTTAACTACGCTTGCAAAACTGTTTTTTCTGAGCCACAGCTCGATATTATCAGCAGTGATGTTAATATAAATGACGCACATGTTTTTGCTGTAGAGTTTTTACCTGGTCAGTTTGATCAGCGTGCTGATTCCGCAGCACAATGTATTCAGATTATCTCACAGGGTGACAGACCAATTATTCGTAGCGCTAAGGTGTACGCTCTTTACGGTACATTGACAGATGCTGAAATTGAAGAAATTAAGAAATATGTTATTAACCCAGTAGAAGCAAGACAGGCTACTCTGGAAATGCCTGAAACTCTTGCAACAGATTATGACATACCAACTGAAGTTGAGATACTCGATGGTTTTACAAAACTCGATAGAGCTGGTCTTGAAAAGTTTGTGAAAGACTATTCACTCGCGATGGATGCCGATGACATTGCTTTTTGTCAACAGTATTTCTTATCAGAACGCCGTGATCCAACTATAACAGAAATTCGTATGATAGATACATATTGGTCCGACCATTGTCGTCATACAACATTCCTGACTGTTATTGATGATGTTAGGTTCGAGGATGAACTACTGCAGAAAGCATATGATGAATATATCGCTGTTCGCAAGGAACTAGGCAGAACTAAACCTATTTGTTTAATGGACCTTGCTACTGTAGCAGTTAAATATCTTAAAAAACACGGTAAGCTTGATAAGCTTGATGAAAGTGAAGAAATCAATGCTTGTACTGTAAAAATCGATGTTGAAGTTGATGGTGTTTCTGAACCTTGGCTCTTACTCTTTAAGAACGAGACTCATAACCATCCGACAGAGATCGAACCATTCGGTGGTGCTGCTACTTGTATCGGTGGTGCTATAAGAGACCCACTCTCAGGTCGTGCGTATGTATATGGCGCTATGCGTGTAACCGGTGCCGCTGATCCATTAAAGCCTGTTAATGAAACTATCCCTGGTAAACTTCCACAGCGTAAGATTGTCACTACAGCTGCTGCTGGTTATTCTTCTTACGGTAACCAGATTGGTCTTGCGACCGGTATTGTTGATGAAATCTTCCATCCTGGTTATGCAGCAAAGCGTATGGAAATCGGCGCTGTTATTGCAGCAGCTCCTGCTGAAAATGTCAGACGTGAAGTGCCTTCGCCAGGTGATATTGTAGTTTATTTAGGCGGTAGCACTGGTCGTGATGGTATCGGTGGTGCTACAGGTTCTTCCAAAAAGCACGATTCTCACTCTGTTGAGACTTGTGGTGCTGAAGTTCAAAAAGGTAACGCTCCTGAAGAGCGCAAACTCCAGCGTTTGTTCAGAAATCCGGAAGCTACAAAGCTTATTAAGCGTTGCAATGACTTTGGTGCTGGTGGTGTATCTGTTGCTATTGGCGAGCTTGCTGATGGCTTGAATATTAACCTGAACGCTGTTCCAAAGAAGTACGATGGTCTTGATGGCACAGAGCTCGCTATTAGCGAGTCACAGGAACGTATGGCTGTTGTTATTGAGCCTGAAAATGCTGATAAATTCATAGCGCTTGCAAAAGAAGAGAACCTTCAGGCATGTCAGGTCGCTGTTGTAACTGAAGAGCCTAGACTTGTTATGAATTGGAACGGTAAGAATATTGTAGATATCAGTAGAGAATTTCTGAATTCTAACGGTGCAGATAAACACATTTCTATTGCTCCTGAAAAAGCACAATCTATTGATAAAGCTATTAGTGGTTCGTTCACTGATAACCTTAAAGCTATCGCTGATGACCTTAATATTTGTTCAAAACGAGGTCTTTCTGAACGTTTTGACTCAACTATTGGTGCTGGAACTGTGTTAATGCCATTTGGTGGTAAGAACCAGCTGACACCAATACAGAGTATGGTACAGAAGATTTCCGTGGAAAAGAAACACACAGATGATTGCTCATTTATGTCTTGGGGATATAACCCGTTTGTTATGGAGAAAAGCCCGTATCATGGTGCATATTTAGCGGTTGTTGAGTCTGTTTGTAAGCTTATTGCAACTGGCGCAAAATTTGAGGATGTATATCTTACTTTCCAGGAATACTTCGAAAGTCCAGGCAAAGATGCTAAACGTTGGGGCAAACCGCTTGCTGCTTTACTCGGTGCATTTAAAGCTCAAAAAGAGCTTGGTATAGGTTCTATCGGTGGAAAAGACTCAATGAGTGGAACTTTCGAGGATCTCGACGTACCTCCGACATTGGTTTCTTTTGCTGTAACTACAGGTAAGGTATCTGATGTTATATCACCTGAATTTAAGAAAGCAAGCAACAATGTAATAGTTTTAAAGCCAGAGCTTGACGAAAATGGTTTGCCTGTTACAGAATCGCTTACAGCATTGTTTGATAAAGTAACACATCTAATGCGTAGTGGCAAAGCTGTTTCTTGTTACACTCCTGGTCTTGGTGGTATAGCTGAAGCTGTTATGAAGATGAGCTTTGGTAATAGTTTAGGTTTTAAGTTCAACGATAAGCTTTCCGTAAATGATATATTCTCTTACAACTACGGTGCTTTTGTACTTGAAGTCGAAGCTGGTGTTGAAGAAGACACTGTTATAGGTACTGTTACTGATGATAACTGTATTTCATTCGCTGATGAATCTGTATCACTTTATGATGTTCTTAAGATCTACGAAGATAAACTTGAGAGTGTTTATTCTTGTAATATCGATCATCTAGATTCTAAAGTAGAAAATCTATCTTATGAAGCTAAAGAATGGGGTGCACCTGCTATTAAGGTAGCTAAGCCTAAGGTGCTTATTCCTGCATTCCCTGGTACTAACTGTGAGTTTGATAGTGCAAAGGCTGTTAGAGACGCAGGTGCTGAGCCTGAAATTATCGTTATCAAGAATCTCTCGTCGTCAGATATCCAGAGTAGTGTAGAGCGTTTTGCTAAGTCACTTAAAGATGCACAGATGGTATTTATCCCGGGTGGTTTCTCCGGTGGTGACGAGCCTGACGGTAGTGGTAAGTTTATCACAGCATTTTTCCGTAATGCTGCTATTAAAGATGGTGTTACTGATTTACTTGAAAATAGAGATGGTTTGATGTGCGGTATCTGTAACGGTTTCCAGGCGCTTATCAAGCTTGGTCTTGTACCTTTCGGTAAGATTATTGATACAGATGAAAACTGTCCAACTCTTACCTTCAATACTATTTCCAGACACCAATCCAGAATCGTTAGAACAAGAGTTGCTTCTAACAAGTCACCATGGTTATCACTCACTAACGTTGGTGACGTATATAATGTTCCTATTTCTCACGGTGAAGGCAGATTCCTTTGCAATGATGATTTACTCAAACAGTTGATCGAAAACGGACAGATCGCTACTCAGTATGTAGATTTATCTGATATTGCAACTACTGACGTTCACTTTAATCCTAATAACTCAACTCTCGCTATTGAGGGTATAACATCGCCTGATGGCAGAGTATTTGGTAAGATGGGGCATAGCGAACGAATTGGAAATGGTTTATATAAGAACGTTCCTGGTAACTACGATATCCGTATGTTTGAAGCTGCTGTTAAGTATTTTAAGTAATCATAAAAAGCCGGTCTAAATAAAGACCGGCTTTTAATATTGCATTGATTAATTTTTTTGTGACAAATTAAATTTTCTTGAACACAATATAGTTTCGTGATATAATTAATGCATATAAGTAGGGGGTGGGAATTTGAATAGAACTCGAAAAATATACTGGAAGATACTACGACCGTTGGTTATAGTTTTCTTGTTTATTAAGTTTGGATACACCTTCAATGTTGCTGAAAATCTACCTGACAATTACATTGTACTTTCTAATCATAATACTGATTTTGACCCTTTATTTGTAGGCGTTAGCTTTAAAAATTCTATCAGATTTGTAGCTAGTGAACATATTTCACGCTGGAAATATGCTTTCAAGTTTGTTAATCATATTTTCGCTCCAATTATGAGACCAAAGGGTACAAATGCTGCTTCTACAGTTAAAGAAATGTTGAGAACATTACGCTCAGGAGATAATGTTTGTATGTTTGCGGAGGGAGCTAGATCATGGAACGGTATTACTGCTCCTATTTTACCCTCTACTGGAAAAGTAGTTAAGAGCTCCAAGTGCGCATTAGTAACATATAAAATCACAGGTGGTTACTTTGTTAGTCCTATGTGGAGTAAAGGTGGCACCCGTCGAGGTAAGATTCACGGTAAAGTAGTCAATGTATATACTGCTGAGCAACTCGCCACTATGACTATAGATGAAATAAATGATGTAATAAATTGTGATCTATATGAAGATGCCTATGCAACACAAGCTATTAAAAATATAAAGTATAAAGGTAAGCGTCTTGCTGAACAGATGGAATCTCTTATATATTGCTGTCCTAATTGTAAAGCTATAGATAGCTTATATTCTTCTGGTGATACTGTTTTTTGCAAAGAATGCAAAAATTCTTATATTTTCGATGAATATGGCAACATCTCAGGTGTTGAGCAAAAGAACGTTAAGGATCTATTCGTTTTTTTGCGTGATAAAACCTTACTTGATGCAAAAAATAAATCCACTTATTCATCGCATTATGCAAAAATGATAAGCGTAAAAAATCACGTTGAAACAGTTGTTTCGTGTGGTAAATTATTAGTTTCTCAAGATTATCTTATTTGCGGTGATTATAAAATAACACTTAACGATATTATGGATATGGCAATGCATGGACGTCATGCACTCGTGCTATCTACGAAGGACACATATTATGAGATTTTAGTTGCGGAAGATACTTCAGCGTTAAAGTTTTATATGTTGTTCCAAGCGTATAAATATGGCTGTATAAATAAATTTAGATTTTAAAGGTGGGTAAGAATATGGATTTTTCTGCTGCTAACACTACATTATGGAATCCTATTATTCAGATTGGTATTATAGCTGGACTAGTTATTCTGGCTAACATACTTAGACGGAAAATTGTTTTTATTCAAAGAAGTATGATACCAACAGCGGTTTTAGCTGGATTCATTCTACTATTATTTAAGTCACTTGGTCTTGTTCCTGTTATTTCAACTGAGTTTTTAGAAACTGTGACTTATCATGCACTTGGTCTTGGTTTTATAGCAATGTCCCTTAGAGTTCCTGATAATACTGCAGCAACTGAGAAGATGATAGGTAGTAAAAGCGGTGCTTTAATTGTCAGTACATATTTAGTACAGGCACTTGTGGGTCTTGCTATATCTATTTTTCTTGCTTATACATTTATGCCAGATTTGTTTAAAGCTAGTGGCATATTGCTTCCTATGGCTTATGGTCAAGGACCTGGTCAAGCCAATAATGTTGGCACAACATATGAAGCTCTTGGTATGGTTGGAGGACGAAGCTTCGGTTTGTCGCTTGCAGCTGCCGGCTTTTTGTGTGCTTGTATATTTGGTGTTATTTTTCTTAATTTTTATAATAGAAAAGGCAAAGTCAAAAGAATTGACGAAAAGGACTACGTATCAGGCTCTATAACTCTCGATACCTTTCAGGATGAAAATGAGATTCCAATTGCGGAATCTGTGGATAAATTCAGTATCCAGATTGCTTTAGTTTGTTTGATTTATCTACTAACTTATGTTGTTACCAAAGGTATAACTGATCTTTTGATGTTGATTTCACCTGGATTGGCAGAGACTGTGTCAACACTATTATGGGGATTTAACTTTATTATTGGTTCTGTGCTTGCGATTGTATGTCGCAGTTTATTTAAAGGACTTCGAAATATTAAATGGATGCATAGACAATATCAAAACAATTATCTCTTAAGCAGATTATCCGGATTTGCTTTTGATATTATGATTGTAGCAGGTATCGCAAGTATAAATATTTCTGACCTTGAGGGTTATTGGGTTCCATTTTTACTTATGGCGATAGTGGGAGGTATAGCTACTTTCTTCTATCTGATACTTTTATCAAAACACCTATATAAAGGTTATGAGTACGAGGGTTTTTTCTCGATGTTTGGTATGCTCACAGGCACTATAAGCAGTGGCGTGCTATTACTACGAGAAATCGATCCTGAACTCAAAACTCCTGCTGCAAACAATTTGATTTTAGGAAGTTCATTTGGTATTCTCTTTGGTGCACCGGTGCTGTTACTTGTCAGTATGGCTGCTAAAGGTGATAATATGGTATTCTTAGTCGCTGGCTTAGCTGCATTATATCTTGCAGGTCTACTATTGTTTATTTTTAAAGCAGGCAAAGGAAAAAGAAATAAGAAATAGTGATTCGTAATCGCCCTGAATTTTACAGGGCGATTTTTTTCTTGAAATAAAGTATGAATTATTTTATAATAAAAATGCGATATATTATTTAAAATACAACGCTTGGGATTGAATATAATGAAAAAAACTATTTCAATGATTATATTTTCTGTTTTATTGATTTTTTCTGCTATCGGCTGTTCATTAAACAATATACCAGCAGATGAAAATGATAATGAAATCATCGTTTTTGCTGCGTCTTCATTATTAGAGCCACTTAATGATATCTCTTTGAAATATAAAGAAAAAGCACCCAATGTATCTATAGTATATAATTTTGATTCATCAGGAACGTTGAAAACACAGATTGAATCAGGTGCACAATGTGATCTCTTTCTTTCTGCTAATAAAAAAAGTGTAGATGATTTAGATAATCTAAGTATTAAATATCGTAAAGATTTGCTTAAAAATGAAGTAGTTCTTGTTGTTTCTGACTCATATGATGGGGTCATATCATCTTTTGATGATCTTGTAGACGCAATTGCAAAGCATGATATATTATTAGCTATTGGAAACAGCGAAGTTCCTGTTGGCGACTACACATTATTGATTTTAGAGAGTTTGGGTGTTACATATCAGGAACTTATTGATTCGCAGTGTGTTACTTTCTGTTCTAGTGCAAAGGAAGTAGTAACACAAATAAAAGAAGATGCAGTTGATTGTGCCATTGTGTATATGACTGACGCTCAAACCAGTGATCTTGATATTGTCGATATTGCTAGCAGTAGTATGTGCGGTGAAGTTTTGTACCCTTGCGTATTATTTGATACTTTAAATGGGTTTCATCAAGTTAAGGATTTTTATGATTTTTTATCTTCTGATGTAGCCTATCAAATTTTTGAGAAATATGGCTTTACACCAGTAGCGTAATCGGAGGTTTTTA
The DNA here is from genome assembly GCA_015066595.1 of Oscillospiraceae bacterium. Taxonomy (GTDB): domain Bacteria; phylum Bacillota; class Clostridia; order Oscillospirales; family Acutalibacteraceae; genus Ruminococcoides. The sequence continues at coordinate 224,905 of SVNZ01000001.1, read as the reverse complement.
TGGATTTATATCCATTGTTCAATTCTTTAAGAATAGCGCTGATATCAACCAGCATCGTTTTTTTTGCTGGTGTATTTGTTGCGTATTATACTTCTATGGTTCCTGCATTTCTAAAAGGCGTTTTAGATACTGTTTTTACATTACCTTTAGTTTTACCACCAACGGTTGTTGGTTTCATGCTACTTAAAATTTTTGGCCCCAAAAGTTATATTGGTGCGTTGTTTTTAGATTTATTTGATTTTAGATTTACAATGAATTGGTGGTCTGCAGTTATAGCGACATCAGTTGTGATATTCCCTTTAATGTACAGAACAGCGCGAGGGGCGTTTCAAACTTTTGATAGAAATCTCAGTGACGTTGGTAGGACATTGGGTCTGTCGAATAGCTATATATTTTGGAAAATTATTATGCCTAATTGTAATCAAGGAATCATAGCAGGTGTTGTTCTTTCTTTTGCACGAGCTCTAGGAGAATATGGCGCTACAAGTATGGTTGCGGGCTACACTCCCGGAAAAACTGCAACTATTTCAACTACTGTTTATCAGCTATGGAGCACCAATAATGATGTTCTTGCATTCAAATGGGTAGTACTTAACATCTTGATTTCTATTATTGTTTTGTATGTAATTAGTTACATAGAAAATAGCAATCATCTAAAGGAGGCAAAGCATGTCTCTAATAGTTGATATCAAGAAAAAACTCGACGATTTTCATCTTTGTGTATCTTTTGAAACGAGCGGCGATATCAATGCGCTGTTCGGCTTATCCGGTAGCGGAAAAAGCGTAACGTTGAAATGTATAGCGGGAATTTTAAAACCGGATTTTGGCAGGATAATTATTGATAACACAACTGTTTTTGATAGTGAAAGAAAAATTAATCTTTCGCCACAAAAAAGAAATGTTGGATATTTGCCTCAGCATTATGCTTTGTTCCCCAACATGACTGTTAAGCAAAACATTCTAACAGGATTACACAGCATTTCTAAAAATGAAAGAATATATATGCTTGAACACTTAATCGAAAGTTTCAAGTTGAGTGACATTAAAGATAAGTTTGTTCACCAAATTTCAGGTGGTGAGAAGCAACGAGTAGCTTTAGCAAGAGCTTTAGCAACTAACCCAAAAGTTTTATTGCTTGATGAGCCTTTTTCTGCGCTTGATTCACAACTCAAATCCAGTATTGAAATTGATTTAATAAATACGTTAGAAAAATTTACGGGTGATGTTGTTTTTGTGTCGCATGATAAAGATGAAATTTATAGAATTTGTGACAAAGTTTCCGTTATTGAAAGCGGATATTGTAACAACATCAGAAGTACTGATTCAATATTCAATAGCCCCGTAACAAAAGCTGATGCTGTGTTAATAGGTATAGAAAACATTTGCAATGTTGTATTGGGGAATGATAGATATTTCACTGAGTTTGGTTTTGATTTTTCTTATCCAAGTGATGACATTAAATCTATTGGCTTTAATATGACTGATAATAATATTAACTCAGATGATTTTAACATTTTTTTTGATGCAACTATAATTAATATTATCCAGGATATCAACGGTTCTTTAATAGTGATGAAGATTAGCGATTTTTCAAAACCAATATTGCTAAAATCTTTGTCAAGAGGAGCACGTTTTACTAAAGGTAAAAAGCTTACTGTTGGATTAAATATAAGCGATATACATTGTTTTAAGTAGGAGATAATATGAAAGATAAATATAACAGAGAAATTAGCTATATGCGTCTTTCTGTTACTGATAGGTGTAATTTCAGATGTAAGTACTGTATGCCAGGTGATTCACCGTTTCTAAAAAAACTACTTACTTTCGATGAATTGTATGATATTTGTTCAGTCGCAGTCGATTTGGGGGTAAAAAAAATTAGGCTCACCGGTGGCGAACCTCTTATAAGAGACGGAATAATTGATTTTTGCGAAAGAGTGAAAAGTATTTCCGGTCTTGAAGAACTGACAATTACAACAAACGGAAGCTTGCTGCAAAAATACGCGTATGATTTGAAAAACGCTGGTGTATCTAGAGTTAATATAAGTCTGGATACTCTTAATAGTGAAAGGTTTTACAAACTAACTGAGACCAATATGTTACAAGATGTTTTAAATGGCATAAACACATCCATAGATGCTGGTCTTGATATTAAGATAAACGTTGTTCTTATCGGTGGATTTAATATAGATGAGATTAAAGATTTTGTAGAGCTTACAAAATTTAACGAACTTCATATAAGATTTATCGAACTAATGCCTATAGGTGCGAGTAAGCGTTTATATGAAAGTTGCTTTGTATCTGCTGAAAAAGTTTTACAGCTCGCGCCGGAACTTAAACGAACTTCTTTTGATGGAGTCGCTGAGGTATATAAAATTCAAGGTTACGTTGGATGCATCGGACTTATAAGACCGCTTTCTAATATGTTTTGTGATGTTTGTAACAGGATTCGAGTTACTTCAGATGGCAAGCTAAAAACTTGTTTACACAAAAGTGACGAATATGACTTGAGAGGCTTATCTAAAGATGGATTAGCTATAAAGATAAAAGAAGCAATTTTAAATAAACCTTCAGGACACAAACTAACAACAACCTGTTTTAGTGAGAGCTCACGTTTTATGAATCAAATCGGAGGGTAATATGGAATTTACTCATTTTAATGATCAAGGCTTAGCGAGAATGGTAGATATATCTGAGAAAAATGTTACATACAGGACTGCAGTTGCAACGGCTTTAGTAAAAATGAATGATGAAACTTTACGAAAAGTCAAAAATGGTGATATTAGAAAAGGCAATGTGTTAGCTGTAGCCCAAGTTGCGGGCATTATGGCGGCAAAAAATACTGCTTTTACTATTCCTATGTGTCATCAAATATCTCTTACTGGTGCTGATATTACTTTTGACTTCGAGTCAAACGGTATCCGTATAATATCTACAGTGAAATGTAAAGGTGAGACAGGGGTAGAGATGGAAGCTTTACATGCTGTAACTGTATCAGCTTTGACAATCTATGATATGTGTAAAGCTATTCAAAAGGATATTGAAATAACTGATATTCATCTTGTTTCTAAAACAGGTGGCAAAAGCGGAGATTTTACTTATAAGAGGTGAGAGTGTGGGGTGTGTATTGGCAGTTTGTATCAGCGAAAAGCGCGGTACAAAGAAAATACAGGTTCCTTATATTGATATAAAAATCAACCACGGTATTATTGGTGATGCACACGCTGGAGACTGGCACCGTCAGATTAGCTTACTTGCTCAGGAAAGTGTTGACAAGATGCTTTCTCTCGGTCTTGAGTTAAAGCCCGGTGATTTTGCAGAAAATATTGTTACCAAGGGCATTGTACTTAACACTATACCTGTTGGAACAAAAATAAAAATAGGTGATACCATTGTTGAGGTAACTCAGATAGGGAAGAAGTGCCATAACGATTGTGAAATTAAGCGACTGACTGGAGAATGTGTTATGCCTACTGAAGGTATATTTGCTAAAGTGGTTTTAGGCGGCAGAATTTCACCTGGTGATTATATCAATTTATTAGAGGAATAAAATGAAAATTATAAAAACTGTGGACGCAGTAGGTCATGTACTTTGCCATGATCTTACTCAGATAATTAAAGATGAATTTAAAGGTGCTCGCTTTAAAAAGGGGCACATAGTAACAAAAGATGATATTCCTGTTCTGTTATCAATGGGTAAAGAAAACCTGTATGTTTTTGAGCAGTGTGAAGGGGTAGTCCATGAAAACGATGCAGCTTTGAGACTAGCTGAACTTTGTATTAGTGAGAATATGACTTGTTCTGATGTCAGTGAAGGTAAGATAGAAATATTTTCAACAACCAACGGACTGTTCTTAGTTGATTCAAATAAATTAAACAATATCAACTCAATCGATGAAATTATGATTATAACTCGTAAAGGTTCCACTGCTGTCAATAAAGGCGATAAGCTATGCGGAACACGTATAATTCCGCTAGTAATAGATGAAAAAAAGATCACAGAGGCGGAGAAGATTGTAAGTGCAGAACCTATATTAAAAGTCATACCTTTTACCCTAAAAAAAGCTGCCGTAATCACAACAGGTAGCGAAATTTACAACGGACGTATAGTAGATAAGTTCACACCGGTTATAGCTGAAAAATTGAAACGATTTTCTATTGAGGTCACTGAGCATTTAACAGTTGATGATGGCATTGATAATATTATTGACGCTATTAAAAAAATGCGTAAAGCAGATGTAGATATTATAATATGCACTGGTGGAATGAGTGTGGATCCTGACGATAACACACCAGGCGCTATTAAAAGTTGTAGTGCTGATATAGTTACATATGGTGCGCCTGTATTACCGGGCGCTATGTTCCTTCTGGGATATTTTGATGACGGTATGCCGATAGTAGGACTCCCAGGATGTGTTATGTACGCTAAAGCTACTGTCTTTGATTTGGTTTTGCCTAAGCTTGCTGCGGATGTAAAAATAACAAAAGACGATTTTATATCAATGGGCGAGGGTGGACTTTGCTTGTCTTGTGACGTTTGTACGTACCCGAATTGTTCATTTGGAAAGTGAGTAATATATGTATAAAGCGATTGTAATTACAGTTAGTGACAGATGCTACAAAAAAGAACGAGAAGATTTAGCTGGCCCTACCGTGAAGCAAATATTGATTGAAAACGGTTATGATGTTAATAGCGTAGTAATTATTCCAGATGAAAAAGAATATGTTATTGATGTTTTAAAGAAGTCAGTTGAAGATAATATAAATTTTATCGTCACGACTGGTGGCACAGGATTTTCTAAAAGAGATATCACGCCGGAGTGCACAAAAGAGATAATTGATAGGGACGTACCAGGTGTTGCTGAATATATGAGACTCAAGTCGTTTGAAATAACACCTCGAGCTATGCTTTCTCGTGGACTGTGTGGGATTAAAAACAACAGCCTTATACTCAACTTGCCTGGTAGTCCAAAAGCTGCAAAAGAAAATTTAGAGGCTGTTGTAGACACTTTAAAACACGGTTTAGATATATTGACTTCGAAATCAAGTGATTGTGCAAGATAAAATAAAAAGGACGTTGCAAAAAACAACGTCCTTTTTTTATTACATTAGCTCTGTTTTTTATATGAGCTTAATACCTGACGATAAAAATGTGCATATGAAGCTTGTTTATATGGTGTCAGCCATAAATAACCAACGCCAAATGAAAGTGCACATAAAATTTCCCATCCAATAAAGCTTAATTGTAACCAGAGTAATCTAACTCGATTACCTTTCATCATTTCTTTTGATAGGGTGATGGCTTCATTCGGTGAAATGTCAGTATTTTCAGCTAGTATGTAATCAGTCATAGCATAACTGTACGCTGCTATGACACATGGAATAAAAAGGAGTAATGACCATAAGGACAAGTATAATAGCTCTAACAAATTCTTGCATAATATCTTTTTCCAGTTCCTAAAATACTTAAACAGTACATTTATATTTAACACTTCATCGTCTATAAGATTTAAATTAAATTTAGAATACCCAACACGTATAATACAACCTAAAAAAGATAACGCTAAGAAAAATATAATAGCAGATATAATACTTATAATAAATACTGAATTTATAATTTCATTACTTTCAAAGTTGAAGACTTTTTCAAGCTGATACTTAATAGTTTCAATATCTATAGCTTTATAATCTATATTGATAAATGAAACACGCGAAACTTTAGTTCCGTTAAGTAATGCAGCTAAAAAACCAGCACCTACTGCGATACCCCACTTGTTTTTAAGTGACTCACGTGCTTTATTTCTTATATCTGAAGGATAAATCATAGCTTTCTCCTTTAAAAAATTATTTTTGGTAGAATGAATGAAACATATCAATTTCATCTGTAGAATCTCTCAAAAATGCTTTGCATTCCTCGTCTTTTGACAGTATTTTTCCGACTTTTTTAACTGCTTTAAAAAACTTCGGGTCAAATAACAACTCATCACTGTGTTCGATCATAGGACACAGTCTTTGCGCTCTGTAATCAAGCTCAACAAAAATCTTTCCATTCTCATCAATAGTCGGAAAGAATGGGAATATCCTGCACGCTAGTGGACGCTCAGTCCTATTACACGTACCGTTACATATTGCTAGTCTTTCGCCTGAACTGTTTGCTCTAATTTCTAAGGCACTGTCTTCATGTGGGAATAGTTTCATTCCTATGTTTTCATCACCTTTACAACACGCACCACCACATAACACACCACAATCAACAGTAAGAGGGGTTAAGTTACCCATAATTTTAAAAATTATTTTGTACATATTTCTATATGTATTAGTATTCAAAATTTTTCACCGCCTATAATGATTCTATCATATTGAAAAAAAGACTGCAACTCATATAAAAGAGTTGCAGTTCTTTTTTTGGCGGAGACGGCGGGATTCGAACCCGCGGGGGATTGCTCCCTAACTGATTTCGAGTCAGCCCCGTTATGACCACTTCGATACGTCTCCATATATATTAAGTTTCAAACTCAATACTTCTTTGAACATAATTTCAACAGTTATTTTACTTTCTTTTTGTCGTTATGTCAAGGACAAACACGCAATATAATGATATGCATAATATGTTACAGATAAGGTGGTGATGTGATGGCTTATGATACTAGAGAGTTACTCGCACGACTCATACAGTGCGAAGCGGGTGGCGAGGGTTATGATGGTATGGCTGCAGTTGCTTCAGTTGTTATAAACCGTTCCACAGTAGAAAACGGTGAATTTTCACGAGTTAGCAACGGAGGTGATGTTAGAGCTATTATTGAGCAGCCAAATCAATTCACGTGCTTAAAAACAAGCGTTCGAGGCGCATATAATAGCCAAAACATATATAACATGAACCCTGAAGATATACACTATCAAATTGCTGATTGGGCTCTTGCGGGCAACACATCAAGTGCAGTCGGTAATTCGCTATTCTTTTTTAACCCATATTCACAGTCTTGTCCTACTTATTTTCCTACTCGAATCGGTGTGATTTACAATAGGGTAGGAGCACATTGTTTTTATTCACCAACAGCATCTTACGCTAATACTTAACGGAGGTAATTACATTGAACAATCAGATTGATTTAGGTAGAATCTACGGAATAGAAGGCACAGTTGCAGACGCAAGTGGCTTAGAACCACAAAATTTTATACAAAGTCCTAATATACCGTCGCTTGAACAGATAGCTGAATACAACCTTGCTTCCAGAGGTATAAACGTAAATCCACCAGTAAGCGGCCAGATAAATACATTACCTCAAAACATAAATACAGATTACCCAACAGGTGTTCCATATGACGCTGATTATAACCTTAGCATACCGCCAACTAGTCCATCATTTGTATCAACACCAACTACAACACTTAATTCATCGATGAATACACAAACACCTACTACTGATATAAACCAGGTTGGAAATGTCGCTATAACAGATTTTTCTAATCCTTTTCCTGTTACTGCAGAATCCATACAGTATCTTAATGGTTTTATCAGAACACAAATAGGAAGAAGAATCACTGTAACATTTTTGGTAGGTAGCACTCAGTTAGAAGAAAAGAGTGGTTTTTTACTAGGCGTTGGGGCTAACTATATTCTGATTAACGAACTTGATACTAATGATTTGACAGCGTGTGATTTTTATAACATAAAATTCATCAGATTTTATTATTAAAGTGCGTCACATAAATACGAAATTATAGTATTTGATACCAAAAAACCTCTAGTAGTTAAAGAAATAGTATTATCAATTATATTAATCATGCCTTCTTTTTTTAGATTATTTAATCTTAGCTGAAAGTTATTTGATAACCTATAGTTATACTTCTTTTCTAATTCATTTAAATTCAAGCCCTCTTTAAGACGCATCGCAAGCATAATGTATTCTTCAATATCTCCACCGTTGCCATCTTCTAACAAAATATTGTTATAAAAATCATTTATGCTTCTGCCATAGTAGAAGCGTTTGCCATTAATATATGAATGAGCTGATGGACCGATACCAAGATATTCTTCATCGTGCCAGTATTTAAGATTATGTTTGCCCTCAAAACCAGGATTACAAAAATTTGAGATTTCATATTGTTCATATCCATGCTTAGATAGTTCACTCACCATATGTAAATAAATATCAGCTTGTGTATCATCATCAAAAAGGTTAAGATTTTCCTTCATTCTATAAAACGGAGTGTTTTCTTCAACTTTTAGAATATACGCTGAAATATGCGCAACTTCGCAGTCTTTACAGAATTTAATTGATTCTGTAAGACTGCTTTTTGTTTGGGTAGGAATACATATCATTAAGTCGAGCGAAATATTTTTAAACCCGGCATTTTTTGCAGCTGTTACGGTTTCTTTTGCGTCATTCGCTGTATGCCTTCTGCCTAATATTTTCAGTTCATTTTCATCAGAGCTTTGCAGACCGACCGACAGCCTATTGAAACCCGCGTTACTAAGCGTTTTAAAATCTAATTGTTTAGCAGTACAAGGATTTGCTTCAACAGTGATTTCAGCATCTTTATTTACTAAAAAGTTGTCTTTGATTGATTTTAATATCATCGAGAGCCTCTTCGTACCAAGGACAGAAGGTGTTCCTCCGCCGAAGTACACAGTGTCTATCTGTCGTTTGTACAAGTTTGAAAAGAAAACAATGCGATCAATCAACTTGCTTGCATAAGTATCATATTCATTTTTATCGCATTCACTGTAAAAATCACAGTAAGGACATTTTTGTTCACAAAAAGGTATGTGTATATATAGACCAAGGTTCTTCATACTAACTCCTATATAGAAAATGAGTTGAGGCAGGAACGCACAGCTCCTGCCTCAGCTTGGAAAGTATATGAAAAAATAGTAGAATTTATTCTTTAATTTTATATTATACCGAGTACTTGCTAATGTCAAGTGAAAAACTGTGTATTTCACATACATTTCACAATGGCATACAAAAATATTCGTGTGTATTTTATGTTGACTTTAGTGATGAAAAAATAGTAAAATATGTAAGTATGAATCAATGGAGGGGATAGGCTTGAGCAATTTTCAAAGTGAAATAAGCAAGCGAAGAACTTTTGCGATTATATCGCACCCTGATGCCGGCAAAACAACGCTTACTGAAAAGCTGTTATTATATGGTGGTGCTATAAATCTTGCTGGTTCGGTTAAAGGTAAAAAAACAGCAAAGCATGCTGTGTCCGACTGGATGGAAATAGAAAAACAGCGTGGTATTTCTGTTACATCATCTGTAATGCAATTTAAATATGATGATTATTGTATCAATATTCTTGATACACCGGGACACCAGGATTTTTCTGAGGACACATATAGAACTCTTATGGCGGCAGACAGCGCAGTAATGGTCATTGATGCATCAAAAGGTGTAGAAAACCAGACTATCAAACTTTTTAAAGTTTGTGTAATGCGACACATACCGATTATAACTTTCATCAATAAGATGGATAGAGATTCTAAGAATCCTTTCGAGCTTCTAGAAGATATCGAAAATGTTCTTGGTATAAACACATGTCCTATGAATTGGCCTATCGGTTCAGGTAAAGAGTTTAAAGGCGTGTATGACAGAAATGAAAAGAAGATACTATCTTTCACTGCTAATAATGGTCAAAAGGAAGTAGAGAAAGAAGAACTTATGCTTGATGATCCTGATTTGGATTCTAAACTGTTTTACGGACAAAAAGATCAACTTATTGAAGACATAGAACTGCTTGATGGCGCGGGAAATGAGTTTGATTTAGAGCAAGTAAGGGCGGGTCAATTAACTCCTGTGTTTTTTGGTTCAGCGTTGACAAATTTCGGTGTAGAACCATTTTTGAAAGAGTTTCTTAATCTTACTACTAGCCCGTTACCAAGAGAAACCAGTGATGAAATCATTGAGCCTGAATCAGACTTTTTCTCTGCTTTTGTGTTTAAAATTCAAGCCAACATGAACAAAGCTCATCGTGACAGAGTTGCGTTTATGCGTATCTGTTCAGGTAAGTTCGACAAAAACATGGAAGTTTACCATGCGCAGAGTGACAGGAAAATGCGACTTTCACAGCCACAGCAAATTATGGCTCAAGAGCGTGAGATAGTCGATGAAGCCTATGCCGGAGATATCATCGGTGTTTTTGATCCGGGCATTTTCTCTATCGGTGATACCATTGTCACTCCAGGTCAAAAATTCAAATTCAAAGGTATTCCAACTTTTGCTCCTGAACATTTTGCGCTTGTACGTCAAAAAGATACAATGAAGCGTAAACAGTTTGTTAAAGGAATCAATCAGATTGCGCAGGAGGGCGCGATTCAGATTTTCCATGAGCCTGATTCTGGTATGGAAGAGGTCATAGTTGGCGTTGTTGGTGTACTACAGTTTGATGTTTTGAAACACAGACTTGAAAACGAATATAACGTTGAAATAATCATGAGTACACTTCCGTATCAGTTCATCAGATGGATCACGTCTGACTGTGATGTCAAAGAACTTGACCTTGCTTCTGATACAAAGATAGTTGCTGACTTTAAAGACAGAAAACTACTTTTGTTTAGGAGCTTTTGGAGTATCAACTGGGCGCTTGAGCATAACAAAGGATTAACTCTAGAAGAATTTGGCACGAATGAATAATATATAGGACTTGCAAAAAAATAACACTCCGTGAATAGAATTGTAGTAATTCTTATTTGCGGAGTGTTATTATGTTAGAGTTTTTATATTATATCAGTCAATATTTGTTTTTGTTTGTACTTCATATTTGTCACAACGAAACCTTTCCAAAGCCTTTATCAAAAGACGAGGAGGACATTTATCTAAAGCAAGTTGCACTTGGTGATATAAAAGCTCGAAATAAACTCGTTGAACATAATTTAAGACTTGTTGCACACATAATTAAAAAGTACTACCACTGTATCAGCGATCAAGATGATCTGGTTTCTATTGGTACAATAGGGCTCATAAAAGCCATTAACACTTATAACCCAGATAAAAAAATCAAACTATCCAGCTACGCTTCTCGTTGCATAGAAAACGAAATACTGATGCACTTTAGAAACTGTAAGAAAACAGCTCAGGATGTTTCTCTTAACGACGCTATTGATACTGATAAAGATGGCAACCCCCTGACTCTGATGGATATTATGTCAGTTGATGACGACATAATTGAAAATATCGATACAAAAATCAATCTTGAGAAACTATATACCTATTTAGATGAAGTGTTGAGCAACAGGGAAAAGGAGATAATCGTAATGCGCTTTGGGTTAAATGATACTTCACCATTAACACAGCGAGAAATAGCAAAGAAACTAAATATATCACGTTCATACGTTTCAAGAATAGAAAAGAAAGCTTTGCAGCAGCTAAGAAAAAAATATGAAAAAGGTTAGTGAAAAAACACACCTATACTTTTTACAAGTAAGCAAAGTGATAAGCCGATAAAAGTTGGAATTATCATTGATAAAGCAGTTAGCTTTATGCTCTTAGATTCCTTATATATTGAAATGCAAGTAGTTGAACACGGAAAATGAAACATACAAAGCATCAAAAAGCATATCGCAGTCACAATAGTCCAACCGTTTGAAGCTAATATACTACCGAGTTCAGTAATAGAACTATATTCCATCAACGTATTACTTGAAGAATATGCCATAAGCATAATAGGGATTACTGTTTCGTTAGCTGGAAAGCCAAGAATAAAGGCCATTAAAATCACACCATCTAAACCAAAGAACTCACCTATAGGATCTAAATATATCGTTGTGTAGTCTAGTAATGATATGCTGTCAATTTTAATATTAGCCATACACCATATTACTGCACCTGCAGGTATCGCAACCGCAACAGCTCTTAGCAACACAAACCACGCTCTGTCTTTAAGTGAATAGATTATAGTTTTTAAAAACTGTGGTTTACGATAGGGTGGAAGCTCTAACATGAAAGACGATGATTGTCCTTTTAATATTGTTATAGATAAAAATTTTGAAGTTAATAATGTTATAAAAACCGCTAGTACTATCAATATCAATAAAATTAGAGCAGTAAATATTGAACTTATAAATCCGGATACTGCATTTGTAAAAAAAATAGATGTGATAGCAATAAGCGTAGGCAGTTTTCCGTTGCAAGGTATAAAACTATTAGTTAGTACAGCTATGTTCTTCTCACGTTCAGAATCAATAATTCTGCATCCAATAACACCGCACGAATTACAACCAAACCCCATTGCCATTGTCAACGATTGTTTTCCATGAGCACCAACCCTATGAAAACATGAATCAAGATTAAATGCAATTCTGGGCAGATAACCAGAATCTTCTAAAAGCGAGAACATAGGAAAAAATATCGCCATTGGTGGAAGCATCACTGCAACCACCCAAGACAAAGTGGTGTAAACTCCGTTTATTAAAAAGTCAATGAAAATACTGTTTATATCAAGATTTATAAACAGTGAAAACATTACGCCTTTTACATAATTAAAAAATACACTTAAATGTTCGCTTAAAAAGTTCGCTCCGACTATTGTTATCCAAAATATTATACACAGTAAAAGAAGCATTATAGGAAGTCCAGTGATTTTAGATGTCATGAATTTATCAACTTGTCTGTCAAAATCACTTTGTCTATTATTACTTAACTTTAAACAGGAAGTACATATCTTTGTACATTGATCATAGATACATTCGATACATTTTGAATAGTCGTCTGTTTCAATGTTTTTTATAGTTTTAAATGTCTTTGTATTACCTAAGGCTACATCTAAAGATACTTTCTTTAATTCATCTAGTCCACTCTTTTTTATTGCTGATGTTGACACAACTGGTACTCCTAGCTGTAGCGATAACTCATCTGTATCGATAGAAATCCCTTTGCTGATTGCTTCGTCAAACATATTTAGACATATTACAACTTTTTGTGTTCTTGTTAATATTTGTAATACGAAATTCAGATTTCGTTCAAGATTTGTTGCATCAACTACGACGATAATGCATGAAGCTGTGTCACTTATAATATATTCATTAGCTAATACTTCTTCATCAGAATTAGAACTTAAAGAATAAGTACCGGGCAGGTCAACAACCTTGATAATAGAACCACTGTGCTTGAAATACCCTACAGCATTAGACACTGTCTTTCCGCTCCAGTTTCCGGTATGTTGTTTCAAACCTGTTAATGCATTGAATACTGTGCTTTTTCCAACATTAGGATTGCCTGCCAGTGCTATTTCTAAATCATATTTTTGTTGAGCTTTGTTTTCTCTAATATCACGTAAATGGAGCATATGAAACCGCCTAAAAATCTAGTTTTACTTTGATTTTTTTACAGTCTTTTTTTCTGAGTGCAATAACACTTCCTTTTATTTTGTATGCAATTGTATCTCCGAACATACTTTTAAATAATGGTACAATAACGGTGTTTTTTACTACACCTAAATCATATAGCCTAAAGTTTTTGTTATTATCGTCATCTCTAATATATAAAACGGTACAACTATCACCGATTCTGACTTTGTCTAATGAAATAACATCCATACTATCACACTACTATCCTATTAAATTCTTATTATTAGAATATGGATTGAGCTGTAACATGTGATAGATTTTTTGTTGACTGTACTTTCTATTTACAATATAATTAAAATATAGTTTAGGAGGTATAATAATGGATGTAAATAAGATATTGTCTTGTGTCGACCACACACTGCTTTCACAAGGTGCGACTTTTGATGAAATTAAGGCTTTGTGTGATGATGCAATAAAATATAATACAGCTACTGTTTGTATTCCGCCATCTTTTGTCAAGGCAGCTAAAGAATACGTTAGAGATGAGCTGAGAATTTGCACCGTTGTCGGCTTTCCTAACGGATACAACACCACACAGACAAAATGCTTTGAAACCAGCGATGCTGTAAAAAACGGTGCTGATGAGATCGATATGGTTATAAATATAGGTTATGTAAAAGAAAAACAGTTTTCAAAAATCCTAGATGAAATAAACTCTGTCAAAAAGTCATGTGAAGGCAAAACTCTTAAAGTAATTATTGAAACCTGCTTGTTGACTGATGATGAAAAAATAGAACTTTGCAAGGTTGTTTCGAATTCAAATGCTGATTTCATCAAAACGTCTACAGGATTCTCAAGCGGCGGTGCAACTAAACATGATATCGAGCTGTTCTCAAAATATGTTTATGGTGGTTTAAAAATAAAAGCTGCCGGCGGTATTTCAAGTCTTCAGGATGCAGAAGATTTCATAAATTTAGGTGCCAGCAGGTTAGGCACTAGCAAAGTTTTGAAAATAATTAAGGACAAAGGAGAAGCAAATGAGCATTGTGAAAACACCTCATATTAACTTGATTGACGAAAAAATTGGTTTTGGTAAGACTGTGCTTATGCCTGGCGATCCTTTAAGAGCAAAATATATCGCTGAAAACTTTTTAGATAAGGTAGTGCTCGTTAATAATATCAGAGGCGTCCAAGGATACACCGGATACTATAAAGGTGTAAAAATATCTGTTATGGCCAGCGGTATGGGTATGCCATCTATCGGTATATATAGCTATGAGCTATACAAGTATTTTGGTGTCCAGAATATTATGCGTATCGGTAGCGCAGGAGCAATTAGTGAGAATGTAAAACTTCGTGATATTGTTGCTGGTTTGGGTGCGTGTACTAATTCTAATTTTCAGAATCAGTACTGCCTAAACGGTCATATTGCACCGATTTGTGACTATGAAATGCTGACAACTGCTAAAAAGATTGCACAGAAGATGAATATTAATATGCTTGTTGGGAATCTGCTTTCATCTGATACATTTTATGATGATACTACTCCTGCATCGAACTGGGGTAAAATAGGATGTCTTGCCGTTGAAATGGAAGCAGCTGCACTCTATATGACAGCACTGCGTTTAGGAATGAGAGCTCTAGCTGTTTGCACTATATCTGACCTAGTATATCCACCGTTTGATACTCTTTCTGCAACTGAACGTGAACAAACTTTTACACAAATGATGAGCCTAGCTCTCGATACTGCTGTTGAACTTGATAAGCTTCCTGTTATAAAACCAAAAGACTAAAATCGGGTGATAATATGCAAAAAAGAGTTTTTTTGATTGTGCTAGATAGTTTAGGTATTGGTGAGATGCCTGACGCTGCAATTTTTTCAGATAAAGGCGCTAACACTTTGAAATCTATCTCAAATTCAAACAACTTCAGTGTTTCTACATTGAAAGACTTAGGGCTCTTTAATATAGATGGGATTGATTATTTAGAAAGTGTTGAAAACCCCAAAGGGGCTTATGGTAGACTTTCTGAATTATCCTTTGGCAAAGATACAACTATTGGGCATTGGGAAATAAGTGGTATTGTATCCGAAAAACCTTTGCCAACATATAAGAATGGTTTTCCGAAAGAGATTATTGATAAATTTTCAGCTCTAACTGGTAGAGGAATCTTGTGCAACAAACCATATTCAGGCACTGAAGTCATCAAAAAGTACGGTCAACAACATATCGATACAGGCGATTTGATTGTATATACTTCTGCTGATAGCGTATTTCAAGTAGCAGCTCACGAAGATATTGTGCCAGTAGAAATGCTTTATGAATATTGTAAAATAGCGCGAAAAATATTAATAGGTGAACATAATGTAGGCAGAGTTATTGCCAGACCTTTTGTAGGCAGTAACGGTGATTTCACACGTACTTCTAACAGGCACGATTTTTCAATTGAACCTCCAAAAAAAACGATGCTTGATTATATTAAAATGGCAGGATTAAACACAATCGCTGTTGGAAAGATTTATGACATATTTGCAGGTTTTGGTATTACTGAGCATGTTTACACTAAAGATAATAATGATGGTATGAGTAAAGCAGATTTATATGCAGATAGAGATTTTAGCGGTCTATGCTTTATTAACCTCGTCGATTTTGATATGGTGTATGGTCATAGAAATAATGTAGATGGATATGCTCAAGCATTATCTGAATTTGACGCTTGGCTTGAACATTTTATTTTAAAGATGAGAAAAGATGACATACTTATTATCACAGCAGATCACGGATGTGATCCGGGATTCACTGAATCAACCGACCACTCACGTGAGTATGTTCCACTTATAGTTTTTGGCTCTAATGTTATGCCTAAAAATATTGGTACAAGAGCAGGATTTTGTAATATTGGTAAAACTATATGTGATTATTTAGATGTTAATAACAACATAGAAGGAAAGAGTTTTCTAGAGGATATTTATGAAAAACAGTGAATTGATAGATATAGCGATTGGTGCCATGAAGAGCTCTTATGCACCGTATTCAAAATATAATGTCGGTGCAGCTATACTCACAAAATCAGGTAAAGTTTACACAGGCTGTAATATTGAAAACGCTTCTTACTCTGCTACAAACTGCGCTGAACGTACAGCTATTTTTAAGGCTGTCAGCGATGGGGAAAAGGGATTTAGAAAAATTGCAATTGTAGGTGGAAAGAATGGTGAAATAACTAATTACGCTCCACCTTGTGGTATTTGCAGACAAGTACTTGCTGAGTTTTGTGATAATGATTTTATTGTTATTACTGCGAAATCAAGCGAAGAATACATTGAATACACATTAGAAGAACTGTTACCAAACAACTTCAAATTAAAAATCTAGGAGAATAAAAAATGAAAGATGAACTGATGTATCATATTAACTTATCTGAAAAAGATGCGGCTAAATATGCGATTTTGCCTGGGGATCCTGGTCGTGTTGAAAAAATAGCATCATTTCTTGATAATCCTAGATTTGTTTCAAGAAACAGAGAATATACAACCTTTGAGGGATACTTAGATAACGAAAAAATACTGGTTGTTTCAACAGGTATCGGTGGACCTTCTACTGCTATTTGTGTCGAGGAGTTATGTAAAATCGGTGTTGACACGTTTATACGTGTAGGTACTTGTGGTGGCATGCAGATGAACGTGAATCCCGGAGATGTTGTTATTGCAAGTGGTGCTATACGCATGGATGGAACTTCCAGAGAATACATGCCGATTGAATATCCAGCAGTGGCTGATTTTTCGGTAACTTCCGCGTTAGCAAAAGCTGCAAAAAAGCTGCAGTATCCGCATCATATTGGGGTTGTACAAGCAAAGGATAGTTTTTACAGCCAACATAGCCCGGACAGCATGGGTGTAGTTGATGAGCTTAACTCAAAATGGAAAGCTTGGATAAGAGGTGGTTGTCTTGCTTCAGAAATGGAGAGTGCCGCTTTGTATATAGTTTCTTCCGTAAGAAATCTTAGGGCTGGTTCTGTATTTCATTGTGTATGGAATCAGGAGCAAGCAGGTCATGGTATGCCTCAAGAAAATCACAGCTTAGATACAACTTGTGCTATCAAAACAGCTGTAGAAGCGCTTAGGATCCTTATTAAGGAAGAAAAAGAATAGTCTTAACAGTCTTTTTCGTGCATACATTATGTACGGAGGGATAGTATGAGAATAAGACTTTTACACATCATTGCTTGTGTCTTGATATTGATGGTTGTGACTGTTATGGCGTGCTACGTATTTACAGAAATATCATATCAGACAGTTAATAATAGTTCATATTTTCGTCCAACCATAGTACTGGATCCCGGCCATGGTGGGGAAGACAGTGGGGCAGTCGCTAACAACAATATTCTCGAAAAGAATATTAATTTGCAAATTGCATTAAAATTGAAAACTTTTTTACAAGCAAACGGTTTTGATGTTATAATGACAAGAGAGACTGATACTGCTATTTATGATGCTCATGAGAGAAATCAAAAGAAACGTTCTGATTTATTAAACAGAGTTAAGATTTTCAATTCATCACACAACAACATTGTAATAAGCATACACCAAAATAAATTTACGCAATCCCAGTACAGCGGAGCGCAGATATTTTACTCAGCAAACAATAAGAAAAGCGAGTTTCTTGCTGAAAACATTAAAACAAGTATTGTATCGTTGTTGCAACCTGATAATGAACGTCAATGCAAAAAAGCAGGAAGTGAAATACTTGTATTAAATAATACTGAAGTTCCATGTGTTATGGTTGAGTGCGGTTTTTTATCTAACGAAACAGAAGCTCAAAAGCTGAGTGATGATTCATATCAAAGTGACATGGCTTATTGTATTTGCCTCGGATTTTTAGAGTATTATTATACAAATTATTAAATAGGAATGATAAAAATGGCTAAAATTAAAAGTGTATATGTTTGTTCTGAATGCGGATATGAAAGTCCAAAATGGTACGGAAAATGTCCGTCCTGTGGAGAGTGGAATACTATGAACGAGGAGATAAAGGAACAAAACTCAACTTCATTTAACAGAACTAGAGTTACCAACTACACACCTCCAGTACAAATCAAAGATATATCTACAACTGACGAAATTCGATACAAAACTGGCTTATCTGAGCTTGATAGAGTATTAGGCGGAGGAATCGTCAAAGGTAGCTTAGTGTTACTAGGCGGTGATCCGGGTATAGGAAAATCAACTATTCTTCTCCAGATATGTGAATTTCTCGGAAAAGATAAAAAGATATTATATGTATCAGGCGAAGAGTCCAAACGACAACTGAAACTTAGAGCTACCAGATTGAATGTAAATAATGATAATTTATACATACAAACTCAAACAGATGTTGAACTAATAAGTGAAACGATCCGACAAGATAAGCCTGATTTGGTTATGATCGACTCAATTCAAACTATGTCTTTAACAGAGTTACAATCATCACCTGGTAGCATCACTCAAGTAAGAGAATGTACAAACTATTTAATGAGAGTCGCAAAAAGCTTAGATATTCCTCTCATTATAGTAGGACACGTAAATAAAGAGGGATCAATTGCAGGTCCTAAAGTACTAGAACATGTTGTTGATGCTGTACTACACTTTGAAGGAGACAAGCAGATGTCCTACAGGATTTTACGTGCAGTTAAGAATAGATATGGCTCAACAAACGAAATTGGCGTATTCCAAATGACGGACAGTGGTTTAATAGAGGTTGAAAATCCGTCAATGATGCTATTATCCGGTCGACCGAAGAACGTATCAGGTACTTGTGTTGCTTGCGCTATGGAAGGTACACGTCCGATTTTAGCTGAAATTCAAGGGCTTGTAACTACGACAGGTTATGGAAACCCTCGTAGAATGTCCACGGGCTTTGATTATAACAGGATGTCGTTGATACTTGCGGTGCTCGAAAAACGCGCAGGTTATTATTTCTCTAACTCAGATACATACATCAACGTAGTAGGTGGTTTGCGTCTTGACGAAACTGCTGTTGATATCGCTGTTGGAATGGCTTTGGTCAGCAGTCTTAAAGATGTCGCTATTCCTGAACACGCTATTGCTATCGGAGAAATTGGTCTTGCAGGCGAGATTAGAGCGGTTAATCATATTTCTCAACGTGTGTCTGAAGCAATCAGACTTGGCTTTAAACGTATTGTGATACCATATCATAATATAAAAGATATCAGTAAAAAATATGACGCAGAAATAATCGGTGTAAAAAACGTCAGACAAGCTTTTGAGGCATTAACTAATGAATAACAAATATGCTGTAGTATCAAATAAAGTACCACAAATATGCTCAAAACTTGAAGAATTTGGATATAAGCTCATCTATACCGAAAGTGTAGATGGGTTTATTTCATACGAAAAAAATCACGCAGATATACAGTGTATTACTGTAGACGATAAAGTTTTTGTACTTAATGTTTGCTGTGAGCTTTCGACAAAACTGAGAGAAATTGGATTTAATGTCACACATACTACCGATTACATTGATGGTATATATCCAAACAATGTCAGACTTAACGCTAAAATAATCGGAAGTAATGTAATATGCAAAGAAGAAAGCTTAGATAGTAAACTAAAACGCCATTTATTAAATAACAACTATAATTTGATAAATGTCAACCAAGGCTATGCTGCATGCTCATGTGTTAAGGTAAATGAAAATGCTATAATAACAGCTGATAACTCAATATATAGAGCTTTAAAAAGCACGTACATTGATGTTTTGAAAATTCATGAAGGGTATATAGACTTATATGGGGCAGGGGAGAATACGCACGGTTTTTTGGGTGGTGCATCTGTTTTGCTAAATAAAAGCAACCTATTGTTTTTCGGTGATATACGTAAACATCCTGCTTACGATAAAATAAATTCTTTTTGTAGAAAAAGAAACGTAAATATCCATTACATTGACTCTATACAATTAACCGATATTGGTGGTGCTGTTTTGTTAAATATTTAACAAAAGATTCAATACATCTTTATTACTTAAATAATTAATAGTTATTGAATCGTAACATTTTACAGTAGGCTATAAGTATGATTTTTTATGAAATTCAATATTTTAAAGTATTACTGTATTTTGAATATTTGCATTAGTGATTTATTATTAAGTTATATCTCAATAAGTTTAATAAGGATAAATTGATAACTATTTATATAAAAAGTTGATTTAACTACAAATGTCCATATTAAATTAAGATTAAAAATATGAAAATATGAAAATTGAAATTTATTTTTCGCTCAGATTTTTTTAGACAAAGGTAAGTTCATTTCAAAAAAATTGAGACAAAAAATTGTCTGTATATAAAATCTAAAATAAGATATTGCTAGCAATGAGAAGATCAATTAAAATAACTGATTCGATTGTTTAGATGTTGATGAACACTTTTAGCGATATAAGAAAATTTTACAAATGTTGTCTTATTAATGCGATTGACTTATCAGTTTTACTTCGACGCCAAAATAACTATTTATATAATATATATTGAATTATTTGATAAAGCCCTTCCCTAAATTATACAAAACATTGATTTTGTATAATTTTCTATATTGGAATATATGCACTCCTCTTTTATGCTATAATTTAGTATAATCAGAATTTGCTTCTATTTTTTAATTTGGTGGTGTTATTATGGCAACTAATTCAATATCAGAAGCTTCTCCAGTTATAAGAGATTATCTTTTATACATGCAAACCGTAAAAGGAAAATCCCCAAAAACTGTTGATGAATACTTTAGCGATATAAGAACATTTTTCAGATTTATTAAAGTTAGTCGTGGGCTCGAATCTGCCTCCACCCCACTTGAAGATATTAAAGTAGCTGATGTCGATATTGAGCTCATTAGAAGCGTAAACCTGCAAGATGCATACGAATTCATGAATTATTTATTGCGAGACCGCTCAAATAACGCTTCTACCAGAGCTAGAAAAACATCTAGCCTGAAGTCTTTCTTTAACTATTTGACAGTAAAAAAGCATCTTCTTGATAAAGACCCTATCAAAGAACTTGAAACTCCAAAAAGAAAAAAATCATTGCCCAAATATCTTACTTTAGAGCAAAGTATCGAGCTACTTAACGCTGTTGATGGCAAACATAAAGATCGTGATTATTGCATATTAACATTGTTTTTAAACTGTGGTATGCGTCTATCGGAACTTGTCGGGCTTAATGTTACTGATATAAGACCTGATGCTACAGCAAGAATACTTGGTAAAGGCAACAAAGAACGTATAATTTACTTAAATAGTGCGTGTGTATCTGCACTTGAGAGTTATTTACGAGTGCGACCCGTGGATGGGGTTAAAGATAGAAATGCCCTCTTTATCAGCAATCAGTTAAAGCGTATGAGCCCTAAAACTGTACAAGCGTTAGTATATAAATATCTAGAAAAAATTGGTCTTGATGCGCAAGGCTACTCTTGTCATAAACTTAGACACACTGCAGCAACACTGATGTATCAACATGGAAATGTTGATATTCGAGTTTTAAAAGAGATTCTTGGCCACGAAAATTTAGGGACAACTGAAATCTACACTCATCTAAATACACAACAAATGGAAAATGCTGCTAACTCTACCCCACTTTCTAAAGTAAAACCAAAAGAATCTACATAACAAAAAACCCTGATGTATTAACATCAGGGTTTTTTGTTATTTTGTGTTAAATTTAAAATCATCAGTAAAATCGAACGTTGCAAAGTAATCATTAAGAGTTTCTGCTCTTCTGATGAGTTTATGAGAACCATCTTCACACAAGAGCACTTCAGCGCTTCTGAGTTTTCCGTTATAATTATAACCCATTGAAAAACCATGAGCACCGGTATCATGAATAAACATCAAATCGCCATTTTCAACCTTTGGTAGCATTCTGTCGATCGCAAATTTATCATTGTTTTCACACAAACCACCTGTTACATCATACTTATGTGTACAAGGTTCATTTTCTTTGCCAAGCACCGTAATATGGTGATAAGATCCATACATTGCAGGTCTCATAAGGTTAGCGGCGCAAGCATCAAGTCCTAAATACTCTTTGTAGATATGTTTTTGATGCATACATGTTGAAAGTAGTGCACCGTACGGAGCAAGCATATATCTACCAAGTTCAGCAAAAATAGAGATATCTCCCATACCGTTTGGTACTAAGATTTCTTCGAATTTTTTGCGTACGCCTTCACCGATAATCTCGATATTTGTGGTAGGTTCTTCAGGCTTGTAATCAACACCAATACCTCCGGAAAGGTTTATAAATGAAATATGTACACCAGTTTTTTCTTTAAGTCTGACAGCAAGCTCAAAAAGAATACCTGCTAGTTCCGAGTAATAGTCATTGCTAACGGTATTTGATGCTAAGAATGCGTGAATACCAAAATGCTCAGCTCCGGCTTCTTTAAGTTCAATAAAAGCCTTAGCCATCTGATCTTCTGACATACCATATTTTGCGTCGCCGGGATTATCCATAACTTGAACACCATCCTCACTTGCAGCAAGGCTGAAAATTCCTCCCGGATTATATCTACAACAAACTGTTTTAGGTACACCGCATACTCTTTTCAAGAATGGTACAAAATTGTAGTCATCAAGATTGATGTAAGCTCCCATATCATATGCTTTTTGCATATCTTCTTCCGGAGTAACGTTTGAAGAGAACATAATATTTGAACCTGTCAAACCACAAGCTTCAGCCATAATAAGCTCTGAGAGCGAAGAACAGTCTGCTCCACACCCCTCTTCCTTCAGAATCTTGAGTAAATATGGGTTTGGTGTCGCTTTAACCGCAAAGTACTCTTTAAAGCCTTTATTCCAAGAAAACGCTTTATATAATCTTCTTGCGTTTTCTCTGATACCTTTTTCATCATATATATGAAAAGGTGTAGGTATGTCTTTTACGATTTTTTGTGCTTGTTCTAACGATAAAAATGGTTTTTTCTGCATAATATATCACCCTTGTGATTAAATTTCAAAATTTTCTACATATTCAGTAATTGCTTCTTTTATATCATCTGTTCCTTCTCCGTTAAGTGCAGAGAAAGGATAAAGCTCAATACCCTCATATTCAGCTAAAAGCTCTGTAATTCTATGAATACTTTCTTGTTGAGCTTTTTTCTTAAGCTTGTCTTTTTTGGTCATTACAATAATAAAATCAAAACCGTTGCTATACAAAAATTCGATCATATTTAGATCATCTTGTGTTGGCGGATGCCTCATATCAACGATTTGAACAACCAGACAGAAGTTTCTGTCCTGAGCAAAATAGCCCTCCATAAGTTCAGCCCATCGCTCTTTTTCAGATCTGGATACTTTTGCGTATCCATAGCCGGGTAAGTCGACAAGACAAAATTTATCAACATCAAAAAAGTTAATAGTAGCTGTTTTTCCGGGGGTAGCTGACACACGAGCAAGCGATTTTCGATTAACAAGCTTGTTAATCAAAGAAGATTTACCGACATTTGATCTACCACAAAAGATGACTTCGGGCTTGTTAGATGCCTGAAGCTGTCTAGAAGTACCGGCAGCAGCAGTAAATTCAGCTTTATTAAAGTTTATCATACTCTCCCCTCTTTCTTACTGTGTTATTGTTGTACATGTAGAGTTGTTCTCCTTGTTATCGGCAACAATAATATCAGTCTTTGGTTTATCACTGGTTTTAATAACCGGTTTTAAAACTAGTCTTAAAACTTCATCAATAGTAGATACAGGAATGAAATTGATATTAGATTTAACCGTGTCATCGATTTCAACTAAATCTCGTTCGTTGTCTTTAGGAATGATGACATTGCGTATTCCTGATTTGTAGGCTGCCATTGTTTTTTCTTTAAGACCGCCTATAGCAAGAACTTTACCTCGTAGAGTGATTTCACCAGTCATAGCAAAGTCGCTCCTGACTGGACTACAAGACAAAGCAGAACATATAGCTGTCGCCATGGTAATACCCGCAGATGGACCGTCTTTTGGTACAGACCCTTCCACAGCGTGAATATGAATATCACGGTTTTTATAAAAATCCGCATCGATTCCGTACAATTGAGCTCTTGTACGAATGCAAGTTATAGCCGCTTTAGCTGACTCCTGCATAACATCACCCAATGAACCTGTAAGTTCAATTTTGCCTGTTCCAGGCATAACAGCACATTCTATAGGTAACAAAGTGCCACCGACCGAGGTCCACGCAAGACCATTGACTACACCGATTTCATCCTTTTTACCTTTGATTTCATCAATGTACTTCACAGGTCCTAAAATGGATTCAACATCTTTATCAGTTACTTTGATAAGATCAAGATTTTTATCTATTATCTTAACCGCAGACTTGCGCATAACAGAAGCTATAGTACGTTCTAAAGTACGAACGCCGGCTTCTCTAGTATAAGAATCAATTAACATATAGATAGCTTTATCTGTTATTTTAAAGTTCTTACGATTAAGACCGTTCAGATCAAGCTGTTTTGGAATAAGGTGCTTCTTAGCAATAAAGAACTTCTCTTGTCTTGTGTAAGAATCAAGCTCAATAACTTCCATTCTATCTCTAAGTGGAGCAGGAATAGCGTCGTAATCATTAGCGGTAGTTATAAACATCACATTAGATAAATCAAACGGTAAATCGATGTAATGGTCCTGAAAAGAATGATTTTGTTCAGCATCTAATACTTCAAGCAGTGCAGAAGTTGGATCACCCTTATAGTCGTTAGAAAGCTTGTCTACTTCGTCTAATATAAGCAGTGGATTATTAACTTTAATCTTCTTGATAGCGCTGATAATTCTACCGGGCATAGAGCCAATATATGTACGTCTGTGGCCTCTGATTTCAGCTTCGTCTTTCACACCGCCTAAAGCAATACGTTCACTTTTACGATTGATAGCAGTAGCTATACTTTGAGCTATAGATGTCTTACCGACACCAGGAGGACCAACAAGACATATTATTTGACCTTTAGCTTTGTCGGTTAGCTTTCTGACTGCAAGTTGTTCAATAATACGCTCTTTGACTTTAGATAGTCCATAGTGGTTTTTGTCAAGCGATTTTCTAACCTTTTTTATGTCAATCTTTTCTTCAGTTTTGTCATTCCATGGTAACTCAAGACAAGTATCTATGTAAGTTCTGATAAGAGCAGCTTCGTTACTGCCATATGGCATTTTCTCCAGTTTAGAACACTCTTTCAGAAGAGCTTTTTCATTATCATCAGACAAATGTAGTTCTTTCACCTTATCTTTTAGTTTTTGAGATTCTATCTCTGGCGATTCATCCACACCTAGCTCTTCTTCGATAATTTTAAGTTGTTCTCTAAGATAATACTCACGTTGAGATTGGTCTATTCTATTTTTAGATTTATCCAGAATTTCCTGTTCAATTTCAAGTATGTATATCTCGTTTTGAAGCGCATCAATAAGTGTTTCAAGTCTATCAGAAACATTGATTGTTTCTAATATTGACTGTTTCACAGAATAGTCAAGTATGACATTGCCAGCTACATAGTCAGCAAGCTCACCTGAGTTTGTACTCAAACCAATTTTGAACAATATATCAGTCGGTAACTTAGGCGTAAGCTCCATATAATTTTCAAAAGTACCTTTGAGTAATCTGACGAGTGCTAAATCACGTGCAGTATTTGGGTGTTTTTTTTCGACAATAGGGGCAACAATTGCTTCAAGATGCGTATCGCATTCAATCTGTGAATCAATTTTAGCTCTATACTGTCCTTCTACAACTACTCTGGTAATATCATCAGGTTGCTTAATAACCTGCACGATTTTCGTTACAACACCAACCTTGTATATTTCATTAAAAGTCGGATCGTTTACAGATGCGTCTTTTTGAGCAGCAAGAAAAATAAGCTGGTTTTCGTTCATCGCTTTCGTGATGGCTTCAACTGACTTTTTTCTTGCAACATCAAAATGAAGCATCATCTTAGGAAAAACAACTAGCCCTCTGAGTGGTAAAACAGGAATATTAAATTTTGCCTGTGTAATCTGTGACATAATTATCCTCTTAAAAAAGCGACTGTATGTCAATCACATCATGACATACAGCCGTTAAATTTTATAATCAAGATGCGTTATTCTTAGTTTGATTAAGTGGCTTATCAGAAATATCAATATCAATTTTTATAGGTGATTTAGAGCTGTTTCTGAATATCTCTGGCTCTGACCCATCTGTAACTGTTTCTTTCTTGATAACGATTTTATCTATGGTTACATCTGACGGGGTTTCAAACATAAGATCCTTTAGCAAGGATTCCATAATACCTCTGATGCCTCTAGCACCGGTTTTTTGCTCCTTAGCCAGCTTTGCGATAGCAATCAAAGCTTCGTCCTCAAAGTCGATCTCAACATTATCAAGTGCAAAAAGGTGCTTGTACTGAGCGATAACAGAGTTCTTAGGCACAGTAAGAATTTTAACCATAGAATCAATATCAAGCCCTGATAAAGCGGTAATTACCGGCAATCTGCCGATAAGTTCCGGAATAATACCGTACTTAACCAAGTCGTGTGCAACAACCTCGCTCATCCATGCTGTTTCATCAAGCTCTGTCCTGTCCTGAATAAGAGATTCAAAACCTAAAGTTGAAGAACCAAGACGTTTTCCGACTATTTTTTCAAGTCCATCGAAAGCGCCGCCACAAATAAAGAGGATGTTTTTTGTATCAATTTGTAAAAACTCTTGTTGTGGGTGCTTTCTTCCACCTTGTGGTGGTACATTAGAAATAGTCCCCTCAACAATTTTAAGCAACGCTTGTTGTACACCTTCACCACTAACATCACGAGTGATAGAAGGGTTCTCTGATTTGCGAGCAATTTTATCAATTTCGTCAATATAGATAATACCACGCTCTGCTTTTTCAATATCAAAGTCAGCAGCTTGTATGAGTTTTAGCAGGATGTTCTCAACATCTTCACCAACGTATCCAGCTTCTGTGAGAGTAGTGGCATCTGCTATGGCGAACGGTACATCAAGCGCTTTCGCAAGTGTCTGAGCAAGTAAAGTTTTTCCCACACCCGTTGGGCCGAGAAGCAACACGTTGCTTTTAGCAAATTCAACATCATTATCATTGTTGAAAACTCTTTTATAATGGTTATACACAGCAACAGCAAGTGTTTTTTTAGCTTCATCCTGACCAATAACATATTCGTCAAGAACAGCCTTAATTTCCTGTGGTTTCAATAGAACAGGCATGCTATTTGACTTGTGCTGTGTATCAACTTGATCAAAATCTCCATCTTCGAGAATAGACATGCATAAATCTACACACTGATCACAGATGTAAACACCGTTACCAGCTATAAGTCTGCCGACCATATCCTGTGGTTTTCCACAGAACGAACAGCGCACGTTATCCTCCAAAATCTTCCCTGACATACTAATCTCCTAAAACTTATCTCTTCTCAATAACTTTATCAATAAGACCATACTCTAATGCCTGCTGAGCAGTCATAAAATTATCACGCTCTGTATCATTTGCGATGACTTCAATAGGCTGGCCGGTATTTTTAGCTAAAATCTCATTGAGTTTCTGCTTTGTATGGAGAATATGTTTTGTATGAATTTCAATGTCAGTTGCCTGACCTTTGGCACCACCTGATGGTTGGTGAATCATAATATCTGAATTTGGAAGTGCATATCTCTTCCCCTTTGTGCCTGCTGCAAGCAAGAAAGCACCCATAGATGCTGCCATACCCATACAAATTGTTGATACATCACATTTGATGTACTGCATTGTATCATAAATAGCAAGACCATCAGTAACTGAACCGCCAGGGCTATTGATATAAAGGCTGATATCTTTATTTGGGTCCTGTCCCTCAAGATACAAAAGCTGTGCAACAACAAGGCTAGCAGTAGTGCTGTTTACCTCTTCGTTGAGCATAATGATTCTATCATTGAGCAGTCTGGAAAAAATATCGTATGAGCGTTCACCTCTGCTTGTTTGCTCTACTACGTAAGGTACTAAACTCATAATAAAGTCTCCTTTCAGAATATACTACGATATAAATTATAGGACAAAAATTAATTATTTAATCTTTGCGCTGTCCTTCACAAGCTTCATAGCCATTTCTACTGCAAGATCCTGAGAGATAGCATCAACAGGAAGAGCTTCTTTAACCTTGTCTACTTCCATCTGATAACCTTCAGCGAGTCGACTGTACTCAGTGTTGATGTCATCTTCAGAAGGAACAATGTTTTCAACCTTTGCGATCTTCTCAAGAGCAAGTCTCATCTTAACACGCTTTTGAGCTTCAGGAAGATACATTTCTTTCACTGATTCTGGATTCATACCTGTGTACTGGAGATATGTGTTCATATCCATACCTTGTGAACGAAGTCTCATATCCATTTCTCTAAGCATTGTGTTCACTTCATTTTCAAACATGGCCTCAGGAATTTCACCCTCAACCTTTTCAAGAAGCTGCTCAACAAGCTGATCATCAATATCCTTCTCGGCTTCATTCTCAAGTCTCTTAGCTATGTTTTCTTTAATTTCTGCTTTGTATTCATCAAGAGTATCCTTGTCGCTGACATCCTTTACAAACTCGTCGTCAACTTCTGGAAGCTCTTTCATTTTAATTTCATGGAGCTTAATTTTAAATTCTGATTCCTTGCCTTTGAGCTCTTCAGAATGATACTCTTCAGGGAAAGTTACGTTAATAGAAAACTCTTCGTCCGTATTATGACCAACAATCTGCTCTTCAAAACCTGGAATGAAGTTACCGCTGCCGAGCTCAAGATTGAAGTTTTCAGCCTTGCCACCTTCAAAAGCAACACCATCAACAAAACCTTCAAAATCAATAACTGTAACATCACCTATCTGTGCAGCTCTGTCTTCAACAGTAACCATACGACTGTTTCTTTCTCTTACTCTGTCAATCTCTTCGTTGATAAGCTCGTCAGTTACTTCTGTTGATTTCTTTGTGATTTCGATACCTTTGTAGTCTTTAATTTCTACTTCAGGCTCAACGATACAAGTAGCCTTAAATGTAAAACCATCAGCGTCTACTTTTTCTACTTCAACATTAGTTACAGCAACGATTTTAAGTTCAGCTTCTTTTGATGCTGCATCTAGAGCTTCCGGATAGCACTCCTGCATTGCATCATCGTAGAATACGTCCTCACCGTACATTTTTTCAATGATATTACGAGGTGCTTTACCTTTTCTAAAACCAGGAACATTAATGTTCTTGCTCTGCTTTTTGAAAACCTTAGAGATAGCTGCCTGAAAAGCTTCTTTTTCTACAGCTACTGTAAGCTCGTATGTGTTTGTTTCCTTCATATTAGATGATACTAAATTCATGTGAATTCCTCCTCATTTTTCGCTCGTATTACTATACCATAGTTTGATATAAAATACTATATGAATTTTGTAAAATATTTTTTAATTTCTAACCAAAACTGGCATAAAATCAACAAAATCACAAGATATAAGATGCATATTTACATCTTTATAGTTACCTATCACCGCATTTTTGTGGGTGTGTGAACCATGTAAATGTCCGTAATAACACTCTTTGATACCATAATCGATCAGTGTATCCATAATTTCTTTGCATTCAAGCTGTGCATAAACAGGTGGGTAATGCAGAAAAACTATCGGAGTTTTGCTACTTTCTTTTGCAGAATCCAAAGAAAGCTTCAGCCTGCCTACTTCCCTGTTTATAACCTTAATATCAGCTTCTGTGTCTGCATCATAATACCAACCACGAGAACCACATATTGTAAAGTCCTCTACAGTAAACGAATTGTTGAATAAAATCTTTATACTATCAAAGTTATTAGCTTCTAAATATTCATCAATTTTCTTTTTTGTTGCCCACCAGTAGTCATGGTTGCCTTTTAGAAGTATCTTAGTACCGGGCAAAGAGTTGATGAAGCTAAAATCCTCATAACACTCTTCTAATTTCATAGCCCACGAAATATCACCGGCAATAACAACAGTGTCATCTTCGTTGATTAAAGCTCGCCAGTTGTTTTCAAGTCTGTCTTTATAGTCCCGCCAGCCTTTAAAAATATCCATCGGTTTGTCAGTCCCTAGCGACAAATGCAAATCAGCAATAGCATATAGAGCCATTAGTTAATACCTAAAGCACTGAGTACCGCTTGTTTCATCGTGTCTTTTTCTGTGACGTTATTAAATCTTGCGGTCATACCCTTTAGCTCTGAAATTGGTGTAGGCACCTTTGTATCAGATAATTCTAACAGCATATCAACCATATCAAACTCGTTTTCAGGCATCTTACTTGTATCAAAAGCTTCAAGTACAGATTTTGAGAATTTATACGGGCTTGCAGTTGAAGCGATAACTGCAGGAGTCTTATCTCCAGTTGTCTCTACATAGTTATCATACACTGATATTGCGACAGAAGTGTGTGTATCACACAAATAACGCTCTTGCTCAAATAAGTCTTTGATAGTAGCTTTTGTGCTGACTTCATCACAAAAACCACCATAGAAATCAGACTTGATTTTTTCTTTTAAAACTGCCGGTACTTCATACACACCGTCAGTTTTAAGTTTATTCATAAGATCACTGACAAGTTTATCATCGTTGTCAGAAAGATTGTATAAAAGTCTTTCGAGATTACTGCTGACGAGAATATCCATAGACGGCGAAATGGTTGTATAAAAATCTCTATTTTTATCATATACACCGGTATTGATAAAATCAGTGAGAACATTGTTAGAGTTAGATGCACAAATGAACTTGTTGACAGGAACGCCCATCTTAAAAGCATAGTAAGCAGCTAAGATGTTGCCAAAGTTACCTGTAGGCACAACAATGTTGATTTTATCACCAAGCTCTATTTTATTCATATTAACCATATCGCAATATGCTGATACATAATAAACAATCTGAGGTAATAGGCGTCCCCAGTTAATAGAGTTGGCACTGGAGAACATCATGCCATGCTGTGCTAAAATTTCAGAATTCACAGGATCTGTGAAAATAGTCTTAACACCTGTTTGTGCATCGTCAAAGTTACCTTTTATAGCGCACACATATACGTTTTCACCCTGCTGTGTGTTCATCTGATGCTTTTGCATAGCACTTACGCCGTTTTCAGGATAGAAGACGATTATCTGTGTATTTTCAACATCTTTGAAACCTTCTAGCGCTGCTTTACCAGTATCACCTGATGTAGCAACTAAAATCACTGCTTTGATACCGTCAGCTGTTTTCTTTAGTGATTTTGTCAAAAGATGTGGCAAAATCTGCAGAGCCATATCCTTGAAAGCGCAAGTAGGTCCGTGCCACAGCTCTAGAATATTAAGCTCTTTAGAGTTAAACTCTAAAGACTTGAGAGGTGCAGGATTTTCACCTTCAAATTTTTCTGCAGTGTAAGCTTTGTTTACACAGTCAGCGATTTCATCATCAGTAAAATCAGTGAGATAGCACTTAAAAACAGCTTTAGCTCTATCCTGATAAGATATTGAAAGCATATTTTTAATGTCATCGATAGAAAACTGAGGAAAGCTCTGTGGCACAAAAAGTCCGCCATCCTCAGAAATACCTTGTGCTATAGCTTGCGCTGACGTAACAACTTTTTCATTGTTTTGTGTGCTGTTATATAGCATATAGGTCACCCTTTCCATAATTCAACATCTTATTATACTATGAAATGCGGTTATTGTCAAAGTTTGTAAAGTACATATTTGCGTTATCATAGAAGATTTTTTTAGTGATTTTTACACCGAATTCTTTTATGAAACGCTCATATATTGCGGGAATTGTTTCTATTCCTTTTATATCACTCGGCATAGCAGCTCCATCAAAGTCCGAACCAATAGCAAGAGCACTTTCTCCACCTAGATTTAAAAAATGTTCTGCGTGCAAAATCAAATCATCAATACAAGCACAATCCTCGTTGCAATTTAAAAAACCTTTGTAAAAATTGAGTCCAACAATTCCACCCATATCGCTGATGATTTTGAACTGATCATCAGTCAGATTTCGTTTAACATTTGTGAGTTCTCGGGAATTTGAGTGTGTAGCGATTATGGGCTTTTTTGCGATATTGACAACGTCATAAAACAATTTATCACTGCTATGCGAAACATCAACAGCGATATTATTACGTTGAAGCTCTTGAACAACATCCATGCCAAATGGCGTTATACCTGTATCATCACTTAAAGCACCACTTCCAAGCTCATTTAGTGCATTCCAAGTCAGCGTAACAGATTTTACGTTATTCTCAATCAATAGATAAATATTGTTAAGGTCACCGTCTAGCATTGAAGCGTTTTCAACTGCAAGATGCATATCAATATTTTTAGTAGACATTTTGTCTCTTTTAAAAACCTCAACTGCATCACAAAACAGTTTTGTAGCATCACAACCTCTGATTTCATCAGGAATCCATATAGCAAAAAGCTGAGTCCACCTTTCGAAACACTCAGCTTTATCGATACTAATATGGTAATTATTATTTTTTAATGTTGAATTTTCAGTAGTAGCTTTATATAAAGTGTCACAATGCAAATCAAAATACTGCATAAGAACCTCCCTGCGAAAAAGCATCTACATAATGCTCAGCAACTTGAGCACAGTTATTATTTTCATCAAATTCTACTTCTATTATATCAAACCGTGGTTGCTTTTTTATATTTTTTGCAGATATATATGAGCTAGCAGCTTTAAATATATGATATTGCTTTTTCTTATTTACTGCATATACGCCTGAAACAAGAGAATCCTTTTTTCGTGTTTTCACTTCGACAAAAACGATACACTTCTTGTTTTCGCAGATAATATCTATCTCACCTGCTTTTGTGGCATAATTAGCTTCTACAATCCTATATTTATTCTTCTTTAGGTATTTAATAGCAATATTTTCGCCAATTTTACCTAAACTTTTATTTGACAAATCATACATCTTATTTACCATTGAGAAGCTTTTTTAAGAAGCTCATTCTATGTATAGGTGAAGGTCCGTGCTCAAGTATCATTTCAGTATGAAGTTTAGTACCATAACCTTTATGCTTTTCAAAACAGTACTGTGGGTACTCTTTGGCATATTCCAGCATAAGTCTGTCTCTACTCACTTTAGCTAAAATTGAAGCAGCTGCTATAGACATTGAATTAGCATCACCTTTAATCACATACTCACATGGTATATCAAGAGGTGGGAGTTTATTTCCATCAATCAACGCGTAATCAGCTTTAACATCTAATCCCTCTACTGCTCTTTTCATTGTATTCATTGTTGTAGCCAAAATATTGTGCTCTTCGATTTCTTCAACTGAGCCAAATGCAATACAATAAGAAAGCGCTGTGTTAATAACAACATCAAACAGCTCTTCTCTTTTCTTTTCAGTGAGCTTTTTTGAATCATTAACGCCATCAATAATTGTATCAGGTGGCAAAATAACAGCTGCGGCACAAACAGGACCTGCTAATGGTCCGCGCCCTGCTTCATCAACGCCACAAATATATTTATACCCCTTAGCTCTACTTAAATTTTCATATTTAAGCCAATCTATCTGCAGTACTTCATTTCTCATAAATAACCTCAATCCGGGAATTCAAGTGTGATTCTACCTAATTTAGCTGCTCTGAACTCATCAAGTAACATTATCGCAGCTCTTTCTGTGTCAACTTCTCCGCCACTGATAAGCATACCTCGTTTTTTACCGATAAGTTGTAACAATTCATAGCTATCAATTTTTTCTAATTCATCAGTATTAAGCTTAAAACGAGCAACAAACTCAGGAGTTTTGAGTTCTATAAGCAAATCAAGCAGTCTGACTGCCAGCAACTCTACATCGATAATCTGATCTTTGATTGCACCCGTGAAAGCAAGTCGCTCACCCGTAAGCTGGTCATCGAATTTCGGCCACAACACTCCGGGCGTGTCCAGCATTTCAAATCCTTTTGAAATAGTAAACCACTGATTGCCTCTTGTAACACCGGGCTTATCTGCAGTTTTAGCCTTATTTTGCTTAAATATTCTGTTTATAAAAGTTGATTTACCAACGTTAGGGATCCCAACAATCATCACTCGCATACAAGGATTTTGCATACCCTTTCGCTTATATGCATCTATTTTTTGTTGCAAAGCATTTCTAAGTGACGGTATAAATGCGTTAATACCTTTATTGCTCCTACAATCTATTGCTATGGCAATAATCCCTTGTTTTTTAAAATACTCTATCCAACGTTTTGTAGCTTTCTCGTCAGCCATATCGCATTTATTTAGCAAAACAATCCTTGGTTTGTTTGTGACAAGCTGTGCTATATCCGGATTACGGCTGCTGATAGGTATTCTTGCGTCGATGATTTCGGCAACAGCATCAACAAGTTTTAAATTTTTTTCTATCTGACGCTTAGTCTTAGTCATGTGTCCTGGAAACCACTGGATATTCTGCATTTCACTCATATTATCACTCCAAATAAAAAAACCTGCTACTATTATAAAACAGAAGCAGGTTTAATACAACATTTATTCGTAAATATATCTGATTTTTGTGATATCAAATCTAGGGATAAGCTCACCTTCAGGATAGGAATGTGGAATAATAACAAATTGAGCTTTACCTATAATAGATTCTTCATCGATAAGCCCAACCTCAGTGTATCTACTATCAAGGGACACCGGACGATTATCGCCAAGTACAAACACCTTTCCATCAGGAATGACCTCGGGAATTTCAGCGTTACCCTTTACAGTATCACCTTGAATATATGGTTCATCGAGCAATTTACCATCAACATAAATTTCGTTCTTATCAAAATCAATGCTGAGCGTCTGCCCCTGTGTAGCAATAACTCTTTTTACAAGCGGCTTATCATATAGCTCACCGTGACTGATAACTACAACATCACCATTATCGGGAGTATAAAACAGTTCCGAAACAATAACCTTATCAGTATTGATAAGAGTATTTTCCATAGAAGTACCATCCACATCAATAAGCCTAAAGCAGAAAGTAAGCAAAATAACTACTGCTACAATGGCAACTATAATAGAACTGGTCCAATCATATAGACAGTTAGAAAGTGGATTATTGTTAAGTTTTACTTTGAGCTTTTCAGAATATTTATTTTCCAAATCATTTTCTTCGAAAATCTCATTGTACATCTCATCATCTATTTTCAAATTTGACACACCCTAAAAAACAGATAGCAAAAAAGGGACCATAAAGTCCCTTTTTAAAAACTTTATTTACGGATTTCTTCTTTGACTTTAGCAGCCTTACCTACTCTATCACGGAGATAGTAAAGTTTGCTTCTACGAACCTTACCGTGTCTAATAACCTTAACGTCAACAACGTTAGGTGAGTGAAGTGGGAACACTCTCTCTACGCCAACACCGTAAGATACACGTCTTACTGTAAATGTCTCTGCAACGCCAGAACCTTTCTTAGCGATAACAGTGCCTTCAAACATCTGAATTCTCTCTCTCTCTCCCTCACGGATGTTTACAGATACTTTGACAGTATCACCAACTGAAAATTCAGGTGCTGACTCTTTGATTGAGCTCTGAGCAATAGTTTTTAATGCGTCCATTGTAATCCTCCTAGTATTTTCAGATATTCATGCCTATTCAGCAGAGGACTATCCGCTTCAAATTGTGGCTAAAAGCCGTAATCTGAACCCCATCAACTGTTTGACGGTTTCAAATGCTTTAGTATTGTATCATAAAAGAAAATTAAATGCAAGTGTTTTTTAACAATGTAACAAAATTTTAATATGATTTTTGTAGCTTGTGTAGAAATTTTGAAAAACTCTGAGGAACATCAGAAGAAAATTCGATGTATTTGTTAGAAGTTGGATGAATAAAACCAATTTTTCTAGCATGTAAGCACTGACCGTGCAACTCCGTTATCACCTTTTTAGGACCATACACATCATCACCTGCTACAGGGTGCCCGACACTTGCCATATGCACACGAATCTGATGCGTTCTGCCGGTTTCTAGCTTACATTTTATCAATGTAAAACCGTTGAATCTTTCGATCACTTCGTAATGTGTAACAGCGTTTTTACTATTCTTATCTGTAACACACATTTTCTTTCGATCCACAGGGTGCCTACCGATAGGTTTATCAACAGTACCTGTATCGTCATTAATATTACCGTAAACAATAGCTAAATATTCTCTTGTAAAAGAATGCTCTTTAATCTGTTGTGCAAGAAGGTTATGTGAATTATCGTTTTTAGCTACTATGAGAAGACCACTTGTGTTCTTATCGATTCTGTGTACAATTCCGGGTCTCAAAACACCATTTATTCCAGATAATGAATCTTTGCAATGAAACATAAGTGCATTAACAAGAGTATCAGTATAATTACCAGCAGCAGGGTGTACAACCATACCTTTCGGTTTATTTACTACAAGCAAATCATCGTCTTCATAAATGATATCTAGCGGTATATTCTGAGGTAACACATCTAATTCTACAGGTTCTTCTATGGTCATTTCTACAACATCATCTAAAGAAAGTTTAAAACTTTTTGAAACCTGTTTTGTATTAACCAGAACGAGGCCTCTAGATATATTTTTAGTTATAAAAGAACGAGATAAATCTTCATTCTGTGATGAAAGGAATGCATCTATCCTCTGCCCAGCATACTCATCAGTAACTGTGTATAAATACTTATTCATCACTTGCACTTTTCCTTGAACTTAATATCACTGCTTATATCCGAATAAAACAGTAGGTAAATCACAAGTAAAACAGTACCCGCTGTAATACAATAGTCCGCAAAATTACATACTGGTGGAAAAAATGAAAGCTTTAGATAATCAACCACAAAACCATGAGCAATTCTATCAATAAGATTGCCTACTCCTCCACCAATTATGAGAGTTGAAGCTATCGAAAACAGAGAGCTCTCCCCTTTGTTTTTAATTAGTAAAAACATAAAAGCAACGATAACTATACTTGTGATTGAAATAAACAGCCATCTCATATCCTGAAACATACCAAAAGCCACACCTCTATTTTCCACATATACTAAATCAAGTATATAAGGGATAGCTGTTACAGAATTTGCAGGCTCAAGATAAACAAGAACGAAATATTTGATTACTTGGTCTACAACTGCAATCAATAAAGCAATTGCTAAATATAAAATTGACAAAAAATCAACTCCTAATAGTATGCGGTGTATCAAAGATACACCGCATATAAATTAAGCATTTAAGATATCAGCGCAACGTTTACAAGTTGTTGGATGTTTAGCATCAGAACCAACACTCTCACTGATAGACCAACAACGTTCACACTTCTCACCACTTGCTTTGCTAACTTCAACAGCAAGCTCGTTCACATCAGATTTTTCAATAACAACCTGAGATACAATAAAAATAGTAGTGAGTTCATTTTCAATACTCTTCAAGAAATCGTATTCTTCGCCAGTTGCTTTGAGCGTAATCGCAGCCTCAAGAGAAGAACGGATTGTCTTTTCTTTGATAATTGTCTCAAGACTCTTCTTAACAGTATCTCTAAGTTCGTGAATTCTATCCCACTTTGTAGCGAAGTTATCGTCACAATTAACGTCAATTTTCTCCGGCATAGAGTTATAAACAACATGCTCACTATCATCACATTGACGATGTGGCATATACTTCCATATTTCATCTGAAGTATAAGCAAGGATAGGTGCAATCATTCTTGTGAGTGCATCAAGAATGATATACATTGCTGTCTGAGCAGCTCTTCGCTGTTTTGAATCAGCCTTTTCTGTGTACAATCTATCCTTCAGTACGTCAAGATAGAAGTTAGACATATCAACAACACAGAAATTATGAATAGCATGATAAACCTGGTGGAACTCAAAAGAATCATATCCGACTTTAACTTTATCGATAAGCTCATTCAGCTTGTAAACAGCCCACTTATCAATATCATAAAGATCAGAGATCTCTACGCAATCAGTGTCAGGATCAAAGTCGTTTAAGTTACCTAAGATATATCTAGCTGTATTTCTTATCTTTCTATATGCTTCAGAAAGCTGCTTTAGAATATCTTTAGAGATTCTGATGTCAACGTGATAGTCAGATGAAGCAACCCAAAGTCTCAGCACATCTGCACCATACTGATCAACAACTTCTTGTGGATCAATACCGTTACCAAGCGATTTGCTCATCTTTCTGCCTTCACCATCAACAACCCAACCATGAGTAAGTACAGCTTTATATGGTGCAGTACCAGACGTTGCCACTGCAGTTAGAAGTGAAGACTGGAACCAACCTCTGTACTGGTCAGCGCCCTCAAGATAAAGATCAGCAGGCCATTTGAGATATTCCCTGTTCTTGCAAACAGCAGCGTGAGAAGAACCGCTGTCAAACCAAACGTCCATAATATCTTTTTCTTTATCGAAATCAGTGCAACCGCATTTTTTACATTTTGTACCTGCTGGCAACAACTCTGATGCATCAAGCTCGTACCATGCATCTGAACCTTTAACTCTGAAGATATCAGCTACAGCCTGCATAGCGTCTTTATCAATATGAGGTTCACCACACTCTTTACAGAAGAAGATAGGAATTGGTACGCCCCACTTACGCTGACGAGATATACACCAGTCTTTTCGCTCTCTAACCATAGATGTAATTCTATCCTGACCCCATTTTGGAATCCACTGAACATCTTTAATAGCTTCACAAGCAGCGTCCTTAAAGTCATCAACAGAGCAGAACCACTGATCAGTAGCTCTAAAAATAACCGGCTTTTTACATCTCCAACAGTGTGGATACTGGTGAATAATCTTTTGTAAAGCGAACAGAGCGCCAGTCTGTTCAAGATGCATAGCAATAGGTTTGTTAGACTCTTCAGTAGAAAGTCCTTCAAACTGACCTGCTTCTGCTGTAAGCTTACCATTAGCATCAACAGGAACAACAATAGGAAGCTCTGGATAGTTTTTACAAACTTCAAAGTCCTCCACACCATGCCCAGGAGCAGTATGTACACAACCTGTACCACTTTCAAGAGTTACGTGATCGCCAACAATAACAAGAGATGTACGATCAATAAAAGGATGTGCGGTTTTTATATATTCAAGGTCTGAGCCTTTAATAGTAGCTACAACCTCATAGTCTGAAATATTAGCAGCTTCAAAAGCATTTTTGTAGAGCTCTGTAGCCATAACATAATACTCGTCACCTGCTTTGACTACAGAATATTCAAAATCAGGTCCAACGCAAATAGCAACATTTGCTGGAAGAGTCCAAGTAGTTGTAGTCCAGATTACAAAATAGCATTTAGTTGGGTCAACACCAAGTGCAGAAAGTTTTCCTAAATCATCAGTAACATTGAACTTAACATATATTGAGTGACAAGGGTCCTCAGCATACTCAATCTCTGCTTCAGCAAGAGCTGTTCTACACTCTGGGCACCAGTAAACCGGCTTTAACCCCTTGTAAATATAACCTTTACAAGCCATTTCAGCAAAAACTTCAATCTGAGTTGCCTCAAACTCATGTTTTAAAGTAATGTAAGGATTATCCCACTCGCCGATTACACCAAGTCTTTTAAACTGATTTCTCTGGTCATCAAGATAAGAAAGAGCAAATTCTCGACAAATTTTGCGAAGCTCAACATCAGATATTGTAGTAGAATTACCAACACCCGCTTTAGCTCTTGCTTTAAGCTCAGTAGGAAGACCATGAGTATCCCAACCAGGAACAAACGGTGCTTTAAAACCTGACATGTTTTTGTATCTTACAATAATATCTTTAAGCACCTTGTTCAAAGCAGTACCAAGGTGAATATTACCGTTAGCATATGGAGGGCCATCGTGTAAAACGTAAAGTGGCTTTCCCTCATTTTTCTCCATCAATTTTTCATAAACCTTGTCAGCAAGCCAATTTTCAAGTGCTACAGGCTCTGACTGAGGTAATCCGGCACGCATAGGAAAATCTGTTTTCGGCAGATTCAGCGTGGAATTGTAATCCTGGGACATTTCTTTACACTCCAAATAAATTTATTCTACATCGTAGTTATCGCCAAACTTAAGCTGGTCAAACTTTTCGTTCTTTTGCTCAGGTTTAACATCTTCACTTTTCACAACAGGTCTTACTATAGGTGCAACTTCTGCTGACTGAATCATTTCTTCTTCAACGTCGATATCATCAGAGTTGATGATTTCGTCAACAGGCTCAAAAGGATATTTTTCATCCATTTCTTCACGTTTAGCCTTAGCTACTTCTTCTGTTGGGAATTCATCGAGTAAAGCGAGGTGCTTTTTATAAAGAGAAATCATCTCTTTTCTGAGCTTAGCTGTTTCAGAAAGAACAGCCTCATACTTATCCTTCTCACGCTCTGTAGCCATCTCAGCTTCAGTCAATATCTTTCTAGATTTCTTTTCTGCTGCTTTAATAATATATGTAGCCTTATCTTTAGCTTCTTTTTGTGCTTGATCTGCGAGCTTCTGTGAAGATAGCAGAGCGTTTCTAACTGTTTCTTCATCAGATCTGTACTGCTCAATCTTTGTAGCAAGAATATCCATTTTTCTCAGCAGATCAGCTTTTTCAGCCTTCATCTGTTCAAAAGTAGCGATCACGTCATCAATAAACTCATCAACGTCATCAGCACGATAACCACTAATACCAGCCTTTCTGAAAGCTATGTTCTTAATTTCATCAATTGTAAGCATAGTTTGCACTCCTATCTAAAGTGTTTTACCTTGATTTTGATTTTACCTTTTTTAGATAAACCACAATCTTCAGCAAAAACAAATTTACCAAATTTTCTTATCGTAATAACATCAGAAACAACAAGTGTTTTTGAATTGTTATTTTCAATACAGTGATTAACTGAAACTAAATCAGATTTAATAAGCCTGAGTGATTTTTCTCGTGACAATGAGCACACTGCTGAAACAAAAACATCTAACCTGAGCGAAGATACAGTAAAGTTTAATAAGTCAAACTCGTTTTTGTGTTCAATTTTAGTACAATCAACACGTGAAATCTTCACACCAACTCTACCTATCTTAGATACTTGTGACTCAATAAAGCGAGCAATTTCCTCTTTAACTAATACGATTGCATATGAGTCGAAAACAAGAATATCTCCTACAGTAGAACGCTCAATACCCAAAGCCATAAGTGAACCTAAAAAATCCCTATGACTAAGCTTGTACTCTGGTTTGTGCTCAAACTTGAGGGCAATTATCGGGAAATCTATGTTTGATGACACATTTGCACCAAACACAACACGTATCGCATCACTATAACCGCCCCAAAACACACAAGTATCATCTAAATTTAAGTTACACTTTAAAAGAGATGATTCGTGTTCGTTTAAAAAGCCATAAAAACATGGAGAAAATCTTTTTTTAGACAGTTCAATAGCATCATACGCTTTAGATATTATCAGCTTGTCCTCATCAGACTTAAAAACAGACATTATCAGAAATAAAGTCCGCTATGTTCAAGTTCATCAAGCAAATCATCACCAGTTAAATCAACATTGTTAGGGATGATAATAAATGTATTAGCAGAAACCTTCTTGATTTTGCCACGGTTAGCATAAGCAACACCACTCAAAAAGTCAATGATGCGTCTAGCCATGTCTTTATTGGTATTTTCCAGATTTAAAACAACAGTATGAGTTTTAACAAGCTCATCAGCAATGTTTCTGGTTTCCTCTCCGAATCTCTCAGGCTTAAAAAGAGCTACCTGAAGCTTCGCTGTTGTGCTAATATTAACAAGTTTATTTCTACGAGAAACCTCTCTAACAGGTCTGCTCTCATAATCATCGAAATCGTCAAATCTCTTTGCGTTTCTGCTATAAGACTCTTCTATTTCATCATCCTGATCTTCATAGCCGTACTCATCATACTCGTACTCATCATCAGGAGCATCCCACATACGCTTAAACTTATCTACAAATCCAGCCATGTAAATTACCTCCAGCTTAAACTAAATTATAATTTCTGGCACCAAAAAGCGCAGAGCCAACTCTGACCATATTGGAACCGGATAAAATCGCTTCATAATAATCATCGGACATACCCATCGACAGTATATCCATAGATATATTATCTATGTTTTTGCTCTTTATGTCAATAAACATTTTATGCATATTATCAAAATATTTACAAATTTTCTGTGAATTTTCACAAATCGGCGGTATAGCCATCAAACCTTTAATGTTAATAGAAGGCAAATCTTTTATTTGATACAACAAATCCAAGAGTTTTTCCGGAAAAACACCTGATTTATTATCCTCCATACCAACATTAACTTCAATCAGGATATCCATATTCTTATTTTTGAGAGTAGCCTGTTTTGAAATCTCAGCCGCTAATTTCAAAGAATCAACAGACTGAATCAGATCAACCTTATCAATAATCTGTCTGACTTTATTAGTCTGCAAATGACCAATGAACTGTAAGCTCGCATTATCTAAATCGTACTGATCGAATTTCGAAAGCAGCTCTTGCACCCTATTTTCTCCGATGTAGGATAATCCAAGAGAAATAGCGTGGTTAATGGTAACTGCATCGACAGTTTTTGTTGCAGCTAAAAAGGTAATCTCATCAGCGGATTTTCCACATTTTTGAGCGGCTTTCGATATGTTTTCACAAATTGTTTTATAGTTATATTCAACATCAATCAACGAGCTTGCCATTGTATAAATCATCTCCTTCTACAACAACTTCATCGTATAAAGCAACTGTAGTACCATTAAACAAAACATCATCTGTCGGATTTTCACTACATATCACATAATCTTCATCAGAATAAACAATATACACTTGCTTAAATAATAATTGGCTACCGTACTTAACATAAACACCCTGTACTTTACTGTCTATAGTTGTAGTTTTTCCTTGTTCATCAGTAACAGATTTTGTAACGTAATCATCGTGAAGTGCAGCCTTGTTGACTTTTAAGCCCTCATATGTATTGAGGTCAATATCAACAGCTTCGTTTCTAATTTGAGACAGTGCAGGACTCATATAATTGCACTCAATAATCACAACAGCCATATCTTCTTCAGTAAACTGATTTACAGAAATAACTTTTGCAGGTATAGAATCGTTACTAGCATACGGAATTCTAACACTCACGCTAGTGTTACTATGTGTAATAGCAACAGCCTGCTCTTTAGTAACCGGGCATGCTAAATACCAGTTTACACCCTTTATGATTTTACCAACATATTTATCTTCATCTACCTTTTTGGGCTTAACTTCTTTGATATCAGTGTAAGTTATCTGGTCCATATCATCAAGTGAAAAACAGTTTTCATAACCATCTATTGTGGAAACAAAATAACCGGAATCTTTCGACTTAATTTCACCGATACTTTCGTTCATAGTACTCTCAAGGTTAGACATTTCTTCTTCAAGTTGCGAAATCTTATCATCAAAGTTCTTCTGGTCGCCGGTGATAATCTGCTTCCTATAAATAGCAGACAACAAATCGCTCTCTACTGTTGCGATGTTGACAAAATCACGGTTATTAACAGAGTCAATATATGAAATTAGCTTTTGATCAAGCCTGTTATTAACAGAATCGAGTCCAATATTTGATGAACTAAAAGCGTTGTTAAGATTTTCAAGCTCATCAATTTCTTCTTGTAAATCACAGAATTTCTGATAATTAACCGCATCCGCCTCAGTATTATATATCGTTGCTATAGTGCCGTTAGCAGTAATTTTATCACCACTAGAAACCTGATATACCAGGACACCATCATTAGGGTCATCAATATATACTTCATCTCTGATAACAAAACCTGTTGTGCTTATTGAATCAGATACAGTAGTTCTGTAAGCAACCTCGGTAACAAGGCTTTCGCTACCCATAAAGTTAGTAGTAACAAAAATGAATACAATAAAAACAAGAACAAGCGCAACTAAAACACCCACAACAATTCTAGATGTAAGTTTTCTTGTGGCTGCCTTTTGTTCAGGAGTTCGTTTATTTTGTTTGTTTTCGTTCGCTTTTTTAGGTGTTTTATTCATTAAATAGAACCTTCTTAATAGTTTGTTCTGATTTGTTTAGTAATTCTTCTTCATCTAAAGTATCAATATCCAGCCAATTTATATTCAAATCACGTTTAAACCAAGTTAGCTGACGTTTAGCATATCTTCTTGTTTGCATCTTAAGATTTTCCAAGCAAGTTTCAAGCTCAACTTCACCGTTTAAATAAGGTAAAAGCTCTTTGTGTCCAATAGCCATGGAAGATGTAGTACTAAGATGCTTAGATAAATATTCTCTGGCTTCATCAACTAGACCATTTTCAACCATAATATCAACTCGTCTGTTGATTCTGTCGTATAGATACTGTCTGTTAGTTGCAGTAAGACCAATTTTGACAAATCTGTATGGTGAATCACAAAGTGTTGATTTTTCATTATGTTCAGTCATAGTGATACCGGTAAGCTGATAAACCTCTATAGCCCGTATGATACGCTTAACGTTTTTGTCTGTACTAAGACGTTGTGCGGAGCATTTATCAAAAGACGAAAGTTTATCAAGCAAGAAATCCACCCCATAAGAAGTGTACTGTTCGTACAATTCTTCACGAAGTTTTTCATCACTATCTGCATCAGAAAAAG
The DNA here is from genome assembly GCA_015066595.1 of Oscillospiraceae bacterium. Lineage (GTDB taxonomy): Bacteria > Bacillota > Clostridia > Oscillospirales > Acutalibacteraceae > Ruminococcoides. The sequence continues at coordinate 180,071 of SVNZ01000001.1, read as the reverse complement.
TAATATTATTAAGTAAAGAGTCAACATACAGTCCGGTACCGCCGACTAATATCGGTGTTTTTCCTCTTGTATGAATATCTTTGATGATTGAATGTGCAATTTCACAATACTGTGCAACGGAAAAAGACTTATCAATCTCTAAAAAATCAATGAGGTGATGTATAATACCATCTCGTTCTAAAAGAGACGGTTTTGCAGTAGCTATATCCATCCCCTTATATATCTGCATAGAATCAGCTGAAACTATTTCTCCATCAAAAATTTTAGCTAATTTAATAGCTAGAGAGGTCTTTCCGCTTGCAGTAGGACCGACAATACATATTAGAGGAATCTTTTCTTCCATAGTGATCATACCCTACCAAACTGTTTTTCTATTTCGTGCTTCTTAATAACAATACAAAGAGGTCTACCGTGCGGACAATATCTAAGCGAACTATCACTCTCAACCTTTTTAGCAAGGTCAATAAGTTCAAGATCCGTACTGATATTTCCGGCTTTTATAGCTGATCTGCAAGAAACGTTATGAAATATCCAGTCCATTTGTTCTGTTTTTATACTTTTTTTATTCTCAGTCAAGTAACCGGACATTTCAACAATCGTCTGTTCAATATCTTCTTTTTCAAGGTACTGAGGAGCACTTCTAACAAGCACAACTCCATCGCCAAAATCCTCAACATCAAATCCGGATTCATTAAACAGGTCGATATTGTTAATTACGCTGTTATAATCGATTTTATTTAAAGTAACAGAAATAGGTTCTAATAATAACTGTGAATAACCAGAACCTTTTTCCTCTTTTAATTTTTCATAAATAATACGCTCGTGAGCTGCATGTTTGTCTATCAATATAAGTTCTTTTGAATTTTTTTCAATAATGATATATGTCTTAAAAGCTTCTCCAATATATCTGTAGGAATCTTCGCTAACATCAATAAGTGGTTTTATGTCAGTCTCGATTTTTTTCTCCGTAACATCTGCAACCGTGATTTCTTTTTTTAAAGTAGTTTCAAAAGGCGTAGAAACCTCTATCTTTTGCTCTTCAACAAACTTTTCAACTTTCACTTCGTGCTTAACAGCCGACTTTGAATAAATATCAAGCGTGTTAGATGAATCAGCAACTTTTTGTGAAAAAGAAATCGGCTTTGCTGGTTTTGTAACAATAGGTTCATCTAAAAGCTTGAAAGGATTGCTATCAACTTTCTTATCCAATTTTTCAATAACAATACTTTGGGCTTTCTTGTGTTCATCACGCTCTCTAAAAGCTTTTTGTGCAAGCTCAAACGGGTTCACCTTTTTTTGAACCGTATTGTGTGAACCAAGAACAGCGTTTTTACGTGTGTCACCTATATTTAATGCGGATTTTATAGCGTGATATATTGCATCAAAAACAGGCCTTTCATTAACAAAACGCACTTCTATCTTCGCAGGATGCACATTAACATCAACTGCTTCAAAATCAATATTAATATTTAAAACACATGAAGCAAACTTGCCTACCATAACAGAGCCTTTGCATGCTTCAGCCACAGCTGCCATAGCAGTGCCACTCTTAACAAAACGCCCGTTTATAAAGAAATTCTGCATATTACGGTTAGGTCTTGCATACTGAGGCTTTGAAACATACCCTTTTACAGTGATACCATTAAGATCATAATCAACAGGAATCAAAGTGCTCGCAAAATCTCTGCCATATACTGAATAAATAGCAGAAAGGAGTTTACCATCACCAGAAGTTTTTAATACTTGCTTAGAATCTTTGATATATGTAATAGCAACATTAGGATGCGATAACGCAATCTTATCTATAACATTAGAAACAGCATTGCCTTCACCAACATCAGTTTTCAAAAACTTCATACGAGCAGGAATATTATAAAACAAATCTCTGATGATAAATGTAGTGCCATTAGGACAACCAGCATCGCTCAGCGACACTTCCTCCCCTCCAGAAATCACATATCTGGTGCCGATTTCTTCAACGTCAGATTTAGTGATAAGTTCAAGGTGAGATACAGCCGAGATAGACGCTAAAGCTTCTCCTCTAAAGCCTAAAGTAGATATAGAGTCAAGGTCGTTTTCTAATTTAACCTTACTTGTAGCGTGTCTGAGAAAAGCTACTTTGATATCTTCTCTCATGATACCACAACCATTGTCGGCAACACGCATAAAGGTAGTACCACCATTTTTAATCTCAACAGTAATAGCCGTTGCACCGGCATCAATAGAGTTTTCGACAAGCTCTTTAATAACTGATGACGGGCGTTCTACAACCTCGCCTGCTGCTATAAGTTCAGCTACATGTTTATCTAAAACGTTAATTCTACCCATATGCGTTCACCTCCAATTACTCTGTCATATTTTTAAGTTCATATAATAAATTCATCGCTTCAATAGGTGTAAGCGTATTAAGATCAATGCCTTTTAGTTTTTCAGCAATAGCATTATTGCTATTTGGAATAAGCGACAGTTGTTCAAGTTGAGATATATCAGGTTCTGTGCTTACAGATAATACATTTTTGCTAGTTCCACTATTCTCAAAAACAAGATCCTTAAGTATTTCTTTGGCTCTTAGAATAACCGAATCAGGAATACCAGCGAGCTTTGCAACTTCAATACCATAGCTGTCGTCAGCTCCACCAGGAACAATTCGACGTAAAAAAGTAATATCATCGCCACGTTTTTTAACAGCAATGTTATAGTTCTTGACACCTTCGATAATCTGTTCAAGAACAGTAAGCTCATGATAATGTGTAGCAAAAAGCGCTTTTGCACCAAGACGCTTTTTATCTGCTACAAACTCCAATACAGCACGTGCGATACTCATGCCATCATAAGTCGATGTACCTCTACCAATCTCATCTAGTATAAGCAAGCTCTTTTTAGTAGCGTTTTTGATAATATTAGCTACCTCGTTCATCTCAACCATAAAAGTTGACTGACCAGATGCCAAATCATCAGATGCACCAACACGTGTAAAAATACTATCAACAATACCGATTTCGGCGTAAGACGCTGGAACGAAGCTACCCATCTGAGCCATAAGAACGATAAGTGCAACTTGTCTCATATATGTTGACTTACCAGCCATATTAGGACCGGTAATAATAGCGACACGGTTAGCATCATTATCTAAATATACATCGTTTGGAACAAAAGGTGTTGTGTCGAGTAACGCTTCTACAACAGGATGTCTACAGTCTTTCATCCTGATAACACTAGAAAGGTTCACTTCAGGTTTCACATATCTGTTCGATGAAGCAACATTAGCTAGAGAAACTAAAGTATCAAGCACTGCAACAGCATGTGCTGATTTTTCGATCCTATTTAAGTTTTCAGCAACTTTCTTTCTGACAGCATCAAACAGTGCATACTCAAGAGCAATGGCTCTGTCTTTTGCACCAAGAATTCTACCTTCAAGCTCCTTGAGCTCAGGTGTTATGTATCTCTCGCAGTTAGCAAGAGTTTGTTTTCTTATGTAATTTTCAGGTACCAACTCTTTATACGAGTTAGTGACCTCGATATAATATCCAAATACTCTGTTATAACCGACTTTAAGTTTTGGAATACCAGTTAATTCTTTTTGTTCAAGCTCGATTTTAGTTAGAAGTGATGTTGAGTTATTCATATCACCACTTAAAACATCGAGTTCTTCAGAATAACCACTCTTAATCATACCACCTTCTCTAACAGAAAACGGCGGCTCTTCAACAATAGCACTGTCTATGAGTTCTTTGATATCATCCAGCGCATCAAGTTCATTATATAATTCACGCAAATAATTAGACTCAGAATCTGAAAGCTCATCGTGCAACTTTGGTAAATTAGAAAGTGCTGCGCATAATGAGCGTAGCTCTCGTGCATTAGCTGAGCCATACACAATTCGAGTCATAAGACGCTCAATATCAAATATTCCAACAAGCATAGCAGAAAGCTCGAGGCGTTTAACAGTGTTATTCACCAGTTCTTCAACAGCGTTCTGGCGTTTCAAAATATGAGCAACATTCATCAATGGGTGCTCCACCCACGAACGAATCATACGCTTACCCATGGCTGTTTTTGTATTATCCAACACCCACAGCAAGCTGTGTTTCTTCTCTTTTGTTCGCATAGTCTGTGTGAGTTCAAGATTTCTGCGAGTGTTATAGTCAAGATTCATATACTGATCGCCATAATACAGATTAATGTGCTCTATTCGCTCAAGACCAGTCTTTTGTGTTTCTTTTAAATAGTTGAGTAAAGAGCCAAGCGCAACGATAACATCTTTATTATCAGCAATATTTTCAGCCTGTTTAACTCCAAACTGTGAAAGCACAATATCAGAACAATCAAGATAGCCACACGAATTTTCATCAACAAAAGAAACAAAGCTTGAAAGCTTATCTTTAATGAAAGAAAGCAAATCACTATTATCCTTGATCTTTCCGCCCAATATAATCTCTTTTGGTGCATAAGAAGTCAGTTGAGTTTTAAGCACAGATACAGCATCTTTAGCATCTATGCAAGTGACGTTGAGTTGCCCCGTAGATATATCACAAAAACACAAACCGATATTCTTATCAGAAGAATACGCACAACAAATATAGTTGTTTGTACTTTCATCGAGCATTGAGCTCTCCATAACAGTACCGGGAGTAATAACTCGAATAATATCACGTTTTACAATACCTTTTGCTTGTGACGGGTCTTCAGTTTGTTCACAGATAGCGACTTTATATCCCTTTGATACAAGTCTAGCAATGTAATTTTCCGCACTGTGAAAAGGCACACCACACATAGGTGCACGTTCTTCCTGACCACAATCACGACCCGTTAGGGTTAGCTCAAGTTCTTTAGAAGCGACTTTAGCATCTTCAAAAAACATCTCGTAAAAATCGCCTAATCTAAAAAACAAAATACTGTCCTTGTTATTTTCTTTTATGCTGAAATATTGCTTCATCATCGGAGAAAGCTCAGCCATTTACCCTCATTCCTTACCCGTGAAATTAAAGAAATTAGTGACAACCACCACAAGTAGAACAGTCGTGTGTGCATGAAGCAGAAAAATCAGTAGTATCTGGATCTTCGCCTTCTGCTGACTGTGTGATTATAGCAAGTACACGCTGTAAAATCGTGTCAAGATCAGTCTTTGCGTTATTATAAGCCAGCATATTTTCATTTTGCATAATCTTTGTATAGAGATCACGCATTTCAGTGTTAAGAGTTCTGAGTTTTTCTTCGTCTCTGTCCTCTTTGCAGGCTTCGTTATTGATAGCCATTCTCTTTAAGTTGAACTCACCGATAAGATCCTGAAGCTCTTTATCATTGTCGGCAGTTTCTTTTGCTGTCTGCAAATCTTTGTATGCTTTCTCATCCTGAATAGCATGTCCCATCTGTCTAGCAAGTGCTACTAAATCCATAATTATTACTCCTTTACAAGCTCACCATTTAATATCCAATTGCGAGCTTTTGTTATTTTAATATTTTTAAATGAGCCGATAAGACTTTCGTCACCGGCAAATTCAACAATAATGTTACCATTAGTTCTACCAGATAGTATTCCCTCTTTATTAGAACTTTTTTCTTCAACTAGAACCTTTTGCGTTGAGCCCACCATATTCTCACATCTTTTAGCTGCAATTTCTTCCTGAGTCTTTAAAAGTTCTTTGAACCAGGCTGATTTTTCATCATCAGTGGCTACATCAGGCATGGTAGCAGCCGGCGTACCTTTTCTTCTGGAATATATGAATGTGAAAAGAGATGTGAACTCAACTTCTTTTATAAGAGAAAGTGTCTCTTTAAAATCATCGTAAGTTTCCCCAGGAAAGCCAACAATGATATCGCTTGTTAAAGAAAGATCAGGAATACGTTCTTTTGCATAATTTATGATGTCAAGATACTTTTCTCTGGTATATCTACGATTCATAAGCTCTAAAATCCTGTTAGAACCAGACTGGAAAGGCAAATGCAAATGATGACTGATATGCTTACTCTGGGCAATAGTATCAATCAGCTCCTTTGTACAATCTTTTGGATGTGAAGTCATAAATCGTAAGATATAGTCACCTTCGATTTTATCAATTTCTTTTAAAAGTGTAGAAAAGTTTGGTCTTGGGTCAAGACCCTTACCGTAAGAATTGACGTTTTGACCAAGCAGGCATATATCTTTATATCCGGCTTCGATCATCTCTCTTGCTTCTTTAATAACAACTTCAGGTCTTCTGCTCTTTTCCCTCCCTCTAACATAAGGAACAATACAGTATGAGCAAAAGTTGTCACAACCGTACATAATAGGTAAAAAACCTTTAAATAAACCATCTCTCTTTATTGGAATACCTTCATAGACGTTTTCATCGGTATTACCACGCAAAAAAGTCCTCTTGCCATATAGTAAGGTGTTATATAGCAATCGTGGAAACTCATGTAAACAGTTAGTACCAAACACAAGTGACACAAACGGAAAGCTATCTTGTATGCGCTTAGCAACGTGTTCTTGCTCCATCATACAACCACACAATGCGATAATTACTGATGGGTGCTTACGTTTTATATTCTTTAGTGCGCCCACATTACCGAAAACTCTATCCTCAGCGTGTTCTCTGACAGCACAGGTATTGAAAAGTATGAAGTCAGCATCATCGACGCTTTCTGTGAATGAAAAGCCGGCTTTATCAAGCATACCTTTGATTCTTTCGCTATCAGCAACATTTTGCTGACAACCGTATGTTCTAACATAAGCTAACGGTACTTCCCCACGTTTTCGAACACTCATAATTTCCGAAGAAAGACTAAGATATTCATTTTGAGATATTGCTTTATTTTCTGCCATTTTATCACTCGGCAAGACATTATCCCCCTAATTATGTATTATCTTTAGTATTTTATCATAACACACAATAGATTTCAATAGGTTTCAACATTATATTGCGGTATTTTACATTAAATTCATAAATTCACATCAATATCTAGATATCATCCCATAAGTTGACGGGACAACACCAACTAAAACAGTCTGTGAAATCTCATATTTAGTTTTAAAGCTAACGGATTCTATTCTTATAGGATTACCGACATATATATCTACATATACCTCAAGCGTAATATGATGTAAAGTTTGATTAACGCCAGCTGACTCAAAAGAACTTAGTATCTCACAAGACACTGTTGGAGTTGATTCAATATTAAAATGAATATATGGACCTAAATCAGATAATATGGTAAGCCCTGAAAAGTTTCCTAGTTTTACATCTATACCGTCAACACGCATCATATCATCAATATACTGCTGAGAGATATTTTTGACTTGTGTTTTTAATGAATTAACATTATACATATCCTCTCTGATCGAAGTAATTTGCTTATTGTCAGCGACATCTATATGCATAAGGTTTTCACAAATACCTGAATTTGTATTCAAATAATCTTCAACCGCATTGTTTATTGCAGTATGTGAAACAGTCTTAATCTCAGCAATTATAGCTAGCTCCAGCCTGTCTCTCACAGTAAGTTCAAAAAATATTATCAGCGCTAAAAATAACAAAAGTGTGCAGAAAACAGTCCTTTTAAAATAACGCATAGCTTTTGAGCATTTCTTTTTAGTACGCAAAAAAACACCCCTCGATATAATACACGAGAGGTGTTTAAAATGTTAATTAAAATTAAGACATAAGATCGTCGTCGCCACTGCAACAGTCACAGTCGCACTCATCATCACAAAGACAAGAGAAATCGAATTCAAGTAACTCACCACAGTTAGGACACTCTATCTCACCTTCGAGAAGTACGTCTTCGCAAACGCAAATCTGCTCATTACACTTACCACAAGTTACTTCGTAATAAGCCTCGTCTTCATCGAAACAATCGCAAAAATCACAGTCATCATCACAATCTTCACAATCACAACAGTCGCAATCATCATAGAAATCATCTTCAAGTGTTGTGAGATCTTCATCGATTGCATCTACATGCTCTGCAAGCTCATCATAGAGATCTTCCATTGTCTCAACAGCGATAGACATATCGTCAAGAAGTTCAATAATAGCGTTTAAAACCTTGACTTCTTTCTTATCGTTATCAAGCTCAAGACCATCAGCTAAGCCTCTGATATAAGAAATCTTTTCAGATAAAGTCATAGTATTTACTCCTTATGCTCTGCCAAGATACTCGCCAGTACGAGTATCGATCTGAACTACTTCGCCCTCTTCGATAAAGAGTGGAACTTTAATCTCAGCACCAGTCTCAACAGTAGCCGGCTTAGTAGCGTTAGTTGCTGTATTGCCAGCAAAACCAGGATCAGTCTGAGTAATAACAAGCTCAACAAAGTTAGGTGGCTCTACACCGAATACGTTACCTTTGTAAGAAAGCACCTTACAAGACATATTCTCTTTTACAAACTTGAAGTTGTCACCGAGAATAGAAGCATTGATCGGAACCTGCTCCCATGTCTCAGTATCCATAAAGTAGTAGAGATCGCCATCGTTGTAGCTGTACTCCATATCCTTTCTCTCGATGAAAGCAGTTGGATATTTGTCATTAGGGTTAAAAGTTTTTTCAACAACAGAACCAGTAATAACGTTTCTGATCTTTGTTCTTACAAAAGCAGCCCCCTTACCTGGTTTAACGTGCTGAAATTCAATGATAGAAACAACCTGACCATCCATTTCGAATGTAACGCCGTTTCTGAAATCACCTGCAGAAATCATTGTGTTTCCCTCCATAAAAGTATTTGAAATAGCAAATTTCATAAATTCACAGATATAATTATACAGATATATACAAGAAAAATCAATAGGTTTTAAAGAATTATTAGCTCTTTATTTATATGAGCTAAATCTTCATATCCATTGTCAGTAACAAGATACATATCTTCAATTCTTACACCAAATTTATCAGGTAGATAGATGCCTGGCTCATCAGTAATGACCATACCAGGTTTTAACACCTCGTTATTCAAACAATAAACAGTGGGTTTTTCGTGGATTTCAAGTCCAACACCATGCCCTGTTGAGTGGCCAAAAAACTCACCATAACCCATAGAAATAATATAACCACGTGCTGCGTTATCAACATCAGCACAAGTGTTTCCCTTAAAGATCGCTTTTGAAGCAAGGTGATGTGCGTTTAATACGATATCATAAACTTCTTGCATCTCATCTGTTACATATCCCAAAGCTACAGTGCGAGTCATATCCGAATGATATCCGTTATACACACTCCCAATATCAAAAGTTATGAAATCTCCATTATTGATTTTATTATCAGTAGGAACACCGTGTGGAAGTGACGTATTCTTACCAGCCACAGAAATAATATCAAAAGCTAAGCCTTCTGCCCCATTTAATTTCATAATATGCTCTAACTCTATTGCAATCTGTCTTTCTGTGATACCTACTTTGATATGATTTAATATTTCAAGAAAGCTTTTCTCAGTGATTTCCTGTGCTTTTTTAATTAAAGAAATTTCATCGGTAGACTTTATCATTCTAAAACCAAGTATTTTCTCAGACAAATTGAAGCTATGAATAACATTAGCTTTGATAGACTCTTCAAAGATTTTAAGCTGATTTACGGTGACATAACCTTCTTCGATGATTACTGATTTAATACTTTCTTTATCAATTATTAAATTGATTTCATCAAAAAGCTTTTTATAACACACTACAGATAGTGGCTCTTTTACAGTTTTTTGAGCAACTTCAAAATATCTGAAATCGACTAATAAAGTAGCGGTGTTTTTAGTAACTAAGATAGCACCAGCAGAAGACTTAAAGTTAGAATAATAGTATCTGTTTATATTAGAAGTAATTAATACAGCAGAAGTATCTTCAAGTAAAACACTTCTAAGATTCTCTATTCTATGACATACGCTATGCATTAAGCACCTCGCATAAGTAATCTATAGCATAAAGGTATGAATCAGCGCCATAACCCATAATTTGCTTTATACAGACTTCAGCAGTAACAGAAACTTTTCTGAAGTCTTCTCTATCAAATATATTTGACATATGTACTTCTACAAATGGTACTTCTTCAACGCATTCAATAGCGTCTCTTAGTGCATAGCTATAATGTGTGAGAGCACCAGGGTTAATAACAACACCATCATACTCACTAAGAACCGAATGTATTTTATCAATCAGCACGCCCTCGTGATTAGATTGAAAAATATCGCATTCAATATTTTTACTTTTTGCATATTCAATTATGCATTTGTTGATATCACTGGCAGTTTGAGTACCATAAACTTCTTTTTTTCTGATACCGACCATATTAAGATTAGGTCCAAATAAAACAAGAATCTTCATAAAATCACCAAAACAAAAAACGGACAAGGTAATATTAACCTGTCCGTTTCTTTAAAATTATTTGTATTTGCGCTTGCGAGCAGCTTCAGACTTCTTCTTGCGTTTTACAGAAGGCTTCTCATAAGCTTCTCTTTTACGAACCTCAGCGATAACGCCAGCTCTTGCACACTGCTTTTTAAATCTTCTTAAAGCACTCTCAAGAGATTCGTTTTCTTTGAGTCTTACTTCTGACATGTATTTCCCTCCCGTCCGCCATAAGGCATGGGTAATTCGCATAATGCTTTGACAATTATACAATAATGTACTAAAAGTGTCAAGAGTCTTCTACAACAAAAGTATAATTTAGACAAAAATGCGCATCAAGGCTTAACAACAATATTTACAAGTTTGCCTTTAACGTATATTTCCTTGATAATATTCATCGAACCGATAGCTTCTTTTACTTTCTCGTCAGCTTTCGCAAGAGAAATAGCATCAGCCTGCTCAGCATCTGCAGGAATCATAAGTTTAGATTTAATCTTACCATTAACCTGTACAACAATTTCTACAGTATCATCAACACATTTTGATTCATCGTACTCAGGCCACTTAGCTTCAGCCAAAATACCATCACCCAAGTTACAAGCTTCCCATACTTCTTCAGTAACATGTGGTGCAAATGGATTCATAAGTACTGAGAAAATAGCGAGTTCTTTCTTTGAAATAGAACCGAAGTTTGAAACAACGTTAATAAGTGCCATAAGAGCAGCTATAGCTGTATTGAACTTAATGTTTTCAATATCTTCAGTAACTTTCTTGATAGTCTTATGGAACTCTTTTTCAAGTTCAGGTCTAATTTCATTTGAATCTACAACGATATTCTGTAGATTATAGTAACGTTCAATAAATCTACGACAGCCCTTGATACTAGAAGGGCTCCATGGGGCAGCCTTTTCAAAGTCACCGATGAACATTTCGTACAATCTCAGTGTATCAGCACCATATTCGTTGACGATATCATCTGGGTTTACAACGTTACCACGAGACTTGCTCATTTTTTCTCCATTTTCGCCCAAAATCATACCATGGCTTGTACGCTTTGAATATGGCTCTTTTGTAGGAACTACACCGATATCATAAAGGAATTTGTGCCAGAAACGACTATAAAGCAGATGAAGTGTTGTGTGCTCCATACCACCGTTATACCAATCGACACAATTCCAATATTCAAGCGCCTCTTTAGAAGCAAGAGCCTCACTGTTGTGAGGATCCATATATCTTAAGTAGTACCATGATGAACCAGCCCACTGTGGCATAGTATCAGTTTCTCTATATGCTTTCTTGCCGCACTTAGGACAAGTGGTCTCAACCCATTCTGTCATATTAGCGAGTGGTGATTCACCATTGTCAGTAGGCTCATATGACTCAACCATCGGTAGCTTTAATGGTAACTCGGATTCAGGAATAGCAACGTATCCACAATCATCACACTTAACGATTGGAATAGGCTCGCCCCAATATCTCTGTCGAGAGAACACCCAGTCTCTAAGCTTATAGTTAGTTTTTTTAGCACCTCTACCATTCTCAGTAAGCCAATCTATAATCTTAACTTTAGCGTCATCTACAGAAAGTCCATCAAGTATTCCGGAATTCACCATTACACCTGTAGCACAGTCTGTATAAGCTTCATCCTCTACATTACCGCCTTTTACAACCTCAATAATAGGTAGATCAAACTTCTTAGCAAATTCCCAGTCACGGGTATCATGAGCAGGAACCGCCATAATAGCACCGGTACCATAAGAAATAAGTACATAGTCCGAAATAAAAATAGGGATTTCCTTGTTATTTACTGGGTTAATAGCTCTAACGCCATCAAGCATAACGCCTGTTTTATCTTTTGCGAGCTCAGTACGCTCAAAATCAGATTTCTTTGCGGCATCAGCCTGGTACTTCTTAACTTCGTCAATATTCTTAATCTGTGGAGCCCATTTTTCAATAAGTGGATGCTCCGGAGAAATAACCATATATGTAGCACCGTAAAGTGTATCAGCTCTTGTTGTATATATCAAAAGCTCATCACCTAAGGTAGTGTCAAACTTAACCTCTGCGCCGTAAGATCTTCCAATCCAGTTTTTCTGCTGAAGCTTAACACGCTCCGGAAAATCCACTAAATCAAGGTCATCAATAAGTCTGTCAGCATACTCAGTGATTTTTAACATCCACTGGGATTTAACTTTACGAACAACTTCACTACTACATCTTTCGCAAACACCATTTACAACCTCTTCGTTTGCAAGCACGCATTTACAAGAAGTACACCAGTTTACTGCCATCTCTTTCTTATATGCAAGACCTTTCTTGAAGAGTTGGAGGAATATCCACTGTGTCCACTTATAGTAATCCGGATCAGTAGTATCAACTTCTCTGCTCCAATCAAAAGAAATACCGAGTGACTGTATCTGTTTTCTAAATCTATCAATATTATTTTTAGTAACAATTTCAGGGTGAATATGGTTCTTAATAGCAAAATTTTCAGTTGGAAGTCCAAATGCGTCCCAACCGATAGGATAAAGAACATTATATCCCTGTAATCTACGCTTTCTGGCAACAGTATCAAGTGCGGTATATGGACGTGGGTGTCCTACGTGCAACCCCTGACCTGATGGATACGGAAACTCAATAAGAGCAAAGAATTTTTCTTTTGAAGAATTTTCTTCAGCGTGGAACACGCCTTTTTCTTCCCATATTTTCTGCCATTTTGGTTCTACCTTTTTGTGTTCGTATCTCAATTAAAACCCTCCTAAGGTCAATAAACTACATTTTAATCAATAATATCAGAAATATCAACATCAGTACCATCTTCCCAAAGTCGCTCGAGATCGTAATACTCTCTTGCTTCGTTTGAGAAAACATGGACAATAATGTCGATATAATCCAGCAAAATCCAAGAATTTGAACGATAGCCCTCAATATGGCTTACTGATACACCCATATCATCGAGCTGTTCTTCTACCTCATCAGCTAACGCTTTAACATGGGTTGAGCTGTTACCTGTAGCAATAACCATATAATCAGCTATAACAGAAACATCACTGATTTCAATGACCTTGATATCAAGGCCTTTTTTATCACTTAATATTTTTGCAGTTTCTTTTGCTTGTTGTAGTGTTGTCATAAATTTCACCTGTTTATTAAAATTTCATTGTATGCATCAATAGCATCTTCGCATAATAAGCTCTGACGTTCAAGGAGTTTGTTCAAAGTAAACTGAATTCCATAGAGCATTCCTTCTTCAAGCGATATATCAGCCTTTTGTCTAATAACCTCAACATCGGGATAGTTGCGCTCAGCACTGGTAAAATCTGCAAGAAAAATCACTTTTTCTAGCAATGACATATTAGCTCTACCAGTTGTATGATATCTAATAGCATCTATGATTTCTTGATCGTTGATACCGAGTTTTGTTTGAATATATACAGAGCCGGAAATAGCGTGCCATAGCTTATTGGTCGATTTTTCGACATCGGTGAGAATTATATCACCATGCTCTATTATTTGCAACTGATTTTCAAAATCAACTTCTTTTGTTATATCGTGTAAAATACCTGCCACTTCAGCTTTTTTAACATCAGCACCATATTTCTTAGCAAGTCTGACCGCTTCAATTGAAACATTGACGCAATGGTTGTATCTACGTTCGCTCATCATAGGACGAATAATAGCTTTGTAATCTTCTAGTGTCAAAAAGTCATCTGTATAAATCATTTTGTTTAATATATTCAATCACATTTTTGTTTAAATAGGCGGACACATCTATATTTTTACTAATCATATCACGAATCATCGTAGAAGACAAATCTTCAATATATTCTTTTGTGATATGAGCTTTACAATTATATTTTTTATATTCATTGAGCTTGTGACAAAGCGAAGTGTAGTCATCATCATCTCTCGGTGCTGTCAGTATAGTGACATTCTTAAAAATATACTTAAAATCATTCCACTTTTCAAGAGTAAAAAACATATCTGCGCCCATAATAAAGTACAGTTGAGCGTCAGGATACATATTTCTGAAATAAGCTATTGTATCGCACGAGTAGCTCATGCCCTCTCTTTTAACTTCAATATCAGCAACTTTGAAACTTATATAATCTTTCAAAGCCAGATTGCACATATCGAGTCTTTGCTTTGCAGATATGGTAGAAGAATTATCTTTGAGAGGGGTTATAAATGTGGGAATAAAGTACACGTAATCTAAACCTACTTCATCAAAAAAACGCTCAGCAAGCTTTATGTGCGCATTATGAATAGGATTAAAGCTACCTCCAAAGAGTGCAATCTTCATTATTTTCTACTCCTTGGCAACACAATTATCGGTTCATCTTCATTTTTACGATATAGCACAAATTTTGTACCGATCACCTGTACAACATCAGCTTTAATTTCATCAGCAATAGCTTCAGCAACTTCTCGTACTGACATCTCGCATGATTCAAGAACTTTTCCTTTGATAAGCTCACGAGCTGTTACAGCTTCATCAGCGGATTTAAAAATCTGTTCAGATAAGCCACCTTTGCCAACCATAAGTATGGTATCAATAGAATTAGCGAGAGCTCTTAAATATGCACGCTGTTTACTTGTAAGCATTATTTATCCTCCATATATTTTTGTAATTTTTCTTTAAAAAGTCTTAACGCATTTCCCCTATGACTACATAGGTCTTTTTCTTTGTCAGTAAGTTGCGAAAAAGACTTATCCCCTACCATAAACACAGGGTCGTAACCAAATCCACCATCTCCAACAGGGTTGTATCCGATTTTCCCTTCACAGATACCTTCTGCAGTAATAACAGCACCATCATCCATAACTGCACAAATTGCACAAGAAAAATGTGCCTGCCTATGCTCATCAGCTACATCAGCCATATCACAAAGGAGCTTGTCTACCCTATCTTCGTCAGTAAGCCCTTCGCCGCCGTAACGTGCAGAAAAAATACCCGGTGCACCATCAAGAGCGTCAACACATATTCCGGAATCATCAGCCACAGTGCAGTATTCACCATTAAGCAAATCAAATGCAGACTTAGCTTTAATATAAGCATTCTCAGCAAAAGTAGTACCGTTTTCTTCAACATCACCTAAATCAATACCAATATCTTTCGCTGTTACAGCTTCAATTCCGATAGGATTTAATATACGTGAAAGCTCAATAAGCTTCTTTTTATTATTAGTTGCAATAACAAACTTTTTCATAATTATTCCTTTACAAACAGAGCTTTTGTGAAATCATCAGCGTCGAACGGTTGTAAATCATCAAGTTGCTCGCCAACACCAATAAATTTAACCGGAATTTTAAGTCCTTCTTTGATAGCAAGAACTACACCACCACGAGCAGTACCATCAAGCTTAGTTAAGACGATACCCGTAATGCCTGTAGCTTTAGAAAACTCCTGAGCCTGATTGACAGCATTTTGACCAGTTGTTGCATCAAGAACAAGCAAAAATTCTTTGTCTGCATCCGGAAGTTCTCGATCAATAACACGTCTTATTTTAGCAAGTTCATCCATAAGATGACGCTTATTATGAAGACGACCAGCTGTATCACAGATAATGATATCAGACCCCTTAGCCTTTGCACTTGAAATAGCATCAAATACTACTGCTGCTGGATCAGACCCTTCATTTTGCTTTACAATATCAGCGTTACTACGCTCAGCCCAAACCTGAAGTTGCTCAATAGCAGCAGCTCTGAACGTATCAGCAGCAGCAAGTGTGACTCTTTTTCCGTTTGATACATAATGATTAGCCAGTTTGCCAATAGTAGTAGTTTTTCCAACACCGTTTACACCTATAACTAAAATAATAGATGGTTTTGTGTTAAGAATCATTTCGTTACCGTCTCTAAGCATATCTGCAGTGAGTTTTTCAAGCATAGACATAATCAGTGCAGGATCGGTAACACCCTCAGCTTTGACTTGTGCTCTGAGCTGATCACAAATATTTTCTGCTGTATGAACACCAACATCAGCCATTACTAAAAGTTCCTCAAGCTCTTCAAAAAGGTCTTCGTCTATTTTAGTAAAAGACTTGAGCATAGAGCTGATTTGTCCAACTACTCCGTCTCTAGTTTTTTTTAGACCTTCTTTGATTTTATTAAAAAAGCCCATAAAATCTCCTTAAATCAGTTAGCTTTTAATCCAAGTTTTGCTGCAACCTCAGAAGTACGAAGTTCAAGCAACTTGGATATTCCTTCATCTTGCATTGTAACACCATAAAGAACATCAGCTTCTTCCATAGTACCACGTCTGTGTGTAATAAGAATAAACTGTGTGCTCTCTGTAAGGTTTCTCAAATATTGTGCAAATCTGTCAACATTTACTTCATCTAAAGCAGCTTCAATCTCATCCATAACACAGAATGGCGCAGGTCTGACCTTTAAAATAGCAAAATACAACGCAATAGCTACAAGAGCCTTCTCACCACCTGAAAGCGCTTCAAGATGAACAACAATCTTTCCTGGTGGATGTACAATGATATCAATACCACTTGTTAAAATATTTTCAGGATCTGACAGTTCAAGCGAAGCTGTACCACCGCCAAAAAGCTCCTTAAAAGTAGCGGTAAAGTTCTTGTTAATCTCAGCAAATGACTCAACAAAAACTTCTCTCATCTGTTTTGTAAGTTCACTGATGAGACGTTCAATCTCTTTCTTAGAATTTTCAACATCATTAACTTGAGCTGTCATAAACTCATATCGCTCAGAAACCTCTTTATACTCTTCGATAGCAGATACGTTCACATTACCAAGAGATTTGATTTTCTGTTTGAGTTCAGCAAGGCGTGCCTTTGCTTGTGGTAAATCATCAATTTCAACAGCTTGCTTTTGAGCTTCGCTACGAGTAAGCTCATACTCTTCCCACAGCTTGGCAATAATGTCATCAAACTGTTTCTGTAGGTTCACTTTTCTCTCTTCAAGACGAGAATATTCGTTAGAGGCAAGCTCGCGCTCACTATTCTTATCACGCTCACTCTGTCTAAGTTCTACAGAACGCTTTTCAAGTTCATCACGCAGTGTGTTTGTTGCCTCGATAGACGCATTATAGTCATTAACTTTTTGTCTAAGGGCGCTAATTGTATCT
The DNA here is from genome assembly GCA_015066595.1 of Oscillospiraceae bacterium. Classification (GTDB taxonomy): domain Bacteria; phylum Bacillota; class Clostridia; order Oscillospirales; family Acutalibacteraceae; genus Ruminococcoides. Next base: position 162,671 of record SVNZ01000001.1, on the reverse strand, counting down.
TGAGTATTTTGAATTTTTAGTTCTAAATTGGAATTATTAATTTCTATCTGTTCAATTTCTGATTTTAATTCCTGAACATGCAAATTCTGATTAGACCCGGAAGCTTTAGCAAGCTCAATTTCAGTTTTTAAAGTTTCAATATCCTTCTGCTTCGTCACAATCTGGAGTCTTATATCCTGCAAAGCATCTGAGAGTTCCTCTCGTTTTTGTGAAAGCAGCTCTTTGTCGCCAGACAGTGTGCTGATCTTAATATCAGTCTTTTCAATTTCAGCACTGTACTGCTCAAGAACAATCTTCGCTTCTTGTTGCATAATCTTCTGTGATGCAATTTTTTCAGTAGATTCCGTAATCTCACGATCAAGTTCATCGACTGTTGCAGTCATATTATTGAGCTCATTTGTACAAGCAGTGTATTCAGTCTGAACTTTGATAAGTTCTTGCTGAGCAAGCGATAAATCAGCACGAGCCCCTAGAAGTTGAGCCTCACATTGTCCGAAGGACTCTTGTGCTCTTATAAACTCAGCTTTCGCCTCATCAGCTTTTTTAGTGAGTTCTTCCGCCTTCTTTTTAAGTGACAATATCTCTGTTTCACGAGAAAGAAGACCAGATTTTTTATTCATAGAACCACCGGTGAAAGAACCGCCGGCGTTGATAATCTGACCATCAAGAGTGACGATCATAAATCTGTATCCATATTTTTTAGCAATAGTAGCAGCACAGTTTAGATCCTCTACAACAACTATTTTACCTAAAAGTGAGGATTTAATGTTATCGTATTTTTTATCACAAGAGCAAAGCTCAGACGCAACACCAATATATCCGTAACAATCATCAAGGCCTTTTTCCTCAAGTTTTCTACCCTTGATAGTAGTTATAGGCAAAAAGGTAGCTCTACCTGCATCGAGTTGTTTGAGTGTCTTAATTGCACGCTTAGCATCTTCGTCTGTAAGAGTAACGATGTTCTGCATCTTACTGCCAAGTGCGACTTCCATAGCAATGTTATATTGAGAAGGAACATGGATAAGCTGTGAAACAGGACCACATATACCTGAAACAGAACCTTTTTTTGCTTCCTTCATAATAACTTTAACGCTGTTATAGAAACCCTCATAGTTAGCAGCTAAATCCTCAAGAAGTTTTGCTCTACGTGATTTTTCCTGAGCATCAAGCATGAGGTTATCTGAAGTTATCTTCAGTTCATCACGCTTTTTTGTACGTGATTCAATCTTGATTTCAAGACCTTTGATGCTGTTATTAAGTGCATCGACTTTTTGTGAATTAGTTTTAACACTTTCTTCAAAAGTCTTCTGCATATCTTTAAGGTCAGAAAGCTGTTCATGCTTAGCAGAAACGCTTTCTTTAAGGCTACTAACACGTGACTCCAACTCGAGTATAGAAGAAGCACAAGTCATATCGGTAACTCTTGCATCAGCAGACTTAGCAGAAAGGGACGCAATCACAGCAGAAAGCTGTTGTAACTGCTCACTGCTTCTGCTTGAGTCTGTATTGATGTTATTGAGTTCATCAGCTGTTTTATCATAGTCATTCTGGAGCGACATGATTTCAGCATCAAACTCAGTTATCTTCTTCTCTTTGCTTTCTATTTCTTGTTGTATATCAACATTTGAGTCTTCTGCTTTTAATATTTCTCCTGTGATACGCTCGATATTCTCGTTGTTATGTAAAATATCATTTTCAGCGACAGAAATTGTTGATTTATGGAAGCTGATTTCGCCTTCACTCTGTGTAATATTCTGGCGAATCTCATCAATTTTACTCAGTAATGAACCATTTTTCAAATAAATTTCTTCAGTTTCCTGAGCAATTCTCTCAAGTTCTCTCTCGGCTTCTTCGTATTGATTTTTAGAAACTGCGATTTTATCCTCGTGGTCTTTCAAAACTGAAGAAGATTTATTAAGAGTATCCAGCCAGAGTGCAATCTCAAGACCACGTTTTTCACCAGAGTACTCCAAGAAAGCTTCGGCCTTTTTTGATTGTGATTCAAGTGGTCCGATACGATCTTCAAGCTCTGTAACAATATCGCGTAAACGCACGAGATTATCCTCAGTATGTACGAGCTTGCGTTCTGCTTCGTTTTTTCTGTATCTATAACGAGAAATACCCGCTGCTTCCTCAAATATCTCTCGTCTATCTTCACTTTTAGACGCAACAATAGAATCTATCTTACCCTGGCTGATCATTGAATAGCCATCACGACCCAGACCGGTATCCATAAAAAGCTCATGGATATCTTTAAGTCGAACTGACGCTTTATTTATAAGGTATTCGCTGTCACCACTTCTAAAATATCTTCGAGTAACAGCAACTTCGTCACCATTAAAAGGCAGAACTCTATCCTTGTTATCGATGGTTAAAGTTACTTCAGCGTAGCCCTGACGTTTTCTACTATCAGTACCATTAAAAACAACATCTTCCATCTTTGAACATCGCAAAGATTTCGGAGCCTGCTCACCAAGTACCCAGCGTATAGCGTCGCTGATATTACTCTTACCAGAACCGTTAGGTCCCACAACAGAAGTAATGCCTCTGTCAAATGTTAATTTAGTTTTATCAGGAAAGGTTTTAAATCCCTGTAGCTCAAGTGATTTTAAGAGCATAACTTACCCCTCTTAGTTTTTCAAGGCGATTTCCATATACTTTATAGAATCGCTTTGAGTAATTTTGATATTATATCCTAACTCATTAAGTCTAATTAAATTAGACTTTTTATTTCCAACTAATTTTGATACACAAAAAGGCGAAACAAGAACTTCGCAATCACCTTCGATGTTATTATCCCTTAATAAACTAAGCAGTTTATCAAACATAATTTTACTTTCACACAGTTCTCTGAATGACGGATGATATGTACCTGCTACCATATCATTCTCTAAACTCTCACTGTGATGAAGTCCCATTCTTATGACTGAAATATTATTTTCATCAAACATTAGCAACAACTTTGAACACAAGTTAACAGTTTCGTCAAGTGACGGTGAAGAATATTCACCGTTATTGTATAAATCCTCAAGCGCTGTGTTTTTCATCACTACAGTAGGATAAATACGTACAGTATCAGGCTTAATATCGATGAACTTATTAGCGGTTTCTAAATCAGAATCCACAGAAGCCTTATATAATCCTGTCATCATCTGAAGTCCCAATGAGAATCTGTATTTTTTGATAAGTTCAGACGCATTATATACATCTTGTACGCTGTGTCCCCTATTATTTGCTTTAAGTACTTCATCGCACATGGACTGAGCACCAAGCTCAATAGAAGTAATTTTATATCTTTTAAGTACATCGAGCACTTCACTATCAATGCAATCGGGGCGTGTAGAAATCCTGATACCCTTGAATTTATCGATATATTCTTTTGTTGCATCGAGCAGAGAAATCATATAGTCCCTATCAATCGCAGTAAAACTACCTCCAAAAAAAGCAATTTCTGCATTTATGCTATTTTCTTTTAGCGAATTAAGCGCTGATGAGAGCGTCTTCTTAACATCATCCTTTGTGGGTTGATAAGCTTGTCCAACAATGCTACGCTGGTTGCAAAAACTGCACTGATGCGGACACCCGTTATGTGGTACAAATATAGCTACATTAGAGTGTTTAATAACCCATCAACTCCAGTGCCTCTCGAGCTGCTTGTTGTTCAGCTTCTTTTTTACTCTTTCCTCCACCTCGACCTATAACATTACTGTTAAGATGAACTTCGACCTTGAAGTGTTTGTCATGATCAGGGCCACTGGAAGACACCAAAATATATTCAAGTTTCTCACCGGGATTTTTTTGAATAATTTCTTGAAGAGATGTTTTGTAATCTTTGAAAGAAATGGTTTTTCTGTGCTCTATTTCTGGCACAACAAAGCGCAATATATGCTTTCTTGCCGGTTCGATACCTCCATCAAGATAAACAGCAGCAATAACTGCCTCGAATGCATCAGATAATATAGATGCTCTTCTCGCTCCACCGTTTCTCTTCTCACCATGACTCAAAAGAAGGTGTTTTCCTAAATCAATTTCTCTAGCAAATTTATGTAGACTCTTTTCGCACACCAGTGATGCTCTGAGTTTAGTGAGTTCACCTTCAGGTAACTTCGGACAATTTGCAAAGATATAATCAGACACAACAATAGACAGCACTGCATCTCCTAAAAACTCAAGTCTTTCATTGCATTTGAGTTTTTTATGCTGTTCGTTAGCAAATGATGAATGTGTCAGTGCCTCTTTAAGCAAATCTACATTATTAAATTTATATCCAATCTTATTTTGCAATTCATTCATTGGATACTTTAGCTCCCTCATTATACTCTTTAAGTGCAGCGGATATCTCCTCTACAACATTATTCTCAACATATTCTTTGGTGAGTCTGATAGCACTCTTGAAAGTTTTTGCATTAGAACTTCCATGAGCTTTAAATACAGGTTTTGAACAGCCGATGATAGGTGCTCCGCCAAACTCATTATAGTCAATAGACTTTTTCATCTCTTTAAAATCAGAGTAAACCATAGCAGCGGCAAGTTTGTTCTTTAAGTTTTTGTTAAAGACCCCTTTTATCTTGCTCATCAAAGCACCTGCTACACCCTCATATGTTTTTAATATAAGGTTTCCGGTAAATCCGTCGGATACACACACTTCACATCCGCCGACAGCCACATCTCTGCCCTCGATGTTACCTATAAAGTTCAGCTTGGACTGCTCTAACAGCTCATATGTTTTAAGCTGGAGTTCTCCGCCTTTATGTGGCTCACTGCCAACATTTGCAAGACCAACACGGGGATTTTTAATTCCCATTACTCTTTCCATATATATAGAACCCATAATGCCAAATTGCAAAAGCATCTGCGGTTTACATTCAACATTAGCGCCGCAGTCAATAAGCATCATATTGCCCTCAAGTGTGGGAATAACAGGAGCAAAGCCAGGCCTCTTGATACCTTTAATACGTTTTACTATGAGAGTTGCTCCTACGCAGACAGCACCGCTGTTACCTGCTGACACAAAAGCATCACCCTTACCATCATGCAAAAGCTTCAGACCAACAGCCATAGAACTATCTTTTTTAGACTTAAGAACTTCAGTGCCAGCCTCGTTTTGTGAAATAACAGAATCAGCATGAACTATAGTAACACCATTTATATCCAGTTGATTTTCACTCGAAACTTTTCTGATAATCTCTTCATTACCAACAAGAGTGATATCTACACCATACTCATATTTTGCATCTAATGAGCCTTTAATTATCTCAAGTGGTGCATTATCACCACCAAAAGCATCCACTATAATGTTCATATCTTTACCCCATTTATAAATTATTATCTTTAATAAAACTATCTAAACTAATAAGTGAACGTTGTGCATACATAGCACCCCTTAGTGACTTATCTCTTGGTCTGTCTTCAAGAGGTGGTAACACACCTAAATTTGCACCCATTGGCTGAAAATCCGAAACTGTTTCATCACTAATGTATCGTGAAAGAGATCCGATCATTGTAGATTCAGGAAACACAACAGTATTCCTACCGCTTACACGCATATATGCATTTATGCCGGCAACAAGACCTGAAGAAGCTGATTCCATATAACCCTCGACACCGGTAATCTGTCCAGCGAAGAAGATGTTATTATTAGCACGCAATGCATAGTCGGCTCCCAAAAGCTTAGGTGAATTTATAAAAGTATTTCGATGCATAACACCGTATCTCAAAAACTCTGCATTTTTTAACGCAGGGATCAATCCAAAAACACGTTTTTGTTCAGAAAACTTTAGGTTAGTCTGAAACCCAACCAGGTTGAACATCTCGCCACTTGCAGTTTCTTTTCTAAGCTGAAGCACAGCCCAAGGCCTGTGTCCTGTTTTTGGATCTCTAAGTCCAACCGGTTTCATCGGACCAAAACGAATAGTGTCAACACCACGCTGCGCCAGCACTTCAATCGGCATACAGCCTTCGTACACTTTAGGGTCTCTAACATCAAAGTCGTGTACAGGTGCACGCTCAGCACTCACGAGTGCATCATAAAATATCTCATATTCTTCTTTGTTGAGCGGACAGTTGAGATAATCATCTCCATCGCCTTTGCCATATCTTGACTCAAAAAAAGCGTGTTGCATATCAATACTATCTGCGCTGACAATTGGTGCAGCAGCATCAAAAAATGACAACTGATCCCCCAGTCTTCCACTTATATGTTCAGACAATGCGTATGACGTCAGAGGTCCTGTAGCAACAATAGATATCGCGTCATCAGGAATAACCTCAATCTCATCGCTTACAAAAGTTATGTTTTCATGATTTTTGACAGCATCAGTAACCATTGATGAAAACAGATCTCTGTCAACAGCCAAGGCTCCACCCGCAGGTACAGAACACTTGTCAGCGAATTTCACTAACAATGAATCAAGATGGCGCATTTCTTCTTTAAGTAAACCGGCTGCCGATTCAACACGTCTAGCTTTCAGCGAATTAGAACAAACAAGCTCAGCTAACTTCTCACTACTATGCGCAGGTGTCTTTTTGTGTGGTTTCATATCATATAGTCTGACTTTTATACCACGTTTTGCTAACTGATACGCCGCCTCACATCCGGCAAGGCCAGCTCCAAAAACATTAACAGTCATTATTTCTTATAGCCACAGCCTTCTCTTTGACAGAATATTGTAGCTTTTTTACCTTTCTTTTTGAAGAGAATATCACCGCATTGTGGACATTTTTCATCTACAGGCTCATACCATGAGACAAAATCGCACTTAGGATAATTGCTACATCCATAAAAAGCCTTACCCTTCTTGGTGTGCTTAATAATTACGTTACCGCCACATTTTGGACAAGTTGTGCCGGCCTCTTCAACATATTTCTTTACGTTCTTGCACTCAGGATAGCCAGGACATGCGATAAATTTACCATATCTTCCGACTTTAACGACCATTTTTTTGCCGCATTTTTCGCAGATGATATCAGTTTCATCCTCTTTTAGTTGAAGCTTAACGCCAGCCATATCAGCCTTAGCTTTTTTGAGTGTTTTATCAAAATCTGTATAGAACTGGTCGAGCAGTTTGACCCACTCTACATCGCCACTCTCAACAGTATCAAGATCCTGTTCCATCTGAGCGGTAAACTTAACATTAACAATTTTGGGGAAACGCTCTTTCATAAGCTGAGCTAATGTTTCTCCGAGTTCTGTCGGAACAAGCATCTTCCCATCACGCTTTACATACTCTCTGCTTGTAATTGTAGAGATAGTTGCAGCGTAAGTAGATGGTCTACCAATACCATACTCTTCCATAGCTTTGATAAGTGACGCTTCAGTAAAGCGTGCAGGTGGCTGCGTAAAATGCTGATTTTGAGCGATATCTTTAACTTTGCATAAGGCACCGTTTTCAAGCGGTGGAAGCTGAGTTTCTTTTTCTTGAGCTTCATCCTTGCTCTCAATATATAATGTTGTAAAACCATCAAAATCAACTTTATAACCAGACGCTTTGAAAACATAACCATTTGCTGTAATATCAGCCTGTGTTGTTTTTTGGATACAATCAGCCATCTGTGATGCCATAAAACGCTCCCAGATAAGCTTGTAGAGCTTAAATTGATCGTTTGAAAGGCTTGATTTTATTGACATTGGCGACAATGAAGGCGTAGATGGTCTGATAGCTTCGTGACCATCCTGTGCGTTAGAACGAGATTTAAAGAATCTAGGCTTAGAAGGTAGATACTTTTCACCAAAATTCTCACCAATATATTTTGACGCTTCGCTGACAGCATCAGCAGAAATTCTCAATGAGTCAGTACGCATATATGTGATAAGACCGATAGCACCTATGCCTTCGATCTCAACACCTTCGTATAGTTCCTGTGCGATTTTCATTGTTTTTCTTGACTGAAAACCAAGCTTACGTGACGCTTCCTGTTGTAAGGTCGAAGTTATAAACGGAGGAGCTGGTGATTTCTTTCTGGTTGAATTTTTTACTTTTGTGATAACAAAATCGGCTCCATCAAGATCAGAAATAATTTTATCTGCCTCTTCTTTGCGTGATATTTTAAGCTTACCATTCTCATTACCGTAAAGGGAAGCTGAAAAAGATTTACGAGAACCCTTTGGTACCAGCTTTGTATCAATAGTCCAGTATTCTTCAGGCTTAAATGCACGTATTTCAAGTTCTCTATCGACTACAATTCTAACAGCAACTGACTGTACTCGTCCCGCGGAAAGTCCTCTGTGGATTTTTTGAGACACAAACGGGCTAAGCTTATAACCAACAATTCTGTCAAGAATTCTACGTGCCTGCTGAGCATTAACAAGGTCTATGTTAATAGAACGAGGATTTGACATACCATTAGAAATACCTGTTTTTGTTATTTCGTTGAATTCAACACGGTTTGTTTTATCCAAATCCAAGTTAAGAATATATGCTAAATGCCAAGAAATCGCCTCACCCTCTCTATCAGGGTCAGTTGCAAGATAAACATTATCGCATTTCTGAGATAACGATACAAGTTCTTCTACAAGCTTTTCTTTACCTTTTATAATTTCATATCTTGGTGTGAAATCGTTGTTAAGATCAACGCTCAGACGAGCAGAAGGTAAATCTCGCACGTGTCCCATTGATGCAACAACATCAAAATCTTTACCAAGATATTTTTTGATAGTCTTCGCTTTTGCAGGAGACTCCACGATTACCAAATTTGACATTTTTGTCCTCCTAAAAATCAAGCTAATTTATATAGTCTGCCTTTGTGGCAAGTTATTAGCGAAAGTAATTCAAGTTCAGTCAGTGATTGCAGAACTTTACTGACAGGAAGTCCTGATTTCACCACAATTTGATCGATATGTATAGGATCATTACCTATACAATGATATATTTTGCTGACAGCATCAGATAAATCAAGGTTATTTTGATGTTTTGAAGGGGGATTATTATCTTCCAAACTATTATTTGATGAATACTCAGTAGTATCATCAACAATTTTTGAGTCACAATATATTTCATACTCCGGAAAAGCATCGATAATATCTTTGTATGATGTAACAGGTGTCGCACCATCCTTAATCATCTTGTTTGTGCCTGTAGAATATCTGGAGTTAATATTTCCCATAACAGCAAATACTTCTCTTCCCTGTTCTAAAGCATGGTTTACAGTAATTAGCGAGCCACTCTTCTCGTCAGCTTCTACAACAACAACACCATTTGACAAACCGGAAATAATTCTGTTTCTAACCGGAAAGTTGCCAGGAAACGACTTTGTCCCCGGTGGATATTCAGATATAACCGCACCGGTGCTTGCAATATTCTTGCGAAGCGAAGCATTTGACATTAAGTATCTGTAGTCAATACCGCAACCTAAAACGCAAACAGTTGTACCATTCGCTTCAAGTGCTCCGATATGTGACGCACTGTCTATTCCTAACGCACCACCACTTACTATAATAACACCAAGCTTAGCCAAACTTGAAGATAGCACATGAGAAGCCATAACGCCATATTGTGTAGCGTTTCTGGTTCCTACCATAGCAATGCTAAGTCGTGACTTAAAATCAGGTAGATCACCCCATACATATAAAATACAAGGTGGTGCATAAATATCACGCAGTTTATCAGGGTAGCTTTCATCATCAAAAGACACGACAGATATATTTAAATTATTACATTTTTCAATCATTTGATCAGCATCACTAAGCTTAGTATTAGAAAGTGAAGCAATATCTTTCTCGGAAAAAACACCACTAAGACGCCATTCATATATGCCGCCTTCATAAAAATCTATAATACTGTCATAAGTTTCGTAGATTCTCTTTTGCTTATAGTTGTTGACACCAATAGCTAAAGATAGCCACATCCAATATCTGGTGGATTTTTTCATTTGCTCATTTCCCACATAATAATACTAGCAGCAACCGCCGCATTTAAGGATTCAGCGTTGTTATACATTGGAATGTAAAGCTTCTTGTTGCACGCATTTATAACATCAAAAGAAATCCCATTACCCTCATTACCGATCACAGATAACACAGGAGCAGTGAATTTCACTTCACTTATTTTAGTAGCAGCATCATCAAGTACACAAGCATACGATGTACCATGCTCGTTGAACGAAGCGATAAAAGCAGGTAAATCTTTTGTGATATAAAACGGCATTCTAAAAATCGCACCCATACTACCTCTTGTTACTTTTGGGGAATAAACATCACAGCAATCAGAGGACAAAATCACTCCGCTAATACCTAATGCATCAGCAGATCTGAGTATTGTCCCAAGGTTTGTAGGGTCCTGAATATTATCAAGAGCCAATAATATTCCATTCTTTTTAATTGTATCAAAGTGAGCCTGTTTGTCAAGTGTTTTTACTACACATAACACACCCTGTGGTGTTTTTGTATCAGATAAGGCACAAAATATACGATCTTCGACACAATATGTAGAAAAAGCTTTATCAGTAAGTCTTTTAATGATATCGGTGTGTTTATCAAAAGAAGATACAGAATATACTAAATATTCAATAACAGCATTGTTTTTAAGGGCTTCTTCACACATTCTTACACCCTCAACAACAAAGCTGTTCTCTTCTTTTCTGAATTTTGAACTTTTGATAAGCTTTGAAATATATTTTATTGTTTTGTTATCTTTACTTTTAATAATTTCCATAAAACAATTCCTATAATAAGCAAAAGCGTTTGGGGACAAACCCCAAACGCAATTATAGCTTTTTTATGCTTTTGTAGCCTGCTCAACAAGAGCTGTGAATGCCTTTGGATCAGCGATAGCGATCTCAGAAAGCATTTTTCTGTTAAGTGTAATACCAGCTTTTTTAAGGCCATTCATAAATGTTGAATAGTTTGTGCCGTTAGCCTTGCAAGCAGCTGAAATACGAGTGATCCAGAGTCTTCTGAAATCTCTCTTCTTCTGCTTACGACCGATATAAGCATAGTTGCCAGACTTCATAACAGCCTGTTTAGCCATCTTAAAATGCTTACTCTTAGCACCAAAATAACCTTTAGCAAGTTTTAATGTCTTTTTTCTTCTTTTGCGAGTCATCATCGCGCCTTTAATACGTGCCATTATATATTACCTCCGAATGTTAGAATGAATAAGCGATTATTTGTAAGGGATTAAGCGCTTAACCTGTGCTACATTTGTCTTATCAGCAACAACGTTCTGTCTCAAGCCTCTCTTGCGCTTAGTTGTCTTTTTGTTCAGGATGTGTCTTTTGTTAGCATGAGCGCGGATAACTTTACCGTTCTTTGTGAGTTTGAAACGCTTTTTAGCTCCGCTGTGTGTTTTAATTTTAGGCATTGTAGTGTCCTCCTTTTATTACTTTGCTGACTTTGGTGCTAGGAACATGAGCATTTGACGGCCTTCAAGCTTAGCTGGTTTTTCAATGTTAGCAACTTCTTGACAAGCCTGAGCAAATCTCTGCATTGTATCATAACCATACTCAGCATGGCCCATTTCTCTTCCTCTGAATCTAATAGAAACTTTAACTTTATCGCCGTGAGCAAAAAACTTCTGTGCGTGGCGAAGCTTAGTATTGAAATCATGTGTGTCAATATTAAGAGAAAGCTTGATTTCTTTAACATCAACAGTATGCTGTTTCTTTCTAGCTTCTTTCTCACGTTTAGCCTGCTCGAAGCGATACTTGCCGTAGTCCATGATTTTACATACAGGCGGTGTTGCCTGTGGTGCAATCTTAACGAGGTCAAGATTTTTTTCTGTAGCGATTTCAAGCGCTTGTGTTGCACTCATAATACCGAGCTGTGCACCGTCGTCGCCAATGATACGTAGTTCTTTATCACGAATTTCTTCGTTGATCTGAAGTTCCTTTGTGCCTATGGTTAGCACCTCCAAAGTTAATTTACAAAAAATAAATGCGAACAGAAACACTTCCGTCCGCATTGCAATACACATCAAACATAACTACGCTATGTGAAAGTATTGACCCGTGCAGACGACACCCCACAGGTGAAAGCATTCCTGCTTTGCTTTATTGTTCTTTCGTATTATATATTCTTTTATTATGTTTGTCAAGAATTATTTTTTATATTTTTTGTATTATTATATATAAAAACTTATAAGGAGTTTTTCCGTGCAATATTTCTATAACTATCAGGATTATTTATTAGAATATAAAAGGTATAAACTTAAAAAAGATACTAATAAAATAGGCTTTTTGCTTGTTTTGTACTTTGTTGCAACATCAGTTGTATCTTTTTTTGCGTTATTTGCTGTTATTATACCAAGCATATTAAGTGGATTTGATACCAGCAACTCCACAAATGCAGCTGAAGCTATACTTGAAGACAGTACCTTTGTACTGATTTTGAGTGGTTTTGTATCGCTAGTGTGTTTTTTCTTTGTTTCACTATTGTTCTGCTTAATGACAAAAGCAGATTTAGGAAAGGTGTTGCCTTTACAAAAAACAAATATTAAAATGCTATACCTAATATGCACTTTCGGTTTAGGAATATGTATGGTATCTAATTATGTATCCGAACTTCTGCTTTCTATTTTTGAGATGTTTGGTATAGATGCCAGCATAAATATGGAATTCAAGTGTGAAGGTGTATTAGATATTGTATTATACTATATTACTGTGGCTGTAATACCGGCTCTTGTTGAAGAGTTTGCTTTCAGAGGCGTAGTGCTTAATACTTTTAGAAAACACTCAGATAAGCTTGCTGTTCTTGTATCAGGTATCACCTTCGGACTTATGCACGGAAATTTCACACAAATTCCATTTGCAACGGTAGTTGGCTTAGTGCTGGGATATATCGCAGTTAAAACCAACTCATTGGTACCTGGCATAATCATTCATTTTCTAAACAACGCCCTTAGTGTTACAATGACACTTATATCAGAGCACACCGCACTTAGCGACTTCACGATTAACATTCTCAATGTGGCATTAACACTTATAGTATGTGCGCTCGGTCTTATCAGCTTTATTATTCTTGCAAAAAAACACAAAGGCTTTTTTGTGCTTAAAGATAAAGAAGATGAGCTCCAATATAAAGAGAAAATAAAAGCAGTCACTTCAAATGCTTGGATAATAATATTCACAATACTGATGTTATCTGAAGCTGTACTCACTATATTCCTTGAGGTATAAAATGAAAGAAAAATTAATGCAAGAAGCACTCAATCTTGCAAAAGAAGCCTTTGATGAAGGAGAAGTACCGGTAGGTGCTATAATTGTAAAAAACGGAGAAATAATATCAACCGGCAGAAATCGTCGTGAAAAATCAAAAAACGCCCTCTCCCACGCTGAAATCGAAGCAATAAACACCGCATGTGAAAAGTTAGGCGGATGGCGACTTTGGGAATGCGATATCTATGTTACTCTTGAACCTTGCCCAATGTGTAGCGGCGCAATAGTCAACGCAAGAATTCCAAACGTATATTTCGGCGCATATGATAAAAACTTCGGCTGTTGTGGTTCAACACTAAACATATTAGATATGCCAAACTCTTTCAAGCCAAATTGCGAAGGTGGCATATTAGAAAAAGAATGTAGCGAACTTTTATCACATTTTTTTAAAAAGCTCAGAGAAAAATAATTATAGCTCTTACCATAGGGTAAGAGCTTTTTCTTATTCGTTTATTTTCAAAACTTCTTGAGCAGCAAGCATAATGCCTACTTTACTACTATTAAAATTTAATCCACCTTGCATCCAAACAGCATATGGTTCTCTTAGCGGTGCATCAGCGGAAAGCTCTATTGATGAACCTAAAGTAAACGCACCAGCAGCCATGATAACCTTAGAATCATAACCAGGCATATCAGATGGATATGGTGTCACAAAGCTGTCAACAGGTGAGCCTTTTTGAATTCCTTTACAAAAAGCAATCAAGTTTTCACTGTTATGTAGTTTAACAACTTCTATGATATCTCCCCTATCATCATTATACTTAGGTGAAACGTCATATCCCATAAGTTCAAATAAAGCAGCAGTGAATACAGCTGTTTTTAGAGCCTCTCCAACCACCTGTGGCGCATGAAAAGCGCCCATAAACATCTCTCTGAGTACAGATAAAGTACAACCAAGTTCTTTACCGGTACCCGGTGTTGTTAGTCTATATGAGCACATCTCAACTAAATCAGCACGTCCTGCTATGTATCCACCTGTAGGAGCAATACCACCACCCGGATTCTTTATAAGAGAACCCGCCATTATATCTACACCGTTTTTGAGCGGTTCATCACACTCGACAAACTCTCCATAGCAGTTATCAAGCATAATAATTGATTTATCTGTGACGCTTCTTACAACATCGCAAATAGCTTTTATGTCTTTACAAAGTAGTGAATCTCTAACTAAATAACCTCTTGAACGCTGTATATATATCATTTTAGGTTCTCTTAAAGCAACTTCTTTGATAGTCTCCAAATCAATGGTCCCATCTTCTTTCAGCGCAACTTCACTGTATTTGACACCAAAATCTTTAAGAGATCCGCTGTAGTCAGAGTTAATGCCAATAGTTCCCTGAATAGTATCATAAGGAGTACCAGTAACACAAACCATCTCATCACCAGGCCTCAACATTCCGAACAAAGCGACAGCTAAAGTGTGAGTTCCGCTAACAAAATTATGTCTTACAAGTGCATCTTCAGCATCAAAAACATAAGCGTAAACCTTGTCTAAGATCTCACGTCCTCTGTCATCATATCCATAGCCCGTAGAACCAGCAAAATGACTTTCAGAAACACCGGCATTTTGAAATGCTCTGAGCATTTTCTGCTGATTGTACTCTTGAATCTTTTCAATTTTCTTAAAACTCTCTGCACACATTTCCAGTGCTCTGTCAGAAAGTTCCAATAATCTATTATCAAAGCTAAACAAATTATTCAAATCTTATCCTCCAAAAACGCATTTGACCCACTTTCCGGATATTGTAAACCCTAAACTTTCATAAAAACGAGTATTGCGTTCAACTGTTGTATAAATATAAACCTTATTTAGATGTCTGAATTTTTCTGCCAACGTTTTAACAACACTGCCTGCGTAACCGTGTTTTCTATGATCAGGATGAGTAGCAACCGCACCCAAAATTACACAATTTTTAGTCTGTGAGACCGTCATTGCACAACTAACAAGTGAGTTGTCTTTGATTATTCCTGACAACACACATAAATTTCTGCTTATTCTTCTTGTAACATCTGAAAGAAAATTAAAATAATCAGGCACAATAAAATCTTCACTCTCACAAGTCAAAAGTAGTTCATGATAAACTTTAGGCTCAGGAGAAATAATTTCGTACGGTAAAATATCTTTATTGTTACCAAAATAAGTTAATATATCACCCGTAAGCTTTGTATCATATATTATTTTTAGCTTGTCATCATACTCAATATCATATGTAATGGAATTTTTACTTTGAAAATTTATAAATGCAGAAAGTTCAATAAAATCTGAGTCAGACGAAAAACAAAGCACAAAATCATTGTCTAAACAAGAAATAGCACTTGTAATACAACCACTTTCAGAAATTTGAACCCAAAAATCCACAAAATCAAAACCGTGACCATAACACAAGAAATGCGAATATATTCTTGTGCCAAAAGAGTCTATAGAACAAAACCTCTCAAACTCGTTTAAAAGCTTAAACTCGCTGTCAATTATCTTTATCATACTAGCTCATTTACTAACATTTTGAAGTGATTACCACGTTCTTCAAAATTTTTATACATATCAAAGCTAGCGCTTGCAGGTGACATTGACACAACATCACCACAAACAGCAAGTTCTCTAGCTTTATTAACAGCATCTTCCATAGAATTAACTCTGATAATATTGATGCCACAGTCACAAAAAGCAAAACAATTTTTGACTGCATTTTCAATCTTATCAGCTGTTGCTCCCAAAAGTATGAGATGCTTTACTTTTTCACAGATAATACCGCCTAAATCGGTATAATCCAAGTTTTTATCATATCCACCACAAATGAGTAAAATTTTCTCATCGTAAAGTGATAACGTGCCACAAGCGGTTCGTGTAGGACTGCTGGCTATAGAGTCATTATAATATCTGACACCGTTAAGCTCTCTAACAAACTCAGCCCTGTGCTCAACTCCACCAAAACTCTTTGCAACATCAACTATCGCATCAATACTAACTAAACCCCAAACAGCAGAAATTGCAGTCATGAAATTTTCGACGTTATGCATACCAGGGATTTTAATATCAGACTTTGATAAAACCTTGACTTTTTCACCGAATTCGCTATAAAAAATATCTTCACCACAAAGATAACATCCATTGAATACAGGAGCTGTTCTACTGAATTTTCGCAACTCGCCTCTAACATCATCAGAAAAGCTATTTGAAAGTTCATTATCAAGGTTCAATACAGTTTTAGAAAAAGCATTCTGATGAATAACAACATTCTTTTTGGAATCAACATACTCTTGCATATCTTTATGTATATCAAGATGATTAGGTTCAATGTTAGTAACAATAGAAACATCAGGACTTTTTCTCATTGAAATAAGCTGAAAGCTTGAAAGCTCCACAACAGCAATATCATCAACATCAATGCTCTCAATTTTAGGTAAAAGTGGTTTTCCGATATTACCTCCCAAATGCACCTTATATCCGGCTTTTTTCAATAATTCAGATATTATAGTAGTGGTTGTTGTCTTACCATCGGAACCAGTAACGCCAATAATCTTACAAGGACACAAATCAAAGAAAAGCTCCATTTCAGATGTAACTACCACACCATTTTTTCGCATTTCAACCAAATTATCAAGATAGTACCTCATCCCAGGTGTCCTGAGCACTATATCAGCATCTAAATTTTCAAGATAACCTTCACCTAAGGATAAAGTAGCACCGCTTTCCTGAGCTAACTCAGCGAATTCGCCCAGCTCTTCATATGAACGTCTATCGCAAGCAGTCACCTGTGCCCCATATGACGAAAACAGCTTAATTAAAGGCAGATTGCTTCTGCCAATACCAATAAGTGAAATCTTTTTACCTTTTAAAGATGTGAGAAAATTAAAAATCCTATTATCCATAATTTTCCTCCGTTTACAAAGTACAATGTAATTATACGCTTTTTTTAAAAAATATCAATATTATTTACTATCATCAACAGTATGTGTTAAAAAAATTGGGGAAAGTATCTTTGATTCTATCAATATTTTATAAGATAAAGCGATTAAAACGAGATAAAAAAGAACCCAAATATTTGAACTAACTATTGAAAAATACAGTGCAGATAAAATTACAAGCGGATGAATTTTAATCGAGTCTGAAAGAAGTTTTGGCTCTATAATTTGTCGTATAACAATAACAATTCCCCAAAAAACAAGCAAAGTAACTGCAGATAAATAGTCACCTGACAAAGCCTTAACTACAGCAATAGGCAGATATACGGTACCGGGTCCCAAAATCGGTAAAACATCTGAAACAGCAGCTAAAAAAGCAAAAACGAGCTTATAATCCAAGTCGATCAAAGCAAATATAAATAGTGACTCAAAAAAAGTAAGTATATATAGCAAAATATAAGATTTTACAAACTTTTTGAAAATATCTTTTGATCTTAAGAAAACATTCTGTACATCTTCACGATATTTTTCGTTTAGTTTTAATAATAAACACTTCTTTATAGTTGGCAGGTTATTAATAAAGCAGACAGTAGACACAAATGAAATAATGAATAATGTTATAGTAATCGGAATAATTCTAACAATACTGAAAGCTGTATCAGAAAGTTTAGAAAACATATCATTGTTAATGTTAAGCTCTTTTAATGTGTTAGAAAAATCAATTTGTTCAAATACACTTTCAAATATAACTCTATTATTAAGATATAAATTTATGGACTCTTTAATCAATAAGTACAAAACAAAAGTAATGATTGATAATACTGCAGAAAAAATGAACAAAGTAATCACTGTTGCGGAGAAAGCCGGCTTAAAAGAAAGGCGACTTTTCATAAAACTATAAACAGGATACATCAGAAGTGATACAGCAACACCTATAATAAAAGGTAAGAAATATAAGAAGAAAGTTTTTATCAACAAAAATAAAGCAGAAAAAACAAGCAAAAATATAATATGTTCTTTATACTTATAGATACGACTCTTCAAAATATCACCCCACACTATTTAAAGTATGAGATAATTATATAAAAAAATTCAGGCGGCAAGATAAACTTACCGCCTGAAAAACAGAAACCAAAATGCTGGAAAAACTCAAATTTTATTGTGAAGCTCTGCCAAGTAAGAAATCAACAGACACTTCGAGGATGTCAGCTAAAGCAATTAGCTCAACATCAGTTACATATCTGATCTGACCTTCAAGTTTAGAAAGACCAGACGCGTTCATATCTACACCGTTTACCTGAAGCTGTGCCAGAAGTTCCTTCTGCTTCATACCTCTTTTTTTACGAGCAGCTTCTACTCTAGCTCCAACCACATTACGGTCGCCAAGTTCTTGTTTACGTAATCTCATTATAATTCTCCCCAACTATATATTTAGTAGTAATTAATTTCTTTTAGATAATTCTGTATAGAAATTCTTTAAACGCAAAAATCTAACGTAAGGCTAGTATAATACATAATTAGAAAAAAAACAAGTCTTTTTTGTAAGAAAATTTAAAAAAATGAAATATTTTTACCAAAAACGTTACAAAACTTTAATTTTTTAGCAAAATCTGTAATGTTTTTAGTTACTTTTTGTGCTATAATAAGAACAAATTCGAAAAAACATTAGGAGGATGTATATATGACAGATAATGTTAAGAGAAATCTCACTTTACTAACTGACTTCTATGAAATAACAATGGCTGGCGGCTATTTTGAAAACGGTTTTAAAGATAAAATAGCCTATTTTGATATGTTCTACAGAAAAAACCCTGACAAAGGTGGTTTCGCAATAATGGCCGGCGTAGAGCAAATGGTCAATTATCTAAATAATCTGAAATTCACTAATGAGGACATTGAATATTTAAGAAGAAAAAAGCTGTTCTCAGAAGATTTTCTTAAATATATGAGAGATTTTGAGTTTTCTTGCGATGTTTGGGCTATTCCTGAAGGAACACCTATATTCCCCGGTGAACCTATTGTCACGGTTAAAGGACCGGTTATACAAGCACAATTTGTTGAAACAATGATACTGCTATGTATTAACCACCAGAGTCTGATAGCAACAAAAGCAAACAGAATCGTAAGAGCTGCTGAAAGTCGAGCAGTAATGGAATTCGGTTCTCGCAGAGCACAAGGGTTTGATGGTGCTGTCTATGGCGCAAGAGCAGCATATATCGGCGGTTGCGTAGGTACAGCTTGTGCTATTGCCGACAGAGATCTTGAAATACCCGCACTTGGTACAATGGCGCATAGCTGGGTGCAAATGTTTGATAGTGAAATAGATGCTTTCAGAGCATATGCCAGAAGATATCCTAATTCCTGTACACTACTTGTAGATACATATAATGTATTAAAATCAGGAATCCCAAACGCTATCAAAGTATTCAATGAGGAACTGGTTCCTAACGGATATAGACCTGTCGGAATAAGAATAGATAGCGGTGATATAACTTATCTCTCTAAAAAAGCAAGAAAAATGCTAGACGATGCAGGTTTTCCAGATTGCAAAATATGCGCATCTAATTCACTGGATGAATACATCATCAGAGATATGCTGTTACAAGGTGCTCAGGTTGATACCTTTGGTGTTGGCGAACGTTTAATCACTTCATCATCACAACCGGTATTCGGTGGTGTTTATAAACTTGTTGCTGTAGAAGATGAAAACGGCAATATAACTCCTAAAATAAAAATCAGCGAAAATGTAGAAAAAATAACTACCCCATGCTTTAAAAAAGTATGGAGACTTTATGATAAAGATACTAACAAAGCTATGGCTGACGTAATTTCGCTACATGATGAAAAGATTGATGACAGCAAGCCTTATGAGCTTTTTGATCCGGAACACACATGGAAACGCAAGACTGTAGATAACTTTATTGCGATACCATTGATGAAAAAATACTTTGAAAACGGAAAACCAATTGAGGAAATGCCAACACTAGAGCATATAAAGCACTACTGTAAAGCACACATAGACACGCTATGGGATGAAGTGAAACGTTTCGAAAATCCACACACATATTATGTAGACTTATCTCAAGGATTGTGGGATATTAAACACGAACTTCTAAAGAAAAATAATAAATAAAAAAACACCCTTTCGGGTGTTTTAATGCGACTAAATCTATAAGCCGGGTTTTGTATTTGGCAGTCATCTATCTTGGCTGAGCGTTACCGCATCAGCTCAACGCCACCTCCAAAAGACTTGCCGAGCAGGCACATACGTCTTACCACGGTGTTGCTCCGAATAGGGTTTACATGGCAGTTGGGTCTCCCCAACCCCGGTGAGCTCTTACCTCGCCTTTCCATCCTTACCACAAAGAGTGGCGGTTTATTTCTGTTGCACTATCCCTAGGGTCGCCCCCGGCGGCCGTTAGCCGTTATTCTTGCTCTATGGAGCCCGGACTTTCCTCGGACATATGTTTTCACACATTGCCCGCAACTGCCTGATTTACTCGCACATACATTATAATATAATTATTTTAAAAGTCAAATATTAAGGTATTATATGGATATTAAAGAACAATCACTAAATAAACACTATGAATGGAATGGTAAGATTGAGATTAAATCTGCTGTTCCTATCAATACTAGAGAAGACTTATCGCTAGCATACACACCAGGAGTCGCTCAACCGTGTTTGGAAATACAAAAAGATATAAATAAGTCGTATGAGCTAACCAGGAGAAACAATCTTGTTGCGGTTGTCACAGATGGCACTGCTGTACTGGGACTTGGTGACATCGGTCCAGAGGCCGGTATGCCGGTTATGGAAGGTAAATGCGCTTTGTTTAAAGAGTTTGCTGATGTTGACGCCTTCCCTATCTGTGTAAAAAGCAAAGATGTCGATGAAATTGTAAACACAGTTTTCATGATAAGCGGAAGCTTCGGTGGAATAAATCTTGAGGATATATCTGCACCTCGATGTTTTGAAATCGAAGCAAAATTAAAAGAAAAATGTGACATTCCTGTATTCCATGATGATCAGCACGGCACTGCTATAGTTGTAGGAGCTGCTTTATTGAACGCTCTTAAACTCACTGGCAAAAAAATTGATGAAATTAAACTCATTATAAATGGTGCCGGCTCAGCAGGCATCGCAATTGGAAAGCACTTACTAAATCTGGGTGTCAAAAACCTTATTATGGTTGACAGGTTAGGGATCATTGACGACACTGATAAATTCAATGTAGCTCAAAGAGAGATGGCTAAAATCACTAATCCTGAAAAAATTAGTGGCAATTTATCAGATGCTATGATAAGCGCCGATGTATTCATCGGTGTATCTGCTCCTAATATTGTTACTAAAGAAATGATTGAGTCTATGAGTGAAAAACCGATTGTTTTCGCTATGGCTAACCCTACTCCTGAAATTATGCCTGATAAAGCTAAGGAATACGGTGCTTTTATAGTAGGCACAGGACGCTCTGATTTTCCGAATCAAATCAATAACGTACTCGCTTTTCCGGGAATTTTCAGAGGCGCTCTCGATTGCAGAGCAAGCGAAATTAATGAAAACATGAAAGTAGCTTCAACTCAAGCTATAGCAGATCTTGTAAAAGATAACGAATTGTCAGTAGATTTCATCTTACCAGATCCGTTAGATAAGCGAATTGGACAAGAGGTAGCAAAAGCAGTCGTCAAAGCTGCAAAAGAAACAAATGTCGCAAGAATATAAAAAAGCACTGCTTAAAGCAGTGCTTTTTTAATCTTCGTCTTTTTCTTTTTCATTTGGAATCAGGTTATAAACCTCAGCGACTTTATCTCTCTGCCAAAGCATCGGCGTAATACGCATAGAGTAACCGTATCCGTTATCACAAGCCCAATCAAAAGGTTTAGCTTGGGGTAAACCATAAACAGCTAAAAGTGTCATAATAATACCACCATGTGTAACAATAGCACAATCAGTTGTTCCTGTTTTGATAAGTCCGTTGACAATACTTTCAAACATCAAACAAATTCTGCGAGTAAAGTCAGCATTGCTTTCTCCTTTAGGTGGTTTTACTTCGTTATCACCGGCAAGCCATTTTTTGAATTCTTCACTATCTGATAACTCGTCAGCTGTCTTGCCTTCCCATTCGCCGAAGTTACACTCAATAAGCTGTTCAATAACAACCGGTTCAAGATGACTATATATAAGCTTGCAGGTCTCTTTACAACGTTTCAATGGACTTGTAAAGACAACAGACGCATAAGGATAATCCATATTATGGTCAAGTAGCTTTAGCTGACGTTTACCCTCATCCGATAAAGGTACGTCTGTAGTGCCGATATAAGCACCACTTAAAGTATCTTCAATAGCTCCATGTCGTATTAAGTGTATTTTATATGATTTCATAAACCCTCCGACTTTACAAAATGTAATATATATTATATACTATTTGTATAATATTTAAGGTGGAATACAAATGAAAAAAGATTTTTCCAGAATAATTACATTACTAAGAAAAGAAAAAAATTTAAGTCAAAAGCAGGTTGCTTCAGATCTTGGTGTTTCTCAAGCACTACTCTCACACTACGAAAAAGGAATTCGTGAATGTGGTCTTGAATTTCTCATAAAAATCGCAGATTATTACGATGTATCATGTGACTATCTTCTAGGACGAACACCCCAAAGGTACAGTGATATCACTGATATAAGTGATGAAATGACAAAAGCTAAACGTGATGCTGTGTCCCAGATTGTAAATAAAAAGCTAATCCAAAACACTCAGGGTGTACTATATGACTATTTGATCAAAATCGGGAATCGAAAATTATCTAACAATGTATCAAACTACTTAATGCTAGCTACGTACAATATGTTCAGAAAAATATATTCAGCCAACAAGGAAAATCCACAGGATATGTTTGCTGTACATTCAGAAGTATATAGCGGATTTTCAAACGCTGCGATGAACATACTGTCAACAAGAGTTTCAAGCGCTACAGACGAAAATTGTAAAAACGATTTTATTAAACAAAGTGCAGCGCTACAAATTTCTCCAGATACTATTGCATCAGAATATCCGCAGATAGCCAGTTCTGTATTCAATCTAATACAACATGCGGAAAGTAATATGAAATTCAAAAAATAATTAGCAATATAAAGACAGGTGGGCGAAAACCCACCTGTTTTTTATTCTTCGTCAGTCACTTCTGTGCCTTTACTTACTCGCAAAGTTATCTCAGAACCAGATTCAACCTTATCTCCTGCTTTAAAGTTAGAATAACCCATAACGGTTCCCTCTGAATAAGAACCGCTGTATTCAGTATCTTGTAATACAATAAAACCGAGTTCAATCAACTCTTTTGAAGCATCTTCTAAAGATTTATCAGCAACTTCAGGAAGCTCCTTCATCTCAGGACCTTTACTAAGTACAACATATAAAACAGAGCTATTAGAAGTAATAGGTTCGCCAGCTGCAGGAGTTTGCGAAACGACATATCCTTGTGGTACGGAATCACTAAACTCACCATCAGCAGAAACCTTAAGTGTGATAGAACCATCAGCTTCAGCAGACGCTACAACATCTTCGTATGATTTTCCCGTATAATCAGCAACAACCGGTCCAGTCCAATCTTCGGTAGATGCAACCATTGTTGGAGCTACTGTTTCGTCAATAAATAACCCCTTAAGCGGATTTATAGACAACCAATATAAGCCTACAGCAGAAAAAACAAGCAAAGCTACAATAGTAGCTACGATGCCCACAGCAGTAGCACTAACCTTTGATTTACTACCATCATCCTTTTTGATTGGAGTCATACTTGCAGTTCTGGAAATCTCTTCCTGTATAGCCTGTACAGTAGAAGCAACAGAAAGCTGAGAACGTAACTCTTCAAAATCAGATATACGCACATCCCTGCGCATCTGCAAACCATTAGCAAGTGTAGATACAACGTGTGGTGGAAGTCTTTTTACAGTGTTGGTGGAAATTAGAAGTCGTGAGTCTTTTGTTCTCTCTTTTGCATTAGCGGGTAATTTCCCGGTAAGAGCAAAGAAAAGTGTCGCAGTAAAACCATAAACATCAGTAGAAGCATCAAGAACATTATCATTACGATACTGTTCAGGAGCTGCACAACCACTAAATAACTGTGATTTTAGCATAGTGCCACGCTTACGCTCATTTTCAGTAGAAAAACCAGTAAGTATAAGCTTGCCCTCAGAATTAACAAATAAGTTAGAAGGAGAAACTGCGTAGTGTCCGATACCAACCTTATGCAATGCTTCTAGTAAAGAAATGATTGGCATAAACAACGGACGTGCAACATCCCAGTCTAGCTGACCTCCATTTTTCTTTACATAATCACTAAAAGGAATGTGGTCATTAGTCTCCTCAATAACATAACACGTATTATTTTCTCTGAATATGTCATCAATAACAATCATTGCTGACATATCAGACAAAGACATAATCTTTCTGTAATATGTCTCGAAATCAGCTACAGCAACGCTATAATTAGTAACTGCATCAGGCAAAATTGTGATAATCTTTTCATCCTGATCTCTGCTAAATAAACCAATAGGCAAAAACTCTCTAATAGTGATAACTTTTCCTGTTGTCTTATCATAACCCAAATAGCATGTGCTTTCACCATTAGTAGATAAATCTTTTGCTACAACATATTTATTATTTAAAACTGTGCCATATGGTAAGAACGGAGCGTTCTGTGGTACAGAGTTATCAAAGCCACAGTTTTCACATCTAGCTGATGAGTTAGTAATCTCATTAAGACAACCCATACATAAAGGCATATAGTATCCCCCTCAAAAAGTCACATCAACAAATTTTGCTAATGTATTATAGCATATGATAAATCAGTAATACAAGTAACACTACTGATTTATGCCATTACATTTTTGTAAATAAGAATTATAATTTATTTTTTAGGTAACTGCCAGTCTTTCAAATCTTTCACTTCATTGTACATTCTTACATAGCTGTCGTGGCGAGATTTTGGGATAACCCCATCTACTACCGCCTTAATAACAGCACAGCCTTTTTCACACACGTGTGCACATGAAGTAAACTGACAATCACCTATATATTCAGAAAACTCTGGAAAACAATACTGCAAATCGTCTTTTTTAATAATCTCATATCTATCTAAATCTACAGTAGAAAAGCCCGGAGTGTCAGCAACATAACCGCCGAAGCACTTAAACAACTCAACTGTTCTTGTAGTGTGGCGTCCACGGCCAAGCTTATCGCTTATCTCACCTGTTTCAAGTGACAATTCAGGAAACAATGCGTTTAGCAAAGTAGACTTACCAACTCCAGTGTTCCCCGAAAAAGCCGAAACCTTACCATTAAGTATTGATTTGATTTCTTCTAAGCCTTTCATAGTTACACTAGAGTATTCGATAGCTTTGATGTTAGACTGTTTGTATATTTCAATATAATCTTGACAAGATTGAAGATCTGTTTTTGAAAAAACAACAACAGGCTCAATATCTTTCTCAACCGCTGCGCAAATCATCTTATCTATAATATACGTGTTAATGTTAGGCTCAACAACAGAACTAACAATAACCAGAACATCAAGGTTCGCAAGAGCAGGTCTTACGAGAGAGTTTTTTCGCTCACAGATAGAATTGATAGAACAATATCCATCCTGTGGAACATCGATAACTACTCGATCACCAACAAGCGGAGTAAAGCCACGCTTTCTAAAAACGCCACGAGCCTTACATTCATATACTGTATCATTAACTTCAACGTAATAAAATCCGCCCGTGATTTTAATAATTATACCTGTCAATTTAGTCATAAATTAGCCTTCATCATCCTCTTGTGTTGGTGACTCGGTCGGTGCAGCAGGAGGTTCTGTAGCAGATGTATCGACATAGTTATATGCGTTTACAGTAGTGACATAACCCTCATCGTAATCGATAGAATACTCTCTGTACTCTTTATCATCAAGCAAAACAACAACTTTTACGACCTCGGTGCCTTTCACCTTGATAGTATAAGTAGAGTTGTACAATGGGATTACAGTCTTGCTGTACTTTTTATCTACAGCACCATCAACGAGTACTTTCACATCTACTTCTTTGCTAACATTTGCAGGTAAATCAACGTAAATAGTCGCTTCTTTTTCGTCTTTTTCGCCTTTAGAACATGTAAGCACTATACCATAATCAGACTCAACGACACTACCCGTGACAGGATTTTGTCTGATAACAGTATCTTTCTCCGCTTTACTTTTTTCATCGTATGCAACTTTAATATTATCAAAACCTAATTCTTCAAGCACAACCTGTGCTTCGTAAGCAGATTTACCAGTTAAGTCAGGCATTTCAATGCCATCTTCGACTGAACCTTTTGATACAAAAATATAAACTGTAGATCCAATTTTCACTTGACTACCGACAGGTGGGAAAATACTATCAACAGTCTGCTCTTCTTTTTCTGAACTTACATATAGTACCACAGGAACAAGATTAACTTCTTTAATTTTTTCAACAGTAGTGTCAAGATCACCATTAACACCAACATAAGGAATAGCGATATCGGAATCTGATGAATTAACAACCAGCTGAATAGTAGAGCCTTCTTTTATTTTTTTAGAGCCAGCTTCCGGAGTCTGATAAATAATAGTATCAACATCAAACTCATCACTATAACGACTCTCATATTCAAAGACAAACTGTCCTTTGTTCAAATTATTAGCATCAGAAACAGACATGCCAACAAAATCCGGTACATCCACTTCTTTTGGCTGTGCTGACTTATAGCCAGTAAATAAAGCTAGTCCACCAAAAACTATTAAAACAAGTACTGCAGCAATAATGACTCCTTTAATAGCAGAAAGCACAGGTGACTTCACAGGTGAATCATCATAATCGTCAGTAATATCATTATATTTATCATCATGAGCTTTTTTAGACCTTTTCACAGCATCGCTATAACCAGTTTTTTCCTCGAAATATTTATATTCAAAGCTGATACTAGGATTAAGTCTGAATCGCTCAATATCAGAAAGCATAACAACCGCTGAATGATATCTGCTTTCAGGTGTTTTCTGCATTGCTTTAATTGTAATTTCTTCAAGACCTGCAGGAATTTCAGGATTGATCTGACGAGGACGCTTTGGTGTAGTCTGTAGTTGCATCAAAGCAACAGAAACAGCAGAATCAGCATCAAATGGTAATCGGCCTGTAAGCATTTCATACATCATTACACCAACTGAATAAATATCAGTTTTTCCGTCAGTCTTATCGCCACGGGCCTGTTCAGGTGCAATGTAATGCACAGAACCTATCGCTTGTTCTGTCATAGTGCGAGTAGCATTCGAAGAAAAACGTGCAATACCAAAGTCTGTTACTTTTATTGTACCGTCTTGTAACAGCATAATATTCTGTGGCTTAATATCACGATGAACTATCCCGTTTTCATGTGCGTGCTGTAAAGCCTTCAAAATCTGAGTTGTCAGGTGCAGGGTTTCTTTCCAATCTAACACACCTTGCATCTCGATATACTCTTTGAGAGTGATACCATCAATATATTCCATAACTATATACTGAATCATATCACCAAAGCTAACATCATATACTCTGACAATATTAGGGTGATTTAAAACAGCGATAGCCTTAGATTCGTTTTTAAATCTACGAATAAAATCTTCGTTATCTAAGAACTCGTCTTTTAAAATTTTAATCGCAACCTCACGGTCATCAATAGTGTCATAACAATGATAAACGTTAGCCATACCACCGACACCGATGAGCTCGCGTATTTCATAACGACCGTCAAGTTTCTTTCCTGTATATTTATCCACTGTACGTCACTCCTATCAATAAATAACGGTAACTGTAATGTTGTCAGTTCCACCGCCGATTTTTGCTAATTCTACCAAAGTATCAATAAGCAAAATACCGCGATTCTCATGGACTGTCTTTACTATATCAGCTTGAGATACACAGTTTGAAAGTCCATCGGAACACACAAGCAATACATCACCATACTCAAATTCAGATTCGATGTAATCAAGATGTATAGTAGGGTTAATACCCAGTGCTCGAGTAATAAAATTCTTATTAGGGTGATTTTGAGCTTGTTCTTGTGTGATTTCACCGCGCTTGACCATCTCTTGAACAACAGAATGATCTTCGGTAAGCTGTAATATCTTTCCACCCCTAATTGAATATGTACGACTGTCACCAACGTGAACTACATGAACAATAGAATTTCTGATAAACACCAAGTCACAAGTAGTTCCCATACCCGTAAGCTCCACATCATCAGAGGCTTTGTTATAAACTGCTAAGTTAGCACCATCAACAGCATCAACAAGTAAAGAAGCAAGTTCTTCTTCGTCCATAGCTTCAATATAATTCTTATTCAAATATTCTGTTATATGCTGTACAGCAGTAGAGCTAGCTGTTTTTCCACCTCTTGCGCCACCCATACCATCACAGACAACAGCCCATACACAAGAAGACGATATGACTGAAAAGCTACAGCTATCTTGATTTTCTTTTCTAATTAAACCTATATCACTGCGAGAGAAAATTTCCAAGTCATATTCCTCCTTCCTTGTGTTTTCTCTTTAACTGACCGCAAGATGCGTTAATATCACTACCGAGAGTTCTCCTTACTGTAGCAGTAACACCTTTCTTGCCTAGTATTTCAACAAAAGACTGTTGTCTTTGTATATTGCTTTTAACATATTCTGTCCCTTTAACAGAATTAACCGGTATCAAATTCACATGACACAGCATTCCGCTGAGCAAATCCGCAAGCTTTCTTGCACACTCGTCGGTATCATTCACCGAATCAATCATTGCATATTCAAAAGAAATGCGACGTTTAGTTTTTTCTATGTAATATTTACACGCTCTGATAAGCTCTGAAATGCTATATGCCTTATTGATAGGCATCGTAGTACTTCTAATATAATCAGTTGGTGCGTGCAACGACACAGACAAAGTAAGCTGTAATTTCATATCAGCTAAGTCGTAAATTTTAGGTACAACTCCACAAGTAGAAAGCGTAATATGTCGCATACCTATATTCAGCGATTGTTCACTTGATACGATATTTAAAAATTTTATAACGTTATCAAAATTATCGAGTGGCTCACCCATTCCCATTAAAACGACGTTAGAAATCCTTATTTCAAGGTCTTTTTGAGCAGATACAATCTGAGCGAGCATCTCTGATGCAGTCAAATCTCGGCTATACCCGCTCATACCTGTAGCGCAGAAAGTACACCCCATCTTACAGCCTACTTGTGTTGAAATGCAGATAGTATAACCATGATGGTATTTCATTACAACACTTTCAACACATTCATTGTCGTTGAATGAGAAAAGATACTTCACTGTATGATCTATCTTTGAGACAAGTTTTCTCTCGATTTCTGCATGACTGATATAACAATTAGTTTCCAAAAAACCAATCAAGTCTGCAGGAATATTAGTCATTTGAGAAAAAGAAAGAACTCCCTTTTTTAACCAAGATAAAACCTGATTAGCTCTGAACTTTTGAAAGCCATTATCTGTAAGAAGCTTCTCAAGCTCAAAACTATATAATGAAACTATATCTATCATCTGTGCCCCACTTTCTTAAATCTGGCAATAAAGAAACCATCAGATAAACCTCTATGTGGTAGCAGTGTCAGCACGTGTTCAGGCTCATCAACATAACGCTTTATACCAGTAGGTAATTCAAGTGGATATGGCTCAAAATCAGGATGTTCAGCTAAAAATCTACTCACAATATCGATGTTTTCTTTATCACACAGGGTGCAAGTAGAATACACCAAAACACCACCGATAGATAGCTTATCAGCATTTATACACAATATACTGTATTGCAACTGAGGCAAATTGTCAATAATTGTTGCTTTTTTGTAACGAATTTCAGGCTTACGTCTGATAATACCAAACCCAGAACAAGGCACATCACATAGCAACCTATCACATACAGGCAGGACATATTCTTTGTTTTGAGCGTCACGTACATTGGCGTCGATAATCTCTATTCCAAGTCTATTTGAAGATTCATTAATAAGATTCACCTTATGTTCAAACAAATCATATGAATACACATGACCGTTATTATTCATTTTTATAGCATTGTATAAAGATTTTCCGCCAGGTGCAGCACATACATCGCAAACAGTCATCCCCTCTTCTGCATTAAGAAGTTCGCTACAAAGCTGAGATGCACTGTCCTGAACGTAAAATTTGCCATCCTTAAATGATTTTAAATTTTCAATAGAACCTGTGCCACTGATGTTTAATGCGTTATCTAAATAATCAACATTTTGAACGACAAGACCAGCATTAACTAATTCAGCAGCTAACGCTTCTTTCGTAGTTTTCAGCGAATTAACTCTGATAGTGAGTGGTGGTCTATCAGAAAGACCTTCTAAAATAATAAGAGTATTTTTTTCGCCATATTGTGAAAGCCACATTTCACACAAATATTCTGGACACGAATACTTAACTGACAAATATTCCAATTTTTCAGATTCATCAGGTAAACTATACTTTGTATCATTCCTGACAAAGTTTCTGAGAACAGCATTGATAAAGCCTGATGACTTATATGATCCTACTTTTTTTGAAAGCTTGACACTCTCATTTACAGCTGCACTATCAGGAACCTTGTCCATAAATAAAATCTGATAAATGCCCATTTCTAAAATTACAAGGGTTTTGTTCTCGATTTTTTTAGGCTTAATTTTAGAATACTGTGAAATAATGTGGTCAAGCAAAATCTTGCGTTCGATAACTCCGTACACTAAATGAGATAAAAATGAGCTATCTAAACTATTGAGATTATTATCTTTAATTGCACTGTTCAATGCTAACGCTGAGTACGCCTGTTCATGGAGTACTCTGTATATTGTATTAAAAGCAATTTTTCTGACATCAGACATAATAACCTCTAAATTAACAACCTAAAATTTATCTTCTTCTGCTAAAAATCAGTAACAATCTAAGCAACTGTGCTATCGCTGTAACTGCAGCAGCAACATAAGTCATCGCAGCAGCAGTCAATGTTTTCTTAGCCCCTGTATATTCTTCCTCATAAAGCATATTCGTTTGCTCTATCGTTTGCAGTGCCCTTTTTGACGCATTAAACTCAACCGGTAAAGTAACCAAAGCAAACAAAACTGAAAAAGAAAAGAACACAATACCTATCGTTACAACAAAATTGAACTGTACAGGCAACAACAAGCCAATGAATATAAATATCCAGCTTAATTTGGAACCGATACTAGCAACAGGTACAATAGCTGATCTAATCTTATTAGGCACATAGCCCTGAGCATGTTGGACTGCGTGTCCTGCCTCGTGTGCTGCAACACCAACAGCCGCTACAGACGAGCTGTTATATACGCTCTCTGATAATCTGATGGTGTTGGTTCTCGGATCAAAATGGTCCGTAAGATTACCTGATACAGGTTCTATCCTGACGCCGGTCACTCCATAGGCACTCAAGACATTATGAGCAGCCTGCGCACCGGTTAAGCCTTTTCTATTTCTGACCTGCGAATATTTTTTAAAAGTTGAATTAACCTTGCTGCTACAATAAAGTGAAAGTAATAAACAAGGTATCATAAAAAGAAAATAAGTATAATCGTAGTAATAATAGCCCACATTAAGCCTCCAAAATATTATTACCGCATTTTAACGGATGTCCCAGAAGAAAGGACTTGTAATCCATCCTTTTTTTACCCTCAAGTTGAAGTTCAACTATCTCCACAGACTTATCTTTACACGCAATAGTAAGCGGTGAAACAGAAAGAACTTCTCCCACTTTGCCTGACAAATCAGACAAAGCTGTCTTATATATCTTTAGCTTTTTACCTTTATAAAATGTATGAGCAATAGGCCAGCTATATAAACCACGAACTTTATTGTGTACAGTCAGTGCATCTTGTGACCAGTCTATTTCGCTGATATTTTTATCTAACATCGGTGCATAAGAAGACTTGCTGTCATCCTGCTTAATAGGTTTCAGCTCACCATTTTGTGCAGCATCAAGAGTTTTAACAACAAGTTGTGCGCCCATTCTTGATAAACGATCAAACACAGAGCTGGCTGTATCATCAATAGAAATAGGTGTTTTCTCAATTTGCAGAATATCGCCAGTGTCTAGCCCCTCATTCATCTGCATAGTTGTAACACCTGTTTCATCATCACCATTTATAACTGACCATTGAATCGGCGCAGCTCCTCTGTATTTAGGTAAAATAGAGCCGTGTATATTAATACAACCGTATTTAGGGTAATCGATAATCTCTTTAGGAAGAATTTTCCCATAAGCGGCTACTACAATAACATCAGGCGAAAGCTCTTTGATTGTTTCTAAAGCTTTACCATCTTTCAGAGTTTTCGGCTGATAAACATCTAACCCGTGTGAAAGTGCACACACTTTAACATCAGGTGGTGTCATAACCATCTTTCTTCCACGTGGTTTGTCAGGTTGAGTAAATACCGCACACACATCGTGACCAACTTCTATTAACTTTTCTAGAGAAGCAACAGCAAAATCAGGTGTACCCATAAATACTATTTTCATATTAACTCCTTACTCGTCATCATCGTCATGAACAAGTTCATCTTCTCTGAGCATTCTAATAACTTTAGATTTAAACAAAACACCGTCCAAGTGATCAAACTCGTGACACATAGCCTGTGCAAATAAATCTTCACCTTCTATTGTGAACTCGTTTCCGTTGCGGTCAAAAGCTTTTGCTACAACCTTGACAGGTCTTTTTACAATACCGAACTCGCCAGGAGAAGAAAGGCAACCTTCAACAACCTCGTGCTCACCTTCAGTAGATATAATTACAGGATTTACGTATTCTACAACACCGTCACCGATATCTATAACACATACTCGACGCATAACCCCTATCTGTGGGCCGGCAAGTCCAACACCACCGGAGTTGTGAAGAGTCTCAACCATGTCATCGAGTAAATCCCATAGTTTTTTATCAAATTTTTCAACAGCGCGACATTTTTTAAGTAAGATATCGTCGCCTTCAGTTACTATATTTCTAAGTGCCATAAAAACACCCCTTTATAATTTACAATTCAATAGGATGCATATCAGCATAAACCGTGACATCTGAATAGTCCTTGAGCTTCGAAAACTCAATCAATACAGAAGAAAGCATCTGTCTGAATTTTGCATCATTTCGACATTTAAGTATTATTTTGTATCTGTATTTATTGTTGACCTTAGGAACTGACGCTGCAGACGGACCGAGAACTCTTATCGGAATATCGCTAAAATCAGAATTCAATTTCTTTGTCATTAACCCCATAAAAGCTGATGCCGCTTTGTTTGTTTTGACACTATCAATGCAAACAAAGCCTATCAAACACATTTGAGCAAAAGGTGGATATAACATAGCCTTTCTTATTTTAATTTCGTCATTATAAAAAGCATCGTAGTTCTGACTAGCTCCAAGTGAAATAATAGGATTTTCAGGAGTGAAAGTCTGAATAACAGCTCTACCCTTTTCATTACCTCTACCGCTACGTCCAACTACCTGTGTAATCATGGAAAACGCATTTTCAAAACTACGGTAATCATCACTATATAGCATCTGGTCCGCACTTAGCACGCCAACTAAAGTAACATTAGGAAAATCCAGACCTTTTGCAACCATCTGTGTACCAACAAGAATGTCATAATCGCCATTTGCAAACTCCGAGAGCTTTTTCTCGTGTGATGATTTACTCATAGTGGCATCTGTATCCATTCGCAGTATCTTAGCATCCGGAAAAATATTAGCTAACTCAGCTTCTGCTCGTTGAGTTCCAAAACCAGCAAATCTAAGTGAATTAGAATTACAAGTCGGACAAATACCGTCAAACTTCACCGAATAACCACAATAATGGCACATCATACGGTCGTTTGCACTATGATATGTCATAGAAATTGAACAATTTGGGCATGAAACAGTTTCTCTGCAGTTTCTACAGGTAACGAAAGTATTGTGTCCTCTGCGGTTTAATAACAGAATAGTCTGTTTTTTGTGCTCTAAATTATATTCAATATTTTCCAGTAACATTGATGAAAACTGTGATGTGTTACCAAGCTGGACTTCCTCATTCATATCAGCAACTAGTACATCAGGCAATGTAGCTTTACCATACCTGTTTTTGAGTGTAGCAAGACTATACTTGCCATTTTTTGCATTGTAATAAGTTTCAACGCTCGGTGTAGCTGAAGCAAGCACGAGAAGTGAATTATTATACAAAGTCCTGAATTTTGCTAGTTCTCTTGCGTGAAATCTAGGTTTGCCCTCAGACTTATAGGTGTGTTCCTGCTCTTCGTCCATAATGATAAGACCCAAGTCAGAAAATGGCGCAAAAACAGCAGAACGGGTACCGATAGCAATAGACGCCATACCACGCTTGACACGTTTATACTCATCAAGTCTTTCTCCAAGTGACAGTCCACTATGAAATACAGCAACCTTATCCGGAAAATAAGACTTAAAGACAGAAATAAGCTGGCTTGTCAGCGCTATCTCAGGCACCATAACGATAACACCTTTATTATCACTCACAACGTGTTCGATGAGTTTCATAAAGACAGATGTCTTACCGGAACCTGTTATTCCATAAAGCAGTGAAACTTCGCCTTTGGGCGACTTGTAATCATCAAGCAGCAAGTCATAGGCTTTTGTTTGTTCTTCAGTAAGCTTAACATCTTTTTTTTGAGAAACATTACTCTTAGGTATCCTGAAAACCTCATCATCGAAATAAACAGCTAACCCCTTATTTACCAGAGAATCAACTACTGATGAAGTAACACCTGTATAGTAGCAAATTTCTTTAACGCTTGCTTGACCAACACCAGATAACAGTTCAAATACATCATTCTGTTTTTTAGTGAGCTTTAAACTATCAGTTGAGGTACCCTCTACTATCCTAACCATCTTCACGCTTTTATCGCCTGTACGACGGAAAGTTGACTCGTTTTTATCTAAAATGGAGTCATCACACATACTGTCGAGCACAGATATATCTGAGTAGCCGAAGTTTTCAAGCAGTACTTCCTTTTTAACGGGAGTGCCTTTTTTAAGCAAAAACTGTACTATTCTTCTGCGTTCATCTGAAAGTTCATACAAATCAAATGTCAGAGGCTTTTTCACAGAATACTCGGTAGTAATCTTGTAATTGATACCGGCTGGTAGCATAGCACGCACTGCATCATAATAAGTGCAAAAGCAATGAGACTTCATAAAATGAACCATCTCAACCATTTCAACAGTCAAGACAGGTTCGCTGTCAAGCACAGTAACTATTTCTTTCAGCTTGGAAATTTCAACAGACTCATCAGACTTTTTGAGATACATAACCATAGCTTGACGCTTTTTATTACCTCTTCCGAATGGCACTAAAACTCTGCAACCAACCTGAACACATTGCTCAAACTCATTACTGCATAAATATTCAAAAATCTTATCAAAATGGTAAACCGTATTATCTACAGCGACACCTAAGATAAGTTTGCTCATACTTCGTCTAATTCAGGCTCTAAAATATTGTATTTGTGATTTTTAAAGTCTTCGATAGCAAGAAGTACAGGCTTTTCATCTGTAATGATGTTTTCATCCTTAAAACCCTGAGCAATTTCTCTGGCTCTCTTTGCAACACCTATTACTAAAGCGTAACGGCTCTCCTTGCCTTTTAACATATCGTCAAGTGATGCTCTTTTCATAATTAGTTCTCCTTATTTCTTTCTTTTTTAATATTTGAAATGATGTCAAGAACCTCTTTTGTTGCTCTGTTGACATCGTCATTGATAACTGTGTAGTCAAACTGATCTGCGTATGTCAGTTCTTCTTTTGCAGCTTGTAGACGTTTTTTGATAACATCATATTCTTCGGTGCCTCTGCCTACTAAGCGTCGTTCAAGCTCATCTATACTAGGTGGAAGCAAAAAGATAGTAACACATTCAGGATACTTTTCTTTAATTTGCAAAAAGCCCTTTATTTCTATCTCTAAGAACACATCTATACCTGCATCAAGCATATCATAGACAGCCTTCCTAGGTGTACCGTAGAAATTACCGCAATAGTTAGCATATTCAAGAAGCCCATCGTTATTGATCAGCTTTTGGAATTCATCTTTAGTAACAAAAGAATAATGAACTCCATCTATCTCTCCAGGTCGTGGAGCTCGTGTAGTAGCTGACACAGACAACCTGAAGTTGCTGTCAGAATTAAGCAGTTGTTTCATGATGGTGCCTTTGCCTACACCTGAAGCGCCCGCATATACAATCAAAAGTCCTTTAGCCATTTTTGAGTTCCTCTTCAAGTCTTGATGTAATAGTTTCAGGGGTGATAGCTGACAGAATAATATGATCGCTATCAGTAATAATAACTGCTTTGCACTTACGACCATATGTAGCATCAATAAGAGACGAATCCGCCTTAGCAGTTTGAATAATACGCTTGATAGGTGCAGAATCTGGCGAAACTACTGATACTACCTTTTCAGCTGAAACAACATTGCCGAAACCTATGTTAATAAATCTCATAATAAATAACTCCTTTAATTTATTACTCGATATTCTGAATCTGTTCTCTGATTTTTTCAATTTCTGATTTTATGTCAACAACCTTATGTGCTAAGATCGAATCAGTAACCTTAGAACCGATAGTATTAGCTTCACGGTTCATTTCCTGTACAATGAAATCAAGCTTACGTCCGATAGGTTGATTTGATTCAAAGAATGTCTTCATCTGCTCAAAGTGGCTACGCAAGCGTACTGTTTCTTCATCTACAGCAACCTTATCAGCAAAGATAGCCGCTTCAGTCAAAATGCGCTGTTGATCGATATCAGTAGATGCGAGCATATCAGTGATGCGTTTTGTGAGCTTTGTTCTGTATTCTTCTACAGTGAGCGGTGAACGCTCTTCAATCTCTGAAACTATAGTCATAATAGTATCCACACGAGTAAGCACATCTTCTTTAAGCTTTTCACCCTCAGCCTTACGCATAGCTAAAAAGCCTTCAAGAGCATTATCAAGCACTTGAGATACATCAGCAAAAACCTGTTCTTCATCCTGTTCTTCTTTATGAATCTGGAAAATATCCGAATAGCGAGATAAAACAGATACGGTCAAATCATCAGGGATGTTATACTCTGTTGCAAGGCTGTGAATAGCTTTAACATATCCACCAGCAAGCGGTTTATTAATAGTAACATCGACCTGTGAGTCTTCGCTCTCCGTGATAGAAACATACATATCCACCTTACCGCGAGCTACCTTTTGTGCAACGTACTTTTTGAGCTTATCTTCCAAAAAGCTATAACCTCTTGTTGTGCGACAGGAAAACTCAAAATAGCGGTGATTTACGCTCTTCATCTCGACAGTAATCTGACGTCCGTTGACAGTAGCTTCACATCTGCCAAAGCCAGTCATAGACATTGCCATAAAATCAACCCTTTCATATATTATAAATGTAAAATTATCTTTCAAATTATTATATCACTCAGCATACACTTACTCAATAGATGTATGACAAAACTGTAATAATTAAATTTATTTGCATTAGTAGACAGTATGTGCTATAATCCTTGTGACTAATTATAAAGGGATGATTTAATGTCAGGACATAATAAATGGAGTACTATTAAACAAAAGAAAGGTAAAAACGATGCCGCTAGAGCAAAAGTTTTTACTAAAATCGGCAGAGAGCTTATGGTTGCTATCCGCGATGGCGGTAGTGCAGACCCAAACGTAAACTCAAAACTCAGAGATTGTATTGCTAAAGCTAAAGCTGCTAATGTTCCTAATGATAACATTGACAGAATCATTAAGAAAGCCGCTTCTGGTAATGATGGTGCTAACTACGAAGCTGTTACATATGAAGGCTATGGCCCATCAGGTGTTGCAGTTATCGTTGAGGCACTCACTGATAACAGAAACCGTACTGCCGGCGAAGTAAGACATTACTTCGATAAATTCGGTGGCAATATGGGTACACCCGGTTGCGTAAGCTTCATGTTCGAGAAAAAAGGCGTTCTTATCATTGAGCGTGAAGAGCTCAACAAAGACGAAGATACAGTTATGGAAGACGCACTAGAAGCAGGTGCGGCTGATTTTGAAGCAGATAATGATATCTTTACTATCTATACAGAAGCTGAGGATCTTGGTGCAATCAGAGATGATTTAAGTGCAAAGGGCTATGAATTTGTGTCAGCAGAAGTCGAGCAGGTTCCAAGCACATATACTGCTATTGATGACCCTGCCATCTGTGAAAAGATGCAAAAAATGCTTGATCTTTTCGAAGATAACGATGATATTCAAAACGTATGGCACAACTGGGAAATGCCTGAGGAATAATATCTTTTATACTGAAAAACGCTACCTTTTGGGTAGCGTTTTATTTTTTGTGTGACAAGTTGTCACCATTTGTTCAAAATCCGACTTTATATAGTATAATAGCTATAAATGGGGGATTTTCTGTGAAAAAGAGTGTTATTAAAACGATCTGCGTTATACTTTTCATTAATATATTCTTCTTTAGCTTTCATATGACAGCTAACTGTTCTACATATACATACTCGGGCTATTCATCTATGGATAAAGTGATGTTGATGCAAAACGAGAATCAAGTATATTTAGTGGGTACAAAAGCAAATGTTGTCAGCATTGACGCAGTGTATCCACAAAGCTATAACGTGATACTTACCTTAAACAACGATGTCTACTCTTACAATCTATATGATAACTCGATAATCTTTCTGTGTCCTATCAAAAGCACAAATCAAACAGAAGTAGTTGTATATGATATTGAGAATGACTATTTAACATCTTTTAATATAAAGGGAACATATAACTACTCATACTGCAATATAGCTTTTGATAACAGCTATGTATATCTTGCTAAAACAGATGGGCACATCTCTATGTATAACCTCAGAGGTAAAACGATAAAAGAATTTGACACACAAAACACGGTGCATTCTCTGCTATGTAACTATAATAATTATGTCTATGCCTTAACGAGAGATGGTATATACAGCATAAACTCTAGCGGATGCTCTTTAGTGCAAAGCTACAATTTTGGCGGTCCGGCTCGATTTGTGAACAACAACGACTTTGTTGATTCGCTCGGATACATGTATCGTATATCCGATAACAGCGCTATAAAACTGATAACAACTCAAAGTGATGTGCGTTATCCTAGCGGTGGAACGTATAAGAACAACGCTATTGTTTCAAATACAAGCAACTTATTTTCTCTTGATATTTCAAGTAATAAAACATTAAAATCATACAATACTGATAGCTATATAGAACAATTTTTTATTGTAAAAGATATAGTCGTAACTTTATCGTTCAGCGGCAACACACCAATTATAAAAACAATATCATACGATGATTTTAAGAGTGTTGCCAGCACAAATAATAATTCAAGCAATAATAATAACAATCAGGGCAATAACAGTAGCTCTAACAGTAACTTAAACAACAATTCCAATAATAACAATAGCAATAATTCTAATTCAGAATTAAATAACATATCAACTATACATAGCGACATATATGATGTTGACAATAATTATCTAAAAATCAGAGGTATTTCTCCACAGACAACTGTAGCTCAGTTTAAGAAAAATATGCAATACAACGGTTATAATGTGAAATTCTACAAATATGGTGGAAACGAAATCACGAGCGGATACGTCGGAACCGCTACTGTAGCAAAATTTTATAATAACAACATCTCATATGAATATGAACTATGCATAGGTGGTGACCTCACCGGTGAAGGAAATGTAAACTCCAGAGACAAGAATATGATGTTTGACTATCTGCTAAATGAAGTGAGTTTTACCGGAGTGTTTTTAGACTGTGCCGATTTGGATAATTCTAACTCTATTGATACAATAGACCTGATATTGCTACTAAGAATGATAAAATAAAAAAGCAGGGTTTCCCCTGCTTTTTTTGATTAAGCTTGATCAGGTGTTGTATCACCAACACGTGTCCAGTTAAGACCCAAGAAAATGAGCTGATCATTATCGAAGTAATACTCTTCTTCCTGTGCAATGATTTCTGTCTCAAAGAATGAGAGCTTGATCACTGAATCGTCTGCTGTATATACACAGTGAAGTTCCTGATAACCAAACTGGTCATAAATCATAGTACCGTCTGAGTTAATTGTAAGCTTCATTGCAGCGTCATATTCCGGATAGTAGTATTCCCACTCACCTGTAAGTGCCTCAACTTCCTCGAAGTTTTCATCAGGAACGATGTAATCACTATCCTTAGGCTGCTTAGCTTGTGTAAGTGTAATAGTGCTACCGTCTTCACCTGTCAGAGTAAGTACTCTTTCGCCGAACAACTTATTGCCCTCTACCTCATAAGCGTAATTACCGTAAATATAGCCGGCATACACTGAAATGCTAACGGTCTTTGTTGTATCGGCTTCGCTGAGCTCGTATGTACCAGGGAAATGAATTGTACCAATGTTCATCTCACACATTGCACCTTCAGCAGTCTCGTCGAATGTATAGTAGAACTCGAGTTGATCCTCTTCGCTCACATACTTCCATGTACCTTCGATAGTTGGTACGAATAAACTGACTGCAAAATAACCAACAAGTGCTAAAACAACTATACATGCTGCGATTATTACAGGAATGTATAGTGGGAACTTCTTCTTAGATGGTTTAGCTTCTACAACCTCTTCTGTTGATTCTTCAACAGCTTCTTCAATATCGCTAAACTGTGGTGTGTACTCAGTTGTAGCTTCCGTTTGTGGCTGTGTATCAGTCTGTGTTGTAGTTTCAGCTTTTGGCTGTGTTTGAGCTTCGGTTTCTGCAATCTCTTCAGACACGTTTGCCTGTGTTAATTCTTCTTTATTTTCCATTTCAATTACCTCCTTGTAAGTGAACATACTAATATTACTACATTCAACATCATAAATCAACATTTTTATTACGAAAATTCTGTTAATAATTATGCTATATTCATAAATATTGATTTATATTATTGATACAACACAATATTTATGGTATATTAAACTCGATATTTTATATTATAAGTACTATTAAATTTTTATGTTAGGTGGGGAATTATGAGTCACATCAAGTTATTTGAAGAATGGTGTAACAAAGCTATTGAGGATAAGGATCTTACTGCTGAACTGACATCAGTCAAAGGTAATGATGAAGAAATCTATGACAGATTTTATCGTACTCTTGAGTTTGGTACAGCAGGGCTTAGAGGTATTATCGGTGCCGGAACTAACAGAATGAACATTTATGTAGTAAGACAGGCTACTCAAGGTCTTGCTAATTATGTACTTAAAAAGTACTCAAAGGGTGCTGTAGCTATCTCTCACGATAGCAGAATCAAGGCTGACCTCTTTATGATTGAAGCGGCACGTGTTTTAGCCGCTAACGGTATCAAAGTTTACATTACAAGTGAGCTTCAGCCTACTCCTGTGCTCAGCTATTTAGTAAGACACTTCAAGTGTCAGGCAGGTATTATGATTACTGCCAGCC
The DNA here is from genome assembly GCA_015066595.1 of Oscillospiraceae bacterium. GTDB lineage: Bacteria > Bacillota > Clostridia > Oscillospirales > Acutalibacteraceae > Ruminococcoides. The sequence continues at coordinate 121,080 of SVNZ01000001.1, read as the reverse complement.
ACAATCCTGCAGCATACAATGGCTACAAAGCCTACGGTGAAGACGGATGCCAGATGACAGATGTAGCCGCAAATGCTGTATATAACGAAATCCAGAGCATTGATATGTTTGATGGCGTTAAAATCGCTGATTTTGACGAAGCTGTAAAAAACGGCATGATAGAATATGTTGATGACAGTGTATATACACAGTATCTTGACTGTGTAAAATCAAGACAGGTCAGCAAAGGTATCTGTGATGGTGCGGATTTAAGCGTTGTATATACACCTCTTAACGGTACAGGCAACAAGCTTGTACGCAGAGTTTTGGCAGATATTGGAGTAAAAAAGGTTTCTATCGTTAAGGAACAGGAAATGCCTGACGGTAACTTTACAACTTGTCCATATCCTAACCCTGAAATTAAAGAAGCTTTGCAAAAAGGTCTTGACCTGTGTGATGAAGAAAAACCCGATTTGCTTCTTGCTACTGACCCTGATGCTGACAGAGTTGGCATCGCTGTTAAAGACTACGACGGTAGCTACAGACTTTTGACAGGTAACGAAACCGGTGCTATGCTCACTGAGTTTATCTTGCGCTCACGTACAGAGGAAGGTACTCTTCCGCAAAATCCAATCATTGTTAAAACAATCGTAACAACAAAGCTCATCAACGCTATCTGTAACAAATACGGTGCACAGCTCAAAGACGTTTTAACCGGCTTTAAATATATCGGTGAAGTTATTCTTAACCTTGAAAAAGATGCTCAAGAAGACAGATTTGTCTTTGGTTTTGAAGAAAGCTACGGTTATCTTTCAGGCTCTTATGTAAGAGATAAGGATGCTGTTGTTGCTTCTATGCTCATTTGTGAGATGGCTGCTTACTACAAAAAGCAAGGCAAGACTCTTGCTATGGTTATGGATGAAATGTACAAAGAATACGGTTTCTACAAGAATACTACACTCAACTTCGGTTTCTCAGGTGCTGCCGGTATGCAGAAAATGGCTGATATCATGTCTTCACTCAGAGAAAATGCCCCTAAGGAGTTTGCTTCTTACAAGGTTGAGAAAATTGCTGACTATTTGGAAAGTAAGGAGTACGATCTCTTGACAGGTGATGTTACTGATATTGACCTTCCAAAGTCAAATGTTCTCTCCTATTCTCTCGAGGGTGAACACGCTTGTATCATTAGACCATCAGGTACTGAGCCGAAAATCAAGCTTTACATCACAGCTGTAGGTAAAGATGCTGATGATGCTCAAGCTATCACTGATAAGCTCGCTGACAGCGCTAAGGTTTATCTCTCTTAAAATACTAATAATTTTAGCGGACTAGATATATGGTCCGCTATTTTTATATTGACTTTTTCGAACATCTGTTCTATAATGTTGTTAGGTGATTTTTGAATTTTATGGGATGAATAGTAATGAGAACAATATTACACAGCGACTGCAATGGTTTTTTTGCTAGTGTTGAGTGCTTATATAATCCGCAGTTTCGGGATAAGCCTGTTGCTGTATGTGGTGACAAAGACAAACGACACGGTATCATACTGGCTAAAAACGAAATTGCTAAAAAATTTAACGTTAAAACCGGCGAGCCGATATGGCAAGCACAACAAAAATGTCCTGAGCTGGTTACTGCTAGTGCTCACTACGATAGGTATATCAGATTTTCTAAGCTGTGCAGAGAAATCTACAGTGATTATACCGATAATATAGAACCTTTTGGGCTTGATGAAGCGTGGCTCGATGTCACAGGCAGTACACTTTTGTGTGGTAACGGAAAAGAAATCGCCGAAGAAATAAGACACAGAATCAAAAAAGAACTTGGCATAACGGTCAGCATCGGAGTGAGCTTCAATAAGATTTTTGCAAAGCTCGGTAGTGACTACAAAAAGCCCGATGCAGTCACTGTAATTACAAAAGAAAACTACAAGCAACTTGTGTGGAAGCTGAAAGTCTCCGACCTGCTCTATGTTGGACGTGCTACAGAAAACAAGCTTAGACAGTTGGGTGTATTCACTATCGGAGACCTTGCTACCTTTCCTATAGAATTGCTCAGAAAAAACTTTGGTAAATGGGCTGACATATTGTACAGCTTTTCAAACGGACTTGACTTCTCCCCTGTTATGAAATCCGACGAGGTGTCTGCAGTTAAATCCATCGGCAACTCCACAACCGCTGTGCGTGACCTTGAGAACTTTGAGGACGCAAAAATCATATTTATGGTGTTGTGTGATAGTGTATGCAGGCGTATGCGAGAACAAGGATACAAAACAAAAAACGTATGCATCAGCATCAGAAACACCGACCTTTTCGCCATTACAAGGCAAAAAAAGCTGGAACAATCCACAAACCTTACGAATGATGTGCTTAAAACAGTGTTGGAACTTTTCAAAGAAAGCTACAGCTTCGATAGAAACATCAGAAGTCTTGGGGTTAGTGTAAGCGACTTTGAGTCTGATACTACACCACATCAAGCCTCTATATTTGTTGATGAAACGCAAATCATACGTAAAGAGCAACTGGACAGTACGCTGGATAATATAAAAAGTCGTTTTGGGTCCTTCGCTGTAAAACCCGCAAAGCTGATGTTTGACAGAAAGCTGTCGGGTTTCAGCCCTAAAGAAGAGCACACCGTCCACCCTGTATCGTATTTCTAAAAAAGGAGGTTGTTTATGAAACAATATGTATCAGTCACAGCTAAGTTTGACTCTGACGGTAATATACTGCCACTTAAAATAAACTGGGATGATGGTAGAATTTTTGAGATAGACAGGATAACCGATATACGCTATGCTGCTTCGCTTAAAGCGGGTGGCGCTGGAATACGCTACACCTGTAGAATCAAACAAAATGAAAAATATCTTTTTCTTGAAGATAACAGATGGTTTATCAACAATGAAAAGGGACAATAAAAGAACCGCACTCTCACGAGTGCGGTTTTGCTTTTATGAAAAGTAGATGTCATAGTCACCGTAATTCACTACAATATGACTAATCACACCTTCAGTAGTATATGTAACATCATACTCAGCAGAAGTGCCATCTTCGTACTCAACATAGATAACATCATCATACTGAGTGTAGGTACCTTTTGTTGTGCTATTGAGATAGCCACTTATATATAGCTCAAAATTATAGTCAGTATCAAACCTGATGTAGTTGTCGTTAATATTAAAACCAGAACCAAACACAACTCTAGGTTGAACCTGTTCGCCGTTTGTGTGGTCAACTATTTTCTCAATAGAAAAATTTGTTGAAGTAACCTCATCGGTGTTATCAGACAGACTGTCGTCTGACGGAACAAACTCATCCAAATCATCTTTTTTATCCTCTTCAACAGTATCTACGTCGTCAAAAATATAATCTTCTTCATCCAAATCTTCGTCCATAAAACCATCGAAATCTTCTTCAACAGCTGGAGTTTCTGTCACCTTTTCATCGATATCTGTATTGGACTGAGAGTAAAAATAAACTCCTGTTGCAGCACCTGCTACAATCAAAACCGATAAAATAGGTATGATAATTTTCTTTGCCATATAAACCCTTCCTTAATCTTTACTTTCGTTATTTTCTCTTTGCTCTAAAGCTTTTTTTAACAATACACTCTGCTTGATCATCTTGCCCTTATAAAAGATGTAATCATCACAGTCTTTTAAAGTAGAAATATCTACATCGCTATAGTCTTCAACAAAAGAAGTCGTGTTTTTAGAATCTTTTGCGTCTTTGATAGCCTGAGCTATTTGCTCTGACTTCGCATCACGCTGTGCGATAGAACCGTACATATCATCATAAACAAAAAAGCTTACTACAAACTGACAAGATGCCGGCAAAATAAGTGCAAAAAGCAATACCGTTATGATAATCAAAAGATAAGCCTGCGTACAAAAAGCGGTTATAGTAAAACATATCGCTAAAACAATGGCCAAAGCAAACAATGCAAAAAAGTTATTTTTTATCTCACCAAAGGACATAAGAAAACTATTCTTAAATATATGCCTGATCGATAAATCAAACGTAACCGTCATAACAGGAACATAGAAAAATATAAACAATATCGCAAGTGCTATCAAAATACACACAAAAAGCAGCGCATAAAACAGCCACGATTGTGACAATAGCTTTGAATATATAGATATAGAATAATAGCTAAACAGAAATACAATAGAAATAAGTGCTCCGTAAAGCAGAAATTTCAATCCGTTTTCTTTAACACCCTTAAAAAAGGTAGAAAAGACTTTTACCTGAGTATCACCTCGTGCAATATTTCGGCACACAAGAACTACACCCGCATAAAAAACAAACAATATTGATGCTACTGCCAATAAAAAAAGCGTTAGAATAGCTTTATTCAGAAAGCGTTGCAATAGATAATAAATAGCGACTGTCAAAAACAAAGGTACAGAAAATATCAAGTTAGTGAAAATAATACGGTGAAAATTCGAAAACATTCTATCAATAAGTATCTCAAATTTCATCCTCTTTCTGGCTTCTTCCATCATTTACCCCATTAAAAATTAAACATATTTGCAAAAAGCAACCATAAAATCATATCTATAATAGCAGATAATGATACAAAAATCAAAACAATAAAATATCTAAACAAAAAAATCTTTGTATGTCGAATTAACGTACTGTTAGAAAAAGTAGGACTAAACGCTTTCAACATATACGTAGATTGAGAAAAAGTCTCTTTGAGTGCAGTTATAAAGGAAAATAAAAACATGACGGTACCAGGCAAAACTATCAATATGTAAAATCCGATGCCCGTTACATCAAATTCAGAAAACATATATGCTGAAGATATCCCGACAGCGTATCCTTTAAAAGCACACAAAAACGGACAGACAAAAACTCCCCAAGCAGTAAACCCCAATAAAAAGGTCGCTAATGTGAAAATAAAATAAGATGCAAACGATGAACAAAATAAATCAAACGCATTAAATTCCAATCGAGTTTCAAGGTTTGTTAAAAATAAAAAATCGAGCTTTTTCAATATATCAGAACTGAAAAGACTACAAGAAAAAGACCCCAATACTATACCAAGAACAAATATGAACAAGAAAAGCGTCTGGATACCGTAAAAACTAAAGAAGCGCTTAAACGAAAAACTCCTTACTCCTCTGGTTTTGTACCTGGGTTTGTACTTAAAATCCGAATGTTTAACTGAAAAAACAATGCCTTTCATAATATACCTCCACTTGGTACGTATATTATGCAAGGCTTGTTCAATTTATTCTATTCTATTTGCCAAGCTCTTTTGCCCTGTTTGCACAAGCATTCATAGCTTTTTTCATAATATCAGTAAAGTTATTTTCTTCAAAAGAATTAAGAGCGGCAATAGTTGTACCACCCGGAGATGATACTTTTTTGATGAGAGTGTCGATATCATCACCGCTTTCTCTCATCATTGCGGCTGAGCCCTCGAGTGTCGCACAGATAAGATTAAGCGCTTTTTTCTCATCTATGCCGCTTTCTACAGCATAATCAATAATCGATTTTGTAAAAAGATAAATATATGCAGGGCTGCTTCCGTTTACTGAGATAATCTCATCCATATGACTTTCATCAATAATCTCAACAACACCGCTGAGAGAAAACATATTTTTTACAACATTGAACTCGTCATCTTCTGTGTTATCAGACTTACACATAGCAGACGCACCTTTTGAAAGCAAAAGCGGTGTGTTAGGCATAACTCGTACAACTTTGACATTTTGAGAAAGTTGTTTTCGAATGAAAGCTATAGAAATTCCGGCTGCGATAGAAACGAAAACTTTATTTTCACAATCAATTTTGCTCAAATCGCCAAGAATATCAGGATAAGTCTGAGGTTTTACTGCGAGTACAATAACGTCACTGTCAACAGCTACTTCATCAGCACTACTGCAAAAAGTAACACCTTGAGATATAAAATCGTTGCATTTGTCTTTATTCAAGTCAAAAATGTTAATGCAATCAGCACTGGTAAAATTGCTATTCAGCATACCGCCGATAATTGCTGTCGCCATATTTCCGACTCCGATAAAACCAATTTTTTTGTTCAAAACAATCACCGTCTTTAAGTATAATTAGTGTGGAAATCAGGGTTGTTTGCACAAATAAATTTGATATTGAATTTATTTTCTGCAAACTCACGTTCATAGTCATTATAGAAGAAAATTTCCATTTCGTTGACTCGTCTGTATAAAAGTCCGTATATACAACCATTTGCGTGATGGTACTGACAGAACTTGTTGATTAAATTTTGCTTCTTGACATAATTCAAATCAAGTGAGCCGGAAGATACTTTGCTCGCAATATAATCAGTTGAAACATATCCTTTGGTTCCGTCGGTAAGCTGTACATAATACCACGCCGAGTTTGTTTTTTCAAGTATCTTGAGCGTAGTACCATATTCCATTTCTTTTATAATATCATAAGAAGTGCCAGGTCCTTTTCGGATACGTACAGCAGAGCCATTGATGTAGTAAGTAGTGGTTGTAGTTGATGAACCGGAACTACAATTAAGAAGAGCGTTTTTGAGCTCAGCGTCGTTAGAAAGAACGCCTGTACCTGTGTTATATACGAAGCAAACAAGTGCATCAAAATGCTGTTGGTTAAACTTCACCGAGTTATCAATTAGGAAGCTGTTCACTTTAGTAGCATATCCATCGTTGTTGACAGTCTGTACAAGATACGCATACGCTTCGTTCTTAGTGAGATTATTATAGAACTGCTGTCCTGTATATACTACTCGTCCATAGCCAAGTGTAGGATCACCTGTAAGCGGGTCATCATATACCTCGCCCAAGAAGCCCTCGAAATTTGCAATCAGATTAATCACCTCGTCGCTGGCACGACGTTTTTCACAAACGGTAGTTGTTTTGTCTGTAGTTGATGTGACGAAAGCGGTTGTTTTTGCATCATCACAAGTAGACCAAGTTGAACCGACTTTACTATATGCAGTGATATTGTATGTACCTGATGAGCTAAACGAGGTAGTACCCTTCCAGATATATTTTGTACCATCGGTTGTCTTACTGGTCGCATTGACAACTTTTGTAGTAGAACCGATAGCAATATTAAATTTAACTGCTGTGCGCTTTTTGTCAGTGATAGCTATCAGTGTTACGTCACCGTTTTTCGGTGCACAGTTAGGTGAAGTGTAGGCAAAACGGATAGGTGCAGGTTCAGATACCTTAACATACATCGTTTTTGCTCCTCCGGATACTGATGCTGTAACAACTGCTCGTCCGGCAGAAACACCGTAAATATATCCGTTCTTAACAGTGGCAACAGAGGTATCAGATGAAGACCATGTTATAGAGCTCGATGAGCTAGCACTTGCAAGAAATGTTTTTCCGCCGGTTACGTCTACATTACGATGAGAAACTGATACTGTATTTGAAGGACTTTTTACAGTGACTGTACAAGATACTGACTTTGTAGTTGTTTTTGCTGTGATAACAGCTTTTCCGGCTGATTTACTGATAACCAAACCACCACCGCTAGTAACTGTTGCGACAGAGGTATCGGATGAAGACCAAGTAACAGTAGCGTTAGAGGTAGCTTTCAACAGAAAATGGTTATTGGTGTACATTGTGATACTTGTGTTAGAAATTTTCAGGGTTTCTGATACTGTTGGAGCAGTTGTAGGTGCGGTGGTAGGCGCTGTAGTAGGTTTAGATGTTGGTGCCACGGTAGGCGCAACAGTCGGTTTGACTGTAGGCTTAACAGTAGGAGCTGCGGTCGGCGCTACAGTAGGAGCTACTTGCCCATTTTCAACAATAACAGTACACTTCGCTGTTGATGACGTTATCAGATCAGTGGCAGTGATGACCGCTTCTCCGCTTGATTTAGCAGTAACTACGCCAGTATCAGATACAGTAGCAACACTGGTTTTTGAAGATTTAAATTCTATATATTCCATAACAGGAATTGAACCAGTAGAAAATGCTGTGAGAGTGGATTTGTCACCAACGGACAGTTTTAGTTTTGATTTATTTAACATCAATTTTTTAAAAGATGTGTTATTTTCATCAAGTAGTGAATCTGTTACAGAATAAGAATACCAACTTGGCACTCCTGTAAAGCTAGGACTCGAATAAGAGTAAGACGGTGCAGAAGTAGGCGCAACGGTTGCTTGTGTCGTGCTTTGAGTAGAGCTTACACTTGAAAGCGTCAAAGTAACAGTAAGGTAGTCTTTATGTATATAACCTGTTTTTCCTGAATATGTAACCTTAGCCCAAGTAGAGTCAGCATTACTTGATACCGAAACTGTTGTGCCTGTTGGAATAACTGCAAGCGACGAATAAGAAGTGCCTTTTCCGCTACGAAGATTAACTTCTGATGTAGTCTTACCCTTCATAGTGATACCACTATCACTGCTAGTATTAAGATAAGTTGTAGAACAATATCCGGTATAGGTAGAATATTTAACCTTAGCCCAACCGTTTGTAGAATTTTGTAGCAAGGTCACTGTGGAGTCAGATGGCATAGTCACCAAGACAGTAGACGATGCAGATGCTGAAGATCTTAAATTAAGTGAAGCGGTAGTGTTGAGTGTGTTGGTGCTTGCAGCAGTAGCGTCGAGCGAAAACACACACGAAATGAACATAGCTATACACAAAACAACAGTAACAGATACAGCATAAAAAGTATTATGTCTGGTAATATATTTTTTCATCTTTCTCCCCCTTTCTACAAAACACTTTATTTCATATTATATTTTACAGTAATCAAATCGTATTTTCAATTTACATTTTTGTTTTATTTGATAGTAATTTATGGAGTTTCAGTAAGTATATTGTTACAATCTTAGATATACAATAGTCGTAAATTATAAATATAAAATTACCAATAATCAAAAACACCCAAGGTAAATATACGGAAAATATCTCAAAGCTCTCTTTGGGTATAGAAAACAAATATACAGAAACGAAAAAAGCGATAACCATACACGCATTAAAAACCGCATATTTTATAATATACTGTAAGATTTTTGAACTTAACTTTTCAATCAAGCCTTTGATGATGGGATAAAATCCAAGAAAAGCTATGTAGTACACCGCAGCCTCTTTGTCTGTAAGAAGCAGAAGTGAAAGAACTGACACAACCGTATAAACAATAAAAGCCCAGCTATAGCCGAGCTCTATAACGACACAAACAAGCAACATTCCAGCGATAGCCGGAAAAGCAAACGTGCCAAACGGGATTACTGATGTAAGCAACATCATCACGATGCTCAACGCACCGATGATGCCACCAAAAGATACTTTAAATGACGTTTTTTTCATAACTAAACCTAATTAACAACAACCTCTGCCACCCAAACAATCACAACAACAATCTGCACACATAAGTCCGGTACAAATATCACACATAGAACAGCCCGCAGGATTAACCGTATTATACCCAGAAGGGTTATAGCTACGACGTGCGTTCATATTGTTAAGTGCTGACATAAATTCTGGATTTGAAGGTTCCATACGACATGCTGTCTGAAAATACGAATACGCTTGCTCTGTCCAGCCCTTGCGTGAAAAAATCATACCCATAAGAAAATACCATTCGGCATTTCTGGAATGTGATGCAACACCGTTTAATATCTGCATAGCGTCATCAAGTCGACCTTCTTTAATAAGACGTCTGACATCAGGAAAGTTAGTGTGAGTATATGATGAGCCTTGATAAGTGCCTGAATAGCTGTTATTTGAATAAGTGTTTTTACTCCTACGCATATCACAGATAGTATCATAAGCTTCGTTGACTTCTTTCATCTTCTGTTCAGCTACATCTGCCAGTGGGCTATCTGCATAATTGTCGGGATGATACTTTTTAGCTAGCTCTCTATATGCATTTTTAATTTCAGCATCTGTAGCGGATTCGCTAACGCCTAATACCTGATATGGATTCATAAATAAACTCCGTTTTTATTATTCTTCATCATTATACAAAACATTTCTTTGCTTTTTCGGCAAAGAGTGAATAAGTACATTTTCTATAATTCTACCAAATCGCTTCGTTTTAATCAAGTTATAAGCCGACAAAGTCTGGCTCAAGCAGTGGTTAAGCGATTCGTTAATATCGTGAATATGGCTACTCTTATCATTTCCGTAAGAAATAACATAAGGATTGAAATCACCTTTTTTTAAATCATCATCATAGTCATTTGCTGCATCAATAAGATATATCCATTTTCCAAGGAAATAACCAAAAGTCTCGTAAATGCGTTTTTGTATATCATCGAAGGCTAAATCAGACATAACACTCGAGAGCATTTTAGCTGTCGGCTCAGCAGCTTTATCTACAGAACAGCTGCTGTCTTTTTCTACTTCAAACTGACTTCTAGACATTTCACTGACAGCTTTTTCGATATGGGGATATTTTTTCATTGCCTTTTTATGCCAGTGTGAAAAAAGTGGCTTTAAAATATGACAGATGATTTTTTCGAAAAAGTTCCCATCAGCAATATTATCGATGATTTTGTAATACGATGTTATTATACTCAAAGCTGCAGCAGTGGACAATTCTTTTTCGCCTTTTTTTAGGTAGTTGCATCTTTTTAAAGGATTGAACTTACAACGACCTTTACAAAAGCCGGGGCAATCTTGTGACAAAGACAGTGCAACCACAGCATAAAATGTACAATCGTAGTTGAGTATAAAGCGAGCCAAAAAAGTGTACTCTTTGCCAAGCTGTTTACAAAGACTACAATATATAGCTTTGTAAGTATCGAAATCCTTACCTAGCATTTCGCTACTATCTACGTTGACAAATCCAAACACCTACAACTCCCCTTATAACTATACTGTTATCATAATACCACATAGCAAAATAATATAATTTAACAAAATATGAATTTTATGATATTTTAAGTTGTAATTTTGAGTATAACACAGTATAATCAAATAAATTGATAATAAGGGAAGTTTGTATGAACGTATATGATTTTGACAACACCATATACGATGGTGACTCAACAGTGGATTTTTACCTTTTTTGCTTAAAAAGGCACAAAAAAATAGCTACAAGATGCCCATCATTACTTTTTGCTTTTTTGAAGTTTTATGTATTCAAGATAGGTACAAAAACTCAATTCAAAGAAACGATGTATAGGTTCCTTACATTTTGTGATATAGATAAGGATTTGGCTGATTTCTGGGATAAACATAAAAGCAATATCAAAGACTGGTATCTCAAACAAAAGCGTATTGACGATGTTATTATTTCAGCTTCTCCTCAGTTTTTGCTCGACCCTATCGGTGAAAAATTAGGCTTTGATGTTATCGCATCAAAAGTAGATAAATTCACAGGAAAGTATAACGGAGAAAACTGCTACTATAAAGAAAAGGTGAGCAGGTTTTACGAAAAATATCCAAATAGTGAAATCGAAGAGTTCTACTCAGATCACTACAGTGATGAGCCACTGGCAAACATATCAAAAAAAGCTTTCATAGTAGATGGCAATAAAATTCTAAATTGGAATTATAACACACATATTAAACCACGAATATAATTTTAGCGGCGACAAAACTGTCGCCGCTTTTTTATGTTATTTAGTCATCGTCTACGCTAGCACAAGTATTACATGGGCACGATGGTGTTTCGTCGCCGGTTAATTCTCCTACATTAGGAGGGAAAAACTCGTTGGTAGGAAAATCAAGTCGCGAGAACATTTCGCAAGGATTGTCAGAAGATGTAACACAAGACTTTTCCGGAATTGAATACTCGTAAGATTCAACAAGCATCTGCACAGTGCGTTTTAGCTGAACAATAGAAAAAAGACCAATCGTAGCAAACACGCTGTTTGATCCGGTACAAGTCAGATCTCCGCCAACGCAATCACAAACACAACGAGGCACTTTGCACGGAACAGGGCACGCACAGCAGTTGTGCTTGAGCTTTGCAGAAAGGGCAATCGGTCTTGCTACCTGTACTGTTGCGGTAGGCAAGTTCTTAGTAGCCGGTTTTTGAGTATCAAAATCATCACAAGAAAGCTCGCTTGAGAAAACTCGCACGCTACCCTCGCTACCGTAAAGAATAGCTTTTTTAGTATAAACTGACATACCTGTTATTGTTTGAGGCGATGCGCCCGGTGACATGAACACGTCAAGACAAATATTAAAGAACAGTGTCATATCGATTGAATAAAAGCCACGGTGGAAAGGTACAGGCTCAATATCAACATATACAGTGATAACATCAGCGTCTTTGATGCGCACATTCACTGCATTGTCAATAAGCTCTTGGTTGTAGTCAGTAAAGTAGACTCTAAGATCTGTAAGACAGTCTTTATCTGAGCAACTGTCATAGACACGCTGAGCATCTATACAGACAGGCTCTGGGGTTGAATTTGTAGAACAATCGCCGGGATTTCTTCTTGAGGCATCAAAAGTTTCAGCCATAAATAAACCTCCATAATAAATTCTCTAGTATGCTTTGCGTGCCATACAGTTACGCACTTGCATCACTACATATTATGGAGGTTTCTAATATTTGTGATTTAGTTTATCTTTTCCATCTTGCAGAAATTAGCCATAAGTACCTTAGTGCCGACTTTGTCAAAGGCTACTTCGAGCATTGTATCGTTGCCCATAGGCTCAGCTGAAGTAATCATACCTTTTCCAAAAACCTTGTGAAGAACCATATCTCCGACAGAGAATTTCTGTGAAGAATTTGCTTCTTTTTGAGCAGGTTTCTTAGCAAACGGATCAAAGTTGAGTTTTTGTGTAGAAGGCTGTGAAGAATATGGATTAGCATAAGTTCTTTCGTTGCCGGTTTTTTCAACAAGTTTTGCAGGAATTTCTGTAGCAAAACGAGACTCTCTGCTATGAGATGTAGAACCAAAAAGCATACGTTCTCTTGTTTTTACAATATAGAGTTTTTCCTTTGCACGGGTTATACCGACATATGCAAGTCGACGTTCCTCTGATAGCTCGGATGGGTTCATAATAGTCGCCATAGATGGGAACAAGCCCTCTTCCATACCAGGAATGAACACAACAGGAAACTCGAGTCCTTTTGCGCTATGCAAAGTCATCATAACAGCACAGTCCGCTTCAGGATCATAGTTATCGATATCTGTCTGCAGAGAAATTTCTTCTAAGAAATTAGAAAGACTCGCTTCTTCTGCGTAGTCATCTTCAAAATTTATTATATTGGACTTTAACTCTTCGATATTTTCAATACGAGTCTCGTAATCTTCTTTTTCTGCTTTGAGATATTGACGATAGTCAGTATGTTCTAACACAATCTCGTATAATTCTGCTAAAGAATAATCACCGCTGTTGTATGCTTCGATGAGTCCGTCGATCATATCAGAAAAAGCAACAAGCTTTGATGCTGCGCGGGACAAATCAGGATAGTCTGTTGCGTGCTTTACTACAGAATAAAGGCTCTCGCCCAAAGCTGATGCAATGTCCATAGCTTTTGAAACAGTGGTTTCGCCTATTGCACGTTTTGGCTTGTTGATAATACGTCGAAGACGAACATCATCGTTAGGGTTATTGATAACCTGCAAATATGCAGTCATATCCTTGATTTCTTCTCGGTCATAGAAACGATGACCACCAATAATTCTATGCGGTACACCCGCCCTAGCAAGGGCATGCTCGATGGCATTTGACTGTGCATTCATTCGATATAGCACTGCGTAATCAGAATATTTTCTGCCATTTGAGACACCGTCCAAAATAGTATTAGCGATATAAAGTGCTTCTTCTCTCTCGTTGGACGCAGTATGAACGGTAATCTTTTCGCCTGTATCGTTTTGCGTCCAAAGAGTTTTTCCTTTTCGCTCTGTATTGTTCTTTATAACCTCGTTAGCGGCATCAAGGATAGTTGAGGTACTGCGATAGTTTTGTTCGAGTCTAATGACTGTCGCACCTTTGAACTCGTTTTCAAAAGACAAAATATTTTCAATAGTTGCACCACGAAATTTGTAGATACTCTGATCATCGTCACCAACAACACAAATATTGTTGTGTTTGCCAGCAAGCATACTGACAAACTTGTACTGAACCTTGTTAGTATCCTGATACTCATCAACCATAATATATTTAAACTGTCGCCTATACATCTCAAGCACATCAGGACATTCTTCAAAAAGCTTGACCGTATTGCACAAAAGATCATCAAAATCCATTGCATCACTTGTTTTCAGACGCTCTTGATACATCTCGTAAGCATCAGCAACCATATTCAAGCGACTGTTATATGTATCCTCGTTTTTGAGATCTTTCGGTGACTGCATCTTATCTTTTGCTTTTGAAATCTCTGCTAAAACCGTACGATGAGATAAAATCTTTTCGTTGATGTCGAGTTTTTTCAAGATCTCTTTCATAAGACGACGTGAGTCATCGGTATCATACACAGTGAAGTGGCTTGAATATCCGATTCTGTCACCATATCGACGCAATATACGTGCACAAGTAGAGTGGAAGGTTGATGCCCAGATATCCTGTGCACCAAAGTCCACTACAGCAGAAATACGATCTTTGAGCTCACCCGCAGCTTTGTTAGTGAAAGTAATCGCTAATATCTGCCATGGCTGACACAAGCCCATCTTCAATATGTATGCAATACGATTTACAAGCACAGTTGTTTTTCCTGAGCCAGCTCCCGCTAAAATAAGCAATGGACCCTCTGTATGGAAAACGGCTTTTTGCTGCATGTCGTTCATTCTACTGAACTGGCTTTTTATTTCTTCGACGCTGAGTAAATTTTCATTAAACATATGTACATCCTCAAAATAATTTTCTCGACATATTGTAACATAAAAAAACAGATGCCACAACCTGTGACACCTGTAATTTACGAAAATTTTATTATTCGAAATATGAATTATAAATCTCTTTCATCTGAGTAGCGTCATCACCGATGATAAGAGAAACATAAGTTCCGTTTTGTTCAACTGAGCAGCTTTCAAGCATAGCAACAGATTCAGGGTTGTAGCTCTTAGCTTCGCTCAGTCTGGACTGGTAGTGATTGTTGAGTAATGTTGCAACCTCAGCAGCGGCAGCATCATCAACAGCTTCTACTAAAACTACTTCTGTGAAAACAGAACTCTGTGTAGAAAATTCTACAGCAAACTGCTCAACCATATCTTCTGTAATCATATAGTATCTTTCGAGGTCAGAAGCATCTTCGAGCACTTTTAAATCCTGTGCATCAAACTGTGCATTGATGTCATCTAAAACTTTGTTTAAATCAACATCAGCAGAAGAAGAACAACCAACTACTGAAAACGCTAATAACAAAACGCATAATAAACCAACTAATCTTCTCATATACATTCCCTATCCTATCTTGAAAAATTAAGAATTTGATTATTTCAAACTACTATTATAAAGATCGGCCAGAGCATCGACATCTGGTGAAATAATAAGCACTACGTTGTTAGAATCTGTAATGATCTGTGCTTTTTCAACCACAGCGTACTGATCAGGTGCGTAGTTTTTAGTCTCTTCACCTTCACGGTCGACCCTTGCTTGAGCCAGCTCAGCAATAGTAGCAGCAGACTCCTCATCAACTGCTTCGATAAGCCATACTTCGTCAGAACGTAAACCGTCAGCACAAGTAGCAACAATCGCCTGATTGCAAACGCTCATATCAACACCGTACTGATTGAGCATACTTTTTTCATCAAGGATAACCATCTCAGGCAAGTATGAGTCAAAGCTATCATAAACTTGTTGCATATCAACATACGCATTCTCGCTGGAAGTACAAGCTGTCATACACAACAAAATTAAAATCAAAAATACAGAAACGATACATTTTTTCATATACATAAACTCACTTTCATTCAGCGTCCGACATAGGCTTTGAGCACTTTTACCCACGCCTGTGCACCGGCATCTGTTAAATGTACAAAATTATCAGAGCAATAATCAGTAGCCAATCCCCCGCTTGAGTCTTTCATATATGACGCAATATCCATATATGAACAACCTTTCTTTGCAGCAAATTCTTTTAGCTTTTTATTATACTCATCAATAGTTTTGTTGTTAAGGTCGCCGGTTTCTCCACCGGTCCATACAGGAGTCATTGATTGGATACAAATTGTAATACCGGGATTTTTCTCATAAATGTTATCAATAAAAGTATCCCAGTATTCCAGTGTTCCATCAACACCAAATCTACCCAGGTCGTTCATACCCATCATGACAAAGGCTTTATCCACTCCACTCGCTGCAAGTGCATCTTGTGGTGACATTTCCTTGCCCTGATAAACAAGCATCATAGTCTCGTCAACAGCGTTGCCGACGCCATAGCTACCGGAAACTAAGAATAGCGCATCGCCGAGCTCTCCTGACTCTTCAGCGTAATATGACAATTTTAAAGATACCGAGTCACCGATGAATGCTGCATTGTCAAAGAAAGTAGATGGTCCATCAAAGCTCTTAGGCGGTGCGAGCACTGCGTCTCCTTCGTAGCCTGTGTTTTTTGATGCATCTTTTGGCAGCATGTCAGGTGTATATATGAGCGTAGAACAATCAACTAAGCATGTGTGCTTTACTCCAAAATATTCAGCGTAAACTTCGGTCTTTCCAAAACCTTTTGCTGTAACGACACCGTTTTCAAAGGTAGCAACAGCATCATCGGCACTGCTCCAAGTAACGTCACTGAAAATAACAGGACCGTCATACAATGTAACGGTATCGTTGATCGAAGAAATAGTAATTTCTTTTGAGTTAAGCTTAAATCCTTCAGGTAACGGTACAGAGCTTTTACCACAACCACACAACATACCTAAAAGAACAATTATCATTATAAAAAAAGCACCAAGTCTTTTAAACACAAACATCAAATCCTTAAAACATCAGTTGAAGTAATTATATCCCCTCATTCGACATAAATCAAGTATTTATGACAAGTATTTAAAAAACACAAACTTTGGATACAAGCAAAAAAATAACCCTTGACTAAGTCGGCACTCTAGTCAAGGGTTATTTCTGGTCATTCTTGTTATCTAACATCATTTTAACCTCTCTTTCTTAGATTTTCTTTTAATCGACGATGTTTTCTTACTCAGTTCTCACATGCACTCTTAAATTCAATTCTCATAAGTTGAGATAACTTTGTGTTGAATAACTTATTACTAAACATCGCCTGGGCGTTGTCTTTACTTAAAGTAGTTCTTTGATAAAAAATTTTGTTATTCTTTCGGTTTTTGACCTACTGTTTGATTTAAAGAAGGTAGTTTCATTTTTACTTTAAGTAATGACTTTTTGCCTTTGGAATCATCTATTTCATTGGACTCATCCTTTCTGTCTATAATATAGCATAGGATACCACCAATTTCAAGATGCAATTTTGTACAAATTTAACATAATATATTTATACATAACACAGAAAGTGTTTACTTTGCACTAGAAATTGTTGACATACAAATTTCACTATGCTATTATTATAGTGTTGGGCGGTATAAATCGGCTCATATTTTATTATATAAATCGTTAATCTATGTCGGCACAATATCGGTGTCGACTTTTTTGATATAAAATTTGATATAATATTTGTATAATTTTTATAAAAATTAACATAAGCTTAATAAAAATTCTCCTAAAATATGGTATTATTCTATTTGTAACAAAAATTGGAGGAATGAAATTGTATTACAATCAAACTAAAGACGAGGTGCTATCTAAGCTAAACACAAGCATCTCACACGGTTTAACTCAGGAAAAATCTAATGAGTTGCTACAAAAATACGGAGCAAATAAGCTAAAAGAAAAGAAAAAGAAAACAACTGCACAGCGATTTTTAGATCAGTTCAAGGATGTTATGATACTGATACTCATTGCTGCGGCTGTAGTCTCCTTTGTTGTAGCTTGTGTAGAGAAAAATCCTAAGGAATTTTTTGAGCCTGTTTTAATTTTACTTATTGTTATACTCAACGCTGTTATGGGTGTTATACAGGAAAGTAAGGCTGAAAAAGCACTGGATGCGCTGAAAAACATGTCTGCACCACACGCACGAGTAATAAGAGATAGTAAAGAGAGTATCATAGACGCTTCTCTTTTAGTCCCTGGTGACATCATAAAGCTTGAAGCAGGTGATTTTATTCCGGCTGATTCAAGGCTTTTGGAAAGCACAAGTCTTAAATCTGAAGAATCAGCGCTGACCGGTGAATCTGTACCAAGTGAAAAGGATGCTGATGCTATAATTGATGAAAATGCTCCGCTTGGTGACAGAGCTAATATGGTTTTCTCTGGCTGTAGTGTTACTTATGGTACAGCAACTGCAGTAGTTGTTGCAACCGGTATGGAAACACAGATGGGAAAAATAGCTAATCTGCTTGATAATGAAAGCGATACTATGACTCCTCTTCAGCAAAAACTCAGCCAGCTAGGCAAATATTTAGGCATCGTCGCTCTTATAGCTTGTGCAATTATATTTGTTGTTGGTCTTGTCAATAATATCAATCCTCTTGAGATTTTTATGACAGCAGTATCGCTTGCTGTTTCTGCTATTCCTGAGGGACTTCCTGCAATAGTCACTATCGTGCTATCTATCGGTGTTCAGCGTATGGTTAAGAAGAACGCACTCATAAGACGTCTGCCTGCTGTAGAAACACTTGGTAGCGCTTCAATCATATGTTCAGATAAAACCGGAACACTAACACAGAACAGAATGACGCTCACTAAAGCTTATTATGATGGTGGTGAGCTCGTTGATATTTGCGACAACAACTCGGATAAAATCAAAGAATTGTTAAAGTTCGGCACTCTGTGCTGTGACGGTTCGGTTATTTTTAATGACGATAAAGTACAGCATATTGGTGACCCTACCGAAACTGCCATAGTATTTGCCGCTCATAAAAGCGGTATGCCTAAAGAAGAATTGAATAATATGTATCCAAGACAAGGTGGGATTCCATTCGATTCTGACAGAAAGCTGATGAGCACTATTAACCTTATCGACGGAAAATATGTTGTCATTGTTAAAGGTGCTTTCGATATGATGGCGCAACGATGTATAGTTGGCGACCTTGAAAAAGCAAAACTGCTCACTGAACAGATGAGTAAAAATGCTTTGCGAGTTTTAGCTGTTGGATATAAAGTTATTGATGATATACCTGAATCACTTGTGAGTGAAGATATAGAAAACGGACTCACATTCATGGGGCTTGTAGGTATGATAGACCCACCACGAGAAGAAGCTAAAGTAGCCGTTGAAACCTGTCGTAAAGCAGGTATCAAACCCGTTATGATAACCGGTGACCATGTTGTCACAGCTTCTGCTATAGCTAGAGAACTTGGCATTATGCTGGAGGGTGACCTGGCGATTACAGGTTCACAGCTTGATGACATGACTGACTCAGAGCTTGACTCAATGGTTGAAAAAATCTCTGTGTATGCTCGTGTATCTCCTGAAAACAAGATAAGAATTGTCAAAGCGTGGCAGAAAAAAGGTCAGGTTGTATCAATGACAGGTGACGGTGTAAACGATGCACCTGCACTTAAAGCTGCTGATATAGGATGTGCTATGGGTATAACGGGTACAGATGTTGCAAAAGGTGCTGCTGATATGACTCTCACAGATGATAACTTTGCAACTATCGTTGATGCAGTAAGAGAAGGCCGAGGCATCTACGCTAATATCAAAAAAGTAGTAGGCTTCTTGCTCGGAACAAACATCGGTGAAGTTGTCGCTGTGTTCTTTGCTATGATTTTGTGGCATAAAACTCCCCTACTTTCAATGCAACTGCTTATGATAAATCTTGTTACAGACAGCTTGCCTGCAATAGCGCTTGGAATGGAAGATGTTGAAGATGATGTTATGGAGCGAAAGCCTAAACCTAAAGATGAAGGTATTTTTGCGCATGGTCTTGGTATAAGAATCATTTTACAAGGCTTAATGTTCGGCTTGCTTGTACTGATTGGATTTAAGCTTGGCGAACACTTCACCGGACAGCTTGCCGGTGGTCAGACGATGGCATTTATGGTGCTGGCACTTTCTCAGATAATACACGCATTCAATATGCGTTCTGATAAATCGCTGTTTAAAATCGGGGCATTTAAAAACAAGAAGCTCAACATTGCTGTGCTTCTATCCTCTTTACTTGTTCTAATTGTACTATTCACGCCTGTTAAAATTGCTTTCGGTATAATTTCACTAGACCCGGTGTTATATCTAATAGCCTTTGCGTTGGCACTTATTCCGATTGTAGTGATGGAGCTTTCAAAAACAGTCGGTCTTATAAAACATCAATAGTAATAATATCTCAGATAAAGCCGAGTTAATTCTCGGCTTTATTTTTCACTGTTTTTAAAAAATACAAAAAAACGCTTGACATCTGAACTTTTTGGGATATAATAGATAGTGCGCATTGCGGAATTGTGTAAGGGTAGCACAGCAGACTCTGACTCTGTATGTCTGGGTTCGAATCCTAGTTCCGCAGCCATAAGCCTCGAATTTCATATTCGGGGCTTCTGTTTTTCCGAGGTGTAGCGCAGTTTGGTAGCGCACTTCGTTCGGGACGAAGGGGCCGCAGGTTCGAATCCTGTCACCTCGACCATAAATATAGAGCTCATCCTTTAAGGGTGGGCTCTTTTTACAATCAAATGAGTGACAGGATTCGAAGGCGAGCGTTAATAAAACGCTCCAGTGGAGCGTTTTTAGCGAGAGCGAAGATGTCCTTATATGAACCACAATGAGGGTAAGACGAGGTAGCTTTTAATAAGTATCTAACACATGTCACCTCGACCATAAATATAGAGCTCATCCTTTAAGGATGGGCTCTTTTTCACATAAAAAGAGTGGCAGGTACGATCCGAGTGTAAATGAAACGTCGTAGTAAGACGTTATTAGCGAGAGTGTTATGACTGACTTTTGAATGAAACTGTAAATACAGCTAATACTAAAAATGAAAGGAGCTGTATTTATGTCAGATAACAAAGATATTAAACAAAAACAACAAAACCAAAACAGTGATACAAACAGCAAAAAATCAAATGATACAGAGAAAATCAAAGGAAAAATCGAGGTTCCTGACACACGAGAGCGTAGAGACGGTCCAGGTGGAAACTAAAAAAGTACCGACCAATAAGGTCGGTACTTTTTTATATTAAATACTAAAGCTTATTGATATCTGCGTCGGTGATCATATGGAAGCCTGCAGCCTCAAGCACGTATTCTGCAAGTCCATTGTCAGCAACACGAAGCACAACGTACGCATGCTTTTCGGTTCGAGCCATAAACGCATATAAGTATTCCATATTGATATCTGCTTTGTCGATTACTTCCAGAGCTTTTGAAAGTTTGCCCGGCTGGTCGCCGATTTTTACACCGACTACATCTGTAACCTTTATAAGATAACCTTCATCTGTGAGAATTTTGCAAGCTGTGTCGTTATCGTTGACAATAAGACGCAGTATTCCGAACTCTTCGGTATCAGCTATTGAAAGAGCACGGATGTTAATATCGTGTTTTGCAAGTGTATCGGTGATAGTAACCAATGCGCCCTGCTTGTTTTCAACAAAAATGTTAAGCTGTTTTATTGACATACTGACATCTCCTTTGCTTAGTCGTGTAATTTACGCTTGTCGATAACTCTGACAGCTTTGCCCTCTGAACGAACGATGCTCTTAGGGGCTACCAGATGTACTGCCGGATTTATGCCGAGCATTGTTTTCATAGCATTAGCCAGTGCTTTTTCTTTTGCTGTAATGCCTGAAACTGTATCAGTGAAGTGCTCCGGATTCATCTCAACATGAACATCAAATGTGTCTGTGTTTCCTTTGCGGTCAACAACAATCTGGTAGTTAGGCTGATAGCCTTCGTTGAGCAGTACTGTTTCGATCTGGCTTGGGAATACGTTGACACCACGAATGATAAGCATATCATCGCTTCTGCCCATTGGTTTTGCCATTTTGATGAGAGTACGTCCGCAAGAGCACTTTTTGCGAGAGAGAACACAGATGTCACGTGTGCGATAACGTAGAAGCGGAAAAGCCTCTTTATCAAGTGATGTAAACACCAGCTCACCTTTGCTACCCTCTGGTAACACCTCACCTGTATCAGGGTCAATAATCTCTGCTAAGAAGTGATCTTCGTTGATATGCATACCTGTCTGCTCACTACATTCAAAAGCAACGCCAGGACCGGAGGTTTCTGTCAAACCATAAATGTCGTATGCTTTGATACCGAGAGTTTTTTCGATACCGCGACGCATTTCTTCTGTCCAAGGTTCTGCACCGAAAATACCTGCTTTGAGTGGAATATCGTCAGGCTTAAAGCCTTTTTCTTCTAAAGTTTCTCCGATGTATGCTGCATATGAAGGTGTACAACAAATAATAGTTGCGTTAAGATCAGTCATAAACTGAATCTGACGCTCTGTGTTACCTGACGACATAGGAAGTGTAAGACAACCTACTTTGTGTGAGCCACCGTTAAGACCAGGACCACCAGTAAATAAACCGTAGCCATATGCAACCTGACATACATCTTCTTCAGTACCGCCTGCAGCTACGATA
Source organism: Oscillospiraceae bacterium (assembly GCA_015066595.1). Taxonomy (GTDB): domain Bacteria; phylum Bacillota; class Clostridia; order Oscillospirales; family Acutalibacteraceae; genus Ruminococcoides. Next base: position 98,633 of record SVNZ01000001.1, on the reverse strand, counting down.
GCTCTTGCACAGCAGTCCTCCCACAGTTCTATGTCGTTTTGAGTATAAAAAGCAACAACTCTACGACCTGTTGTGCCGGAAGTAGACTGAATACGAACACAATCCTTGAGTGGCTTTGCTAAAAGTCCATAAGGATAAGCATCTCTTAAATCAGCTTTAGTCAAAAACGGGAGCTTGTGCAAATCCTCAATACCGTTGATATCCTCAGGCTTTACACCCTTTTTATCCATTAGATCACGGTAATAAGGTACGTTTTCATAAACGTGCTTGACTTGTTTTTTGAGCTTTTCTGACTGAAGCGCTTTGAGCTCTTCAACAGGCATAGTCTCAATTTCTTTTTGGAAATAACGATTTTCCATTGCTATTCGCCTTCTTAGATATAAATTTTCCGCAATGCGGATAGTAAACAAAAATTAGTAATTATAGCCTAAATCAAATGCTATTTTGTTCATCTCAACAAAACGCTCGGCTACTGTGTTTTCAATAGCTTTGATCCATCGCTCGTATGGAATATCAAACTGCTTGGCAGCACGACCCATAAGAACGATATTGACAGCCTTTGGTGAACCAGCTTTAATAGCCAATGATAAAGCGTCCATAGCTTCGACATTGAGTCCTTTATCAGTGAGCTCTGCGAGAACCTCTTCAGGATACTGTGCAGCACCGATAATGACCGGCATCGGGTCTATCTGCTGACTATTAACAACGATAAGTCCGTCTTTTTTCAGATATTTTGCATAGCGGGCTGCTTCGAGCTTTTCAAAGGAAATGATGATATCAGCCTCACCCTCTGTGATGATAGGTGAATAAACCTTGTCACCAAAGCGAACATATGTAACAACAGAACCGCCACGCTGACTCATGCCATGAACTTCAGAAACTTTAACATCGTAGCCTTCATCGACTAACAATCGACCAAGGAGTTTTGATGCAAGCAGACTTCCCTGTCCACCAACACCGACTATCATTATACTTTTAGTTTTCATAGTCTTACCTCCTTAAACGATAGCATCAAAAGCGCAAAGCTGTTTACAAACGCCACAGCCTACGCATAATGTGTTGTCAATCTTTGCTTTACCGTCTTTTAAGCTGATTGCAGGACAGCCGAGTCCCATGCAACGTTTACAAGACTTGCACTTATCAGCATCAACGTTGAGTGATGGCTGAATTTTCACCGACTTTAAAAGTACGCAAGGACGACGTGAAATGATTACTGATGGTTCTTGCGCCGCAAGCTCTTCTTTGAGAGCTATTTCGCAAGCTTTCAAATCGTAAGGGTCAACAACTCTAACACGGTTGATACCGAGTGCTTTACAGAGAGCTTCCAAATCAACTTTTGCTGCAGGGTCACCTTTGATATTATAACCTGTTGTAGGGTTCTGCTGGTGGCCAGTCATACCAGTTATTGAATTATCAAGTATAATAACAGTTGAATTAGTAGCGTTGTACGCAACATTCACAAGACCTGTCATACCTGAATGCATAAATGTTGAGTCACCTATAACCGCTACTGACTTTCTCTCTGCATCAATGCCTCTTGCGGCATTAAAACCGTGTAAGCCTGAAATAGAAGCACCCATACAAAGTGTTGAATCAAGTGCGTTAAGCGGTGCTACTGCACCTAAAGTATAGCACCCAATATCACCGTGAACAGTGATCTTATTCTTAGATAAAGTATAGAACATACCTCTATGCGGGCAACCTGCACACATCATAGGTGGACGTGGTGGAATAATAGAATCAGCACTGATGCCAGCTTTATCATCAATACCAAAAGCTTTTGCGATAGTTTGCTGTGAGAACTCACCTAAAATAGAGAACAGTTCTTTGCCTACTACTTCGATACCGAGCGATTTTACGTGATTTTCAATAATCGGATCAAGCTCTTCTATAACGTAGAGCTTCTTGACTTTTGATGCAAATTCTTTAATGAGATTTACAGGAAGAGGATGTGGCATACCAATCTTTAAGATACTGGCACTATCACCCATAACCTCTTTTACGTAAAGATAAGAACAGCCTGAAGTAATGATGCCGATTTCGCTGTCAGCATATTCAACAGTGTTGTACATACAATCATCAGCAAACTTAGCGAGAGCTTTTGTACGTTCTTCGACTATAGGGTGACGCTTGATAGCGTTACCAGGCATCATAATAAACTTTTGTGGATTTTTCTCATAATCTTTGAGAACAGCAGGAGTTTTCTCCCCCAATTCAACGATGGACTGGCTGTGAGCAATACGAGTGCACATTCTAAGAAGCACCGGTGTGTCGAACTTTTCAGATAGTTCAAATGCTGTTTTTGCAAAAGTATATGCTTCTTGTGAATCAGAAGGCTCGAGCATTGGAACTTTTGAAGCTATAGCGTAGTGACGGGAATCCTGCTCGTTCTGTGAAGAATGCATCGCAGGGTCATCGGCAACGCAGATAACCATACCACCGTTGACACCTGTATAGGAAAGTGTGAAAAGTGGGTCTGCTGCAACATTCAAACCGACATGCTTCATAGCACATGATGAGCGTGCACCGGCTAACGATGCGCCGTATGCTACCTCGCAAGCTACCTTTTCATTAGGAGCCCACTCAGAGTGGATATCTTCGTATTTAGCTAAAAATTCTGTAATTTCAGTGGACGGTGTACCAGGGTAGCTGGATACTACACCTAGACCACCATCATAAAGACCGGCGGCGACCGCCTGGTTACCAATCATAAGCTTTTTCATATCTGGACCTCTCAAATTTATGATTTATTTTGTGAATCTACAAGACCTTCTCCACCATAGAGCTTTCTAAGCTTTGGTTTTTCGATCTTGCCGGTAGGGTTGCGTGGAACATCTGCAAAAATAATACGTCGCGGACGTTTGTATCGAGGTAAATCAAGACAGAACTCGTTAATTTCTTCTTCAGTGCAAGTCATATCTGGTTTTACTTCAATAATAGCTGTAGCAATTTCGCCGAGTCGTGTGTCAGGTAAACCAATAACAGCAACATCTTTGATCTTGCTATGTGCTGCAAGGAAGTTTTCGATCTGAACAGGATATAAGTTTTCGCCACCTGAGATAATGACATCCTTTTTGCGGTCAACAAGGTAGATAAAGCCTTCGTCATCCTGCATAGCCATATCGCCAGTATAAAGCCAACCGTCTTTAAGTGTTGATGCGGTAGCCTCTTCGTCACGATAATAGCAAGTCATAACACCCGGGCCTTTGAGGCAAAGCTCACCAACATCGCCCTGTTTTACTGTGACACCAGAAGGATCGACAATCTTGACTTCCCAACCATAACCCGGTACACCAATAGCACCGACTTTGCGGACGTTTTCGACACCAAGATGCACAGCACCTGGACCGATGGATTCGGACAGACCATAGTTGGTATCGTACTGGTGATCAGGGAAATACTCGAGCCAACGCTTGATAAGGCTTTGCGGTACAGGCTGAGCACCTATATGCATCAAACGCCAATTAGAAAGATCGTAGTCATCAAGGTTGATTTCGCCTCTGTCAAGAGCGTTTAAAATATCCTGTGCCCAAGGCACCAGTAACCAAACGATAGAACATTTTTCAGAGCTTGCTGCTTCTAATATGTTCTTTGCCTGTGTACCTTTTAATATAACAGCTTTTGAACCAGTCAGCAGGCTACCGAACCAGTGCATTTTAGCACCTGTGTGGTAAAGCGGTGGAATACAAAGGAAGCAGTCATCTTTTGTCTGGCTGTGGTGATTCTGTTCAACTCTACAAGAGTGGATCAGGCTTTCGTGGTTATGTAAGATAGCTTTTGGAAAGCCTGTTGTACCAGAACTGAAATAAATAGCCGCATCGTCAGACTCTTTGAGAGTGCACTCAGGGAATGTGCCGGAATGTTCAGATACAAGATCACGATAATCATCAGCAAACGGAGGGCATCCGCCACCGTAGTATATAAGGGTGCAACGCTTTGAGACTTTGTTAGCAATACGCTCTACTCGACCGATAAACTCAGCACCGAAAATAAGAACGTCAGCTTCAGCCAGCTCCAAGCAATAGTCAATTTCGTCAGGTGAATATCTGAAATTGAGCGGTACTGCAAGCGCTCCTGTCTTTAATATACCAAAGTATATAGGAAGCCACATAAGGCTGTTCATAAGGAGAATAGCAACCTTTTTGCCCTTACCTATACCGTTTTGCATAAGCATATTTGCACATCGGTTAGCTTTCTCGTTGAAAACTCCCCATGTGATTTCACGTCTGTAGTGCGGAACTTTGTGAGTAGGCTCAACGAGCTCATACTCATTCCATGTCAACCTTCGAGTTTCGGGTTGTTCAGGGTTAATCTCCACCAGCGCAGTGTCGTGTGGGAACTCTCTGGCATTCTTTTCAAGTAAGTCAACTATTGTCATAAACAATTTACCTCATTTTAAAAAACTAGGGATATTTTAACATTTTAAAGCGTAAAAGTCAACAGTTGGTAAATAAAAATTTTATTTCAAAAAAACTATTGACAAAGCCGCTTTAAAGTGTTAAAGTGTTTACAGGATTTAATATTTAGCGCTTTAAATCACTAAAGAAAGTTGGTTGTATTTATGCAAGCATTATCCTCAACACAGATTAACCCAACTACTGTACTCATTGCTGTACCGATGCTGTTGTGCTTCTTTGCACTTATGATCGGTGTTGGCATTGCGTGCAGAAAGCACGCAACAGACGTCAACTCATTTGTGCTCGGTGGCAGAGCTGTTGGTCCGTGGTTGACTGCTTTTGCTTTTGGAACATCTTATTTTTCAGCTGTAATTTTTGTTGGATACGCAGGACAGTTCGGATGGAATTTCGGTTTAGCCTCAACCTGGATAGGTCTTGGAAACGCTTTTATCGGCTCACTGATGGCGTGGACTGTACTGGGTCGACGCACAAGGGTTATGACTCAACACTTAAACTCTAAGACTATGCCTGACTTCTTTGAAAAAAGATACGACTCCACAAAGCTTAAGGTCGTTGCCTCTTTCATTGTATTCGTATTTTTGATTCCATATACAGCTTCACTGTACAACGGGCTATCTTCCCTATTTAATAATGTTTTTGCTATTCCGTACTGGGCTATCGTTGTTGCTATGGCGATACTCACAGGTGTATATGTAATTTTCGGCGGATATATGGCAACCGCTATAAACGACTTTATTCAAGGTATAATAATGCTCGTTGGTATTATCGCTGTTATTGCATCTGTTTTGCAACAAAATGGCGGTTTCAACGCCGCTGTTGAAGCTCTAGGAATTCAGGCAGGTTCTGAGTACATATCTATCTTTGGTCCTGATCCTGTGTTCTTACTATTTGTTGTACTTTTAACTTCACTTGGTACATGGGGATTGCCACAGATGGTAGGCAAGTTTTACTCAATAAAAGATGAAGGTTCTATCAAAAAAGGTACTATCATCTCAACTGTTTTTGCTATTATCGTTGCAGGCGGATGCTACTTCTTAGGCGGTTTCGGTAAACTTTATGCTGATGATATGCAAAAAGCAGGTTTCATTTCTGACAGTGGTGCTGTTATGTTTGATAAGGTTATCCCAACTATGCTATCTAATCTAGCTCCTGTTGTTGTTGCTTTGATTGTAGTTTTAGTACTTGCTGCTTCTATGTCAACTCTTTCGTCACTTGTACTAACATCTGCTTCTACTCTCACACTCGATGTGGTTAAACCAGCTATCGGCAAAAAGAAGAAAATTGATGACAAAAAAAGCGTACTCATCATGAGAATGTTCATCGTCTTCTTCATCGCTGTTTCTGCTGTTATTGCGATATTGAAAGACTCTATCTGGAAGGATTCTGTATTCATTGCACAGATGATGGGTGTATCATGGGGTGCGCTGGCAGGTGCGTTCCTCGCTCCTTTCCTATATGGTCTATACTGGAAAAAAACCACTAAAGCTGCGGTTGTTACAAGCTTTATCTTTGGTACAGGACTTGAAATTATTCAGCTTTGTATCAGCGTAGGTTGGCTTTCTATTGAAGGTGGATTTCTGGGTTTTGTATTCAAAAACTCGCTGTACTCAGGCGTTTTTGCTATGATAGGCGGACTAATACTTGTACCTATTGTCAGCTTATTTACTAAGAAAACTTTACCACGAAATATAGAAGCTAAATTTGAATGTTACGAAGCTCAGGTTATCACTAACAAAAAGGATTCACTCGGATAAACACACATAAAGTAAGCCCACATCTAATAAATGAAGATGTGGGCTGTTTTTTATATTCAATATTAAATTTTCGCACGTATATCTTGTCCGATAAAGTCAAGGACAGAACAAGAAGCCATCACACGAGATACAAAACGCTGAGAATAGGTCTTCTCAAGTTCTGCACCTGTGAGATTTGTGTTGATAATAACAGGCTTGCCCATATTGATACGTGTGTTAAAAAGATTGTAGATTGATGTTGAGCTAAACTGAGTAGTAAACTCAGTACCCAAATCGTCAAGAATAAGCAAATCACAATCAATCAAAGACTGCATCAGCTCCTGCTCTGCAGAATGATCATAAGAAAAATGCTCACGCTCGAGTTTTGACAGAATATCAGGAGCGGAAACATATACTACTGAGTAACCGTTCTTAATAACTTCGTTTGCTATAGCAAGGCTCAAGTGAGTTTTTCCGAGCCCTGTATCACCTTTCATCAAGATACCTTTTGAGTCCGGCTTGAAGTTCTTTGCATAATCAAGACAAAAATCAAAAATTTTGCTCATACGCTTGTACGGAACATTTCCGTTTTCATCCGGTATTTCGCTGTAGTAATCGAGATTAAAGCTATCAAATGTTGAAAGTGAAAGCGGTGAAATCTTGTTGAGTTGTTCACACGCAGTAGAACTCAACAGATTTTTGTAACACTCACAAGTGAGGGTTTTGTTGTTAGATTCAACATAACCGGTATCAAAGCACTTTTCACAAGTAAACTGTGGGTCGAGGTAGTTCTTTTCATATCCGTTGGATGTTAATATCTCATTGTACTCATTTTGTAAATTTAAGCTTATTTCTTTTAAAGAACTAAGTTGTGTAGCTACATCTTTTCCTGAAAGCACAGCTTTTGCGGTATCAACAGCTACAGATGAAAGTTCAGCGTCGATTTCACTCAAACGTGGAAACTGTATGTACAACTTATTTTTGCGATATTCAGCCATATTAAGTGCACTGTTTCTGCGGTCATTCAGTTTTTGAGTTGCTATATCGTAAATTTGTTTACTATAAGCCATAATTTTACCTCGCTAGTCTTTAAACAGACTCTTACTTTCAAAGGTTTTTAAATCATAGGAAGCATGACGCTCTGTGCTATCTTGCATGAATTTCTTACCTTTTTGGGATTTCGCACCATTTTCGTCAGCTTTATGTAAATCATCTAGATTGAAGATAGATGCATTGTACCATTTTAAAAGAATGCCGTTGATATACTTGATGTTATACTCGCCTTTTTGGTCAACGCAACGTTCATATGCTTCTAAAAGCATATCGTCAGAGAATTTCCAATCATTGCACCAAACATCTGCAAAAGAAAGTTGCGCCTTGGTCGGAGTTCCGATGTTTTTAAGACCGAAGAGTTTTGATACACGTGTCCAAGCATTGTTAGACTGTGACAAACGCATAATTTTTTGTTCAGCAGCCTCCATTGTCAACACACCTTCGCTCGCCCAAGCGATACCCATACGCTCGATAGTACGCATATTGCCTTTTCCAATAGAAACGCAATAATGAATGAGAAGCGCAAGCACCTCGCACGGTAGTCCGTCGGTATCGTGGAGCATAACAAGTGTTGCTGTATCACCGCTGGAGAGTGGTTTTGACAAAGCAATTTGTGCTTCGTCCATCAATGAAGCAAGTGCGTTATCTTCAGTAAGTCGTCGAGAGACAAACATAGGATCAGGTCGCTGTGCACGTGAAATCGCTCTTGTCTTAGGCTTCACTTCTTTTGAGGTTTCTTGATTGCTACTATAAACAGCAGCATCCCCCTTGTCTTGTGATACAATCAAACCACTGTCGCCTGATGATACAAGTCCACGTTCAATCCAAAAATCAACAGCATTTTTGACTTCATCTGGGTGCACTAAAGTAGCCTTTGAAATACTATCGACTGAGTTATCAGACTCAGAATTACGCAGTATGTACAAAAGCACTTTCAGCTGTGATTCAGTTGCAAGCTTTAAATGGGAGTCAACCAAAGCTGATGGCACAGCAAACACGCTACCCCATGCACCCAAGTTAATTTTATATGACATCGTATCAACTTCCAATAAGAATTTTTGAATATTTTCGGACTTGTCTTTGTATTTTATCACATTTTATGAAATTGTGCTATAGTATTTTGAAAAATCTTTTAGAAAAGAGCTACAACTTGACTAATCACTTCTTTGATAATATAATCTTCTAAAAAATATGGAGGTAAAACAATGAGATATACATATATTCCGCGTGGGGTTTGCTCACGTATGATAGAGGTTGAAATAGAAGACGATGTTATAGTTGGGTGCAAATTCCTGGGCGGATGCTCAGGAAACACTCAAGGTGTTGCAAGACTAGTAAAAGGTATGGATGTGTACGACGCTATTGATAGGCTCGAAGGTATTGACTGTGGTGGCAGAGGCACATCTTGTCCTGATCAGCTGTCAATAGCTCTAAAAGAAGCAATCGAATCATAAAACAAACCGCTTGCACAATACAGTGTAAGCGGTTTTATTATAACTGTTATATTTCTTATATAGAATTATTTTGTAAGAAAGTAGTCCATCATCGTGAAACCTTCTGAAATGAAGTTGTCGGTTGATTGAGCTATTTCTTCAGTAAATGCAGGCACACCGTCGAGCTCTCCTCTACTGCTATAAATCAAGTAAGGGACAGGATCTGAAGAGTGAGTTTTTATGCACAGCGGTGTCGGATGGTCAGGACATACAAGCACTGCAAAATCATCATAAGAACGCAAAAACTCAACAACAGGAGATAAAATTTTATTATCAATCAACTCAATAGCTTTAACTTTGTTTTCAGCCTCTCCTCTGTGTCCGCACTCGTCAGGTGCTTCGACATGGATATAGACTAAATCCTGACCGTTTTTGAACTCATCAATAGCAGCTTTGCATTTGCCTTCGAAGTTTGTATCAATATAACCTGTTGCGCCCTCGACATCCACTGAGTTCATATCTGCACAGATAGCAATACCTTTGAGCAAATCAACAGCTGAAATCATACTGCCATGAACACCGAATTTGCTATAGAAGCTATCAAGTGCCGGCTTTGTGCCTTCGCCCCAAAGCCAGATAGAGTTAGCAGGACGTTTACCACGCTTAATACGCTCAATATTCAATGGATGATCTTTTAAAAGTTCATAGCTTTTAACCATCATATCATAAAGAGCTGTTGAGTTTTCGCCTTGTGGAATATATTCCTTGATAGGTCTGTCAGTGATATCGTGTGGCGGTGTGAGGCTCAAACCCTCCATCTTACCGTTATCCCACACAAGACAATGTCTGTATGAAACACCCGGATAGTATGAAAACTCGTCGTTTCCGAGGTTTTCCTGAATATATTCGATAAGCACATTGGCTTCGGCAGAAGAAATGTCATCTGCGCAATAGTCAACCATGGTTTTGTCAGAATACTCGCTCTCGTCAGATAAAGTCACAAGATTACATCTAAATGTGACATCAGTTGCCTTCAAATCAATACCGATGCTTGCGGCTTCTAAAGGTGAACGACCAGAATAGTAGCGTTTTGCCTCATAGCCAAGCACCGCAAGGTTAGCTACATCGCTACCAGGTTTCATACCGTCTTGAACGGTTTTGACCAGTCCTACTTCGCCTTTTTGAGCTAAACTATCCATACAAGGTTTGTAGGCTTTTTGCATAGGTGTTTTATTATCAAGTTGGGCAAATGGCTCATCGGACATACCATCGCACAGCATAACTAAATATTTCATAGTGACCTCCACTATAAGGGATTTTTAGCCTTCTAATTCGCCAAGGCTGAGGCTTTTAAGATATGCATTGATAAAACCATCAAGTTCACCGTCCATAACTGCATTTATGTTACCTGTTTCAAATGAGGTACGGTGATCCTTAACAAGTGTATAAGGCATAAATACGTATGAGCGAATCTGGCTACCCCAGGTGATTTCCTTTTGCACACCTTTGATATCCTCGATCTTCTCGAGATGCTCACGCTCTTTGATTTCTACAAGCTTTGAAATGAGCATTTTCATTGCTACATCACGGTTCTGGTACTGTGAACGTTCAACCTGAGATGCCACAACTATACCTGTTGGAATATGTGTAAGTCTAACAGCAGATGAAGTTTTGTTGACTTTTTGACCACCAGCACCTGATGCACGGTACACATCCATCTTGATTTCTTCCGGTGGAATATCAACTTTAATATCATCGTTGATTTCAGGCATAACTTCAAGTGAAGAGAAGCTTGTGTGTCTTCTGCCGGCAGAATCAAACGGTGAAACTCGAACCAAACGGTGAACACCTGCTTCGCTCTTCAAGTAACCGTATGCGTTTTCGCCTTCGATAAGAAGCACAGCACTTTTGAGTCCTGCTTCGTCACCATCAAGATAGTCGATTTCTTTAACATTAAAACCATGTGCTGCAGCCCAACGACTGTACATACGGTAGAGCATTTCAGCCCAATCCTGTGCTTCGGTACCGCCAGAGCCTGCATGGAATGTCAAAATAGCGTTGTTTGCATCATATTCTCCTGTCAGAAGAGTTGACAAACGCTGGGTTTCTAAATCCGACTTAATATTATCAAGTTCTGACTGAGCTTCGTCAAATAGAGTTAAATCCTCTTCTTCGTTAGCAAGCTCAATTAAAGCCAGAGTGTCCTCGTATCGCATATCGAGTTTTTCGTACTTCTCAACCTTTGCTTTCAGGTTGCTTGTACGCTGTAAAATCTTCTGCGAATTTTCCATATCGTCCCAAAAGCCAGGCTCTGCAGCACGGTTTTCAAGCTGTTCTATTTCGCTCTTCATACTTTCCAGTCCCAATGCTGATTTTAAATCATCGATTTCAGGACGCAGAGCTTCAAGTGAAAGTCTAAGTTCATCAAATTGGAGCATATATATACCTCTTTGCCTAATTTTTCATAATAATTATATCGTAAACTTTGATAATTGTAAAGTTATAAAGTCGGTATATAATAAATATGTTGCAGTTTTTATAAATCTTTGATATAATATGAGTGAATTTGAGACTAGGAGTAGCATATGGATTATATCGGCAAAAAATGTCCTGTGTGTGACAAGTACTTTCATGCTTACGACGATATTGTTGTTTGTCCTGAATGTGGTACCCCATCACACCGTGAGTGCTATCAGAGTATCGGTAAATGTATAAACGCTGACAAGCACGCTCAGGGGTATGACTATCAAAAGGATATGAAAAGTTCATTTTCAGATGATGAAACAGGCACTGTCTGCAAAAAGTGTGGCACTAAAAATCCTGAGAACGCTTTTTTCTGTAATAAATGCGGAAGCACCCTCAATGAACCACAGTTTAACTCTACACAAAATGTGTATGGACAACCTTATCAACAAACTCAGAATAATCAAACACCCAACAACACACAGTTTCCACAAGGAGCAAACGTGATTATGTTTGACCCTCTAGCCGGAGTGAGTCCTAACACAGATTTAGGTGATGGTGTTACTGTAGGTGAAACCGCTAAATTTGTCAAACAAAGTACTCCGTACTTCATCACTGTTTTTAATAACATCAAAAATTTTTCTAAATCACGATTCAACTTCTGTGCCATGTTCTTCAGCGGAGGTTATCTGCTGTTCAGAAAAATGTATAAGATAGGAGCTTTTATTACTGCTATTCAGGCTGCTATGATAATACTCGACTTATATTTAAGCTATTTTATCAATTCAAGCTCTGTGTACAGCAAGTTTTTTGAGGCACTTTACAGCTATGATTCAAACGCTGCTATGTTGCACTTGTCTCAGCTACCTCAAAAAGAGCTCTCTATGCTGGGTTTATACTATGCTATTTCTGCGCTGATGCTTATTATGAGTATAGTAATCGGTGCATGTGCAAACAGAATGTACTTCAACCACTGTAAAAAACAAATAATTAAGATAAAAAACGAAACAGATGATCCGACAAAGCTCGACGAAGCACTAAGAAAAAAGGGTAGCGTCAACTTCCCTCTTGCAATTTCTCTTTGGATCACCTACTTAGTTATCTCTTATCTTCCACTACTATTTTACTAAATTCGGAGGAAACTATGAAAATCACAAAAGCTGTTATCCCTGCAGCTGGTTTGGGCACCAGAGTTTTGCCTGCTACAAAGGCTATGCCTAAAGAGATGTTACCTATCGTTGACAAACCTTCTATTCAGTATATTGTTGAAGAAGCTGTAAACTCGGGTATCACTGATATTCTTATTATCACAAATCGTGGTAAGGGTATCATAGAGGATCACTTTGATAAAACTCCGCTTTTAGAAGAGGCTCTTAGTCGGAGCAACAAAATGGACCTTCTCAAAAGTATTGAAAATATACATAACATGGCAAACATTTCATATATACGTCAGATAGAGACAAAAGGACTGGGCCACGCTGTGTCACGTGCTAAGACTTTTGTTGGTGATGAACCGTTTGTTGTTATGTATGGTGACGATGTCATCATCGGCGATGTTCCGGCAACAAAAGAACTTATCGATGCTTACGGAGAATTCGGTAAAGGTGTTTTAGGCGTAAAGAAAGTCGATGCTAAAGACATCTACAAATACAGCTCACTGCAAGTTGAGAATATTCACGATAATGTGTACAAATGTACAGATATGATTGAAAAGCCTCAGACAGACAATGAAGTTATGTCGTTGTATTCGGTTCAGGGCAGATGCATTCTCCCTCCTGAGATTTTTGATATCTTAGAAAACACAAAACCGGGAGCAGGTGGCGAGATACAGTTGACAGATGCTATGAGAGAACTTGCAACTACTGTCGGTATGACCGCTGTTGAGTACTCGGGCAATAGATATGACATGGGCAATAAACTCGGCATTTTGAAAGCATCAATCGATGTCGGACTCAAGCACAACGAAGTCAAAGATGGTCTTAAAGAGTACATTAAGGAACTAGCAAAAACACTGTAAATATCACAATTTTTCCATTATAGAACTAAGCGACCCAAAAGCTCGGGTCGCTTCTTTTTTGCTTTGAAAAATATATAAAATTATATAAATTATTGATATTATATTGTGCATTGTGAACTTTACTTTTTTGCATAATAATAGTATAATTATTACATATGTTTATAGGAGGTTTTTATATGAAAGCTGTAATTACTGTGCTGGGTAAGGATACTGTCGGAATTTTAGCTAAAGTATCTACTGCTTGTGCTGAAGAAGGCGTAAATATCATTGAGGTTACACAGAGCGTTATGCAGGATCTGTTCGCAATGATTATGCTGGCTGATATCAAGGATTCTAAGGTGCCTTTTGATGAGCTCACAAAAAAACTCGATAAAGTTGGAGACGAAACGGGTATGAAAGTACACGTTATGCACGAAGATATCTTCAATAGTATGCATAAAATCTAATTATCGGAGACTAACTATGATTGAAACAAAAGATATACTCGAGACCATAAATATGATAGAAAACGAGCATCTTGATGTTCGTACCGTTACAATGGGTATTTCATTACTTGACTGTATCGACTCTGATATTGACAAGGCATGTGATAAAATTTATGACAAAATATGTCGCTATGCAAAAGACCTCGTCAAAACAGCTGAGGATATTTCAAAGGAATACGGTATCCCTATCATAAATAAAAGAATTGCTGTTACTCCTATTGCAATGCTTGCGTCTGTTTGTCAGACACAAAAAATCACAAAGTTTGCTAAAACACTGGACAAAGCTGCACAAGAGCTCGGTGTTGACTTCATCGGTGGTTACTCAGCACTTGTTGAAAAAGGTTTTGCGTCTGGTGACTATGCACTTATCGAAAGCATTCCTGAAGCGCTTTCTATCACCAACAAGGTTTGCTCATCAGTAAACATTGGTTCAACAAAAGCCGGTATCAATATGGACGCTGTAAAAATGATGGGTAAAATAGTCAAAGAAAGTGCAGTGCTAACTGCTGACAGACAGTGTATCGGTGCAGCAAAGCTTGTTGTTTTCTGTAATGCTGTTCAGGACAACCCATTTATGGCGGGAGCTTTTCACGGTGTTGGCGAAGCTGACTGTGTTATCAATGTAGGTGTATCCGGACCGGGTGTTGTCAGAGCTGCTTTGTCAAAAGCTCATGACTGTGACATCACTGGTGTTGCTGACCTTGTAAAGAAAACGGCTTTCAAAATAACCAGAATGGGACAACTCGTTGCACAGGAAGCTTCAAAGCGTCTTCACGTACCGTTTGGTATCGTGGACCTGTCCCTCGCTCCTACTCCAGCTGTCGGTGACAGCGTTGCATACATCTTGGAAGAAATGGGTCTTGAGGTCTGTGGCTGTCACGGTACAACTGCAGCTTTAGCCCTCTTGAATGACGCTGTTAAAAAAGGTGGCGTAATGGCATCATCTCACGTTGGCGGTCTCAGCGGTGCTTTCATTCCTGTGAGCGAAGATGCTGGTATGATACACGCTGCAAAAACAGGCGCTTTGGATATCACAAAGCTTGAAGCTATGACTGCAGTATGCTCGGTTGGTCTTGATATGATAGTTGTGCCGGGTGATATCACACCGGAAGTTATCTCTGCAATCATAGCAGACGAAGCTGCTATAGGTATGGTGAACACTAAGACTACTGCTGTCAGAATTATTCCTGCTATCGGTATGAAAGCAGGTGACGAGTTAAACTTTGGTGGTTTGCTCGGATATGGACCTGTTATGCCTGTAAGATGTGGTGATCCAACTGAATTCGTCACACGTGGAGGCAGAATTCCTGCACCTCTACAGGCACTTAAAAACTAATTACACTAGCTATTAGGAGGCGATTTCTGTGCAAGATATGCTCAAAAAAATCATTGAGATGGATGAACAGGCACGACTTGTCAAAGAAAAAGCTCAGCTTGAAAAAGCCGCTACTGAAAAAGAAATCATAGAAACTAAAAAGAAAATATATGATGACTATATTGAGCGTGCAAAAGAAAGAGTCAAGAAAAATCTCGAGGTTGATAAAGCAAACGCTCAAAAAGAATGGGAACTCACTAAAGCAAAACACCACAGTGCTATGGTACAGCTTGATGCTATGTATGAACAAAACTGCGATAAGTGGGTCGATAAAATCGTTGATAGTGTTATAAACGGTTAAATACTTTTTTAATCCAAACAAAGGAGGTGGACTTCGATGTTATTAAATTCTTCAAGCGCTGTTATTACTAAAGCCAGAAGCAAGTACGGCAAAAGACTGAGTGAAAAAGACTACAAAGCTCTGCTTAAATGCAAAGACGTTGCAACTGTTGTGAGTTATCTTAAAACACACACACGTTACAGCGATATACTAAATAAAATAAATGAAAATGAAGTTCACCGTGGACAGTTGGAGACGCTTTTGAAGCAAAAGACTTTCTATGATTTTGACTCGCTGTGCAGATACGAGATGAGTGAAGGTTCACCTTTCTCTGAGTTTATTATCAGAAGGTACGAAATCGAACAGCTGATGCACTTTTTGTTGTTGCTTTCCTGTTCTAAGGTAGAAGAATACATCTTCACTCTCCCCTCTTACTTTAATAAGCACACTGAAATTGACTTGTACAAGCTATCCACCTGTAAAGACTTCGACTCTTTCATAGAAGCTTTGGGTGACAGCGTCTACAAAGATATCTTAAAAGAATACAGACCAAGCAGAAATGGGGTTATCGACCTTGCATCTGCTGAAAACGCTTTGAATATTTATTCTTATAAAGAATTATACACTGCTATATCCAAGCGTAAATCGAAGAAAGAAAAAGAGAATTTGCTAAAATTGTGTGACTATGTCAACGATTTTTGCAATATTTCAAGAGTACTCAGACTCAAAAAGTACTACTGCTTAGACTCTGATGCTATCATGGCACACCTGATGCCTTTTGGCACTATAAAAAAAGCTATACTGCAGGAAATGTGTAGTGCCCAAGATGTTGACGACGTTTTTGATGTTATGACAAAAACAAGAGTTGGCAAGCGCATCAAACAAATGAGTATCGAAAACGAAGAAAGACTATCAATCGTGAGCAGGTTTAATATGTGCAGGCGTATGCTGTACTACTCTACTGACCCTGCTGTTGTTCTTCTTTCATATATGTATGTCAGCGAAGCCGAACTTAAAAACATCATCACGATCATTGAAGGTGTAAGATACAACAGTTCACGCGAAAGAATTGAATCTTTGCTGATTTACGAATACTAAAAAACAAAAAAATCAAACTTACTATAAATTAAGAGGTGATGTATTTGGCATTATCTAAAATGAAGCTCGTATCAATCATCGGTATGGTTGACCATCTAGATGAGGTTGTGACAATGCTGGGGCACTGCGGTGTATTTCATCCTGATGATGCAACGGAGTTTTTTTCGGAAACAGAAAAGTTTCTGCCTGTATCATCAAAAAACGAATCGTCGTCTACACTGAACAAACTCAAGGCTATTATGTCTCAAGCTGGCATTGAACCTGAGATTGTCGACATAGATGGTTATTCTGTCAGTGTTGATGAAATGGCTAAAGTTGTTGAGACAATCGAAAAAGATCTTGGTACAACTTTGAAAGAAAAGGAAGAAACTCAGGCTCAAATCAAGAACTGTCTAAGACAGATTGAAAACAGCTCGCATTTTGTAGGTCTTGACCTTGAAATTGATAAAATCGAAGCGTGTGAATTCATTGCTTCTGATTTTGGAAGACTGCCAAAGGACAGCTACAAAAAACTGCAAGAGTTTGAAGATAACGAGTTTGTGCAGTTCTTCCCTGTGTCTTCTGACGACAAGTACTACTGGGGTGTCTACACTGCACCTATTGATCAGGCTGATGAAATCGACAGTATTTTCTCTGCACTTTACTTTGAGCACGTTGAGGTTGAAGGACTCAAAGGTACTCCAACAGACTTTATAGCAAAGCAAAAAGAATACGTTTGTGCTTTGCAGAAAAAAATTGAAGAGCTTGACAATGATGCAAAAGCTTATCTTTTTGAAAATAAAGATAATATGCTGAAAATCTACTCTAAGCTGTGTGAACAAAACGCTTTTTACTCCATACGCTCTTTTGCGTATAGATATCACAACAACTTCATTTTAGCTGGTTGGATCCCACAGGAAGATGAAAAGAAAATACACAAAGCACTGGAAGAAATTGAGAGCATCGAAGTTAATATGACTGATGCAAAAGAAGAAATCAGGCACAAGCCTCCTGTGAAATTCAAGAACAATTTCTTTTCAAAGCCATTTGAGTACTATACAGATATGTATGGAACACCTAACTACGGTGAGATTGACCCGTCGGGTTTCTTGGCTTTCACGTACTCATTGCTATTTGGTATTATGTTCGGCGATGTAGGACACGGAGTGTTGCTGTTTTTTGCAGCGCTTTTCATGTACAAAGTCAAAGGTATGGAGCTTGGGAGACTTTTGATACCTTGCTCTATTTCATCGACAATTTTCGGCTTTGTTTTCGGCTCAGTGTTTGGCTTTGAGCATGTGCTAGATAGTATGTATCAAAAGCTATTCGGGCTTGAGAAAAAGCCGATTGAGGTTATGGAATCGCATATGACAATGAACATAATTTACTCAGCTGTTGCTATCGGTATGCTGCTTGTTATTGTTGCTATGTGTCTGAATATCTACTCATCACTCAAAAGAAAAGATATCGGTAACGCGCTTTTCGGTGTGAACGGTGTGTGCGGACTTTTATTTTATACTTCACTTGTTGTGGGACTTGTATGTTCAATGATGCTAGGCATAAAAATCATGACTCCGCTTTACATCATACTGCTCATTGTTATTCCACTGATACTGGTGTTTTTCAGAGAACCGTTATCAAAGCTAGTTGAAGGTGAAAGAAACTTTATGCCTGAGAGTATCGGCTCGTTTATTGTGGACAACTTCTTTGAACTGTTTGAAGTTTGTCTCTCCTACGTTACAAACACAATGAGTTTTTTAAGAGTCGGAGCATTTGTGCTGGTACACGCAGGTATGATGCAGGTTGTATTTGTGCTTGCTTCGATGTTCGGCTCAACAGGCTATGTAGTAACGCTGATTGTCGGTAACATATTGGTAGCTGCTCTTGAAGCTTTGCTCGTTGGTATTCAAGTGCTCAGACTTGAGTACTATGAGATGTTCAGTAGATTTTATATCGGTGATGGCAGACCATACAAGCCTGTCAAAATTGAAAAAGATTAAGTTTTAGACTTTATATACGGAGGATTTGTTATGTTGAATTATTTACTTTTATTTATCCCTGCTGCTTTTTTAGTTGTTTCTGTACTTGTTGCTATCAAGGCTTTTGAAAAAGGCAAAAGTGCAAAAACAACTGTACTGACACAGATTTTCTCTTTTTGTGCTGTGTTTGCATTTTGTATGATATGCCCTATCGTTGCTCACGCTGCTGATGCTACTGCTGTTGCTGAGGCTGCTTCATCAAACGCAACGGGCTTAGGCTATATCGCAGCGGGTATTGCTACAGGACTTTCATGTATAGGTGGTGGTATCGCAGTAGGTGGTTCTGCTCCAGCTGCTATAGGCGCTACAAGTGAGGATCCAAAGAACTTTGGTAAGTCTATCATTTTCGTTGCGCTCGGCGAAGGTTGTGCGCTTTACGGTATGCTTATCTCAATTATGATTATCTCAAGTCTCTAATAAAGGACGAATTTGTATGAAGATGTATCTTATCAGCGATAACGTCGATACACTTATGGGAATGCGACTTGCTGGTGTAGACGGTGTTGTTGTGCATAAAAAGCATCACATTGAAAAGGCGCTTGATGACGCTATGAAGATGGACGATGTTGCAGTTATTTTGATGACTGAAACGCTGATGAAAGAATGTCACGACAAGATATACGACATCAAGTTGCACCAAAAACAACCCCTGATCATTGAAATCCCTGACAGACATGGAAACGGTAGAACTAAAGACAGTATCACCAAATATGTTCAGGATGCTATCGGTGTAAAGATTTAACTTATTTTTAAGAAGGCATATATATGAACCAATCTAATAAAACAAGCAGTTTTTTGAAAGCTATCAACAAATACGCAAAGCAACAAAGCGATGCTATTTTGCAAGAGGTTGAAGAATTCAAAAAACAAGAAATAGAAAAAGCTACTAAAGAAGGTATCAAAGACGCTTATACGCTGATTCAAAAAGAAATCAGCGTAAAGAAAGCTTTGATTGTCAGTGATGTTGCTATGCGCGAGCAAAACAGCAAAAGAGAGCTTTTTGTTAAGCGCAACGAGATAGTTGAAAATGTTTTTAAGAAAGCATATGACAAGCTTTATGATTTCACAAAAACTGCAGATTATATAGAACTCATCAGAAAGAGTGCTCATAAAATCAGCAAACTATTTGATAACAATGAATGTGTTATCTACTTAAAGAGTGCTGATGCTGACAAAGCTGACAGTATAAAAGAAATTATTAATAATTGTAAAATAGAGTTTGATGATACTATCCACTTGGGCGGTATCAAGGGTTATTGTGAAGCACTATCTATCATTGCTGATGATACACTTGATTCGAAGTTAAATGATCAACGTCAGTGGTTTTGCGAAAACTCAGGACTAAAGGTGGTGTAAATATGAACAGTAACTGCATTTACGGTATCAACGGTCCTGTTGTAACCATCAAAGGCGCTACAGATTTTTCTATGATGGAAATGGTGTATGTCGGCAATGAAAGGCTGGTCGGTGAAATCATTGGTATCAACGACGAACTAACTACTGTTCAGGTTTATGAAGACACCACAGGACTTAAACCAGGCGATCCTATTGTAGGCACAAAAGCCCCAATGAATGTACTGCTCGGTCCGGGAATACTCAACAACATCTTTGATGGTATTGAGCGCCCTCTTTCTGAAATTGAGAAAAACGAGGGAGCTTTCATAAGCAGAGGTTCACAGGTATCTGCGCTTGATACACAAAAGCTTTGGGATGTTACCATCAACAAAAAAATCGGTGATTCACTTTGTGGTGGCGAAATCTACGCTACGCTTCCTGAAACAGAAATCATAACACATAAATGTATGGTACCACCCTATCTTTCAGGTGTTGTAACATATGTTGCACAAAACGGACAATACAAGCTGTTTGATACAATCCTTAAAATAAAAGACGAAAACGGTGTTGAACACGAGCTTACATTGTGTCAGAAGTGGCCTATAAGAACACCTCGCCCCGTTAAAGAGCGACTCACTGCATCTGTTCCGCTTATTACGGGTCAGAGAGTTATCGACACACTCTTCCCTATATCAAAAGGTGGTACTGCGGCTATTCCGGGCGGTTTTGGTACAGGTAAGACTATGACACAGCATCAGCTTGCTAAGTGGTGTGATGCAGATATCATCGTTTATGTCGGTTGTGGTGAACGTGGTAACGAGATGAGTCAGGTGCTTCAGGAATTTTCTGAACTTATTGACCCGAAACATAACTGTCCTATGACTTTCAGAACAACTCTTATTGCCAACACTTCCAACATGCCTGTTGCAGCTCGTGAGGCGTCTATTTACACAGGTATCACGCTGGCTGAATACTACAGAGATATGGGCTATAACGTAGCTATTATGGCAGACTCTACCTCTCGCTGGGCAGAAGCACTCAGAGAAATCTCCGGCAGACTCGAAGAAATGCCTGCGGAAGAAGGTTTTCCTGCGTATCTGCCATCACGTTTATCCGAGTTTTATGAACGTGGTTGCAGAGCTCAAGTCCTGTCAGGTGGTGAGGGGTCAGTCACAATCATCGGTGCTGTATCTCCACAGGGTTCTGACTTTTCAGAGCCTGTTACTCAAAATACAAAGCGATTTACACGATGCTTCTGGGCACTTGATAAGAGCTTAGCATATTCAAGACACTATCCTGCTATCAACTGGATGGATAGCTACAGCGAATATTTCACGGATTTGGACCCATGGTTTGAAGAAAACTTAGGTGAAGAATTTGTAAAATACAGAAGAGAAATATCAGCTCTGCTTGCTGAAGAAAGCAGGTTAATGGAAATTGTCAAGCTCATAGGTGCCGATGTTCTGCCAGATGACCAGAAGCTTGTTATCGAAACTGCTAGAGTCATCCGTGTGGGTTTTTTACAGCAAAATGCTTTCCACAATGATGATACTTACGTAACTCTTGAAAAGCAGATGCTAATGATGAAGACTATACTGCATCTGCATAAAAAAGCTAAGCATATAGTTAATGCTGCTATCCCTATTTCGAGAGTTATTGAGCTGGGAATTTTTGATAAGCTGACAAAAATGAAGTACGATATACCTAACGACAAACTATATATGTTTGATGATTATATCGCTGAGATCGACGAAAAAATTGCTACTATTACTATATAAGGAGGGAATGCTATGATTATTGATTATGTCGGCGTCAAAGAGATAAACGGATCACTCGTTGTTATTGATGGCGTCAAAGGCGTTTCCTTTGAGGAAATTGTTGACATTGAACTCGAAAACGGCACCAAACGCCAAGGCCGAGTTGTGCAAATAGATGGTGATAGAATTGTTGTACAGGTTTTTGAAGGATCCCGTCAGCTGAGTCTTCACAACACAAGAACAAGACTAACAGGCAGACCGATGGAGATGCCACTGTCTCCTGAAATTATGGGCAGAGTACTAAACGGAGCCGGTAAGCCTATCGACGGATTGGGTGACATTTTCCCTGAGAAAAAGAAAAACATCAACGGTACACCAATCAATCCTGTATCTCGTATCTATCCAAGAAACTATATCAACACCGGTATCTCGAGTATTGATACGCTTATGACACTTATCCGTGGCCAAAAGCTACCCATTTTCTCTGGTTCCGGTATGAAACACAATGAGCTTGCGGTACAAATTGTAAGACAAGCTAAAATCAGCGGTGCTGACTCAAATAACTTCGGTGTTGTTTTTGCTGCGATGGGTGTTCAGAACGACGTTGCACAATACTTTAAGAAAAGCTTTGAAGAAAGTGGCGTTATGTCAAAGGTTGTAATGCTTCTAAACCTTTCTAACGACCCTATCATTGAGCGTATGCTCACACCGAAATGTGCACTCACAGTGGCTGAATATCTTGCTTTTGAGCTTGACATGCACATACTGGTTATCATGACAGATATGACTTCATATGCTGAGGCCCTCAGAGAATTCAGCTCTTCAAAAGGTGAAATTCCAGGCAGAAAGGGATATCCTGGATATCTTTACTCTGACCTTGCATCTATATATGAAAGAGCAGGTATGATAAAAGGCAGTAAAGGTTCTGTAACACAGATTCCTATACTTACTATGCCTAACGATGATATAACTCACCCTGTGCCTGACCTTACGGGTTATATCACTGAGGGTCAGATTGTACTTGACAGAATGCTACAAAGTCAGGGTATCTATCCACCTGTAAATGTTCTGCCTTCTCTGTCTCGTCTTATGAAAGATGGTATCGGTGAGGGTTATACAAGAGAAGACCACTCTTCCCTTGCCAACCAGCTGTTTGCATCATACGCAAAGGTTATTGACGCGAGAAGTCTTGCTTCTGTTATAGGCGAAGAGGAGCTTTCTCCTATCGATAAGAAATATCTTGAATTTGGCAGATATTTTGAGAGTACTTTTGTTAATCAGGGTAATAATGAAAACAGATCTATCGAGCAAAGCTTGAATTTAGGCTGGAGGTTGCTCTCTCACCTTCCAAGAAAAGAGCTCGACCGTGTTGATGACAAGTTGCTCGATAAGTACTACGTAGAAAAATAATTCACTTAAATTTATGAAAGGATGATGTATATGGCTCAAAATGTTGCGCCTACCAAAGGTAACTTAATAAACACAAAAAAGTCTCTTCAGCTATCTAAGGTCGGCTTTGAGTTGCTTGATAGAAAGCGTAATATACTCATCCGTGAAATGATGATGCTGATTGAGAGAGCCAACGAGATTCAAAGCAAAATCGACTCAGCTTTCTCTGACGCATATTATGCTCTCCAGAATGCTAACATCACGCTGGGTTTTTGTGATGAGATTTCTATGTCGATGCCGATAGATGACAGCATAAAACTAAATTATCGCAGTGTTATGGGTGTCGAAATTCCGATACTCACTATCGACAACAGCGAAAAGAACGAGCTACACTACGGACTCGCTTCTTCAAACTCGGCGCTCGATGAAGCACAGATGAAGTTTATGTATGTTAAGAAGCTCACAGTAGAGCTCGCTGAAATCGAGAACAGCGTTTACAGGCTAGCTGACTCAATAAAAAAGACGCAAAAGCGTGCAAATGCACTAAAAAACATCATGATACCTAAATTTGAGGGTGCTGTAAAAACGATTACTGATGCGCTGGATGAAAAAGAACGAGAAGAGTTCTCGAGACTTAAAGTCATCAAAAGGCAAAAATAATAAAATCATGTCAAAAATATATGTAAATACAGAGCAAATATACTATTGACAAATCGGTCCAGTTCTTATATAATAGTAAGGCTGACTGAAACAGAATGCGTTTTCAGTTTAGAATGCGCTGATAGCTCAGCTGGATAGAGCAACTGCCTTCTAAGCAGTAGGTCAGGGGTTCGAGTCCCTTTCAGCGCGCCATATGGTGGGTATAGCTTAGTTGGTTAAAGCGCCAGTTTGTGGCACTGGAGACCATCGGTTCGAATCCGATTATCCACCCCATTTGACTCATTAGCTCAGTTGGCAGAGCACTTGACTTTTAATCAAGGTGTCCGGAGTTCGAATCTCCGATGGGTCACCACGAAACCACTCAGAGTTATCTGGGTGGTTTTTTGTTTTGTAATTGTCTAATTGACTATCATTAATGTATTTTATAAAGTATATATGTAGAGCATATTCTATGAAACGGTAAACTTTTGATGCTAACATTTGGAGGAGTTTATGAAAAAACGATTGATGTTATTAATACTCCCGATTATTGCTATAATCTTAGAGAGCCTACCAAATGGTGTTGTGCTGAATTTCTCGGTTGCAGGAGGAACTGCTACAAAGAAAGTGTACTTTTCATATTTTGACACGACACCTTATGGGTATGCTAGTTTTAGTCCACTACTAACTGCTGTATTAACCTGCTTGATACTCCTTCTGCTTATTATCTATTGCTTTATAAATAAAAGAAGTTTACTATCAGCAATAAAAATATTACTAAATATTAGGATAGCTTTATCCCTCTGTAAATTAATTTTTGGACTAACTACAGTAGGTATATTTGTGACGCTGACTATGATAGCAGAAGCTGTGATAATACACTTTATAAAAGAATAAAATTACATATAAATGCACTCGGCAACAAATCACCGGGTGCTGTTTTATTTGTCTTATATTGACAGGTTTTGAGATATATTGTAATATGTACTAAAAATTTGAGGAGTATATTATGTCTAAATTACTTGAACAAGTTAAACATACTGTAGATGTAACAACACCTGATGCTGATGAGCTTATACACAGTACGCATCGAAAACTTGATTATGCTATGCTTCTTGCTCGCAATCTTTTGGTTGCGGTTGCGGCGATACTGTTTGTCTCTTCTTTCTTCTTTGAAGAAATTTATCATATACTCAAGGCTGTTGCGTATTTCTGCGGTACAGGTGCGTATGTATTTGAGCTTTTACTCCTGACAGATTGTTTCAAAACAAAAGTCCCCCACAAAGAAATGTTCATGGTATATTGTCTTGGACCACTGTACCTACTCATGGGACTCAACTACATATTACACTAGATATAACATAAGCCATATCAGCTATGCAAACGCTGATATGGCTTTATTTTTTCTGCGTATTAAAAAATCTTTGTTGTCCACTTACTGCAATCCCATACTTCATCAACAACATCGAGGTAGAATTCTGGCTCGTGACAGATGAGTAATATTGATCCTTTGTACTCTTTGAGAGCACGCTTGAGCTCGTCTTTTGCATCAACGTCAAGGTGGTTAGTAGGCTCGTCTAAGAGCAAAATGTTAGTTTCTTTATTGATGAGTTTGCACAAACGCACCTTTGCTTGCTCGCCACCTGAGAGAACTCGAACCTGACTTTCGATATGCTTTGTAGTCAGACCGCATTTAGCCAAAGCTGCTCTTACTTCAAACTGATTATATGATGGAAAATCCTGCCACAGCTCGTCGATACAGGTTGTGGTGTTATCCGGTGAACTTTCCTGTTCGAAATAACCAACAAGCAGATTATCGCCTTGCTCTACCCTACCATCTAGTGGTGGAATAAGACCAAGTATGCTTTTTAAAAGAGTTGTTTTGCCGATACCGTTGGCACCTATCAGTGCGATTTTCTTTCCACGCTCGAAAGTTAGATTCAATGGCTTTGAAAGCGGTTCGTCGTAGCCAATGATGAGATCTTTTGTCTCGAACAAAAATCTGCTGGGGGTCCGACCTACTTTGAAGCTGAATTCAGGCTTCGGCTTTTCCTGAGCAAGTTCAATAACGTCCATTTTATCAAGAAGTTTCTGGCGTGACATTGCCATATTTCGAGTAGAAACTCGTGCTTTGTTACGAGCAACGAAGTCTTTGAGCTCACTGATTTCTTGCTGTTGGCGCTTGTATGCCGCTTCGAGCTGTGACTTTTTCATCGCATAGACTTCTTCAAAGTGGTGATAGTCACCTACGTAACGATTAAGCTCTTGGTTTTCCATATGATATATGATATTGATGACCTCGTTTAAAAACGGGATATCGTGAGATATCAATATGAAAGCGTTTTCATAGTCTATAAGATAACGCTTGAGCCAGACGATATGTTCTTCATCAAGATAGTTGGTAGGCTCATCGAGAAGGAGAATATCTGGTTTTTCGAGCAGGAGTTTTGCAAGTAGCACCTTGGTACGCTGACCACCTGAGAGGTCTGTTACATCTCGATCAAGCCCGAAATCAATAAGACCTAGCGCACGTGCAACCTCTTCAACCTTTGCATCAATAACGTAAAAGTCATGAAGAGTCAGGGTATCCTGAATAGTGCCAAGCTCCTCAAGCATACTCGTCATTTCATCTCCAGATGCCGTGCCCAAGTTGTCACAAATATCGTTCATACGATTTTCAAGCTCAAAAAGGTATGAAAAAGCAGATTTCAAAACTTCTTCTATAGTCATGCCTTGTGTTAAAACTATATGCTGATCAAGGTAGCCGACTCGAACATTCTTTGACCACTCGACCTTACCATCGTCAGGCATCAGTTTGCCTGTAACGATATTCATAAATGTGGATTTGCCCTCACCGTTGGCACCGATGAGTCCAATATGTTCCCCTTTGAGAAGTCTGAAAGATACATCAGAAAATATTGCTCGATCGCCAAATCCATGCGATAAGTGTTCTACATTTAATATACTCATAAAAATCTCCGTAATAATGATATGCCTTATGATAACATATTTCTATAAATATGTAAATCGACTGTTTTTGCGTCTCTCACCCTCTCAGGCTTGTGATCCCACACCCCAAATATAAAAAACAAAGGCGCACCAAAAGGTGCACCTTTATTTTTGGCTGGGAAGGCGGGGCGACACTGCTTCGCATTGCCCGTCCTTGAGGCATAGCCTCTACAGACTTCGAGACTAAAAACAGTCCACCGGACTGTTTTCTTTACGTCTCTCACCCTCTCAGGCTTCAAACCCCACACCCCAAATATAAAAAAAGGCGCACCAAAAGGTGCACCTTTATTTTTGGCTGGGAAGGCGGGGCGACACTGCTTCGCATTGCCCGTCCTTGAGGCATAGCCTCTACAGACTTCGAGACTAAAAACAGTCCACCGGACTGTTTTCTTTACGTCTCTCACCCTCTCAGGCTTCGAACCCCACACCCCAAATATAAAAAATAAAGGTGCACCAAAAGGTGCACCTTTATTTTTGGCTGGGAAGGCGGGGTTCGAACCCACGAAATGACGGAGTCAAAGTCCGTTGCCTTACCGCTTGGCTACTTCCCAACAACATGATTTAGTATAACATATTTTTTATTTATGTCAATATCAGCACAAATAAAAAATAAGACTTTATTATGCAATAATTATGTGCTATAATTTATAAAACAATACATATACTTAAAGGAGAATTATTATGGCTGTTGTTACACTTAAAGGATATAAGGTTGATAAAGCTGATTTTGTTGCTTTGCTTGAAAACGGAACACAGGTTAAGCTCGCTCACAAATACCAGTACAACGTTCAATATGCTAAAAACAATATGTGCAAGGGTGAGTTCGATATAGAAGTGTTTGACTCTAACAACCCTGAAAAATTTAAGGTGCATGTTGTAATGTCAGGTATATTCGCATTCAATGATAGTGCGAAAAAGGAGATCATCCATACAGAGACTTTCAAGAACCTGTTCCCTTATCTCAAGGCTTTTGTGACTACACTCACAGCTAACTGCGGTATTCCACCTATTATCATCCCTGACATTGATATTGACAACCAGGAGATTTATCGTATCGATAATAATCCACAGTAATATTTGACAAAGAGCGAAGTTTGTGCTAGAATAACTTTCGCAATAAAAACTTCGCTTGTATGCGGGTGTAGCACATCGGCTAGTGCATCGGCCTTCCAAGCCGAGGAGGTGGGTTCGATTCCCATCACCCGCTCCAACGTCGTCGTGGACTCAATAGGTCTGCGACGATTTTTATTTTAAATCGCCTTCAGACCAACAATCGCTCCATATAAATATTAAAGAGCATCCATTTTCAGGATGCTCTTTTTCGTTATATATGCACTTTTAGTTTTGAACTTTCACTTTTATGTCGCCGCTTGTCGTGCTTGCTGATAGTTTGCCGGTATCATCATAAGCTAACGGGTCAACATCGACATTGCCACTTGCAGTGTCAGTAACAATAATCTTTTTCGACAACAATGCTACATCAATATCACCGCTGGTTGATTCTAAATCAATACTTTCAGAATCCGAATCAACAAGCTCTGTATCTCCGCTTGTTGTCTTAACTTTAAAGCTATCACTTGCTACAACGTTGTCTGCATAAAAATCACCGCTAGTAAGGCTAGTACTCATGTTTTTGCAAGGGAAAATATAGTTAAGAGTAATATCGCCAGAAGTTGATTCAAGCGTGATGTCGTTCAAAACTTTTGCCTGATTTATTTCAATATCACCGCTGGTTGCAAACGCAAACATCTGCTTACAATCAATATCTTTCAAACAAACACTTCCGCTGTTAGCATCTACTTTCAGTTTATTTTTCACGCTGGAAGTGAGCAAAACATCTCCGCTCGTGACTTTAATATCAACATTTTCAAGCGACAAATCTTTGTGCACAGTAACGTTACTGCTTGCAGTAATAATCACAACGTCTTTATATTCAGCTTTTGGTAGATAAAGAGTCAGATTGGTATTGTGAGTACTGACAGACATATCGAGCAACTCGTCCGTTACTGCTTGGCTGTTGACAATATTCAAGACTCCATCTTTTACGAAGACATCACGATTCACACCTTCTAAATCGTAGCAACTTACTATCGCTTTGTCGTCATCTGCAGGGGCAATAATAATATCAATAGATTTTTCGTCTATATAGATGCTGTCAAACGAGTCAACTTCAACTGTTTTTGTGGTATAAAGATTACCTGATGCGAGATTTAAATCAAATTTAGTAAAATCAAAATTCACGCTATACAAAGCACAAAAGAACATAAAAGCACCTATAAAAATAAGGGATACGCTCACAATGAGTGATATAATTGTCGATTTTTTCACTTTAGTTCCCCCTTTTTGATAAACATCTTTTTAATACCTTTTACAGTACATTTAGTTAAAAGCAAAATTGCTTTTGCAAGATATTTTGCACCTATAATAATCAGTAGCCCTAAACCAGCACACATAAAAGCCGCACCAAGCAGTGCTACAAAACGCAACACATCTTTAACAAACAAAACATAAATAGACGCTAAAAATAATGCAACTGAGGACACAAACAGTGATATGCCAACTGCAAAAACAGAGATAACCACACACCACAAAGATACATAAATAGAAAAAACAACAGCAAAAACTGCAATAAGGATACTCAGCCAGACAGGTGAACCAAGTACAATAAGTATGATTTCCAATACTTTGAGGGTGCGACTTGGTTTTACTTTTGCTTTCACGATTTTTGAAAGCGGTATATCACTGTATATCTGATTGACTATATCGTCGATACTGCCTAAAGCAGCAACTGCTTCTTCCTCACTTTTTCCATCTTCTATGTAATCGTCGATAAGCTCGCTGTAATAGTCAACTGACTTATTTATATCTTCTTCCGGTAAGCCTGAAAGCCTGCTGTTAAGCTCACAAATAAAATCACACTGATTCATCGTTATCCTCCTTTGTAATAAATCTGTATATTGATACAATTTCGTTCCATTCTTCTTTGAATTCTTCAATACGTTTTACGCCATCTTGCGTAATATGATAGTACTTTCTGAGTCGTCCGTTATGTTCAACTGTTTTTACAGTAAGCATTGCTGACGATTCAAGTCGTCTTAAAATCGGGTACAAGGTCGATTCGCTTATCTCGACAAAGGGTTTCATATCTTTTATGATTTTGTATCCATAGGAATCTTCGTTTTTTATAGCTTTCAAAACACAGACGTCAAGTAATCCACGTTTAAGTTGAATATCCATATTATACCTCCCTTTGCTTATACTATACTACACATAGTATTATGTGTCAAGTAGTATTTCTTCATAAATATGTCAAAAAAATGTCATATAAAGCTAAATCAACATAATATTAAGACGCTGAAAAGTATTGAATAATACGTTAGAATAATATATAATTTTGATGTATATTTTTTTACACAAGGGGTGTTATTTATGAAAGTATTTAACTGTATTATGGGTGTTTTTTCATTATTTGCTGCATTTTACTGCTTTGCTTTCCCAGGTGCATCATCGTTAATGACTACCGGTTGGATAGTTACGATGCTTTTGGGCGTTATCGGTTTTTGCGGTATTTTTGAATATGCTCGTAACAAAGAAAGTAAAAAGCTCATAGTAAACAGTACTTTAGGTCTTATTTTTGCTATTTGTGCTGCTGTGCTGTCTGTTATCGCTATGTTTGATGTTAATCTTCGAGCTACATTTGACCTCATCATCGTTGTTCTTTTTGCTCTTTGGCTTGTTATCAGTGGTGTTGACTCAACTGTTTCTTCTTTCAAGCTAAAAAAGCAGGGGCACAAGAGCTGGTGGCTGACGTTAATTTTGGGCATACTTGTTATACTTATGGGTATGTACGCCGGTACTCACCTCATATATGCTACTATGACACTGGGTTATGTAATGGGATTCGGCCTGACATTCTATGGCATCAGACTCATCTGTTCAGTGTTTGATAAGGACTAATTTTTTGGAGAATTAAAAATGAAATGTGTATTCAAGGAACTTTTTTCCTATAAAAAACAACTGCTGTTCATAATACTGACCACTATCGGTACTACTATGGCAGCACTCGGTCTGCCTTCACTGCTCATACGACTTATTGACATTGCAATTCCAAATGAAGATGTTGCTATGGTGCTGAGAGTAGGCGGATTTATGATAGCTTTGGTTGCTTTTGGTTTGTGGTGCGGCATTACCACCAGCAGGCTTTCTGCTACTGTTTCTATGGGTGTAGGTAGAAATCTGCGCTCAAAAATTTTCAGAAAAGTGCAGTATTTTTCACAGACTGAAATCGACAGATTCACTGCATCTTCACTCATTACAAGAACTAACAACGACATAACTCAAGTACAGACATTTTTAAACCAGTGCTTAAGAATCGCTTTTCAGGCACCTATTATGTGTATCTGCGGTATCATCTTAGCTATTTCCAGCTCTCCACAGCTTTCGGGCGTACTGGTTATTTCTATCCCGCTGATGTGCGTTGTGCTTGTAATAATCGCTAAGATCGCTATTCCTCTGTCGACTAGAATTCAAGGTAAAATCGACAGAATCAATCTGGTTCTTAGAGAAAAGCTGACAGGTGTAAGAGTTATCCGTGCTTTTGGTACTATTGATTTTGAGTCAAAGAAGTTTGAAGAAATCAACAACGACTACAAAAGAAGCAATATGAAGCTACAGAGAACCACTAACGCTGTTATGCCGGTGCTGACAATTATACTCTCTTTCACAGCAGCTATGGTAATGCTGATGGCTGCTAACCAGAGTATAAACAAAGGTTTTGACTACACTATCGGTGAGATTATGGCTATTATTCAGTACATCATGCAGATTATGATGGCTGTTATCATGCTCACTTTGGTATTTGTTCAGTTGCCTCGTGCTTCTACTGCTGCATCTAGAGCACTCGAAGTACTCGAAACTGAACCTGTTATCAAAAACAAAGTTGAAACCAAGGACAACACTGAGCAGAAAGGCTATCTCACTTTCAAAAACGTTTCTTTCACATATCCCGGTGCTGATGTACCTGCAATCAAGAATCTTTCTTTTGAGGCTAAGCCCGGTGAAACTACCGCTATCATCGGTGGTACAGGTATGGGTAAATCAACCATCGTCAACCTTATTCCTCGACTTTATGATGTGACTGAGGGTCAGGTTCTTGTAGATGGTGTTGATGTCAGGGATTACGACACAAAAGTGCTTAGAAATAAAATCGGTTTTGTCCCACAGAAAGCAGTGCTTTTCTCAGGTACTATCGACTCTAACATCGCTTTCGGTGATAAGAATGCTGATGAAGACAGAATCGAAGAAGCTGTTAAAATCGCTCAGTCATATGACTTTGTTATGAAAAAGGACGAAGGTTTTAACTCTCGTATTTCACAGGGAGGCACTAACGTATCAGGTGGTCAAAGACAGCGTCTTGCTATTGCACGAGCTATCGTCAGAAAACCTGAAATTTACGTTTTTGATGACTCGTTCTCAGCACTTGACTTCAAGACAGACAAAGCATTGCGCCATGCGCTATCCGCAGAAACCGGCGAAGCTACTGTTGTTATTGTTGCGCAGAGAATTTCTACTATTATTGACGCTGACAGAATCATCGTTGTTGAAAAAGGTGAGGTCGTCGGTATGGGTACTCACGATGAACTTGTTAAGACTTGCGATGTTTACAAGGAAATTGTGGATTCTCAGATGAGTAAGGAGGGTGAATAATATGAAAACTGTTAAACCTTCCAAAAGAAACGGTGCATACAAGAGATTGTTTGCTTGTATGAAACCGTATAGATTTAAGCTTATACTGGCTATAATTGTTGTTTTTATATCAACTTTTGCTTATGCTGCGGCACCGTTGCTCATGGGTAACGCTACAAACGCACTATCAGAACTTCTTATGGGAAAAGAGGGCGACGGATCGTTTCTCAAATTCTTATTAATGATGGGGTGTGCTTATGCATTAAATGCTATACTGTCTTATATCGGCACATCACTCATCGTATCAGTTTCTGAGAGCACTATCTATGACCTTAGAAAAAAAGTTGACTACAAACTTTCCAAGCTTCCACTCAACTACTATGATACAAATTCATATGGTGACATATTGAGTCGTGTTACTAATGATGTTGATACTGTGTCGAACTCTTTGCAACAGAGTATATATCAGATATTAAACGCTATCTTCACTATCGTTATCATCTTTATCGTTATGCTCAACATCAGCGGTGTGCTAACTCTTGTTGGACTTGTAGTTGTACCGTTTGCGCTTTATGCTGCTGCAAAAATTGCTAAAAAATCCCAGCAAAAATTCAATGCTCAGCAAGGCGGTACAGGTGAGCTCAACGGTCTTGTTGAAGAATATTACTCAGGACACAATGTTGTTACTGTATTTGGTAGAGAAGAAAGTGTTATAAAGAGCTTTGAAGAAACTAACGAAGACCTTTATGAATCTTCTAAAGATGGTCAGTTTTTGGCAGGTACGCTCACCCCTATTATGCAGAACATGACAAACCTTGGATATACACTGGTGTCAATCATCGGTGCGTTGATGGCTATTTTTGCTGGACTGTCAGTAGGTATGATTCAGTCATTCACACTTTATTTAAGACAGTTCTCTCAGCCACTCACTCAGGTAATGCAAATTGCTAACACAATTCAGGCTACAGGTTCTGCTGCTGCGAGAATTTTTGAGTTCTTAGATGAAAAAGAAGAAGTTCCTGACATAGAAAACCCTCAGTTCCCTGAAAAGCTCAAGGGTGAAGTTGACTTTGATCACATCAGATTTGGATATCTGCCACATCAGACACTTATTACTGATCTTGATATCACAATCGGTGCAGGAGAGAAAACTGCTATCGTTGGTCCTACAGGTGCCGGCAAAACTACACTTGTAAACCTTATTATGCGTTTCTACGATGTCAGAAAAGGCGCTATAAGAATCGATGGTGTTGATATCAGAGATATGAAACGCTCACGCTTACGTGAAATTTTTGGTATGGTACTACAGGACACATGGCTGTACAACGGTACTATCAGAGAGAATATTCGCTATGGTAAGTTAGATGCTACTGAT
The DNA here is from genome assembly GCA_015066595.1 of Oscillospiraceae bacterium. GTDB lineage: Bacteria > Bacillota > Clostridia > Oscillospirales > Acutalibacteraceae > Ruminococcoides. Next base: position 65,071 of record SVNZ01000001.1, on the reverse strand, counting down.
GAAGAAGTTGAAGAGGCTGCTAAAAAAGCACGAGCTGATGCGTTTATACGCACCCTTCCTGGTGGATACGACTTTGTACTGCACGAAGGTGCAAGTAATATAGCTCAGGGTCAAAGACAGCTCCTGACTATAGCGAGAGCTATGCTCAACAACCCACCTATCATGATTTTGGACGAAGCTACATCTTCTGTAGATACACGTACTGAGGTTATGATTCAGGAAGCTATGAACGAAATGATGAAAGGCAGAACATCGTTCATCATCGCTCACAGGCTTTCTACTATCAAAGATGCCAATAATATATTGTATATGCAAGACGGTGACATCCTTGAGGTTGGAAACCACGAAGAGCTTATGGCTAAAGACGGTTTATATGCTAAGCTTTATAACAGCCAGTTCTCGGACAACAAATAAAATCTAAATCATTGGTTTGTCAAAACGATTTCTACAACTTGATGTAATAATTAAAGTGGCTGAGTGTTAGCTCAGCCACTTTTTGTATAAAAAACATCCGTAGCACTTGTGCGCACTACGGATGCTGTGATAAAATATAGTTATTATTTAACTCTGATTAGATGCTGGCAATAAGCATATACGTTCTGGATTTTCTTTGCCTCTACCCCATCATCTGCCTGAATAATCGGGTTTGATGCCGATGGTGTTGTGTAGAGCTTGAACACGATTGCCTGCTGATTTACTCGCATATTTCTGATGTGCTTGTACTCAAATGCTCGCATTTCAATACCAAGCTGTGAAAACATCACAGACTCGATAGCGGGGTTGGAAAAGCATTTCAGGTATTCTTTTTCGTCGAAAATTTCGAGGAGCATTTTTGCATCCTCAAAAGACATATTAGAGCATCTGAATTCTCCCTCGTTGATTACGCTCATCATCGAGCTGTTGTCGAGTAACAATAAAGGTAAATTATTAGCGTTCATAAAAATCCTCCTTTGATATTGTATTAGGAATATTAAGTTTTTAGTACCGATTCCTTTATCTTGATGTTATTTTACTTTATGTTTAAAAGTATTTCTGTGACTTAGTCACAAAAGAGGTGATTTTCTTGAAATATGAAGCTTACAGTGAAATCTATAAAGAACGTTTTCCTTTTTGGGACACTCTTTCTGATATAGACAAAGAATACTTGTGCAAAAACACTGCTACAAAGATATTTGATAAAGGCTCAAAGATCTACGACGGGAATGATGTAGGCGGTGTGATATTCCTGATAAAAGGCAGTCTTAGGGTTTATATGATATCAGAAGACGGTAAAGAGCTTACTCTGATGAGAATCCACAAAAACGAGCTATGTATTCTTTCTGCGTCGTTTATTGCACAGCCTATTTCTTTTGATGTTTTTGTTGATGCTGAAGAGCAAAGCGAATGTTACTATATAAACGGTGATGCTTTTGAAAGAATCAACAATAATTATCCGCAAGCCAGAGTTTATGCACTTGAGACAACGGTTGAAAGCTTTTCTAATATTATGTGGATTATGCAACAAATTTTGTTTATGAGTATGGATAAAAGGCTAGCGATTTTTTTACTTGATGAAATAAACCGTACTCAAACAAACACGGTAATGCTAACACACAGTCTTATCGCTAAATATATGGGTTCTGCAAGAGAGGTTGTATCCAGAATGCTCAAATACTTTGAAAACGAAGGTATTGTAGAGCTTTCACGCAGAGGTGTTAAGATACTTGACAAAAAGCGTTTGTTTGAGCTGACACAATAATTAAAGGCGTAGATTTCTCTACGCCTTTTTTTAGTTAAGTTTTTTATTTAGATTTTCACTCGTTGACTTTACTATAAAATATACAGTGAACCATATAACAAAATAAATAACAACAAAAATGGCTGTAAAAATCAGTATCACTGTAATGTCAAACGGAATCCATGTGTTCACTAAATAGCACGACACATATGCTATATACAATGACAAAAAATGAAACAACAGCGATTTGGGTAGTGACCAGTGCTCAATCTGATTGAACACTGACACGCCTGCCTGGATAAAAGCCAGAAAATACGTTGAGATAATCGCTATCAAAACTTGCTTTCCCGTAAGCTGAAAGTTTGAGTCAGTAAACGAAACGATATAGTACACTATGCCTGCTACTATCGGGCCAAAGCCGGAAAACATTAACCCACGGTGAAAAAACTCTTTTACATATTTGTTCATAATTATAAACCTAACCTTTCTTTAACAAATTTTATTTGTCGACGAGACACATAGTCTTCAAAACCGTTTTTAAACTTTACAAGTAATGTTCCTGAGATTGACGAATCAAAGCATTTTATCTGCTTTATATTAGCTATGCACGACTGATTTATCTTTATAAAATTATTAGGTAATTTTTGCTCTAGCTGATACAACCTGTTTTTTAGATAAAGCTTATCGCTTGTTGTTATAGCGTAGACTCTGTTGTTTTCGACACTGAAACAAACGATTGTATCTAAATCAACAATAACTGACAACTTGTCTTTGTAGCCGATCAATTCGGCTGATGATTCCTCTAAAACAGCTTTTATCTGCTCAACGGTTTTATTGATGCTGTGAACATACACGATAACTTCTTCATCGTGATTTTCATCAATAAAGAGTGAAAATTTCATAAACATTCCTCCTTGCATAATCATAGTATCACCGCTGAATTTTGAATTCAATATAAGATGAGTATTCGGCTACTTTTGATATTCAAGCGGTAAAAAAGGCACCCAAAATATGGGTGCCTGAATCTGTTTTAAATTGACTGCACTAGAAGCTCTGAGTCATTTGCTGAAACTGAGATAGCGGAAAGTGAACCCTCTCCTGCTACAATCAGCTCACCAGTAATCTTGTCTTCGACTTCTTTGCGGATAAGGTTGCGCAAGTCTCTAGCTCCGCTCTTGCCGGAGCAGGATTTGTTAGCTAAATACTCGCACGCTTTGTCATCAAACCTGAAGTCGATGCCTTTTTCTGCTAATGTATCAATGTATTCTGAAAGCATCAAATGCGCAATGTTGACGAAGCTTTCTTTGCTAAGCTGTTTGAACACAATAATTTCATCAACTCTGGCAATAAACTCAGGACGCAGGAACTCGGACAATGCTTTCATCACCTTTTCACGTTCGGCGTCTTCTTCGCTCTTTGCAAAACCAAGAGCGTTTTCACGCTTATCTGACCCTGCGTTTGATGTCATAACGATAACTGTGTTAGAAAAATCTACGCTTCTGCCGTGTGCATCGGTGAGTTTGCCTTCATCGAGTATCTGTAACAATATGTTAAGAACATCGGGATGGGCTTTTTCGATCTCATCAAACAACAGTACTGAGTATGGTCTGCGACGAACCTTTTCTGTGACCTGACCAGCTTCGTCGTAACCTACGTAACCCGGAGGTGAGCCAATAATTTTTGACACAGAGTGTTTCTCCATAAACTCGGACATGTCGAGTCTAATAAGTGTCTCAGGAGTATCAAACAGCTCTTTTGAAAGGACTTTTACAAGCTCGGTTTTACCAACGCCGGTAGGTCCGACAAAGATGAATGATGCAGGTCTTCTGCGTGGAGAAATCTGTACTCTGCTACGCTTGATAGCCTTAGAAAGTGCGTCAACAGCCTCGTCCTGACCAATGATTTTTTCTTTAAGTTTTGTTTCAAAATCAGCTAATTTTAAAAGCTCGTTCTCTCTGATACGAGTTGATGGAATACCTGTCCACAGCTCGATAACTTTTGCTAAATCTTCTTCTGACACAGCAGTAGTAAGAGAGGCTTCGTCAATCTCACTCAGCTGTTCTTCTACTTTTGCAAGCTCTGAAGTAACAGTAGCCAGAGCTTCGTAATCAATCTCATCTGAAGTAGAAATTTTTTCTTTTGTTAAACTCAAAGTCTTTTTCTCATCAGTAAGCTTATCAAAAGCTTCACGCTCTTTGTTCCTGAGGGCTGCACACGCACAGGACTCGTCAAGCAAGTCGATAGCTTTATCCGGTAAAAATCTGTCGGTGATGTAACGCTCACTGAACACAACAGCTTTACGCACGATATCATCTGCAACTGTTACCTGATGATGCATTTCATAATAATCACGCACACCGTTTAGGATCTCGATTGACTCAGCAACGCTTGGCTCACCTACCTTAACAGGCTGGAAACGACGCTCTAAGGCGCTGTCTTTTTCGATATATTTGCGGTATTCGTTAAAAGTTGTAGCACCGATAACCTGAATCTCACCACGAGAAAGTGCAGGTTTTAAGATGTTTGCAGCGTTCATGGTACCGTCGGCATCGCCTGTTCCAACCAAGTTATGAACCTCGTCGATAAATAGAATAATGTTGCCGGCTTCTTTTACTTCGCTTGTGAGACCTTTGATACGACTTTCGAACTGACCACGGAATTGTGTACCAGCAATAAGCGCAGTAAGGTCAAGAAGCTGAATCTCTTTATTTTTCAGGCGCTGTGGAACATTGCCCTGAGCTATGCGTAGTGCCAAACCTTCTGCGATAGCTGTTTTACCTACACCCGGTTCACCAATAAGGCAAGGGTTGTTCTTTGTACGTCGAGAAAGAATCTGGATAACACGTTCAATTTCTTTTTCTCTGCCGATAACACGATCAGTTTTGCCCTCTCTGGCTTTTTTTGTGAGGTCATAGCAATAGAGCGAAATGTGCTTGCGATTTTTCTGCGTTTTTTCTTTTTTAGAATTTTTGTTATCTTTAGAGCTGTTATTATCTGCAGGCTTCTGGTTGAACATATTGAAAAAGTTTGGAAAGCTTGGAGCTCCGCCAGGTGTGAAGTCATCATCAGAGTCAGGGCTTTCAACAGATAACTGTTCAGCCATCTCTCCAATACCGAGTGACTGGGCGAGTTCGTTTAGATCGCCGACATCTGACATATTTTCCATGATAGAGTCCATCTGATCCTGAACTGCTTCGAGGTCATCAGAAGAAATCCCCATTTTGTTCATCAAATCTTCAACCGGCTTTATGCCGAGCTCTTTTGCGCATACAAGGCAATAACCCTTTGGCTGTGTGTCAGAGTTGTTTGTTGACACAAAAACCACAGCAGGGCGTTTGCCACATCTGGAACAAATCATAATAATCTCCTTTTATATAAATCGTAAAAACGAAAATTTACTGTTTCATAATAGAAGCACTGTGTTCAGCAGAGCTTTCTGCCTTCTTCATAATATCTCGGTACACAAAAAAATACATAATAAAAGCAAATATCATCATACACGCAGTAAGACTCAACATAACAGTAGAAATTATTCTACCTAAGCTTTCATCAATGTATATAAGTGGCTCTTCCATAGACTGCATAACTTTAACAAAGACTATGAAAGTTACTGTGACATAAAACATCACGGTACCGACTTTTCCGTACCACTTTGATTTAGGTACTAAGACGCCCTTTTTTATGACCTTTGAACTTCCAATAAGCATCAAAATATCTTTTAGCACCAAAATAATCATAATTGGTAAAAAGAAAGGCTCAACTATAGTAATACAAACTCCGACTGCGAGTAGCGTGAGCTTGTCAGCCAGAGGGTCGAGAATCTTTCCAAGCTCCGATTCTTGATTGAACTTTCGTGCTATCATACCGTCGAAGCAATCAGACAAACCTGATGCAATAATAACAAGAGCTGCCCAAAGGTAATCTCCGTCCAAGAAAAACTCAACAAAAGGCGTTATGAGCAAAATCCTTATAAGACAAATAATATTAGGAATAGTAAAAGCTCGATTGCTCAGAGATGCTTCCCCTGAGTTTTGATACTTGTTCTCTTTTTGTTTTGATTCGCTTTTTTTAGTAGACATTTTCTTTCATATCCTTAGAAAATAGAAATAATTGTATCAAATATATTACCACTATAAAAATGATAAAATATGTATGAATTGTAAATTGTAGACTCTGAAAATATATATGGCACATTTTTAAGATAAGGCATAACAAGATGTAATAAAAACGCTATAAAGCTCACAAAGAGCAAACCTGCAACAAGCGAACACAATGCGCCGACCAGCTTGTTGACAGTTTTGATAACAGGAATATTAAATACTGCTATAAAAAAACGTTTGAAAACGAGTCTGAATAAAAATATAGAAACCGTAAATGCAAGTGCTGTAAGTATCATTGAGAGAACTGCTATCACTATAGGTGCAATGGTTTTCTCAAAATTTTCAGCCAAGTTGTGTGGAATATGCTCTACAGCTGAAACTGCATCGCTGTATTCAAAATCTGTAAAGCTAAGCGTAAAGCGTACAAACGTGGGCAATGAGTCGAACACATCTGTTTCGCCTACACTTGGGATAGCTAGCGACTGGGTTATACTATCTATAATAGATGGAGCTATGTGACTATCATAAATGAGCTTTGATAAATAATCACCCAGAAAAACTGACAGCAAAAATGACGTTACTGTGCCCAACAAAGACACGAGCATTCTCGCTGCTCCTCTTTTATAACCGACAAAAAGCGATATTAAAATTATGACGATAAAAATAACATCATAAATCATCGAAGGTCTAACCTCCTGATTTCGCTGACACCTAAAACGTATGCATCGTTAGTCGAATATAGCACTACACAATGCGGATCCAGTCCACCGTCAGTTTCGCTTAAAAGCACCCCGTCTTTAGAGAATAGCGATACAGTATCTTCGCTGAGCGTGGCAATACGGTTCTTGTATGTGCTTATTGATGTAATCTCTAGATTTGTTGCAATAGTCTTTTTCAACTTGCCAGATGATGAGAATGACAAGATATCACACATTCTGCCATCACCGTTGCGTGATAGAGAAAGTACAAAGGTATTTGTATCTGTATTAACATCAAACGCAGTAAGAGTCTTGGAATCGTAGCTTACTGTATCGAAAGCTTTGGTTCTCATACTCAAAGTATAAGTAGCATTTTCTCCTATAATGCATACATAGTTGTTTGACAAATGATCCACATAGTAGAGCATATTGTTTTCAAACTCTTGGAACAATACAGGCTCTTCCTTAGTAAAATCAAGAACATACACACAACCTAGCTGGCTACCGTCGTGAGCTGATATGCCTGATAATACCGCTGTAGTGCCTGACGCATCAAGTGAAACTGAGGTTATATAAAAATCTGCAAATGAATAAGCGTATTTCTGCTTGTTTTCCCCAGAATAAACGAAAAGCTTTGAAAGATAACCGTCCTTTTGAGTAACAAGTGCATAGGTACCGTTCTTTGCGATATCTGCGACCAATATATTATCTTCTGCTTCACCTGTAAAGACAGTAGAATCAAGATCGTTGATAAAAAAGTCTTTACCGCCCAGATTATATACAAGTGACGTGTCACAATCAGCTGCTTTAACTAAAACAGGATTAGAAAAGGTCTGTGGATAGCTATAGATAGTTCTGCCGAAGCTGTTCAAAGTGACAAACTGTATATCTGATGTATAAACAAGGTTAGTATCAATTCGAGTAAAGTTACCATTGCTGATAACCGCACCTTCAGTATCAATAGGGAAATGTTCTTCTGACTCCATATTAAAGATACCGTACTGCACCCAGTTCTTTATATTAGCAAACGAGAGTCTGTCTCTGTTAGCAAAAACAAGGACACAAAGCGCCAATATTATGATAATCATTGCTGACATAATAATACTCTTTTTGTTGAGTTTTACAGTTTGGACTATCTTCTGAAAACGAGTTCTTCCGCTATCATCTAAGGGTAGGTCCTCGTAAGAAAGAACTCTTCTGTCATTAAAATCAATGAGTTTGTGTTTTTTATTGTCATCAAAAGCTTTTGGGTTCTTCTTAGCTGTACTTTTACTAGCGACAGGCTCCTTTTCCCTGAGCTTTTTATCCTTTTTGATCAACTTACGTTTGTCACGTTTAGAGATAACCTTGGTTGATTCATCTGCTACCGGTGTAACATCTGCTTTTTGAGGCACAGCAATAGTATCATCTATTTTTTCAGCTTTTCTTAGCTCTTTTTTTGATGTCTTCTGCTTTGTATTCTCTTTTACGTAGTAACGTTTTCCTTTTTGTCTCATTGTTCACCTAATCAATAAAATACTTTGTCTAAATACAATCCACAAGCAGGTGCTGTAGGCCCCGCTTCTTTGCGGTTTTTTGCGTCTAAAATATCAGGAATAGAATCGACACTGAGTTTTCCTTGCTGGATTTTTAAAAGTGTACCGACCATAATTCTGACCATATTATATAAAAAACCATCAGCCTCTACTGTCATATAAACAAATTTGCCTTCTTTATAAACAGAGAAGCTTTTTACGGTACGGGTGAAATCACCCTTTTCCCTTTTATCTAGTGTACAAAATGATGTGAAATCGTGTGTTCCAACATAGCCTTGAGCAGCACGATTGAGCATATCAACATCAATTGGATATCGATAATGTAGTGCATAGCCAACAGAAAACGGATCTCGCACTTCGGTATTTAAAATCTTGTACACATAGCGTTTGCCCTTAGCGCTGTAGCGTGCATGGAAATCATCGTCTACTTCGCACACATCAAGCACTGCTATACTGAGTGGTAAATAGCGATTGAGTGCAGCTTTTAGGCGTTCACAGGTAATAGCGTGAGAAAGCTTGAGCGATATTACATACATATTTGCATGAACACCCGTGTCGGTTCGGCTACAGCCTTTTATATCAACTGTGTAACCGATAACACTTTGTAAAGCTTCTTGAAAATGCTGTTGTACAGTAACAGCATTTTTTTGTATCTGCCATCCGTGAAGGTCTTTTCCGTCATATGAAATTGTTATCTTCAGGTTTCTTATCTCACTACCGGAGGAAGAAATACATTGCATAATACAACTCCAACTATAACTAAAATAACAAATAATACACTAAAATAATCACGCTTGCTAAGATGCAAGGTTTTCATTCTTGTTCTGCCTTGTCCACCCTGATAACAGCGACATTCCATAGCTACAGCAAGTTCGTACGCACGCCTGAATGCTGATACAAACAGCGGAATAAGCACAGGAATAAGTGCTTTGATTCGCTGAACTAAACTTCCTGATTCCATATCAGCACCACGTGCTTTTTGCGCTGACATAATCTTGTCGGTTTCTTCAAGCAGGAGTGGCACAAAACGCAAAGCGATAGTCATCATCATAGCAATTTCATGCACTTTGATATGAAAAACATTGAGTGGCTTCATAAGTCGCTCGAGTGCATCAGTCAAATCTGTAGGCGATGTTGTAAATGTCAGTGCTGAGCTGATAAGTATCAAACAAATGATGCGAACAGCCACAAAAACTGCATTGTTAATACCACAAACAGTAATTTTTATAAAACCCCATTCTAACAGTGGCTCGCCAGTACCGTAAAATAAATTCAATGCAGACGTAATGAGCACAATAACAACAATCATCTTGAGACTCTTAAAATAAAGTCTAAGCGGTACTTTAGACAGTAACACGATAGCAAAAACGCTGAGTGCTACTAAAGCAAGCGAAACATAGTTAGCTGTACAAAACACAAGCACTATGAAGCTAATAAGCAATATAACCTTTGCTCTGGGGTCAAGTCTGTGAAGCAGACTATGGGTCGGGTAAAACTGGCCAAATGCTATATCTCTCACTACAGTCTGCCCTCCTTTTTCAGGAGTTCGGTGATTTCATAAACAGCTCTGTCAACGGTGAGGATACCCTCAGAAAGTCTAATGCCACGCTTTCTAAGTTCATCGGTGACTTTAGTTATCTGTGGAACCCTGAGTCCGATTGATGAAAGTTCCTCTGTTCTTGAGAAAACCTGCTGTGTAGTGTCATACATAGCAAGCTCACCTTTATTCATAACCATCACCTTGTTTGTCACACGAGCTACGTCCTCCATAGAGTGTGATACTAAAATGACAGTGTTCTTTCTTGTTTTTTGATACTGTGATATCTGTGACAAAAGCACATTCCTGCCGACAGGATCAAGTCCTGCGGTAGGCTCATCCAGTATAAGCACATCAGGATCCATAGCGATAACGCCGGCTATGGCGGCACGTCGTTTTTCGCCACCTGATAAATCAAACGGAGATTTTTTCAGAAGATTGCCGGAGAGTCCGACAAACTTCGCAGCCTTTATGACTCTCTCTTTTATTTCTTCTTGTGATAAGCCCATATTAGATGGACCAAAAGCAATATCTCGCTCGACGGTTTCTTCAAACAGCTGATACTCAGGATACTGAAAAACAAGACCGACTTTAAAACGAATATTTCGAATTTCTTTCGGTTTTGACCAGATATCATAACCGTCCACAAAAACACTTCCTGATGTCGGCTTGATAAGACCATTGAGCATCTGAACAAGAGTAGACTTGCCAGACCCCGTATGACCAATAAGACCAACGAAATCTCCTTTTTCTATCTCAAAAGTGAGATTTTTAGCAGCTTTTTGCTCAAATGGGGTGTTAGCACCATAAGTACAACACAAGTTTTCAACTCTTATAGCACTCATCGTAACACCTCCATAAGTTTTTCTATACACTCAGAAGAATGTAATGATAAGTTATCAAGTTCAACTCCGTATGAACGAAGCTTGTAACAAAGCTCTGTGACCTGTGGTACATCTAAGCGATGGCGTTTTAGTAGTTCAACCTGTGAGAAAACTTCTCTTGGTGAGCCATCGACTAAAACTTTTCCATCGTCCATAACAATGACTCTGTCAGCATCTACAGCTTCTTCCATATAGTGAGTAATAAGAACGATAGTTATGCCTTTTTCACGGTTGAGCTTGTGGATGGTGCTCATAACTTCTTCTCTGCCCTTTGGGTCAAGCATAGCGGTAGGTTCATCAAGTACTATGCAATCAGGTTGCATAGCAATAACTCCAGCTATAGCAACACGCTGTTTCTGCCCACCAGAAAGCTTGTGCGGTGGTTGGTTGCGGTAGTCATACATATCAACCGCTTTGAGTGCTTCGTCAACCCTGCGCCTGATTTCAGCAGGCTCTATACCTAAGTTTTCAGGTCCAAAAGCCACATCTTCTTCAACGATACTTGCAACAAGTTGGTTGTCAGGATTTTGCAGTACAAGACCGACCTTGCGACGAATAGTAAAATCTTCATCTTCATCAGCTGTATCGATAGAATCAATGTAGACTTTGCCTGATGTTGGCGAAAGCATAGCATTAAGGTGCTTTGCTACAGTTGATTTTCCAGAACCGTTGTGACCAAGAAGAGCAACAAACTCGCCTTTTTTGACAGTAAAAGACACATCATCGAGCACATTCTTGGCATCTGTAATATTAACTTGTGAATCGTCTTCGTCAACATATGAGAAAACCAAATTTTGTGCAGTGATAAAGTCCATAAATTCTCCGAATTTAAGTTATTTTTTCCAAATAGCTGTGCTTCCACAAGGAAGGACAAGCTTTGAATCAGTAACAGGAAGTCCGATTTCAGATGAACTGACTGTACCGCCAAACTTTCTTTGAATAATGGTGGACAGCATATATTCCATAACTGAAGCTGAAAGTCCTGTTGTGTACGAATTTAAAATAAAAAAGTGAGCATCGTCTGAAAGGATAGTAGAGCATAATTCTAAAAAAGAATAAAGTTGTTCTTCCAGTTTCCACACTTCGCCACCCGGTCCACGACCGTATGATGGTGGATCCATAATAAGACCGTCGTATTTATTACCACGACGCTGTTCACGTGCAACGAACTTCATACAGTCATCAACAAGCCATCGAACAGGTCTGTCAGACAACCCTGATGAAACAGCGTTTTCTTTAGCCCACTGTACCATACCTTTTGAAGCATCGACATGACAAACCTTAGCGCCTGCTTCCAAACAAGCAAGAGTCGCACATCCTGTGTAACCAAAAAGGTTCAAGACATTTAGTTGCCTGTCGGCGTTCTTGATAATATCTGATGCAAAATCCCAGTTGACAGCTTGTTCAGGAAAAATACCCGTGTGCTTAAAGCCCATAGGCTTTACGTTAAAAACAAGGTCATTATATTTGAGTGACCACTGGGAAGGTAGCTTTTTGAACACCTGCCACTGACCACCGCCGGAATTAGAACGGTGGTACTTTGCGTGTGCTCTGTGCCAAAGAGGGTTTTCACGTTTTGTGTTCCAAATAATTTGTGGGTCAGGACGAATGAGGATGATATCACCCCATCGCTCGAGTCGCTCACCGTTTGAACAATCAATCAACTCGTAATCAACCCAGTTTGATGATATACGCATCAGCCAAGTCTCTCCTTGATTAAGTCAGCCATTTCGTGTGCAAGTGCATCGATTTCATCGTAATCTTCACCCTCGAGCATTACACGAACGAGTGGTTCTGTACCAGAAACTCTGACTAAAATACGACCTCTGTTTCCTAAGATATCAGAGATACGTTTGTTAGCTGCTTTGATTTCCTTATCTGTATAAAAGTGAACTTTGCCCTCGTTTGTAATCTTAACGTTAATAAGGACCTGTGGATAACGCTCCATAAGTGTTGCGATAGAAGAAAGCTTTGCCTGTCTTCTGTTAATGAGGCTCAGAAGATGTGCGCCTGTAAGCTGACCGTCACCTGTTGTTGCGTAATCAAGGAAGATAACGTGGCCGCTCTGCTCACCGCCGATGTTGTAGCCTTCCTGAAGCATTGACTCAAGAACGTATCTGTCGCCAACCTTTGTTGCTACAAAATGCATACCATTCTCTTCACAGAAACGGTTGAAGCCCATATTTGTCATAACTGTACCTACTACAGCATTTTTCTTTAATTTACCCTGACTCTTTAAATCAGCTGCACAAATAGCGATAATATAGTCACCGTCAACGAGTTCACCGTTGTTATCAACAGCAAGACATCTGTCCGCATCACCGTCAAAAGCAAGACCTGCATCAAGCTTGTGTTCCTTGACATAGTCCATAAGTGTTTCCATATGAGTTGACCCGCAGTTTGTGTTGATGTTGACACCGTCAGGGTCATCAAAGAGCATATGCACTTTAGCGCCAAGACGTGTGAAGAGCTTTTCTGCTGTGCGTGATGATGAACCGTTTGAACAGTCAAGTGCGATTTCCATACCGGATAAATCATGCTCAATAGTAGAAGCAACGTAGTCAACATACTCATCAGCAGCAGTATCCAGCACCTCTACAGTACCGATGCCACCATGCTGTGGGATAGTGTATGGCTTTGCGTTGTCTAAAACAATGGATTCGATGCTTTCTTCCAAATCATCAGGAAGCTTGTATCCCTCACCACTGAAAATCTTGATACCATTGAACTCGTAAGGGTTGTGTGAAGCTGAAATCATGATACCTGCGTCAGCACCATACTTGCGGACAAGATAAGCTACAGCAGGAGTTGGAACTACACCTAAAAGTTTAACGTTAGCACCTACTGAACAAAGTCCTGCGATAAGAGCGCCTTCGAGCATATCGCCAGAAAGACGAGTGTCCTTACCGATAAGGAAGGTTGGATGTTCAACCTCTTCACTGGTTAGAACCATCGCAGCTGCTTTACCGATATTCATTGCGAGTTCACATGTTAATTCTGTATTTGCGACGCCTCTTGCGCCATCTGTACCAAATAATCTACCCATATTTTTATTCTCCTTAAAATTATTATTTGTTTTTTGTAAAGTTAATTATCAAAAAGGCTACCCTGAGCCGAAACAGTGTTGGACGGAACATCGTATCCGAGATGCTCATAAGCGTTTGCTGTGACGCATCGCCCTCGTGGAGTTCGACTCAAAAAGCCAATCTGCATCAAATACGGTTCGTAAACATCTTCGATAGTGACTGCCTCTTCACCTATTGCTGCCGCTAATGTTTCGAGTCCGACAGGACCACCACGATAGTACTTGATCATAGTATCGAGCATCCTGCGGTCGTTATTATCAAGACCGAGTTCGTCGATTTCGAGTCTTTCAAGTGCTGTACGAGCGACATCACAAGTGATAACTCCATCACAAATAACTTCGGAAAAATCTCGGACTCGCTTCAAGAGTCTATTTGCAATACGAGGAGTACCACGACTTCGAGAAGCAAGTTCAAGCGCTCCGTCATCATCAATGGCTATACCCAAGATACCTGCACTGCGCTTAATAATATCGGCAAGCTCTCGTGGAGAGTACATCTCAAGTCGAAGCACTACGCCGAATCTATCTCTAAGCGGTGCTGTGAGCTGGCCTGCTCGAGTAGTAGCACCGACTAAAGTAAACTTAGGCAGTGGTAAATGGTAGGACGCTGCCATCTGACCTTTGCCAGTTATGATATCGATAGCGAAGTCCTCCATAGACGGATACAAAATCTCTTCAACAGCTCGAGAGAGTCTGTGAATCTCGTCGATAAAAAGTACATCACCGGGATTTAAGTTGGTCAAAAGTGCAGCCAAGTCGCCGGGCTTTTCAATAGCCGGTCCTGATGTTATACGGATATTGACCCCCATCTCGTTGGCTATAATACCGGCGAGCGTGGTCTTACCGAGTCCCGGCGGACCGTAGAGTAGTACGTGGTCAAGTGGCTCCTTACGCTTTTTTGCGGCTTCGATAAAAACGCTCAGGTTTTCTTTAACCTTGTCCTGACCGACGTATTCGTCAAGCGTACGAGGTCGAAGCGGATTATCACCCTCGACCAAGTCCTGTGGAATTTCGGAAGTATCCATCAAGCGGTCTTCAAAATCCATTTCAAATTCGTTATAGTCCATAGTATATTATCCTTTCAAAAGAAAGTATATTTCTGTATTAGAATTCTTATAAAGAATTATCCCATTTGTTTTAAAGTAGCAGATATGAGCTGTTCAACAGTAAGTGACGGGTCAAGTCGGGATAAAATCGGTGTAACATCAGCAGCGCTATAGCCAAGCACTGCAAGTGCCGCTACTGCTTTTGAAATATTGCCTGTATCTGCAATAACAGAACCTTGAGCAACGACACCATCAGCCTCATCGGTAGAAAACCCTTTGATTTTATCTTTAAGCTCGAGCACAATACGCTGAGCAAGCTTCGGGCCGACTCCTGAGGCACGAGTGAGGGTTTTGTAATCTCCTGCGGAAACAGACAATGCAATCTGTTCGCTCGAGAGCTCTGACAAAATCGCAAGAGCTACTTTGGGACCAACGCCTGAAATTGAGATGAGCATCTTGAAAGTAGAGAGCTCACCTTTGCTATAAAAGCCAAAGAGTTCTACCGCATCTTCTCTTACGTTCATATATGTGTAAACAGTAACGGTTGAGTTGAGCTTAAGCTGTTTTTGTGTATTGATAGTGGTCTGGACTTTGTATCCGACACCTGCACACTCGATAACAACAAAGCCTGATTCGTTATGAATAAGTGTACCTTTTAATGAATAAATCATGTTTTTGCACCTCTGTTGAGCATTTTAAGTCGAAGTGATGTACCAGCCGCGTGAGTGTGTGTAATCGCAATAGCCAAAGCGTCAGCAGTATCGTCGGGTTTAGGAACTTCCTTCAAGTGGAGAAGTCGTCGTGTCATTTCCATAACCTGTGGCTTTTTGGCTTTGCCATATCCAGTAACAGCGACTTTCACCTGAAGTGGCGTATATTCGAAAACCTCCACTTTGCATTGCTGTGCAGCAAGCAAAATAACACCTCGTGCCTGAGCTACCAAAATAGCTGTGGTAACGTTTGTGGTAAAATACAATTTTTCAATAGCAAGAGCGTCGGGCTTAGATTTCTTCAAGATAGTTATCATGTCGTCGTAAATCTGCTGTAAACGCTCATTGAAATCGGTGTGAGCATCTGTAGTGATAGCACCAAACGCAAGCGGTTTGTAAGAGTTGCCATTAAAGTCGATAACGCCCCAACCGACAATCGCATAACCAGGGTCGATTCCTAACACTACCACACAGCTCACTCCTTTCAAAAAATCGTACTTCCCCATAATTAAGTATTATTATATCATAATAGCCTTAAAATAGCAACAAAAAGGCATAAAAAAACAGCGAACTTACAAAAAAGTTCGCTGTTATAAAAATCGACATAATAAGACTCATTTCAAATAGTCGCAAATGTAGGTATTAAGCTGTTTTATGGTAGTTTCATCAGCCTGCTTAATATGACCAAAAGGAAACTTTAACCCCATATCATCGTACTTTGACTGGCAGATGGTACGAAACGGTAAAAGTTCAATACAATCAACGCAGGAATGAGCGTCTGCTATTTCTTTAAGTTTTATGATGTTTTCTTCATCATCATTAACAGTTGGAATGATAACCTGACGCAGAGTTGTTTTTATGCCTTTTTCGTCCAAATATGACAAGAACTCAAGCACAACTTTCAACGTACAACCAACATTATCAACATACTGTTTATCCTGAGTGTATTTGATATCAAGCAACACTCTGTCAGTGTAATCAAGAAGCAACTTGATATTATCATTCAAGATACTACCAGATGTGTCGAGGCAAGTGTTGATACCGTTTTCTTTGCAAAGCCTGAAAAATTCTTTTGCAAAAACCGGTTGTAAAAGAGGTTCTCCACCGGAGAGAGTCACCCCCCCGTTCTTACCGAAATATTCCTTATATCGACACGCTTTTTCAAAAAGCTCAAAGGCGCTGTATTGCGTACCGGCAGAACGATCCCAGGTGTCAGGGTTGTGACAACATTTGCAACGCAAGTTGCACCCTTGCATAAAAGCCACAAAGCGTACTCCCGGGCCATCAACCGTGCCAAGACTCTGGATAGAGTGAATTCTTCCTATAACTTCTTTCATAGTACATCGTGGAAAGTACGACTGATGACTTCACGTTGCTGTTCTTTTGAAAGCTTGTGGAAGTTTACAGCGTAACCCGATACACGGATAGTAAGGTTAGGATAAGCCTGTGGGTCTTCGTAAGCTTTAATCAAAGTTTCTCTATTTAAGACATTTACATTGATGTGGTGAGCTTTCTTCGCAAAGTATCCGTCAAGCACTGAAACAAGGTTTGAGATGCGCTCCTCTTCGGTCTTACCCAACGCCTGTGGAGTGATCGAGAATGTGTTAGAGATACCGTCTCTGCAGTCATCGTAACTGATTTTTGCAACAGAGTTCAAAGATGCAAGCGCACCGTTTTCTTCACGGTTGTGCATAGGATTAGCGCCAGGTGCAAACGGTGAACCAGCCTCTCTGCCATCAGGAGTAGCTCCAGTGTGCTTGCCATACATTACGTTTGAAGTAATTGTGAGTACAGAAAGTGTGTGAACCGCGTTACGGTATGTAGGTGTTTTTCTAAGCTCTGTGATAACAAGATGAGCCATGTCTTTTGCGATAAGGTCTACCCTGTCATCATCGTTACCGTATTTAGGAAAATCTCCGTGTGTCGAAAATTCAACAATGTAGCCATTCTCGTCAGTAATAGGAAACACTGATGCGTACTTAATAGCACTGAGCGAATCAGCAACTACTGAAAGTCCTGCTATACCAAAAGCCATAAAACGCTCTACATCTGTGTCGTGAAGTGCCATCTGAGTCTTTTCGTATGCATACTTATCGTGCATATAGTGAATGACGTTCATAGTATTTACATAAAGGTTAGAAAGCCACTCGATGTAAATCTTGAATCTATTCATAACCTCGTAGTAGTCAAGTTTTTCAGACTCAATCACAGGCATCTGTGGTCCGATATGCATACCGCTGGTTGTATCGTAACCGCCGTTGAGTGCAATAAGCAAGAGCTTTGCGAGGTTGCAACGAGCTCCGAAGAACTGCATCTGCTTGCCGACTTTCATAGCAGAAACGCAACAAGCTATAGCGTAATCATCGCCATAGATAGGACGCATAATATCGTCATTTTCATACTGGATAGAATCGGTATCTGATGAAACCTTCGCACAAAAACGTTTGAAGTTTTCAGGCAGGTCTTTTGACCACAAAACAGTAAGGTTAGGCTCAGGTGATGAACCGAGTGTGTACAGTGTATTAAGCATACGGTATGTGCTCTTAGAAACGAGAGTTCTGCCATCTTCTCCCATACCACCGAGAGCTTCGGTAATCCACATAGGGTCACCACCGAAAAGCTCGTTATACTCAGGAGTACGCAGATGACGTGCTATACGAAGCTTCATAACAAAATCATCGATGAGCTCCTGTGCTTCTTCTTCGGTCAAAACACCAGCGTTGATATCACGCTCAATATAAATATCAAAGAAAGTGCTGACTCTGCCCAAAGACATAGCTGCACCGTTTTGCTCTTTGATAGAAGCAAGATATGCAAAATAAGTCCATTGAATAGCTTCTCTCGCATTTTTAGCAGGCTGTGAAATATCAAAGCCATACATCATAGCCATTTCTTTCATGAAGCCTAAGAAAGAAATCTGCTTGTAAAGTTCTTCATACAGACGGATTTCATCAGAATTAAGCGTACCTGTGGAAATCTGGGCTTTGTCTTTCTTTTTCTCATCTATAAGCTTGTCCACACCGTAAAGTGCTACACGACGATAGTCGCCGATAATTCTGCCACGACCGTATGCATCAGGCAAACCAGTAATGACGTGGCACTTACGAGCAGCACGCATTTCGTCGGTGTATGCTCTAAATACACCATCGTTGTGTGTGGTGCGGTATCTGAACTCATCCTCAATCTTTTTTGAAAGCTCATATCCGTATGCTTCACAAGCTTGTCGAGCCATACGAATACCACCAAACGGATTAACGCCACGCTTGAGCGGACGGTTAGTCTGCATACCAACGATAATTTCGTTTTCTTTGTCAATGTAACCGGGAGAATAGCTGGTCAGTGAAGATACGGTATCTGTGTCAATATCAAGCACACCACCATACTGACGCTCTAATGCAAAAAGTGCATTAAGCTTATCCATCATATCTTTTGTACGCTGTGTAGCAGAAGATAAAAAGCTATCATCACCATTATATTCACTATAGTTAGACTGGATAAAATCTCTAACGTTGATTTCATCACACCAAACACCTTTTTTGAAACCTTCCCAATTCTCGTGTTTCATATCCTCGCCTCCTTAAAAATATATCTATATAACAGAAAAGGGCAATTCAACTTAAAAAAAGCGAACTGCCCAGACGGTCGGCTATAATGCACCTATGCTTCCCCGCGGTGATCCGCGTTACCCGTCAGTCGCACAAGTGTGTAATATAATAATACAACAACATAATGGATTTGTCAATTGTTTAAAACACAAAATGTTGTGGTTTTTTACTTTTTATACAAAGATACAGATTTTGAGTTGTAAATCACTTCAACTTTATCAAAATGCACATCATAACTAAAAGGGTATAAAATGCCTGTAGAGCTGTCATGAACAACAAAGTGAGTATCATTCAGCTCACATAAACCGGATATTTCAGCAGATGTTCCATCAGCAAATTTAATGCTCAAAGTAGCGTTATCTTCAGTAAAGCTGAGTGATAACACATTTCCGTTTTCGAGAGTGCTTTCCCACGAATTCAAAGTGAGCTCATCAGCTGTGTTTTTGATAGCACTTGAACAAGAAGTGAAAAACAAAACAACAAATAAACTAAAAAGAATACATAAACTTTTTCTAAAAAAGGTCATAAACTATCACCGATATAAGTTATGAAAAAACTCGGTAGTTTATGAAAAAGCTATACTATATCAAATCTCTTGATTTAAGCTTCTGTATTTGCAGATGCAACACCAGAGAGTAAGCTTTGGGTAGTAAAAAACAGAATAAGAACATAAAGCAAAAGTGCTACCACCGCTCCCATAGCAATAGACTGGCCGATGCCAAATGTGATAAGGCAAGCACAGATAATACAGCAAGCAAAGCTTATAAAGTTCTTTTTCTGTGATTTATCGAGTATGCAAAAAAAGAAACAAACAGCAGGAAACAGCACAAAAACAGCAAATAAAAACGCTATTTTTATTTCTTCTGCAGAATTATATCCATCCGGCTGTATAGCAAGTTCAAATGCTGTGAGCTGTTTTATGTTACCTTTATCGTCAACTCCCCACATAAACGGAAATGTTGTAAGAACAACTTGAATAAAATATAAAACCGCCATAGTAATGCGAATACGTTTAGACTTTTTGGACTCTAAAGCCCCTTTATCTCTGCTGTAATTAGACATAGAAAGACCTTCCTTTCGATAATATACCAATTTTAGCACAATATAAGACACTTTTCAATACACTAAATTTGACCTGACAGCATAGAGTGTGATATAATGTCTAATTATGAAGGTGATAAATATGAATTGGATTAACGATGCAGTATTCTATAATATATATCCGCTTGGATTTTGTGATGCACCAAAGAAAAACGACGGAGTTCTCACTTACAGACTTGATAAAATCTACGATTGGATCGAGCATTTTAAAGAGTTGGGTGTTAATGGAATAGTTTTCAATCCTGTTTTTGAGAGTTCAAAGCACGGATATGATACTATCGACTACTATAAAATCGACTGTCGTCTTGGCGATAACGAGTCTTTTAAGAAAATCTGTGATACTCTGCACAAAAACGGTATCAAGGTTCTGCTTGACGGTGTGTTTAACCATGTTGGCAGAGATTTCTTTGCTTTTAAAGATATTCAGGAAAACTCTATGTCTTCTATCTATTGCAACTGGTTCCATAACATTCGTTTTGACAGACAAAGTCCAAAGGGTGATAACTTTTCTTATGAAGGCTGGGCAGGTCACTATGACCTTGTAAAGCTCAATCTCCAAAACGAAACTGTATGCAACCACCTGCTCGATGCAGTCAAATTCTGGATTGATGAATTTGATATTGACGGACTACGACTTGATGCAGCAGACTGTGTGGACCTTGAGTTCTTCAAGAAGCTTCGTCATACCTGTAAGAGTAGAAAAGAAGATTTCTGGCTTTACGGTGAAATCACAAACGGTGACTACAACCGCTGGGCGAACGATCAGGCTCTTGACTCAGTCACAAACTACGAGACATATAAAGCGCTGTACTCGTGTCATAATGATCGCAACTACTTTGAGTTTGCACACTCTATGGACAGACAGTGCGGTGACTACGGTATATATAAAAACCTCTATCTGTACAACTTTGTTGACAACCACGATGTAAACAGACTAGCAAGCAATCTAAACGATAAAGGTCTGCTCAAAAACACATATACACTTTTGTTCACTATGCCCGGCGCTCCGTCAATTTACTATGGCAGTGAATTCGGCATAGAAGGAAAAAGAACACCTCATTGTGACTATGATTTGCGACCTTGTATCAACTTAGGCGAGATCGAAAATCCTGATATGAAGCTTTTTGAACACATCAAAAAGTTGTCAAAAATCAAGCACTCTTGTGATGCACTCAAACACGGAAAATACAAAAACGAAAACATACAACTCGAGCACCTTTGCTACTCAATGAAAAGCGAAAATCAAACTGTTTTTGTACTTTTAAATCAAAGCAACGAAGTGCGTAACATCGGCTTTGACTCAGGCTTTCATGGCATTTTGACCGATGTACTGAACAACAACAAACAGTATCAGTGCAACGGATATGTAAATATCAATGTTGAGCCAAAGACTTCGATGATTTTAGTTGCAAACGACGGTAACTTTACAATAGATTTTTCAGAAAAAGCTGACGTAAAACCTATTGAAAAACCGGTGCAAAAAGTCGTCGAAACCGAACTGCTCGAAGAAGAAATAACTCTTGGAAAATACAGACATTTTAAGGGCAATGAATACGAAGTTGTCGGCTTTGCAAAAGACAGTGAGACTGCTGAAAAAATGGTTATTTACAAAGCTCTTTACGGTGAACAGGAACTGTGGGTCAGACCATACAATATGTTCAAGGAAATAATAGAACGAGACGGCAAAAAGCTAAGAAGGTTCACAAAAATAAACTAAAACAAAAAAAGAAACCGCTGTGAAAACTCACAGCGGTTTTTCGTTTATTCAGGTGTTGAGGTGGTTGTTGAAGCTGTACCACCAGTGACTAAATCTTCATATACAAATGATGCCAAATCGTAACGTACTGCGTCCCAATCGGTGATAACGATAACTGACTGTAAATCGTCTGTCTTACCGTACTTCCAATTAGGTTCAGTAGGCAGTGACATTTCGTCCATGTCGTAATTAAGATATGTCATACAGTTAGACACCAAGAACGTGATGTCGTTTTTCTTCAGGTTTGTTGTAACAAGCGGACCGATTTCGTTTACAATCTCAACCATATCAGTGAGGGAAGCTTCCTCTTTGAGGCTTGTCATAATAGTTTCAAGAAGCTTACGCTGACGCTGTGTTCTGTCCCAGTCATCGCCGGAGAAGCTATAATCCGAGATACCACCGAGTGAGTCAGCGCCTCGGTTACGTGCATACCAAAGTGCCTGATAACCGTCAAGGTGAACAACCTGTGTTTCTTTTGAATAATCGCACTCCAAGAAGTCGGTTTTATTTTCCTGATTATTAACGTCAATCTGAGCGTTGATATACTCAATCTCGTCGATACTAAGTTCGATATCGACACCGCCCAAAACGTTGATGATCTTTCTAAAAGAGCTAAAGTCAACACAAGCATATTTATCAACGCTGATACCGAAATTAGCTTCGATCATCTGAACTGAAAGCGGAACACCGCCTAAGCTAAAAGCAGAATTAAGCTTACCGTCACCGTAACCCGGAATAGTAACATAAGTGTCACGCTGGAAGGACGTGAGCTTTATCTTCTTGTGAAGATTATCTAGAGACAACAAAATGATGGTGTCACTTCGACCAAAGTCATTTTCACCGCTACCGTGTGCGTCCTGACCAAACAGCAAAATATTCAAAACGTGTGAGTTCTCAATGAGAGAATCAGTTTTGACTGTGTTCGCATCAGAATCAGTATCTGATGTAGTTGGCTTAGTGTTCTCGATTTCTTGGAAATTGAGGCTATCCAGTACCGAATAGTAATACACCATACCTGTTCCACACAACAGCATAATAATCGACATAACAAGCACAACAGTACGTGTTACTCTGCCTTTAGTGTTCTTCTTTTTATAAACTTTATTAACTTGGCTTGAGGAATTGATATCAACAAAATCGTTTTCGTGTTTTGCCATACATACCGCCTTTCCGCCTGTGTAAAAAAACATAGCTACACATATTAAAACAAGTCTATTATACTACTTTTATTTCACTTTATTTTCTAATAAAGAAAAAACGCCAAAATTCAGCAAAAATTCACAACTTGTTGTGAAATAGTACAGATTTCGGCGTATATATTGTGATTATTACAAAAAAATCAATCCTGCTCATCAAGAGTGAGCTTAAATGATGGCAAGAACTCTTCCATAAATGCATCAACATATGGCAGATGCATATCGACAAGCGACTTACTTATAGAGCTCTGAGCTTTTTCAAACTCTCTGTTGCCAAGCTTTTCTTCCTCGATACACTTGATAAGTGCAGAGAGCTTATCGGCCGCTTTAACAAATGGGATATATTCTTTATCCTCATCGCAAATTGTAAGCAATGGCTCAAAATCAGGCTTCAAATCTTCTGGAAGATGGGACACAAGCTTTTCTTGTGCTACTTCTTCTACCTGTTTATAAGCTTCGCTGATTTTAGGGTTAAAGTACTTTATTGGGGTCGGCATATCGCCTGTGATAATTTCTGATGCATCGTGATAAATACCAAGCATAGCTGCGTGTTCAGCGTTGAGATTAGTTAAAAAGCGCTTGTTGCTGATAGTTACCAAAGCGTGAGAAAGCATCGCTACCATAAGGCTATGCTCGCATATGTTCTCGCATTTTGTATTGTTCATCAACCCCCAACGGTTGATGTATTTCATCCTTGACATCAATGCGAAAAAATGGCTGTTCATAAATTCTCCTCCTATATAAAGAAAAATTACATATAAATATAAAAAATATAGTGCAATTTTTAAACTTATGTGATATACTATACTGGTTATATTATACACAAAAGCAAATCATTTTTAAAGCCCTAATTTTTTTATTCTTTTGGAGGACAGATTAAGTGAGTGTAAAACGCATAGAAAACAACTGCAAAAACTACACATTGCGTGCGTTTTTGTACGGATGTGCTCTTGCTATGCTTATTGTGCTCCCTGTTATGTGCCTGTCAAAAGGATACTTTCTCTATTACGGTGATTTCAACGTACAGCAGATTCCTTTTTACACGCTGGTACACGATGCGATACTAAGCGGCAATACATCGTGGAGTCATATCACAGATTTGGGTGCTAACTTTGTGGGAAGCTACACGTTCTATCTGCTTACAAGTCCGTTCTTTTTAGTGACGCTGCTCTTCCCTACCGAAGCTGTCCCATACCTTATGGGTCCACTGCTTATACTTAAACTCGGATTTGCAAGTATGACTGCCTATATTTATCTTAATCGTTATGTAAGCGACAAAAGATATGCAATCATAGGATCATTGCTCTATGCTTTTTCGGGCTTTTCGATTTACAACATCTTTTTCTTTCATTTTCATGAAGCTATCATCATCTTTCCGCTACTGCTTGCATCAGTTGATGAATTTATGCTCAACAACAAAAAAGGTGTTCTGTGCTTAGCTGTTTTTGGTGCGTGTGTTATAAACTACTATTTCTTCTTTGGTATGGTAGTTTTTGTTGCTATCTACTGGGTAGTGAAGCTCACCACTAAATCATACACATTCAAAATCAAGCAATTTTTGCTGATGGCTTTTGAATGCATTTTAGGTGTAGGGCTTGCATGTGCGGTACTTATTCCATCACTCAAGGGCATTATCGACAACTCAAGGCTCAATGACTTTTTAACAGGATACGACGCTTTGCTTTATGATGAAGTGCAAAGATATATGCACATCATCACAAGCATTTTCTTCCCACCTGATATTCCGGCTGTACCGAATTTCACTCCTGAATCCGGTTCAAACTGGGCTTCTATCGCTCTTTGGATTCCGCTGTTTTCAATAACTTTTGTTATCTCGTATATACAGTCTAACAAAGGTTCGTGGCTAAGACGCATGGTCTTAATACTTTTTGTTATGGCTTTTGTGCCTATACTGAACTCTGCATTCCAAGCATTTAACGACTGCTACTATGCAAGATGGTTTTATATGCTGACGCTGATGCTAGTACTGTGCACTATCATTTCACTTGATAATATAGAAAGCATTGACTATGTAAGACCTTTCAAATACAGCATTGCATTAACTGTTGTGCTAACTCTTTCTATCGGCTTGATGGCAACAACAAAATACGATGTAAGTGACACTAAGATATATGGCTTTGGGCTAGAAGAAAATCCGCTTCGATTCTGGATATATGTTGCTATATCTCTTTTGTCACTCACCGCTACTTTACTAATTGTTATCTTTTTCAGGCATAAAAAAGAGCTTTTTATCCGCTTAACTTCGATAGCTTTATGTATTGTTATAGTTGGATACAGCGAGTACATTCTTCTGATAGGAAAAAGCGAAACTGACCAAAGTGATGAATACACCATAAACTACGCTTTAAACTACGGTGAAGATATCACCATAGATGATATAAATGAAGTCAGATCCGACTTTTATAATTCGATGGACAATATTGGAATGTTCTGGCAGATACCTAACATTCAGGCGTTTCACTCGATTGTGCCAGCATCCATCATGGACTTCTACAACACAATAGGGTCTGTCAGAGATGTTGCATCCCGTCCTGAGATTGACTACTATGGTGTGCGTGGACTATTGTCTGTCAAATATCTATTTGACTCTACTGATGACGAATTAGACTTTGTAACCGAAGAAGGCACTATGCTGATGCCTGGATATAAATATCTCGATACTCAAAACGGTTTTAAAATCTATCTAAACCAGCACTATGTACCGATGGGTTTTATGTATGACAAATACATCAGCGAAGAAGAGTTCAAAGATTTATCAGATGATGTTAAGCACTTAGCGCTGATGAAGGCTATGGTGCTGACTCAAAGTCAAATGGAAAAATATAGAGATATCACAGGCTTTGAAGACGGAATGTATATGGGGCTCAATGCACAATATACTGAAGACAACCACCAGAATGTTGCATATCCTCAATATACGGACTTTGAGAGTCTGACAATGCATTTTGGATACTCTGATATAAACTACTACGATGACTGTGAAAACAGAAAAAAATCAGCCTGTGACAGCTTTTCATATACTAAAGATGGTTTTGAAGCGAGCATTACTAATGACGGTGATAACAATCTGCTGTTCTTCAGCGTCCCGTATGATGAAGGCTTTACAGCTTTTGTAAATGATAAAGAAGCTGAAATAGAGAAAGTCAACATCGGCTTTATGGCTGTAAAAATCGACGGGCACTGTACTTCAAACATTAAATTTGTTTACAAAACACCGGGACTTGATACAGGCTTTTTGATTACGTTAATCTCGCTTGCGGTGTTCATGATATATATGCTTACTTTGCTTATATTAAAAAGAAAAAATAAAACAGAAACTAAAACAAATAACGATATAACCGAAAATGGTTTAGAAAGTATAGGAGGTTAATATGAGTTTTGGTGAGAATATTTTAAAATATAAAGAGGATATTATCGCTGACCTTTCTGAACTGATTGCTATCAAATCTATCTCAGGATATCAACAAGACTGTACTGCGGCTTTAGACTGGATGATGAAAAAGGCTGAAAGCTTTGGACTCACTACTAAGTCTTACGATGGACTTGCAGGTCATGCGGAGCTTGGAAGTGGCGGAAAATTGTGTGGTGTACTCTCTCACCTGGATGTTGTACCTGAGGGCAACAACTGGAATTCACTTCCGTTCGAGCTGTCAGTTGGCGACGGATATATGTATGGTAGAGGCATTGCTGACGATAAGGGTGCGGCACTTATCACTCTGTACTGTCTTAGAGCTTTGAAAGAAAACGGTGTTATCGGCAAAAACACAATGCGTGCTATATTCGGCACTTGTGAAGAAACCGGTATGAACGATATAGAAATGTATTTTGAAAACGAACCAATGCCGGATATGTCTTTCACTCCTGACAACAGATACGGTATCTGCAGATGCGAAAAAGGTATATTGCAGCTTGAACTGTTCGGTGATACTCACAATGGTACTACGCTCACACAGCTCCACTCAGGTAAAGCAGTGAACGCTGTACCTGATACTGCATATGCTCTACTCGACTGTACAGAAAGTGAAGACCATCAGTTGCTAAGACTTGCTGATGCTAAAAAAGGTAACTTTGAATTTTACTATACAATAGATGGTATGATGGTGCTCAGTCGAGGTAAAGCTGCGCACGCACTCGAGCCTGAAAAAGGCCACAATGCCGCTGTTGCGCTGATTGACCTTCTTACTTCTAACTTCTCTTTACCTTCTCTTGGAAACGTGTGCTCATTCATCGAGTCTTGTATTGGTCTTGATACAACCGGTATTAAAATGGGTATTAAAACAAGAGATGCAGAGTCAGGTCCACTCTCTGTCAATGTTGGCACTGTACATATTGATGAGGGCTATGCTACTTGTACTCTTGACATCAGATATCCTGTTACTATGAATGGCGACAACATTCTTGAACTTGTTAAAAAGGCAGCAGCTAACGAAAAGCTCAACGTAAAAGTACTAAAGCATTCTCAACCACTTTATATGCCAGAAGATAGCGAAATCATCAAACTGCTTTCAGACTCATATGAGGCAATTATGAACGAAAAGCCTGACCTTTACTCAACAGGTGGCGGTACATATGCTAGAGTGCTTGGCGGTAAAGGTGTTGCTTTTGGTCCTGTTTTTAAAGACGAGGTTTCAAACATTCATAACGCTAATGAATGCCTGAGTGTTGAAAAGTTCTTTAAACACGCTCAGATTTGTCTTGAAGCAATGTATCGTATGTTCACTGCTGACTAAGGTGGTTTTATGTCTGCTGAAAAAATAATTAAATCTCAAGCCAGAAAAAAGCTAAGCGACGGTGGTTTTGCTAAAGCACTCATCGTATTAGGTATTATCGCTGTATGCTATATGATGGTTGAATGTATCAGCTCTGTTTTTTACTATATAAACGAGGCTTTTAAGCACAGCGATGCTTTTGAATTTATCTTGCAGGTCACAAGTGGAAGTATCACTACTATTTGCTTGTTACTTTTGAGTCCTATTGTAATCGGATATTTCAAAATGCTGTACAATGAGCAAAAAGAATACGACATAAATGATGCTGTGTACTACCTTTTGAACTTCAAAAGGTATATAAAAGCAGTTATGTTTGTTTTCTCACTTGTTGTACGTTTGCTGTTACCGACAGCTATTTGTTATATACCGGTTATCAGCCTGTATGCAATAAACGCTTTTATGCTTAAAAACAGTATGAACGAAACGCTGTTCACGATAACTGTTATAGTACTGATTATTTTCTCGACAACAGCTTTTCTGCTATACTCTACAAGATATTTTTTGAGTATAAAACTGTTTTGTGAAGATGAAAACCAACAGATGTCATACTACTTTTTGACTTCTAAAATAATAATGAACGGTCACGCTAACGCACTGATAAAGCTGGTCGGCTCTTTTGTGCCATGGTTACTTCTTTGTGTCACTGTGCTACCGCTACTATATGTACTGCCATATATGACCCAAGCGATATGTATTTCGGGCAACTGGCTGTTACAACTTTCAAGGAATGGATTAGAAAAATGAACTATTTTAGTACAAAAGAAGATCTGAGAGTTTCGCTGTGTACTATAGCATACAACGAAGAAGGCGTACTCAACGGTCTTTTCAGAGATTTTTCGGAGCAGAGCTATCCGCACGATAAAATCGAAATTATTATGGTCAACAATGCTTCTACAGATGGCACAAGAGCTATGATGGAAGAATTTCAAAAAACCGACTATGGCTTTGAGTCAGTCAAGCTTGTTGACAGTACAAACAAAAATCAAGCTACAGCTTGGAATGAAGCGTTGATGCATGCTACAGGTGATATCATCATCAGAGTTGATGCTCACTCAAAAATCCCACGTTACTTCGTAGCTAAAAACGTTTTTGAAATAAACGAGGGTGAGGATATCGTTGGTGGTGGCAGACCAAACACAACTGATGGTATGTCACGATGGAAGTTCACTCTTCTTGCTGCTGAGGAATCACTCTTCGGTTCTTCTGTTGCTGACTACAGACGTGCTCCAGGTCAGAAGGTTTATCTTGACAGTCTTTTTCACGCCGCATATAAACGTGAGGTTTTTGAAAAAGTCGGTGGGTTCAACGAAGACTTAGGTCGAACTGAAGATAACGAGCTTCACTACAGAATGAGAATGGCGGGGTACAAATTTTGTTGTTGTCCTGAAATCATTTCTTTTCAGCATACAAGAAACACACTCAGGAAAATGATAAAACAAAAATACGGTAACGGATACTGGATTGGTCTTACATCAGGTGTATGCATGAAATGTCTCAACTACTTTCATTTCATTCCGTTTGTGTTTGTTATGGCACTACTGCTGAGCTTGATTTTGTGGGTATTTGGCAACCCGACTCTGTTCGCTATCATTATGGCGATGTACAGTATGTTCAACCTTGTAAACACTGTAGGTTGCCTTGTGCTTAAAAAACCAAACTGGCTTTTCTTGCTACTTCCTTTCATCTTCCCAATACTGCATATTTCATACGGTATCGGAACACTCGTAGGACTTATTAAAATGCCATTTTGGAGAAAGAAGCTCGATGACAGTTCTCAAAAACGTATTGAGCTTGTAAAAGATGCTATCATAAAAAACACAGTTAAGTGTGATGAATAAAAACAGTTAAGGTGCGTTATGGCTGAAATCATTAAAATTGATAATGAAACTCTCAGAAAGCTTCAACTAAAGGAACTTGAGTCGCTGTTATTTTTCAAAGAGTTTTGTGAAAAAAACGAACTAAGATGGTATTTGCTGGGCGGATGCGTAATCGGTGCTATAAGACATAAGGGATTTATTCCTTGGGACGATGACATTGATATCATCATGCCAAGAGCAGACTGGGAAAGAATGCTGAGGCTTTGGAAAGAACAGGTTGACTCAAGCCGTTTTCTTATGCTGAAAACAGACGAAGGCGAAACTTTCACCGGGAATATTTTTGCCACCCTTGTTGATACATCAGCAACCTTAGTTAAAGAAAACCAACAAAACATTGATGTTCCACACGGTATTGTCACTGACATCTTCCCTATTGATGGCTGTCCTGACGGTAAGCTACAGAGATATATGCAATATATGTGGACTCTTATTTACTCACTGTTCATATCTGAATTTGTACCGGAAAAGCACGGAAAAGTCATCGCGTTTGCAAGTAAAGCTATGCTTGCTATAGTAAGAAGTCGTAAAGCACGCACAAAGGTATGGAAGTTTGCAGAAAAACAACTGAAAAAGTATGACTTTGAAACGCACGAATTCAGCACAGAACTATACGCAGGCCCATACTATATGAAAAAGAAGTATCCGCAAAAAGCTTTTTCAAAAGAAGCGTATCTTGAGTTTGAGGGTATGCAGCTACCTGTTATGCAAGGTTATGACGAATACTTAAAAATCGCTTTTGGTGACTATATGGAGTTGCCACCAGTTGAAAAGCGTGTGCCACATCACGATTTGGTCGAGCTAGACCTTGATAAACCGTGTGTATGAGTGTTGACACATAAATACATCTATAATATAATATTACTGTCTTCGGGGCGGGGTGTGATTCCCCACCGGTGGTAAAGTCCACGAGCGAAAGCTGATTCGGTGAAATTCCGAAACCGACGGTATAGTCCGGATGAAAGAAGATGTGTATATCTGTTTTTTACACAACAAACCCCGATAGTTATACTATCGGGGTCTTTTTTAGGTGATAATATGCAAAACAAAAACATGACAAACACAAGAAAGCTTGTAGTTACTGCGATGCTCAGCAGTATAGCTACAGTTCTAATGCTTTTTGAAATTCCGCTACCTTTTGTTGCTCCACCGTTTTATAAGATGGACTTTTCTGAAATTCCTGTTCTTATCGGTGCGTTTTCCTTAGGTCCGCTGAGTGGTGTTATAATCGAAGCTATCAAAGTCCTACTCAACCTAATCATAAACGGTACCACAACAGGCGGTGTCGGAGAATTGGCAAATTTTCTGATTGGTTGCTCTTTTGTTGTACCTGCGGCACTGATTTACAAGTACAAAAAAACCAAGGTAGGTGCGATAATATCAATGGCGGTGGGCACTGTAGCTATGGCGGTACTCGGAGTTATTATCAACGCATATCTGATGATTCCTATATACTCTCAATTTATGCCGCTTGAGCAAATCATTCAAATGGGAAAAGACATTGTACCTTTTATTAAAGATACGCTGACTTTCTGCATATTCTGTGTTGCACCGTTTAATTTTATCAAAGGCGTGCTAATATCAACTATCACTACTTTTATATACAAACCACTCTCGAGGGTTATTCATCCTAAGAGTTGACATACTACTAATATATGATATACTAAAGAAAATACAGAGTAAAAGATCGTGCGTCAAGTGTTTTGTGGACGGGGAGTTGTCACAAAAACGAAAGGGTGACCTGCGGTGCGGTCTTTGCATCCCGCTGTTACATTCGGATACTACCTCCCTATGTGATAACGAGATAGGGAGGTTTTTTATGTCTATAATACAAATTTTTAAAAAATCATCGCAAAACTTGTCAAAAATCGTGCCACTTTGTGTATGTTCTATGATGCTGGCGCTCAGGATTGTGCTGGGTATGTTCTCGAATTTTACGCTGAGTTTTGCTCCGTTTGTGAAAATCGGCTTCTCTTTCCTACCGATTGTTATTGTTGCTTATCTTTACGGTCCTGTATGCGCAGCGATTGTATCAGGCGTTGGGGATATTTTATCTATCGTTTTAAACAACCCAACAGCCTTTTCGATAATGCCGGGCATTACTCTGTGCTATGTTTTTGAGGGTATTATACTTGGCGTCGTACTATATGAGCAAAAAAACAGTGTAAAAAGAATTATTGTTGCTTTTATTTTAGTTCTTACGCTATGTCGACTACCACTAAACACGCTGGTACTGCATTTTATGATGGGTATCCCGTACCTCGAGCTTCTTATTTACAGAGCTATGATACTAGTGCCTTTTGCTGTCATAGAAATAATGATGAGCTACTTTACAATTAAAGCTGTGGATAGAACTTTAATTAAGCTGTAAAATAATCTTTGCGGGTACTGAGCATAATAGACAATAAAAATATTTTGTACAAAAAATCAAGCAATATAAGGAGTAATAATTATGTGCGAATCTAATCGTCGTATGTTAATAAAAGTTGTTTCTATACTTTTTACTATCATATCTATCTGTGCATTATTGTTTGGATGTAAAACCGATGAAGATACTAAACCCACTAATCCCCATCCCACTACTCCTAAGCACACAACTGTGCCAACAGAAGAACCAACCTTACCAGATTATTTTGATTTTACATCAAAGGAATCATTAGATATTATCGATCAATATGAAAATTTTCTAAACAGTTGGGAGTTCATGGATTCAATATCTTCTGTGGATGTAGACAGTACATATGAATATGCTTTTTTAGACAGCAACCAAGACGGGAAACCGGAAATGATTTTGTCTGCTAAATCGAAAAAAGCTTATAAAGAATACTTTTTTGATTATGATTCAAGCGACGATGAGGTAGTTCTGCTAGATGGTTTTGATGTTTGCGATAAAACAAAACTAAACACTAAAAATAATGGTTTTTTTGTCTCAAGTAAAAACAAAGATGAGTATCGTTATACCTTGTATTATATTAAGGAAGATTCATTAAAACCCGAAATCCAATACGGTGAGCAAAACGGTCAATACTTTATTGCTGAATTTGGCGAAAATGATGATACTGTTGATTATGATGATTTCACTTCGTGCTCTGCTGATAATTTCAAGTCATTTAGTGACAGCAATCTGGAATTAGATTGGAAAGAGTTAGATATCAAAAGTGAAATTTCTTCCACTTCAACACCCTACTCGTCAATTTTAAAGAAATGTCAATATCCAGAAGGTAATCTATTTGATATTGATGGAAACGGAATCAAAGAACTCATATTTATTTCAAACTCTACAGCAAATATATACACAATGGCAAACGGACAAGCTGTGGCTATTTTAGAAAACGAAGAATTAACACAACCATATGGTGCACCACACATCAGAATATACGTAATCAACGAATATGGCAGAAACTATTTAGTTTTGCACGCTGAAAACGGTGAAACGGGAGAAGGTGCAGTAAGACACGGTTTTTGGAACACATATAACGTAAATGGTAGTTCTTGCTACATAGAGAACTCTATCGAATATGAGTATAAGTATAATAACGATGATACTCGCACAACAAACTATATAAATTCCACCTATGGCCATAGCTCTTACGAAGAAATGAAGCGATGGGAAGAAAATCTAGACGTGCTATTAAAGATAGATACTATGAACAATGATGACGATGGTTTGAGTGAAGGAGAACTATTAAAAAAGGTGCTTGAATAAATAACGAAAAAAAGATAAATAGATAACAAAACAACATTTACGAGATGCTAAACAACATTTTAAAAAGCCTGCAGTAAAACACTGCAGGCTTTTTAATTTAGGAATTATGTAATTATGCAATTTTGTTTGTGAGGGCTGCATCGTCGTAAACAGAGATCCAAGGACCGTTTCTGGTTGCCTTAGCGTCATCAATAACGACCCAAATTTCGTGGGCTGTGAAGCCCTTGTAGTCAGAAGTCTGAATAGAACCACCGTTATTTACGATGAGGTTGTATGTGTAATCAACAGGGATACCAAATGAATGTGTGTACCAACCATCAGCATCAACCTCTTTGATTTCCCAACCAGGCCATGAATCGAAAACATTTTCTGACTTTGAACCATCTGGACTGTCTGCCCATATCCAAAGGAACGGTGCCCACGCAAGGTCGCCACTGTGTTTTACGTGGACAGTAACTTCGTCAACAGATTTCTTATAAACATAGTTGACTACTGTGTCACCTGCGATAATGCCCGATGCATTTTCCGGTGTGGAGCTTACAGCATAGAATGCGTTTTCTTTTGCACTTGTTGTGTACTCTGTGCCTAGTCTGTAGTCTTTAACAAATGAGCCGAACACTTCTTTTCCATCTTCATCAACATAGTTTACAGTAAGTGTGAAAACTGTATCTATATCTATCTCAGCAAGATACTGCTGTAAGAATGAGCAGTCTATGATGTTTGTCACTTTGCTATAGTTATAGTCGCCCTTAGCTAAAGCTTTGTCACTGAGAATCTTAATCTCTGCAAGGTGGAACTGGATAGCTGTAGCGTCCATCACAGTAACATGACCGTCATTATCAACGTCACCGTTTTCAACAGAGAATGAAGCAGGTGCGTAGTACTTGTAGAAGTAATTAACTTCTGTGTCTTTTGCTGTGTATGTACCTA
Organism: Oscillospiraceae bacterium; assembly: GCA_015066595.1. GTDB lineage: Bacteria > Bacillota > Clostridia > Oscillospirales > Acutalibacteraceae > Ruminococcoides. The sequence goes on along the minus strand of SVNZ01000001.1, from coordinate 30,801 downwards.
CACGGTCGCCCTCAACATGGTCTATATCATATTTGAGTGGAATTGAAGCATCCGCAGATGCGATGTACTTATCGCCAGGTCTGCCCTGAATTGAATTAGTTTTGAAAATCTCGCCTGTGTTTCTATCGATATGGTTGATAGTGACAGTTGAGAAAGCTGATTTGATCTGTGCTGCTTCATAAGTTGATTTTTCTACAGCAATAATCGCTGATGAACCAGGGATTGTAAACTTGAGGCCCTTGTGTTCGCCAAGCTTCTTAATACCTGCGCCCTTATCGTTTGCAATAATAACCCATTCAGTATCTTCGGAGATATTCTTGTCGATATTGCTCTTGAGTTCCTGAATAGACATATCTTTTGAGCCATTGAAAATAACTGCTACTTTGTTCCACTCACCAGGAGTATTATTCTCTACTGTGTAAGCGATTGTTTTGCTTGCGCTTGCCATAGAGCTTGAGAAGAAATACTTGTATGAATCATCTTCATCATCAGATGTTGCAGCAGTAAATGGTGAGAAAACTTTTCTGATTTCCATCATACCTTTGTAGTATGAAACGAGGTCAGCGTTTGTTTCTAAAAGTGACCAATCGATCATATTGAGTTCAGGAGAAGCGTTATATGAGTTCTCGTTACCATCTTTTGTACGTCCCATTTCTTCACCTGCTAAGAATAGGTTGATACCCTGTGAAGAAAGTGTGATAGCTGAAGAAAACTTGTTCTGTGCAATTACTTTGTCATAACGAGCTCTGTAATCAGCAGATATGCCTAAATTCACACCAACAAGTTTATCATAGAGAGTATGGTTGTCGTGACATGAAGCGTATGATACACACTGCTGTGGAGATAGTGCATCCCAGTTACAGCCTTTGCCATATGTGTTTGCTCTGATACCATATGAAACACCAGGTGCGTAAACAATAGCCCCTGTCAAGAAGCCTGATGCTGTCGGACCATCAAAAACGCCACCCTTCAAAGCATCACGCATCTGGTCGTTAAAGAAACCAATACGCTCTGATGTTACGCCTGCGTTTTTCTGTGTACATGGTAAGACAGGAGTGTCTGTGCATGATACAGGGTCAAAAGTAGTATTACCTGACCAACCCTCACCGTACATAATGATACGTTTGTCAGTTTTGTCGAGCATATCTCTGATGAGGTTCATGGTTTCGACATCATGGATACCCATAAGGTCAAAACGGTAACCGTCAACGTGGTATTCATCAACCCAGTACTGAATCATGTCCATCATATATCTACGATACATATAACGCTCTGATGCTGTGTCGTTACTACAACCTGACTGGTTTGAGAATGAGCCGTCTGAGTTCATTCTGTAATAATACTCAGGAACTGTACGGTTGAAGCAAGAGTCTGTTTTATATGTATGGTTGTAAACAACGTCCATGATAACGCCGATGCCTGCTTCGTGTAAAGCCTGGATCATCTGCTTGCACTCATTGATCCTTACATTACCATCATATGGGTTAGAAGAGAATGAGCCCTCCGGAACACCATAGTTCATAGGGTCATAACCCCAGTTAAACTGTGTATCAGGACCAGTTTCGTCAACTGAACCAAAATCATAGAACGGGTTAATCTGTACATGTGTAACACCAAGAGTTTTGAGGTAATCAACACAAGTAGAAAGCTCACCCTCACCGTTTAAGGTTGTGCCCTTTTCTGTGAAAGCAAGGTACTTACCACGGTTTTTATTACTTACGCCTGAAGTGGTGCTGTATGAAAAGTCTTTTACCTGGAGTTCCCAGATAACAGCGTCAGACTGCTCGTCAATGAATATATGAGCGTCTTTATCCCAGCCAGAAGGGTCAGTGCTATCAAGGTCAACTACCATTGAACGAGCAGAGTTGACACCTGTAGCATACGAATATACGTCCTGAGTTTCTCTAGTTGTTTCTTTATCACCGATGATGCTGTCAGGGGACGTGATAGAATATGTGTAATAAACATTCTTCAGGTCGCCTTCTACTGTAACAGCCCAAACACCAGTGAACTTGTTGTTTTCGATAAGCTTTTCCATGTTGTAAAAGCCTAAATCAGCAGCACCCTTTTCATCATCAGAACCGGTTGCGTAAAGGTTGAGAACTACTTTTGTTGCAGTAGGTGCCCATACTTTGAACTCGGTTTTTTCCGGTGTGAAAATGCTACCGAGTGTGCCAGAATATGCATACTCATCATCAAGTGCCATAGCAGCAACAGAATATGGGTTTGTGTTTTCAACAGTTGCAGCTGATGTGCTGACAATGCAGATGCCAGTAACACTTAAAAGCAACGCTAATGCTAACACAACGGATAAAATTCTTTTTAACGCTTTCATTGTTTCACCTCATAAAATTATTCTATAAACAGGTCATCAGTGTCATAATAAACACCTTCACCTTTTTTACGTTTTTTAATCAGCAAGATAACACCCAGAACAAGCAGTACAAGCAGCACTCCTCCTGCAATTATCTCGACTATAATTTTTGTGTTTGACTGTTCTGTGTAGTTGACGACAATATTAGTCTCGACATTGTCAAACACTGCTCCTTGTGATGTATCAGACACATACAAATACCCAGGGATGTCAATATACTCAACAACGACATCATCTCCCTTGTCACCAGCGTAGCTCTTTTTGTCAAGAATTTCGCCGGTGTCACTCATATAAATCACATTTGCTATACAAGCAGTAGAATCGAGCATATTGGGATCGACTTCTCCATCTTCTCCTGACACTTCAATGGAGTTGTACTTATATGTTACGGTAATATCCTCTCTTTGGTACTCACCTGCACCATTTGTCGGTAAGTTTTCGAGATCAAGTCTGTATCCGTAAACACCGGCAATACTCGCGGTTGTATATTTTTGTCCGACGCGATTTGACATAACAATAGAGTTAGCAATATTCTCATCAAACTCATTGACAAAATGAATAGTTACAGTGGAGTAGTCGCCAGAATAAGGTCTGCAATGAACGATAACTTCCTGAGGTTTTTCGGTAAACTCACCTTCTTTGTGACCAGTAACCCCTGTTATGTTATACTGGTACATAAGGTGACTTGGATACTCAACAATGTACTCTTCATCAACCTCACCCTTTAATATCTGTTCATATATAACAGAATCAGCTTTGCTGTCTACATATTTAACAACAACAGTTTTATATGTTTCAATATTGTCGTATTTGATAAAGCTTTCTTTATCAACCAAAATTACACTTGAGTGTGGTAAAACAGTGACCTTGTTGTCAACAATCTCACCAAGGTTTTTAATACCTGCGTTGTTTTCATCAGCAACAACAATGAAGCACTCGGCAAGTCCTGACGGTAAGGTGACTGTGGTTTTGTTTTCTGAACCATTAAACACAGCTGCGAATGCTTTTGTGTTACCTTTTCCCTTTATTGTGTATGCAATAACACCTTCGTCTAAATCTTCGATATATGAGATAGACTTTGCTATGTCGCCTGTAGGGTCACTGAGTAAATCAACGGTTTGTCTTATGTCAATAAGACCTTTGTAATACTCATTAAGATCAGCGTATTTGTTCAGATCATTCCAGTCAATCTGGTTGACTTCGACAGGTGATTTGTATGAATTCTCATCACCGTCTTTAGAACGAGCCATTTCTTCACCAGCCATCATAAATGGAATACCCTGTGAAGTAAGCGTAATAGCTGCAGAAAGCTTGTTCATGGAAACAAGATCTTCCCTACGCTTTCTGAAACTGCCCTCATCAGGATAAACGGAAGCAACCAGCTTGTCATATAGAGAAAGGTTATCGTGGCATGAAGCGTAGTTCACACACTGAAGCGGGGATCGTGCCCAGTTTCCTGCGGTAGCCATACCTTCGATACCTGCTTTTACTTTTGATCTGTTTGAACCGGACTGGATGAAACCTGTATCCTTTGCATCGAACACGTTGCCCTTGAGACCGTCACGATAAGTATCATTAAATGCGCCTATACGGTGATACAAAGAAGACATATTGCTCTGAGTAGCTAGTTTTACAGTGCTGTCACAGTAAGTATCGAGCTCCCATGCTTCGCCATACATAATGATTTTTTTACCGTTTTTCAGCTTATCAAGACTCTTTCTGATGTAGTTCATAGTCTCTACATCGTGTAGTCCCATAAGGTCAAATCTGAACCCATCTATGTGATATTCTTGTGCCCAGTACACAACAGAGTTCTTCATAAATTCTCTGAACATAATGCGTTCTGATGCTGTATCGTTGCCACAGCCGGAACCGTTAGACCAGACACCTTCATCGCTAATTCTGTAATAATAATCAGGTACAATGAGGTTGAACCATGATTCTTGTGAAAAATAAGTATGGTTATAAACAACGTCCATAATAACGCCGATACCGGCATTATGGAGAGCTTGAATCATCTGTTTGCACTCTTTAATACGAACGTTTCCGTCGTATGGATCAGAAGAATATGAGCCCTCGGGTACGTTGTAGTTCTTAGGGTCATATCCCCAGTTGTACTGCGGATTAACTTTGTCTGTCTCGTCGATAGAATGGAAATCGTAGAAAGGATTTATCTGGACATAATTTACACCAAGCTCTTTTAAGTAATCAATACAAGTAGGTAAGCTACCCTCTACAGAATCGACTACTGTGCCTTCTTCCGTGAATGCCAAGAATTTGCCTCGATTTTTCTCTGTAACACCGCTGTTTTCTGACGCAGAGAAATCTCTGACATTAACTTCCCAGATGATAGCATCGGTTGCGTTCTCAACTCGGTTGAACTGGTCTTTGCTCCAGCCTTTTGGGTCAGTAGAGTCAAGATCAACGACCATACCACGGTTACCGTTAGCTCCGACAGCTTTTGCGTATGGATCAACAACCTCGTTGGTCATACCGTTTATGGTGACGATATATGTATAGTACTTGTTTTTATAATCACCTTTTAAGGTGACTGCCCAAGCACCGTACTTCTTGTAAAACTTCATTGTGGTTTTTGAAAGCATCTGTGCGCCCTCTTCACCATCAGTGCCTTTTGTATAAATACAAACCTTTACATCATCAGCAAGAGGTGACCAAACTTTGAATGTGGTCTGTTCTTTAGAATAGATAGCGCCCATCTCTTCTGTATAAACAGTTTTTTCAAGATGCTTGACATATTCTCTTATACCTACAGACTGTGCTGTAATAGGTGGCTGAGTTGGTTTTTCGGTAGGCTTTTTCTTTTCGGCTTTCGCTGTTTCTTCTACTATTGCTTCTTCAGAAACTATCCCCTCTTCAGAATCAACTTCAGAAGTAGCATAAACACCGGTCATAGCGACAGAAGGTATAAGTAGCATAATAAGCACCCCTGCTAAAAGTCTTTTTAGTCTCACTATCGTGACCTCCAATTTGCACATTAATATACAGTTTAATTGTATCATTCCTACACAAATATTTAATTCTAAAAAAGAAATTAACCGCTGTAATAGCGGTTAATTTTACATTTTATTTATAAACCATAGTCAGAGACAATATTCAGCTCTTCTTCAATGCGAAGCAAGCGGTTGTACTTTGCAACACGATCCGTTCTACACGGAGCTCCTGTTTTTATCTGGCCAGCGTTGAGCGCTACTGCAAGATCAGCGATAGTTGTATCTTCTGTTTCACCGCTACGGTGTGAGATCACAGCTGTGTAGCCTGCTCTATGTGCGCACTGCACTGCATCAATCGCTTCGGTCAATGTACCAATCTGATTGACTTTTACTAAAATCGAATTTGCAGCACAAAGCTCAATTCCTTTACGCAGGCGTTCGGTATTAGTAACAAAGAGGTCGTCGCCCACAAGCTGAATACGTGAACCGAGTCTTTCGGTGAGCTTTGAAAAGCCTTTGAAATCATGTTCTGACAACGCATCTTCAACTGAGATAATCGGATAGTTTACACACAAATTCTCGATATACGAAATCATATCGTCTGTGTTCATCCTGACATTTCTTTTTGGCATCCGATAAAATCCGTCCTCGTACCACTCGGAGGCTGCTACATCAAGTGAAAGCTTAATATCATCAGTAGAATAGCCTGCTTGTTCAATAGCTTTTATGATATACTCTATAGCTTGCTCGTCGCTGTCTAAATCGGGTGCAAAACCACCCTCGTCACCAACGCCTGATGATTTGCCTTCGCTTTTTAAAATACTTCCTAGTGTGTGGTATATCTCGCAACAATATCGCAGACCCTCAGAAAAGCTCTTTGCTGACACAGGCATAATCATAAATTCCTGAATGTCTATATTGTTGCTTGCGTGTGCACCACCGTTTAAAATATTCATCATCGGTACCGGCAGAGTGTGGGCACTCACTCCGCCTATATAACGATAAAGCGGAAGATTAAGAAGCTTTGCGGCTGTTTTTGCACAGGCTAAAGATACAGCTAGTGTAGCGTTCGCTCCTAAATTCGACTTGTTCTTTGTTGCATCGAGTTCTATCATCTTTTTATCGATGCTCATCTGAAACAAAACTGAAGTTCCAGCAAGTGCCGGTGAAATAATATCTTCGATGTTTTTTACAGCTTTTGTGACGCCTTTTCCCATATATCGGTTCTCGTTATCTCTGAGCTCTACTGCTTCAAACTCACCTGTAGATGCTCCTGACGGGACAGACGCTAAAGCGGTTACTCCACACTCCAAAACCACCTGTGCTTCTACTGTTGGGTTACCACGCGAATCTATTATCTCACGTGCAAGTATTTTCTTTATCTTTGAATTCATAAATATTCCTCCCAAAAATAGGGTTAGCAAAAACAGGAAAAATATTCATTTCAAAAACTTCTTTTCTGCATAGTATGTAGTATGTGGAAAGGAGGATTTTCATGGAACCTATAACCTACACTGTCAGACCAGGCAACACACTGTTTGCTATTGCACAGCTTTACGGTACAACTCCTATTGATATAGCGAGATACAACGGTATCGTTTACCCTTATACTATTTATCCCGGTCAGGTTCTTCGTATTCCGGTAAAAGACGTTACCCCACCAATGTACTATTTCGTCAGACCCGGCGATACACTATACAGCATCGCTAACAGATACGGTATAGATATAAAAACCTTAGTAGCTATAAATGCATTGGAAGATCCAAACACAATATATCCGGGACAAAGACTAGTACTATATGTATAAAAAAAGCCGCTTTGGTAAAACAAAGCGGTTACATAAAAAAACGACCGTCAATAAAACGGTCGCTTTTTCTTTACTGAACGTTTGGGAGTTTTTTTATACCGTAGATTTTTCTAAGTATAAATGATAAAAAGCGTGGTTTTTCGATAAGTACAACTTTCATAGCTACCTCCTACAACTATAGCATACTACGATGATTGTGACAGCCGCTACAAACAGCACACACTTTGAGGGTAGTATGACTGACAGAATCATGCCTGCACCAAATGCTACAGCGCAACTGATTTTTTCACGACAGCATCTCATAATCATCACCCGCTATTATACTACTCGCAAAAACAATTAGTGTTACACAAAGTTTGTTGTAAATTTTGAAATATGTGTTATAATCTAAGCGGTGATTATATGCGCACAATTACTATCAATAAAAATGATTCGGGTCAGCGTTTGGATAAATTTCTGCTAAAGAGATTTAAGACTATGCCAAAATCGCTGATGCACAAATACTTGAGAACAAAGTACATAAAACTAAATGGAAAGAAAACCACTCCTGAGGTTTTTGTAAACGAAGGCGACGTGCTGACGCTATACATCAAAGATGAGTTCTTTGAAGAAACTAAAAAAGAATATGAGTTTATGAAAGCCTCGAAAAAGCTTCTCTTAGTATATGAAGATAACAACCTTTTGCTCATAGATAAAAAGCCGGGTGTTATAGTGCATCAGGATAAAAACTATGATACAGACTGCATTGTAAACAGAGTGCAGAGATATCTTTTTGAAAAGAAAGAATACGACCCTGAAGCTGACAAAGCTTTTTCTCCTGCACTGGTTAATAGAATCGACCGCAATACGGGCGGTATCATCATCGGCGCTAAAAACGCTATGGCGCTACGTGTTTTAAATGAAAAGGTCAGAACCAGAGAAATCAGGAAATTTTATCTATGTGTTGTAAAAGGTAAGCTAAAAAAACAAAAAGATACACTCAAAGATTATCTGACTAAAAATGAAAAATCCAACACTGTTAAAGTGAGTAAAAACGAAACAAAAAACAGCAAAGAAATCATCACTAAATACAACGTGATAAGCTACGACAAAGAGCGCGATCTTTCGCTGTGCGAGGTTGAACTGCTCACGGGCAGGACTCACCAGATAAGAGCGCATATGGCATATATTGGTCATCCGCTACTAGGGGACGAAAAATACGGTGATAAAGCTCTCAACCGTAGATTTCATCAAAGCAGTCAGCTACTATGCTCTTATAAGTTAATATTTGATTTTAAAACTGGCGCTGATGAACTTGAGTATTTAAACGGTAAAGTGTTCACTTTGGACGATGTTTGGTTTGTAATGAATAAAAAAATTAAACTTTAATATAAAAAGGAGATTTTTGTGCAATATTTTATAGCTTTTCTGGAAGGTATCATCACCTTTATTTCACCATGTTTGCTGCCGATGCTTCCTGTGTATATATCGTACTTTGCTAGTGGCAATAACAGCAGTACAATAAAAACGATGAAAAACGCACTGGGGTTTGTCTTGGGATTTACAACTCTATTCGTTTTAATGGGAGCTCTAGCTTCTACTGTGGGAGGTTTTTTGTCAAAATATCAGGTGGCTGTCAATATCGTCACCGGTATGGTTGTGGTGTTCTTCGGACTCAATTTCTTAGGCGTTTTTAAACTTAATATTTTTAAAGGCATGAAAACTTCTGTGAGCAATAAAGATATGGGGTTTTTCTCAGCATTCATATTCGGTGTGGTTTTTTCTGTTGGTTGGACACCGTGCGTTGGGGCTTTTTTAGGCTCGGCGCTGATGCTTGCTTCACAGCAAGGACAAGTGCTCACAGGCGTTATAATGCTACTGCTATACTCGTTGGGACTGGGCGTTCCATTTGTAGTCAGTGCTGTGCTAATCGAAAAGTTAAAATCAACATTTGATTTTATCAAGAAAAACTACAGAGTAATCAACATAATTTGTGGCAGTGTGCTGATAATTATAGGTGTGCTGATGATGAGCGGATTGCTAAATAAATTTATTGCATTCTTAGCATAAGGTGGTGCAAAATGAAAAAACATCTGAAACTGATACTGAGCATTTGTATTGTGGTTGTGGTTTTTGTGATGGTATATGTACTGTACAATTCGCTGAGCAAAGAATACACTCCTGATAATATGGCTCAAACAAGCACACAAGCTCAAACGTCGCAAGAAAATGAAACACAGGACTTCTCAGCTCCTGATTTTACTGTTCTTGATGAAGATAACAATGAAGTTAAGCTGTCAAGCTTTTTTGGTAAGCCAATAGTGCTTAATATGTGGGCAAGCTGGTGTCCTCCGTGCAAAAGTGAAATGCCTCATTTTGAACAAGCGTTCAAAGAAAACAAAGATGTACAGTTTCTTATGGTCAATATGACTGCAGGAGATAACATCGACGATGCTAAAAGCTTTATAAAAAGCGAGGGGTACACGTTCCCTGTTTTTTATGATACAACGGGTGAAGCCGCAACTGTTTACGGTGCATCATCTCTACCGATGACTATCTTTATAGATAAAAACGGGGATCTTGTCACCTATGCAGTCGGTGCTCTCAGCAAAGAGCAGCTGGACGAAGGAATAAGTATGTTAAAATAAAGAAAAGCACTGCAAAAACGCAGTGCTTTTTGTTTATTTAAGTGTCAAAAATGCAGACATAGTGCCTCTTTTTCCGTTTGTTGCACGATGACTCCATAAAAGATCGCTGTTACATTTTGTACATAAATCTGATACGGTGATGTTCTCTTCTTTTACACCGCACGACAATAATATCTGGCGGTTTGTTTCTAAAAGATCTATCATATATTTTCCGTCGTCTTTAGGAAAAACGAACTTCGAATCATCTAAATCTAAAGCATAGAAGTTATCTGCGCACGCTTTGTCAACTTCGTAGCAACACAGCGAAATGGCAGGTCCGATAGCACAAACTAAGTCAGAAGGGTTAGTACCGTAATTTTCACGCATTGTGCTAATTACTTGTGCGCCTATCTTGCCCACTGTGCCACGCCAGCCAGCATGAGCTAAACCGATAGCTTTTTTCTTTGTATCAACAAAAAATAATGGTGTGCAATCAGCGTAGTAAGTAACAAGCGTTACGCCCTTTTCGTTTGTAACAAGAGCGTCGACGCTTTCTATGTCCTTTTTCTTTGTGATGCCGATTCCGCACTCAGATTTTGTGCATACACGCACATAAGTATGGTGATCCTGAGATGACGCAACAAGGGTATCAAATGAAAAGCCCGCTGCATTGCAAAAACGCTTGTAGTTTTCGGTTACATCATCAAAACTATCGTGCTCAAAGCTCATATTCATACTCTCGAATATACCTTTTGATACACCACCCAGACGTGTTGAAAACGCATGATTGATAAAATCAATTTCAGATAATTTGTTGTATGTTAAGAAATGCACTCCGTCTTTTTTATTAAGTTTCATTGTCTTTGAATTTATGTTCATAAAATCACCTCAAAAGCACAAGTATTATACTATACTTATCTTACACTTGCAAGTGAAAAGTAATCATGATATACTATAGTCAGTCTATATGATTTTTGGAGGAATTATGCGTAAGGTAAATCTTTTTGGTAATAACATACCTGTTAGCTGTGAATACTGTGTTCACTCTGATATACGCAACAATAGCCAGTTTTGTACCATAAACAAGGTGCTCAAAAACGGTAAATGCAGAAAGTTTTCATATAACCCTATCATGCGTGTCCCAAAAAGACAAAATATGTTACCAACATATAATGCTGAAGACTTTGTAATATAAGCATTTAATATAAAAGACCTTCTCAAATGAGAAGGTCTTTTTTAGTAGTAATTTGCAATATTTTTGAGCTTTCTGACACCAGCTTTTATATGGCGTGAAACAGTAGACACAGATAAAGACAGCTCAAATGCAATATCCGGCATCTTTTTGTTATCGTAATAATACATCACAACACACTCACGCTGACGTGGAGTAAGCTCGCAGCGGATTGCTGTAGACAAAACACGCTTCATCTTATCGATGTCCCTTTTGTTCGAGCCATAGGACGAAAAGGAGTTGAATGCGATAAAATCAACATTTTTGTCAGTAAGAGCAAGGAGATTATGCCGCATTTTGAGTCACCCCGGCACGCTCGCACAGGTGTTTTGCTGTGAGCATACATTCGTAATAAATATTGCGTAGCTTGATAATATCAGCATTCAACGTGTGACGCTCATCAAGTGTTGCTGAGTGTAGTTTCTGTTTTTTGTGTTCAATAGCAATGAGAAGCTTTTGAGCCTCGTCGATGTATTCTTGTGACCATTTTATATAATCCATAATTCTTCGTCCTTTCCAGCATTTGTGAGTAATAAATCGGGGCTTATTCGATGAAGTTGGGGCTTGACTTCAATTTCATTTTAGCAGATTTTTCCGACCTTTTCAATAGTTTTTCGAATATTTGTTCGATATTTACATATAGTTAATACTTTTGCGACATAGAGTACAAGTATTCTACAAATAAAGAAAAAATGATATAAAAACTGTGCTTGTCGCAAAAAATCAAAAGAAGTCAAAAAAAATTTATCTACGTTAGTTTTGTGTCAAAATAAAAAGAAAAAGTGCGTACAGGACTTAACCTGTACACACTTTGATATATGATTTATTTTTCTTCTACTGAATTATTCGTGATGAATTTTTCGAGAAAATTTTTGCGTTTTTCTTCATTTTCAGGTTTCACTTTTTCTACCACTCGCCTATCGACTGTGACTCCGTCATACTTGAGTCTGAAGGTGAGTCTGCCTTCGAAATCGCGCTTGCATTTGTTACATCGAAACTGTGCTCTGAATGAGCGGTTCTTTGAAATCCACTTTGTTTTTCGGCGAGCTTTTTTTCCACATTTGTCGCAACAGATGTAGAACTCTTTTTTATCTATAAGAGGATTTTTGATATCGTAAATAACTGTATTTTTGAAAGTTATCTTTCGATAAAACTCGTCGTTGGCAACTTCAATGAACTCTCTGATTTTTTCTCTGTCATAAAGCTTTTGAAAACACTTGAGACTAAAAAGAGCGTCGTCATATCCACGGTGAAGCTCCAGCCCATCAGAAGATATTGAAAGAGCTTGTGCACAAGTGGAAAGACCCATCTGCTTTGACTTGTCGTGATGATCAAGCTGATGTTCGCAATATGACTGCAAGTTGCAATAAGTTGTTAAAAATGAAAGCTTCTCTTCGCCCAAATAATACTTACAATTTTCAATAAGTGTAAGGATGTCCGATGTACCCCATGTAAGAAGCACGCTATCTCCCAAAAACTTTTTGAATCTGCTTAACACGTGTGTGAACGTGTTGTTGGAATCGATAAGCTCTTCTGTTGTGATATGAGTAAGTGCTGCCACCCTTGAATTGAGTTTCTTTCCTATCTGTGGGGTAACGAGCATTGAAAAAGTATCGATAATATTCAGTTTTTCATCGGTTTTAACAGCGCCGAATTCAATAATTTCGTTGACAAACTTCTTTGCTTTTTTGCTGTATGCACCGTTCCACTCAAGGTCTAAGATAACAAAATTCATGTATTTTTAATTCCTATATAGAAATATCAGTTCTTTTTGAACTGTTTTTTCATACGAAGTTCTTTTGACAAAATTTCTTTACGCATGCGGATATTCTCCGGAGTGACTTCAACAAGCTCATCATCAGCAATAAACTCGATACACTGCTCGAGTGAAAGCACTGACGGTGGTGTGAGCTTTAATGCATCGTCCGAGCCTGATGCACGAGTGTTAGTGATGTGTTTTTTCTTACACACGTTGACGGTGATATCCTCGGCTTTTGGACAAGCACCAACGATCATGCCTTCATACACAGGTACACCAGGACCAACAAAAAGTCGTCCTCGCTCCTGTGCTGCATAAAGCCCGTATGTTACGGTCTCGCCTGTTTCAAAAGCAATGAGTGAGCCTTGGTGACGAGTGACAATCTCACCTTTGAATGGTTCGTAAGAATCAAACACGTGGTTCATAATACCGTTACCGTTGGTATCGGTCAGGAACTCTGGACGATAACCCATCAGTCCACGAGAAGGAATTCTGAATTCGATATGAGTTATACCACTCTCACGTGTGCCCATATTGATAAGCTCTGCTTTGCGTGATCCAAGCTTTTCCATAACTGCGCCGACGTAAGAATCCGGTACTTCAATCATAAGATACTCGATAGGCTCGCAGAGCACACCGTCGATGTGTTTTGTGATAACCTGTGGACGAGAAATCTGGAATTCGTAACCTTCTCTACGCATTGTTTCGATAAGAATAGACAGATGAAGCTCTCCTCTGCCTGACACTTTGAATGTATCAGCTGAGTCGGTTTCTTCAACTCGCATAGCTACATTAGTTTCGACTTCTTTAAAGAGTCTGTCACGCAAGTTACGAGAAGTGACATACTTGCCCTCTCTGCCTGCAAAAGGACTGTTATTTACGATAAAGTTCATAGAAACTGTAGGCTCGTCGATTTTTACAAAAGGTAGCGGGTCTACCTCGTCAACACTACAGATAGTTTCACCAATATTAAGGTCTGCAATACCGCTGACACAGACTAAATCGCCCATCTTTGCGCTTTCTGTTTCAACACGCTTCAAGCCCTCAAACTGATATAGCTTTGAGATTTTGACTTTGACAGTTTGTCCGTCACGTTTGCAAAGCACTGCCTGCTGGTTGACTTTGACAGAGCCTCGCTCAACCCTACCAACACCGATACGACCAACGTAGTCATCATAGTCAATATTAGATATAAGAAGCTGTAAGTCACCGCTGAGCTCGCCCTGTGGAGCAGGAATTTCAGTAACGATTTTTTCAAAAAGAGGTTGCATATCTGTACCCATTTCGTATGGGTCAAGAGATGCTACACCATCTCTGCCTGAAGCATATACAACAGGAAACTCGAGCTGGTCATCATCAGCACCTAACTCAATGAAAAGATCGAGTACTTCATCAACAACTTCTTCGGGACGTGCACCCGGACGGTCGATTTTGTTGACCACAACGAGTGGCTTTTTATGAAGTCCCAAAGCTTTTTTCAATACAAAACGAGTCTGTGGCATACAGCCTTCAAAAGCATCGACCAAAAGCAACACACCGTCTACCATAGTGAGGATTCGTTCAACCTCGCCACCGAAGTCAGCGTGACCGGGTGTGTCAACAATATTTATCTTTGTGTCGTTGTACATAACTGCTGTGTTCTTGGATAGTATTGTGATACCACGCTCACGTTCCAGATCATTGGAGTCCATAACACGCTCGGCTACTGACTCGTTAGCTCGAAATATACCGCTTTGTCTCAAAAGCTGGTCAACTAAAGTTGTTTTTCCGTGATCTACATGTGCAATAATCGCAATATTTCTAACGTCTTCTCTTTTATCCATTTCATCACCTGTTTTTCGCTTTTTGCTAATTAGAAATTATACCACTTTTTTTGCATAATTACTATGTAAATTTTTACTGAAAAAGTATGTATGTGGTGATACATTATTTGCTTTACTTTATAAAGGATTTTTGGTATAATGTTATATATGTTTTTTCAAAATCCTATAATAGGCAAATGGAGGTAAAAATATGGGATATTCTATCGCTGAAAAAATCATAAAAGAACATATCGTCAGTGGTGAAATGATAAAAGGTACTGACATTGGTCTGAAAATTGACCAGACACTTACACAGGATGCTACAGGTACTATGGCATACCTCGAATTTGAAGCTATGGGAGTGCCTAGAGTTAAGACTGAAAGAAGTGTTGCATATATTGACCACAACACACTACAGACTGGTTTTGAGAATGCTGATGACCACAGATTCATCCAGACTGTGTGCAAAAAACACGGTATATACTTCTCTCGCCCAGGTAATGGTATCTGTCATCAGGTTCATCTTGAAAGATTTTCTAAACCGGGCAAAACACTCATCGGCTCAGACAGCCACACTCCTACAGGTGGTGGTATCGGAATGCTCTCTATCGGTGCCGGTGGTCTTGATGTTGCTGTTGCTATGGGTGGCGGTGCGTACTACATAACAATGCCTAATATCGTCAAGGTTGAACTTTTGGGTGAGCTCAAACCATGGGTTTCTGCTAAAGATATCATTCTTAAAGTTTTGGAAATTATGAGCGTCAAAGGCGGCGTAGGAAAAATTATTGAATACGCCGGTGAAGGTGTCAAAACGCTTTCTGTACCTCAGCGTGCTACTATCACTAATATGGGTGCTGAGCTCGGCGCAACTACTTCTATCTTCCCGTCAGATGAAACCACAAGAGAGTTTCTGAAAGCTCAGGGTCGTGAAGAAGATTATGTTGAGCTCAAAGCTGATGATGACGCTGTGTATGATGAACATATCGTAATCAACCTTAGTGAGCTCGAGCCACTTGCTGCTTGTCCTCACTCTCCTGATAACATCAAACCAATCGCTGAGCTTCAAGGTCAGAAAATCGATCAGGTTTGTATCGGCTCTTGTACTAACTCAAGCTATGCTGACTTGATGACTGTTGCTCACATTTTAAAAGGTAAGACTGTGCACCCTGATGTATCACTTTCTATCGCTCCGGGTAGCAAGCAGGTACTTACAATGCTTTCTGAAAACGGTGCTCTTGCTGATATGATTGCTGCGGGTGCGAGAATACTCGAGTCTGCATGCGGTCCATGTATCGGTATGGGCCAGTCACCTAACAGTGCCGGTATCTCACTGAGAACATTCAACCGTAACTTCCTGGGTCGTTCAGGTACTAAAGACGGTCAGATTTTCCTTGTATCACCTGAAACAGCTGCTGCATCAGCTTTGAGTGGTGTATTCACAGACCCAACTACACTAGGTGTTGGATACAAGGTAGAAATGCCTGAAAAATTCCTCATCAATGACAATATGATTATTGAACCAGCTGATGAAAAAGATATGGATTCTATCAAGGTACTCAGAGGTCCAAACATCAAGGAGTTCCCTGCAAGCTCACCTATGGAAGATAAAATATCAGCTACTTGTTCACTCAAGGTTGAAGATAACATCACAACTGACCATATTATGCCTGCCGGAGCGAAGATCTTACCACTTCGTTCAAACATTCCTGCTATCTCTCAGCACTGTTTCACAGTATGCGATACAGAGTTTCCTAACCGTGCTAAGACACTGGGCAGTTCAATAATAGTTGGTGGCGCTAACTACGGTCAGGGTTCCTCCCGTGAGCACGCTGCTCTTGCACCACTTTATTTGGGCGTGAAAGCTGTTTTGGTTAAGAGCTTTGCCAGAATACACAGAGCTAACCTCATCAACGCAGGTATCCTGCCACTCGAATTCTTGAGCGAAAGCGACTATGATAAAATCAGTCTTTTTGATGAGCTCGAGCTGCCAAATGTTAAGGAAGAAATCTTAAATGGCGATACTGTTACTATAGTAAACAAGACAACTGGTGAGACTATCACAGCTAAGTGTGAACTCACCCAGCGCCAGAAAGATATCGCAATTTGCGGTGGTCTTCTCAACTATACTAAAATAAACAGTTAATTCTTTTAAAGAATATAGAAAGGTTGATACCAATGGATAAAATTATAATGAAAACTCCGCTTGTCGAAATGGACGGCGATGAAATGACAAGAATCATATGGAAGATGATCAAGGACATCCTCCTACTTCCATATATTGACTTAAAGACTGAATACTATGACCTGGGACTTGAATATAGAAACGAGACAAACGATCAGGTTACTATTGACTCAGCTGAAGCTACTAAAAAATATGGTGTTGCTGTAAAATGTGCTACTATCACACCAAACGCTGCACGTATGACAGAATATAACCTCAAAGAAATGTGGAAATCGCCAAACGGTACTATCAGAGCATTGCTCGATGGCACAGTTTTCCGCTCCCCTATTCTTGTAAAGGGAATCACACCATATATTCCAACATGGACTAAACCAATCTGCATTGCAAGACATGCTTACGGTGATGTATATAAAAACACTGAGATGATCGTAGAAAAAGGCTCTAAGGCAGAACTCTGCGTAACAAACGCTGACGGTACACAGTCACGTGAGCTTATCTTTGATTTTGATAAGAGCGACGGTATTATTCAGGGTATGCATAACCTTGATTCATCTATCTCTTCTTTTGCAAGAGCTTGTTTCAACTATGCACTTGACCAAAAGCTTGACCTGTGGTTTGCTACTAAAGACACTATCAGTAAGAAGTATGACCACACTTTCAAGGATATCTTCGCTGAAATCTTTGAGAATGAATACAAAGAGAAGTTTGATAAAGCCGGAATAGAATACTTCTACACACTCATTGATGATGCAGTAGCGAGAGTTATCCGCTCTGACGGTGGTTACATCTGGGCTTGCAAAAACTATGACGGTGATGTTATGAGTGATATGATAGCTACTGCCTTCGGTTCACTTGCAATGATGACCAGCGTACTCGTTTCTCCTGAGGGCATATACGAATATGAAGCCGCTCACGGTACTGTACAGCGTCACTATTACAAACATTTAAAGGGTGAAGAAACATCAACAAACTCTGTTGCTACACTCTTTGCGTGGACAGGTGCTCTTAGAAAACGTGGCGAGCTTGATGATACACCACAGCTTTGTGAGTTTGCTGACAAGCTTGAACAGGCTACTATCGACACTATCGAAAGTGGTGTTATGACAGGTGATCTTTATCTGCTCTCTACACTTGAGAATAAGACCAAGGTTAATACAGAAGATTTCCTGAAAGCTGTAAACGAAAGGCTCAAGGAGCTACTGTAAAAACATAATACTAGTAACGGAGGAGTTATTATGGCTAAACAAATTTCGATGCCTGTTATCCGCAGACTTCCGAGATATCATAGATTTTTATCGGAGCTTGAAAGTCAGGGTGTGGAGAGAATTTCTTCTAACCAGCTTGCGAGCATCATGCGTTCTACTGCATCTCAAATCAGACAGGACTTAAACTGTTTTGGCGGTTTTGGTCAGCAGGGCTACGGATATCCAGTATCTCAGCTTAAAGAAGAAATCGGCAAAATTCTCGGTCTTGATAAAAAATTCAACGCTATTTTGCTTGGTGCAGGTAACCTGGGTAAGGCTGTAGCAACACATATGAATTTTTCAAGGCAAGGTTTTGAGTTGACTGCTGTTTTTGATAAAAGTGAAGAAATCGTCGGTACTATGCTTCGAGGCATCACCATTATGTCAGATGATGAAATTGAGCGTTACTGCCACGAAAATAAGATAGACGCTGCTTTCCTTTGCTTGCCAAGAAACTCTGTCAAACCGCTTATTGACAAGCTGTATTCACTTGGTATAAAGAATTTCTGGAATTTCAGCCACTATGATATCAAAAATGACTACAAAGACGTTATTGTTGAAAATGTGCATATGAGTGACAGTCTGATGACTCTGTGCTATAGAATAAACGAAAGCTATAATAACTAACCTAAATAATAAAAAATTAAGCCGACGGTGTTTTTACCGTCGGCTTTTTTATGTAAAACTCAGTCTTCAGTCACTCGTTCTAAAATAAAATCAAGATCAGACAAATCTGATACACCGTAGAACTTAACCTTGTGCATTAGCTTTTCGAGCATAAATAAAGTGTGCTTTGTACGGTCGCTCTTGATGCTCTTTGTAACAGCACGGATGAACATGGAAACCATATCTTTAGTATCAAGAACTTTCAATGAATCAAAACGCTCGCTGTCAACAAAAACAATGCTTTTAAGCGGAAACTTTTTATCAACTACTTTGTCTCCGTTAAGACCAAACGGCGTACCATAAGCATAAAACACAGAGCTGATAAGTCTGATAGCAGGATAATCAACAGAAAAAACTTTATCTGTAGAGATTTTTTCATATACTTGATAGTCTTCAAACGGTGCTGAAAACAGTACTGCAGATCCTTCGTATTCCACCGCTGTAGATTCCATAGAAAAACCGTTGAAATCAAAAAGTGCACGAGAAAATTCGGTAGAAAGATATACACATTCGATAACATCAGCAGTATAGCCTTCGTACTCTTCCATATATTGAAGCAATATGTCATCAGTAATAGATAAAGTCAAATTAGGCTTGTAGTCAAATGATGTCTCAAAAGGCTTGAGATTTGTGAGTAAAGTTTTTGAGTTGCTCAAAATCTCAAGATTGAGTTCTGAGATTCTATATTGTCCCATAAATACCACTCCTGTGGAAAATATTATTTAAATAACTTGTGATAAATCTTGGAGATAAAAATCCTTGTGTTTTTCTTAAATAGAATTAAGCGAGTATAAACAACATAAGCAAACGATGTATTATAGTACCTCTTGCCACGATGTGTAAACGATGTAACAACAGCATAAATATCATCATAAGAAACGTTGTTATCAAAACAATACTGATGATCACCACACATACAGTAGAGCGAGTCCCCCATCACCTTTACTATACGATGAAGTACCAATGAATCATCTGGTTTACGCTTATAAAGTACGACATCGTACTTTTTCAAAACATCAGGCTTTTTAGATAGAACAACAGTGTCAGTAGTGCCATCAAGCATAGGTAACATACTCGACCCTGTAGGTGTAAAAGAAAAGTCTCTTCCGCTAGATATGGTTTCCAGCAAAATCTCGATGAAATCATCGTTTTCGATAAAATTACTCAATAAGATCAGCTTCTTTCAGCTTTTGTATAAATTTATCAATGTCTTTTGATGCAGTATCAGTATCTACATCGTACTCGGCTGTCAAAGCAGTAACCAAATCCTCTTTGGTCTTATCGTCATTAAGCTGAGCCCAAAGGAAAGCACCGGTATCGCTGAGTTTGATGATAGAGGCAAAATCAACTACGTGTGAGCCAAGTGGAACCACTAAATGACTGCCTGCCACAGCCTTCAAAACAAAGCCTTCTTTTATTTTCATAAATATCACCTACTGGAGATTATTATATAGTATTTATGAGATATTTGCAAGGAGTTTGTAATATTTCAGTTGTACTTTACGACTCTGGCATTCAGTGTAAACTCTGTCACTTTCATTCATATACTATTATTTAAGTATATCAAAAAAATAAAAAAAGAGCTCCCTAAAAAGGGAGCCCAAAAAACTCATAACAAAATAAATTTAATATTCAAAAGTTTTTCCTATGTCATTACCGTCATCAATTTCGACTAAATAACGCTGGATAGCAGTAGCATCCATAATAGATAAAACGCCATCTGTGTTGATATCACCACGGATAAGCATTCTCTCGTCGCCTTCTAATACTTCAATTAAATATAGCTGTATAGAAGTAGCATCTAAAATAGTGACCTTTCCGCTGTTGTCAACGTCGCCTAAGATATATAGCTCCTTAGGGGTAATCAAAACAAATTCGATACCATTATCCTGAGCATAGATATGAGCCTCAGAATTTTCATAACAATAGATAACAACATTTGCAGAGTTATAGAAAGCGTTTTTGTCAATAGATGTCACTGACTCAGGAATTAAAATCTTAGCAAGCCCATCACAGTAAGAGAACGCATTGTTTTCAATGGTTGTTACTGTATCAGGAAGTACAACTTCTGTAAGAGCGTCGCAGTTAGTAAAACTAGCACGTGATACAACTTCGAGCTTTGTACCTTCAAGGTTGATTGAAGATAATGAAGTACAGTTTGAAAATGCTCCATCGTCAATAACAGTAAGGTTTTCTTTTAAAACAACAGTTTTTAAAGAAGAACAGTTTGCAAAAGCATAACTCTGGATAGCTGTAAGGTTGCTACTAAATGTGATCTTTTCTAAAGTTGTGTTAGAGTTGAAAGCGTTGGAGCCAACGGAAGTAATAGGCAGCATATTGTGATAATATGCAGTAGATAAAATAGCCGAAGCACCCTTGTACTCATCAATTTCAAACTCTGTATCATTGTTAATTTTTTCATATACCCAGTCGCCGACAGGATATACGGTTTTTGCGCTAACCGAAAGGCAAGCAACAGCAGACAACATCAATATGCATAAAAGCAAAGATATAAATCTGGTAGTAATTTTCATAACAATCACCTTTTGGTAGTGTTATCCCCCACGGTGCATCGCACCGTGGGGTAATAATCAATAATTAACTATATTATTCAAAACCGTCGTCGCCGTCAAAATCATCGTCGCCGTTGAAATCTTCGTCATCATCGCCAATTTCAGGCAAATCAGTTTCAGGTTTACTATCAAAAAGGATATCAGATAATAATCTGATATTTACGAGCTCAAATTCGGGCTCAGTATAAAATTTCTTCATAATTACATCCCTCCCGAATTAGTTAGATTCGACCGGTCTGGTAGCAACATCGTAGAAGTTTACATTCATAGGATTGCTGAGGAATACTTCGCCATCTCTTACGAGATATGCTACGCAAGTGAATGCATACTGACGATATAATGTACCAGCGCTATCAGTTGATTTGTTGTTAAATCTCTTTACATAGTCACATCTGTTACGGTTTGTAAGTGTTTCGCTAGTAATATCGTAGCAATAGTAGTTGATACCATTAACCTTTTTGTTTTTACCAGCAAGTGCAACTATTTCCATATCAGCATCGATTTTTTCAGGATATACTACATCTCCGTTGCCATCGTATGCGACCTGTGGATCACGAGCCATGATCAAACCGTACTGGATGTTTTCTGTTTCCTTAATCTTGTTAAGCTCTTTGCCCTTTGTGTTGTTGTAAGCAAGGAGGAAGTCAGTATAGATATAGTCACCTGTGTCACTATACTCACGTGTGTATGTTACAGAGTCGATAGATGGTGTCCATGTATCTTCCTCAAGATCAACGCCATAAACAGCTTCGATGCTCTTTTCTTCTACTATTCTATATCTGTAGTAGTTAGAATATGTAGCTATCTCTTCACGAGTATGATCATACCAGTATGAGAACTTCTGTCCTGCAGCATTTGTTGTAGGAGCTACGATATCAGTGAGTTCGTTATAGTAACCTGTAACAGGCTCTTGCACCTCACCATCGATAGTATAGTTGATGGTGTACTGTGGCAATCCCTGATCAGCGTAAAGTGTAATGATAGCGTTCTCTGTTGAGAGAAGTGTATCAGTTACATTCCATGCTACTGTACCATTAAACACCTGTGTAA
Organism: Oscillospiraceae bacterium; assembly: GCA_015066595.1. Classification (GTDB taxonomy): domain Bacteria; phylum Bacillota; class Clostridia; order Oscillospirales; family Acutalibacteraceae; genus Ruminococcoides. The sequence goes on along the minus strand of SVNZ01000001.1, from coordinate 8,556 downwards.
CTTGATCTGATGGAGCATAGTACTGAATCTTGTTGAATGAACCCATATATTCGTAATTACCATTACTGATATATTCGTTATATCTATCATCACCGTAAACAGTAACTTCTTGACCGTTAGATAACAATCTAAATGTATATGCATCAAGATATGCTGGGCAATACTCTTTGCCTTCGTTACCAGGGAAGCCTAAACACTCTTCATCAGTGAGTGGAACATCTTTTACAGTGTATGTACGCCACACATCGTTACGGTTGAGGTATCTGTAGTAGAGAGTAGCCTTGTTAGAAACACGAGTAACGTCAGAGTAGATGTTGATAACCTTCTGAGCACCAATCTCATAGGTGTAAGTAAACTCTGTTACTACCTGTTCCTTAGAGCCTACGTGATGAGCCTCTGTCATAATTTCTTCGTATGTCTTGTTACCATCAGCAGTTTCTGAATCAGTGTACCAAGCGAAGAATGTACCGTTCATAAGTGGTGTGGTGTAAATCTTGATTGTGTACTCAGCATCATACTCAGCAGGGAATGTTGCAGTAGATCTAGCTGTACTTGGATCACCGCTAGCAATTAACTCATCACCATGGTAAACTTCGACATACATTTCAGATACACCGTTATGTGATGGAATGTATGGATCGTCAGGGTTGTTATATGTGAGGTGGTTAATTACAACTTCGTCATCACCAATCTGTCTGAACATAGCATAGTATGTTGTATTCATATTGATGTATGTGTTGTAGTCATAAGCCTTACTGATCTGTACATATGTACCGTCAGTTCTTCTTGTGTACCAACCAACGAAACGGTAGCCATCCTTAGCAGTAGCTGAGAGGTCAGCTTCACCGACATCCATAAGGATTTCGAGAGAAGCGTGCTTGTTGCCTTCTTCATCTACGAGGTAACCTTCACCGTAATAAGCTTCGTTGGTAGGATCTTCTGTATCAATCACGAAGTCGTTGTTATCGTCAATCAAGCCAACGAGTACATCACCACGTACGTAGTCTTCGAGCATATTACCATACCACTGACCATCGTAAGAAATCTGGTGACCAGCGTTGTTATAACGCTCGTAAGAGATAGCAACAGTCTTTCCAGCTACATCTTCAGTTGTGAGACCGAGGTTTTCAAGAAGAAGTGTAGTACCGTCACCATCTGTATCGTGGTAGAGAGCATTTGAAAGTATGTTTGTGAGATATGTACCGTTTGAATCAAATACGTACCAGTCAACACCCCAGTCAGCATCGAAGCCTGTGTCACCCGGGTATGTTGTACCGCTAGGGTCGTATGTGATATCACCCTTGTTGACGATGTAGTAATCAGCTTTTGAAACGTTGATATCAACAGGGTTTGCGATCTCTTCACCGTTTAAGTCCATAGGTGTTACACCGTCACGAGAGTAGAGATAATCAAAGTCGAATTTTGTAAAGATATCTGTAGTTTCAGATGTAATCGGGTTATCAGTATTATTGTTATTATCGTTGTTGAATCTTTCGCCATGATAACCATCAGTCGAGTCTTTAGCAACGAAAGTAATTACATCGTAGCCAGCCTCGTAAAGTGTGATAGGCTCACGGTAGTCGTAACACTGATACTGTGTTGAGCTTACGCCAAATGCGCCTGGGTTGTCACCAGGAACAGTTGACTGCATATAGTTGTTGAATGTAACACCCTGTGGAACTGACACAGCGTCAGTGTCATCTGATCTTGGAACAGTGATCATTGTGTAGAATGAAGAACCGTCTTCAGTTGGGATCATCAGCTGACCTGACCAACCACCGGTGTATTCTGCACCGTTACTACCCCAAGCGTAACAAGCAACAAATGGACCCCAAGCTCTGGTGCTGATAGCAGTAGCATCGAAGTAGATATCAATTTCCATCAAACCATTAGCTGCAGCATATTCTTCTGTATGGAAGAAGATAGGTACGATGTAGCAATCGCCGTCTGCATATACAGAACCACTGTATGTGTTATTACCTAAGGTGTTAGGTGTAACGATAGTATATGTTTCTGTGTTGATATGGTAAACAACATACTTATCAACATAATAGTTAGCAGCATTAGTACCGCTTAATGTTGTTTTGAAAGTAATAGTCTGAGCTTCCTTGAGGTTGAGCTTCTTGTAGTGCTCACGAATTTCATTTTCGTTCTTAGCATCGTGGCTTGTAGCTTTTGCATCTGTTTCCTCTGGAGTGAACTCTGATACAGCATCAAATACTGCAGAGTCGTAAGAACCAGGGATATCTACACGACCAGATGAGAGGTAAACTGTGTTACCTACTTTTGCAGCTCTTACAGAAATATCGACAGACTTGTTCCAATCAGGAGTTAAGATAACTGTGAATGGATATTCTGCATCGCTGTCACAAGTAAGTGCCCAGCACTGTGTACCCCAACCAACAGATACTTTGTAAGAATTAGTGTTAAATTTAACTGAGAAAGTACTGTCAAACTGACAATAACTCTTAGAGTCGTTCCAACCGTTGAGGTCGTTAGTTACTCTGAACCAAGCAGTTTTTGAAAGAGTAGAAGACTCGTAAGTAAATGATCTAGTATCAGGATCATAAGTCATCTCTGTATTATTGCTTGTAACAGCCTGATCTTCTGCGAGCCACTGTCTACGAACGAAGAGTGCGTAAACTGTAGTGTCCTTAGTAGGAGTTACATCGTATGTAGCGTCATGTGTGAGGAGTTGTGTGCAAGCTTCGTCAGCATAGAAACCGTCGAAGATGTAGTTAGTAGAAGCTGAAGCTGTATAAGTAACTGTGTCAGTCTTTTCTACATATGTGCCTTCTGTGATAGTTTCGCCATCAACAGACATCGCAACTGTACCAAATGCTGTAACACCAGTACCGTAGTTACCGAGAGATACCTGTTTTGACTTCATAGCGAATTTAGCATCGATTGTTGGAGTAATTGTAACAATCTGACCTGCTGCGAGTGTAGCAGTGATAGTGTATGTACCGTCGTCGTTCTTTGTGATAGTAGCGTCTTCACTATCTGCTACGAGGTTCTCAATAGAAACCTGAGCTGTAGCAGGAGCTACAGTGATTTCTACAGCCTCGCCAGCCTTGTATGCTGTCTTGAGACCTGTGATATTAAGACCTGTTGTATCAGTAAACTCAACGTAAGCGTACTGTGTGAACTGTGGAGTAATAGTGATATCAGTATCAGGCATTGTGAATGTGATATTACCATTGTCGCTATTAACATCAAGATCTACTGCAGGGTCTGAAGTAGCACCTGAGAGGTACTTGCCCTGTGGGAAGTTAGCTGTGATAGTAACCTGTGAACCAATAGCGTAAGCATTGATGAGGATAGGAGTATCACCGTCTACATAATATACATTAGCTTTCTGCAGTGGAGTAGCTGTAATTGTAAGAGCGTATGTAGAACCTGACTTTGTAAGTGTGAATACAATGTTTTCAGGAGAGTAGTCAGCATCGTCAAGGTCAAATGTGAAGTCGCCGCTGCTTACTGTCAATATACCGTTACTACCATCATTATCTGCAGCGATATCAGTAACTTTTACGTAGTTAGAATTAATATAGAAACCAGTGCTTGTTGTAGGAATACTTGCAAGAGAGCACTGATATGTATCAGTTGCAGGGTTGTAAACAAGCTGTACTTCGCTAGCACCGCCGAGGATAGCACCGTTGATGTGGTAGTACTTAGCAAATACTGCAACGAGGTGTACGCCATCAGCTGTCTGAGTAGCAGTTGTTGTATATGTACGGCTACTTGGTTCTGTGAATTCTAATGGATATTTGAATTCTACATCAGAAACATCATAGAAACCGATGAACTCATAACCACTCTTAGGAGTAGCTGTGTATTTAATCTCATCGCCTACAGCATAGTAATCAAAGTCAGTTGTAACTGTACCACCTGTTGTGCTCTTAGCACCGTTAGTGAGTACTGTGTAGTCTGCTTTGTATGTAGGAATAGCGTTAGCTGTGAGGGTCAAGCTAGACTGAACATCTGAAATAGTGATCTGAGCTAAAGTAGGATCAGCAACCTCAGTGCCTTCTACTGTCCAGCTGTCGAACTTGAAGCTTTCTGCCGGTGTTGCTAAAACTGTGATAGTTGCACCTGCGTCAACAGGGATGTTATCAAAGTTTGCAGAATAAGAAACGTTGTTGAATCTGATAGACTCGATGCCATCGCCTAAGATAACAGAAACATTGTGCTGTTTAACGAAGCGAGCAGTGTATGTAGTGTCAGCTGTGATAAGTCCTGTTGCGGTACCTACACTAGTAGTGAAGTTGTTGTTCTTGTACCAACCAACGAATCTGTATCCTGATTTTGCGTTTGCGCCAACCTCGATAGTCTTACCGTGAGCTATCTGTGCAGGAAGTGTAAGCTCTTCGTAGCCTTCTTCTTTTGACTTGGTAGCACGAACAGTACCACCCTGTGTACCATCTACGTAAGTTGTACCGTCGTCAGAGTACTGAGCGTTGACATTAACTGTGTAATCAACACTACCAACTGTTACGTTAGCTGTAGCAGCTGTAGAGATGAAGTCCCAACAATCTGTGTCAGTCTTGTAGTTTGAAGGAAGTGTCTTGATACTTGATTTAGTTGTATCGATGAATGCACGAGCTGTGATAGTTGTATCACCAACTGCTTGACCTGTTACTGTAGATGTAGCTGTAGTAACATCAGCAACTGTAGCCTTTGTTGTATCAGCGGTTGTCCAGTAAACAACACCACCATTTTCAACAGTAGCTGTAGCTGTTTCAGTAGAACCAACAGGAACTACAACGTCTTCAACAGAAACTGTTGGACGAACGATCATACAATCATCAGTCCAGTTGCCTGTATTTCTTCTACCACTACTGTTCGTTGATGAGTCTATATAAAGAGCAGCATAACCCTTGCTGAAATCAACAGCATAGTCATCAGTTCTTGTCAAATTGTCACTTGGCCAAGAATTTGTCTTAACCATGATAACCTTTTCAGGTTCAGTTCCCTTTAAGAATTTGTAAGCAAAGATTTTAGCGTTGTCACCATTTCTACCAATGTAAATCATCTGAGCGTTTGACTGACCAAGAGTAGTAACGTTATCGTTTGAACCCTTCCAGGAGTGGAGGAACATATTGTCCCAACCCTGTGAGTCTGTTACATAGAGGTAAACGTATGGATCATACTTAGTAACAGTTACAGGAATTTCAACAGTAGCATCGTAGAACTTAGCTGTGACAGTTGTTGAACCAACGCCTGTAGCTGTGATAGTGATTGTGTCACCGTCGAGTGTAGCTGTAGCAACATTAGCGTTAGCTGATGTTACTGTTACAGCTTCAGGAGTAACCTCACTTACAACAGCATTTGTCTCGATAGTAACAGTAGTACTCTGTGTACCGCCATCGACCTCGAGAGCAACAGAATCTTTGTCAGCATCGATTAATGGATCAACAACTGTTACGTTAACCATAGCCTGTGCTGTGTAAGAATCGTTGTATTTAAATGCAGCTCTTACAGTTGACAAACCTGCTTTAAGAGCTGTAGCTTTGCCACCAGAGATAGAAATAACATCTGTTGAACCTGCTGAGAATGTAACCTCTGGGTTACCGTCAGCTGTTGTAACAAAAGCATCTTCCATAGTCTGGCCTGTGATGAGAGTTACAGCCTTAGGAGTGATTGAATATGCAGGTGTATTAACAGTAACGTTAAATGTGCCTGATGCTACAGTGTTACCACCATATGTCATGGTGTATGAAACTGCGCCTGTAGCAGGCTTGATACCTGTTACGGTACCGCTTGTTGTTACTGAGAAGTCAGTAGAAGTTGATGTATATGTAATAGTGTAGCCTGAAGCAGGACCGTTTGTGATAACAGGAGCTGCTGTAGCTGTACCGTTTACGTCAACTGATAATGCAGGAACAGTAACTGATGGTGATTTGACTGTTACAACATATGTAGCAGTTGTACCATCAGCAGAACATGTTGCTGTGATAGTTGTTGTACCAGGCTTTTTAGCAGTAACTAAACCTGTTGCACTATTAACTGTAGCAACTGTTGGAGTTGATGATGAGTAAGTGATGTTACCACCGTTACAGAACTCGTTAGCAGATGCTATATTTGTGAATGTATCACCTAAAACAAGTGACTGGTCACCATATGCAAAGTTAAGTGCGCATGAACCTGCAACAACGTATGTAACGTTGATAGTAACATTGTTTGCAGGCATTGTGAATGAACCACTGTAAGTTTCGCACTCGCCTACACTAAGGGTAGCACCAGTGATAGAAGCGATGTTGTAGCCAGCAGGTGGAGTTACAGAAATAGTAACTGTGTCACCGTATTTAGCAGAAGTTTTGCCGAGAGTTACAGTACCTGTACCACCAGTCTGATTAACTGTGATAGAGTACATGTTATCTGTGTAAGTAGCTGTGTAGTCAGTGATACCTGTTACAGCAGAAACTGTAGGAGTCCAACCAGCGAAAGTCTTACCTGTGATAGCAGGAGCTGTTGGAGCCACAGGTGTATCACCGTGAGCTACTGTGTCAGTTTTCAGAACACTGCCATCTGCGCCTAAGAAGCGAACTGTGTAAGTCTTCTTAACGAATGTAGCGTGAGCGTTTGCACCGTTTGCAGATGGTGTGAATGTTGTAGATGCAGCAGAAGCATTAGCAACAGTACCGTTAGTTGTTTGCCAACCTGCAAACTCGTAACCTGTATCAGGAGTAGCTGTGATAGTAGCAGAGGTCGCTGTACCGCTAGTAGGACTAACAGTACCACCATCGCCAGCTGTTACTGTGTAGGTGTAGCCATCAGCTACAAAACGTGCGTAAACTGTTTTTGTATTAAAAACGTTATATGTATACGAAGTGTTTGAAGAAAGCTTTGTACCACCTGTAGCAGCAGTGTACCAACCATCAAACTTATAGCCTGTTGTAGTAGAAGCAACAGACAAAGTCATAGCTGAACCCTGAGTAGCGTCATAAGAAATTGTATTTGTCGAAGTAGTAGATGTATCTGACGAAGAAGCGATAGAGCTTGTGCCACTATCGTAGTAACCAGACATCTTAATAGTACCGCCTGCACCTGACTGAGTGCCATCAGTATAGATATTAACTGTCTGTTTTGCTCTGATAAGTGTGCTACGGTTGGAGTTATAGCTACCATTCATAGAGTTACCGTTAGTAGTGGTGCTGTTATTTGCTTCGCTTGATGGTTTAAACAAATAGTAACCATTTGCGTTTGTAACACCGTAGTCTAACGGTACCATATAATTATGGTTAGTATTAAGTGTAAAGGTACCAGAACCATAAGTAGAGCTGTTCGCAGTAAAAGTAATATACTCGTTCTGACCCCAAGATCTATGGTCTGCATTGATCTTTAAGTAGAAAAGTCTACTAGTGCCGATACGTGTCATAGTACCAGCATAGAACTGGTAGTTACTTGATGATGCACTTGTAGTACGAGTAATATCGACCTGAATATACTTGTAGGTGTCGATATTCCAAGTTTCAGGAGCTAAGAAGTAAATGTGACCTTGCCAGTAAATATTATACTGAGCTCCTGTATCAGCAACATCTACATTTGCAGATGTGTCAGCGTTGTCTACAACAGCGGCGAAGCCTGTGAGTGTGGTGCCGAAGAGCATAACCACAGCAAGCAACATAGCAAGTGCGCCCTTGAGAAAACGTGATGAAATTGTTTTCATAGGATTTCCTCCCTTTGAAATTTGTTATGAATTGAATTACTTGTTTTTGAGGGGTGCAATCCCTCCGACAAAATCAAAGATTTTGCCACCTCCCTTTAGGCAAGGGAGGCAATATATATAAATTTGCTGTTGTTTTCCGTTTCGGTTTCTGTTGACAGCAAAAATAGTTTTTGTACATTTGTATAAGGCGGGACGTAGTCCCTAATCTTTTATAAAAATGTGCGCTTACGGGACGTCAAGGATGCGTCCTCTGCATTTTAATTATGTAGCGAACACTGTTCGTTATAAAAGCGTAATATAAGTAACGCATACGCGTGTGTGCGCACGCGTTACTTATATATATGTAGAATATTCATCGTACCGTAGCCATAAAGAACGTGAAGTGTGTCGCAAGAAGACGAGAGCTCGGTTATGCGAGACGTAAAGGATGCTGTCCCCCACATTTTCTCGTCAAGCGTAACTCGATGGCTTCGGTGGCTTAGCGCTTATCCTATCACGCTTCGCTCACCTACGCAACTCTTCCGATTTTCTACTGCTCCTCTGCCATTACGAAAACAAAGAAATCAAGTCCCTTCTTGTTTTTATTTCGTATGGCACTCGGTCGCATTAAAAACTGGAAGGCTTCGGTGGCTTAGCGCTTAAATTAGCCTTGAGCTAAGTTAATCTGGATATTTGTTGCATCTGTGATAGATGCTGTGTTATCAAGGTTAAAGTCAGCGAGGTCTTGGCCGACGTTACTGAGCTCTAATTTTTCAACAAGAGCTAACTGAAGTGTAGTAGCATCTAAAATTGAAAGTGAGTTGTCACCGTCGGTATCGCCCATCTTGTAGATAGTGCCATTGATAGATGTTGTAGCGATGCCAGCTTCTACAGGGTCGTTTGTG
>SVNZ01000003.1 GCA_015066595.1 Oscillospiraceae bacterium | reverse complement strand
TTTGCCGAAATATCCCAGATTCACACCTTTTCCATGGGCAGTGAACCAATCACCTGCGATTGCCACCACGGGATTTTTTGCAATCTGTTTCATCTTGTTTGACAAGCCATAAGTAAGCACATAAAATGCGCTATCAAAATAAAAGGCATTTACGTTGCGCACATAGGGCGTTCCATCAGCCATTGTTGCTAATGCAATAATGCTGTCTTTTCCAAAACGTTCAATAAGTATCGTTTCTGCTTCTTTTGTTAATTTCTTCATTTTTCGTTCCTCCGTCAAATTGGATTTTATCTCTTGTTCAACTGCTTATCTCTAATTTTAATACAAGCCTCAACATGCATAATCCAATGTCTTGAAAACGGCATCTGTATCAATCCTCTTACATCTTTTCCACACCAGTAATCTATTAACCAATAGGCGTTTTCATCATCACTTACTACATTGAGTGTCTCTAAGTGTTTTCTTCTTTCATCGGATATTTTCTCTATCATATCACTATATGTAAGTGTTTTCAAAATCTGTGTTGTAGCTTCATCAACATCAGCAATATAATTATATAGTTCCTCAATAGACAGCTTATTTGAAAACTCTCCAATTTCTTCTTTTACAAGTTCATTTGCAGTTGTAATAATCGGAGATTTTATGCGGTTTTGATAATCGCCCACAAACAAAATTTGCTCATCGCCTGCAATAAGCGAATGCGCAACAATATCTTCAATACGAAAAATATGCCATAGTGAATATGCAATCGTTTTGTTATGATAACCTTTAGCATTCAAATAAGGCATGGCACAAAAATCTGCATCTGACAATTCAGCCTTAAACTGCATAATTTGTTCCATAAGAGCCTTGCGAAGCTCTAACAATGTATCTATGCCAGCTGCAAAAGTATCTTTCTTCTTAATTTGTAACTGCAAGGTCTTATTCATTTCTGCCCATTCTTTATTCATAACAATCTCCACCAAATTCAAGTTTATGAAGTTAATTATAACACATCACACCTGAAACCTCAACAACTGTGCATCAATTAAAATGAGCATAGATGCACAAATCACCTATGCTCTAATCTTTGATTAATGCGGGTCAGTTTTTGATGTGCTTATCCGTAGCAGAAGTAGATGTTGTATGTGTCATCTGACTGCTTTTCAGCGTAGCAGTTGAAGCCCATTTGACTATAACTTGTTGCGTATCCGTCTAGTGCTAATATGGAATCTATGTCTGCATCTAAACCCGATACTGTTCTGCTCAGCTGTTCTTCGTATGTGCGATTTGCTGTCGTGTTTAGACAACCTTGATATGCGAACAACCAACCGCTGTTGCTTGTGTTGAGTGTTGTATCATACATCATACCTTTGCTTTGATTGTGGCTGATTATGTAGCTAACAATATTATGAATATCTTGTTCATTGTTACTGGAGTTTGGTTCTTGTTTAACTGATTCTTGTTTTGGTTTTTGAGTTGGCTTAGTTGTTGGTTTAGGTGATGATTCTTGTGTTATCTTTTGAGCTTGCGCAGGAGCTTTGGTTTCTTCTGCTCGTTCTACGATTTCAACTTCAGCTTGTTGTTCTATTTTGGTTGTTACAACTACTGTTTCAGCTTCAGCAGATTCAGTAGATTTCTCTGTTTGTGCTACTGTTTCTCTGACAGTTTCTTCGACCTTAGTTTCAACGATTGCCGAAGGTGTGATTTCATCAGGTGTTGCTTTTGGTGTTTCGCTACTGCACGCTGTGAGCACGAGTAGACTGAATATTAGTGTACATAGAATTCTCTTTTTCATATTTCTTCTCCTCTGTAATTTTGTACTTCTATCATTATTTTGGTTGCTATTATGAAACCTTGTGCGAACATATCTCGCTCCAAGCAACAGTATAGTTCGCTGTAAGCATCTTTGAATTTTTCTAAGGTTTCCCTTTGCTTTTGTGTGAGTGTTCCATTCAGCTCTTCTTCGTATTGACATACTAGATTTTGAAGTTCATCAACTTTCGAACCTCGTCTTACATCTCTGTCGCACGGACTCACGTTTCCGTAATATAAATCTTCGAGTATGCTCATCTAACCACCTCACATAACAAGAGAGCGACCCTCTTCGAATTTAATCGATAGAAAATCGCTCTCGGTTTAATTATTTGATTGTTTTTTAGTTTACATCTGTTTTTAACTTTCCGTGCCATCTCAGCACCTCCTTGCAGTACACAACATTACCACAAAGAATTTCATAAGTCCAGAACATATTGCATTTATTCAAATAATTCTATCACAAACACCCACCCAAGGTTAGAATGACTTTTGAATGCTTATATCCTTTGTTTTTGCTACTGCATTCCATTACAATAAAGTAATCATCTTCATTCTCTACTTTAACAACAATACCTTGAGAATATTCGGTTTTCCAAAGAGGCTTAATCCCGTAATACGGGGCGACAAATTCATTGGTAGGATTAGGCATATCTACATTAAAACCATTTTCAAATAACCACGCACGATAATTCTTTAACGCTGGAGGCGCTCCCATAATTTGAAACGCCATTAGAATTGCCTCTTGAAATTCCATTTCTTTTTCAATATCAATTATATATTTTTCGGTAGGATCAAGTATATACTCACCAGCGGATGTTTTCCGCCTAATTTCGTTAAGTTCAATTTTCTTCATATATCTGATTCCTCCTTTGGTCTTGTTCCGGCATAAGGAAGATTTTGAGATACAAAATCATCTACATTTAAAAAAGCTTTTCCTAAGTCGTTTAATCCAAGTACCATCATATATTCAGCAACTTCTCCTGAATGATTGATGCTTCGCATCGGGTTTAATTTCGTTTGAAACTCTTCAAATGAATCTCCTGCAACAAGCCATTCTTTATCTTCTTCATCATAGTAACAGTGTAACTCACGCCAAAGAGTCTCATCTTCATCTGCAAAAAACTCTTCATCGGCTGAAAAAGTAGCCCATGGAAACAGGCGTGGAAAAACCTTGGTATAAGGAGTATAAGGGAACCAATATGGATATATAAACTTTTGGACTTTTTCTCCATCATCGACAATTAATTCTGTTTCGCCTTTACCGCTACTTTTGTTTACCCATTCTAATGCATGCAATTTAATTTCGCCACCCGCTCGAATAATTTGCATAAACTTTTTCTGAGACAACAAAAAGTTATAATTAGTAATATGTTGCGGCAAATTCGTAAAACTAAGAAGTTGTTCATTTGAAACATCATTTAAGAAAACTTGATCCTGAGGAACTTTGACAAAAAAACCTTTTCCTTTGCCATTTTTAGTCCTTTCTATTGTTTCTGTAGTTAGTTTTTGCCAAATACACATATCATCATCAGGATTATATAAAACAACGATGCACGGCAACGAATTCATAGTCCAGTAGTTGTATTGCCTTTCGTTTATCTCTCGAAATATAATACAATCATCTTTTTTCTCTGAAAACCAACTCGCACCAGACTTTATTTGTAATGCAAGAAGTTGTTTGGATTCTCCAGTTGCTTCTGTAAATTCCATATGAGCATCAATACCTATATCATCGATCGGTTGAGGACGAAACATCCAATTGTTACGCGCAGCAATTTCACCTATATGATTTACCCCGATTTGCTCCGTGCGATTTGCCACAAGTTTCACCTCCTCGTTTTAAATATCAGTAATTGTACCGTCTTTTATATGATAATCTTTGCCTTTTTTTTCACAAAAATCGATGACTTGTTTTGCTAACTCATTATAAAATTGTTTGTGTTGTTTATATCCTGATGCTTTTTTATTGTAATTCAAACGTCCAAAGATGATTTTATCACAAAAACTAATGGCTTCAAGTATCTCGTTTGGATCTTGCTCAATGAAATTGGGAGTAGGGTACGGTTCCATACTTACCCAGGTTTTGCATCCGGCATCGTGCAGTGCTCTAAGAGCTTGAATTCTTTCGTCAAATGGGGCTGAATTAGGTTCCATTTCTTGTCGGAAATTTTCGTCAAGGGAAACCAGGGTTATACCATACTCGTTTCTCGGTGAAAGTTCAGCGAGAGAAAGCGGCAAAATACCTTTTGTCAAAACAGTGCATTTGATTCCAGCATCGTTTAACTTCTTAATAATAGCAATAGACATATCGGCAACTTCATCGTATCCATACATAAATGGGTCAGATGTAAAGCAAAGATGCACCGATTCGATTTTATCTTTAAACTTAGGAATTTCAGCATCTAATATCTCAAGAGCATTTTCGGCAAGTTTAGGTTCGCACCATTCCTCGTAGGTCTTTGCCTTACCGAAGCGCTTTGCCATAGACATCGCATAACAGGGATATTTACATCCATGTGAACACCCTTGAATATGGTTTATAGTATAGTCTCCGTATTCGACGCCCGTTTTGTAAAGCAACGAGCTTCGTTTTATATATTTCATTACAATCTCTCCGTGCTGCTAATTATACCTTTTACAATCTTTGAAGCCAGACCTTGTGCTTTTCCGCTTTGATTAGTCATCATAAAGCAAAGCATAAACATAGGCGAGTTCTTTGCTTCATTCTTAAGGATTTTTGAGTTTGGCGAAACGAATGGGAAAATGGTGGCAAATCGTTTCTTTATGTATTCCAAGATTTTATCATACTCGACTCTTTCGTATTGCGTATCGCCAAATAGCGTCAATTGAGGCGACTCGAAGAACAGTTCATTCAACCACTCGTCCGTTCCCAAAATTGAAGTTACTTTGTCTTTGTTTCCGTCAGGAATATCTTTATCCTTTGCCATCAACCGAACAACTGAAAGCGGGAACAGATACCACAAATCAACCACACCGCACTTAGAAATTTTTTCAAGGGTTTCCCACTTTAACTCTAAAGCATATGGGTCCAAAAACATCAGGCATCGATGATATAATGTAATTTCTGAAAGGACATCGGATAATTTTTTATTACAGTCTCCTGTGATAAAGTGAACCTTTCCTACCTTCTCAGGATAAGAAGTTTTAACATTTTCTTTTAGCGAAGCAATACGTCCTTCGTCTACTTCAAGGAAGTAGTATTCGTCAAAATCATACTTCAATGAAAGCAATGCGGAGCCATCCACTGTTATTGATTGCTGTTCGCCATCTTTTGAACTGCTTTTTAGTTCTGTTTTCCCACTTCCAGCAAAACCATCAACGTATATTTTCTTTACTTTTTGGTTTTTCAATGCCGTGAGATATGTCTTCGCATATTCTTCGATAATATGTAATTTTTGGATCGTCCACTCGCCACCAAAGTGGCTGCCCTTTTGTTTTGTCTGCTTACCCATAGTTTTACCTCAATATTAACCCTTTTAAATAAACTACTATATCAGAACACCATTACAGTGATCGATCTCATGTTGAATAATCTGTGCTGGCCAACCGGTAAAGGTTTTGATGCGAGTTTGAAACTCAGCGGTTTGCCACTGAACTTTGATGGTTTTATAACGTTTACATGGACGGGGACCACCAAGTAATGATAAACAGCCTTCTTCTGTTGCATACTCACCGCTACACTTGATAATCTCAGGGTTGAACATAACGGTGTATTTGCCGTTGTCATCAAAAGCGATGATGCGTTTTCGCACACCTATCATATTTGCAGCCATACCGACACAACCTGTTCGATTTGCAATCAGCGTGTCGAGCAAATCCTGTGCTACCGGTAAATCTTCTTTTGTTGCCTTCTCTGACTTACCGCTTAAAAACAGCGGGTCGTGGATAACTTGTTTAATCATATCAATTCCTACTTTTACTGTTATATAAATATATTGTCAATACAACACTCATGTATCATAACAACAGCAATCTGCTCACTCTTTGTTAATCGCATATCTGTTATTCGAATATTCTATGTATTAGATTTGTTACAAAGCTTTATACCTAAGTCTATACCACAGGTTCTACAATTCTCAATAGTACAATCAGCGCATCCATTAGTTTGCCTTAACCTAAACAAATCAAACTGCTCCGATTCCCACGCTTCTTTTATACTATACTGGTTAAGATCAACTTCGAACTCTTTATTATATATTCCAAAAGAACAAGGAAACGCCTTTAGATGTGAGTCGATGTACATAGAAAATCTAGATGCTTCACAAAACTCTATTGATTTTTGCGAAATTGCATCTGTAAATAGAGTCAACGCTGGTGACTGACAAGAATCAAAACCAATTTTATAGTCATTATTTTTAGATTCAACTACTTTAAGAAATTCCAAGTATTTTTTATCGTAAACTGAAATTGTATTATTCTTACTAGCCATCCCTACAGGTTTGTACAATAAAAAGACAATAGCGTTTGCACCTTTAGGGAACAAGTTGTTCTTTAGGCGAAAGATAGCTTCATCTATATTACTTTTAGAGACAACATAATGTATGTTCGTAACACATCCAGCTGAGATTAATTTATTAATTACATCTATTGTTAACGGATTCGTTTCAACTTTGTTTTTATCAAGCTTAGAATAAAATGAAACAGCCACTGCTCCACAATATTTCCTCATTAACTCGATCTCGTGTTCTGTGATCATATAGCCACTTGTGGTTAAATTAGGTACAATTCGAGCGTTAGTAGTTTCTATCAAAATCTCTTCAAACTTCTCATGTTTATTAGGATCTCCAGCACCGCCTAAAGCTATTTGAAAAGTTTTATTTTTGCACTGATTAATAATACTTAAATAATCTTTTAAGCTCATATTACTTCTTCTATTAATGGGTGCATTTTGATAACAATCCACCCCTGAAGCAGAACAAATCCCCATACTAGCCGCATGGCAATTTCCCATTATCCCAACATCAAGCAATTCGGGAAATGAACGCATGTCTGGATATACACAGGTTTCTATCCCATTGCATAAAACATTGCTCCTCACTAATGTTCCGTTATTTTCATTGAATAGTTCATAAAAACTATACTTTTTATCAAAATAAAAAATCATTACCAAATACAATTCTTTCCGTCAATATAAAAATCTTTATCTTTTAGTTCAAAAAAATCCATAGTAAAAAAGGAAGTTAAATAATCGTCGTCAGACGAAGTATAACCTACATATGAATGATATCCTTTTTTAGATAACTCTTCGAATTTTTGAGCACTTTCTTTACCAAAATTATTCTCAACAAACTCCTTATCAATCTTATCTATTTCAAAATATTTTTTACCCCTATGTGCATTATTCATAATTGTATGAACCAGATTCATAGCAGATTCGTGTATCAAAGATTCCTTTTTTAGCCCAAGCTTTTTTGCTAAATAATCTTCTGTCAGTTCTTTTTTTGATATAATCAAAAAATTTGTTGAAGAACTATTAGTTACAAAACCATCTCTAATTTTCATATTGTCCTCCCAAAAAGCACCTAATACCACTAACAAATGATTCGTCCTCTTTTAAGGTATATAAATTGTAATCGATATCTCTATTTAAATCTTTCATCATTACTTGTTTTGAAGATATATGAACAACTTCTTTTTTGAATAAATTATATCTTTTTTCTAAAAAGTCATCGAAAGTCAGAAATTCGTGATAATAGTATTTTCGATACTCTTTATACAAATTAGTAGCACCAGTACAATAGTGATCGTATAACCTAGAAATAACACTACCCAAATAACTCTTCCTTCGTACTCCAAAAAACGAATACACTTTTCTCTTTTTGTTACTTTTATTTTTTATGTAAAAATTCTTATTATTAATAACCATAAGCATGCTACTCCAAAAACATTAACAATTGATCTAAATAATCAAAATCATCGGCATCTTCAAATCTCGTGAACATCATCATAGTATCGTTTGCTATTTTTCTAAATTCAGTAGATTTAATCGTGGATATGATATGATCCACCAAAGAATGCTCAATATCAAAAAGTTTATGATATTCAAATAACCAAGAGTTATGCGGATAATACAATATCAATAAGATAAGTAATGATTTAAAATCATTTGAAAGCTGTATCTCTTTTCTTGTAATAATCTTTGCACACTCGCATATCATAATAATTTTTTCAGGTCCCTCGCTAGTATAGTAATTCTCATTCCTAAACAAATCTCTCATAATTATTTCAACACTTTTATCATCTTCCAATTTACTCAGCAATGATACCGCTACACTCAAATTAGGTTTCGTATTGTAAACCTCGTTTTTTAATAGAAATTCAAGTATACTCCAATAACTATAAGGGCTATCTGATATTAATTCTAATAAATAATCATACTCAAAATCATATAACTCATTATTATTCATAAATACCAAAGAACACCCAAAGTTACTAAAGTCTCTATGTGTTTCCCAGTATCTTTTCTTTTGAGCAGCGATATTTTGTACATTAGTCGAACCATATTCTTTTAGTATTTTTCGACACAAATCGAAGCGACTAATATTTCTAAAATGATAGTAAGAATATTTAGTTATTCCTTCAATCGGTGATAGCTTCTCTTCATAAAGTTTATTAAGATTTTCAAACAAAGACTCATAATTAGGATTATTATTATCCTCATCTAATCTCAATAAATATTGTGCTAAACAATAGTCTCTAAATTCATCAAACACAAAATAAACATACTCTGATTGAGCTTCTGTAATACCTACCCCCGTAACAATAGTTTTACTAAGTATAATGCTATTATCTAATAATCCCGCAAAATCAGAATAATTAGCAGTTGTAATACCTACATCCCGAATTTTAACTTCATTAAAACTAAATTTCTTAAACATTTCTTTAGATATATCACTGACTAATTTATGTACATCAATCTTAGTATTCTCCTTTGAGACTTTTTCAAGATAGATTTTAAATATCTCAGCATTTCTAAATTCAAGTGAACATTCAGATTTCTTACTGTTAACTTCGAAAAACAGACGCATTAACAGCAAAGATCTTAATAATTTTGATTTAAAATCTTCGGAAAAGTTTGTACTAACATCGAAATATTCTGCATAAACAGTAAATAATTTTTCAGCAGCTCGCTTATCGTAATTATCCGCACGCAATTGAAATATATAGGGACCTTCTACTTTATTTAAAAACATTTTGTTATATCTATGCTCAAAATACTCACTTCGGCATGTATATATAAGCTTTATTCTACGATACTTTTTTACAAATTCATTTAAATCACTTATGGTTTCAACGAAGAGACTGTCATCATTTTCGTTGATTGCGTCAATTAACACATACATATATCTCTTTCGCAGCCACAATAAAAACATCATAAAATATAAAAACAAGTTTTTGTGTTTAACATTCAATTTGGATACAGGTAACTTATCCAAGAAGTACTGTACACAATCCTTTTTTATCTCTTTAGCATTAAAAAGGAAACACGGCGCTTTGTTTGCATTTATCAACTCTGCTAACCTACATAAAATAGACGTTTTTCCATTTCCCGCAGTTCCTACCGCTATTACATTTTTCGCCATTAACATGTCGCAATATTCCAATAACAGATTCAGCTCATCTATATATGTAATGGAAGCTGTCCTTATTATAAAATAAAACTCTCCATATGTATCAAATTTCGACCTTTCCTCAGAGCGTATTTCTTCAAAGAAAGTTTTTGTTGCTTTAATATGCTCTACAATATTGTCAACGGATTGAAAACGAAATAGCCTAAAAGACACATTAATATCTCCCTTAATGTGTTTCCTAATTTTTCTAAACAGATTCCCCCTGAACAATAAGTTATACCGCTTTACGATTCGTTTCTTCCATCTTTTAGAATAAACGAAATACCTTAAATGCTCGAGATTATCATTCAACTCAACATAAGCATCAGGTATATATTTCTTATTACTGATAAATTGGTTAATCATATTTTGACTTTGTTCATTCGTCTTCTTTCGAAATCTAGTGAGAGAAAGAACAAAGAATAAGATGACTAAAAATGCACATAAACAACTCCATAATGTCTGAGCTGAGCCAATGTAATCTAAAATTTCACATATTTTGATACAAACATACATATTATCTCTTCCTCATATTTATATCGTTTTATACATAAGATAAGCATTTATTTAGATTCACAATATTTCATGCAAATCATATGTCCCTGTAACTTTTAATGTCGTTTTATTTTGCCTAATACATAAAAATAGCGGATAATAGATAGCCTTATCAATCAAATATTATCTAGATCTCTTTAATTAAACAACATGTGTCTCCTTGCTAATAACTAATTATTATTTAATAAACTTTAGATAATATTCCATAGATATGATATTTTGTTACACAATCGATTTTACTATATCTACAAGCTTGTCATATAGCCATTCACCAAGAGACTCGCAGCGAATTAATATATCTTCATCTGACCACGTATTTAAATGTTCTGTGTTTTTAAGAAATTCACTAACCATTGTGTATCTTGAGTTTGAATAGTACTTTTTCTTACCATCTAATTCTAGTCCATTAGGTATGCTTGAATTTATACGTTGCTCCAGCAACAGTAAATTGCCAATTAACAATGTATTATCATTAGTCGGATCCTCATCCTTAATATGTTCAATCGAAGACTCCATCTCCAGTATATCAGAATCATTAATAATCGCCTCACATTTATTGAGGATATATTTTGACAACACGTTTGAAGGAATGTTCTTCTTACTAAATTTCAACTCTATAAAATTCGCAATAAAATCCTCTTGAGTAGGCAACAACATCAATAAAGATCCTTTTAATATTTTTCTAGCTTCGACTATATCCTCCTTACTCTTTGCCGCATGTAATGAATAGGCAAAATTATTTAATGGTGTTTCTAGACTTGATGTCCTTTTAGAAGAGATAGCGTTGTACATTAAGTGAAACGCAGACAATCCCTTAATAGTACTCTTAAAAGCTTTATAAGACAAAATATCTGTTTTTTTATGCAAATATAGTAAAGATAATGCAACCGGTCTAACCTGCACGATACCAAAAACATCGTTAACCGAATGCATCTCCGATATAAAAAAGTTATACTCTTTTTTATTATAGAAATCTTCTAGAGAAGGTTTCAATACAGCAGAATACAATTCTGATGCATCATCCATTTCCTTTAAGAATCTTAAATAACCATCATTTGTTTTCTTAATCTTCTTCTGAAAATCTGCATAAAGCTTATTATCTGCAACCTTTCCATAATAAGCAATCCAGAAATGTCTATAGAAAGTAGCAAATTCTACTCTATGCTTTCTACTACATAAATTATCTCTTATACTCAACCAGAGTTCCTTAGCATGATCTGCAGGAACTTCGCTGTCAAGCTTCTCAAAAATCGCATTCTTTATCAAATCAACACTTGCAAGTTCTTTTCCTTTTGCATTTAATATTTCAAATATCATATTTGCATATTTTTCATCCGTAGTAGAAATACAAATCACAAAGCTTCTTAGCAACTGATCTCGCACTACCTTTAAAATTTCAACATATCTCTGTTCAGAAATCTCTAGTTTACCAAGACGTATAAATCGCTTTTTTATACCTGTCCGAGACAAATGCTTTTTAAAAAACTTATTAGCAGCTAAAATCTTTTCTTCTTCTGTATTTTTAGGCTCAATTTGTTCCTCGACTAATTTTTGTATAATGAATTGGAAAAATGGTTTGGGTGTTTCATTTTTAAGAACAGCAAATTCTTCTGTATTGGTATCTTTGCCGATTACATATTCCCATAGTGCTTTTGATAATCCTTCTTCTTTTTCCTTAGCAAATAGTTTAGCAATAACTGAAAGGAAAATGGTCATAGTTGTAATTCTTTGCTGACCATCAACCACATCAACCCCTAGGACTTTTTGGTCATCCAGATCTCCAACTAATAATAAACTTCCCCAAAAATACTCAGAAGTATCTAATTCGCCATCACTATTTAAATTAACACGAGAAAGTATGTCATCCAAAAATTCGTTTAATTCAATTTTTCCCCAAGTATACTCTCTTTGAAAACGAGGTATGATAAATTGTTTCTTGCAACTAAATAAACCACCAATAGATTTCTTTCCTGACTTAAAATCCATACTTCTTCACCTTTCCTTTTCTATATTTAATTCTTATTTACAATCCATATCAACATTTAATTCCAAGTACAGTTGATAGACATGATGGTCGCTGGCATTCCAATTATTTGAATATCAAACTTCAAACTCGGTTCTACTTTTGTAGAGGCATTGTGTATTCTAAAACTAAACTGCCAACCACCATCCATATAAAGCTCTACCGTATTATTACTTTCAGGTTTAAAATCTAAATTAACAATTCTAGTTGGTAAGGATGCTACTGGTACCGTAATAGTCGGTTTACTGAGTTTGCTTGACTTATTCAAGTCACCGTGCAAATTATATGCTTGTATTTGTGTTACTTTCTTGTTGTCAATACTAATAATCTTATAAAAATCAAACTCTCCAAGTAGGTATTCAACCATTTTTGGTGCCACATCATTATACAGAGAATCAGCTCTACTAACCTCAGATATAAAAGCATTCAATAAAGGAATATACACATCATCTTCTTTTGCTGGAAGATCACTCCACTTTTTATCATTAGATTTTTCAGCTTTAAGATACTCAAATATTGGTTGTATATCTTCCCAGTACTGCTGTGAACATGGGATACCAAACCATCTTTCGCCAAAATCCAAACCGCTGCTCAAACGGCTGTGTTTTACTGCAAAATGGTTATGTTTGATACTCAAACCGATTTCCCAGCAAACATCTTTTCTAAGAATAACAATATCTCTTACATCTCCAGTTTCACCCTTTACATCAGCTTGGATGAAGAGTTCTAAGCAATCGCCATCATCCTCCAAAATCATAGGCTCCATATCAAAAAGAGTAGATACAGCTGCTTTTGCACTAATCATTAAGAGCCCTCTTGTATCAATATCAATAGTACTCCACGCCCTATAAGCAGCATCATAACTACTATTCTCAACTATCTTAACTTCTCTAATGCGGCTTATTTCTTTAAATAGTGTTTTCAAGCATATATACTCATACGCTCTACCTTTATCGTTACTTTGATTACTCATTATTAACACTCCTTAAAGCTTCTTTTATTGCCAGTGCTATTTGATAAGCTAATTGCACTGGCACTGCATTACCGATCATTTTATAACCATCATTAACATCTTGATATATAAATTCAAAATCATCAGGAAAGCCTTGCAATCTAGCACATTCTCTTACCGTTAATCTCCTGTATAAATCTTCCTTGCCAGGAACGAAAACCCTACGATTTTTCTCTACAAAGAGCATTTTTGGCGCTTGAGGGTGTAATTGACACTGGCGTCCAGATGCTTGCACTGTAAATCCAGGTTCATTCCAACTTCTTACCCTGTTTCGGCTCATGAAAATAGTTGAATATGCACCAATATAATACTCATGATTTAGAAATTTTACAGCTGGGTTTGCTTTATTCTTTTCCAGTGCTGGAACAGCAGTATCCTTCAAATCCCATATTGCATCTCTCATTGTTTTTTTATCTTTGTTATTTAGGGTTGTTGGTGCAGGAAAACAAAAATCCACATCAACATCTTTTCTAAAACCTATATAGAAAACTCTTTTTCTGTCTTGAGGCACACCATAATCTGACGCATTCAGATGATATAGCGATACATTATATCCGCATTCATCAAACATTTTCATAAAATTGCTTACAGCATCTGAGTGGCGAGCAGCAAGCATACCTATAACATTCTCAGCAAGAAAGAATTTAGGTTGCACATATTTAAGAATTCTAATATAGTCATAAAACAACTGACCTCGAGAATCATTAATCCCACGCAAAGAACCAGCTTCACTCCAACTTTGACATGGTGGTCCTCCAATAATTCCATCGATATTTTTAGGAAAATCCTCTTCTTTAATCTTTCTAATATCACCCTTAATAAGCTTTGTCTTAGGATGGTTAATAATAAAAGTATCCCATATAGTTTTATCAAATTCATTAGCGATAGGAATTTTGAATCCAGCTATTTCAAAGCCTAAATCTAATCCACCACATCCACTAAACAAACTGATTACATTCATCTTTTATCTCCTTATAGCTTAGCACAACAATTTTGATATAATAATACTATTCTATTTAGTATTTGATTTTCTTAACAACATACATGCTAAATTCACATTTACTTCTCTGATCAATCAGTGTGTCATCCGAAATAGTCAAATCAATTCTGTCTGGTTTATCGTGTCTTACGAGAAGACCATTATCCACTTCACTTTTTAACTGAAAAGATCCTGCAGGAATATGTAGTACTATAATCTCATTTTCATACTGATTGTTAAGAATCAAATCCCAATCTTTTTCTATCGCATTAGTTCTTGGATTAATCCAAAATACGTTTTTGTTATCCTGTCTCTTAGAATAGTTCATATTCTTGCCTACATTAATTCCATTTTCTATCAAAAAACGAATTGCTTCTTTCTTATCGCGTAGCTCCACCTGATCTTTTGAACTATTCTTAATAGATGCAATCAACTCCGTCTTGCTCATAGACTTCTTCTTACTTATTGCACAAAACACATTTACACCAATTAACTCCAATAAAAACAAAGCTTCCTCAAGATATTGTTCTAACTCAACCTCTCTGAATTTTGAAACTTTCTGTTTGTTGCCCATGTTTTTATTATCACAATCAAGCCTACCAGTACTACTTGCTTTTGAAATCAGACTTGCTTCAATATAATCAATATCAGAACGGTTTAGGCTATCATCGGAAGTGGTAAGAATGACTACCCTTTCCCACCATGATTTACCCATAAGGTGTTGTTTAATTCGTCTTGACAAATCAGATGCCTGGCCTACATAAACCATATCTTCTGATAAAAGCAAATATACGCCATACCTATAGCATGCATCGCTATTCACTAGATCATCCACAGATTCTCTTGGAGCAGAATATAGTTCTCCCTTATTCCAACTAGAGTCTTCCATGCTAATAACACCTTTTAATGTACCATCGTTTAATAACAGGTTAATTGTTTTTGCTTTAGCCATTAGCCATTCTCCTTTCCTGGAACAATCTCTACTATATCGTCCATTGTGCAGTTAAGTGCTGTGCAGATTTTGACGAGCACGTCACTAGATACAACTGCACCGTCTTTCTTCATTTTTGTGATAGTTGCGATGCTGATACCTGCCTTTTCAGCAAGTTCTTTTTTCTTCATATCGCGGTCAATTAATAGCTTAAATAATCTCTTATAACTAGCTGCCATATTTCCACCTCAAAATGCTTATAGTTGTAGATTTTGATTATGAGCTCAGTATACTCTCAACTACGACAAACATCAACTGTTTTCAGCATAAATACTGAGATTTCAGCATTTTTAACATTCTTTCATAGTTTCAAATGTGCAATATACACATAGATTTTTATGCTGTTTAATTTAAAAACAAATAACGTTCTATTCATTGTTTAACGCAGGTCAAATTTTGAGATTTCAACCCTACTGCAATCGCTACTTCTTTATACACAGCAACTTCACAAGTTATCATTGAAAAGCGTTATTGTTTGTACTATAATAATTATTACTAGCAAAGGGGTGTCGTCACAATGAAAATTGATAAAGGTAGTTTCATAAACGATTTTATTGATAAAAATTTAAGACAGTATTCTATTCCAGTTTATCAGCGTAATTACGAATGGTCTTCAGAACAATGCGAAAAATTGTTTGAAGATATTCTCCAAGCTCACAAACTTGATCGTTATCACTTTACTGGTTCTGTGGTATATTCTTTGCTAAAAACAGAAAACAAAATAGACTATTATGTAATCATTGATGGTCAACAAAGATTAACCACAATTTACATACTAATCAAAGCTTTAATTGATGTTGCAGAAACCGAAGGAGAGAAAGATGAACTTGCTTCAGTGCTGTTTAATGTAGATAAGTTCAAAAAATATAATATCGATGATTCAAGTAAGCTAAAACTCAAGCCAATCAAAAGCGACAATAAACAGTTGATGCTTTTAATGAGCAACGAAGTTAATAAAATGGATAAATCCAGCGGGATTTATAAAAACTATGATTTATTCTGCCGTTTGGCAAAAGACGCTCTAGAAAAAGATGAGAGTCTAACCATAGAAAAAATATATGATGGAATCGAACATCTCACCTGCGCCACAATAAAACTCGAGGACGAAGAAAAAGGCAAAGAACAGGAAATTTTCGAGCGAATCAATTCTACTGGCGTACCACTTAACCTTGCTGACAAAATCCGTAACTTTGTCCTTATGACTGATGTTGATCAGGACAGGCTTTACGAAAATTATTGGCTTGTTATAGAACAAATGCTAGGTAATGAACATCTATCTAACTTCTTCTTGGATTATTTAAATTTCAAGATTGATGGCTTCACCCGTGAAAAAGAGGCGTATGACAATTTTAAGCTACTCTTTAAAAATAACAACTATACTAATGAAGCTATGTTATCAGAATTACTTCACTATGCTACTTTATATCACATCTTCCTCAATGGTGACGAAAGCTTAAGCAAAGATATAAATAACGCACTTGACGGACTTCGCAAACTAAAGCAATCAACTGTATATCTGTTCTTATTCAATGTTTTTGATGATTATAAAAATGGTGTGATAGGGAACCAAGAATTATCTGATGTTCTCCATTTATTGTTAAATTACAGCATTCGCAGACTAATATGTGAAATAGGTTCAAACTCACTAAGAGGTTTATACAAGACCCTTTATAGTCGTGTATTTAATAGAAATGAAAATAAAAATCATTATTACGATGCAATCATTTCATTCTTATCCCAGCTAACTTCAAAAGATGCTATCCCATCAGATGAAATGTTTTCTCTTGCATTACAAGAGCGAAATCTTTATAGAAAGCATGCGCTTTGCAAATATCTCCTGATAGCTATAGAAAACCAAGGTAAAGAAAAAATCGATACAACCTCGTTGAGCATCGAGCACATTATGCCACAGAACAAAAACCTTTCAAAAGTATGGCAAACAATGCTCGGTGAGAGTTGGGAACATATTCACGACAAATATCTCCATACTCTTGGTAACCTAACACTCACAGGTTACAATTCTGAATTGGGAGACAAGCCTTTTGATGTAAAAAAAGATTTGCTGGAGAATCCAGAAACACCTACACACATCACTGTGCTCTACAGCGACGTGCTTAACAAAGGCGAATGGAATGAGAAAACAATAAAAGAAAGAGCTTCTAGATTAACCAAGGTGATACTTAAACTATTCCCTATAAAAGAAGCTACAGAGATTATTGATTTCAGTGATCCAAGATATAAAGAATATAAAGCAACTGACCCTAGAAACGCTACATACAAATATGTTAATTATTACGAACTTCTCGGAGAAAAAGTAACAATTGATAGCTTTGCTGCAATGGTACGTTCAGTATCCGCAAAACTATATGACTATGATAGCTCAATAATCAAAAACATGGCAAAGATCAATGAAACATTCGGTGGATGGACAATCCCTGCCTTCTCCTATGATATAGAAAAAGTCAAGGGTGATCACGAGCTAAAGAAAGGTACTGGTATATACATCAGCACCGGATATTCAGCTTATGATTGCATTTGTTTCATAAGAGCTTTACTTAAGAAATATGACTTAGATCTTGAGGAGGACTTCGTTTATAGTGCACGCACATAATAGCACCGTATGTTGTTGATGTATTTACTCTATCACATGTATATCTGACCTGCTGTTATTCTTTGCTTACAGCAGGTCAAATTTTGATCGGTCATTTCAATGTGCGCTAATATATTTGTACCGATGTCAGTAATGAAAACAGCCGATGAGAATTCGAACTCTCATCGGCTTTATAATTATTCATTTATTCCGTTTTCTTTTCTCTATCGCACAAAAAGAAAACCTCTGCAAACCTTTTGGGATATGCAGAGGTTAGATATTATGAATTCACTTTCTCGGTTAGCTCTTCTGTTTCGTCTGATTCTTCAACTTTTGAAGTAAGTTTCTTGATGCCGTCAATAACAACGCAGACACCAAGAACGATGATAAGAGTTGCAAAAGTAAGCTGTAAAACATCACCGAAGATGTCAGCACTTGCGCCTGTGAATAGTGCTTTTGCTTTGCTTATAATTGTCATAGAAAGTGCAGTGAATGTTACTGCCATCATCACACCCATTGGAACGTATAAGAACCAGCGAACTTTCTTCTTTCTCTTGAGGAACACCGCACAAGCGAGGAATGCAAATACAGACAAAAGCTGGTTTGATGCACCAAACAATGCCCATATATTCTTGTAACCAACAAGTGTCAGACCGAACGAAAGAGCAAGTGTGATAACTGTTGCGAAATATTTATTTGTCAGCACCTTTCTCACTACACCCATATTCTCATCGCTTATAGAGTCGTCTAGGAAAAGCTCCTGGAATGAAAGTCTTCCTACTCTTGCAACAGAGTCAAGTGATGTAAGTGCAAAAGCTGAAATTGAAAGTGTGATAAGTGTAAATACAACGTCATTTGGAAGTCCCATCTTTGTGAGGAATCCTGCCACTGCACCTGCAAAAATCTGAGCAGGTGTTTCAAGTCCCTGTGCTGATGCTTCACCGGTTGCAAATGATGCAACTGCAATAAGTGCAACGACAGCGAGCATACTTTCTAAAAGCATTGAACCGAAAGATACAGGCAACATATCTTTTTCGTTTTTAATCTGCTTTGATGCTGTACCTGATGATACAAGTGAATGGAATCCCGAAACCGCACCGCAAGCGATAGTTACGAAAAGTATAGGGAAAAGATAATTTCCGTCAACATTAAAACTTGTGAAAGCAGGCAGGTTAATCTGCGGATTTGCCACAAATACACCAACAACAGCCGCTACAATCATAGCAACAAGCAAGTAGCTGTTGAGGTAATCTCTAGGCTGTAAAAGAAGCCATACAGGCACAACAGACGCAATAAAGATATAGACAAAAACAAAGCCGTGCCAAGCGTTGAGCGGAAGAAACACAGGAAACTGCAAACCGATTACAATAGCTAAAACAAGCAATGCGATAGCGATAACTGTGTTCAGTATTGTTGGGAGTTTTGTGTATCTAAGCAAAAGTCCAAGCAAGACAGCAAATACGATGAACATAATGGAAGTAGTTGCAACTGCACCATTTGCTACGATGTTCGCACTTTTTACTCCGTCAGTTACTGTGTAACCCATAAATGTGCCTGCAACAATATCCGCAAAAGCTGCTACAACAAGAATACAGAACAGCCACACAAACAGCAGGAACATTTTCTTTCCTGTTTTACCGATGTACTTTTCGATTATGTATCCGATACTTCTGCCCTTGTTTCTGACAGAAGCGTACATAGAAACAAAGTCCTGTACAGCACCGAAGAACACACCACCGATAAGCACCCACAAGAGCACAGGCACCCAACCAAAAATAGCAGCCTGAATAGGACCATTGATAGGACCTGCACCAGCAATTGATGCAAACTGATGACCGAAAACAACGCTCCTTGGAGCAGGTTCGTAGTCAACGCCATCTCTCTGCTCGTAAGCAGGAGTTTTTCTACTAGGGTCTATTCCCCACTTCTTTGCAATCCATCTGCCGTAAAGCACATAAGCTAAGAATAATACGGCAAGGGATATAAGCATAATAGTTATACCGTTCATATATTCCTCCTTAAACTTAGAGTATCAAAACCGATTTAATCGAAACCGCAGTTTATCGATAATTTTATTATATTACTATGCTTTTTCTCACGCAAGTATTTTGTTGTATTCTTTGATTACTGTAGGTCAGAATTTGATACGGTAAACTCCTTGACTTAAGCGTATATAAGAGTTAACATACAAGTAAGATATATTGCACTTATCACAACAGTTTAGGAGGGCAGAAATGAACAGCAACACAGAATGTATGAAGTATTTAGAAAAAGCAAAAGCTCAGCTTATTGAAGAATTTCCAAATAATAATGATTTGAACAACACATTATTTCTTAAAATCTGTGATTTTGTAAACGAAGATTTTGATGGAATAGCCGAGAACAAAATCTACCGCAGTTATATCTATGTCCTCATAGATATAATCGAGATTGCATTTGAAAGTGATGCATCTAAATCATATCTGCGAAGCTTCTTCAAAAAGCTTAACTGTAGTAGTTTCACAAACTGCCTTTCAAAATCAATGCCATCTAAATCTGGTGATACCAAACGTGTTATTGATAGGCTTGTAAATTTCTTTGTATACCAAGATACATCAAGCTCAAAGGAATACCGATTAGATGAAGTATTGAGTTATCTTAGAGCTGAAATGTAAGCAAATATAATACAAACAACTACTCCCTGAGAAGGTGTTTTTTGAACACATTCTCAGGGAGTTTTTACGACCACAGTTTGTCCCACTTCTGGAACTAGAGTATATGGAAACAGTGTAGATAAGAGTGCTAAAGAGTATGCTTTCGTGTAGCAAAGACCACTATATGTAGTGGTTAGGATTAGAAATAAACAGAATATATTGTTCTTTCCGTCTTTGGGACCAGGATGCCATAGGTTCAAATCTAAAATTTAAAGCGGACGTATTATGCGTCCGCTTTTGTATTTTACATATATTTTCACTTAGTGCTTTTGTCACGTATTTATCAGCGATAGGTTTTGCTTCCACTGTAAAATGCGGTAAACTGACTTATCAATCCGTTCTTCTTCTATTTCGCCTTCATTCACTTGCGCAACTATGGCGTTTATTGCACCTTCGTAATCCTCACATATTATCATATCGTTGCCTGCTTTTACTGCCATAAGCGCTGCACTCTCACCATCACAAAACTGCTGTATGCCCTGCATAACAAGGTCATCGGTGATAATAACTCCATCAAAATTGAGCTCATTACGCAAAATATCGTGGATAGGCTTTGAAAGCGATGCAGGCTTTTCGCTGTCCATACAAGTAACTATGTTGTGGCTGACAAGCACACAGTCGGCTCCATTTTCAATGCCTGAAATAAACGGTAGAAAATCACCGTTTTCAAAAGCGCTATATTTACGATCATCATACGACATGGATTCGTGTGTATCAACACTTCCGCCATAACCTGGGAAGTGCTTGAGCACCGAACCCATACCATTTTCTTTCATAGCTTGCACTACTGTGGACACATATTCTGCTGTGTCTTTATGGTTAAGACTGAAACAACGGTCATAAATATAGTTATCTTCGCTAAGAGGTACATCACACACCGGAGCTAAGTTCACGTTAATACCAAGTGATAAAAGCA
Source organism: Oscillospiraceae bacterium (assembly GCA_015066595.1). Lineage (GTDB taxonomy): Bacteria > Bacillota > Clostridia > Oscillospirales > Acutalibacteraceae > Ruminococcoides. Next base: position 265,867 of record SVNZ01000003.1, on the reverse strand, counting down.
GCTGCGATTTTTCGATAGTATCACTTTTTATAAGCTCATATCCACCCTGCTCAAAAAGCTCTTGTGGTGACAAAAACTGTGCACCTCTCAAGTTCTTATTAGTGCTTACTCTATTTACCGTGCCACCCTCTTCATCTACTGATATAAGCATCGGGAAAGGCGATACCTGCTGATAGCCTTCTATCATTGCTACAACTTCTTCTTTTGTTTTCTCTTCGAAAGAATTGCTGTACAAACATATGCCTCCTACACCGTATATTGAAGCTGACTCAACGTCAATACCCTCGTGACAACTCACCATTATCATTTGAGCGACTTTTTCGTTAAGCGTCATAGAGTCGACCAGCTGTTCAACAGGATCTTGTGTGGGTTCTTCAGTTGGTGGTTCGGTCGGTTTTTCGGTTTCACTTATAGTTTCAATAGGTTCAGCTATACTCTCGCTGTAGTTTTCCAGCACAAAAAACGCCACAAAAAACACTACGCACACAAACAGTATCGCAAAGAGTATCATCAATGTTCTTTTTGTTTTTACCATATTCTTATCTCCAACAAAATAATCAGCCATATTGTATTGCGGATACAAACATATTGCAAGGAATTACAAAAATTGCACAAAAAAAGCCTTGGGACTTCCCAAGGCTTATGTTTTTAATATATGCTCATAGCAAAAGCAATACCCTCAAGCAAGAGCAAATGCAACGGATAAAACAGATAAAATCCGTACTTAAACTTGTATTTGCCACGCTCACCGTTATAAAAAAGCAAAAAGAGAACCGCCAGCACACTCACTATCTCATATGGGGGCACTTTCGATAAAAACGAAAGGAGTACCAGCCCTACGCTAAGCATAGCAAGCGACACGTACTTACGCTCTATTTTGCTGTACAGCTTTTCGCTCACTTTCGGTATGTCATCCAGAAGTAAAACAAACATTGGAGTAAGCACCCCAAAGAAACCGTAATCGACCCCAAAAAAGTGACAGTACAATGCAGTCACAGTGATTGACAATGCAAAAATCAAGGTCATTAATATACCTTTTGCTATGCTTTTTATATATGCCCCTTTCACCGCAGAAAGTAGATATATCAGAGTGATAGAAAAAGAAAAGGTCAGCAATATATTCCCATAGTATTTATCGTTGAAAATCACATATATAACTTCACAGATGACACCTAAGATAAACACAGACAAAAATCTGTTGAGCTTGTTTTTTGTGTATCGACAACCCTCTGCGATAAAATACGCAAAAATCGGAAACGCAAGCCTACCTATCACTCTGAATGCTATGATTTTAGGACATATCATAAACCCAAAATGGTCTATAAACATCAACACACATGCAATCACTTTTAAAGAGAATGCTGACAACCCGTGTTGTTCTCTGGGCTTAATCATTTCTTACCACCCTCAGTGTTGCGCAGATGGTGTTATCGGGCTTTATCATAGCGTATTCAGTAGCGTTTTCAGCTTCTCTTTCTTTTATGGTGAGCACTTCGTTTTCAAAACTCTGTGCTTTGTATGCTATGTCAAGCTCTTTTATATTCATACGCTTTATCTCTTGTGCAGAAAACATACTGAAAAACGCGCGGATATATGCTGAGTTATTCATATGCTGACCTAAATCGATATCAATAGATTTAACAATATACTCACCAATCTGCTTTGCATTTTCAAAGTCATCATCAACTCTTGCATAATTTTCTACGCAAAAATCATCTTCGCAAAAATCAAAATCTTCACCATATATATCGGTCAGTCTTTGGAGCTTTTTGGTAGCAGTGTCGATAACCGCCCACTCGGTTTTTCCCGCAACATACAGCGTGTTTCCACTCTCTATAGTGTAGTGACGGTTAGCACGAATGCGGGAGGGTTTCTGTGGCCAGGTGGAAAGCTTTATTTTCTGTGACATAATGGGTCGATCAAAAACCCTCACCTTTGTTCGGATAGCAAGCCAAAACTTGTTTTCACCAAGGTCAGATGCACTGAGTTTCAGCTCAGTAGCATGTTCTGTTGCTATATCCATAAACAGGTTAAACATACCGGAAATTGACAAATGCGAAGTGTTATCACACAAGCTAAGCGGTACGTTGAAATCTTTTTCCATTTTACAGCCCATAATAAAACTTCCTTTCGCTTTCCCATTATACCACCACAAAAATCATATCGCAACAAAAAACAGCCGAGTATATTCACTCGGCTGTAAATCACTTTATTTTATTGTTCAACAGGGCTGAAATTTTCCTGAGGCACACCGCACAACGGACACACGAAGTCATCAGGCAAATCATCAAAAGCAGTGCCCGCAGCAACACCATTTTCAGGTGAGCCTTTTTCTTCGTCATATATCCATCCGCACACATTACATACATATTTCATCGAGCTTTCACCTCCAAAAGTTACTTTTGCACCGCACAGCTCTTTTGCAAGAGTTTCAAGCTGTGCAAGGCTTTCGTCATTCAATGCAGACATAATTTTAACATCGGTTTTTGCGTACTCTAAATTTTTGCATTTTGAGAGCATCTCTTTCATCGCTTTTGCAGCAGTCGGTGCCCAAGTACCGTTTTCGATGAACGCCACTGTTTTGTTCTGAAAGTTCCTCTCTGTCAGATGACTGATAAACTCTCGCATAAACGGAAAAATTTCTGCGTTATAAGTGGTGGTTGCAAAAACGATTTTATCATATCTGAAAGCATCTTCAACTGCTTCGTGCATATCACATCGAGCAAGATCGTTTACAACAACCTTTTTAGCACCGTTTGCTTTAAGCTTATCTGCGAGTGTCATTACCGCTTTTTTAGTATTCCCGTAAACTGAAGTATATGCAATCACAATGCCCTCATCTTCGCTTTTGTAGCTTGACCAGGTGTCATAAAGTCCTAAGTAGTATGACAGGTCATCAGAAAGCACAGGACCGTGGAGCGGACAGATAGTCTGTATGTCAAGTTTTGATGCTTTTTTTAGCAAGGACTGTACCTGCACACCATACTTGCCGACAATTCCGAAGTAGTAGCGTCGAGCTTCACACGCCCAATCTTCTTCTACATCAAGTGCACCGAATTTTCCGAAACCATCAGCAGAGAACAAGACTTTATCATAGTCGTCGTATGTAACGATAACCTCAGGCCAGTGCACCATAGGAGCTGTCAAGAAAGTGAGTGTATGCTTGCCAAGGCTTAGTGTATCACCTTCACCTACAACAATCTGTCTGTCAGAAAAATCCGTATTAAAAAAGTTTTTCATCATAGCAAAAGCTTTGCTTGATGACACGATTTTTGCATTAGGATATTCCTGTACAAAGCTCACGATATTAGCCGAGTGATCAGGCTCCATATGCTGTACAACAAGATAGTCAGGAGTACGCTCACCCAAAGTGTCCTTTATGTTTTTGAGCCACTCGTCCTTGAAATTCCCATCGACTGAATCCATAACCGCAATTTTTTCATCAAGAATAGCGTATGAGTTGTACGCCATACCATTAGGTACATCATACTGTCCTTCGAATAAATCAATCTCATGGTCGTTGACGCCAATATATTTTATGTCATTTGTGATATACATATTATCCCACCCTTTCTAAATATCTATAACACATTATACCACTCATTTAATTTTTTATAAAGTGCTTTTTACTCTAAAATTCTTCCATCTGTGGATATTGTCACAACACTCCACGGAATGAATTTTCCGCTGTTCATCAAAGCCTGTTTCACGGCATTTTCTATGCCGCCACAGCATGGGACCTCCATCCTCACTACGGTCACACTCTTTATGTTATTGTTGCTGATAATCTGTGTGAGTTTTTCTGAGTAGTCGCCTTCATCGAGCTTTGGACAACCTATGAGCGTGATTTTGTTTTTGATAAAATCGTTGTGGAAGTTACCGTATGCAAATGCTGTACAATCAGCCGCTACGAGTAGGTCTGCGTTTTCAAAATACGGTGCATTCACAGGTACGAGTTTTATTTGTACCGGCCACTGGTTGAGTCGGCTTGAAACAGATGTGAAGAATGGCATCTGTGAAGGCTCACGCTTTAATACTTTTGAGTTAGTCCCCTTGCATCCGCAAGGCAGAATCACAGCATCAGCATCTTTTGTTTTTTCTGACTGAGCCTTCTTGACTGCTTCCTCGTCATAAGCTTTTGCTTCTCGTTCTTCGAAAGTTATGGCTTTTGTCGGACACACCGGCAAGCAGTCGCCGAGCCCATCACAGTAGTCATCTCGAAGGAGCTTTGCTTTGTTGTTCACCATGCCTATGGCACCCTCGTGACAAGCAGCTGCACAAAGACCACACCCGTTGCACTTTTCTTCATCTATTTTAATTATTTTTCTTAACATAACATTTACCTCCGTTGACTTTCTAGGTATATTATATTATTATATTCACAACATTTCTGTTGTTTTTACAACGCAAAGAGGCTTTTATGAAAAAATATATCGAAATTTTAAAAAGGAATCAGCTTTTTAGCGGTGTGAGCGAAGAGAACATTGAAGCAATGCTTAACTGTCTTAGCGCAACGTTCAAAGATTATAAAAAAGGCGAATATATTTTCCGTCAGGGTGAGTATATCGAAAACATCTGCATACTTATCAGTGGCTGTGTACATATCCAATCGGACGACTACTGGGGCAACCGCAGCATTATAAGTGAAGTGTCCTCAAGCGAAATGTTCGGCGAATCATATGCTGTGCATGGTAGCTCTGCGGTACTCAACGACGCTGTCGCTACCGCTGATTCTACCGTCGCTTTCTTTAATGTAAAAAGACTTATGACGGTGTGCTCGAGTGCCTGTACTTTCCACTCGACGGTTATACAAAATCTACTCATAGCTCTCACCCACAAAAACCGAAATCTGATGCAAAAACTGACTCACATATCAAAACGCACCACACGTGAAAAACTCATATCGTACTTGTCAAATCAATCAAAGCTTGCAAAAAGCAACAGCTTTTCTATTCCCTTCAATCGCCAACAGCTAGCAGACTTTTTGTCTGTTGACCGCAGTGCTATGTCAAATGAGCTATGCAAAATGCGTGACGAAGGACTTATTATCTTTGAAAAAAGCAACTTCACCTTACTATAAATATCCCTACACATCAAAAAAAACGCACTGCATAAAACAGTGCGTTTTTATTATTGGAAATTCCCTTACTCCTCTTCTTCGCTCTTAGCCTTTGAAAGCATAACGTTTGTTAAGATACCTAAGATAAGTGCACAAGCGATAGCTGTGATTGTGATTGTACCTGAGCCTACGTTGAAAGAAAGTGTGAGTCCGCCGATACCTGAAATGAGGATAACTGATGCAACAAAGAGGTTCTTGTTTTCATCAAGATTTACATCTTTAAGCATCTTGAGACCTGATACAGCGATGAAACCGTACAGAGCCATACAGATACCGCCCATTACGCAAGATGGGATAGAGTTTACAAAAGCAACAAAAGGTGTGATGAAAGAAATAATTATAGCGCCGATAGCTGCTGCGATGATTGTGTAAACTGATGCGTTCTTTGTGATAGCAACACAGCCTACAGACTCACCGTATGTTGTGTTAGGACAACCACCGAAGAGTGCACCTACCATAGAACCAACACCGTCACCTAAGAGTGTGCGTGAAAGACCAGGATCTTCGAGCAAGTCACGGTTTACGATAGTTGAAAGGTTCTTGTGATCAGCAATATGCTCAGCAAATACAACAAATGCTACAGGCATATATGCCATAGCGATTGAAGCGATGTATGTGCCACTTATTTCAGAGAAACCGCCGAGTGCTGTGATGAATGTAAAATCAGGTACTGACACAAAGCTTGCTACTGTGATTTCTGAGAATGTATTTACAAGTGGAGAATAGTCGATAATCATAAATGCACCATTTCCTGTGAGTACGCCGATCACATAGAAAATTGATGCTGCAGCGTAGCCTGCTAAGATACCTAGGATAAATGGAATAAGTCTAGCCATCTTCTTGCCATATACAGACGCAATCATAGTAACAGCAAGTGTAATAAGACCAACAATGATAGCAACAAAAGGTGAGCCAGGCTGTGTACCGTCAGCGAGTGTGTAGTTGACTTTCTGCAAATCGCCTACAGCGTTGCCTGCGAGTGAAAGACCAATGATAGCAACAACAGGTCCGATTACAACAGAAGGCATGAGCTTTGCAATCCATTTGACTCCTGCAAACTTTATGATGATAGCGATAACAACATAAACAAGACCTGCAAGGATAGCGCCGATGATGATGCCGAGATAACCCATAGCAGCTGATGCAGCACCTGCGAAAGCAGCTGACATAGAACCGATGAACGCAAATGATGAGCCAAGGAACACAGGGCTTCTGCGCTTTGTAAAAAGAATGTACACGAGTGTACCGCAACCTGCACCGAAAAGTGCTGCTGCAGAGCTCATACCGTTACCTACAATTACAGGTACAACGAGTGTAGCAGCCATAATAGCAAGCAACTGCTGAATTGCGAAAACAACAAGCTGAGAAAATTTAGGCTTGTCATTAACGTCATAGATGAGTTTCATTTTTGTTTCCCCCTTGATATTTCTAACTTATTTTGTATAAATAGCGACGCAGTTTTCTCCGTCGTATTCACTGACTTTCACTGCCACAATTTCATCAAGTGATGTCGGAATGTTTTTACCAACAAAATTCGCCTTGATGGGAAGTTCGCTGTGGCCTCTGTCGATGAGCACGCACAGCTGAATTTTTTGTGGTCGACCCAAGTCGAGCACAGCATCAAGTGCTGCTCGGGCGGTACGTCCTGTGTAGATAACATCGTCGACAAGTACTACGGTCTTTCCTTTGATATCAAAATCGACCTTAGTATCAGTGAGTATCGGCGAGATTGCGTCTTTTTCAATGTCATCGCGGTAGTGAGTGATGTCGAGCACTCCGACATCCACCTTGTTGTTATCTATCTCAAAAATATTTTGTGCCAGTCTGTGTGCAAGCGGTACTCCACGTGTCTTTATACCAATTAAGCACAAATCCTTTGTGCCACGATTTTTTTCGATAATCTGGTGTGAGATTCGCTTTAAAATACGTGTGATATCATTTTCACACAGCAGTTGTGCTTTAAGCTCCATAAATGCACTCCTAAAAAAACAACCTTGTAGCAATACGTACAAGGTAAAAAGTAAAAGTATATGCGTGCTACCTTGTCGGCATCAAAGTACCGATTTAAAGATATCTACCTTTTGTAGAATACCACCGCACAAAGCCCCTTGTCAACAAAATAAAAGAATTAAAACGCATATTTTGACCATTTTTAAAACTTTTACCTAATGCACAATATTTTGGGTGTCGTTTAGTGCAACTTCACTATATATAGATAACGTAAATTTTTTAATTATCTTGACATTAGCAAAGTAAAATTGTACTATATAAGATGTATGAAAACTAAAGTGGAGGGATATTTGTGAAGAACACAGACAAATCTATGGAAAAAATCGTTGCTTTGTGTAAAGGCAGAGGTTTTGTATATCCGGGCTCTGAGATTTATGGCGGACTTGCTAACACTTGGGACTACGGTCCACTCGGTATGGAGCTCAAAAACAACATCAAAAAAGCATGGCTCAAGAAGTTTGTACAGGAAAACAAGTACAACGTTGGTCTTGACTCTGCTATTCTTATGAACCCTACTACTTGGGTTGCATCAGGTCACTTGGGTGGCTTCTCTGACCCACTGATGGACTGTAAAGACTGTAAGACTCGTCACCGTGCTGACAACCTGATTGAAGATTTCGATGGTACTAATGTTGCCGGCTGGACAAATGAGCAGATGACAGACTATATCAAGGAAAAGAACATCCCTTGTCCTAACTGTGGCAAGCAGAATTTCACTGACATCAGACAGTTCAACCTTATGTTCAAGACTTTCCAGGGCGTTACTGAGGATTCAAAATCTGAGATTTATCTTCGTCCTGAAACAGCACAGGGTATTTTCGTAAATTTCCAGAACATCCAGCGTACAAGCCGAAAGAAAGTTCCTTTCGGTGTTGCACAGATCGGTAAATCATTCAGAAACGAAATCACACCTGGTAACTTCATATTCCGAGTTAGAGAATTTGAGCAGATGGAGCTTGAGTTCTTCTGCAAACCGGGTACTGACCTTGAGTGGTTTGACTACTGGAGAGCATACTGTCGTGACTGGCTGTATGCACTCGGTATGAAAGAAGAAAACTTACGTCTTCGTGACCACGACCCTGAGGAACTTTGTTTCTACTCAAAAGCTACTACTGACTTTGAGTACCTCTTCCCATTTGGTTGGGGCGAGCTGTGGGGTATTGCTGACAGAACTGACTACGACCTCACTCAGCATCAGAACACTTCAGGCAAGAGTCTTGAATACTTCGACCCTACAGATAACTCCAGATACATTCCATATGTTATCGAGCCATCTCTAGGTGTTGAGCGTCTCTTCCTTTCTATCATCACAGAAGGCTACGATGAAGAAGTTGTTGATCAAGAAAAGAATGATGTTCGTACAGTGCTTCGACTTCACCCGTTCCTTGCTCCTTTCAAGGCTGCTGTACTCCCTCTTTCAAAGAAGTTAGGTGAGCAGGCAGAAACTCTTTATGATGAGCTTTCAAAAGACTTTATGGTTGAGTACGATGACGCCGGTTCTATCGGCAAGCGTTATCGCAGACAGGACGAAATCGGCACACCGCTTTGTATCACATATGACTTCGAGTCACTCGAAGACGGTTGTGTAACAGTAAGAGACCGTGACACTATGGAACAGGTCAGAATCAAGATTGAAGAACTTAAAGCATACATCGCAGAAAAAGTTAAGTTCTGATTTTAACTACATAAAAACACCCCGCAGGTAAGTACTGCGGGGTTTTGTTTTACCTATTATTTTGAAAGCAGCTTTTTGATACGCTCTACAGCTTCGATAGTGTTATCTCTGTCGCCGAATGATGTGAGTCGGAAATAACCTTTACCACATTCACCGAAGCCTTCGCCCGGTGTGCCGACTACATTTGCGTTTTCGAGCAGATAGTCAAAGAACTCCCAAGAGCCCATACCATCAGGACACTCAAGCCAGATATACGGTGAGTTTTTGCCACCTGTGTAGTAGATGCCTAGCTCATCAAGAGCAGATGCAATGATCTTTGCATTCTCTTTGTAGTAGCTCAGGTTCTCTTTGATCTGCTTTTGACCTTCCTCTGAGAATACAGCAGCTGCTGCACACTGTACAGGATATGACACACCGTTGAACTTAGTAGCTTCTCTTCTGTACCACAGCTTGTAGATGTTGTGACCATCTCTTTCGAGTTCCTTAGGAATAACAGTGTATCCGCAACGAACACCCGTAAAACCTGCTGTCTTTGAAAGTGAACAGAACTCGATAGCACACTGTCTTGCACCTTCAACAGCGAATATAGAGCGTGGGCAATCATCAGTAATGAACGCCTCATATGCACAGTCATAGAGAATAATAGCATCGTTTTTGAGTGCATAGTCAATCCATACTTTGAGCTGTTCTTTTGTATATGCAGAGCCTGTTGGGTTGTTAGGTGAGCAAAGGTAGATAATGTCAGCCTTTACATTCTCATCAGGCATAGCACAAAAGCCGTTTTCTTTATTAGCTGGAGCTAAAACTATTTTACGACCTGCCATGATGTTAGAGTCAACATAAACAGGATAAACAGGGTCAGTAACAAGCACGATGTTATCTTCAGAAAAAATGTCGCCGAAGTTGCCGGTGTCTGACTTTGCACCATCGTTGATGAGGATCTCGTCCTTAGAAACTTCTACACCAAATGATGCGTAATAGTCAGCGACCGCCTCTCTTACAAACTCATAACCCTCATAGTCAGGATAGCCTTTGAATGTGTCCTTTTGACCCAGTTCATCAACACCTTTTTTAAATGCATCAATAACTACAGGAGCTAGTGGCAGTGTAACGTCACCGATGCCGAGCTTGATGACCTTTTTGTCAGGGTTTTCTGCGATAAATTTATTAGTGCGCTTTGCAATCTCAGCAAAAAGATAGTTAGGCACGAGGTTGTCATATTTGTGATTGATTTTCATTTTCATCAGTCCTTTTCAAAATTTCCAGATATACTATACAGCAAAATGCGTTTTTTAGCAAGTATTTTAAAAAATAAAAGGCGGTTTATACACCGCCCTTTTTTATACTTCAATTTCTCCATCAAACACTTTGGTCGCAGGGCCTGTCATAAGAACTCTCTCATCAGTGTAGTTGATGATGAGGTCGCCACCACGCAGATGTACTGTGATGTTTTCGCCCTTTTTGCAGTATCCGTTCTCACACGCAGCAACCGCTGTCGCACACGCACCTGTACCACATGCCCATGTTTCACCCGAGCCACGTTCCCACACACGCATCTGCAAAGTTTTGTCATCAACCACCTTGACAAACTCTGTGTTGATGCGTTCAGGAAAAGCAGCGTGGTTTTCAAAATGTGGTCCGACTTTTTCTAGCTCAAGAGAGTCAACATCATCAACAAAAGTAACGCAGTGAGGATTGCCCATCGAAACACAGGTGACGATGTGCTCTACACCATTTACAACAAGTGGCTTTGCAATAACTGTATCACTACCCTCGTAGATTACAGGAATCTCAGAAGCGTTAAGCTCAGCCTTACCCATATCAACCTCGAGCAACTCGGCCTTGCCATCAACCGCAGTGATTTTGAGTGTCTTGATACCACTCAGAGTTTCTATAGTGATAGTGTCACGTGATTTATCGCTGAGTAGATTATCATAAACATACTTGCCGACACACCTTACTCCGTTACCGCACATTTTACCTTCGCTTCCGTCAGCGTTGAACATACGCATCTTTGCATCAGCAACATCACTCTTACAGATAAGGATAACACCGTCACCACCGATAGAAAAACGTCTGTCAGAGAGCTTTAGGGCTAAAGCGTTCGGATCGTCGATCTGCTGTTCTATAGCGTTGATATAGATATAATCGTTACCGATTCCGTGCATTTTTGTAAATTTCAACATTTTACTCACCTGTCTTGCATAATTTATATATAGATTATATCAAACTAAGTACCATTTGACAACCTGTTTACATTATATATAGCATTTTTTAGCGGTTTTTTTGCTTGACAAATTATGGCTTGTAAACTATACTTTTTTCATATTTTTTATTTTCTGAGGAGATTTTTATGATAGATGTCCCAAGCATTTTCGGAATAGACGTTTTTAACGAACAGGTTATGAAAGAACGTCTAGATAAAGACACATATGACGCACTCAAAGCGACTATCAAAAACGGTGAGTCGCTCGATATAAATATCGCAAACTGCGTTGCAAAAGCGATGAAAGAATGGGCTATCGAAAAAGGCTGTACGCACTACACACACTGGTTCCAACCTATGACCGGTATCACTGCTGAAAAGCATGACAGCTTTTTGACTCCCACAGACGACGGAAAAGTCATCATGGACTTTTCCGGCAAAGCTCTTGCAAAAGGCGAAAGCGATGCTTCTTCTTTTCCAAACGGTGGCATTAGAGCTACTTTTGAAGCACGTGGATATACTGCGTGGGACCCTACATCTTACGCTTTCATAAAAGACTCATCACTCTACATTCCGACTGCGTTCATGTCATATACAGGCGAAGTGCTTGACAAGAAAACTCCACTTCTTCGCTCTATGGATAGAGTAAGCTCTGAAGCTGTGCGCATCTTAAAACTTTTTGGTAAAACTGACGTCACACGTGTTACAGCGTCCGTCGGTGCGGAGCAAGAGTACTTTCTCATTGACCGCAAAATGTACGATCGTCGCAAGGACTTAAAATACACTGGACGTACACTTTTTGGTGCACGTGCTACAAAAGGTCAGGAGCTCGAAGACCACTACTTCGGTGCTATCAAAAACCGTGTGTCACAGTTCATGAAAGAGCTTGATGAGCAGCTTTGGCGACTGGGCATATATTCAAAAACTAAGCACAACGAAGTAGCACCTGCTCAGCACGAGCTTGCACCAATTTACACTACAACTAACATCGCTACCGACCAAAACCAGCTCACAATGGAAACGATGAAAACTATCGCTCGAAAGCACGGTATGTCGTGTTTGTTACACGAAAAGCCTTTTGCTAATGTAAACGGTAGTGGTAAGCACAACAACTGGTCACTCAACACAAACACAGGCGAAAACCTGCTTAAACCAGGCAAAAAGCCGGAGGAAAACACTCAGTTTCTACTCTTCCTTGCAGCTGTTATCAAAGCAGTCGATGAGCATCAGGATCTTCTTAGAATTTCTGTTGCTACAGCAGGTAATGACCACCGACTGGGCTCAAGCGAAGCTCCACCTGCTATCATTTCGATGCATTTGGGTGACGATCTCGAAGCTATCGTCGATGCTATCATCAATAACGAAGACTACGAATCACACGGTAGAGTTCTGTTTACCACAGGTGTCGAGTCTATGCCTGACTTCAAAAAAGATACTTCAGACAGAAACCGTACTTCACCTTTTGCATTCACAGGAAACAAGTTCGAATTCCGTTCCCTTGGCTCATCTATCAGCATTTCGTGCCCTAATATTATGCTCAACACTATCGTTGCGGATACACTTTCTCAGTTTGCTGATAAGCTCGAGAACGCTCACGACTTTGATTCAGCGTGTCGCAGTTTGATCCGCAAGACCTTCAAAGCGCACCGACGCATCATATTCAACGGTGACGGTTACACCGAAGACTGGGTAAAGGAAGCTGAAAAAAGAGGGCTTTTGAATCTCAAAAACACACCCGACGCACTTGAACATTTTGTTGACAAAAAGAACATCGAGCTATTTACTCGCAACCACATCTACGGTGAGACCGAAGTCAGAGCAAGATACGAAATACTCCTTGAAAACTACTCAAAGGTTATCGCTATTGAAGCCCAGACTATGATAAATATGGCAAAGAAGGACATCTTCCCTGCTGTGTCTAAATTCACAGGAGAGCTTGCAAATACCATAGTCACCAAAAAGGCAGTATCACAAGCCATCAAAACCGATGCCGAAGAAGCACTTCTTAAAAATATGTCAGAGCTACTCTCACGTTTTGCCTCACTCACTGACATACTCGAGAAAAATTTGAGCGATGCAGATAATCACAAGAGCGATCCGCTCACTCTTGCAAAATACTATCGTGACTTTGTACTCACATCAATGAACGAGCTACGAGAAATCGGCGATATGATGGAAACCGATATGTCCACTCAACACTGGCCATATCCATCATACGGTGATATGCTCTACTCAGTACAATAAAAATAACCCCTGACTTTTTCGTCAGGGGTTTTGTTTATGTAAGCTGCGACATAGCAAAGCTTTTTCTCCTTATTTACTGCGGCAATCCGTCTTCTGATAATGTACGCAGGTTTGTAGAAATCAATTCAAGCGATGAATAGAAATTTTCCCTATCCTTATCACTAAGGCCTTTTCCTGCCATTTCTACCGCAATAGCAATACGCTTTTGTAGTGCTTTTGCGACCTTTCTGCCCTTTTCAGTAAGCTTTAAAAGTCCACGGTATGTATTTTTTCCGCCTGACTCTTTTACTACGAGTCCTTTTTCTTCCATAATCGACATCATTCTTGACACGTCAGCCTTGTCTTTTGAGCACAGCTCAGAGAGCTTCGGCGCAGTAACTCCATCATCGTATTTGTACAACGTTGTGAGATATGTCGCATGTGGACCTTTGAGCCCAATTTTTAGCATTTCATCATTAGCCAGCTTGTGCCAGTAACGTGTGATTTCAAATATAGCAAGAGAAAATTTCTCAAATCTTTCTATCATTATTTATCCCCCTTTTTGAGAAGACGTTGTTTTATCAACATTGGAAATTATATAGCAAACATCTATGAATGTCAATAAAAAAACCTGCCCTTATTAAAGAGCAGGTTTTTTGTTTTTTATAGCAAATCGCTTAGATATGATTTCACCTTTTTGTTTGCTTTATCACTGAGTTTATCTTCGTCGATTTTAGTGAGTCTACCACGCTCAACGGTTATCTCGCCGTTGACTATGGTGTAGTCCACCGCACCTTTGAGTCCTACTGTAGAAAGCATTGATTTTGGATCAAATGTCGCACCGACGAGCTCTATTCTGCGTTTATCAACCATAAACATATCAGCACATTTGTGCTCTTCAATAGTGCCGATGTCATCTCGTCCGAGCACCTGTGCAGAGCCTGCTGTTGCGATTTTGAGCACATCATATGGGGTGAGCCCGTCGCTACCATAAACGAGTCGTGATAAAAGATAAGAAGCTCTTATTTCTTCGAGCATATTCGAGCCATCGTTTGATGCGCTGCCATCTACAGCTAAGCCGACTTTGACACCCTTTTTCAGCATCTGTGGGATTTTTGCAACACCGCTTGAGAGCTTCATATTTGATATAGGACAATGTGCTACACCTGTACCTGTATCTGCTAAAAACTGTAGCTCGCTATCATTAAAGTGGATACCATGTGCATACCACACATCGTCACCCACAAACGAAAGTGACTCCATATAAGCAAGCGGACGCTTGCTGAACTTTTCGAGTGTGTAGTTTTCCTCATCTATTGTTTCGCATAAATGAGTGTGAAGTCGCACACCGTACTGGCGAGCGAGTGACGCTGACTCTTTGTACAAATCCGCACTAGCAGAAAACGGTGAACACGGAGCAAGGGCTAGCATACACATTGAAGAAAAGCTACTATCGTGATACTTTTCAATCGCTTTTACAGAGTCTTTTAGTATCTCATCAGTTGTCTGTACAACGCTGTCAGGTGGAAGTCCACCGTCTTTTTGCGACAGGTTCATACTGCCTCTTGACATATACATTCTGATACCAAGCTCCTTTGCAGCCTGAACCTGAGCATCAAGCAATGTTTCTGCTGTACTACCGGGAAAAACATAGTGGTGATCAAAACAGGTGGTGCATCCGTTTTTCATAAGCTCTGCCATACCGCTTTGTGAGCTTAGATACACCACATCGCTGTCAAGGTTTTTCCACACACTATAAAGTGATTTAAGCCAAGGAAAAAGCTCCATATTCTGCACCTTTTTAATGTTTCTTGAAAACATCTGATACAGATGGTGGTGAGTGTTCACAAGACCAGGATAGCATATCATATCTGAGCAGTCTATCACTCTTTGCGCTTTTATATCAAGGCCCTTAGCAATGCACTCAATCTTACCGTCTTTTATATAGATATCTACATTTTCATATACGGTATCATTTTTGTCACACGACACAACCGTGCTGATGTTTCTTAAAAGCAATGTCATTATTATCACCTATTTAAGTATAAAAAAATCCCTCGCAAAACGCAAGGGATTTTAGCTTTAATATTAAATTATCTGTCTTCTCTGAAATATGCAAGACCGAGTGAGTTCGGTGGCTGATTTTCTCTCTTCTTTCTGAAAGATGTAAATACAAGCACGATGATAGTAACAACGTATGGGAGCATATTGAACAGCTCAAGACTCTGGCGATTAAGACCTGGGATATACAGGTAAGCCCAGAATAAGAAGCCAAAGAGGTACGCACCCCAGATAGCGTTCTTAGGACGCCAGATAGCAAAGATAACAAGTGCTACAGCAAGCCAACCTAAGTTCTCGATAGTACCGTCGTTTGCCCAAGTACCCTTTGTGTAGTCCATAACATAGTACAGACCACCGAGTCCTGCGATACCTGTACCGATACAAGTAGCAAGGTAGCGATACAAAGTAACGTTGATACCTGCAGCATCTGCAGTAGCAGGGTTCTCACCGACCGCTCTAAGATTCAAGCCCGAGCGGGTTTTGTTTAGATACCATTGGCACAAAATTGCTAAAATGATAGCTACATAAACGAGCCAACCGTAAGAGAACAGCAGCTTTCCGACAATGCCTAAATCAGACAACAAAGGAAGCTTTGTCATAAAAACTTTGCTAGTTGTCGCAACACGGATCTGACCAACACCACCTGCAAAACCGTTCAAAAGTCCGCCGAAAAAGTTAGCCACACCTGAACCGAAAATCGTGAGTGTAAGACCGGTTACGTTCTGGTTAGCTCTGAGTGTGATAGTCAAAAAGCTGAAGATAAGTCCGCCGAGCGCCGCCGCACAAAATGCACAAAGTATAGCAATGATAGCACATACCACAGGATTAGGCTCAGCCACGTTCTTTTCATAGAAGAAAACACCAACCAAGCTGGAAATAGCACCAAGGTACATAACACCAGGGATACCTAAGTTTAAGTTGCCTGCTTTTTCGGTGATAATTTCACCGAGTGCGCCGAACATGATAATCGTACCAAAAGCAATGGATGATTGTAATAAAGTAGTTAAACCTGACATATTACTGCACCTCCTTGTTCTTGTGACGGAAAATCATACGGTAGTTGATGAAAAACTCACTGCCTAAAATGAAAAACAGGATAATACCTGTTATCATAGATGCAACATAGTCGTTGAGATCGTATTTCGAAGCGATTTCGATAGCGCCCTTATCAAGGAAGACAAGGAGCATAGAAATCAGAATCATTGTGAAAGTGTTAAATTTTGCAAGCCACGCAACAATAATAGCTGTAAAGCCCTTACCACCGGCTGTGCTGATAGAAATGGTGTGTGATGCACCGGATACTGCTACAAAGCCTGAAAGACCACAGATAGCACCCGAGATGAGCATAGTGCGTATGATGACTTTCTTGACGTTGATACCGGCATAACGAGCTGTGTTTTCTGAATCGCCAACAACAGCGATTTCATAACCTTGCTTTGAGTACTTGAGATAGATGAACATACCCACAGTAACAATCATAACAACAATAACGTTGAGCAGATAGTCCTGACCAAAAACGGATGGGAACCAACCCTCGTGACCTGTCGGGTTGATAACGCCTACTGTGTTGGAACCATATGGGTTCTCCCACAGAGCAACGAAGAAAGATGTCAGCTGGATAGCAACATAGTTCATCATCAGTGTGAAAAGTGTTTCGTTTGTGTTCCACTTAGCCTTGAAAAGTGCAGGCAAAAACGACCAAATAGCACCTGCGAGCAAGCTTGTGACTACCATACAAATAAAAAGTACTACAGGAGGAAGATCCTTGAGATAAATCATACAAGCAGCAGTTGCGATACCACCCACAAGAATCTGACCCTCAGCACCGATGTTCCAGAAACGCATCTTGAACGCAGGAGCAAGTCCGACTGCAATGCACAAAAGCATCATAGTATCACGGATAGTGATCCATGTACGTCGGTTGAAAAATTTGTAATCTTTGGAGAAAGAGCCGAAAGCACCTTCCACCATAGATTTATATACCTCAAGAGGATTAACTTTAACGAGCAGATAAATGATACCACCACAAACAATAAGTGCAAGCACGATGGAAATAAGTCTTACTATGGTAGATTTCCAAAACGGGATCGAATCACGCTTTGCAATACGCACGAGCGGTTCCTTGTGTGTTGCCACGTTAGCCATTGTTTTGCGCCTCCTCTCTGATATGTGTCATCAAAAGACCGATTTCTTCTTTTGTAGTAGTGCGAGCATCAACAATACCGTTGAGCTTACCGTCACACAACACTAAGATACGGTCTGACAAAGCGAGCAGTACGTCTAAATCTTCACCTACATAGATAACTGCAACACCTTTTTCTTTTTGTTCATTCAATAGTCCGTAGATAGTGTACGATGTGTTTACATCAAGTCCACGCACTGCATACGCTGTCATGAGGACCGTAGGCTGTGCTGCGATTTCTCTGCCGACCAAAACTTTCTGCACGTTACCGCCTGAGAGCTTGCGTACAGGTGTCTGGATACTAGGTGTTACAACTTCGAGTTCTTCTTTGACTTTATTAGCAAGCTTTTTCGGACCTGTACGCTCAGTAAAGATAAAGCCTTTTCTGTAAGAGCGGAGCATCATATTATCCGACATACCCATTGAGCCGACAAGACCCATACCAAGTCTGTCCTCAGGTACAAAAGAAAGTGCCACGCCCATATTCTTAATCTGCAGAGCAGTCTTACCGATAAGTTCGGTTTTTTCGTCGCTGTCAGGTGCAATATACTGTACAGAGCTACCCTCAGTTGTCTCGTGAAGACCTGCGATAGCTTCGAGCAGTTCTTTTTGTCCACTGCCCGAAATACCTGCTACACCTAAAATCTCACCGCCATATGCTGTGAAAGATATATTATCAAGAGCAGTGACACCATATTTATTGACACAAGTTAGGTCTTTTACAACAAGACGCTCTTTTTTATCATGTGGCTCTTTTCTGTCGATTTCAAGAGTAACCTTCTGTCCGACCATCATCTCTGTCAGCGACTGAACAGATGCATCAGCAGTATCTACCGTGCCGACATACTCACCTTTTCGAAGAATAGATACTCTGTCAGAGATAGCGAGCACCTCGTTGAGCTTATGGGTAATAATGATGATGGACTTTCCGTCCTCTTTCATATTGCGCATAACATCGAAAAGCATATCGGTTTCCTGAGGAGTGAGTACCGCAGTAGGCTCGTCAAGGATAAGAATGTTAGCACCACGATACAGAGCTTTGACGATTTCGAGTGTCTGTTTTTCAGATACGCTCATATTGTAGACTTTTTTGTCAGGGTCAACTTTAAAGCCATATTTATCACAAATAGCTAAAATATCTGTTGCAATCTGCTTTTTGTTGAAAGCGATACTCCTATCAAGACCGAGTGCAACATTTTCTGTAGCAGTGAACACATCAACCAGCTTGAAGTGCTGGTGAATCATACCAATACCCAGTGTGTACGCATCTTTTGGTGAACGGATAGATACTTCTTTTAAACCTTCACCGTCATTATCCATAAAAATACTGCCCGAATCAGGGTAATAAATACCGGCGAGCATATTCATCAGCGTAGTCTTACCCGAACCGTTCTCACCAAGCAGAGATAGGATCTCGCCTTTTTCGATATGAAGCGTCACATTTTTATTAGCTATAACCTTTTTGCCAAACGTTTTTGTTATATTCTGCATCTTTACAGCTATGTTGTTTTGCACTGCACATCCTCCTCTTTTGTTTTAGATAAAACACAACAGTCTTTACTAAAACTGCTGTGTTTTACCTAAAAATCAAAGTGCATAATAAACTCGTAAAGGGAAGCCGATTGCTCGGCTTCCCTTTGTGCGGAAAACTTCCGTCAAATATAAAAATTAGTTAAGAAGTGTGATACCGTCGATATCGAGTGCAAAGCATGGAGCTGACTGGAAGTATGACTCGTGGAAATAACCATCGAATACAGCCTCGTCAGCGTCAGGAACGAAGTCACCGTCTGTATCTGTAGCAAATGCAGACTCAACCTTCTTACCACCTACTGTGAATGTGTCGATGTCGAATACCTGGATTTCACCGTTCTTGATAGCAGCGATAGTCTCGTCGACCTTCTCCTGTGTGCCTTCTGCAACTGATTCGCCAAGTGGTGTGATAGCTACTGCATCATCAGCATAGCCCTTAGCCCAGTTTGTAGGAACAGTTTCGCCCTTCATAGCAGCGCCGATAGCCTCTGTGTAATATACAGACCAAACGTTTGTAGCAGATGTGAGAGCACCCTTTGGAGCAACCTCGAGCATGTCGATGTTGTAACCGATTGAGTAGCAAGTATCGCCAGCCTCTAAAGCAGCCTGTACAGCTGATGGAGCGCCTGTAGAGTCAGCGTGCTGACCAATGATAACGCAACCCTGAGAAATGAGCTGGTTAGCTGTTTCGCCTTCTTTTGTGAGGTCGAACCATGAGTTTGTGAACTGAACACTCATAGAAACCTTCTCGTAAACTGACTTGATACCGAGGAAGAATGCTGTGTAGCCTGACTTAACCTCTGCATATGGGTAAGCACCTACATAACCAACCTTAACGTTACCGTCAGCGTCGAAATTGTCGTCCTCGAGCTTATCGTTCTCAACGAGCTCTTTGATCTTCATACCAGCAACAACACCTGATACGAATCTTGACTCATAAACAGCTGTGAATGCGTTACAGAAGTTTGGAAGGCCTGAAGCTTTAGCTGTGTCACCTGTCATAGCGATGAAAGTAACATCAGGATACTCAGTAGCAGCGAGCTGCATGTGTGACTGATGACCGTAAGAGTTAGATACAACGAGGTTGCAGCCCTGATCAGCAAGGTCAGCAGCTGTGTCATAACATGTCTCGTCCTCTGGGATTGTGTACTTCCAGATGATCTGATCGTCAGCAAGACCTAAAGCTTTTGCAGCTTCCTGAATGCCCTGCATATGAGCGTATGTGTAACCCTCGTTCTCGTCACCGATAAGGATAACGCCCATCTTGAAATCAGATGATGTGTCTGCCTGATCCGGAGTAGCTTCCTGTGGAGCAGCACAAGCTGCGAGTGAAACTACCATAAGGATAGCGAGCATAAGTGCGAATAACTTTTTCATTGGAAATTCCTCCTTAAATATATTTCCTAGACGGAAATGTTCGATTAGTCCACCATAGGTGGAATTCTAACACTACAATTATACAGTTTCGATTTTCAAATAACAATATTTTTAAAGAAATATAATTACAAAATTTTAATATTTTTTTGTAAAAGTAATACCTGTTATGACACATTTTGGTTTAAGCCCTATATTTATGAAAATTATTTTAGAAAAATCTAAAAGTTTTTATTTCTTTTTAAGAAATATATCGTGCCTTTTGTACAGTAAAATTTAAGTATGATAATCCTAAAAACACATATCAAAAAAGAGATGATAATATGAACAGCTTTATACTAAAAGGTGACATATGCTACAGCACCAACAAAACTACTCTTAAAACTCACAAAGATGCTTACGCTGTGTGCGTTGACGGTGTGTGCGAGGGCGTTTTTGACAGCATAGCTAAAGAGTATGAGCATCTGCCACTTTATGACTATTCAAACAAACTTATTATACCCGGGCTCTCGGACCTGCACACTCACGCTCCTCAGTACAGCTTTCGAGGACTTAATATGGACTCAGAACTGCTTAGCTGGCTTAACAACAACGCTTTTTATGAAGAAGCGAAATACAGCGATATGCAGTATGCAGACAAAGCGTATTCTATATTTTGTGACGGTCTAAAAAACAGTGTTACTACTCGTGTGTGCATTTTCTCAACCATTCATACAGACGTTACAAAGCTTTTGATGCAAAAGTTGGAAGAGTCAGGGCTTGTATCATATGTCGGCAAGGTTAATATGGACAGAAACTCTCCAAAAAACCTGTGCGAAGAAAGTGGTGAAAAATCCGCATCTGATACAGAAAAATGGATAGCAGATACAAAAAACAAGTTTAAAAACACTTATCCTATAATCACCCCAAGATTTATCCCCAGCTGTAGCGATGGGCTTCTGAAAAATCTCGGCGAAATCGCTCACAAGTACGACATACCCGTACAGTCTCATCTCTCCGAAAACAAAGACGAGATAAGATGGGTAAAAGAGCTGTGTCCTGAGTCCTCATCGTATGGCGATGCATATGACTACTTCGGTCTTTTTGGAAAAGGTACAAAAACCGTTATGGCACACTGTGTTCACTGTAGTGACGAAGAAGTTGAGCTGATAAAGAAAAACAAAGTTTTTGTTGCGCACTGCCCTGCCTCTAACACAAACCTTTCTTCAGGCATTGCACCTATCAAAAAATACACCGAAAAAAATCTTAGAGTCGGCTTGGGTACTGATATGGGCGGTGGCGAAAAAGACTCGCTGTTTTGTGCCATAGTCGAAGCGATAAAGGTATCAAAGCTCTACTACAGACTCATTGATGAAACCGTAAAACCACTCACTTTCAATGAAGTCTTTTATCTTGCAACAAAAGGTGGCGGAGAGTTCTTTGGTGCAGTAGGCTCCTTTGAAAAAGGCTTCGAATTCGATGCTGTGGTTATTGACGACTCAGTTCTACCTCATCCGCAAAGCCTTACTATCAAAAAGCGACTTGAAAGAAGCGTTTATCTAAGTGCTGACACAACAGGCATCAAAGCTAAATTTGTTCGTGGCAACAAAATTATATAAATGTATATATAAAAATAAGGAGAACCGAATGTTCGGTTCTCCTTTTATTATGCCCATTTTATTAAAAAGTCTTGCGTTCTTTTGCTTGACTTTCAAGCTTTTTCAGCGCTTTTGCAGGGTCTTTCACCTTAGCGAGGAATATCATAGCAGCGATAATATATGGCTTGAACGAAGCTTCCTTGTATAATGGGTTGCGGTATCTGTCGAACACAGATGCTTCAACCTCGCCCTCTTTGCATGACACTCCTGTGATATCAGCAGGCAAACAGTGTAAATAGAGTGCTTTTCCATCTTTTGTGAGCTTCATCATTTCCTCAGTGCACTCCCAGTCTTTGTGCTGTGCGTTTTGCTCGAGCAACTCTTTTTCGAGCTCTTTGATACCCTCAAAATCACCTTCACCATAGAGGTTGGTACGCTTTTCCATAGCAGCAAACGATGCCCAGCTCTTTGGATAAACTATATCAGCATCTTTGAACGCTTGTGCCATATCGTGACATTTTGTAAAGCTACCACCTGACTTTAATGCATTAGCTTTTGCTACCTCTTCAACTTCTTCCATAACATCATAGCCCTGTGGGTGAGCGAGCACTACATCCATTCCAAAACGTGTGAAAAGTCCGATAACGCCCTGTGGAACTGAAAGCGGTTTACCGTATGATGGAGAGTAAGCCCAGGTCATAGCAACCTTTTTGCCTTTTAAGTTCTCAACACCGCCGAAGTGATGAATAATGTGGAGCATATCAGCCATAGCCTGTGTCGGATGGTCAATATCGCACTGCAGATTAACAAGAGTAGGCTTTTGCTCCAATATACCGTCACTGTAGCCTTCTTTTACTGACTCGATAACTTCCTTTTGATATGTGTGACCTTTGCCGATATACATATCATCTCTGATACCGATGACATCAGCCATAAAAGAAATCATATTAGCAGTTTCACGCACGGTCTCACCGTGGGCTATCTGACTTTTGCTCTCATCGAGATCCTGTACTTCAAGGCCTAAAAGGTTACAAGCTGATGCAAACGAAAATCGTGTACGGGTTGAGTTATCTCTGAAGTTTGAGATAGCAAGACCGCTGTCAAAAATCTTTGTGGATATGTTGCGCTCACGCAAATCTCTCAGCGCATCTGCTACTGTAAAAACAGCGTCGATTTCATCATCAGTCTTATCCCAAGTGAGGAAAAAGTCGTCCTCATACATATTCTCGATGTTTAGAGTTTCGAGATGTTTTATTAAATCTTTAGATTTGCTCATATTATTGTCCTTCTTTACTTTTTGTAGCTTTTCGGGATAGCAGCGTACACAGCAGCACATCGAACAAGGTCTTCTTTCCATGTCTTTTCATTTGGAGCGTGGGCCTGTGCTTCTGCACCGGGACCGAAGCCGATGCAAGGAATACCGTATCTGCCCATAATAGAAACTCCGTTTGTAGAGAAAGTCCATTTGTCAACACGTGGTTCTCCGTACATACCCTTGTGAGCTTCAACCACAGCGAGTGTAGCAGGGTGATCCTCAGGAATAACCCATGTTGGGAAATAGCACTCTGTAGGATACACGAGCCCTGTCCAAGACTCTCGCTCATAGGTGTACATTGTAACCTCTGCACCGTATTTTTTAACACTAGGAAGTGAACGCACTTCGTCAAGTGCCGACTGCCATGTCTCACCATCTGTGAGTCTTCTGTCAAGCGACACAGCCGCCATATCAGCTACCGCACAGCGTGACGGTGAGTTATAAAAAGACTGTGATACTGTGACAGTACCTTTTCCTAAGAACTCGTCATAGTGGAGTCTATCGTTGAGGTCACGGATTTCAGTGATGATGTCAGCCATTTTGTAGATAGCGTTGTCCCCACGTTCAGGTGCTGAACCGTGACATGAAACGCCCTTGACCTCCACTCTGATTTCCATTCTGCCTCGCTGACCACGATATATACCCTTGTCAGTAGGCTCTGTGATAACAACAAACTCAGGCTTAATACCCAGTTCGTTATGAATATACTGCCAGCAAAGACCATCGCAGTCCTCTTCCTGTACTGTGCCTGTGACAAGAATTTTGTATCCGTCAGGGATAAGCGAAAGGTCTTTCATGATCTTTGCACCATACACAGCGGACACCAGACCGCCCTCCTGGTCAGAAGTACCTCTGCCTCCGATTTCTTCTTCAGTTTCATAACCCTCATATGGGTCAAATGTCCAGTTACTCATCTCACCCAAGCCAACTGTATCTATATGAGCATCATAAGCGATGATCTTGTCACCTTCGCCCATCCATCCGAGCACGTTGCCCATAGGGTCGATTTCAACTTTGTCAAAGTGAAGCTTTTCCATCTCAGCTTTGATGCGTTTGATAACACCCTCTTCCTGAGCTGATTCTGATGGAATCGCAACCAGATCACGTAAAAAAGCGGTCATATCATTTTCGTAGTTTTGTGCTGCGGTTTTTATAGCGTCAAAATTCATCACAATACCTCAATTTTATATAGATTTCACAGTAGTATATTAAATGTAAAACACTAAATACTGTGTGTGCTTACTATTATTATAGCGTATGTTGTAAAAGAGTCAAACAAAAAAATCAGTTTTTGAACAAAAAATTATTGAAATATAGACTCAGTTGTATTACTATAAATACGTGTGATAAAAGTCACTTTGATTCTAAACCGAATTTTGTAGCAACTATGCTATGCATTTAGATTTACTATATTGATGCAAAACAGGAGGTATTTTACAATGATTGATTTTAAAATTAACCGTGAAGGTTTGAAAAACAACATTGAAAAAGCAAGAGAAAACAACATCATCATCCCTACTATCAAACAGATGCAGTATCCTGACACTATCCCTGAGAAAATCAAGGAAAAGCTCAGCCACACTGGTCTTTGGGATCTTGATCCTGTAAACCTTTTTCGAATCACATGGAAAAACGAAGCAAAAGAATCAGGCGGTCTTTTTAAAGAGGTCCCTAACTACATAGAGCTACCATCACAGCTCACAGGCGTAAAAGCCAGAATTTTTGCTATGGTTGGCAAGTGGTTCCCAACAGGCTGTCATAAGGTCGGTGCTTCGTTCGGTTGTCTTGCACCAAGACTTGTCACAGGTCAGTTCGATGCTACAAAGCACAAGGCTGTATGGCCTTCAACAGGCAACTACTGTCGTGGCGGTGCGTTCAACTCTCACCTGCTCGCATGCGATTCTATCGCTATTCTTCCTGAAGAAATGAGCAAAGAGAGATTTGACTGGCTCAAAACAGTTGCCGGCGAAATCATCGCAACACCAGGCTGTGAGTCAAATGTTAAAGAAATTTTTGACAAAACATGGGAATTGAAACAGCGTGACGATGTTATGATCTTCAACCAGTTTGAAGAGATGGGTAACCCACTGTGGCACTACAATGTAACCGGTCACGGTCTTGCTACAGTATATGAAGCTATCAAAAACGACGGTGACAGATTCGCAGGTGCGTGCTTCACATCAGGTTCAGCAGGTACTATGAGTGCAGGCGACTACTTAAAAGATTTCTACCCAACCTTAAAGCTCGGCGTAGGCGAAGCATTGCAGTGTCCTACTATCCTTGACAACGGTTTTGGCGGTCACAGAATCGAAGGTATCGGCGACAAGCACATTCCTTGGATTCACAACGTGAAGAACACAGATATGGCTATTGCTATTGATGATGAAGACAGCCAGAGACTTCTTCGACTTTTCAATACAGAAGACGGTAAATCATACCTCATAAACGATCTCGGTCTTGACAAAGACTTTGTTGAAAAACTTTCATGGCTTGGTATTTCAGGTATCGCAAACATCCTTTGCTGTATCAAAATGGCTAAGTACTATGAATTCACAGAGCACGACGTTGTTGCTACAGTTCTTACTGACAGCGCTGATATGTATCAGTCAAGAATTGAAGAGCTCAACGAAATGCACGGTGAGTATAACATAAAAGAAGCTGAAATCGACCACAAGCTCCATATGCTCGGCTTAAAGACCGACAGCCTCATTGAGCTCACATACGCAGAGCGTAAACGTGTGCACAACCTGAAGTACTACACATGGGTTGAACAGCAGGGCAGAACAGTTGAAGAGCTCAACGCTTTGTGGTATGACACACAGGGCACTTGGGACTATGTTCACAAGCAGTGTGAAGAGCTCGACAACCTCATCAATGAGTTCAACGAAGAAGTCGGACTTTTGAAAAAGCTTTGATCGAAGGTGAAAAAATGAAAAACGTCAAATACCTACAATGCGTAAAATGTGGCAAGACTTATGAAGCTACAGCTGACGCCACTACTTGCGAATGCGGTGGCATACTCGACGTGATTTACGACTACGAATATATCAAAACCATCTTCAACAAAGATGTCTTGAAAACCCGTGATGACCAGACTATGTGGAGATACAGAGAGCTCCTTCCTATTGAAGAAGATACCACTCCAAAGGGACTCAGAGTCGGCAACTCACCTATCTATGATGTACCTAAGGTCGCAAAGATGCTCGGCATCAAAAAGCTCTACATCAAAGATGACGGAGTAAACCCTACTTCTTCTTTAAAAGACAGAGCGTCTGCTATGGCTGTTACAAAAGCTATCGAAGCAGGTTACAGCACAATAGCTTGTTCTTCAACAGGCAATGCTGCTTCATCACTGGCAGGTAACGCTGCTGCTGCTGGACTTGAGACCTACATCTTCGTGCCTGAGCGTGCACCAAAAGGAAAGATAGCTCAACTTCTGATGTTCGGTGCCAACCTCACAGCAGTTAAAGGCACATACGAAGAAACCTTTGAGCTTTCTAAAAAAGCTATCGACAAGTACGGTTGGTACAACCGCAACGCTGCTATCAATCCATATCTTAGTGAAGGCAAAAAGACAGTATCGCTCGAGCTCATTGAACAACTTGATTTCAATGCTCCTGACTATGTTGCTATTTCTGTCGGTGACGGATGTACAATAGCAGGTGTGTACAAAGGTCTTTTAGATATGTACAGCGTTGGTCTTATCAACAAAATCCCACGCCTTATCTCAGTACAAGCAAGCGGATGTTGTCCTATCAATGTCGCAGCCGCTAACAAAACAAACGACTGGACTCCACAGGAAGAAAACACCTATGCTGACTCAATCGCAGTAGGCGTTCCACGTAACCCTGACAAGGCTATCAACGCTATCCTTGATTCTAACGGTATCTGTGTCAACGTTACTGACGATGAGATAAGATCCGCACAGCGTTTTCTTGCAAAAGAATGTGGCGTCTTCGGAGAGCCTGCCGGTGTTACTGCTACTGCTGGTCTTAGAAAGCTCTGCGAAAGCGGTATGATAGAAAGCGATGCTACTGTTGTTTCCATTGTCACAGGCAACGGACTCAAAGACATCGAAAGTGCTATCAAAAACTGTCCTTCTCCCGTGTATTCTAAAAACGACTTAGAAGAATTTGAGAACGAGTTCAAAAAGCTTGGTATCACTGTAAAATAACATAACGCATAAAGAAAAGCACCGATTTTTATCGGTGCTTTTTTGCGCTTATTTTCAGATGAAGTTCGGTTTGCTACGTTTTATATACTTACCTTTGTTTTCGTTTACTACCTCACCGTTATCTACTACGAGCTTACCACGAAGATAGACTTTCTCTACTTTGCCTTTTGTGCGTACACCCTCAAACGGCGTGTAGTCAGCTTTGCTGTGATGTGTGTTCTTTGTGATGAAGCCATCAGCCTTTGGAGAGAACACTACAATATCAGCATCGCTACCTGCTTTTATCACACCTTTTCTTGGATACATCCCATAAAGCTTGGCTGGATTTTCAGCGAGCAGTCTGCACATGTTTTCGAGTGTGATACGCTTTTTTTGCACTCCGTAGGTGTACATCAGCACTACTCTGCTTTCAACCGACGGTAAACCGTTAGGCATCTTCGTAAAGTCAGAAAGTCCCACACTTTTTTGCTGTAGTGTGAAAGAGCAATGGTCAGTAGCTACAGTTTGTATCTCACCGTTTTTTAAAGCTCCCCAAAGTGCCTTGGAGTCTTCTTTTTTTCTAAGTGGCGGTGAGCACACAAAACGGGCTCCTTGCAGAGTATTTTGCTCATAGCGTGAGTCATCAAGCAGAAGATACTGCGGACAGGTTTCTACATAAACTTTCGCACCTTTTTGTCGTGCGTTACGCACAGCCTCAAGTCCGTCTTTTGAGCTAAGATGCACTACTACAACAGGTACGTCAACCACCTGTGCAATAGAAAGCAGACGTGTGATCGCTTCAGCTTCGCACGCACTTGGACGAACCTTTGGGTGAGCAGAAACTGTCAGGGTGTTATCCTCTAGTCTCTTTTTAGTAAGAGCTTTGATAATACCGTCATTTTCACAATGCACACCTACTATACCGCACAGCTCTTTGAGTGTACTGAGCATATCAAAAAGCTCTTCGTCACTCAACTTCATAGTATCGTAGGTCATATACGCTTTAAACGATGTGACACCTTGCTCAAACATAGCTTTGAGCTCTTCTTTTATATGATCGTTCCAGTCGGATATAGCCATATGAAAAGCATAGTCACAGCTCGATTTTGAAAAAGCTTTGATGTGCCAGTTATTAAGCGCTGTAGAAAGTGATTCGCCTTTGTTCTGGGTCGCAAAGTCAATGACGGTTGTTGTACCACCACACACAGCAGCCTTAGTACCTGACTCAAAGCCATCTGCTGTGACAGTGTCACTCACCTCTAAATCAAAGTGAGTGTGTGCGTCGATAAAACCAGGAAAAATCAGCTTTCCCGATACGTCCACAACCTGTGCATCGTTATCTTTTATAAAGCGTGCTACTTTCACTATCTTGCTACCGCTTATGAGTACATCAAGTTTTTTCGCATTTACTGAGGACACCACCGTGCCCCCACGCAAAAGTATGTTCATCTTTTTCTCCAAAATATATCAGTAAAGGTATTTGTAGTCATATACTACTGTTTTTATAAGGCTCTCAATATCTTTGCCCAAATCGCCCATGTCACACAAATCATAGTCTTTTTCTGCATGCAGTCGCACTCTGACTTTGTTATCATCGAGCACCACAAAGCCCATATTTTCGCTGTCATTAAAGTCGTCGATACTATTAAAGAGCGTGAACTTTTCCTTATACGGTGCGCTGTCATAAGGGCAGAAGCTCATACAGTTTCCACACTCGTTACACATTCTGTCAACGTGGAGCACCTGTCTTCTCGTATCAGGCAAAGCAATGACAACGTTTGCCCTGTTAGGACAGACATCGACACAGTTTTCGCATATTGTGTTACACGACAAGCACCTGTCTGCTTCAAGGTTGTCGCATTTTTCGTCACACAAAATACCCTTTTTGTCTATAGCTTCTTTTGGTGAAATATATGCTTCAAGCGAAATATCCATAACGTGTGCTTTTCCTGTGACACAGTTTGCAAATCTCTGTGCATCTGCGATACATTCAACTACAGTACACGGACCACGCAGACAGTCACCTGCTGTATATACGTTTTCTATATTTGTTTTAAACTCTACTTTTGACTGGGCAACATTGATACCGTTTTCGATAAAAATAGCAGGGTCGAGTTTTTGACCTATTGCGCTGATAACAGTATCAACAAACAGCGGTACTACATCATCAGTTTCTACTACTTTTCTTCTGCCACTGCTGTCAGGGTTTGACAGCTCCATTTTCTTGCAGTAGAGCACACCGTCTTTGTGTGTCATCGGAGATACAAGCTCAATAAAATCTACACCGTCATTGATAGCGAGCTCAAGCTCGTGTTCATCAGCAGGCATATATCTCTTTGTCCTGCGATAAATGATAGCGACTTTATCTACTCCCTCTACCCTCTTTGCGGCACGTGCGGCATCCATAGCTGTGTTGCCACCACCGATAATTGCAACCTTTTTGCCCAGAGTCACTTTTTCGCCTTTTCTAAGCTTTGACAAGAAGTCAAAGACGTCTATCTCGTTTTTACCCAAACCTAAGTTCTGGGACTTGTACGCACCTACAGCAAAAAGTATATGTGTAAAACCATTATTTTTGAGCTCCTCGACAGATGGAGCAACAGTATTTGTCAAAAACTTTGCTCCCATTCTTCTTGCAAGCTCTATATCGTTTTCGATAGCTTTTTCATCTATTCTGAAATCAGGGATAATGTTTCGAACTATTCCGCCCAAGTGTTCACTTTTTTCAAAAACTGTGACATCTATGCCCTCTCGAGCACAAAAATACGCCGCCGAAATACCCGCTACACCGCCACCTATGATAGCCACCTTTTTATCACTTTTATCAGTTTTTGGTCTAATATCTGCGAGCAACTCATCATAGCCTCTGTGCGCCGCTTTGAGCTTACACTCACGTATGTTCACACTGCTTTCGTAGAAATTGCGAGTGCATTTGTTCATGCAAGGATGAGCACAGATAGTGCCTGTGATAAAAGGCAGTGGGTTTTTCTGTGTAATAACAGAAAGCGCCTCTTTGTACATACCTTTTTTTGTGAGATTCAGATACTCAGGGATATCCTGATTTATCGGACAGCCGACAGTGCACGGTGCAAAGTAGCAATCAATAAGCGGAACTTTTTCTTCACTTTTTCTGCTAGGTATAGGCTTAATCGGCTTTGTGTGATGCTTGTCTTTAAGTGCTCTTGTAGCGAGTACTTCTATCGCTTTTGTGTCAGTTTTTTCAAAAGCTTTGTACTCACAGTCAGAAAGTCGCTCTGAAAGTCCCACAAGTCGCATATAGCCACCCGGTTTTAAAATAGTTGTTGCAACTGTGATAGGCCATATACCACACTCATAAAGCTCTTTTATATTAAAATAGTCAGCACCGCCAGAAAAGCTCATTCTGAGTTTTCCGTCAAAATCAGCAGAGAGCCTTTTTGCCATTTCGATAGTGAGTGGGAAAAGCGACTTTCCACTCATATACATTTCTTCACTTGGAAGTTCGTTTGCTTTGACGTCAACAGGGAAAGTGTTCGAGAGTTTTACACCGAACTCAAGTTCATTTTCTTGTGCAAAGCTTTGTAATCTTTTGAACATAGCAACAGCATCGCAGTACTGCAGGTCCTCTTTGAAATGATGGTCATCAAATGTGATGTAGTCATATCCCATAGAGTCGAGGATATTGCGTGCACTCTCAAAGCCCAAAAGTGTCGGGTTGCACTTGATGAATGTATTGAGTTTTTTATCACTCAAAAGATATGTAGCGATACGCTCTATCTCATCTTTTGGGCATCCGTGAAGTGTAGAAAGCGTCACACTAGTACACACGTGCGGTGAGATAGTGTCGATATAATCGGAAAAGTCGGAGAAATACTCTTTGAGAGCTGACTTGCATTCTTTGAAAATATCGGTATCAGAACAGTCTTTTAAGCCTTCGATAAAGCTATCGATTTTCTGTGACTTGATACCCTCTAAATCGTAACCGACACTCATATTGAAGACAAAACCGTCGCTGTCGCCTAAGTTGTATGCTTTTGAGATAACTTTCAGAATACACCATGCTTTGACGTATTCTTTAAAAGCTTCTTCCACTTTAAGTTCTGTTGACCACTCGCAATTGTAGCCCTCATCATCGGCTTTGATACACGGACGACTGATGCATTTCGCTAAGTCTTCACCATCTAAAGTCTGCACAGTTTTGAGCTCAAAAAACCT
This sequence comes from Oscillospiraceae bacterium, assembly GCA_015066595.1. Classification (GTDB taxonomy): domain Bacteria; phylum Bacillota; class Clostridia; order Oscillospirales; family Acutalibacteraceae; genus Ruminococcoides. The sequence goes on along the minus strand of SVNZ01000003.1, from coordinate 234,248 downwards.
CGCACCCGCAAAATACGATGCTACGATATTTTGAGCAAGCTGAGTGTTAGGACCAGCCGCAGGACCTACAGGCGTTTCTATCTTTTCAGAAAATATCGGCAGAGCTTTTTGTGTCTTTTGTCTGTATGCTTTTTTCACACCGAAGAGCGTTGAACTTTTGCTGTACTCATTCACTATATTCAAAAGCAATTTTTCTATACTGACAGGAGTCATTTTTTCACTCATAGTTTTCTCCTTAATTATCCGTTGAGTTTGTGCCACAAATCCTTTGCGGATACTAAAATTTCTGCATTGAGCTTTTCCTCATCTATGTCGACAAACTCTCTGTCTTTATACAACAGTCTACCAGCAGCAAAGGTTGTTATGACTTGTCTGCCATTCACTCCAAAAATCAGGTGTCCATCGACGTTTTTATCCGAAAACTCAGTGAACGGTTTGTAGTCAACAACAATGACATCTGCAGCAGCTCCTGTTTTGAGCACACCTAATGTGCTGTCAAAATAACGAGAACAAATCTTTGCGTTGTTTTTAAATAGCATATCGGTGACTTCACTAAAGCCCACATTTGCTTTACCCTCATGGTGACGCTGGATAGTGAGTGCAGCTTTGAGGCTCTCGAGCATATCGTGAGTATATGCATCGGTACCAAGACCGAGCATAATACCTTTTTCGTACATTTTAAGCACCGGTGAGCATCCGACAGCGTTGCTCATATTGGACTGTGGGTTATTAACAACCATAGTGTCACTTGCTTTTATGATATCCATCTCATCTTCTGTTACATGGATACAGTGACCAAGGATTGTTTTTTCTCCCAATATATCCCATTTTTTGAGTCGTTCGACAGGTGACATACCGTAGTTTTTGTGAGAATCCTCAACATCGTTTAAGCCCTCACAGATGTGGATATGGTAGCCACTCATATTGTCATTTGCTTTGACACATTTTTCGAAAGTCTTGTCTGATATAGTAAACAGCGCATGCATGCCAAACATTGCTTTTAACATATCATCATTTTTGTCTTTGCAATATTTTATGAAGTCTGCATTTTCTTTAATAGCCTGATCGCACTTTTGTTCTCCGTCACGGTCAGACACTTCGTAACAAAGGCAGGAGCGTACACCCATCTCTTTTGCAACATCGGCTATTTCAAAAAGTGAGTTTTCTATCTCACAAAAACTTGCGTGATGATCAAAAATAGTTGTCACACCGTTTCTGATACAGTCAAGATATGTCGCATAAGCACTCGCTCTAGTTGCTTTGAGTGTGAGCTTTCTGTCGATATTCCACCACATACCGTCGAGTATCTCGTAAAAATTATGTGGATCATAGCCGTCTATGGAAAGTCCGCGTGCAAGGCCTGAATATATATGAGTATGAGCATTGATAAAAGCCGGCATAATAACACCGCCTTTTGCATCAACATATGTCGCATCTTTGTACTTTTCTTTGAGCTCTTCTTCAGTGCCGATATCTTTGATGCTATTACCGTCAATCAACACTGCTCCTTTTTCTATATATGGGTTACTGCTATCTCGTGTGATAACCTTACCATTAAAAAGCAGATACACGCTTCTACCTCCAATACATATTGATACATTTATATTTTATCATCGAAATATAGCATTTGCAATAGTTTTGCTCACGCAAAGCTTTCCATCTTTTCTAATATTATTCAGCACAAAAACTTGAAAGAGAAAAGAAAAAGGAGTATTATGTAAGATAAGACTTCTATAAAACGAAGGTGAAACAATGTATCAGATATTAAAGACACAAAAGTTAGCTGACAATATTTACTCTTTTGTTGTTAAAGCTAGACGCGTTGCTGCAAAATGTCTGCCGGGACAATTTGTTATTGTCCGCTCTGATGCAGATGCTGAGAGAATCCCTCTTACTATCTGTGACTACTGTAGAGAAGAAGGTACTATCACGCTTGTTTTTCAGGTAGTCGGAGCAGGAACGCTCAGACTTTCTAAAATGAGTGAGGGCAACTTTATGTGTGATGTTGCAGGACCACTGGGATGTGCGTCCGAGCTGTGCAACACAGATATAGAAAAGCTGAAGAAAATGAATATACTTTTTGTTGCAGGTGGTGTGGGCACTGCACCTGTTTTTCCACAGGTCAAGTGGCTAAGCAACAACGGTGTCGACTGTGACGTCATCATAGGTGCAAAGACCAAAGACCTCGTTATCTTGGAAAACGAAATCAGAAATTACGCTAGGAATCTGTATGTTACTACTGATGACGGTTCATATGGCTCAAAAGGGTTAGTCACAAACACCTTGGAAGACTTGGTCAAAAACAAAGGTAAGAAATACGACCTTTGTGTCGCTATCGGTCCTATGATTATGATGAAATTCGTGTGTCTTACCACAAAAGCTTTATCTATACCTACCACCGTCAGCTTAAACCCTATTATGGTGGACGGTACAGGTATGTGCGGTGCGTGCAGAGTAACTGTTGATAACAAAGTCAAATTTGCGTGTGTTGACGGTCCCGAATTTGACGGACATTTGGTCGACTTTGATGAATGTATGAAGCGTGCACAGATTTACAAAACTGAAGAAGGCAGAGCTTATCTTAGAGAAAAAGAAGGCGACACTCATCACGGTGGGTGCTCATACTGCGGAGGTGAGCACTGATGGATATGAAAAAACAAGTTCCTATCTGTGAACAAGACCCAAAAGTGCGGGCAAAAAACTTTGACGAAGTGTGCTTAGGCTACACAAAAGAACAAGCTATAGCAGAAGCTACTCGCTGTCTTGAGTGCAAAAACCCGCTATGCGTAATGGGGTGTCCTGTATCAGTACCTATCCCTGAGTTCATCTCAAAGGTAAAGACAGGCGACTTTATGGATGCTTTTAAAATTATCAGCGAATGCAACACTCTGCCCGCTATATGCGGACGAGTGTGCCCACAGGAATCTCAGTGTGAGAAAAAATGTGTACGTGGTATCAAGGGTGAAAGTATTGCTATCGGCAAGCTTGAGCGTTTTGTCGCTGACTACGCTATGGAAATTGGTATGCGTCGTCCTCACTCGCACGAAAAAAACGGTAAAAAAGTAGCTGTTATCGGCTCAGGTCCATCAGGACTTGCGTGTGCGGGCGACTTAGTAAAATACGGATACGATGTCACTATTTTTGAGGCACTTCACGAAGCAGGCGGTGTACTGGTTTATGGTATTCCGGAATTTCGACTTCCTAAAGAAGATGTTGTCAAAAAAGAAATTGCTATGCTTTTGCATATGGGCGTAAAGATAGAGACCAACACCATTATCGGTAAGTCGGTCACTATTGATCAGCTTTTTGATGAAGAGGGTTTTGATGCGGTTTTCATCGGCTCAGGTGCTGGGCTGCCTAAGTTTATGGGTATCAAAGGCGAGAACGCTAACGGTGTTTTCTCGGCTAACGAATACCTCACCCGCTCAAACCTGATGAAAGCTTTTGATGAAAACTCTCTGACACCTATTATGCGTGCTAAAAAAGTCGCTGTAGTCGGTGGCGGTAATGTTGCTATGGATGCTGCGCGTACAGCACTGCGACTAGGTGCTGAAACTCACATCATTTACAGACGATCAGAAAAAGAGCTTCCGGCACGTGCAGAAGAAGTCCACCACGCAAAAGAAGAGGGCGTTATCTTCGATATCCTCACCAATCCTACTGAAATACTCACTGACGATGACGGTTGGGTCAAGGGTATCAGATGCGTTAAAATGGAACTCACTGAGCCTGATGAAAGTGGCAGAAGAAGGCCACAGAAGATAGAAGGCTCTGACTTCACTATAGATGTCGATATGGTCATTATGTCGCTGGGCACTTCGCCTAATCCGCTGATTGCTTCCACCACAAACGGACTCGACACCAATGAGCGCCAGTGTATCGTCGCTGATTCTATAAGCGGTCACACTTCAAGAGAAGGCGTTTTTGCGGGCGGAGATGCAGTCACAGGAGCTGCTACCGTTATTCTTGCGATGAGCGCAGGACGTTCGGCTGCTGTGGGTATTCACGACTACTTGTCATCAAAAGAACGCAACTCATAAGGATAAATATTGCAAATATGCTACATAAATTGTCAATATAACTGCATATTTCTATATAAAATTGAAAAAATGTAGAATAATCTTGCATTCTATCACCATTTACACTATAATGGTATAGGTGCAAGATTTTTGTTTTTTGACTTATGCTCTACTATGAATTATTACACTACTTTGTGTATATTCATATAAGAGGCACCGTGAATTTGTTTATTCTATATTTAGGGGGATATAAATTATGTCTTATGTTGATGAAGTATTAGCAAAAGTAAAAGCTAAGAACGCAGGCGAACCTGAGTTCTTGCAGACTGTAGAAGAGGTACTTAACTCTTTAAGACCTGTTATCGAGGCTAACGAGGAAATGTACAAAAAGCAGGCACTTCTTGAGAGAATGTGCGAGCCTGAAAGACAGCTCAAGTTCAGAGTTCCATGGGTTGATGACAACGGTCAGGTACAGGTAAACACAGGTTATCGTGTACAGTTCAACTCTGCTATCGGTCCTTACAAGGGCGGTCTCAGATTTGCTCCTAATGTATATATTGGTATTATCAAATTCTTAGGCTTCGAGCAGATTTTCAAGAACTCACTCACAGGTCTTCCAATCGGCGGCGGTAAGGGTGGTTCTGACTTTGATCCAAACGGTAAGTCAGACGCTGAAGTTATGAGATTCTGCCAGTCATTTATGACAGAGCTTTACAGACACATCGGTCCTGAGACTGACGTTCCTGCTGGTGATATGGGCGTTGGCGCTAGAGAGATCGGCTATATGTTCGGTCAGTACAAGAGAATCACTGACAGATTTGACGGTGGTGTTTTAACAGGTAAGGGTCTTACATACGGTGGTGCTTTAGGCAGAGCAGAAGCTACAGGTTACGGTATCGTATGGTATGCTGACGAAATGCTCAAGTACAACGGTGATACACTCGAAGGTAAAAAAGTTGCTATCTCTGGTTTTGGTAACGTTGCTTGGGGTACAGCTAAGAAGCTCACAGACCTCGGTGCTAAGTGTGTTACTATCTCAGGTCCTGACGGTTATATCATCGACGAAGACGGTGTAAACACAGAAGAAAAATGGCAGTGCATGTTAGACCTTAGAAACTCAGGCCAGAACGTTGTTGCTCCATACGCTGACAGATTCCCTAACGCTAAGTTTGTTGCTGGCAAAAAGCCTTGGGAGTATGCTGATGCAGACCTCTATATCCCATGCGCTACACAGAACGAGATTCACCTCGAAGATGCTAAGGCTATCGTAGCTTCAGGCACAAAATACGTTTGCGAAGGCTCTAACATGCCTACAACAAATGAAGCTCTTGAGTACTTACAGGAAAACGGTGTTATCGTTGGTCCTGCTAAGGCTGCTAACGCTGGTGGCGTTGCTACATCTTGTATCGAGATGGGTCAAAATGCAGGCAAGACAGTGTTCTCATCAGAACAGGTTCTCGACCAGCTCCACGACATCATGGTAAACATCCACAAAGCTTGTGCTGATGCTTCAATGAAGTACTATGGCACATATGACCTCGTTAAGGGTGCTAACATCGCAGGCTTCGAAAAAGTTGCTGATGCTATGCTTGCTCAGGGTGTTGTCTGATAACAACGTATAAAACATAAAAACAAGCTCCTACCTATTTTGGTAGGAGCTTTTGTTTATACTAAATCACAGTTCTTTCTTTTTTCAACAGCGTTTTCAGCATATCTTAACCACTTAATTTCTTCTTCTTCATCCAATCCAATATTATAATAAGAGGCTAATACGACAAGAGATAACTCCGGATTAATTTTGCTTAATTTATTTCTATTCCTTACATATATTTCACTCAATATTTTAATTCTTGCTTCCCTGCTACCTAAGTGTATCTGACTATGACAATTAGGACAAAGGGGGATTATATTATAAGGAACATCTAAATTTACAGAGTGATCAAAATAGTATTCATCTTGTCTGTTCATCGGAACAACATGATGCCCTTCCACATAATTATGTAGATTTATAGATTCAAAATAATAATGCTTATTATCATTACAGTCGCATAAAAATTTCGCTTCTTTTATAACACTATCTCTTATCTTCTTCTGGGTTTTGTATCGTTTGCGTCCTTTACTATCAATACCTCTTACTGGTTTTCTGTGAATGTCTTCAATATCTACTATTTCATCATCACTTTCAATAGTATTATCATCCGTACCTCTTTTATTTTGGAACGCAGCAGTATTGTTAATATATTCAATAAATTTTGATAAATTACTAAACTGATTATCCAACCTATCCATTCTAGTGGTTATTTTATCAATGCTATATTTAAAATCATCACCACCTGCAAACATAGCAGTTAAAAATCTAAAGCAAAACGATTTGTGAAATTCTCCTTGCAACTGTCTGGGTTCGCAATCGCCGTATAATACATTATCTTTTATTTCTAAATATTTATATTGCGCATTAGCCCTCCCCAATTTTTGTAAATAATCAGACATATCTAGATACTCAACTAATGAGTTGAACTTTGTATCAGTGGATAGATTCTTTATCTTAAACAATTGAATAACATCGAAATTTAGGGTATTTAAACTATTAATATCCATTTGTAGTTTATTATAGCCAACTTCCACTTGATTGTTTTGATTTATTTGTGATGTCATAACAAGTATCTTTTTATAACTATCATCAAAAAGGAAAGCAACATTTTTCTCCATTTGATTACAAATAGTTGGCATTAAACTTTGCTCTATAATTACATTACCTAATTTAGCCACAATAGGTGTAAAAAATACAACTACTTTTTTGTATGGTAAATTTTCACCAGAAACAAAAGCTCCATACTGACTGTAAAGAGAATCTTCTTCGTTATTTGTAAATCTAAAATCTTCTATTTCCAAATAACCAAATTCAGAATTCAGTTTATTAATTATTGCACTAATAAACTCATCAGCCGTATTATACCCCTTGTTTTTTAGTACAGCTAAATTATTAACCCTACTCAACTTATCGTAAAATGTTTTTTTGATTACCAGAGTCTGTTTCATTATGTATCCCTCCAATCAAAATTAGATATTAATACCTCGTTTCTACTATTTTTTGAACCCACATTATCAATATATTTAATGCTAAAATTATGAGTTTTTATCCATTCTGCCAAAAGATAATTACATGAATCATTATGATAAATAACATTTGATAGAATAAATCTATAACCCTTGTTGTGTAAATCCGTTAAATATTCTAACAGTTTTGTTTCTTCATCAGCACTCCAACCTACAAAGCCTCTTTTCCCATCATTATATGTAGCACTCGTTATAAAGTAGGGAGGATCAAAATAGAACAATACTTCCTTATCAAATAAACTCGTATCAATTTGCTCATAAGATAAATTAAGTAACTCACACTCACTTGAACGAGGTATAAATTTATAAACCCTATCTCTATGGGTTTCATTATAAGAACAATTCCCTATAGGTGTATTAAACTCTAGCTTACTGTTAAATCTCATTTGATTTTGAAAACAATACATATGTAGTACGAACAGTTTGTACACATCTTTTGTTTCATTATAGTCAGATCTTAACTTTAGATAAGCTTCTTTGTTACACTTTTCAAGTTTGTACTTATTAACTATACTTTCTACGTTTTTGATAATTTGCTCTTTTTCACTACTTAACAATAAGCTAATAATATTAAATGTATGTGGCAAAAACTCGTTATATATTACTTTATCAGCCACAATATTAATACCCACATTAAAAGCTCCACCCATCGCATCAACAAATGTTGATATATGTTTTGGTAAAACTTTTTTAATTTCATTGAAAAGAGTATATTTGCTACCAGTATAATTTAAAGGTGAACGTACGATATCTAAATCCTTTTGAAAATAAATCACTACTTCATTCAAATTGTCGCCTTTTTTACTAGATCTAATGTTTTTATACTCACGATACGGGAATTTATATACATTTACTTTTCTATCTAAAGCAAACTTTTCACACAATGACACCAACTCTTCAATGCTAATTAAACCTTGTGTGCTATAACTTACCAATATATGCTTAAATTCGGCTTGTCGAAAAATATCTTCTAAATTCTTTAATGCTAATTCTTTTCTATTATACCTAGATTTATCATTAGTTCTTTCTCGCCTGCCTGTCTTACCATAAATATTTGGATAATCATATTTAGCTACACTTTCTAACAAATGATACGCAGAACAATAGTCAGTTACAGTATACGGCGGATCTATATACAATATATCTCCGCTAATTCTTCTAATAAGTTGATTACTATCAAAATTATATACTATATTACTCCCGTTAATCTCACTCTCATTAATAGCAATTGGATTAAGAACAAAATCCTTTAAAGCTCTTTTATCCCAAATTTTGAGAAAAGCCTCATAAGTCCCCGTAGTATTAGATACTCCCATAATGCTTTCTAACAGAGAAGCCAACAAATAGTCTCTTTCATTGACATCTAAAACAAGTTGCTTATATAACTCTTCTATTTCTATACGAATACCATCTATTTTTATAGCGTTTTTTTCAGAAAAATATTGTCTATTACCTTTTGGAGAATAGTTATTTGTAATAAAAAATTGAGAATCCGCCACATACTCTTTTTCATTAAAATAAGTAAAAGGATCCATCCCAAACTGATTATTAAAATCCTGAAATTTTGGTGTAGAACTTTGATTTAGTTTAGCTTTATTTATTATGCTTAAACAGTACAAGTAATCGTTAGCAATTATTGAAAAACGATCTTTAAAATAATCACCTACTGCACCTGAACCAGCAAACAAATCACAAAAAACACCACCACTAATATTATTCACTTCTAGTACTGAATCAATGTTTTGTAACATTCGGGATTTGTTGCCTAAGAACCTCATCACTTATACCCCTTTCATATCCTTAAACAGAATTATATCATTTACATTATTAAAAATCAAATTATTAGATTCCAAATTTAAGCTTTATTATTTATTATTCAGATATTAACAGAACACTAGTACAATAAAACATACTATAAAACAAGCTCCTACCTATTTTGGTAGGAGCTTTTCTTTTGCTGTTTTTATATTTTTATTATTCAATGTCTGTTTTCCACAGGCCGTGGAGATTGCAGTATGCATAAACAGCGAGTGGCTTTTCGTCACAAAGAGCGAAAGCGACTTTTGGCTCACTGCCAATTTCTAGGCACTTGCGCTGACCGCCTCTATCTGTCTGCAGATACACCCACACAATGTGGTGTTCTTCTACCATCGGGTGAGGGGTACTACCGATTTCGACATGCACCTTGTCACCGTTGATATTAACAACAGGCAGATGCTTTTCGACGCTTGCATCCTCTGTGTTAGGTGTAAGCTCGGTCATTTTCTGTCCACAGCACATCATCGGCACGCCTGCGTTGTGGATAAGACCAACGATGTTGCCACAATGCTCACATACAAAAAATCTGATTTCACACATAATAAAACCTCCAAAACTTTATATATTAAAATACGTTTCTATATTTATTTTATGCCAAGAATTCTTCTGCATAATGCACAGCTACCGCACCGTCTGCTACTGCTGTGACTACCTGTCTGAGTACTTTTGTGCGTACATCACCGACAGCAAAAACTCCGTCTATGCTTGTCTTTGTAGATTCATCGGCAACTATATACCCACCTTTGTCAAGTTCGAGCTGGTTTTGTAAAAACTCTGTCGCAGGCTTTCTGCCTATACTGATAAACACACCGTCGCACTCAACTTCACTTTTCATATTTGTTTTTACATCAATGAGAGATGCTGACACTACTTTAGAGTTTTCGGTGTTGACTTTTGATAACACGCTGTTGTAGTAAAACTCAATATTCTTTGCGTTTTTCAGCGGTTCGTGATAGACCTTTGTTGCACGCAGAGTATCTCTTCGATGGACTAAAATAACTTTTTTGCACAGATGCGACAAATAAAGTGCATCAGAAACAGCCGAGTTACCTCCACCCACTACCAAAGCGACCTTGTCCTTATAAAAACGTCCGTCACAATGAGCGCAGTAGTGCACGCCCTGACCGATTAACTCCTGCTCGTTTTCAAGTCCCAGCTCCCTTGGATTTGCTCCGCTTGCTATAACAACGGTTTTAGCGTACAGTTTGCCCGAGAATGCTGTTTCGATTTCTTTGACTTCACCTGACAAATCCACCGAAACCACTTCATCATACATAGTTTTTGCACCAAAATGCTGTGCACCCTGCTGCATATTTTGTGACAGTGTAAATCCGTCAATCCCCTCAGGAAAACCAGGATAGTTGTCGATAACGTCAGTTAAGGTCATCTGACCGCCAACCGACATACGCTCCAAAATAACGGTGTCAAAGCCTGCTCTGCTGGAATAAAGTGCAGCAGTATATCCGGCAGGGCCACCGCCTATTATCACCATATCGTAAATATGTTCCATAATTTCTCCTAAAACTTTTCAGTTATCAGTCGTCGAGCATAGAAAGAATCTGAGCCTTCGGCTTTGCGCCCATAGACTTTGTGACAACTTCACCGTTTTTAAGCACAACAAGTGTTGGAATACTCATAACACCGAAAGCAGCTGCAAGCTCCTGCTCTTCGTCAACATTGATTTTACCAACTAAAAACTGCGGATTTTCTTCAGCGATTTCATCAACAATCGGCGAAACCATTCTACATGGGCCACACCAATCAGCATAAAAATCGAGAAGCACAGTTTTGTCACTGTTTTTTACTTCAAAAAAATTATCCTTTGTTACCTTTAATACTGACATACTCATACTTCCTTTCAAATTTATTATGCCCCTTAAAGTAGCATTATTTTCAAGTTAATTATATCATACATATCTTTTACTTGTAAATAAAAAAGGTCTCCAAAAACGGAGACCTTAATTTATACATTATGCTAAAGTTGCGGCGATAACCGCTTTGATTGTATGCATACGGTTTTCAGCCTCATCGAATACGATGGACTGCTCACTTTCGAACACCTCGTCGGTAACTTCCATGCAGGTAATACCAAACTTTTCGTTTATCTCTTTACCGATTTTTGTGTTGAGATCGTGGAAAGCAGGCAAGCAATGCATAAATTTACACTGTGCTCCTGCGTTATCCATTAACGCCTTGTTCACCTGATATGGTGAAAGCTCAGCGATACGTTCTTCCCAAACAGAGTCAGGCTCACCCATAGATACCCATACATCGGTATAGATAACATCAGCACCTTTTGTTGCTACCATCGGGTCTTCAATAAACTCGAGCACAGCACCTGTCTCTTCGGCTACAGCCATACATTCTTTTATAAGCTCTTCATTCGGAAAATACTTTTTTGGAGCACAAGCGACAAAGTGCATACCCATCTTTGCACAACCTACCATAAGTGAGTTGCCCATGTTATATCTTGCGTCACCCATATACACCAGCTTTTTGCCCGAAAGCTCTCCGCAATGTTCTTTGATAGTTAAAAAGTCAGCGAGTATCTGTGTCGGATGAAACTCATTTGTCAAACCGTTGTACACAGGAACATCGGAATACTTTGCGAGGTCTTCGACCACTTCTTGACCAAAACCACGATACTCAATAGCATCGTACATTCTAGAAAGCACTCGTGCTGTATCAGCAATAGACTCTTTTTTTCCTATCTGTGAGCCACTTGGGTCAAGATAAGTCGGATGCATACCCAAATCAGCAGCAGCAACCTCAAATGCGCAACGTGTTCTGGTTGAAGTCTTTTCAAAAATGAGTGCAATACTCTTGCCCTCACAAAGACGGTGAGGCACACCGTTCTTTTTCTTTTCTTTGAGCTGTGCTGACAAATCAAGCAGATAGTTTATCTCTTCAGTCCTAAAATCAAGCAACTTTAAGAAATCTTTATTTTTAAGCTCCATAATATCCTCCTATATTTTGCAGGCATTTTTTATTATCTCTACTGCCTTTTTGAGTAAATCAAAGTCGATGTTGAGTGCAGGGAGTAATCTCAACTTATCTTTTGCAGAAAGTGTCAGCACCCCGTTTTCCATACATTCTCTGATAACATCTGATACAGGTTTTACGGTTTTGATGCCAATCATAAGACCCATGCCTTTGACTGTTTCAACACCTTTTGCTCTGCCCAGAGTATCAAAAATGTACTCGCTTTTTTCTCTGACTTCTTTCAAGAGCTTTTCGTCAATACGCTCTATAACAGAAAGTGCTCCTGCACAAGCGACAGGATTTCCACCGTAGGTTGAACCATGGTCACCAAAGCCTAATACATTCTGTGCCTTTTCAGAAACTACACAAGCACCGATAGGGAGTCCTCCTCCCAGTCCCTTTGCAGTAGTAAAAACGTCAGGCTTGATACCGTAGTTCATATATGCGTAAAGCTGACCTGTGCGACCGTTTCCGGTCTGTACCTCATCAACGATGAGCAGTACATCATTTTCTTTTGCATATTCATCAATCGCTTTGACAAAATGAGGATAAAGCGGAACAACACCGCCCTCGCCCTGTACACATTCTATCATAATAGCACACACGTTATTTGCTTTTGCTGTACTGATTACATCATCAATATCGTTAGCATCAGCATACACAAAACCCGTAGGCAAAGGCTGAAAGTGTTCGTGATAGTGTTCTTGACCTGTGGCACTGAGTGTAGCCAGAGTTCTACCGTGAAAGCTGTTTTTGAGTGTCAGGATATTCGCTCTGTCGTATCCTTTGTCTGATGCATATTTTCTGGCAACTTTTATTGCGCACTCGTTAGCTTCTGCACCTGAGTTTGAGAAAAACACCTTGCTCATACCTGTTCTTTCACATATATGCTGTGCTAAAAGAGCACAAGGTGAAGTGTAGTACAAATTCGAAACGTGCTGCAAAGTATCGAGTTGATTTTTCACAGCATCACTCCACTCTTTGTCAGCAATACCAAAAGCGGTTACACCGATACCTGAGGTGAGATCTATGTACTCTTTACCTTTTTCATCTTTGATGAGCGAGCCTTTACCCTCGACAAGATGGAGATCAAAGCGGTTGTAGGTGCCCATCACGTATTGTTTATCAATGCTTTTTACTGTCATTTTTTTCGCCTCTGATCATTGTACCTGCACCCTCATCAGTGAGAAGCTCCATAAGTATAGAGTGAGGTACTCGTCCGTCCATGATAACAACGTTTTTAACGCCCTTGTATATAGCCTCGATGCAACACCCGATTTTCGGAATCATACCGCCTTTGATAGTACCGTCTTTGTAGAGATTCTGGGCTTGTTCAACTGTGAGTCCTGTAATAAGAGTGTTAGGGTCGTCTTTGTCCCTGAGCACGCCCTCGATGTCTGTCATCATGATAAGTCTTTCAGCGCCCAGTGCTCCTGCGATATGAGCTGCTGCTGTGTCACCGTTGATGTTATATGCGTTGCCATCTTTGTCGCAACCGATGGTTGAGATGACCGGGATATAGTCGTTACTGAGCAAATCTTCCACAGGCTTTATGTTGATGTTAGTAATCTCGCCGACAAAGCCGAGCTTTTTGTCTTTCATCTTAGCCTGAATGAGCATACCGTCCATACCGGAAATACCCATAGCTTTGCCGCCCTTTGCTTCGAGCATATTAACAAGTGTCTTGTTCACTTTACCTGCAAGCACCATCTGTACGATATCGACAGTCTCTTTGTCAGTAACACGCAGACCGTCCACCCACTTAGGCTCTTTGCCGAGCTTACACATAATATCGTCGATGTCAGGACCGCCACCGTGTACGAGCACAACCTTGATACCTATAAGCCACAAAAGGACCAAGTCTTCCATAACCTGCTGTTTGAGCTCATCATCAATCATAGCGTTGCCACCGTATTTCACGACGATAACTTTTCCGTTGTAGCGCTTGATATATGGCAGAGCCTCGGTAAGTACCTGTGCTCTCTCCGGATTAGATAAATTGATAGTATGCATAATATCCCTCTTATGTACGGTAATCACCGTTTATCTTTACATAGTCGTATGTAAGGTCACAGCCCCATGCTTTTGAGCTAAAGTAACCGTCGCCTACGATTATGTTGATTTCGATTTCATCTTCAAGCAGTATCTCTTTTGCTTTTTCTTCAGAAAACTCAACACCTGCACCGTTTTCGCACACAAGTATCTCGCCTTTTTTTGACTTGAAGCTGACCGCTACTTTTTCTACATCTATATCAGCCTTGCTATAGCCGATAGCACACAGCACTCTTCCCCAGTTAGCGTCTGCGCCGAACATCGCAGCTTTGAGCAAACTTGAGCAAACAACGCTTTTTGCAACAGTGCGGGCTGTTTCTAAGCTATCAGCACCACTGCAGTTGCACTCAAGCATCTTTGTAGCTCCTTCGCCATCTGCAGCTATCATTCTGCACAGTGCCATATTGACAGTGTTGAGGGCTTTCATAAAAGCGTCAAAGCTCTCACCCTCAGTGCTTATCTCTACATTTTCTGCCATACCGTTACACATTACTGTGACCATATCGTTAGTTGATGTGTCACCGTCAACTGAAAGCATATTAAAGGTTGAGTCAACATCAACAGACAACGCTTTTTGCAACATATCTTTGCTGATATTTACGTCACTTGTAATAAACACCAGCATTGTTGCCATATCAGGGTGGATCATACCAGAACCCTTAGCGATACCGCCCAAGTGGCAAATCTTACCGTCGATTTCAAACTCAACAGCGACTTCCTTTGCTATGGTGTCAGTAGTCATAATCGCACTAGCACAGTCAAAAGAACCATCATTTGATAAAAGTGAGTTAATCTGTGCGATAGAATTTTTGATTGGCTCAATCGAGAGTGGCTGACCGATAACACCGGTTGATGCTACTACTACGTCAGATGCACTGATGCCTGTAGTATCTTCAACCAGACAGCACATAGCTTTCGCTATCTCAATACCGTTTGCATTGCAGGTATTTGCGTTGCCTGAGTTACAGATAACAGCTTGAGCGAAACCATCAGCGATATTCTCTTTTGTAACAGTCAGCGGTGCCCCTTTGACAAGATTTCTTGTATATACAGCCGCTGTGACTGCTTTTTTCTCGCTGACAATAAGTGCGAGGTCTTTTTTGCTTTGATTTTTGCGGATACCACAGTGCACACCTGATGCTTTAAAGCCCTTTGCTGCACACACACCGCCTGAGATTATCTTCATAAAAACTTTCCTTTATATATTTAATCCTGTGCATTCATCTGCACCTAAGAGTATGTTCATATTCTGAATAGCAGAGCCTGACGCGCCCTTGCCTAAATTATCAAAGCGTGATACAAGCAGTATTCTGTCATCATTACCGCATACGGTGATCTGCATATCGTCTTTTAAAGCAAAAGCATTGGATGACATAAATCCGCTTTCTTGAGCAACATCATCAAAGTGAACTATCTTTCCACTATACACTGACTTGTAAATATCTTTGATGTCACTTAGACTACCGTTTAAGTCACTTTTAAAAATCGGTACAGTCACCTGCATACCAGCGTAAAAATCGGACACAACAGGACAAAACGCCGGTGCGTTTTCAAGCTCACTTACTTTGACCATTTCTGGGATATGCTTGTGATTTTGAGTGAGTCCGTACATGCGTGGCGCATCAAGCAGTGTATCACGTGCATCATCTTCGTATTGTGCTATCATCTGCTTTCCGCCACCTGAATATCCTGTGAGCGAAAAGCAGGAAAGCTGTGCACTCTTTTTGAGCACACCCGCCTTTGTCAGTGGTGCTACAAGTGCGTTAAATCCGCTTGCGTGGCAACCGGGATTTGCGATACGCTTTGAATTTCTTATTTCATCATAAGACTCGAGCAGTTCAGCAAAGCCGTAGGTCCAACCGCTCAGAACCCTGTGAGCTGTCGAAGTATCAATAACTGCTGTGTTCTCATTTTCAATAAGTGATACTGCTTCAATAGCCGCCTTGTCAGGCAAGCATAAAAAAGCGATGTCCGCGTTATTGAGTGCCTCTTTTCGAGCACTCACATCTTTTCTCAACTCATCGCATAAAGTGATGAGTTTTATATCAGTGCGGTCTTTGAGGCGGTCATATATCCTAAGCCCTGTTGTACCTGCACTTCCGTCTATAAAAACCTTCTTTAACATTACAGGCTCTCTTTCACAAATTTTATCTGCATTTCTACTGATTCAACCGATGTGCCACCTACGCTGATACGTTTGTTCACACACGTGGTAAGGTCGATATCTTCATATACGTCCTTATCAAAAAGCTCAGAGTATTCTTTGTACTTTTCAAGTGGAAGATTTTCAAGAATAGTCTTGTTTTCGATACAGTAAGCAACTAAACTTCCTGAAATCTTGTACGCACTTCTAAACGGCATACCTTTTTTTACAAGGTAGTCAGCTAGGTCGGTTGCGTTAATAAAGCCCTCTGAAGCTGCTTTTTTCATATTATCGGCATTTGTCTTCATGCTCTCTATCATAGGAGCAAAGACTTTTAAACACATTTTCACTGTATCGCAAGCATCGAATATGCTCTCTTTGTCTTCTTGCATATCTTTGTTGTATGCAAGTGGAAGTCCCTTGAGCATAGTGAGTGTCGCCATAAGATCACCGTAAACACGAGCTGTTTTGCCACGAACAAGCTCTGCCATATCAGGGTTCTTTTTCTGTGGCATAATCGATGAACCTGTTGTGAATGAATCGGACAGCTCAACGAACTTGAATTCCCAGCTTGACCACAAAATAAGCTCCTCAGAAAATCGAGAAAGGTGCATCATAAGCACAGCGATAGCAGAAAGCAGCTCAACACAGAAATCACGATCTGAAACACCGTCGAGTGAGTTGAGTGCTATTGAATCAAAGCCTAACTTTTCTGCTTCAAGATATCTGTCAGTGTCGTATGTAGTACCAGCCAGTGCACAACAGCCGATAGGTGATACGTTCATACGCTTTTTAGTATCCTTTATTCTGTCGATATCACGAAGCAGCATCATAGCATATGCCATCATGTGATGAGCGAAGGTCACAGGCTGTGCACGCTGAAGATGTGTGTAACCCGGCATAATTACTTCCTTGTTATTTTCAGCCTGAATAAGCAAAGCTTCAATCAAGCTTTTTGTGAGCTCTATAATTTCGTCGCACTCATCTTTTAAATACATCCTAAGATCAAGTGCAACCTGGTCGTTACGTGAACGTGCTGTGTGGAGCTTCTTGCCGACATCGCCTACTCTTTGTGTCAGCACTTGTTCTACAAACATATGGATATCTTCAGCTTCCATATCAATTTCGAGTGCACCTGAGTTTATATCGTCTAAGATTTTTCCCAGCGCTTCGACTAAAGTTTCTGCATCTTCTTTTGAGATGATATTTTTTGAGCTGAGCATCATAGCGTGTGCTATACTTCCTTTGATATCCTGCTCGTACATCTTACAGTCAAAACGGATAGATGAGTTAAAATCGTCAGCAATTTTTGATGTTTCTCCGCTTGTTCTGCCTGCCCACATTTTAGCCATAATAAATACCTTCTTACTAAAAAATCATTAACCTGTATATTTTACTATAAAGCCCGAATTTTTTCAACTTTTTCTTAAAATTTGAAATGTCCTGCACAGAAAACCTGCGCAGGACAGATACTTTTTGATTATTTACCGTCAACCATAGCCTGGACCTTGATAGGAAGTCCGAAGAGATTGATGAAACCGGCTGAATCAGTCTGGTCATAATCAGACTCGTCAAATGTAGCGATTTCTTCACTGTAGAGTGAGTATGGACTCCACACACCGGCATTTATCATATTGCCTTTGTAGAGCTTGAGCTTAACTTTACCTGTGACCTTCTCCTGAGTTTTGTCAACGAAAGCTGAAAGAGCTTCACGCAGTGGTGTGTACCACTGACCGTTATATAAAAGTTCAGCAAAAGTGATAGAAAGTCTTTCTTTTTCGTGCATTGTCATTTTATCAAGGCAAATGCTCTCGAGCACCTTGTGTGCTTTGTAAAGGATAGTACCACCCGGTGTCTCATATACACCACGACACTTCATACCAACAAGACGGTTTTCTACGATGTCGATGATACCGATACCGTTTGCACCACCGATTTCGTTAAGCTTTAAGATGATGTTCTTTGCGCTCATTTTTTCACCATTGAGTGCTACAGGAATACCCTGTTCAAAATCAAGCTCAACGTATGTTGGCTTATCAGGAGCCTGAAGTGGAGAAACGCTCATCTCCAAGAAACCAGGCTTTTCGTACATCGGTTCGTTGCCTGTATCTTCAAGATCAAGACCCTCGTGTGATAAATGCCACAGGTTCTTGTCTTTTGAGTAGTTTGTTTCTCTGTTTATTTTAAGTGGAATGTTGTGAGCTTCAGCATACTCGATTTCTTCTTCACGGCTCTTGATATCCCACTCACGCCATGGAGCGATGATAGGCATATTAGGAGCGAAGTGCTTGATAGCAAGCTCAAAACGAACCTGGTCGTTGCCCTTACCTGTACAACCGTGAACGATAGCATCAGCACCCTCTTTGATAGCTACTTCAACAAGTCCCTTTGCGATACAAGGACGAGCGTGTGAAGTACCTAAGAGATAGTCCTCGTACACAGCGCCTGCTTTCATAGTAGGAATGATAAAATCATCAACATACTCGTCAGTGTGGTCTAAGATATAGCACTTAGAAGCACCTGTAGCGATAGCCTTTTCTTCAAGACCTTCGAGCTCGTCAGCCTGACCAACGTTACCTGAAACCGCAATAACCTCACAGTTGTTGTAGTTTTCCTTGAGCCAAGGGATGATGATAGATGTATCGAGACCGCCTGAATAAGCGAGTACGACTTTCTTGATATTTTCTTTATTTACTTTCTTCATAAGAATGCGCCTCCGTGAATAAATATGCAATAAATTTATTAAGTATGCATATATTATAGCTATTTTATGCATATATGTCAATAGTTTTTATCATATTTATTCAAAATACCCTTGTTTTCTGCAACATATACCAAAATAATGGTCATTTTAACAAATTTATGCTGCATAGTATTACAGAATATGCAGTTTTTCTGCATAAACAAAGCTTTTTGTCCAAAGATAATATGCACAATATACAAGTTATTCTATACTTTTTGAGTGATATATCCACTTGATTTATGCATATTTAAATAGTATAATATAAGTGTAAAGTATCTGACACAAAGATTACTCTGACTGAAAGATACGGCTATATATTATTTCGCCTTAAATAGGTGTACTTTGTTATTTTTGCCGTATCACAATGATACGGCTTTTTTGTTGGAGGTTATTATGGAAAAGAGAATCGCTGTTATGAGCATCATCGTAGAAAAAAGTGACTCTGCTGAAAAGCTCAACGCTGTCTTGCATGATGCTGGGGATTACATAATCGGACGAATGGGAATTCCGTACAGAGAAAAGGGCGTTTCTGTCATCAGCGTGGTTATCGATGCACCACAAGACATTATTTCTGCATTATCGGGAAAAATCGGCAACATCGACGGTGTTGCTGTCAAAACCGCCTACTCAAATGTGATGAGCCATGAATAAGACACTAAAACTGATTAAAAAACTGAACACCACCCACTCGCTGACTACAGATGAGTATCAGTATCTTATCGATAACAAAAACGAAAAAGCTTCACAGTTGCTCAAAAAGTACGCAGTAGCTCAAAGAGAAAAATACTATGGAAAGTCTGTGTTTGTACGAGGACTTATAGAAATAAGCAACTATTGCAAAAACGACTGCTACTACTGTGGTATCAGAAAAAGTAACCTTAACTGCGAAAGATACAGGCTGAGTAAAGACGAGATACTCTCGTGTTGTAAAGAAGGATATGAACTTGGCTTTCGCACCTTTGTACTACAGGGTGGCGAAGATGCTACTTTTACTGACAACTTCCTATGCGATTTAGTTTCATCGATCAAAGAGAATCATCCTGACTGTGCAGTAACGCTGTCGCTCGGAGAGCGCTCATATGACAGCTTCAAAAAGCTGTACGATAGCGGAGCTGACAGATATCTTCTAAGACACGAAACAGCTAGTGATGAACACTACGCTCTGCTCCACCCTGACACTTTGACTCTTAAAAACAGAAAAAAATGCCTGAACGATTTAAAAGAAATCGGTTTTCAGGTGGGCTGTGGCTTTATGGTGGGTTCACCGTTTCAGACTACTTCTCACATAGCACAAGACTTAAACTTCATCGAGGAGTTTTCACCCCATATGTGTGGCGTGGGACCTTTCATCCCTCATAAAGACACTCCTTTTAAAAATTATAACGCAGGTGATGCAGAGCTTTGCTGTTATCTGCTTTCTATAATAAGGCTGATAAAACCAAACATCCTGCTTCCCGCAACCACAGCTTTGGGCACTGTCAAAAACGATGGTAGAGAAAAAGGGATATTATCAGGTGCAAACGTCATTATGCCAAACCTCTCCCCACTTTCTGTTCGCAAAAAGTACGCACTGTATGACGGAAAAATCAGCACAGGCGACGAATCCGCCCAAAGCCTTTATAATCTCAAAAAATCAATGAACTCGATTGGCTACACTGTTGTAGTCAGTCGTGGTGATATCAATACTAATATTAAGGAATGAATACTATGGCAATTTACAACCCTAAATCACTAAAAGCTGAAGAGTTTATCAATGATGCTGAAATTAGAGAAACTCTTGAGTACGCAGAAAAAAACAAAAACAATGTAGCACTTATTGACGAAATACTTGAAAAAGCTCGTCCTAAAAAAACCGCTACAGGCTACACCTGCTCAGGTCTTACTCACAGGGAAGCGTCTGTACTGCTTGCGTGCGATATCCCTGAAAAGGTCGAAGAAATATACAAAATCGCAGAGGAGATCAAGCTCGCATTCTACGGCAACCGTATCGTTATTTTTGCACCGCTTTATCTTTCAAACTACTGCGTAAACGGATGCGTGTACTGTCCGTACCACTTAAAAAACAAACGTATCCCACGCAAAAAGCTCACTCAGGAAGAAGTGAAAGCCGAAGTAATTGCTCTGCAGGATATGGGTCACAAGCGACTTGCTATCGAGTCAGGCGAAGACCCTGTGAACAATCCTATCGAATACATCTTAGAGTGCATCAAAACCATCTACAGTGTGCACCACAAAAACGGTGATATCCGCAGAGTGAATGTCAACATCGCAGCAACTACTGTCGAAAACTATCGCAAGCTCAAAGACGCAGGTATCGGTACATACATTCTCTTCCAGGAAACTTATCACAAAGAAAGCTACCTAAAGCTTCACCCAACAGGACCTAAGCACGACTATGACTACCACACAGAAGCTATGGATAGAGCTATGCAGGGTGGTATCGACGACGTAGGGCTGGGCGTGCTTTTCGGACTTGAGCTTTACAAATACGAATTCGCTGGTCTTATTATGCACGCAGAACACCTTGAAGCTGTCCACGGTGTCGGTCCGCACACTATCTCTGTACCACGTATCAAGCGTGCTGACGATATCGACCCTGACGCTTTTGACAACTCGATTTCTGACGAAATCTTTGCAAAAATCACTGCATGTATCCGTCTGGCTGTCCCTTACACAGGTATGATCATTTCAACTCGTGAGAGTGAAGAAGTCCGCTCAAAGCTACTGCGTCTTGGCATCTCTCAGGTCAGCGGTGGATCACGTACATCTGTCGGCGGATATACCACAGAAGAACGTCCTCACGACACAGAACAGTTCGACGTTTCCGACCAGCGTACACTCGACGAAGTTGTGTGCTGGCTGATGGAAAACGGACACATTCCATCATTCTGTACTGCTTGTTATCGAGAAGGTCGAACAGGCGACCGTTTTATGAGTCTGTGCAAAAGTGGTCAGATCTTAAACTGTTGTCACCCAAATGCGTTGATGACCCTGACAGAATACCTCGAAGACTATGCAAGTGAAAAGACAAAGAAAATCGGTTATGATTTGATCAAAAAAGAACTGCTCCGCATCCCTAAAGACAGAGTTCGTGAGATAGCAACTCAGAACATCGACGATATTATGAACTCTAATCGTCGCGATTTCAGATTCTAAAGCCAAAAAGGAGGATATATATGAGCCTTCACAACACTCCTTCAAGCGAACGACTGCACATCGGATTTTTCGGACTTAGAAACGCAGGAAAGTCAAGTGTAGTCAACGCCGTGACTAACCAACAGCTGTCAGTCGTGTCAGATGTGCTAGGTACCACCACCGACCCTGTAAAAAAAGCTATGGAGCTACTGCCACTTGGTCCTGTTGTTATTATTGACACACCGGGTTTGGATGACGAAGGAACACTCGGTGAACTCAGAGTAAAAAAAGCTCAGGAGATACTTTCTATTACTGACATCGCAGTGCTCGTTGTCGACTCACAAAAAGGTATGAGCGAAGAAGACAAAGAGCTACTCAGTATCTTCAAAGAGCGCAAACTTCCGTTTGTAGTAGCACACAACAAAGCTGATTTGTTAGACAATAAGCCTGAGCATAAAAACAACGAAATTTATGTAAGTGCAAAAACAGGAGATAACATAAACGAGCTCAAGGTTATGCTCTCAAAGCTGAGCAGCAAAGCAAAGTCAACAAAACCGCTTGTGTCAGATCTTTTAAGTGAAGGTGACCTTGTGGTGCTTGTTATCCCTATTGACGAAGCTGCTCCGAAAGGCAGATTGATTTTGCCCCAGCAAATGGTGATGCGTGACATACTCGATCACCACTGTATGTGTGTTTGTACTCAGGTCGAAGAGCTTAAAACAACCCTTGCTTCACTTTCAAAAAAACCAAAGCTTGTTATCACTGACTCACAGGCGTTTGAAAAGGTAGCAAAAGACACTCCATCTGACATAATGTTGACATCGTTTTCTATCATTATGGCAAGATACAAAGGTGACTTAAAAGCATTGATAAACGGTGCTTCAACGCTAAGTTCTATCAAAGACGGTGACAAAATTCTCATCGCAGAGGGCTGTACTCATCATCGTCAGTGCAACGACATCGGCACAGTGAAAATGCCAAAGTGGATAGAAAGCTTTACAAAAGCAAAACCGCAGTACACTTTCACAAGCGGTGGAACTTTCCCAGATGATTTGTCCCAGTTCAAGCTCATCGTTCACTGTGGCGGATGTATGCTCAACGAAAAAGAAATGAAGCATCGTATGCAAAAAGCTGACGCTCAAAGCGTTCCTATCCTAAACTACGGTATCGCTATTGCACATATGCACGGTATTTTGAAACGTTCTTTGGCTCCATTTCATGATATTTTGAAATTATTATAAAACTTGCATTTATCAACTTTCTTTAAGGAGAATAATATGAAAGACGAATGCATAATTTGCGGTGCACCGCTTACATATCTACAAAAGGATATTGAGATAGAATGTGCTGTTTGTCATAAAAGAGAAAACAGCAAAACTGTCTGTAAAAACGGGCACTATGTGTGCAACGAATGCCACACAAGCGGTATTGATGCTCTAATTGGTGTTTGCCTTGCCGAAAACTCCAGAAATCCAATAGAGATAATCAGAAAACTGATGGCTCTTCCGTTTTGCCATATGCATGGCCCTGAACATCACATCATGGTGGGATCTGCTCTTCTCACTGCATATAAAAACTCCGGAGGAGATATCGACCTTGAGAAAAGCCTTCTGGAAATGCAGTCAAGGGGCAGACAGGTGCCTGGCGGTGCGTGTGGTTTTTGGGGTGCTTGCGGAGCTGCTGTAAGTTCAGGCATATTTGTGTCCATCGTGACAGGTTCAACACCACTTAAAAACAAAGAATGGAGTTTGTCAAACCTTATGACATCAAAAGCGCTGAATGCTATAGCTTCACTGGGCGGTCCTCGCTGTTGCAAACGAAATTCTTATACTGCAATTATAAAAGCAGTAGAGTTTTCAAAAGCACATCTTCAGGTTAAAATGGAACTTGATAAAATCAAGTGCATACATTCAAATGAAAACAATCAATGTATCAAAGAGAGGTGTCCGTTTCATTGAAAAAAAAGATAGCTTTTATATGCGTGCATAACTCCTGCCGTAGTCAGATAGCTGAAGCTCTTGGCAAGCACCTCGCCTTTGATAAATATGATTTTTATTCAGCCGGAACTGAAACAAAACCGCAGATAAATCAAGATGCGGTGCGACTGATGAAAGAGCTTTACGGTATTGATATGGAAAAGACACAGCATAGCAAAACCTTTGATAAAATCCCAACTCCTGATATCGCTATCTCTATGGGGTGCGATGTCGGCTGTCCTTTCATCGGCAGGTCCTTTGATGACAACTGGGGCTTAACCGACCCAACAGGACACAGCGATGAACTTTTTATAGAAGTAATAAAACAAATCGAAAATTATATACGAAATTTATAAATAAAACAGCGGTAGAAAGCTTTCTCTCTACCGCTGTTTTTTGTACAAAAAAAGACCTGACGCCTTAACGTCAGGTCTTAGGAAATTTCAGGTTTTAAATTCATTTAATATGTATCAGTCAAATTCTTCAAGCAATGCTATGTTATATTTTTCAACTGATGAGAAGTCGCCTGTTGTAAACGTCGAGTCAGGATAATACCATGGCTTTGACTCGTAGTATGCTCTGATATGATCGGTGCTAAAAATATAACCATTGCGAGCATAAATCTCGTTGATAGCATCCTGAGCATAGTTGTTCGCAGGAGAGTAACCTGTCATATATGAAAGTGTGTTTGATATCTCGCTCCTTGTGAGCTGTCTGCTTGATGACTCAGGGAACACAAAGTCTGATGCTGAATACTCATAGTCAGGGTGATAGTGTCCGTAACCGTAGAAGTTGTTGACAACAGTTTTTGCATCGTCATTGTTGCTCTTTGAAGAAGACTTGGTAGCTTCTACTGTGACAGTGCAGGAAGCTTCGATATCATTACTGGATCTGCAGGTGATATTGACTGTGCCTGCTTTTATGCCTGTGACATAACCCTCGCTGTTGACTGTAGCAATATCATCATTAGAAGAACTCCACTTTAAGTTTCCTGTCGGAGCATCTGCCGGAGTAATATCAGCTTCAAGCTGGATTTTTTTGCCCTCTTTTACGCTGGTAGATGTCTTGTTGAGTGTAATTTTTGTGATTTCTTTTTCGTTGATTGTGATGTTGCAGGAAGCGGATACACCGTCTTCTGTCTTCACACTTACTACTGTGCTGCCTGCACCCATTGCAATAACTGTGCCATCATCAACTTTAGCGATATTTGAATCAGTGCTGGACCATGTGAGCGGTCCCATCTTTGCGTTATCAGGCTTTGGTGTAACGTTGATGACCTTTGAGTCACCCACTGTGAGTGTCATATCTGTTTCAGAAAGCTCGAGCGAATTTACACTCGGTGTAAACATGGAGCACGCACATAGTGACATCATAACAATAGCTAAAACAAGCCCTATTGCAAATATTCTTTTCATATTGATATCCCCCTTATTTTGTTACTGATATTCTATAACTATTTTTAAAATTTGTAAACTAAAATCGTATTATTTAAGCACGTTAGCGTTGAATTTCTTGACTTGTGTTGAAATTTCCCTGAGCTCGTCTTCGCTCATCTGATCCAGATGCTCAAGCTTATCCATAAAAGCAGTAAGGGTTTCTTTGCGACTAAGCTCCGTGAGTTCTGTGTAAAAATTGACCACAACACCAGTGACGATAGCAATAACAAGAGTTGAATAAACAGTCACCAGAAGCGACACTATTTTTGCAAAAAGTGTGGTGACAACGATATCTCCAAACCCTGCCGTAGAAATAACCGCATAGCAGTACCACAGCGCATCTATGTATCGTGTGATATCAGGCTCAACCAGCAATATCGCTAAAGCACTGCACAACACAAAAATAAGATAAGCAATCAGAATCTGGTTGGTCTTTGTTCTTTTTAAAATGTTGTTCAAAACCCTAAGCTTTTTCATAATTTCCCCCTTGCTCATAGCTTTTTATATGATATAATCAGTATAGCATAAATATTAGAAAACACAACGAAAAAGGGAAAGATAATGAAAAAAGACAATGCTTTTTTGGGGACAGCTCCTGTTTTTAAGTTGCTATTCACGCTGGCACTACCGACTATCGCTGCCCAGATCATCAATATGCTCTACAACATCGTAGACAGAATATACATCGGCCATATGCCTGTAAATGGCGATTTAGCACTGACAGGTGTTGGTGTATGTATGCCTATCATTTTGATAGTGTCTGCGTTTGCGGCTTTTATCAGCGCAGGCGGTGCACCACGTGCATCTATATTTATGGGCAAAGGCGACAACGATTCTGCTGAAAAAACAATGGGCAGTTGCTTTGCACTGCAAATAATATTTTCTGTTGTGCTCACTGCTGTGCTTATGCTTTTTCATCGTCCGTTGCTACTTTCTTTTGGTGCGAGCTCAAACACTATCGCTTTTGCGAGCGACTATATGAAGATATATGCACTGGGCACTATCTTTGTACAGCTGACGCTTGGAATGAACGCATACATCACTGCACAAGGATTTGCAAAGCAAGGTATGCTGACAGTACTGATAGGTGCTATATCTAACATCATTTTAGACCCTGTTTTTATATTCCTCTTTGATATGGGAGTCAAGGGTGCTGCTCTTGCGACTATCATTTCGCAGGGCCTTTCGTGTGTATGGACCATAGCTTTTTTGAGCTCGAAAAGAACGGTGCTGAAGCTGAAAAAAGAAAATTTCAAGCTTAATTTCAAGCTCATCGCACCATGTCTGGCACTTGGACTTGCACCGTTTATTATGCAGTCAAGCGAAAGTATCATACAAGCGTGCTTTAACTCATCACTGTTGCTTTACGGCGGTGATATTGCTGTTGGTGCGATGACAATACTCACAAGCGTCATGCAGTTTGCGATGATGCCACTACAGGGTCTTGCTCAAGGCTCACAGCCTATCATCAGCTACAACTACGGAGCAAATAACAGTAACAGAGTAAAGCATACGTTCTTTCTGTTGCTTGTATCAAGTCTTATATATTCGACCGTTTTGTGGGCGTGCATTATGCTCTTTCCAAGAGCCTTTGCAAGCATCTTCACAACTGACCCTGCACTGCTCGATTTTGCACAGAAAGCTCTTCGCATCTACTGCTCTGTGCTGTGTATTTTCGGTATCCAGATAGCGTGCCAGATGACCTTTGTGTCGCTGGGCAACGCAATATCGTCGATAATCGTCGCAGTTATGCGAAAATTCGTACTGCTCATTCCGCTTATCTACATACTGCCACAGTTCATGAACGACAAGACGATGGCAGTATATACAGCCGAGCCGGTTGCAGACATACTCGCTGTGACTTTTACAGCAGTGTTGTTCTTCTTCCAGTTTAGAAAAGTTATAGAAAAAATCGACAGCACAAAATCTTTGCAATAACACAACACTGTTTATACAAAAAGCGAGGTAAATTCACCTCGCTTTTATCATTTGTATTGAAAATCTATTGATAATATTTCGAGTGCTTTTTCTTTTGTCGTTTCATCAACCCGGTTTGATTTGGAAATCAAAACCAAAGCATCTTTTTCTAAGCGGTTTTTGAAAACCATCTGAGCGTGACCCGTTTTGGACGCCTTTGCTTTTTCGGTAAATGGTTCGTCAAAATTTGAAATGCAGTATTGTCTTGAATGGTTTTTAAAATTGTAATAATATTTTACAAAAGTTCTTTTTCCCACGCTGTTGAGAAGTCTTTCGAGTGTCATCTTTATCCCTCCGTTTTTATAATTATATCATCGACATATGCAGCGGTCAAATGATTTTGAAGGGTCAGAAACCGTCTATGATTTAGTGCAATCAAAAGCGGTTGCAAGACAAAGTATGGTAAAAATAAACAGCGAAGCAACGGAGCAATAAATTCTGCTCTGTTTTTTCAATTTATTGATTATTTGTCACCAACCGCTTCTTCTTTAAAAGTAAACCAAACAAAATGGTCTATCATTTGCCTAGTAATATTAGGAAACTTATCAAGAACTGCTTTAAATACATCACAGTATCCATCATAATCGTAATTTATTCGTAATTCTTCTATATCAGGAATGTTTATCTCAGAATCATTAAAGTGTTTTAAATTGTCTTTAACAACCTTATCTAATATGCTGTAATCATCTCTTCCATAGCAATACTGGTTTACTCTTGTTATGTATTTACTAAAAAAAACAAATAAGTTCATGTCTTCTTTTTTATAGCCTTTTTTCGGATTAAAAGAGGCAACTTTTTTAAATGTTTCACCAAATTTGCCACCGGTTTTTATAATATCTTCTAAGTTGTATTCAATAATTCTTTTTGCAATAATCTTGTAATAATCCTTACCTAACTGTTGTTTTAGATTTGTAGAGTCAACAGTATCAATCAAAATAATTTTTGTTATTATTGAAGCTGTTGTTGTATCTCCGCAATGCTCTTGAAAATACTTTTTTACAAAATTATCACCCGAATCATTAGAATAAGAAGATTCATTTACAACATAGTTATGAATTCTCTCTATATTTGAAGCAGTAAATCTTGGACAATAAATTCCATTTTTAGATACTCTTGAATCGTCAAAATTAAGTCCCGAAATATACTTAACTTCATTGTTTATGTATTTGATTTTTGTTGGCATGCAAAATTTTACTCCTATAATCCATATTTTGTTTCATTATATCACAGCCCCTCTAAAAAGTAAATTCGCACAGTATAAATCTCCTTATCTTACAGATAATAGTATCACTATTATAAGATAAGGAGATTTTGTATATATGAAAGCTACAGGAATTGTAAGACGAATTGACGACCTCGGTCGTGTGGTTATACCAAAGGAAATCAGGCGCACTTTGCGTATTCGTGAGGGCGATCCGCTTGAGATTTACACTGCAACTGACGGTGAAGTTATTTTTAAGAAGTATTCACCTGTGGGTGAGCTGTCTACCTTTGCATCGCAGTATGCTGATGTGCTCAGTCGTATAAGCTCAATGCCCACCCTTGTGTGTGACCGTGACCACGTCATCGCAGCGGCAGGTGTATCAAAGCGAGAATATCTTGAACGCAGGGTAACATCAGTGCTCGAAAATTATATGGAAAACCGTCGCTCATACACAGCCCACGCAAACTCAGTCGACGAAGTTCAGCCGGTTGAGGGTATGGACCACGTCGCAGCGGTCATCTATCCTATCATCGCATCCGGCGATGTGACCGGTGCTGTCGTTATGCTCAAAGGCGATACCATCAAAATTCCGACCGACACCGAGATAAAACTCGCACAATCAGCAGCCGCTTTCTTAGGAAAACAAATGGAAGAATAAATGCAAAGGTCAAGCCCGAAAAAGCGGTTTGACCTTTGTTTTTTTGCTGTTTTTCTATACTCTTAGAATAATGTCGAAAAACACTAGAATTTGTCCCTTTTTTGATTGACAACACGACATATAGTATGATAACATTACTATATATTATGTAAAAGGGGAAATCAAAATGGCTAGATATCGTCACGCTAAGGGACCGAGCGCCCTGCAGGTTATTTTAATCATACTCACTGTTATTTTATCACTCGCTATACTCGCTGGTGCGGCTTTTGCGGTGTATCATTTCGGCTTTGATAAAAAGGATGAAGCGACTGAAGCTCCTACTATTCCGACATTTCCGGAAGCTACACTTGAGCAACCACCAACAGAAGCTCCTACAGAAGACCTTGAGCTTAAATACACTGAGCTTGCAAAAGACTATATGAAGAATATGACTGAAGATGAGAAGATCTATCAGATGATGATTGTCACTCCTGAAGCACTCACCGGTGTCGATGTTGCGACCATCGCCGGTGATGCTACAAAAGAAGCTGTTGAGAATGCTCCTGTAGGCGGTATCGTATATAACGAAAACAACTTTGAAGATGCTGATCAGACAACAGAGCTCATCAAAAACACCCAGTCTTTCGCTAAAACTCCTATGTTCATCGCTGTAGCAGAAGAAGGTGGCGACAAAGCTCCTGTGGCTAAAGTGCTCGGTACTACATCGTTTGATGCTATGTCAACGTACTCGGACAAGGGCGATGAGGTAGCTTTTGAAAACGCTTCTTCTATTGCAAAAGATATAAAGAAATTCGGCTTCAACTTAAACCTCGCACCAGTTGCTAACCTCGAAGGTGACAACGCATATTCAACTGATGCAAGTGTTGCTAAAACTCTTGTTGCACAAGCAGTGAAGGGTATGCAAAAAGAAAACGTCATTTCTACACTCAAGTATTTTCCTACTGCTACCGATACAGACAAAACCACTGACGATCTGAGAATGAGCGAGTTCTCACCGTTTATTACATCAATCAACGAAGGTGTCGGCATCATCGCAGTATCAAATAACAAAGCTACTGCTATCGACGAAGAAAATCCAGCCTTTATGTCACAGCGTGTTGTAACCGAACTTCTCATCAAAGAGCTCCAGTTCAACGGAGTTGTTATGACTCCAAACCTCTCAAACGAGAGCATCACAAGCACATATACAACAGAGCAAATAGTAAAGGGTACTATCTCTTCAGGTGTGAACCTCCTCTTCTGCCCTGCTGATGCTGATGAATATGTTGATGCCATCAAAAAAGCTGTAGAGGACGAGTCCATCACAAAAGAGCAGATTGATGAAAGTGTAACAAAGATTCTCTCTCTCAAGTTCAAGTTTGGTATCATTCCTGAGCCTTCAACCCCATCACCATCAGAAATAAAAACCACTCAAGAAACTTCAGCTGATGTTACAGCCGAATAAAACTCAGTATTAAAAAACGTCAAAAAGGGTCGATTACTCGACCCTTTTTCTGCGTGAAAAAATAAAAATATTTTCAAATAGTTAATATTTTTATATACTTATGTGGTACAATACATTTGGAATATATTAGAAAGGAGCATTCCCTTTGCTTCAGATTAAAAACATTTCGAAAAAATACGAGGTCGGTGGCGTGGTCACCAAGGCACTCGACGGTGTTTCGCTGACTCTGAGAGACAACGAGTTCGTTGCTATCTTAGGCCCCAGCGGTTCTGGTAAGACAACCTTGCTCAACATCATCGGTGGTCTTGACCGATACGACAGTGGTGACCTTGTCATCTCTGATATCTCAACCAAAAAGTACAAAGACCGTGACTGGGATTCTTACAGAAACCATACCATCGGTTTTGTATTCCAGAGCTACAACCTGATTGAACATCAAACAGTACTCGCAAATGTCGAGCTCGCTCTTACTATCTCAGGTATATCAAAAAAAGAACGCAGAAACAGAGCAAAAAAAGCACTCGTTGATGTCGGACTCAAAGACCATATAAATAAAAAGCCTAACCAGCTTTCCGGCGGCCAGATGCAACGTGTTGCGATTGCCCGAGCTCTTGTCAACAACCCTGACATTCTGCTGGCTGATGAGCCTACCGGTGCGCTTGACTCTGAAACATCCGTACAGGTTATGGAACTTTTGAAAGAGGTCGCAAAAGACAGACTCGTTGTTATGGTAACACATAACCCTGATTTAGCTAATGAATATGCAACCCGTATCGTCACACTCAAAGACGGTAAGATAACTTCAGACTCAAACGAGTTCACTGTAGAAGAAAACACTCCTGCTAAATATAAAAACATGGGCAAATCAAAGATGTCGTACTTCACAGCACTCTCTTTGAGCTTCAAAAACCTGATGACAAAAAAAGGGCGTACTATACTGACTGCTTTTGCGGGCTCTATCGGCATCATCGGTATTGCGCTGATACTCTCTCTCTCAAACGGTGTCGACCAATATATTGAAGATATCCAGCGTGACACTATGACTAGCTACCCGATATCTATCACAGATGAAGCTATTGATTTGAGCTCTATGATGGATATGAGAGGTAAAACCATCGAAGCAGTAAACGAAACTGCCATAAAAAACAAGTCGGCTGTAAGTGCAGACTACGATGAGCTTGAGTTTTCAAAAACTATCTTCTCAAGTGTTACCGAAAACGACCTCACAACGTTTAAGAAATACATTGATGACCCTGATAGCGAAATCAACGACTACTTGGGCGAAAACGGTGTTGTCTACACATATGACGTCAACTTCTCGGTTTTCTCATATGATGAAAATGACGATATAGTAAACTCAAACGCTGACACTCAGGATGTACAGACTTCTGACAAGAACGATGACGGACTTTCGGGTCTTATGAAGCAGGATATGTCGATGATGACCGATATGTACACCATGGCTTCAAACGCATCAGAAAACGCTCCATGTTTTCAGGAAATGATGCGTGGCAAAGACACATTAGTCAGCGATGTTTTGACCGACAGCTACGATATTTTATACGGTGAGTGGCCACAAAAATACAACGAGCTGGTGCTCGTGCTTGACCACACAAACTCTGTTGCTGCAGATAAGCTCTATCAGCTTGGTTTTATCACAGCTGAAGATTATGAAGAAATCGTAGAAAAAATCAAAGATGACGAAGATCCGGATGATATAGAATTTGAGTTTTCACAGATGTGCGAACACAAATTCTATATGGTTCCTATGTGTGACCAATATGTAAAAAACGATGACGATACTTTCTTATACATCGGCGACGACACTTCCAAGTACGATGATATGATAGAAGATGCCTTAGAACTTAAAATAACAGGCATCATCAGACCGAAAGAAGATGCTCAAAACGCAAACATCACTACTCCTATAGGCTACACATCAAAGCTCACTGACTACATCATCAAGCACTCTGATGACAGCGAAATTATCAAAGCTCAGGAAAGTGACCCTAAGGTTAATGTGCTCAACAATATGCACTTTGAGGCTAAAGACGATAAAGCAAAAATCAAGGACGCAAAAGAATACATTAAAAACCTTTCTGATGCTGACAAAGCAACTTTTTATCAAGCTGTTATGTATATCGAAAACGAAGGTGAAGACAGCTCAAATGCTGTAACTGCACTTTCTAACACGGGTATGGGCTACAGCTCATATGCTATGGGCTCACAATCTGACTACGAACAAATGATGGCACAGATGCTCGACTCTTGGCTCGAAGATGACCCCGACAAAGATATACTGCTTTCAGTATATGACGAGTATATCGACGGTGCATCATACGATGACAACCTAAAGAGCTTTGGCAAAGTCAGCTACGATGCTCCGTCTTCTATTTCTATCTACACAGACTCTTTTGAAAACAAAGATGCTATTTCAAGCTGTATCGAAGAATACAACAAAACAGCTGAGGAAGACTCAAAAATCACTTACACAGACTACGTTGCTCTGCTCACTTCTTCTATCACATCTATTGTTGATGTAATATCTTATGTACTCATCGCTTTTGTTGCGGTATCGCTGATTGTATCATCAATTATGATTGGTATCATCACCTATATTTCTGTACTTGAGCGCACCAAAGAAATCGGTATTTTGCGTGCTATCGGTGCGAGCAAGAAAAACATCTCTCAGGTGTTCAACGCAGAGACTTTTATCATCGGTCTGTGCTCCGGTGTGATGGGTGTCGGGGTATCGCTCATAACGCTGATACCTGCAAACGCACTTATTCATCACCTGACAGGAATCGAAACAATAAACGCTGTACTCCCTCCTGTTGCTGCAGGAATACTCATTGTGCTCAGCGTCATACTCACACTCATCGGCGGGCTTATCCCATCAAAAAAAGCTGCAAAGAAAGACCCTGTCACAGCACTCAGGTCAGAATAAGCGCCGAGCAATCGAGCCTTTCAAAATTTATAAAAACTAAGGGTGACAACCGTTTTGGTTGCCACCCTTTTATTTTCTGTGTGTTTACTATGACCAAAATCAGTATGTTTTTTTCAGCAGTAATGTTAATTGACTTTAGTTTTTCTCACTTGTAAAATTAAAGTATAGAAATTTTTTGTAAGGAGGAAAACTTATGAAAAAAACAGTCAGTTTAATACTAGCAATTATGATGCTTCTGTCAGTGTTTTCTATCAACTCCTCGGCTGTTGAAAAAGACCTTTCAGCACTTGAATATGAAGCAAATAACGATCGTTGTATATCACTCAAAGATGCAATAAAAGCATATGAAGAGGAAAACGATGTAAAAATCGAAACCTACAGAAACTACTTCTACATTCCTGATGGTAGCGAGAGTTTTTTTGCGGACAAAGGCTACGATGTGCCGACATGGTATAACGAGTATTCAAAAGATATCTGCATCTGGTACAGCGATACTATGGCAGAAAATGCACCTGTCCCCGAGAGCTACTGCGGATATTCAATCGAAAAATACGGATACTCCAACCTCTACTACGCAGACATTCCTGTTGGCGTAACCCAGTTTATGATCAACAATGGTGTTGAACAACTGTCCGACCGCCCGATTTACAGCTCTTGTTGCTCTTCCATTCTTGGGCTTGAAGACGCTAATCCTGATGGGACTTTCCCAAACCACGATAACGAGATTTTTGTTTTTAACGAATTTGATCATGCTTCTATGTCTATGACAGGGTATTTTTACGGTGAATGGTACTATTTCAAAGGTATGGGCTGTTATTCAAACGCAAAAAAAGGCAGCTGTGTAAACCCTGCTCACGACCACAAAAGCGTTAAAAAAGCAGTGAAAGAATACGAAGACGAATCAGGTGAAACTCTCGACACAAACCGCTACTACTTCCTTATGCCTGATGGCACAAATGGTCAGCAAAGTAACTATGACGATAACGCAGGTAATTTTGCAGACAGCTGGTACAATGAATATTCAAGCAAGCCTGCGATTTACTGGTACGGATACGAAGAAGGATTTTGTCCTGATTCTATGCCGGGATATACTCTCGAAACAGGTGACAGCCCCAGCGTTTTCTATGCTGATGTACCAACTTACGTGAGCTCTGTGTACTTTAACAACAACCTCAACTTTGGTTGGAATATTGACAAGGCACTTCGTGACTATATGTTCATGACTTTTAATATAAACACCCAGTACTACGATGCGGGCGAAAGCGAAAACTATCCTGATGGCACTGACAGCTTTGATGAAATGATTTTTGTCATATCACCTGACACTATCATTGTTGACTGGCCTCTTACACCGATGTATCGTGGTGGCGAATGGTACTATTACTACGGTAACGGTTGCTATGGTACTGTAAAAAACGGTGACGACCACGATTGTATCCGTGATGACCACAAGCACGACTTCAGAACGCTTGAGGAAGTCATGGCTGATTATGAAGCTCAGACAGGCGAAAAGCTAAGCACAAACCGTTACTACTTCCTGATGCCTGACGGTACAAATGGTATCTTCTGTGATGAAGAAGACTGGATATATCCTAACCAGTATTACCCATCGTGGTATAATGATAAATCTGACTCAGCAGGTATTTACTGGTGGGATTCAGGCGTTCTTGATCCTAACAGCTGGCCGGGATATAAAATAAACGAAGCTGACTCTAAATGTGTATATTACGCTGATGTACCCAAAGCCGTCGAAACTATGATTTTCAACAACCATGTAGATGGTGGTATGGATCCTACTCAACCGATTTATAATAAATCTCGCCAGACCGGCAATATTTACACGGGTGGTTACGATGTCGGCGAATCAGACACCTATCCCAGCGGTCTTTCTACTTTTGATAATATGATTTATGTCATTGACCCATCTCTTTATCCTTACGCTGATTTAGAAAATATATCCAAAGTGGGGTATGGTGAGTGGTACTATTACTACGGTGACGGATGCTACGGTACAGTAGAAAACGGTACAGAGCACGACTGTATCCGTGATGATCACGAGCACGAAACCTTTGAAGATAAGTTTGTTGAATACTGTGGCAATCCTAAGGAAGGCAACTACTCTTACAGCGGACCATTATACTACCACTATAAGGAAGACTTATCAGAGCCCGAGTGGTTTTTAGCAACAGGTAGCAGTGGATTTTCTCCCACTGATATGCTTTACGGAATATTCGGTGACTACTGCCTATACGGATGCTCCACCTCACCATCAAAGTTTTTTATGCACATCTATATGTTTGATGAAAACAAGTTTTATTCTATCGAAGAAGCGTGGGAAAAAGGCTTTATCGATAAAGAAGAGGTGTTCACAGAATACTTAGGACCGAACAAAAAAGCTCGTCTTATCGGTGATGCTGACGAAAACGGCAAGCTCACTATCACAGATGCAACATTCATTCAACGTGCTCTAGCTGAACTCACTGTACTAGATGACTGGATTGCTGCAAGCCATGCCTTCGGCGAAAAGCTCGAATGTCTTAACGACGTCGACCGTGACGGAAAGAGAACCGTTATGGATGCAACAACTATTCAACGAAAGCTCGCAGGACTCGAGTGATTTCATCACAAAACATCATATAAAACAAAGAAGGGCAACCGATAATCGGTTGCCCTTTTGTTATGCTTGTTTTTAATTAGCTATTGAAGATTGACATGATATCGTAGAATGAATCGTCTTCGTCTGAAGAATCAACTTCTACAGGAGCAGGAGCGTCAGCCTTCTCAGGTGATGAACTTGGGAAAGCGGAAGAGTTGTCGCTCTGTGAACCACAACCTGCAGCGATAACAGTAACGCTGATTTCGTCCTTCATATCTTCGTTAATAACAGCACCCCAGATGATGTTCGCTGTATCAGATGCTCTCTGTGAAATCATAGTTGAAGCAGCGTCGATATCCTCGAGTGTGATATCAGGGGAAGCTGTGATGTTGATGATAACGCTCTCAGCACCGTCGATAGAAGTCTCGAGCAGTGCAGAAGATATAGCCATCTCAGCAGCAACAGCAGCCTTGTCCTTACCAGTAGCTTTACCGATACCCATATGAGCGTAACCTGCGTCCTTCATAACAGCAGTAACATCAGCAAAGTCGAGGTTTACAAGACCAGGAACAACGATGAGGTCAGAGATACTCTGAACACCCTGTCTTAAAACATCGTCAGCAATAGTAAATGCGTTCTGTAATGTGATAGATTGGTCAGAAACGTACTTGAGACGCTCGTTAGGAACGATGATGAGTGAGTCAACACAGCCTGCGAGCTCTGCGATACCCTGCTCAGCCTGAGCCATACGCTTTTTGCCCTCAAAAGCAAAAGGCTTTGTAACAACAGCAACTGTGAGGATGCCCATATCCTTAGCAATTTTAGCTACGATAGGAGCTGCACCTGTTCCTGTGCCACCGCCCATACCTGCAGTGATAAATACCATATCTGTATCTTTCAAGAGTGCTGCAATTTCTTCTCTGTTTTCTTCAGCAGCAGCCTGTCCAACCTCAGGTTTTGAGCCTGCGCCCTTGCCACGAGTTGACTTTTCACCGATCTGAACTTTCTGGTCAGCCTGTGAAAATCTAAGAACGTGCTCATCAGTATTTACAGAGATAAACTCAACATTCTTAACATCCATTTTGATCATACGGTTTACAGCGTTACCGCCGCCACCGCCGACACCGATCACCTTAATAACCGGTAGATAATCGATCATTTCCTTCTCTAACTCAAAAGCCATATTAAAATCCTCCCTAAACGGAATTTTCAAGTATTAAAACAACGCACACTTCAAGTATTGATACTCTACTACCTTATAACTTAACACAAATCTTTTGCAAATTCAATATTTTTTTGAAATATTCGAAAAAATTTCACATTAGTCAAGATACCAATCTTCAGGAGAAAGTGGTGGTTTTGTTTCTTCTTGCGTTTCTTCTTCCTCTATGAACTCACCGGTCATGTCATCAAAACCATCACCATCTGAATCTTCGTGGCTTTCGCTCAACGCCTCTTCTTTATCAATAGGTGCGGTGGTCTCATTCTGCGAATCAATAAGTGACTTGTCTCTGAAATATGATTTTTTTGTTTCGTTACAGCTGGATACGTCGAGCTCACCCTCGGTAGTACTAGAACCGTGTACGTCAAGCTTTTCGTTGATAATAGTCATCGCTGTACGCACCTTGTAGCTCAGATCTTCCGGTACACCGAGCTTGACTTTGATTCTTCCATCATAAGTGAAGCTGATACTCGCTGTATCAGTCGCATCAATTTCGGTGATACCTGTGTATCCGTTGTCAACAAAAACAGTGACTATCGACTCGATAATGTCGAGTGTAGTATCATCAGCAAATTCGATATAGTCACCCACAGTGTTGCTCTTTAGCTCACCACCCAAAAACAGTGGCAAGTCGTATCCTTTTGGACTTTCAACTTGTTCAAGAATCCTGCCCTTCGATGACGCAACATAGTAAATACTGTCGCTGAGCTTAACTACATACGCAGGCACAGCTTCGGTGATATCGATAGTGATAGTATCAGGTATCGCAAAAGAAACATCTGCTTCTTCAACATAAGGATACTTTTTGACAAGTCTTTTTGAAGCCGCTTTTTTGTTAGCTAAAAAGATGTTGTCACTGCCACCGATACCACAGGTTTCGATGATTTCTTTTTCATCGTACTTAGTATTGCCAGTTACTTCGTAATTTTGAGTTTTAAACAACACAGTAAGAGAAAGTATCACACAAACAACAAGAACTACACCGACTATAGTACAGTAAGCGATGATATTACGCACACGTCTCATAAGCGGAGACGGGGGCTTTTTCTTTTTGTTCTTTTTCTCACGCTTTCTCTCTTGCTTTTGAATCTCAAACTCTCTTTTTCGTTCTACCCGCTCGTCTACAAAAAGCTCGTAGTCATCGTCTTTTTCTTTTGCTGTAAATTCAGACAAAAGTTCGTCTGCTTTATCGTTGTTGCGGGACCTGCGTGAAAATACCGATGAAAAGCTGTCACCGATTCTGTCCATTATGTCCGGTTTATCAAAGGTGTTGTACCCCTGATCGTCTTCAAATCTGTCATCTCTCACGCAAATCCCTCCTTTTTTATTCCAAAATCAAATCTTTTTTATATCTGCACCCAAGGACTGTAGCACAACCTCAAATTCGTCGTAACCACGCTCAAGGTACTTTATTCCACACACCTGGGTGTGCCCGTTAGCTGAGAGTGCCGCGACAACTAAAGCCGCCGCTCCTCTTAAATCAAGTGCTCTGACCGATGCACCTGAAAGATGTCTGACTCCGTCGACCAAAGCGACTTTGCCTTCAACTTTTATGTTAGCACCGAGCCTATTAAGCTCGTCAACGTGCTTG
Source organism: Oscillospiraceae bacterium (assembly GCA_015066595.1). GTDB lineage: Bacteria > Bacillota > Clostridia > Oscillospirales > Acutalibacteraceae > Ruminococcoides. Next base: position 195,188 of record SVNZ01000003.1, on the reverse strand, counting down.
TATCTGCTTTCAAATATGTTCTCTACAAAAACGGTGAGTCCGTTTGTTTTGCAGGTCATTGCCATAACCGGTGCTTGTGCATCAGTCGGAAAACCCGGATAAGGCATAGTGCGTATGAGTTTCGGCGAACGAAGTCTGTATGGAGCATCAAGCGTGAGCTTTCCCATTTTTTGAGTAATTTCACAACCTGCTTGTTCAAAAATCGGTGTTATCATCGACAGGTGACTGTACACCACTCCATCAAGAGTGATTTTTGATGATGTTGCGGCGGCGGCTGACATCAGAGTCGCTGCAACAATCCTATCAGCGATGATGCTGTGGTTGCATCCGTGCAGTTTATCTACACCTTCTATGATGATGGTACTCTCACCTGCTCCGCTGATTTTCGCTCCACAAGCGTTTAAGTAGTCGGCCAAGTCAACTATCTCCGGCTCTTTAGCCGCATTTGTGATGATAGTTGTGCCACTCGCTTTCACAGCGGTGAGCATAATATTTTCGGTAGCTCCGACACTCGGAAAAGACAGGGCTATCTTCGACGGTTTTATTCCGTCTACTGCCACGCACTCGAGTTCACCATGCTGTTCGTTTATCTCAATACCCATCTGACGCAAAGCCGACAAATGCAAATCTATCGGTCGGGGACCCAGCTCGCATCCACCGGGTAGCGACATCTTCGCCTTGCCACATCGTGCTGTGATAGCTCCCAGAAAAATAATAGATGAGCGCATCTCACGCATCAAATCGTGTGGTATGTCAGAGCGTGTCATAGTACTCGTATCTACTACTAAAGTGGTATCGTGTCTACTCGCTTTGCATCCTAAGTATCGAAGTATCTTCACGGTAGCATCAACATCTTTAAGATCAGGACAGTTATACAGTACGCTTTCGTCCTCACACAAAATGGTCGCCGCCAGTATCGGCAGTGAGCTGTTTTTTGAACCCTGTACTTTGACCTCTCCACTGAGTTTCCTGCCACCGGTGATAACAAGCTTAGCCACAACAAACACCCTTTCATAAAATATGTCTACACGCTAGATATTCTATGAAAACAGGGTTTGTACTGTGCATAAGTGTTTATTTCACAATTTCTTTTACAATTTTATATATACGCTCTGAAGCATCTGTGATAGCCATATCAAAAGCGTTTCTTGAATACTCTTTGAGCAGCTCACTAGAGAGCAACATATCATCGACTGCTTTGATGAGCTTTTCTTCATTCAGGTCTTTTTCTTCTATGATAGAAGCGGCTTTTTTGTTGACCAGTGCCATAGCATTGTGGAACTGGTGGTTTTCCGCCACATATGGTGATGGAATAAGCACCGCTGGCTTTCCTTTTGCCTGAATTTCTGACAAAGTGATAGCTCCTGCACGACTTACTACAAGGTCACACGCCGCAAGACACAGTGGCATATTGTCGATATACTGTCTGATATCAAGATTTTTGTATTCTTTGATGTCTATACCTTTTTCTTTTACAAGCTCAGGGAACCATGTACCTTGTTGACCATATGCATGAATATGCTGGTATTTCTGGTCTTTTGCACTACGAACTACCAAACCTGCAACTGCTTCGTTGATGCATCTTGCGCCCAGTGATCCGCCAAATGAAAGTACAACAGGACGCTCATCGAGATTAAGCTTCTCTCTTGCTTCTTCTTTGCTGATTTTTAAAATATCTTCACGAATAGGGTTGCCTGTTACTACAAAATTGACATCGCTGTCGAGATGTTTTTTCGCATCTTCTACTGCAAGCATAACCTTCTTCACTTTTTTAGAAAGCATTTTTGTAGTAACGCCGGGAAATGCATTTTGCTCGTGAATGATGCACGGAATACCCATATTAGCGGCAGTACGTATTACAGGTCCACTTACATAACCGCCTGTACCGATACAGATGTCAGGGTTAAATTCTTTGATGAGTTTTTTAGCTTTCATAGATGAAGTAAAAACTCGTGACACGGTCTTGATGTTATGAACAATTGACTGTGGTTTTAAATTACGCTTAAATCCGCTTATAACTATTGATTTTATAGGAAAGCCTGCTTTTGTGACAAGAGTCTGTTCCATACCATCACGGTTTCCGATGAACAAAATTTCTGTCTGAGGCTCTTTTTCTTTGATATAACCTGCTATAGCAAGGGCTGGGTTGATGTGTCCGGCAGTACCGCCACCGGCAAGTAGTATCTTCATAAAAACTCCTTAAATCTTCTCGATATTTGCAGAACGTGAAATGGAAAGCACGATACCCATCTGGAAAAGCAACATGAGTAGCGAGCTGCCACCATATGAAAAGAATGGTAAACTGATACCGGTGTTTGGCAACCAGTCCGTAATAACCAGAATGTTCAAAATAACCTGCAGACCAATCTGCGCTGTAAGACCGATACCGAGCAGTTTGCCGAAACGGTCCTTAGCTCGAAGCGAAATAACGATACCACGCCATACAAGCAAAGCAAAAATCAAGAGTATAGCAACCGCTCCGATGAGACCGAGCTCTTCACAAACGATAGCAAAAATAAAGTCGTTTTGAGGCTCAGGGAGATATAGATACTTTTGTCGTGACTGACCAAGTCCCAGTCCGAAAAGCCCACCTGAACCGATAGCATAAAGCGAATTTCGAGTCTGCCATGTTTGTTGCCACTGAGCTTCGTCAACATACTCAAGAGCCTTGCCCCAGCCGTCCATACGATCCATAGCATATGTCAGAAGTCCTGTCGCCCAGAGTATCAGTACAACAAGAGCAAGCGCTATAGCCGCTACCGCTATCCAGCGTATCTGGATACCCGATACAAAAAGCATAATAACAGTAAGAAGTGCTACGATAACAATACAAGAATAGTGTGGTTCAAGCAAAAGCAAAAATGCAGTGGATGCAAATATCGCCGCACCCGGTACTACACCGTATTTCAGCGTGTGCATTTTATCATAATACCTACTGCCCCAGTGCGCCAAAAAAAGTATGATAGCAAACTTACTTATCTCTGATGCCTGAATACCGTAGTCACCGATACCGATCCATCGGTGGATACCCGTTTCCGACGGAATAAGAAGCACCAGCACAAGTGCAAAATAAGATATACCTAAAATAAGCACTGAGAATCTGTGGAAATAGTGGTAGTCGACATATGATACCAAAAGCATGATAACAAGACCAACCAATGCAAATATAAGCTGACGCTTCAAGTAGTAGTAGCTGTCACCGATTTCGTAGAAAGCTACTGGATAGCTCGCCGAAAACATCATTGTGATGCCTATAGCAAGCAAAAGCACAATCAGCATACAAAATGGAACGTCCAAACCTTTACCGATAGAAAGCAGTGAGAACTGCTTTTTTCTTCTTACCATCGGTCTTGAAGACGAATAGCTTTCTCTTCTTGAAGATGTACCCGTTGAGCTATAATGCTCGTGGTTGTATCTTCTTCTGTCTGAATCTCTTCTTAAAGTATCACTGCTCAACTGATTCATCTCCTTTCAAAAAAGTTTTATGAGAATATAACGAGTAACAGCGAAATAATACCGCATATAGCAGTAACTGTGCTGAACACAACAACAATCTTCATTTCGCTCCATCCACCCATCTCAAAGTGGTGATGGATAGGACTCATTCTGAAAATACGCTTACCGTGTGTAAGCTTAAAATATGTAACCTGCAACATAACAGAGAACATCTCAACAAGGTACATAAGACCTAAAATAAGCATAATCAGATGCATATCCATTGTGAACGCCATAGCACACACGATACCACCTAAAAACAGTGAACCTGTATCACCCATAAAAACCTTTGCAGGATGGATATTCCACAAAAGAAAGCCTAAGCATCCGCCTGCAACTGCTGCACAAAACAGCACGTTTGTATCAAACACCTTGAGTATATTTGCAATCATCATCATAAACAAAGATACAAAAAATGTGATAGAACCATCAAGTCCGTCGATACCGTCAGTAAGGTTCACTGCGTTTGTGATACCAACAATAACAAGAGCCATGATGATGTAGTAGAAAAAGCCTAAATCGACAAGTCCGACAAACGGAACTGCGATTTCTGTAGTGTCACCCAAAAGTGCCATAGCTAAAAGATAAAGTGATACTACCGTAAACTGAAGCACGAGCTTCTGGATAGCTGTTAGTCCAAGGTTGCGTTTTTTTACGACCTTGATGTAGTCATCGATAAAGCCGATGCCACCGTAGCATATAGCCATAAGGAGTCCTGTGAAAACAAACTTTTCAGTAGTGGAAAAACCCTCATGTGTAACAGCAAAAACAATCACCGACACAACTGTTGCAACAGTGATGCCCAAAATGAACATCAAACCGCCCATAGTAGGTGTGCCCTGTTTTTTCTTGTGCCATGACGGTCCGATATCTAAGATAGTCTGACCGTATTTAAGCTTATGTAGAAACGGTATGAGATATCTACCGGATACAGCAGATACCGCAAATGAAATCAATGCTGTGGCAAAAGCCCATAGTCCTATTTCCATTTTTACACCTCATTTATTTTAAGTATGATTTACTTATTGTTAGTCATTTACACTGCTTGCGCTGAAGGTTACGGTCACTACTGTACCCGGACTCACCATCGTACCCTCAGGAATATCCTGTGACACAGCAGTAGAATCAGAAGAGTTCACCGCACCTGTAAGGCTTGCGTTGATACCATAGTATGATGCAATGTAGTTTACATCTGAAAGACTGAATCCTTCAAAGCTTGGTACCATAACCTGTTCCGTAGTGCTGCTTTCATCGGTGTAGAGCACCACTGTACCACCTGTCGGAATCTTGCTACCAGGTGTAGGTACCTGAGCTGTAACAGTAGTACCATCGCCCTTGATAGTAACATTAAATCCGTCAGCGTTTGCAAGCTTTGATGCTTCTGTTGCTGATATACCTGTGTATGTGCCTGCGATAGTATCAACGTTAGCTGCTTCTTCCTCGGTGTACTGGGCATCAAGCTCAAGGTAAGGCAACACCTCGCCCATAATGCTCGCAAACACCGGTGCCGCTACCGCACTACCGTAGTAGTTGCCCGCAAGCGGTGTATCAAAGAATACAAGCATCGCAACCTCAGGCTTATCAGCTGGAGCAAAACCACAATATGATGCGATATAATCCTGTACAAAGTCTCCGTTAGAGTCGGAGAGTTTCTCTGATGTACCGGTTTTTCCGGCTATTCTGTAACCTGCGACGTAACCGTTTTTGCCGGTACCATCGATAGCATTTTGTTCAAGTATCTGACGCATCTCTGCTGCAACAGACTCTGAGATAACCTGACGCTTTGTATCGGTGCTGATGTTTTCAACAACAGAACCGTCAGAAGCCAGAATCTGCTTAACAACGTGTGGCTGTACTAAATCGCCACCGTTTGCAATAGCAGATGCAGCTGTAATCATCTGGATAGGAGTGATAGAAAAGTTCTGACCGAAGGACGCAACCGCAAGGTCAACAGGTCCCATAGAACCGTCTTCGGTAAAGAACAGGTCGTCTGATTCACCCGGAAGATCTATGCCGGTTTTTTCAGAAAAACCGAACGACTGGTAGTATTTCCAAAAGTTTTCTTCACCAATCGCCTGACCCATCTGGATAAATGCCGGGTTGCAGGAGTTACACAGTGCCTGTTCGTAATTCTGTGAACCGTGACCTGACTCCAAGTGACATCCGATGCCTTTGTCATAGAGCTGGAATGTACCGCTACAGCTAAACTTTGTTTTTTCGCTGATGACCGATTCTTCAAGCGCCATAGACAGTGTGACCATCTTGAAAACCGAACCCGGATAGTATGTATCACTGATAGCTTTGTTACGCCACATCTGAGAAAGCGCAAGTGATTCGGCTTCGCTCTTGGCTTGCTCAAGAAGTTTATCAACTTCTTTATTAGATATCGGTTCGCCTTCCTCCATATATCCGTTTTCGATGAGATACTCTGCATCGATTTCTTTTATTTTCTTCTGGTCTTTTTTGCTGATAGTGAACGGATCATTGAGATCATAACCGCCGACTGTTGCCATAGCGAGTATCTCGCCCGTATTTACGTCCATAGCGATGCAAACGCCTCTGTTATAAACATCGTGGTCCTTGATGCCCTGTTTCATATGTTTCTCGACTATGCTCTGAATAGTCTCGTCGATAGTAAGAACAAGAGAACTACCGTCAACAGCCTCGACATTCTGGCTGTAGTCAAAAGGCATAACCGTACCATTTGCGTTAGTAGCTGTGATGAGTCGACCGGGTGTGCCTGTCAAATGCTCATCGTACTGGAACTCTACACCTGAAAGGCCCTGGTCATCAGAACCTGTGAAACCGATAACAGATGATGCAAGCTCGCTGTACGGATAATAACGCTTGTAGTCATCAAGCAAAGCAATAACACTTGAGAGATCGTATTTTTCTTCTACCTCATTCATAAGCTCAAGTATCTGCTGTTGCTCTTCACTTTCTATCTTTCTCTTTACTACGGTGTAGTAGCTGTCCTGTTTTGTTTTTTCAAGCACATCTTCCTTTTCAAGTGACAGGATTTCAGAAAGTCTTGTCGCTACATAATCACGCTGAGCGTCATCTTTGAAGTTAGCCGGAGAAAGTACAACCTGCCATACCGATGCACTCTGTGCAAGAATCTTTCCATTTCTGTCGTAGATAGTACCTCTTTTTGCGCTGATGGTAGTATCAGAAAGCTGTTGCTCCACCGCTTTTTGTTGGAGGTCTTCACCTGCTATGAGCGAAAGATAAGCAAGTCGTGTAATAACAGCACCAAAGCCGATGGCAAGTATGATGATAATCAACCATACAGTACGCTGTCTTAGTCTTTGATTTGCACCCATAGTGGTCACTCCTTTCTGCGGTAATTATAACGTGTGAATCTGAATTTTATCTGAAAATTGTGTCAATTTAGTGTAAATATCGTGAATTTTCGTTGTTGATATGACAAAATTTTCTACCCATACAATAGCAGAAAAAGAGTTAAGACATAATCTCAACTCTTATTCTTATACATACTTATTAAGCCGACGGTTCACTTATGCCCATAGCGACGAAAAAGCATCTGCTATAGCGTCAAACACATTGTTGCTTGACTTCTCGGTGAGCTCGACCTTGTCACCCTGTGACAGGCTGACAAACTCCTTTTGGGAGTTAGCTACTTTGCTCATGCCTAAGTTTTCCTGAGCATATTTTTCAACAACGGCTGTTGATATGCTTGCGTCTACTTTCATCTCAAGCTGAGTGTACAGACTGCGCTGTTCCTCAAGCTGACCTTGTGCCGAATTGATCTGCTGGTTGAGCTCAGTGAGCTGAACCTGTCCGTGAATGATAAGTCCGACAACGATAACTACAGCAAGTGCCAGCACAACTGCACCGGAAATCTTCACAAAGTTGTTTTTTCTTCTCTTGACACGTTTGATAGGTTTCTTCACGTCTTTTTCTGATGAAACTTTAACGCTATTCAGTTTTTCGGGTTTTGGCTTAGGTTTGTCTTGTTTCTTTTCAGGGGTCTTGACAGAGGATGCATAAATCTCCTCTTCCTCAAACAAGCGCAAATCATAGGCCAGGTTACGATTATCGTAAACCATAGCTACACCCCGTGTCCTAACTAATTTTGGTTTCTGTTTTTCAGGCGATATGTAAAGTAAGTAGTTCTCATAGTACTGTCAAAAGTGTATGTGTAAAAAATTACAGATTTGACATATTTTTCATAAACCGAGCATAATTCTATATTAGAATTAGCGTCAGCGGATATCCGTGATATCCCATAATATAGCGTAAAAACCACAACGCTATCACAATTTGTAGTGTTTTGCGTAAATTTGTAACAATATTTACAACTTTGTTATCATTTTACCACAGGACATATGTAAAGTCCATAGTAAATAACTACAAATATAGGTATTATTTGCCCATTCATATAGGGGTTTTGACTATTATATTTTCTATTGAGAATTAAAGCATAAAATCACAGCTTTTCGCACACCCGAAGCTTTGCACTACGCGAGCGTACGTTGATTTCGAGTTCTTCACTGTTTGCTATTATCGGCTTGCGGTTAATCAGTTTTGCTTTCGGCTTGTTACCACACACGCAAACCGGAAAATCCTTCGGACAAGTGCAGCCCACTGTCCACGACGCCATCTTCTGTTTGACTATTCTGTCTTCGAGCGAATGGAAGGTGATGACAGCGAGTCTGCCACCTTTACAGAGTAACTCAAAAGCTCCATCTAAACCCTGCTCCAAAACATCGAGCTCACGGTTGACAGCAATCCTCAGAGCCTGGAAAGTTTTTCGAGCAGGATGTGTGTCACGACGCACTTTCTGTGGCACGCTGCTTTTGATGATTTGTGCGAGCTCAAGTGTGGTTTTTATCGGCTTTTGTTCTCTTGCTTTTACAATATTTTTGGCTATTGAAGAAGCAAACTTCTCTTCACCATAGTTATTTATAATCTGCGCAAGCTGTGCATACTCGTATGTATTTACGATATCTGCTGCAGAAAGTCCGCTTTGACTCATACGCATATCGAGCGGCGCATCTTCGTGGAAAGAAAAACCACGTTCTGATGTATCAAGCTGGTGTGAAGATACACCGATATCAAGCATAACTCCGTCGACACAGTAGATACCACGTGCGTTCAAAAGCTCTTTCATATCGCCAAAGTTGCCTTTTACTATAATAGAGTTAGGGTTATCCTTGAAACGCTCTTTGCAATGACGGATAGCATCAGGGTCCTGGTCGATAGAAATGAGCTTACCATCCTTTAGCCTAGATAAAATCTCAGCCGAATGACCACCGCCACCTGCGGTACCGTCAACATATATTCCGTTTTCTTTTATATTGAGTCCGTCAATAGTTTCGTTAAGCAGTACAGGAATGTGTGAAAAGCTCATATCATCCTCACAGTCTCAAAAGCTCGAGAGCCTCTTTGACAGACTCTTGCTTTTGCTTTTCAATGAACTTCTCAAACTCTTCCTTGTCCCACACTTCAACACGAGTATCCATACCAACAACAACTATATCTTTAGAAAGCTTTGCATCTTCACGTAGCTTTTGAGCTATCATCACTCTACCTTGTGAGCTGACAGCAACCTCAGTAGCAGGAGAAATCAGGATATACTGAAGTGAAAGTGCCTTGTCAGCAGGAAGCGCACGAATTTGCTCACGCAGTCTGTCAAACTGTTCTTTAGACAAAATCTGCACACAGTTTTCAAAACCACTTGTAACATAGACAGTGTCACAGAGCTCTTCACGGAATTTAGCCGGCAGAATAATCCTGCCCTTTGTATCGATTGTCTGATTGCTTGTACCTGAGAACATTCTGCCACCTCCTGCATAAAATCATATAATTTGTGACACTTTACTCCACTTCGTGCCACTTATAAAACGATTATATACTATATGTAGTGAAAAATCAAGGAAAAAGTTACGATTTATAACAAAAAATTTACAAATTGAAATTTTCTTCACAGGAATTTTACGGAAAAAGCATACAAAAAAGGCCCCCTTGTGGGAGCCTTTTGCTTTGCGGTAATAAAATCCTAAAGTGTGATAAAAACCCTAAGATTAAGCTTTCTTTGTGATGCGAAGGTTCTGGCGAGTCTTTCTGAGCTCAGTGAGTTGTGCTGTGATAGCATCGTCAGTCTTCTTCATAATGTTCTCAACGTAGTCGTTAGCAGCCTTGCGCATTTCAGCTGACTTAGCTTTAACTTCGTTTAGAAGCTCAGTAGCCTCTGCTTTTGCAGCACGCATGATCTCGCTCTGCTCGATCATAGCCTTCTTGCGTTCTTCAGCAGCTCTGATGATGTCCTCTGATTCCTTCTTAGCTTCCGCAATGATCTGACTTCTGTCAGCAACGATGTTCTTTGCCTGTCTTACCTCTGCAGGCAATGTGTCCTGGATCTCGTCGAGGATATCGTATATCTTCTCAGCCTCAACCATAACCTTACCGCCTGTAAGCGGCACAGCCTTTGCATCAGCAACTAAATCCTGTAACTCGTTGATAAGTTCGTCCACTCTCATTTTGATAAATCCTTTCTAGTTTCTGTTATTTTTAACCGTTCAAAAACCTGCTCGTGAATACAAGCGGGAACAAAATAACTAATGTCGCCGCCTAATGACGCAATCTGCTTCACCATACTGGAGCTTAAGTACATATACTGCGAATCTGTTGTCAGAAACACTGTATCAAGCTCAGGGTTCAGCTTTTTGTTAGTAAGTGCCATCTGAAATTCGTACTCGAAATCAGACATAGCCCTCAGACCTTTGACAACAGCCTTAGCCCCACGCTCTTTAGCATAATCAGCGAGAAGTCCGGAAAAACCGACTATCTCGACGTTTTCGATATCGCCGACAGCTTTTTTCAAAAAGCCGATACGCTCATCGATGGTAAAGCTCGGGGTTTTAGACATATTGACAAGCACCGCAACGATAACTTTGTCAAACATCTTGGACGCTCTTTTTATGATGTCGACGTGTCCAAGTGTCACCGGGTCAAAACTGCCGGGGCAAATAACTGTATTGTTCATAATAGCCCCCTAAGTGTTTTTTCACGAACCACTATATATAGTCCTCGTGACGATATATGCTTACCTTTATTTTACCATAGGTTCTTTCTCTGTCAAGAGTGAATTTGTAATATTTTTGTAATATTTCATCATTTAATGCACTTTCACAAATAATAACGCCGGTTTTCTTTATTATTTGTGCACAAATTGGCATAATTTCTTGCAAAATGCCCTTGTTATATGGTGGGTCGAGAAAAATTATGTCAAATTCTTTGTCCGTTGTTTTTAAAAAATTCATCGCATCAGCGTTATGAACACGGGCAAATTGTTTCAAATTTGTAACCGATAAATTGCGCTCAATGACCTTGATTGAGGCTTTGCTCCTATCAATAAATGTAGCGGTTGCGCATCCTCTCGACAACGCTTCTATTCCCATCTGTCCGCACCCTGCATAAAGGTCTAAAAAATGTCTGCCCTCGAGCTCAAACTGCACACTTGAAAAGATAGCTTCCTTCACTTTATCTGTCGTTGGGCGAACGTCGTCACCTTTCAAGGTTTCCAAAATTCTGCCTCGTGCTTTTCCTGTAATAACTCTCATATATTATTCCTCGCTGATATTGCTGTGAAAATGCCTGTACACAGCATATGCGCTGTCGTGTGTCATTTTCGGAGCGTTTTCAAGTTCTTTTAGTGATGCTTTCTTTATATTATCCAAAGTTCTGAAATGTTTCAGCAGTGCTTTTGCACGCACCTCACCTATACCCTCGATGCTGTTGAGCGTAAGCTGTGTCATCGATTTTTTTCTGCTTTGGCGGTGGTATCCTATCGCAAAGCGATGTACCTCGTCCTGAATTGATGTCACAAAAGAAAACACAGACTGGTTCGGTCGGATTGCGATTTCACCCTGAGCAGAAACAATCGCTCTTGTGCGATGACGCTCGTCTTTGACCATACCGAAAAGCGGTACATCTATGCCCAGATCTGAAAGCACTTCTTTTACAGCGCTGACCTGGCCTTTGCCACCATCGAGCAATATGAGGTCGGGCAGTTTTGCAAAACCGCTGTCAGCACTTTCATTATTCTCTTTGGCTTTTTTGTACTCCAAAAAGCGTCTTGTGAGCACTTCTGCCATTGAGTGATAGTCATCCTGACCGGCAACAGACTTTATCTTAAACTTTTTGTATGCTGATTTTTTGGGCTTTGCGTTTTCAAAAACAACCATGCCCGCAACATTTTCGCTGCCCTGTGTGTTCGATATATCATATGACTCGATATAGTACGGAATTTCTTTCAGCCCTAAGATGTCTTTGAGTCCTTCCAGCACTGCGTACTGCTTGCCCACAATCCCTTCGAGCTGTCCCAGCGCTTCAAAAGCATTCTGCAGACACATATCAATAAGATGCTTTTGCTCACCTTTTTGAGGTACTGTTATATAAGCACGTTTTTGCCTTTTTTCGCTCAACCACTGTTCGAGTATCTCTTTGCTCTCAACCTCTTTATCAAGCACAATATATTTTGGGATATCGTTGCGCAGAGTGTAATATCGAAGCAAGAACTCTTCTCTTGCAGTGTTTTCATCACCGGGATCATCAACGATGAAGTTTTCTCTATCAAAAAGCCTACCGTTTGCAAAGCGAAACACTTCAAAAGAGCCTTTCTTCTTATTGCTTGCAAATGCAATAACATCTTGTTCTTCAACAGTAGTATTGACAACCTTCTGCTTGTCACGCATTTTTTTGATAGAATTTATCTGATCACGGATTTTTGCTGCACGCTCAAAATCAAGATTTTCTGACGCCCCAATCATTTTGTCAGTCAGCTTTTTGATAGATTTAGCGTCACTGCCTTTCAAAAAGTCGAGCGCCTCGTCAACAGCTTCGTTGTACTCAGAGAGCTTGACTTTTCCTGTACAAGGTGCACAGCACTGCTTGATGTGAAAATTCAGACATGGTCTGCCTTTTTTGAAATCTTCCGGAAATCTGCGGTTACACGTAGGCAGCATAAATATCTTTTGAGCTTGCTCGACGCTGTTTTTAACATAGTAACTGCTTTTGTACGGACCGATATAGGTAGCATCGTCGTCGCCTTTCTGGAGCACGTAGGAAATGCGACGCCACTCTTCGTTCGTAACCCTGACGTAGCTATAGCCTTTGTCGTCTTTAAGAAGAATATTGTATTTTGGGGTGTGCTGTTTTATAAGACTACACTCTAAAATAAGTGCTTCAAACTCGGAATCTGTGATGATGTACTCAAAGTCAGCTACGTTTTCTACCATACGCCTGACTTTTTCAGGGTGGTTGTTCTGTGAACCGAAATACTGGCTGACACGGTTTTTCAACGCCTTCGCTTTGCCGATATATATGATATCGCGGTTTTTGTTCTTCATAATATACACGCCTGGACTAAGCGGTAGCGCCATCGCTTTTTTCCTGAGCTCTTTGAGCTTTTCGTTCACAAAATCACCTCCCGTCTTTCACAAAACATCTCATTTTAAATATAAAATAAAAACTCTCTCTTGTAAAGCGTAACAATAAAACATCGTTTTTCAAAAATTCGAAAGACTCGAACATTCGACTCACAAAATAAAAAGGCGGAAAAAATTTCCGCCTTAAAATACAAAAGTTATGTTAGAATTACTCAGCAAAGCCTGACTCTACAAGAGCAACTAAGCCCTCAACTGCCTCGCGTTCGTCAGCACCGTCAGCATAGATAGTGATTGTAGTACCACCGATGATGCCCAGTGATAAAACGCCGAGAAGGCTCTTTGCGTTAACTTTTCTCTCGTCCTTCTCTACCCAAACAGTAGCTTTGAACTCGTTAGCTTTCTGGATGAAAAATGTTGCTGGACGAGCATGAAGACCAGCTTTGTTCTGAACTAATACTTCCTTAGTGTACATTCTAAAACCCTCTCTTTTACTTTGCAAAATAATTTGTTTACTAAAAAAGTGAACAGAGATACTGTTCGATTATTGATATTATATCCACTATTTTTTAGCAGGTCAACTATGGAAATGCATTTTTGTTTTGATAGATAACAAGTAATTTTGTAAAAACCGGTTATTTGTGCAAATGTGCTAAAATGTTGAAAAGTTTTTGTGCTTAGCATACAAGGCGTAAAATGAGAACACTCCTATTTGTACACTATCACAAGGGTTTTATGCATTTTCACAAGACTCCATGATACTTTGTGCAAGCTCCTTTTCTTTGTCGGAAAGCTCGGCTTTTTCTATCATATCAGGGCGTTTTTTCGCTGTGTTTATTATGGACTGCTCACGTCGCCACTTGTCAACATTTTCGTGATGCCCAGATAAAAGCACCTGTGGCACTTCTCTGCCACGCCATACCTGTGGGCGAGTGTACTGCGGATATTCAAGCAGCCCATCGTAGTGGCTCTCTTTTGTAAAGCACTCGTCTTCTGAGAGCACGCCTTCTTCCATTCGAGCAAGTGCGTCTACAAATACAAGTGTTGGCAATTCGCCACCTGTTAATACATAATCACCGATAGAAATCTCTTCGTCGACAAGTTCGTCAATAACACGTTGGTCAACACCTTCGTAGTGACCACACAGCACACAGATGTTCTTGTGCTCTTTGCTGATATCAATAAGCTTTTGTTGATTGAGTACACTGCCTTGTGGTGACATATACACAAAATACGGTTTTTCATCTAAACTCTTGCAGATATCTTCATAGCACAAAGCAATGGGCTCGGTCATCATCAGCATCCCTTTGCCACCACCGTACGGTGCATCGTCAACGTGTCTATGCTTGTCAAAAGCAAAATCACGCAACTGATGGCACACTATCTCGAGCACACCCTTTTTCTGTGCTCTGCCTATAATCGACTCGGAAAGTACAGTTTGAATCATCTCAGGAAACAAAGTTATCACATCAATCCTCATCAGAAAACAGTCCTTTCATCGGCGTGATTTTTATAACACCACCATCTATATCTACTGAATCGATAATGTCAGGGATAGCGGGGATATAGTACAGCTTGTTGTCTTTGCCTGTCATTTCGTACACGTCGTTTGAACCTGTACGAAGAACATCTTTTATCTTGCCATATGCTTCACATGAAGTAGTATCAACCACCTCAAGACCTATCATATCCTGCACAAAGTTCACGCCTTCTTCGAGCTTGATGTCGCTACGCTTGATATAAAGCACCCTGCCTCTATACAGGTCAGCCTGTTCGATAGTTTCGACACCCGGTACTTTCATCAGCACCATATTTTTATGTGTGCGGGATTTGACTTTAATTTTCTCAGCACCCTCGTTGAAGTACAAAGTCTTAAACTGGCTTAAAAACTGCGGTGAGTCGCACCAGCACTCAACACGCATCTCTCCTCGCACTCCGTGAGTGCCGACTATTTTTCCTGCTTCTAAAAACTTTTTAATCATATATTTCACCTGTGCTAAATATAGTCTTTTATTTTATCGAAATTTTCTTCCAAACTATCGCTTCCGTCTAAAACAATGTGAGTACAATCAATAGTTTCTTGCCATATATCGTGCTTTAGTTTGCTCCTCATATCAGGACCACCCGTATCATAAGAAGCTGCCCAATCCATAAATTCAAGGTGGTGTTCATACATATCTCCACCGATTTCTATACGCTCTTTGAATCTCTGCTTCTCGCGTTTTTTAAGTCTTTCCATCCTGATTGCAGTGTCAGTTTTCAAACGAATAACTGTTGTAAAGAAACTTTTAAGCTCGTCACCCCAGCCTGCAAGTCCCCCTGAAATAACAACATTTTCAGCTTTCTGAATATCTCTTTTCATTAGCTCTAGTCGTTTTTCAACGCTGTTTTTGACTGAATAAGGTACTTCGCTTTTCGCCCAATAATAATCATCGGTATCCATAAACTTATACCCTAATTTATCGCTTATGTATCTTCCAAAAGTAGAAGTTCCTGAGCCCGATGCTCCGTAAATATGAATTACTTTTTTGGACAACTACGCTCACCTCTTCTCAACATAATCAAGGTGATTTTATCACATCAATAAAAAATAGTAAAGAAAAAAGAAAAAGCGGTGCACAAGCACCGCAAGTTCTTTGAAATTTTTAGTCGATTTCGACCATGATTTTCTCGTTGCTTCGAATAGCTGCAGAACGAGCAACAGTACGGATAGCCTTAGCGATTCTGCCCTGCTTGCCGATGATTCTGCCCATATCATTTTCAGCAACGTGGATGTGATACACGATAGTGCCCTCTTCGTTAGGAGCGTCCTGTGATACTGATACCTTATCAGGCTCTTCCACAAGACCTTTAGCAATCGTTAAAAGTAAGTCTTTCATGAAAACATTTCCTTTCAAATTAGAGAATGCCGTTCTTCTTGAAAAGGTTCTTTACTGTATCTGTAGGCTGTGCACCCTTTGAGATCCACTCCTTAACCTTGTCAGCGTCAACCTTAACCTCTGATGGCTCTGTAAGTGGGTTGTATGTGCCGATTTCTTCGATGAAACGACCGTCTCTTGGGTATCTTGAATCAGCAACTACGATTCTGTAGAAAGGTGATTTCTTAGCGCCCATTCTTCTTAATCTGATTTTTACCATTTTTTGTTCCTCCAATATATTTTACTTTTTATATTTATTTACCAATGTAAATTATTGGCATTAAAAACTAATTAAAATCCCGGGAAGCCACCCATGCCACCCATACCGTTTATGTTAGGGAAGTTCGGCATACGCTTTTTCTTGCCTTTGTTTGTGAATTGTCTCATCATCTTTTGTGTTTGTTCAAGCTGTTTGATGAGGCGGTTCACTTCTTCAACTGAGCGACCTGAACCTGCTGCGATACGACGCTTGCGTGATGGATTGATAAGCGATGGTTTTTCTCGCTCTGCTTTTGTCATAGAAAGTATGATAGCCTTACACCAGTCAAGCTGACGCTCGTTGATATCGACATCGTCAAGCTTGTTACCCACACCCGGCAATCTTGAGAGAATGCCTTTGATAGGACCCATATTCTGAATCTGCTCAAACTGGTCAAGCATATCGTTAAAGTCCATTTTGTTTTTGAGCATCTTTTGTGCCAGCTTTTCTGCTTTTTGGGCATCGAGTTTCTGCTCTGCGTCTTCTATGAGCGAGAGCACATCGCCCATACCTAAAATACGGCTTGCCATTCTGTCAGGGTGGAAAGCTTCCAAATCTTCGAGCTTTTCACCAGTACCTGAGAACTTGATAGGTGTGCCTGTGACAGCCTTGACTGAAAGCGCCGCACCACCTCGGGTATCACCGTCGAGCTTAGTGAGAATAACACCTGTGATGCTGAGCAACTCATTGAATGTTTTTGCAACATTTACTGCGTCCTGACCTGTCATAGAGTCGATAACAAGGAGAATCTCATCGATATCGATTTCCGTTTTGATGTTCTTGAGCTCGTTCATCAGCTCTTCATCAATGTGGAGTCGACCCGCAGTATCAAGGATAACGATATCGTTACCGTAGTCTTTTGCGTGCTTTATCGCTTCTTTTGCGATTTTGACCGGATTTTCCTGACCCATTTCAAAAACAGGAGTCTCCGCCTTTTTACCCACTACCTTGAGCTGTTCAATAGCAGCAGGACGATATATATCACAAGCGACCAGAAGTGGTCGGTGATTTTGCTTTTTAAGGTGAAGTGCAAGCTTTGCTGCATGGGTGGTTTTACCTGCACCCTGTAGACCGCACATCATAATAACTGTAGGTAGCTTTGAAGAGAAGTTGAGTCGGGCATTTTGTTCACCCATAAGAGCTGTGAGCTCTTCGTTGACTATTTTTATGACCATCTGTGCCGGGGTGAGGCTTTCCATAACTTCAGCGCCAATCGCACGCTCGGTCACTTTCTTTGTGAAGTCTTTTGCTACTTTGTAGTTTACGTCAGCTTCGAGCAAGGCGAGTCTGACTTCTCGCATCGCTTCTTTAACGTCAGTTTCATGCAACTTACCTTTGCTTTTGAGTTTTTTAAACGCTTTGGAAAGCTTTTCGGATAAACCTTCAAATGCCATGATCAGACCTCCTGTTCGTAAAGTTTTTGTGCTGTATCAAGAATACTTTGTGAGAGCTTTCTGACATCTTCTTTTTCAGTAAGAACACTCACTTTCTGTATATCTTCGATGATTTTTTCAAGTCCTGTCTGGGTTTTCTTGAAACGCTCACACAGCTTCAAGTTTTCTTCATAAGTGTACAAACTCTTCTTGGCTCTGCTCAGCGCATCACGCACACCCTGTCGTGACATACCCAAAATATCGGCAGTTTCTTTGAGAGACAAGTCATCGTTGTAATACAGCGATACAGCCTCTTGCTGAGTAGAAGTCAGCATCTGTGAGTAAAAGTCGAAAAGCAGTGAAATCTCAAGATTATTCTCCAAAAAAATCACCCTCCCGACTCATTTGGTGTAAAGCGAATAACTTTACACTTCTGCGATTATATCAAAGCAGTGTTGCTTTGTCAAGCAAAATCACGATTTATATGCACATTTTTCTTTAATTTTTTCGCATTATAATGTTATATTTTCTTTGATTTCGCTGACAATTTATGATATACTGTTATTTGTATAAATTTGTTTTTCAGATTTAGGGAGATTTTTAATGGAACAAATCATCAGCATTGACCGTATGGAACACGCAGTTGCGCTTTTCGGAAGCTTTGATGAAAACATCAGACTCATAGAGAGTGAGTTTTCTGTCAGAGTGACTGCAAGAGACTCAGAGCTTAAAATCAGTGGCGATGCCGAAAACGTGATGAAAGCATCTAAAGTTATCGACTCTCTGCTTTCGCTACTCAATCGTGGCGAACAACTCTCTGAACAAAACGTCAGATACTGCATCTCATTGATAAACGAAGGTAGCGAAGAAAAAATCGAACAGTTAGCCTCTGACTGTATCTGCGTCACCGCAAAAGGCAAGCCGATAAAGCCTAAAACAATCGGGCAAAAGCACTACTGCAATGCTATAAAAGACAACACCATCACTATTGGCGTTGGACCTGCAGGTACAGGTAAAACGTACCTCGCTGTCGCTATGGCTGTTACGGCTTTCAGAGCAAAAGAAATCAACCGCATCATCCTCACCCGCCCTGCTGTCGAAGCCGGCGAAAAGCTCGGTTTTCTGCCGGGTGATTTACAAAGCAAGGTCGACCCGTATCTACGACCTCTGTATGACGCTCTGTTTGATATGCTCGGTGCTGAAACATATCAGAAATACTTAGAGCGTGGCAATATCGAAGTAGCTCCGCTTGCATATATGCGCGGACGCACACTCGACGACTCGTTCATCATTCTTGACGAGGCGCAGAACACTACTAGCGAACAGATGAAAATGTTCTTAACCAGACTTGGCAACGGTTCAAAAATGGTCATCACAGGTGACATCACACAGATTGACCTTCCAAACGGTGCAAAAAGTGGTCTAAAAGAAGCTGTCAGAATACTCAAAAACATAAAAGACATAAAACATGTCACTTTTTCTGAAAAAGATGTTGTAAGACACAAGCTTGTGCAGGACATCATCAAGGCATATGAAAAAAATGAGGAGGCAAAAAGACGACATGACAAAGGATAAGGTAAGGGTAGTCATCACAAACTCACAAAAATCAGTCAAAATTCCGACAGGGCTTAGAATGCTCGTGCGTCGTTGCTGTAACGCTGTGCTCACCATGGAGCAGTTTGAGGGCAACGCCGAAATCAGCGTTACTTTTGTAGATAACGAACAAATCAAAGAGCTCAACACACAGTATCGTGACAAGCCTATCGAAACCGATGTGTTAAGCTTTCCGATGGGAAGTGAGGGAAAATATGACATCGACCCACAAACAGGATCACAGATTTTGGGCGACGTAGTCATCTCTATGGAAAAGGCTTTGGAACAATCAGAGCTCTACGGTCATACTTTTCAACGTGAGGTAGGTTATCTTACAGCTCACAGCGTGCTTCACCTTCTGGGATATGACCACATGGAACCGCTCGATAAAGTCCATATGAGAGAAAAAGAAGAATATGTTATGGATATGCTCGGACTCGAAGTGAACAAGAGCTACATAGGTGAAGAATAAGGTGCTATTATGAAAGAAAGATTTATAAAACAGCTACATAGTTTTAAGTTCGCATTCAAGGGTCTGCTGTCGGTTTTTGTTACAGAATCGCATATGCGTTTTCATCTGGTAGCAGCTCTTTATGTAATAGCTTTTGGTCTAAAGTTCTACAGCCTCTCTTCTGCTCAGTGGGCGGTGCTGTCACTCACCATAGCTTCTGTCTTTATCACAGAAATTATCAACACCGCTATGGAGCGTTTGTGTGACACAGTAACAAAAGAGTACAACAAAAACATTGAATTTATAAAAGACGTTTCAGCTGGCGCTGTGCTTATCTCTGCTATCTGTGCTGTTGCTGTTGCGTTCATCATACTTTTCAGAATAGATGTCTTCAGATACATTTTATTCCACTTTACTACTAACATATTTGATCTCATACTCTTGATTTTAGGATCTGCTATAGCAGTTATGTTCATCGCAGTAAAGCCTCAGGACTATGTACCATTCATCAAAGATAAGTTAGGCAAAATAAAAAAAGAAGTTAAAGAAGACATTCAGGAATAAAACTAAAAGGACGAAATATGAACCAAAAAGATAAATCTGCGTTTATAGCGCTGACAGGCCGACCAAATGTCGGAAAAAGCTCGCTATTAAACCGCATGCTCAACCAAAAAATTGCAATAGTAAGTAGTAAACCACAGACCACCCGTACTCGTATCATGGGCATACTGACGCAGGGTGAATACCAGCTTGTGTTTATTGACACACCGGGTATGCACAAACCGAAAACTACACTCGGTCAGTATATGGTGCGTTCCATCAACGAGTCCGTGATGGGTGTTGATGCGTGCGTTTTGGTTGTTGAAGCTGACAAAGAAGTTGGTAAAACCGAGCTCATGCTGATTGAAAAGTTCAAAAAATCAAACACTCCTGTTGTGCTTGCTATCAACAAAATTGATATGCTCAAAGACAAGGAACAGTTGCTTGAGCTTATTTTGTCATATTCAAGCTTATACAACTTCGAGGCTGTTGTGCCTGTGTGTGCAGTAGACGGTAAGGGAGTTGACGACTTACTCGACGAGCTCAAAAAGCTGTGTCAGGAGGGCGGACATTTCTTCGAAGATGATGCACTCACTGACCAGCCTGAAAAAGTCCTCGCTGCTGAAATGATCAGAGAAAAGATTCTTAGACTCACTGACAAAGAGATTCCACACGGTACTGCGGTTGTTATTGAGCGTATGAAAACAAGAGAAGATTCAGATATTCTCGATATTGATGCGACTATTTACTGTGAGCGTTCAACCCACAAAGGCATCATCATCGGAAAAGGCGGCTCAATGCTCAAGAAAATCAGCACCTATGCACGACAGGATATGGAGAAGTTCTTTGACTGCAAAGTGAATCTTCAGACCTGGGTCAAAGTTAAAGAGGACTGGCGTAACCGCGAAGTGCTTTTGAACAACTTCGGCTTTAACCAAAAAGACTTTGACTAATCCGCCAAAATACAATTTTTGGCTTCTACATATTTCCCACTATATCTCACCTTTTGTGTAGGATAATAATCTCAGGGGATATCCTGAATCTACTTGAAAGGCAGATATGTATGAACGAAACTGATGCGTGGAATTCTTTTTTGATTAGTGGAAGCGTGCTCGACTATCTACACTACAAATCCATCCAGAATGCTAAGAAAAGGAACGACACCTTGGAGGAAGAAGATGAAATTCAAGACAAACGGTCTGATAATCAAGGAGCAGAATATACGTGAACAAGATAAGCTTGTCACTGTGCTCACCGATTCTCACGGTATTATTCGTGCGTTTGTGCGTCGTGCTAAAAATATCAAAAGCCCGAAGTGTGCAGCCACCGGGCTTTTGTGTTATTCAAAGCTTTCTGTTTTTGAAAACAAGGGTACATATACTATCGACGAAGCTCAGAGCATTGAGATGTTCATCAAACTTCGTAATAATGTAAGGAATATGAGTCTTGCACAGTATTTTTGTGAGCTTTCTATGACTTTGTGTCCAAAAGAAGCAGACGCTAATGATTATCTGCGACTCATATTAAACGCTCTGCACCTGCTCGCAAATGAAAAAAAGGACCCTCTGCTTATAAAAGCGTGTGTTGAAATGAGGCTTATGCTGCTGTGCGGCTATATGCCTGACCTTGTGATGTGCGACTCGTGCGGTACTTATGAATCAGAGCAAATGGCCTTCATACCAAAGACAGGAAAGCTTTTATGTCAAAGCTGTGCTCAAAGCAATGGTGCAAGAGGAATAAGCGCTTCAAAAAGCGTAATCACAGCACTGCGCCACACAATATACGCAGATTTTGACAAGCTGTTTTCTTTTTCTTTGAGCGACGATTCGCTCAGACTTCTCAACGTAATCACCGAGAGCTATCTGAGCTCTGTCACAGAAAAGGATTTTTTAACTCTCCAATTTTTTAAAATGATGGAGGATACTCCATAACGGGTACAGATAATGAACAGACATTTTAAATCACTAGAACTTGACAAAATATTAGAGCTTTTAGCAAACGAAACCTCTAATGACGATGCCCACAAGCAAGTGCTCAAAATTGAGCCTACGTGGGGACTTTTTGAAGTCAATGAGTTGCTGACACAAACTGATGATGCGTATATGCTCATCGGCAGGTTTGGTGCACCATCTTTCTCAGGGCTCAAAAACGTCGCTAACGCGTTGCGCAGAGCTCAGGCAGGTGGTTGTCTTACTACTATAGAGCTACTGCGTATCGCTCAGTCACTGAGGATAATACGAGGCATCAAGGAGTGGCGCAACAAATCAGCGAGTGTAGAAACTTCACTTGACAACCACTTTGAGTCGCTTTCTACCAACAAGTTTTTGGAAGAAAAAATCAACACCTGCATCATAGGCGAAGAAGAGCTTTCTGACAACGCTTCTTCTACCCTTTATGACATCAGACGCAAAATAAGAGTGGCACAGTCAAAAGCACGCGAGGTGCTCGACAAAATTGTCCATTCTTCAACATACCAGAAGTATCTGCAGGATGCTATAATCACCCAGCGTGACGGAAGATATGTTGTCCCTGTAAAAGCAGAATGCAGAGGAAATGTCGCAGGTTTAGTTCACGATACCTCCTCTTCAGGCTCTACTGTTTTTATTGAGCCGATGGGCGTTGTACAGGCTAACAACGACATAAGGGTACTGGAAAGTAAAGAAAAAGCCGAAATAGAACGAATTTTATACGAGCTGTCTGCCACTTGTGGCACACACGCAGATGAGATCATCGAAAGCTACAACTTTGCTGTAGACATCAGCGTTATTTTTGCAAAAGCACAGCTTGCGTATAAAATGAAGGCTGTAAAACCTAAGATGAACGACAAGGGTATCATCGACTTAAAGCAAGCTAGACATCCGCTCATTCCTGATAAAAACGTTGTTCCTACTGACATCACACTCGGCAAGGATTTTGACACACTTGTTATCACAGGTCCTAACACCGGCGGTAAAACCGTATCGCTCAAGACTATCGGACTGCTCACTCTTATGGCTATGTGTGGACTTATGGTGCCTTGTGATGAAAACAGTGAACTGTCTACTTTCAGACGAGTACTCGTTGATATCGGTGATGAACAGAGCATCGAGCAATCGCTCTCGACTTTCTCGGCTCATATGACTAACATCATCGGCATTCTAAAACTTGCAAACCGCTCTACCCTTGCTCTCATTGATGAGCTAGGTGCAGGAACTGACCCTGTTGAGGGTGCAGCGCTCGCTGTAGCTATACTTGAAAAACTGCGCTCAAAAGGTGCAAAAATCGCAAGCACCACTCATTACGCTGAACTCAAAGAGTATGCACTAAAAACCGAAAAGGTCGAAAACGGTTGTTGCGAGTTCGATGTGAAAACCCTGCGCCCTACTTACAAACTGCTCATCGGTGTACCGGGTAAGAGTAACGCTTTTGCTATATCAAAAAGGCTTGGCATGGAAGATGATATAGTAGACAGAGCAAAGCAGCTTGTGTCTGCTGAAAGCAGACAGTTTGAAGACGTTGTCGAAACGCTCGAAGAGCGCAGGCAATCGCTCGACGAACTCTTAAAGCAAACAAAAAGTGAGCTCCATAAAGCAAAACTTGACCGTGAATTGGCTCAAAAAGAGCTCGAGCGCACAAAGCGTGACTCACAGCGTGAGATAGAAAAAGCTAAGCACGAGGCTTCACTTCTGCTTTCTAAAACAAAAGCTCAGGCGTACGCTCTCATAGACGAGCTCGAAAAAGCAAAAAAATCAAATAATATGAGTGCTGAAGACAGAGCAAAAATCAAGCGTAATATGCGCGAGCTTGAAGATACAGCTGACCCTATAGCAAAAGGTCAAAGTAACTCATACAAACTGCCACGAGAGCTCAAGGTCGGCGACAAGGTGCTCATCTTTGATATCGACAAAAAGGCAGAGGTGCTCGAAAAGCCTGACAAAGGTCAGGTTCTTGTTCAGGCAGGTATCATCAAAACAAGAGTAGCTCTTTCGAACCTGCGACTTTTAAATGACGAGAAAGTAACAGTCCAGAAACGACCTGAACGAAAAGTCACAAAAAGTGTTTCTTCTCGTGCCCAAACCGAAATTGATTTGCGTGGTCAGACAGCGATAGAAGCTATCATCGCAGTAGATCAGGCAATCGACACAGCGATACTAACAAACACCCACACCCTGACCGTTATTCACGGTAAAGGAACAGGTGTACTCAGAGCTGAAATCCACCGCCACTTAAAAACTCACAAAGCGGTCAAGCATTTCAGACTTGGCACCTTTGGTGAGGGCGAAGCAGGCGTTACAATCGTTGAACTTAAATAACTTTAACAAACTAAAAAGGCATAGAGCGTTTTGCTCTATGCCTTTTTCTTATGCTTTTCTTTAAATTTTAGGTGTAACGTAAACTGTGTTGTAGCTTACATATATCACTTTGCCCGGTTTTGCTCCGCTTGGCTTGCTGACGTTTTTCACCAGAGTGTAGTCCACGGGAACTTGGGCGGAGTCTTTTGCTTTGCTGTGATATGCACAGATGGCTGCCGCCTCCTTTATTGCTGTATCACTTATTTCTCTGCCTTGTGTCAGCACAACAGTGTGTGAGCCCGGAATATTTTTTGTGTGGAACCAGTAGTCGAGTTTTGACGCAGTTTTCAGCGTGAGCACATCGTTTTGCTTGTTATTTCTGCCGACCAGAACCGTAAATCCATCCGAGGTCTCAAACTCGAGAGGTGGCAGCGCTTTCACAACTTTTTGTTTTTGGTTCCTGCGTTCTTTTATATAGCCTTGCTCAACAAGCTCAAGTCGTATCTGTGACAGTTCCTTGTCAGATACTGCACGTTCTAAAAAGTCCTGCACAGATATCATATACTGTAGCTCCTGCTCAGCTTTTTCTATCTGGATAGTGAGCATCTGCTGTGCGGTTTTTGCTTTGGCATATGCTTTGTAGAATTTCTGAGCGTTTTGTGCAGGAGATATACTCGGGTCGAGCACAATTCTCAATATCGGTGAATCTTCTTCGTAAAAATTTTCAACTTCTGCGAACATCGCACCTTTTTGTATGCGGTACAGATTCGCTTGGAGCAGATCGCCTTTTATTCTAAGATGCTCTCTGTCAGAGCATTTTTTGAGCTCTTCATTCTGGATATTTATCTTCTTTGAGAGTCGTTCAATCGTATTTGAGATAAGCTTGTGAAGATCACTACTTTTTGACTTCATCCGAACAGCCATATCTCGCTGATAGTAAAAGCTGTCCAGTAACTCAGAAAATGTTTCAAAACGCTTTGTGATAAGTGTATCACCATACTGAGTGATATCCATAAATGATATATCAAACGGAGCATTTTCGCTTTTTTCTATCATAGTAGGGGTAGCGTTCTTACTATCTAAAAGCTGTCTTAGCTTTTCAATCTCGCTATTTAAATCAGAACCACTCAAAACTCTGTGTTCGAGCTCTCTGCACACAATCGGCGATATACCCTGCACTGAAGATAAAATCGCTTTGTCAAGCGGTTTGTCAACATTGCTTACAGCTTGTGTTATTTCATCAGCAGTTACTTCTAAAACATCAAACTTATCCTGTGCTGGTGGCATAATGTACTTGATTTTAGGAAGAACAACACGCTCTCTGGTCATAGTGACATCAACACGCTTTAGTGCATCAACGACCAAACCCTTGCTATCAATCAAAATGATATTTGAGTATCTGCCCATTATCTCAATACAAAGTGTGAGGTTTTCTCTGTCACCTATCTCGTTTGTGGCTTCAAAATCAAAGAAAAGTATGCGCTCAAAATGGGGCTGTCTGATGTCAATAAGTCGAGCACCACACAAGCGTTTTCTAAGAAGCATACACAGCATCGGCGGTGTACTAGGGTTTTCGGGAGCATTATCGGTGAAATGCACTCTTGCACAGTCGGCACGTGCACTCAAAAAGAGTTTTCTTGCTCCGTTTTTTGTGCGGAAGTTAATAGTCAGTTCGTCTTTTGAGGGTTGATGTATTTGATTTATGTGAGCGTCTTTTAGCTCCTTTGAAAGCTCATCTTTGATAAGACTGAGCATCATTCCGTCGAGTGCCATATTAACCTCCTTTTTAGTTTTATATCAATATCTTACTTGTGGTATTTTGCGTTAGCTGTGATAGAAAAAGCACGATAAATCTGCTCGCAAAGCATCACTCGAAAAAGCTGGTGCGGGAACGTCATTTTTGAAACAGAAAGCTTGAAGTCAGCTCTGTTTTTCACTTCAAGACTGAGTCCCCACGACCCACCAATAACAAAGTCAACAGTACCGCTACTCATCGAGATTTCCTCAATCTTTTTTGCCAGTTCTTCTGACGAAAGATTTTTGCCTTCGATACACATAGCTATCACATAGTCGCTACTTGATATCTTTGAGAGTATTTTTTCGCCCTCTTTTTTGAGAGTATTCTCAATCTGCGCATCACTGACTTTGTCTGCTATTTTTTCTTCGCTAAGTTCAATGATGTTTATTTTGCAGTATCTTGTCAGTCGTTTTTTATATTCATTCACTGCATCTGTAAAATAACGCTCTTTGAGTGAGCCGATGCAAATAATGTTCACATTAAGCACAGTGTCACACACCTTTTAAAAAATGATGTTTTTTCCGTTAGTTTCAACAGGAGCGGTCATGATAGTATAGTCACTGTCACGCTTCATACCGTTTGCGGAAAGCGACGCTACAGCTGTATCAAGTGCAAGGGACACAGTATTGTTCTCCTGACTCAAGTGTGCTAGTACAAGGCGAGTCACACCACTATCTACAAGGGATGGTAACACCTTTGCACAGTCAACATTCGATAAATGGCCCGTCATAGAGAGCACTCGCTTTTTGAGTATGTACGGATACACCCCGTTTTTGAGCATCTCGATATCGTGATTCGACTCAATAACACATAGGTTAGAATTTTTCAGCGCTTTGAGTGCATCGCTTGTCAAAAAGCCTGTATCGGTGACTATTGCACATTTTCTGTTGTCGGCTGTAGTTATGTGATACCCACAGCTCTCAGTAGCATCGTGAGAAGTCGCCACTGTTTTTATGAGCATATTACCCAGAGCGATCTCATCTTCTATCACATTAAGCTTTGCATTTATATCGACTTTATCGCCTTTTATGAGTGCATCGATAGTGCCCTTTGTTGCATAAATCGGCAGATCATATCGCTTTGCAAAAACTCTGAGTGCTGAACAGTGGTCAGTATGCTCATGAGTAACAAATATTGCTTTGATAGTTTTTTCGTCTATTTCATTTGCTCTAAGTGCGAGCTCAAGCTGCTTGCAGTTTCTTCCTGCATCAACAAGTACAGCCTCGTTGTTGCCGGATATGTAGTAGCTGTTGCCCTGACTTGAACTGAAAAGTGGAACAATTTTTGCCATAAAATCCTCTAATAATAACAAAAGGGTACTTCAAGTACCCTTTAGTAGTTATGCTGTTGTTGCTACCTCGTCGTTATCCGGAATGTAAATCTTTTTGATGTCAGCTCCAAGAGCTCTGAACTTATTGATAACATCCTCGTATCCACGCTCGATATAGCTAATGCTTGAAATATATGTGCTACCTTCAGCAACCAAAGCGGCAATAATCATCGCAGCACCTGCTCTAAGATCGGTAGCCTTAACAGGAGCACCTGTCAGCAGTGTGCCACCTTCAATGATAGCGAGTCTGCCCTCTACTGAAATCTTAGCACCCATTCGAACAAGCTCTGCAACGTACTGATAACGGTTATCCCATACGTTTTCGTTGATGATAGAAGTACCGTTTACAGATGTGAGCAGTGCTGCAAACTGTGGCTGACAGTCAGTCGGGAAGCCCGGATGAGGCATAGTTTTGATGTTCACTCGGTTGAGCGGACGCTTAGTAGCATCTACTACTACAGCCTCGTCGTATTCTTCAATCTCAACGCCCATTTCTCTAAGCTTTGATGAAATGGAGTCAAGGTGCTTAGGTGTGATGTTACGGACGGTGATCTTGCCACGAGTTGCGGCTGCAGCGGCCATATATGTGCCTGCCTCAATCTGGTCCGGAATGATAGAGTAAGTAACACCGTGAAGGTACTCTACGCCACGAATTTTGATAACGTCTGTACCGGCACCACGGATGTTAGCACCCATAGAGTTCAAGAAGTTAGCCAAGTCTACAATATGTGGCTCCTTAGCGGCGTTCTCGATAATAGTTTGACCTTCTGCTTTTACAGCAGCAAGGATAATATTCATAGTAGAACCGACGGATACTGTATCAAAGTAAACTCTTGCTCCGTGCAAAGGACGGTCAGAAGTAGACTCGATAATAGCACCGTTGATAAGCTCGTTTTTTGCACCCATAAGTGCAAAACCCTTTAAGTGCTGGTCAATCGGTCTGACACCAAAGTTACAGCCACCCGGCAAAGCAACCTTTGCGTTGTGGAATCTGCCGAGCAGTGCTCCAAGCAGATAGTATGACGCACGCATACCACGTACAGAGTCGTTGGTTGCAATGTAGGTGTTGATAGGACGAGGGTCAATATCAAGTGTTGACTTGTCCACACGCTTAACCTGAGCACCAAGTTCTTGCAAAATAGTAGCAATGAGTGTTACGTCGCTTATATTCGGTATATTTTCTATACGGCATGGTTCATCGCACAAAATAACAGCAGGAATAATCGCTACAGCAGCATTCTTCGCACCGCTGACGGTTACTTCGCCGAAAAGTGGATTTCCACCGTTGACAACAAATTTCTCCAAAATATGCACACTTCCTGTATCGTATATATGGTATATGCCTAATTATCTTAAAAAAACGTCCCAGAAAAATTTTCACGCTGAAAATTTCTAGAAATAAGAAAAGCAAGCTCTTTGGGCACTATACCTGAGCATAACTTTCCATTATCTATGTATAAGATAATACAAAGCCACGCTAAAGTCAACCAAAAATGGGATTTGTAATAAATTTTGGTCAAGTTGTATGTAAAAATTCAAAGTAAGTAATGCAAATTTCTATATTTATTATTGCTTCTGTAATAATTTTGTAAATAATTCGAAAAAAGAATAATAGTTGCATACTCATTTGCCCCAGTATTTGCGGTCAAGTGAGCGAAACTGAATGGCTTCAGTGATGTGACTGCTGTTTATGACTTCTTTGCCCTCAAGGTCAGCGATAGTACGAGCGACTTTGAGTATTCTGTCATATGCTCGAGCGGTGAGTCCGAGCCTGTCAAAAGCAGATTTCAAAATAAGCTTTGCCCTATCATCGACTACACATACTGACTCAAACATCGATGCGTCAAGATTTGCGTTGCAGTTGATGGCAGTTCCTTTGTAGCGATTCGTCTGAATCAGGCGTGCTTTGTTCACTCGCTCTCTGATAGTTTGTGAAGTCTCTTCCTTTGAGTTTGCGGTCAAGTCATCATAGTCAACAGCAGGAACTTCAACGTGAATGTCAATTCTATCCAAAAGCGGACCTGATATACGGTTTAAATATCTGTGTACAGCGTCCTCGCTACAGGTACACTGTCTTACAGGGTGGTTATAAAAACCACACGGACAAGGATTCATCGCCGCAATCAAGGTGATTGAACACGGATAAGTCAGACGACCCATAGCACGACTTATAGTGACAGTCGAGTCTTCCACCGGCTGGCGCAGAGCTTCGAGTGCACTGCGTGAAAACTCGGGCAACTCGTCCAAAAACAACACACCGTTGTGACACAGCGAAATCTCACCTGGTTTCGGTATTGTTCCGCCTCCGGACAAGCCTACTGCTGAAATCGAATGATGCGGAGAGCGAAATGGTCGTGTAGTTATAAGCCCTTTATTTTGAGGTAACAGCCCAGCAACAGAATGTATCTTTGTGGTTTCTATCATCTCGTCAAAGGTCATCTGAGGTAGTATCGTTCCCATACGTTTTGCAAGCATACTTTTGCCTGAACCAGGAGGGCCTATGAGAAGTACATTGTGTCCGCCTGCCGCAGCAATTTCAAGCGCTCGCTTTGCTTCGTACTGTCCCTTGACCTGAGAAAAATCAAGCGCACCCAGACTCTCATCACTCATATCATAGTCATACACTGTAGGCTGTATCAAAGCTCTGCCCACCAGATGGTCACACAGCTCAAAGACGCTTTTCACCGGATATATTTCTATCCCTTTTACTACAGCACCTTCAAAAGCGTTGTCATATGGTACATAAAGTTTTTTGATGCCTGATTCTTTTGCTTTTATCGCCATAGGGAGTACACCGTTGATGCGACGTACTTCGCCGGATAGCGACAGCTCACCCACAAAAGCACTGTCAGATAAATCCGCATTGATCTGCTTTGTAGCAGTGAGCAACGCCACAAGTATCGGCAAATCATACACAGGGCCTTCCTTTTTTATATCAGCAGGAGCAAGATTCACGATTATCCTCGTTGTCGGAAAAACGAATCCGCAATTTCTCAGCGCTGATCGAACTCTGTCTTTGCTTTCTTTTACTGAAGCATCAGGAAGTCCCACGATATCAAAAGCAGGAATGCCCTTTGATACATCCGCTTCAACCTCGACACAAAAACTGTCTATTCCAAACAAACCTAAGCTGTTACATTTTACGACCAAAACTATCCCTCCATAACAACCACAATCAAAAATAATTTTACAACATACATTATAGCACACTACATATATCGACCTAAAGTAAAATAATACGACATATTCTTGTATATTTTGCACAATAGTTTTTATCATTATCGGTATTTTTGTCAATAAAAACTGAAAATTTGTTGACTTTTCAATGTTTTTAATGTATTATAAAATATACTTATAAGTAGTCTTACGTTGTATGCGAGGTGGCTTTTTTGGTGCAGTATGCGTCATACCCATTTGAAAACTGTGATGATGCTACACTTATCACTCTCATAAAAGGTGACTGTGACACAAAAGACCAGGCGTTTGAAATGATGTGTGCAAGATACCTAAACCTCATCTCTTCAATCGCTTCAAAATACCGCTACTGTGACAAAGGCTACGAGCTCTCGGACTTTATGCAGGAGGGGCTTATCGGTCTTTTGTCAGCGTGCAAAACTTTCGATGAAAATGCCGGCATGTCTTTCAAAAACTACGCTATGCTCTGTGTCGAAAATCGCTTTCGTTCGATATATCGCCACGCTGTGAACAAAGCGCAAGTGCCACTATCAAACATCGTCCCCATTGACGAAAGTGTGAGTACTCTTGAAGATAACAACGCTATATCTATGCAAGAGCTAATAGAAAGCAAGGACTACATAAAAACCGTGTACAAAAAAATCGAAGGTACTCTATCAGAGCTTGAAAAAAAAGTTCTGTCGCTGTACCTGTCCGGATACTCATACAAGCAGTCTGCTACTGCTCTTAATGTCAGCGAAAAAGCTATCGACAATGCGCTGTATCGTATCCGAAAAAAACTATCATAGCTATATGTCCCGAAAAGTTTTGGCGGTGCAACTCCGTCGCGGGATGGTAAAATATTTTTAAGTGAGGTTACACTATGTACGAAGACAAGACTCTGGTCTGCAAAGATTGTGGTGCTGAATTTGTATTCACAGCAGGCGAACAGGAATTCTATGCAGAAAAAGGTTTCGTAAATGAACCACAGCGTTGCAAGGCTTGCAGAGTTGCTCGCAAAAATGCTGTTAAATCAGCACGCGAGATGCACACTACAACATGTGCACAGTGCGGTGGCGAAGCTACTATTCCATTCAAACCAATGGAAGGTAAAGACTACTATTGCAGCGAATGCTTTGCAAAGAGAAAAGAAGCAGAAGCTTAAGATATAATATATATCCTTTTTTCTGGGGCACCCGAAAATCGGGTGCCTTTTGCATTTTATATTACTGTTGTTTTTTCTTGGCTTTTGTGGTATATTATTTACACGTTTTAAAACATAACTTTTTTGGAGGTTTATTATGGATAAGGTAACTAAGAGTTCTATCATCGGCGATGTACTGGATATGTATCCACAGACAGCACAGTTCTTTCTTGAGATGGGTATGCACTGCTTAGGCTGTCCTGCAGCTAGGGGCGAAACTATTGAAGAAGCATGTCAGGTACATGGTGCTAACGCTGACGAGCTTGTAGAAAAAATAAACAGCGCTATCTGAGATGCGACTTTTTGAACTTGATAACAGGTTAGCTCTTTGTGCAAGCTTTGTACGACAGGGCGCTACCCTCGCAGATATCGGCACAGACCATGCGTATCTGCCTATATGGCTTGTATCAAATGGGGTTGTAACAAAAGCTCTTGCGTGTGATATAAACGAAGGTCCACTAAATGCCGGCAAGGCTGATGTTGAGCGTTACTCACTTTCAGACAAGATTACACTGCGTCTGTCCGACGGTCTGAAAAAGGTCAAAGAAAACGAAGCAGAAGACATCGTGATAGCCGGTATGGGCGGCGAACTTATCGCAAAAATACTGCGTGAATGCACCTGGGCAAAAAACAGTAGCAAGCGATTTATACTACAACCTATGACAAAGTGCGAAGTACTCATACGGTGGCTTTATGAAAATGGTTTTGAGATATTAGAGCAAAAAGCGTGTGAAAGCGACAAAAAGCACTACACCGTGTTGCACGTACAATACACAGGTGATACGTGTTATGTTGACAACAGCTTTTTCTATATCGGAAAGCTCGACCCAAAAGACAAGGCATCAAAGCTGTACCTTGAGCACATTATTTCACACCTTAAAAAACGTGCTATAGGTGATGAATCTCTCTTTGAGGTAATTGAAAAAATAAAAGGAATGTGTAATTTATGACACAGATAAAAAACATATACGAATATTTAGACTCTGTCGCTCCTTTTTTGTCACAGGCAGATTGGGATAACTCAGGACTTTTAGTTGGTGATATGAGCAAAAAGGTGAGCAAAGTGTTGCTTTCTTTAGATATAACTGAGAGTGTTGTTGACGAAGCGAAAGCATCCTCCTGTGAACTCATTATCAGCCACCATCCTGTTATCTTCTCCCCTTTGTCACAGATTGATTCAAGCAGCATTGTCTACAAGCTCATCAAAAGTGATGTATGTGCACTTTGTGCTCACACTAATCTCGACATAGCAAAAAATATCGGTGTCAACGAATGTCTTGCAAAAGCACTGGGGCTCAATGACACAACCCTGTATCCTGAGGACTTTTTGTGCGTCGGTACACTTGAAAAAGCTATCAGCAGTGACGAATTTGCAAAACATGTGAAAGAATGCCTCAACTGTAATGGTGTGCGCTACACAAAAGGACAGAATATCAAAACAGTTGCAGTCAGCTCAGGTGGTGGTAGCGAGGCTGTGACTTTCAAAGAAAAATATAACTTTGATGCAGTAGTTACAGGAGAGATAAAACATCATCACTTTTTGTATGCACAAGACAAAGGTTTTTGCTGTGTTGAAGCAGGACATTTTTCTACAGAAGATATCGTTGTCGCCCCATTACTTGAAAAACTGAGTGCTACTTTCAGCGATGTCACTTTCACAAAATCAAAATCCCTTGCAGACCCTGTCAGATTTATCTGAGGTTTTGTATGCGATATAAGCGAAAAAGCGGTTTCAAAAACACCGTTTTTTCGCTTTTTTATTGCATTTTTTGTATTATTTTTAAAGAAAACTTATTTTAGTCGTAATTTTATTAAAAAATTTGTATTATATATGTAAAAAACAATTGCAAAAGATATATTAGTTTGTTATAATATTGTAATGTAAATAACTATATGTGGTAATATGTGGTTTTTGCGACCACAAAATGAAGCACCACACAAAAGGTAGCCATGCGAATCAGAAAGAAGAAATGGGCTCAACCGGAGCTCGACTTGTGTCCTTACTTTGTCAAAGAACCACAAAGCTTTTTTGGCAGATGGAAAGAGTTTTTTAAAAACGATAACGAAATACAGCTTGAAGTAGGTTGTGGTAAGTGCAGCTTCGTTGCGCAAAAGGCACTTAATAACCCCGACACAAACTTCATTGCTGTTGATATTAAAAGCGATATGCTCGGCGTTGGTCGACGCAACATCGAAAAACTTTTTTGTGACAACGGTAAAACAGTGCACAACATAGCACTCGTTGCTTTCAACGTTGAAAACATTGAAAAGCTGATTTCAAAGGAAGACAACATCAAACAGATGTACATCAACTTCTGTAACCCGTGGCCCAGAGAAAAGCACAAAAAGCGCAGGCTCACTCACGTGACTAAGCTTAACAAATACCGCACCTTTTTGAGTGATGATGCAATCATCAACTTCAAAACCGATAACGACGAACTGTTTGAAGAGAGTTTAGATTATTTTAAAGACTCAAATTTTGAAATAACCTATCTCACAAGGGATCTTCACAACAGCGACGTTAGCGATAACATTCTGACTGAACATGAAACCATGTTTTCACAGCAAGGGATAAAAATAAAACACCTTAAAGCAAAAATGCTCTAAGATTTCAAGATAAGGAGGGATACATAGTGAAAAAGTTGTGTGTAGTTATATCTATACTTCTTTTGTTTACACTTTGTGGTTGTTCGGTGCTTTCACTCGAAGAATCTAACATTATGTCTCCTCCAAAAGCGACTGGTGAAAAAGCAAAAATCCAAAAGCTCATTGATAAGGAAACTTCAGGTTCTTATACTCTCAAATATCCTAAAAACGGTGCTAACCGCAGTTCTATCGTTATGCATAGTTTTGATGAAGACGAAGACGAAGAAGCTATCGCTTTGTATTCTGATAAAGAAGGCGACCACATCCACGCTTTGTTTTTTGATATTATCGATGACGAGTACACCATAATAAGCGATATTCTGCTCGAAGCAGCAGGTATTGACCGCGTAGACTTTGCGGATATCAACGGTGACTCAGTAAACGAAATTCTCATCGGATACAGCACAAGCACTTCTTCTCAGAACATCCTGAACATCTTCAGCTATCAACAAGACGAAATTGCTAAGCTCGATATTGCTTGTGCATATTCGAGTCTTATCACAGGCGACTTCAACTATGACAAGCACGACGATATCCTGCTCATCTCTCTTTTCTCAGGAGACGTCGCTGCTCAAGCAACACTTATGATATACAACAGCGAGGGCTCACTCTCTGAGCTTGGTTCGACAGAACTTGATTCTGACATCACTCAGCTCGCTGCTACTACATATGCTCAGCTGTCCTATGGTACTTACGGTGCTGTTATCGATGGCATCAGCTCAACAGGTGACTACACCACACAGATTGTGTATTTTGATAAAGAACAACCGGCTCTTATCAACCCACTGTACTCGTATTCAGGCTACAGCAACACAAGACGTTCTACTCAGGTGTGCTGTGTTGACTTTGATAAAGACGAGCTCATCGATATTCCGATTTGCTCGCTTATGGGATACGATGAGTCTGAAGATATGAACAAAGTACTCCGACGTATCGACTGGTCGAACTTCGACACTGAAACATATGCGCTGAGCACAATAGAAAGCTCTATTCTTTGCACTGCTGACGGATATATGCTTGATATGCCTTCTAAATGGAGCGATACCATCACCGCCAGATATAACGTCAAAGAGCGCGAAACCACTATTTACGCTATCGAATATAAAAACAACACTCTGACTCTTAAAGATGAGCTTTTGGTTATAAAAGCTTTTTCAGTTGATGAGTATAATAAAGACAGCAGTGGCTTCACTGAATTTTTGAGCACCGGCTCTACTGTCTACACCTATTCTATCGGCAACGCCGACAACTATTTGTCTATCACGGGCGACGAAGTAAGCTCACTGTTCTCGCTCGTTAATCAATAAAACTATAAACGGAGGTTTTAGTATGAAAAAGATTCTTGTTTGCGAAGACGAGGCTGCTATCCGCGATTTTGTGGTAATCAACCTTAGACGTGCAGGCTACGAAGTTGTAGAGGCCGACTGTGGAGAGATGGCTCTACAAAAGTATGAAGAAAACGGTGGCGACTTTGATGTTGCTATTCTCGACATTATGATGCCGGGCATCGATGGTCTTCAGGTATGTAAAGAACTGCGTAACAAAAACTCAGGCATCGGCATCATTATGCTTTCTGCCCGTACTCAGGAAATGGACAAGGTTACTGGTCTTATGCTCGGCGCAGACGACTACATCACAAAGCCATTTTCACCTTCTGAACTCACAGCACGTGTAGACGCTCTGTACCGCAGAGTTGCTTTAGCTGAACAGAAAGCTGAAAACAATTTTAAAGAAGAGCTCAAGTCAGGCATCTTCTCTCTCAATCTCAGAAATCGTGCACTCTTAAAGAACGGTAAGATGATTGAACTGACACAGGTTGAGTTCCAGATTATGGAATACTTCTTCTCAAACCCTGGTGTTGCACTTGACAGAACAGACATCTTAA
Organism: Oscillospiraceae bacterium; assembly: GCA_015066595.1. GTDB lineage: Bacteria > Bacillota > Clostridia > Oscillospirales > Acutalibacteraceae > Ruminococcoides. Next base: position 158,841 of record SVNZ01000003.1, on the reverse strand, counting down.
ACCACGTCTGGGGTGAAGCATATGTTGGCGAAGAAAAAATCGTTGACGTAAACATCAGAAGACTTCGAATGAAGGTTGAAGACGAGCCATCTAACCCTAAGTACATCGTTACAGTATGGGGCCTTGGCTACAAGTGGGACACATAATATAAAGGACTATAATTACCTTTGCATTTTGATATATAGTGCTTTTTAGAGAGGAGGGATCGAAATGTTCAAAGGTATCACAAAAGGTATCACAAAAAGATGGGTGATGAACACCTTTGGTGTCATTATTGCTATCATCACCTTGCTTATAATATGTCTGAGCGTTTCGATTAAATCCCTGTGCTACTCTTCTATCGAGCAAGCTCTGCTTAATCGCAACAGCGAGTTGTCGGCTGTGTTCCCCGGATACAAGTGCGAAAACACCGCTATTTTCCAGAGCACTGCTTCCAAATATGTCGAGGATTTTCAGCACAAAGAAAGCATGGAGCTGATGATCCTAAACGCTAACGGTCGTGTGACGGTTGCGTCCACAGGTTTTGAAAGTGACGAAGACCTTTCTATGCCTGACTACAAAGAAGCACTCAATAACGAAACCGGCTTTGCACAATGGACAGGCAAACTCAGCTCAGGCGAAAAGGTTATGGCTACTACCCATATCGTTCGCAACTCAAAGGGGACTTCTGTGGGTGCTGTGAGGTTTGTCGTGTCACTGCGAAAAGCTAATATGCACACCTTTGTCATCACACTTATTGCGTCTTTTGTCGGACTCATCATTATTGCGTGCGTTGCTTTTTCAGGCAACTATTTCATACGCTCTATCGTAAAGCCTGTACGTGAAATGAGCGAAACCGCTAAACGCATCGCTCAGGGTGACTTTGATGCAAAGCTCACCAAAATGTACGATGACGAAATCGGTGAACTGTGCGACTCCATAAACGATATGGCGAAAGAGCTCGACGCATCTGAAAAGCTCAAGAACGACTTTATCTCTCGTGTATCACACGAGCTTCGCACTCCGCTGACAGCTATAAAAGGCTGGGCTGAAACCATGCAGTATGGCGTACCTGACCGCATAACACTCGAAAAGGGTATGTCCGTTATTGTAAAAGAAAGCTCACGTCTTACAGGTATTGTTGAAGAGCTACTCGACTTCTCAAAACTGCAAAGCGGACGTCTTACTATGCAAATGCAAAAAATTGATATACTCGCTGAAGTTGACGAAGCGGTATATATGCTCAAAGAGCGTGCTCTGTCCGAAGGCAAACACCTGCTGTATGATGAACCGGAGATTATGCCTCCAGTCTACGGCGACCGCAACAGACTCAAACAGGTGTTTATCAACGTACTTGACAACGCCATCAAATACACCCCGGAGGGTGGTATGATCGGTGTACAGGTTTATCAGGATTATAAAGAGGATATGATCAAAGTTGTCGTTGCTGACAACGGTTGCGGTATTTCTGCAGATGATATCCCTAAAATCAAAGATAAATTCTACAAAGCTAACCAAAAAGTTAATGGTTCAGGTATTGGACTGGCAGTTGCTGACGAGATCATCAAACTCCACAACGGTCATCTCGACATCGACTCAAGTCCGGACGTCGGCACTACTGTTACTATCGGTATCCCTACATACAAACATCAGGACGAGGTAGAACCTGTTACTGCGGAAAATACTGATATTTAAAAAGGATTAAACTATGGCTCAAATAAATCAAAGAAAAATTACTTCTATCGGTGGTAGCGCCCTTATCGAGGGCATTATGATGCGTGGTCCTAAACGCACCACAGTCGCTGTACGCACCGGTGAAAATGAAATACACACAGAAGACCTCAGTTTTTCTTCGCTGGCTTCTAAGTCAAAGTTTTGGAGATTGCCTATCATTCGAGGCATCACAGGTATTGTTGACTCAATGCGACTGAGCTACAAGGCTCTTTCCATCTCCGCTGATAAAGCTCTGGAAGCAGGCGAAATTGAAGAGGAAGAACCATCAAAATTCGAAAAATGGCTACTTGATAAGCTCGGCGACAACCTGATGAAAGTTGTTATGGTTATCGCTACAGTACTGGGCGTAATCCTCGCTGTCGGACTTTTCTTTTTCTTGCCATCACTTTTGTATGATTTGCTGGCACTGCTCTTCCCTTCTATCAAAGAAGTCGTACTTGCTAAATCAGTTTTTGAAGGCGTTTTGAAAATCGCACTGTTTTTAGGCTATGTTGTCCTTTGCTCAAGAATGGAAGAAATGAAACGAGTATTTATGTATCATGGCGCTGAACATAAAACCATCTTCTGCTATGAAGAAGGTTTAGACCTCACTGTTGAGAATATAGAGAAGCAGAGCAGATTCCACCCACGTTGTGGTACAAGCTTTCTTGTTATTACGCTACTCATCGGTATCGTGCTCGGGCTTTTCATTCCGGCTGCACCTTTTGGTATCAGCATACTGCGTCCGGTATTCAAACTCGCACTTCTTCCACTGATGATTGGTATCGGCTACGAGTGCATCAAATTCTGTGGCAAACACGACAACAAGTTCACTCGCTTTCTTGCGACCCCGGGTCTTTGGGCTCAGAGAATCACTACAAGAGAGCCTGATAACAAAATGATCGAGGTTGCTATAGAGGCTATGACCGCTGTCATCCCTGATGACGGTTCGGATATTATTTCTAACTGTTGCGATAAGCAATAATCACTTTCAATGAATATCAAAGAAGCTTTTAATTTTACTAAACAACAACTTTTGAAGGCGGGCGTTGAAGACCCCGCCTTTGATACTATATACCTTTTTGAACACGTGTTTTCTATGACTCGCACTGACATCACTGTGCGTGCAACTGAAGCTGTTGATAACAATAAGCTCGATATACTCAAAGAGTGCATAAAAAGGCGTTCCCTAGGTGAGCCCATACAATACATCACAAAGAAGTGGTACTTTATGGATAATGCTTACAAAGTAGGTGAAGGTGTGCTCATACCGAGGGACGACACCGAAGTGCTCGTAAATGCGTGCAAGAAACTGCTTTGTGATGATGATAAAACTATCGTTGACTTGTGCTCAGGCAGTGGCATCATCGCAGTAACGCTCAAAAAGATATTTAAAAAAAGTACTGTCTATGCAGTCGAAAAAAGTGACATTGCGTACTCTTATTTGCAGGATAACTGCAAAGATAACGATGCCGATGTCAAAACTATTCACGCTGATTTGTACGACTGTGTGAATGACTTTGCTGATTCTTTTTTTGACCTTATTGTGTCAAACCCACCGTACATCATCACCGATGAAATACCCACACTCCAGAAAGAGGTGCAGTTTGAACCTCTTCTTGCATTAGATGGCGGAAAAGACGGTTACGATTTTTATCGTGGTATCATAAATGAATGGAGTAAAAAGCTAAAACACAGCGGCCATATCGCATTCGAAATCGGTGAAGGACAGTTTTCTTACATCTCTTCCCTGCTATGTAATGCGGGCTTTTGTGATATACAAGGGCACCTTGATTTGTCTTCCACTGTCCGTGCTATAACCGCTCAGTATAAACCATAAACTAAAAAGGTTACAATTAGAACATATTTTCGAAAATTGTTGAAATTTGTCGATTTTTATGGTATAATTCTTACCGTATTATATAGGGCCAAGCCCAAAAGGAGATTTTTATATGGCAATCGATAAGAATAAGGCACTCGAGACCGCTTTAGGTCAGATTGAAAAACAATTCGGCAAGGGCGCTGTCATGCGCTTGGGTCAGGACTCAGCATTAAATGTCGGCCACGTATCAACAGGTTCATTGTCACTTGATATCGCTCTCGGTATCGGCGGTCTGCCTCGTGGCAGAATCATCGAAATATACGGACCTGAAAGCTCAGGTAAAACTACTTTATCACTACACTGTATTGCTGAAGGTCAAAAAGACGGTGGCAACGTTGCTTTTATTGACGTTGAGCACGCACTCGATCCAGTATATGCGCAGGCTCTCGGTGTTGACGTTGACTCGCTTTTAGTTTCTCAGCCTGATACAGGTGAAGACGCACTTGAAATTGCTGAAGCACTTATCCGCAGTGGTGCTATCGATGTTATAGTTATCGACTCTGTTGCTGCTCTTGTTCCAAAAGCAGAAATCGAAGGCGAAATGGGCGATTCTCATGTTGGCCTTCAGGCTCGACTTATGTCACAGGCGTTAAGAAAGCTTGCCGGTGCTATCTCAAAATCTAACTGCGTTGCTATCTTTATCAACCAGCTTCGAGAAAAAGTTGGCGTTATCTACGGAAGCCCTGAGGTTACTCCTGGCGGTAGAGCGCTCAAGTTCTATTCTTCTGTTCGAATTGATATCCGCAGAGTTGAAACACTCAAACAAAATGGCGAAATGATCGGCTCACGCACACGTGCTAAGGTTGTTAAGAATAAAATTGCTCCTCCGTTTAAGGAGGCTGAATTTGATATTATGTACGGTAAGGGCATATCTCGCACAGGCGAGCTCATTGACCTTGCTGTTAAGGCTGACGTTGTTCAGAAGTCAGGTGCTTGGTTTAACTTCGGCGAAACAAGACTCGGTCAGGGTCGTGATAACGTCAAAGAGCTTCTTGAAAACAATGTAGAGCTCAGAAATGAAATCGAAACTTTGCTGTGGCAAAATATCGACAAGCTGAGCACTCGTGTCAAAAAACCTGCTAAAGCTACTTTGATTTCTAAGCCGGCTGAATCAAAGCCTGCTGCAAAAGGTAGCAAATCAAACATCGACATTTTAGTTGAAGATTGATGACTGTTACTGCTATTGAGCCCAAGAAAAAAGGGCTGTGCGCTTTATACATCGACGGTGAGTTTGTCACAAAGGTTGATACTGAAACCGTGCTATCACTGCGAGTTGATGTTGGTGATGAGATAAGTGACGAAAAGCTACATGAGCTTATCACACTCTCTGATACAAAAAGAGCGAAAGATAAAGCTATGTGGCTGATATCGTACCGTGATCATTCAAAGCACGAACTGATAGAAAAAGTGAGCAAACACAGTAGCTTTGACGCAGCCACAAAGGCTGTAGAACGACTCGAAGAGCTAGGACTCGTAAACGACGAAAACTATGCTCGGCGCTATGCTACTGACCTACTCAACTTAAAGCGAATGTCACCCATGGGGGCTGTTAGAAAGCTCATCGAAAAAGGTATTGACAAAGAGCTCGCGCGTGACACGGTCGACTCGCTCGAATGTGATGTTGAAAGCAACATACAGGCTATTATAGATAAAAAGTACGCTCATATATTAAACGAAGAAAAAGGCAAACGCAGATGTATCAACGCTCTACAGCGTCTGGGCTACAGCTACTGCGATATCAAAAGCGTGCTTAACAACTACATTGACGAAGATTACTACTACTGATTCTGGAGAATAAAATGTCTATTACTGTCGGTTTTGTGTCTTTAGGTTGTGCAAAAAATCGCGTTGACTGCGAAATGATGATGAGCAAAGTCAGAGAATACGGTTATCGTATCATCGAAGACGCAGCACAGGCATCTGTAGCTGTCATCAACACCTGTGGCTTTATCGAGTCATCAAAACAGGAAAGCATCAACGAGATTTTAGAACTTGCTAAACTCAAAGAAGAAGGTAAAATTAAAAAAATCATCGTGACAGGCTGTCTTGCTCAGCGCTATCAGCACCAGATAAAAGAGCTTATCACTGAAGCTGACGCTGTTGTGGGACTTGGTGCAAACGGTGACATCTGTGATGCTATAGATAAGGCACTCGAAAACGAGCTGTTTGAAAGCTTTCCTGATATATCACTTATGCCTCTTGATGGAAAAAGAGTGCAGTCAACACTACAGCATTATGCATACCTAAGGGTTGCCGACGGTTGTGACAACTGCTGTACATACTGTGCTATTCCGCTTATTCGTGGACATTTCAGAAGTCGCACGATGGAAAGCATCATAGAAGAAGCTGAGTATCTTGTCAAAAACGGAGTCAAAGAGCTCAATGTTATTGCTCAGGATACCACTCGTTATGGCGAGGATATCTACGGTAAGCTGATGCTCCCTACCCTCTTAAAAGAACTGTGTAAAATTGAAGACTTGAAATGGATACGCATACTATACTGCTATCCTGACAGAATTACGGACGAGCTTATTGAAACCATCAAAACTGAAGAAAAAATTGTGAAATATCTTGATATTCCACTTCAACACTGCAACGGCGACGTGCTTTCTAAAATGAACCGACACGGTGATAAGCACAGCCTTACTGCGCTTATCACAAAGCTTCGTAAAGAAATTCCTGATATCACTCTGCGCACAACACTTATCGCAGGTTTTCCGGGCGAAACTGAAGAACAGTTTGCTGAGCTATCGCAGTTTGTAAGCGATATGAAATTTGAGCGACTCGGCTGTTTTGCATATTCTCAGGAGGAAGACACTCCGGCAGGAGAATATGACAATCAGCTCGATGAAGAAGTAAAAGCTCACAGAGCACAAATTATCACAGAACAGCAGGCTATCATTATGGAAAAAGGCTGCCAGAAGCATATCGGCAAAACGCTCGACGTTTTGGTCGATGGCTTTGACCGCTATGCAGAGTGTTATTTTGGTCGATCAGTGCTCGACGCACCTGAGGTTGATCCGTGCGTGTTCTTCACAGTAACGGGTGACAAACCACGTCAGGGCGACATCGTGAAGGTGAAAATCACTGACTATCTTGACTGCGATTTAGTAGGCGAAATGGAGGCATAAAATGAATTTACCTAACAAACTTACTATACTCCGCATTATTCTTGTGCCTTTTATGGTGGCAGCACTGCTGATACCTGTATCTTACAATTATCTTTTTGCAGGGCTCATCTTTGGTGCAGCTTCGCTCACCGACTACTTTGACGGTAAAATTGCACGAGAGCGTAATCTTATCACAAATTTCGGCAAATTCGCTGACCCAATCGCTGACAAAATTCTTGTTATATCAGCACTTGTGTGCTTTTTAGCAAAAGAGTTGTGCGACCCTATCATTCTCATTATCGTACTTTTCAGAGAGTTTGTCGTCACTTCTGTTCGACTTTCTGCTGCTTCTCAAGGCAAGGTTGTTGCTGCTAATATGTGGGGCAAAGTCAAAACAGTGACACAGATTATTGCTATCGTCGGCGTGTTTGCTCTACAAACTTTATTTGAAGTTTTAGATACTTTTGTTGATGCTTTTGATTACTTCAAGTGGGAGTATATTTTCTACATCATCGGCGAAGTTATGCTGTGGATTTCTGTTGTGTTCACTGTTATTTCGGGTGTGAAATACGTACTCGATAATAAAGATGCAATAAGCGAAATGTAAAAGTATTGCATTTTTTTGATATAATGTATATAATACTAATGATATAAGAAGGCTTTGAGCAGGAGAAGTAGTTCAAAAGACGTCATCAGAGAGAGGAATGTATGCTGGAATTTCCTTTGATCGATTTGGGCGAAATGCACCTGTGAGCTTGTGAGGGGAACTACAGTATCCTCACACGGTAGTCACCGTTATATGACACAAAGGGTCGATTTTTTATATCGACTGAACTTGGGTGGAACCACGACTGCGTCGTCCCTTTTGGGATGACGCATTTTTTGTTATACATGACAGGTTAGGAGAATATTTATGTTCAAGACTTTGATAGCTGATCTTAATTCCGTTATGGAGCGTGACCCTGCGGCCAGATCTAAAATGGAAGTTTTCTTTTTGTACTCAGGCTACAAAGCGGTCAGAAGTTATAGACGAGCTCACTGGTTTTATAATCATAACATGAAATTCATTGCACGATATATTTCCCAGCGTGCTCGACACAAAACAGGTGTCGAGATACACCCCGGGGCTAAAATCGGCAAGGGACTGTTCATTGACCACGGTATGGGTGTTGTCATCGGTGAGACTACTATCATCGGCGATAACTGTACTTTGTATCAGAATGTAACGCTAGGTGGTACAGGTAAAGAACACGGCAAACGTCACCCTACACTTGGCAACAATGTGCTGGTTGGCTCAGGGGCGAAAGTGCTGGGCCCATTCAGAGTCGGTGACAACGCTCGAATTGCTGCGGGTGCTGTGGTACTCACCGAAGTTCCTGACAACGCTACCGCTGTCGGTGTACCTGCTAGAGTCGTCAAAATCAACGGTGAAAAACTCGACTATCTTGACCAGATTCACTACAGTGACCCAGTCGCACAAGAGCTGTGCAAAATGCAGATTCAAATCGACAATCTTAAAAAACAACTGGAGGAAAAACAATGATTCTCTACAACACCTTAGGCAACGAAAAACAACAGTTCATTCCTTTTGAGGGCAAGCGTGTCAGGATGTACACCTGTGGCCCTACTGTATATCACTACGCTCACATCGGAAACCTGCGCACATACATCATGGAAGACGTACTCGAAAAGTATCTAAGATACTCAGGCTATGACGTGACACGAGTTATGAACATCACAGACGTAGGACATCTCTCCAGCGATGCTGATACTGGCGAAGACAAAATGCTCAAGGGTGCTAAGCGTGAAAAAAAGACCGTGCTCGAAATCGCAAAGTTTTATACTGATGCTTTCTTTGAGGACTGCAAAAAACTCAACATCAAAACTCCTGACGTAGTCGAGCCTGCTACAAACTGTATCGATGAGTTCATCGAAATGGTGTCTGTATTGCTAGAGAAGGAGTACGCATACATCTCAGGTGGCAACGTGTACTTTGATACATCAAAGCTCGACAAATACTATGTTTTTGGTAACCAAAAGCAGGAAGACCTCGAAGTAGGTGTTCGTGACGACGTTGAAGAAGACCTCGCAAAGCGTAACAAAACCGACTTTGTGCTGTGGTTTACTAAGTCAAAATTTGATGATCAAGAATTAAAATGGGACTCACCTTGGGGTGTTGGTTATCCGGGTTGGCACATTGAGTGCAGCTCGATTTCCATCAAACATTTGGGCGAGTACTGCGATATTCACTGTGGTGGAGTTGATAACGCTTTTCCTCACCATACTAACGAAATCGCACAGTCTGAAGCATACTTAGGTCACCAGTGGTGCAAGTACTGGTTCCATGTACTCCACCTGCTCGACAAACGAGGCAAAATGAGCAAGTCAAAGGGAGAGTTCCTCACCGTATCACTACTCGAAGAAAAAGGATACAACCCACTTGCGTACAGAATGTTCTGCTTACAGTCACACTACAGAAAACCTCTGATGTTTGACTTTGATATTCTTGACAACACAGTAATTTCATATAACAAGCTGGTCAACCGAATCGCAAAGTACAAAGACGAGGGCGAAGTCGATATGGAAGTGGCAAACGAATATATCGCAAAATTCAAGAATAGTATGGACAATGACCTGAACACATCTCTTGGTCTTACAAGTCTGTACGATGTATTAAAAGCTAAGACTAACGACAAGACAAAGCTCTACCTCATCGCTGATTTTGACAAAGTATTAAGTCTCAACCTCATTGAAGAAGCAAACAAAATCAAAGCCGAAAACGAGCAAAAAAATTCAAGTGTTGATACTAAAAAAATTGAAGAGCTTATCGCAAAACGACAAGAAGCTAGAGCTCAAAAAGACTGGGCTACTGCTGATAAAATCCGTGATGAACTTTCTGCAATGCACGTTGTTGTGAAAGACTCAAAAGACGGAATAACATGGGAAATTCAGGCACCATAACGCTGAATGCACCCATAATAAGTACTAAAAATCCCCCTGTAAGCATAGGCTTTACGGGGGGATTTTTTATGAAAGTTTTTACTATTACAAAAAAAGGGCTTGTCAGCATATTTTTGTGTTTTTTGATAGGGGCTATTGCTCTTACGGTTGTTACCTCAACCGCTTCACAAGTGGCTGAAACTTCATCTGCTGAGCGTATCATACCGATATACTACGTCGATACCGATGAAAAAGTATGTTCAATATCTTTTGACGCTGCGTGGGGCAACGAACAGACTGACACTCTGCTCCAAATACTCGATGAGCACAAAGTAAAAACCACCTTTTTTTTAGTTGGCGAATGGGTTGACAAATTCCCTGAATCAGTCAAAGAGATTGACAAAAGAGGGCATGATGTAGGCAACCACTCAGACACCCACGCTCATATGACACAAATATCGCTTGATGAACAAGCAAACGAGCTCAAAAACTGCAACGAAAAAATCACAAAGATAACAGGAAAAAAAGTCACGCTTTTCAGACCACCATACGGTGAATATGACAACTCGGTTGTAACATCATCAAACGACTGCGGTATGCACTGTGTACAATGGAACATTGATAGCCTTGACTGGAAAGACCCGACACCTGATGATATGGTGCAAAGGATAGAACAAAACCTCTGCCCGGGTTCAATTATTTTGCTTCACAACGGAGCAAAAAACACACCAGAAGCTTTGCCACTCATCATAGAAGCAATAAAGGCGCAGGGTTATGAGATAATACCTATCAGTGAGATTATCCCAAAAGGCGAGTATTACACCGACCATGAAGGCAAGATGATACTGAAAGATAAAAAGAACAATACATGAGAAAAGGCACCCTAAAATGGGTGCCTTTTGCCTTATGCAAATGTTATTATGCTGTTCCGTATTTGTATGACTCATATAGGTACTTGCCACTTGACAATGTTGTCAGATAGTAGCCATAACCATCAGTAAGACCGGTTACGTCAACACTCTGTGTGCCGGAACCGTTGTTGAATACTACAGACGAGCCTGCAGGAACTGTCAGCTTATAAATAGGCTGACCTTGTGAATTGTTTCTTACAAAAGTCATCTGCTCACCAGGCCATGTATTATTTCGTGAGCCTAACCAATAATAGCAGTTGACATCTGACCAGCCTAAGGTATCAGTGAAGTAAATAGTGATATCTTCGAGCACATCGTCTTCCATTTCATCCTCTTTTTCTTCACTGTACCACATCTGTTTGAATGTGTTGCTTGCTACACCCCATGCGCCTGTTGTGTCTTGGTCTGTTGGGTAGTAGAGTGTGCCTGATTTACCGTCAAGCGCAATATCAACAGTCTTGTTACTTCCACTGCCGTTGAAAACGATAGTGTCAAACTTAGAGAAGTTCAAAGTAACTGCATAGATGTTCTGACCATAAGAGTTAGTGTGAATATAAGATCCGATCTGTCCCGGCCAGTCTTCTACCTGTGCGTTGGAAGTACTGTTGAAGTAGTATGCTCTGATATCACCAAAGCCTTTGCCGTCAGTGTAGTAAACTGTCTGCTGATGAACTTTATCTCTTAATGCATCAAATGCTTCTATTGCAGCTGTGATTTCAGCCTGTGCATCTTCTGACAATGCTGTTGTATCAGCATCCTTATACTTGTAGACTGTCTTCTTCAATGCCTGATAGTCATTGTATGAAGCATACTGAAAGTAATAAGAAAGGTAGTCTGTAGCCTTTTTGAAGAGCTCTTCAGAAGTCAGTGTATCAGCTGATGTAACTGCAACAGTTTTGAGGTTTTCTACCGGGAACTTGTCAATAATGCTTGCGAGCTTTCGCTGAATCAATGTTGCATCCGTAATACTCAAAGCAGCTTGGCCTGATACCCTTGCACGTACGAGTTGTTCTTCTGTCAGAACTTCAAGTTCGACAAGATGACGTTGGATATGAGTAGCATCGGTAATCTCTATTTTTCCGTTCAAATCTACATCACCATAGAGAACAGGTGCCTCAGTCGGTTCTGTTTTATCTTCAGTTGGTACTGTCGGCTGTGTTGGCTCAGTAGGTTCTGTTGGTTCCGTTGGCTGTGTTGGTTCAGTAGGTTCTGTTGGTTCGGTTGCCTCTGTCGGTTTAGGTTCTGGATATGTTACACCAAGCTGTGAGCTACTGATACCAAACGAGAACACATAGTCACCAGCTGCCTTAGTAGTAATTGTAGCGTTGCCACTCACTGATTTTGAGAATGTGAGTCCTGAAACTGTGTCTGTGATAGGGGTCGCACAACTGGTCCATGTACCCTCTCTTACAACCTTGAACTGGTATGTCTTATTAGCTTCAAGACTCATTGTTACATAAGCTGTTGAGTCACCCTCAGCGTTGAGCTTAAACTCGTTAGCAACTGTGCTCCAACCATTGAATTCACCAACAATGTAGCGATCTGTAGCAAGCACATTAACCTCAGGAACATCTGAGAGTGAAGTGTACCAAGCTCCTGATTTTACGTCATAATACTGATTTTCCTGAATAGTAAGGTCCGCAGTCTGTGAACCGTTGTCATTATTGTTGAAAATAATGCTTGAATATTCAGGTTCTACAACCGCCATATAAACATCAAAACCATTGACAGTTTCGCCTGTCTTTGTCATAAGATTGCCCGGCCATGTCATAGCTGCTCCGCCCTCTATCCAAGCATAAGCAGAAATTGTTGCCCAGTTAGCAGAATTTATACAGTAAACTGTCTTGCCATTTTCAATATCAGGCTGTGTTGGCTGTGGAACTGTTGGTCGAGGCTGTGTTTCTTCTGTAGGTCTTGTTTCCGGCTCACCTTCTTCAATGATATATGTATATCTTGGGTAAACCTTGTTGTAGTGTAGATTTGTTCCGTAAAGAACAGTTGCTGTGTCAAAAACATCTACGAAATAACCCTGTGTTGTGTCATCAAAGAATGTATAGTCTGTGCTTGAACCTAAAATCTTGTATCCGTTTGCATCCTTTTCATAGCGGGTAGTGTTGCAAGCTGATGGAATATGTACCATATGACAAGATGCACCGTTCTCGCTAGAATAGTTCTGCTCTTCTGTAAAGTCTATATGTGTGTGGCCTGAATACCAGATAATCTCTTTGTTTTCTTCGAGGATTTTCTTGAATCTCTGGTTGTTTGGGAACTGTTCGCCTGTTTCAGCGTGTTCCATCCTGATACCACCCTGATAACCAGGATCGTAAGTATCATCGCCTGCACCATAACCCTGTATCAAAGCATGCTCAATAAGGAATATCTTATTACCGTCGTCTTTGTATTTAGCGAGCAAGCCCTCAAGCCAGTCAAGCTGTTCCTTTGAGAAGTTATCGTTCTCACCAGGATGAGCGTGCACTTCACTCATAAAGATGAAGTGATCGCCTGTGTTAGGCTCTGTAACTTCGTAATAGTCCTTGCCATCTACGATAGACTGTGCATCCACATCAAGGCCTGTAGCTATTGAATACTCTTCATTGCTGCACGCAGAGTCACAGTTGCTGTTATAGCTACCACGTGGCTCGTGGTTTCCGTCTGACTCATAAATCGGATTCACATAGTCAGAATCAGCGAGTATCTGTTGATATGTCAGCCACTCTAAAGTAGCACCGTAAGCATTAGTAACCTGGTCGCCTGAAGAAATGATAAAGTCAACTTCTCTATCTACGCATACATCAAGAGCCTGTGCCCAATGAGCTGTAGAGTTAGTGTAAAAGCCTGCTGTAGTTCCATGTTGCATATCGATATGGATATCAGAAAAAGCAGCGTATCTGTACTGACGCTCAGAAGATGAATCGAAAAGCTTCTTTGAATCAGGAATTTCAACTTCTGCTATATTTTCGCTTCGTGAAGCACTTTCGCAGTCTTTTGCTTTTGAAACAAAAACACATTCTGCATCAGCAGGAATAGCTGTCTGTGCAGGAAATTTGTATGTATAAGTACTACCTTTTTGAGCAGTAAATGAAGTAATTTCAAAATACTGTGGAAGCGCACCTGTTTCGTCGCCCCAATACAAGTAGTATGTAGCACTAGATGCCGCATTAAAGGTGATAGTGCCCTCAGCATAACCAGGGTCATCGGCATTAGTACCTGTGAACTCATAGCTTAAGGTGCTGACTTCTTCAGCAAATACCGTGTATGGCATCATGCTGACAAGTATCACTAAAGCTAAAATGATAGATAAAAACTTTTTCATATTAACCTCCTTGAGCTGTCAATATAGATTTACATTATAATTGTAACACCAGAACACGCATATATCAAGAAAAAACTAGTGAATTTTCACAAAAAAATAAAAAAGTACAGTCTCCTGTACTTTAAAAAACAAAATATTATTTGCTGCTCTCTATTGCGTGTCTGACCCGCTCTTTTAAATTGTCAAGCGGAGACTTAACTGCGCCCTGTCCTGCAGGCAGTTTTTTGCTCGGAATATTTGAAGCAAGCGAAAAACACTGCATTTGTATCACGATACCTTCGTGCTGAATAAGAGCACACAGCTGGCTGATAGAGATACACTCATCCACTGCTTTTAGAAGCTCAGCTTTAGTTTTCTTTTTGTACCCTAAAACCTGCACAGCGTATCCCCTTTCAGCATTTTTTTACATTATACAAGTAAGTGAAAACTTTTTCAAGGTAAAAGTAAACTTACTGTTAAATTTGTTTACATTCTATCTTTTTTGTGGTATCCTCGTAGCATAAAATGCTGAAAAGGAGAACTTTATGGCTTTATTTGGAAATGGCAGAAGACATGCTCAAAGCGATTCAAAGTCAGGCTTTAACTTCACCTCAATACTTTATTTATTGTCCGGTATGCTTGTTGTTGCTTGTGTACTCATCGTTGTTTTCACTAGTATCAACAACAACAGCGTAAAAAATTCTAACGATGAGCCAACTGAATTTGTCGAGCAAAAAACAAAGTACATAAAAAAAGGAGAAATAATCTCTATTAACGATCCGGCTATGGGTACTATAGAAATCGAGGCTGTCGAGGGGTTTGCAAAGAACACATACGATAACGACAGCTTTTTTATAGACGAAAACGGTATGATGACATACTACATCGACGATGAGGTTGCCTCTTGTATGGGTGTTGACCTGTCCGAATTTCAAGGTGAAGTTGACTTTGAAAAAGTCAAAGAACAAGGCTTTACTTTTGTTATACTTCGAATCGGTGGAAGATACTACTCACAAGAGGGCGGTATGTATGTTGACACAAACTTGCACAACTACTACAAAGGAGCTCGTGATGCAGGACTGAAAGTCGGTGGTTACTTCTTCTCTCAGGCTACAAACGAAGAAGAAGGTCTTGAAGAGGCAGAATATGCACTCAACCAGATACGTGGTATGAAATTTGACTATCCTATAGCATTTGACTGGGAAATCATCGAAGGCGATACTGCACGTACTGATGGTGTAACAGGCGAGAGCCTTACTGATGCGGCTATCGCTTTTTGTGACACTATAGAAGAAAACGGTTTTAAGTCAATTATCTATTCAAACACAAACCTGATGTACTACAAATACGACCTTGAGCGTCTTAAAGACTATGAATTCTGGATAGCTGACTATGAAAATCATCCTTCTATGTACTACAACTTCACAATGTGGCAGTATAACATCGAAGGTGAAGTAGACGGTATCAGTGGACCTGTCGATATGAACATATGTATGAAAAACTACTAAGAGGTAACTATGAAAAAAATCGCAAGCTTTACAGTCGATCACAACAAACTCAATGTCGGTGTGTACATCTCAAGAATAGACTCAGATATTGTCACCTATGATCTACGATTTATAAAACCTAATACTCCACCGTTTTTAGACCCCTTAGCTATGCATACCATCGAACATCTTTTTGCGACCTATGCCAGAAACAGTGAGTATTCTGAAAACGTTATCTACTTTGGTCCGATGGGATGTATGACAGGGTTTTACTTTTTGACACGAGAGCTTTCACACGAAACGGCACTTTCACTTATCAAAGATATTGTCAAAAAATGTCGTGACCACGAGGGCGATATTCCGGGTAACTCAAAAATCGAGTGCGGAAACTTCCTGGCTCACAATGTAGAGAAAGCTCACAAGGCTCTTTTTAAATACTACAATGACATCAAAGATTGGACAGTAGAAAAACTCAGCTACGACTACTTTGCATAAAAATAAGCACTGCGTAAAACGCAGTGCTTTTATTTTTATATATCACTCAAGTTCTGCTAATATTCTTTGTATAGCTGTTGCATCTATAACCGTAACTGACCAGTCACCATCCATATCGGCACATCGTGTCTCGCTTGTAGTTAAAGTTTTCAACTCTGCTATGTACATTTGAATACTTGTCGCATCAAGCACAGACATCCTTGAGTCGTTATCAACATCACCCATAGGAATATATTGACCGCTCAAGCTCTTAAAAATCTTTTTGTTATTATTTGCGTATGTCTGTATGGTCGAGCCTTTGTATCCGTAGATTGTTGCAGTGCTCGGAATAGCAGAGCCCATAACGTCATTTATGCGGACATTTGGATTATATACATTTATTTTGCTAAGCTTAGCACAGCTCTCAAATGCCATATTATTAACACTTTCTACACTTGCATGTAGTCTTATAGCTGTAAGTTCGTCGCAATACCCAAAAGCCATCGCTCCGATGCTTGTTACGGAATAGGGGATCTTTGTGTTTTTACATCCACAGATCAGCGTGTTTATATCAGTACGTACAATACCATTACAACTATATCTGCTGTCAAAAACGGGATTGCTTTTGTCCACTTTAACTTTCTCCAGGCTGTTGCAGTGTGCAAAAACACCTATACCAATGCTGTTTACGTTCGCAGGTATTATGATGCTTTCAAGACTTTTGCACTCAAAAAAGGTATAATTGCCTATTATTTCAAGAGAGTCAGGCAGTGTGATTTCTTTTACGTAATGACATCGTGTGAAAGCGTTTTCTTTGAACCCTGTGACGCCCTCACCGACAACAGCTTTTTCAAACGGATATGCTGAGTATTCAGGCTGTCTGATCCATGCGCCCAGGTCAATCTCTCCCTCACCCGCTATGATAAGAGTTTTTGTATCTTCATAATAGCCCCAGTAAACGTCTTTTCCGCATCTTCCCTTTGCAGTCGGATTAGCAGGTATCGCTTGATTCAAGGATGCCTCATCGTATGTAGCGTGATATCCGGGGTTTACGATAATATCAACCGCACTCACCGACACAGACACGCCAAAAATCATAACAAGACTAAGCAATAAACATAATGTTTTTTTCATACAACTCACTCCTTTTGTCTACCTTTTGTAGACAACTATATTTTACCATATACACTTTGATATGTCAAAGCTTTCAAAAAGTAAGAACACCGCAGCACAAAAATGTACTGCGGTGCTTTTTTATCTGAAAATATATTTTGCGGTGGAAGCTATGTTCTCCATAGTGTCGATAGCCCTGTTCGCTTTTTTTCGCATAGCATGCTTGCCTTCGTCCATCATTTTTTTGCCTACATATCCTGCTGCTATGCCAGTCGCCATACCAAAGGCAACGCCTTTTACAACACTCATAAATCTACCGTTTGCCACTGATTTCCCTCCGTTTCAAAAAATACTTGCAATAATACTATCTCCATTTTAAAATAATATAGAGGTGATAACTTTTGGCAGAACTAAACATAGTACTCATTGAGCCGGAAATTCCGCAGAACACAGGCAACATATCACGCACCTGTGCAGCTACAGGAGCCAGACTTCATTTAGTAAAACCGTTCGGTTTTGAAATAAACGACAAACATTTAAAGCGTGCAGGACTCGACTACTGGCAGTATCTCGATATCACCTACTACGAAAGTCAGGCTGAATTTTTTGAAAAAACAAAAGGTGCGCACTACTTCTTTTTCACAACAAAAGCACTGCACCGTCATTCTGATGTAGAATATCCTGACAAAGCATACCTTGTTTTCGGAAAAGAAACCAAGGGTCTTGACGAAGAACTACTACTTCAAAATCGCGACCTCTGTGTGCGTATCCCGATGATAGAAGAAGCACGTTCATTAAACCTCTCAAACGCTGTTGCTATTGCTACATACGAGGTGCTCAGACAGTGGGATTATCCATCGCTTTTAGAGTGCGGTCAGCTGCACAACCACACCTGGTGAAATACATTGAAAAAAACCTTGCCGATTATTCGCATTTAAGTTATATAATTGTATGAAATTATGGGCAAAATATTAGTGTTTTTGACTATTGAAAATGACCATAATATTGTTATATAATTAACATGTAGAAATTTGGCATTATTTTACACAAAATTTCAATATTTCTGAAAGGATGATTTTATTATGAAACTCAACAAGTACACAGTTGATGACATCAACTTCGCTGGCAAAAAAGTTCTGTGTCGTTGTGACTTCAACGTACCACTCAAAGATGGCGTTATCACAAACGATAACAGAATCACTGCTGCTTTAGACACAATCAAAAAGATCTTAGCAGATGGTGGCAAGCTTATTCTTTGCTCACATCTCGGCAAACCAAAGAACGGTCCTGAAGAGAAGTTCTCTTTAGCTCCTGTTGCTGTAAGACTCTCAGAGCTCTTAGGCAAAGAGGTTGTTTTTGCTGATGATGACGAAGTTGTTGGCGAGAACGCTAAAAAGGCAGTTGCAGCTATGAAAGACGGCGACGTAGTACTTCTTCAGAACACACGTTTCAGAAAAGAAGAAACAAAGAACCTCGAGCCATTCAAGAGCGAACTCGCTTCTCTTGCTGATGTTTTCGTAATGGATGCTTTCGGTTCATCACACAGAGCTCACTGTTCAACTGTAGGTGTTACAGAACATATTAAAGAAACTGCTGTTGGTTACCTCATGCAGAAGGAAATTGACTATCTCGGCAACGCTGTTGAGGCTCCTGTTCGTCCTTTCGTTGCTATCTTAGGCGGCGCTAAGGTTGCTGATAAACTTAACGTTATTTCTAACCTCCTTGACAAGTGTGACACACTTATCATCGGTGGTGGTATGTCATACACATTCGCAAAAGCTCTTGGCAAGGAAGTTGGTACATCACTCGTTGATGATACAAAGCTTGACTACTGCCTCGAGATGATTGAAAAAGCTAAGTCTTTAGGCAAGGAGCTCCTCCTTCCTGTTGACGCTGTATGCACAAAAGACTTCCCTGATCCTATCGATGCTCCTGTTGAAACACAGGTTTACGCTACAGGTGAGATCCCTGCTGACATCATGGGTCTTGATATTGGTCCTAAGACAGCTGAGATTTACGCTAACGCTGTAAAGAACGCTAAGACTGTTGTATGGAACGGTCCTATGGGCGTTTCTGAGAATGCTTGCTTTGCTAACGGTACTATCTCTGTTGCAAAAGCGCTCGCTGAAACTGACGCTACAACAATCATCGGTGGCGGTGACTCAGCTGCTGCTGTTATCAACCTCGGCTTTGCTGACAAGATGAGCCACATCTCAACAGGTGGCGGTGCATCACTCGAATATCTTGAAGGCAAGGTTCTTCCTGGTATCGCAGCTATCGGCGACAAATAATTTTTGATATACGATAGGGCGGACTTAGTTCCGCCCTTAAATTTGAAATAAATATTTTTTAATAAAGAGGTAATTACTATGAACAAAGCAGTTAGAAAGGCTATCATTGCCGGCAACTGGAAAATGAACAAAACCCCAGCTGAAGCTAAAGAGCTTCTCTCACAGATCACTCCACTCGTTAAGGACGCAGACTGCGATGTTATCGCTTGTGTTCCTTTTGTAGATTTACAGACAGCATTAGAAGCAACAGCTGGCACAAATGTAAAAATCGGTGCTGAAAACTGCCACTGGGCAGAAAGCGGTGCTTTCACCGGTGAAATTTCAGCAAATATGCTCAAAGCTATGGGTATCGAGTATGTTATCATCGGTCACTCAGAACGCAGACAGTACTTCGGTGAAACTGACGAAACAGTAAACAGCAGAGTACGTGCTGCACTTGATGCAGGTCTTACAGTTATCCTTTGCGTAGGTGAACTTTTAAAAGAGCGTGAGCAGGGCATCACAGCTGAGACAGTTTCACTTCAGACTAAGGTTGCTTTACAGGGTGTTTCTGCTGAAGAGCTTAGCAGAATTGTTATCGCATATGAGCCTGTATGGGCTATCGGCACAGGTCTTACAGCAACTGCAGATCAGGCTGAAGAAGTTTGTGCTATCATCCGTAATGTGCTCGCTGACCTTTACTGTGAAAAATGTGCACAGAGCGTTACTATCCAGTACGGTGGCTCTATGAACGATGCTAATGCCCAGGAGCTTCTCTCTAAAGAGAATGTTGACGGTGGTCTTATCGGCGGTGCTTCACTTGTTGCTGAAAAATTTGCTGCTATCGTTGAAGCTGCAAGCAAATAATTACTTTTTTCGAGAGGATTTTTACAATGGCAAAAAAACCACTTGCTTTGATTATTATGGATGGCTTTGGAGTGGCTCCTGTTGATGGCAACGCTATCAAAGCTGCAAGCACTCCGGCACTTGATGAGATTTTCAGCTCTAACCCTATCACTCAGATTGGTGCATCAGGTATGGACGTTGGTCTGCCTGATGGTCAGATGGGAAACTCTGAAGTTGGTCACACTAACATGGGTGCAGGTCGTATTGTATATCAGGAGCTGACAAGAATCACAAAGTCTATAGAAGACGGTGATTTCTTTCAAAACAAGGCACTCAACCTTGCTATGGACAATGCACTGAAAAATGGTACATCACTTCACCTTTTCGGTCTGCTGTCAGATGGTGGTGTTCACTCTCACAACTCTCATCTTTACGGTATCCTTGAGATGGCTAAAAAGAAAGGTCTTAATGACGTTTTTGTTCATGCATTCCTGGACGGACGTGATGTTCCACCGTCAAGCGGTAAAGATTTTGTCGCACAGTGCGTAGAAAAGATGAACGAAATCGGCGTAGGTAAAATCGCATCAGTTATGGGCAGATACTACGCTATGGATAGAGATAACCGCTTCGAGCGTGTAGAAAAAGCTTATGCTGCTATGGTTTACGGTGAGGGCGAACATAACGCTTGTGCTGTAGACGCAGTGGCTAAATCTTATGAAAACGACGTCACTGACGAGTTTGTTATCCCTACTGTAATTGAGGGTACAAAGAGAATATCAGAGGGTGACTCAGTTGTATTCTTCAACTTCCGCCCTGACAGAGCACGAGAAATCACTCGTACTTTCGTTGACGAAGAATTTTCAGCCTTTGAGAGAAGATTAGGCTTCTTCCCTCTCACCTATGTTTGTATGACTCAGTACGATGCTACTATGCCTAATGTTGAGGTTGCTTTTAAGCCACAGAGTTTAGAAAACACTTTGGGTGAGTATCTTTCAAAAGCGGGCAAAACACAGCTTAGAATCGCTGAAACAGAAAAGTATGCTCACGTTACATTCTTCTTCAACGGTGGTGTTGAAAAGCAGTACGACGGCGAAGACAGAATTCTCGTTGCTTCTCCAAAGGTCGCAACATATGATCTCCAGCCTCATATGAGCGCTTACGAAGTTACTGACAAGTGCGTTGAAGCTGTAAAGAGTGGCAAATACGATGTTATTATCCTTAACTTTGCTAACTGCGATATGGTTGGTCACACAGGTATCTTCGAAGCAGCAGTCAAAGCTGTCGAAGCTGTTGACAAGGGTGTCAAAGCTGTGACTGATGCAGTAAAAGAGATGGGTGGTATCTCACTCATCACTGCTGACCATGGTAACGCTGACAAAATGTATGACGTAGACGGTTCACCATTCACAGCTCATACAACCAACCCTGTTCCATTTGTTGTGGTCGGCAAGGACTGTGAATTAAGAAGTGGCGGTTGTCTTGCTGATATCGCACCGACTATGCTTGAGATTCTTGATCTTCCACAGCCGGTTGAAATGACAGGCAAGTCACTTATTAAGTAATAAAATAATACACAATAATTTACCCCGCGTGAATATCCACGCGGGGTTTTTATATGCAAACAAGGCACCTGAAATAACAGGTGCCTTAATTTATCGATTTTGTATTAGTCTTCTGCGTTAGCTTTAGCTTCTTCGATAACTTTTGCTGAAACCTGTGCAGGTGCGTCTTCATAACGCTCAAACTCAAATGAGAATGAGCCTCTACCCTGTGTCACCTGACGCATATATACAGAAAAGTCAGCCATCTCAGCCATAGGCACTTCAGCTTCAACAATCTGCATACCGTCTTCGCCCACGTTCATACCGAGTACTCGACCTCTGCGCTTGTTGACTTCGCCCATGATATCGCCCATATTAGCATCAGGAACGTTAGCTTTAAGAGCACCGATAGGCTCAAGCAAAGTAGGTTTAGCCTGTGGGATACCGTTCTTGAAAGCGATCTGTGCTGCCATCTTGAACGCCATTTCGTTAGAATCAACAGGATGAGAAGAACCATCGTGAAGGATAGCCTTAACGCCTACTACAGGGTAGCCAGCGAGTGGACCCTTCTTGATAGAATCTCTAAGACCCTTTTCAACAGCCGGATAGAACTGCTTTGGAACAGAACCGCCGACAACCTGTACTTCAAACTCGAGTGAATCGCTATCACATGGCTCAAACTTGATCCATACATCACCGAACTGACCACTACCACCGGACTGCTTCTTGTGACGACCCTGTACATCAGCTGTTGAACGGATAGTTTCTCTATATGCAACCTTAGGCTGTTTGAGTTCTACTTCTACGTTAAATTTATTCTTGAGCTTTGATACAACAACATCTAAATGCTGTTCACCCATACCTGAAACAACCATTTCTTTTGTTTCAGAGTTGTTGACAAACTTGATAGTAGGATCTTCTTCTGCAAGTCGAACGAGGCCCTGTGCGACCTTGTCTTCTTCGCCCTTCTTCTTTGGATACATAGCCATTGAGAATGATGGAGCAGGATAGTCAACGCCGTCTAAGATAACTCGGCGTGTTGGAGCACAGAGAGTGTCACCTGTTACAGTAGCTTGAAGCTTTGGAATAGCACCGATATCACCTGCGCCGATGTACTGTGCGTCTTCCTGCTTCTTACCTTTAACGGTCAAAACCTTAGTGATACGCTCTTCCTTGCCTGTACGCATATTAACAAGTGGGGATTCAGTAGAAACCTTACCTGAAACCACCTTGAAGTATGAAAGCTTACCAACAAATGGGTCAGCAACAGTCTTAAATACAACTGCAGCAGCAGCGCCTGCTTCGTTGACAGCGATGTCAACAGGATCACCGTTGACGTCAACAGCTACTTCTGCGCCCTTGTCAGCAGCAGTAGGAGCAAGCCATGAAAGTGAGTTCATAAACTGCTCGATACCAAACGTAGAGTGAGCGTCACCACAGAATACAGGACAAAGAGAACCGTCTTTTACACCCTGACTTACACCTAAGATAATTTCTTCAGGAGTGAACTCTTCACCCTCAAAGAACTTCTCCATGAGCTCTTCAGATGTTTCAGCAACAGCTTCTTTGATAGCTTCTCGAAGTCCCTCGAGTCTGTCACCCATCTCAGGTAAAATATCAGATGGAGTAGCGTTAGCAGACTTGTCATAAGTATAAGCCTTGTACTCAAATAGGTTGATGTATGTATTAGCCTGACCGTTTTCGATATGAGGAACGATAACAGGACATACGGACGGACCGAATGTAGCTTTGAGATCTTCAAGTACACGGTAGAAACGAGCATCCTCATCACACACACCGTTTACAAAGAAAATCTTTGTAAGACCAGCTTTGTCAGCAGCTTTAACTGCTTTTTCTGTACCAACATTGACACCGTCTTTAGCTGATACAACGATCATAGCTGTTTCAGCCGCACGATAGCCCTCACAGATACCACCCTCAAAGTCAAAAAGACCAGGAGTGTCGATAAGGTTGATTTTCATATTTTTCCACTCAACCGGTGCAACTGCTGTAAGTACAGAAACCTTTCTCTTTATTTCTTCAGCGTCATAGTCGAGCATTGTGTTGCCATCGGAAATCTTACCGAGTCTGTCAGAAGCCTTTGATAGATACAGCATAGCCTCTGCAACAGATGTTTTACCTGCGCCCGAATGACCCGCCATAGCGATATTAAGTATGTGTTTTGCGTCATATTGTTTCATAATGAAAACAACTCCTTTCGTTGTAGGAAAAGCGAAAATAACTTTTTCGGTCATTTTTCACAATTCCCTATGTGAACACCTTATAATTATATTACAAATGGACAAAATATACAATAAAAATGATATCACATAAAAAAAGTTTGACCCATTGAATAATTATGAAGTAATCTCTTTGTGCAAAACATACAACCTACTGTGCAAAACACACAAAACACAGTCGAATTTATATGTAAAAAAGACAGTAGAGAAAATCTCCACTGCCTTTGCTTTTGTATCATTTAATCTTCACAACATTTTTTGTAGAACGGTTCAGTGAGCTCACGATATCTTTGCGTGTCACATAGAAAACTCAACCCATGGCCGGCTGTTGGAAATGTGTAGCGCGTAACAAACGATGGGTTAGCATCTGCTATGACTTTGCTCATCTCACACGGAACATAGCGGTCGTCTTCTCCGTGAATTATCATCACGGGGATTTTTGACTTTTTAACTGCATCTGCACAGGTGATGGAATTTATGTCAAATTTGCCGAACACTTTTGCTGCAAGCCACACAAAAGGATATGCAAGCTTAGGGCTTATTTTCATATCTTCTTTTGCGACATTGAGTATAATATCCTTTGGAGAGTTGTACGGACAGTCTGCAATAATGCCTTTTACATTGGGAGGCAAATCAAGAGATGTTGCCATAACAACCGAAGAAGCACCCATAGACACTCCGTATATCACTATCTTTACATCTTTTGAAAAACGTTCACACGCATACTCCACCCAAGATAGCACATCACGGTGTTCTTTTACACCCATTGTGATGGTGTGCCCTGTGCTTTTCCCCTGACCTCGCTGGTCAATAAGTATCAGGTTGTGACCTCTATTCAGGCTCTCGTTAGCACCGACACAAAAGTCACGCAAAGCTGTCGCTCTGTATCCATGAAAGCCGATATTCAGCGGAGCACCGTCTTTGTAGTGATAGTACCTACCGTGAAGAGTCAGCCCATCGTATGACTTAATATATACATCTTCGTACTCTCTTTTGACGAGTGCGTCTATAAGCGAGAGCATACGCTCTTTGTGGGGCTCGTATTGCTCTCCCACAGGGATGGCGTAGATATTGTCCTGACCTTTTTTACGAGAGTAAAAAGCCACATAATAAACATAGAATGCGGCTATCGTCACCGCCACTACAATAAGTAGTATAGAAATAATAATCAAAACAATCACCAGAATACTATAATAAATCTATTGTTGCCAAGCAAATTTGATTTATCCTTTTTATCAGTATTTGCGCTTGAGTATCATATAAGCAACAAAGTAAATAACCACCATCAGAGAAATCGCTGTCGCACACAAATAACACAGCTCATATTTGCCCATCACACTGAAGGTAATAGCACCTGCTGCAGCACACAAAATAAAGATATATCCGGTCCAAGCCCACGCCTGACTCGATAAAAATTTATTGCGCTCGTCGTTTACTTGTACATCAACTTTTTCTTTATACTCTTCATTGATCCGATAGCGAATGTGTCTTATAAGCTGGAGTGTTCCGACCGCCAACAGCGCTCCACCAAAACCACTCCAGAATTCGTCCAGAGTACCTATAATACCTAGCACAAATATCACAGCGCCTACTATTATCCACGCTATACTCAAAAACATTCTTCTCATAGCTTTATCACACTTCATAGTTACCTCCTACTCTTCATCGAAGATAAACACATCTTCGATAGTCAAATCAAATATTCTTGCTATTTTATATGCGAGCATAATTGAGGGATTATATTTTCCCGTTTCAAGTGAGCTTATAGTCTGGCGTGATACTCCTAGAATTTTAGCAAGCTCGTCTTGTTTTATGCCCTTATTCTTTCTGAGTTCTTCAACTTTGTTTTTCATATTCACCTCAATACAGTAGATGTAAAGTTACCTTTACATAAATAATAACATGTCATTCATTAAATGTCAAGCTCACTTTACATTTTTCCAAAAAAAATAAACTCCGAGAGTTTTCTCGGAGTTTATAAGATCACTTAGTTATTGGTTCTTTTTTTAATAAAACAGAAAACTGCAAGTACGATGAGTGAAAATGCAAAATAGATAACAGCAATTGTAGTATCACCTGTTTTTACAGCAGCTGTATTCACTTTTGTTGATTCTTCTGTCTTTGTTGAATCCGCACCTTTTTGTGGCTTCTTGTCTTCTTTATCTCCACCGCTTACTGTATCATCCTCATCGTCACTATCATCGTCGTCTTTCTCAAGCATCGCTTTCGCTTCCAGATAAAGCTCCTCTAAGTCATAGAAGTATTCACCTATAAGGTCCTCAAGATATTCATCACTAAAGCTAGGGTCATTAAAAATTCCGTCATACTGATCCACAAGTGCCTGTGCTGTATCTTTGCATGGGTTGTCAATATATGCATCATAAATCTTGCCTGTATCTACTATTATACACGCTTCTATATAGTCACTAACCATAAGTCCAATAGCTTCTTCAAACGGTAGTCCGATAAGCGCACTGATCTGGTCTTTTTCTTCATCAGTAAACTCATCTATACTATTGTAAGCATCACGAAACTCCTTGGTTGTTTCTTCAAGGTCTTCGTATAAATACCACTCTAGCAGGTCTAACATATCATAGTAACTTTCATACAACTTATACACTCTATCAGTAGGCTTATACTCAAGAGCTTCTTTATAAACCTCATCAATATCAGAAATCAGATTTCTGATAGCTTTTGAAAACTCATCATCTTCGATTTCTTCGTTAAAAGCTATGGACTCTAAATCTTCTATAACCATAACAGCTGTTGATGTGTTAGGGGTAGCTTTGAACTCTTCACAGTCCAAATACACACCCTTCACAAAGCCCGCAACTATCGCAACAGTAAGCAGTTCTTCTACCATACCTTCCATATCAGAACCAAAAAGTGCAACAAGCTCTTCTGCCTCTTCGTCAGTGAGCGTATCAATAGATGTAGAGATTGCTTCAAAATCATCGTATGCGTTCAAAAAGGCTGTAAGATCATTACCATAAAGCGTGTTTTTCAGTTCTACAAAAGCATTGTATAACTGCTGTACTCTTGAGTCAGGTGTCACCTGGTCAGGTGAGCTCTGTGTAGCTACTACATCATTTTCAGCAGCAAATGCAGGCACTACTGACATCATAACAAGAGTTATTGCGAGTAAAACTACTAACAATTTTTTCATCACAATCGTCCTTTCAAGATGTATTTTTACACTTTAAGTATAACTTGTGATATACTTTTTAACCAGTTACAGTTTCGTCAATATGATAACAAAAAACTCCGAAAGAGTTGTGCTCTTTCGGAGTTTATAGATAAATTTTAGTCACCGCCAAGTTTGATGTTGATTCCGCCACCGCTATCTCCTGACGAATTTGTCTGCAAATATGGTGACAAAGCATTTGCTGTGTTGATAACAGGCATAGACTGAACATAAACCTTACCAGGGCCTGTAACTACAGTGTTGAATAATCCCTCGCCACCGAAGAGCATATTCTTGACACCCTTGACAGACTGAATATCCATAGTACAGCTCTCGCTCATAGCAGCAAGGTAGCCAGTATCTAATACGATGCTCTCACCTACGCCGAGCTCGTATTCCTTGCAGTAACCATCGATTTCAAGGAAAACTAAGCCGTTACCTGTAATCTTCTGCA
This sequence comes from Oscillospiraceae bacterium, assembly GCA_015066595.1. Lineage (GTDB taxonomy): Bacteria > Bacillota > Clostridia > Oscillospirales > Acutalibacteraceae > Ruminococcoides. The sequence goes on along the minus strand of SVNZ01000003.1, from coordinate 131,405 downwards.
TAATAAAGCCTTCACCACCGAAGAAACCTTTGCCGAGCTTCTTCTGGAAGTATATTGACAGCTCAAGACCCTTTTCCATTGCTAAGAAACCTGATTTTTGCACGATGATGCCGTTGCCCGGAGTAACCTCATATGGGATGATAGAACCAGGGAAGCTCGATGCAAAAGCTATCATACCGCTAGCACCTTGTGGGGTGTATTCGTTCATAAAGATTGAATCGCCTGAGAAAAGTCTGCCCATCATCTTCTTAAATCCGCCACCTGAGTTGGTTTCCATCTTCATATTAGGACTCATCCAACTCATAGAACCACTCTCTGTACAGATGGTCTGGTTAGCCTCTGGGTAACAAATAACAACAGGAAGGCTACCGCCTTCGATAGAATATTTCAGCATACTATTGCTCCTTTCAAATTATACTTATTCTTTATAAAAAGCCACTCAAACTAGAGTGTCTTTACTTCTTAATAACCACTTTCTGTGTAGAACGCTTCGTCACCACCACAACCGACAAACAATGCCATTGACATTAAAACTGCTAAGATAAGTGCTATAATTCTTTTCATTTAAACCTTCAAATATAAAAAACCAAATTGTTTATCAATAACCGTAGGCTGAATAATAATCGTCGCCTATATCTTTCCATCGAGCTAAGTATTTAACATTATATTCAGGCACAGATTTTTGCATGAGCTCTTTGTTTGAATACAAAGCGTCAGATGTCCTTTCATAAGTGACGGTTTCAACATCATTTTCATCAACAATGGTGACCTGCTTATATTCCATCCAGCCTAAAAACTCATCTTGGAGTTCAACGTTCTTAATTTTGGAGTAGTTGTTCTCACTGAGTACAGTTTCGATTACATCACCAGGCTGTGCTGTAAAGGTTATATTGTTGAAGAACACTTCTTTTTCTTCTCCACCGAGGTCTTCTTGAAGACTGAACTGATGCTCAAACCCATTGAAGCTGAATGCGTCAAGTGTAAATGTAACATACTGTGGAGCGGTTGTTTCTGCTACAGCTGTTTCGCTCACAGTGACCTCATCAGGAGTAGCCTCGCCACTTTGACAACCGACAAGCAGTAGTGTCATACATAAAACCAAGATAAGAGCAAGTATCGACTTTTTCATAGTGTAATCTCCTTTTTTAGTCACTAATATATGCGATTATTATATAATTTTATTACTTCCTTGTCAACGAAAAAGCCCCTGATCAATCAGGGGCTTAAATTGATATTAAAACCTATTATTCACATACAACCGAATTAGTAAGCATGTCAAATGTCAGGGTATGATATCCGATAATCCTTGTGTCCCAGCGGTCATGCTCGCCATCACAGTGAGGATAATTATCGATCCATTCGACTATTGGAAAACGAAGTCCAACCGCATTTTCATCTACCTTACAGCATATTTCCTCATATACCTCTTTACCATTTTCAACCACAGGTACCTCGCCTATAGTAAGCAACTCATCATTCATATTGTAAAATTCTACACGGCCTTTTGCGTACACAACTGCAACGATATCCTCTTTTTCAAAAAGAACCGTTGTTTGTGATATATATCCTGATGCTATCTGAAAACACTTATTCTCATTATCTTTTTCGCTATTAAAAACAATGTCGATTTTTCTATTCATTGTAAGAGCTCCCCCTTCTTAATTTCTATTGCTATTTTATCATCTTAATATAAACATTTCAACATTAAACATCTTAAGTTTTCGTAAAGATAAAAAGATAACCCAAGACATCTGCTGACATCTTGGGTTATGATAAATTATTTTTCAATAGGTTTCATTGTTGGGAACAGGATAACATCACGGATAGAAGCTGAGTCTGTGAGGAGCATTACAAGTCTGTCGATACCGATACCCACACCACCTGTCGGTGGCATACCGTATTCAAGAGATGTAACAAAATCGTCGTCCATCATATTGGCTTCGTCGTCACCTGCTTCTCGAAGCATCAGCTGATGCTCAAAACGCTTTTTCTGGTCAATCGGGTCGTTAAGCTCTGTGTATGCATTAGCAAGCTCGCCGATTTTACAGAAGAGCTCAAAACGCTCAACCAGCTCAGGCTTGTCCTGCTTACGCTTTGTAAGAGGTGAAACCTCAACAGGATAGTCACATACAAATGTAGGCTGAATCAGCTTATCTTCAACGTACTCTTCAAAAGCAGAGTTCAATATATTACCCCAAGTATCTGTGGACTTAACTTCGAGGTGGAGCTCTTTTGCGACTTCCTTAGCCTTTTGAGTATCACAGTAGAACTCGTTGAAGTCTACGCCTGTATGCTCTTTTACAGCATCAATCATTGTAACACGCTTGAAAGGAAGCGCTAAACTAATTTGGTCGCCCTGATACTCAATCTGGTCAGTACCGTTCACTTCAACGCAAGCTTTGTTAATAAGCTGTTCGGTTCTGTCCATCATACCATAAAGGTCAGTATAAGCCTCGTAAAACTCAATGCAAGTAAACTCAGGGTTGTGCTTAACGTCCATACCCTCGTTTCTGAAGTTTCTGCCGATTTCGTACACTCTCTCCATACCGCCTACGATAAGTCTCTTTAAGTAGAGCTCAGTAGCAATACGCATATACATATCAAGGTTCAATGTGTTATGGTGAGTAGTGAATGGACGAGCAGAAGCACCGCCGGGGATAGTGTTGAGGATAGGTGTTTCTACCTCTATGTAACCGTTGTTGTCAAGATACTCTCTGATTGACTTGATGATAGCACTACGCTTGATGAATGTATTCTTAACATCAGGATTCATAATAAGGTCAACGTAACGCTGACGATAACGAAGGTCCGTATTAGTAAGACCGTGGTATTTCTCAGGCAGTGGTAAAAGTGACTTAGAAAGCAACTTCACACCTGTAGCGTGGATGCTGATTTCACCCATCTGAGTTTTGAACACAAAGCCCTTGACTTCCATGATGTCACCGATATCCCACTTTTTAAGACCCTTGTAAACTTCCTCACCAAGGTCATCGAATTTAGCAAAAATCTGGATTTTGCCACCGCGGTCGTGGATATCCATAAACATAACTTTACCCTTGCCACGCTTAGACATAATACGACCTGCTACGCAAACGTCTTTGCCTTCGAGCTCAGTGAATCGCTCGACAACCTCGTTTGACATAATATCTCTGTCAGAAGTAGTCACCAAAAACGGATCTTGACCCGCCTCTTGAAGAGCAGTGAGCTTATCACGTCTGATCTGTAAAATCTCAGATAAATTTTCGGTATTCTGATTTTTGTTCTGATTGTCTGCCATAAAAATCCCTCTTTCAACTAATCCAAAAATGGGCGACTGTGTGGAGTCGCCCAAAAAATCTTATTTTGAAATCTCAAGTACCTTGAGTGCGATAACTCCGGCAGGAGCTTCAATCTCAACTACGTCGCCGACCTTTTTGCCGAGAAGTCCTACACCGATAGGTGACTCGTCAGAGATTTTTCCTTCCCTTGGGTTAGACTCGTTTGAACCAACTATTTTGTAGTCAAAGGTCTTGCCCATCTTGATGTTTTCAACTTTAATTTTTGAGCCAATGTGAATATGCTCGTTATTGATTTCGCTCTCGTCAATAAGCACAGCATTTTTCAAAGTAGCCTCGATAGTAACGATTCGAGCTTCAAGAATTGCCTGTTCATTTTTTGCATCGTCGTACTCGCTGTTTTCTGACAGGTCACCGTATGAACGAGCAACTTTGATTTTTTCGGCGATTTCTTTTCGTTTTTCACCTTTTAAGAAATCGAGTTCTTCTTCCAGCTGTTTCAAACCCTCAGCTGTGAGCATAACCGGTTTAGCCATAATATATATGTCCTTTCATTTATAAAAATAGGAATAACTGTCTGCGCATAGTTAGTATTATAGCATTTATCGGCATTATGTCAAGTTTTATATGCCTCTTTATTCATAAGATTTTTTAGCGATGAAAAGGTATGCATACCGTTGTTTGCTTTGCATAATGATGGTACAAAAGACCCTAGTTCATAGCGATATCCTATGCTATACAACGCAGATGCAAAGTACGTATCCTCAAGAGACTTGGGACAGATGTCAGAAAACTTTTTAGGCAGTCTGATGAAGTAATCATACAAAATCAACTCGTTAGAACTTTCTTTTTGCTTTTTTGTTTTAAGCACAAGACAACCGTCCTTACTAGGAAGCTTTTCATCATTGTGCTCAGGTGCGATGATTATGTCGCAGTTTCCAAGCGAATTTGTTGATTTCGAAAGTCTTATGGGTGCTCCCATATCTTGAAGGAGCTCTTTTTCGACCTGAGAGTACACATCACCTCTTTTTGTCACGACCACAAGGTTGTCTGTGTAGGTGAGCAGATATTTGGGCAAGGTAGAATACGTTGCGTTATCATCTATCAGGCCAACACACAAATTATCTTTTGAAAGAGCAGAAAGCAAACTTATCGCAAGATTTGTACACAGTCGCACCTTGTACTCATTACTTTCAAAACGTTTATATCCAAGCTCTTTAGGAAGAACAATAGTTTTGTCACACAAGAGTCGGTTTCGCTGTGCGCCAATAACTCTGTCAAGCTTACGCCAGTTTATTTTATCTTTTCTGTCTATGTACTCAATACATTTTATTCTGATATCCCCTGCTTGTCTTACTTCCACGTTCATTTTGTTTCCCAGTATCCTCCCGATAATTTTTGACAATATGTTTTTGTACTGAACCCTAGTGACTGTAAGCGTAGTAAGCATAAAAAATACCCCCTGCATAAACTATGTTTCAGTATATGCAAGGGGAATATTCATTTATTATAGATTTTAGTACTCGCTCATCGGGTCGTACTTAACACCGTTGTATCTTGTCTCATAATGGAGATGCGCACCGGTTGAATGACCTGTTGAACCGACAGTACCTAAGTACTGACCTGCAGATACGGACTGACCTGTGGATACTGCAACAGATGTAAGATGTGCGTAAACAGTTTCTTTGCCGTTACCGTGGTTAATCATTACATAGTTACCGTAGCCACCGCCACAGCCACATGAGTAGTACTTGCCCCAGTTGTGACTACAGCTTGAGTTTGTACCAACTACTGTACCGCTTGCTGCCGCAACAACTGTTGCGCCCATGATACCGCCACCTGCGATATCAAGAGCTCCGTGGTTGTAATAACCACGCCACTCTTCAAACTGTGATGTGAGCAAATAGTAACCCGGAACTGGCCATACATAGCCACCGCCTGCAGGAACCTCAACGGTAGGTGTTGAAGGTTTTGATGTGCTTTGTTGCTGTTGTGCAGCCTGCTGTTGTTGCTGCTGTTGCTGTTGAGCAGCCTGCTGTTGTCTGTAGTACTCCTGAAGCTCCTCGTCGAGCTCGCTTATTTGTGCTTCTGTCAAAGTCAACTGTTGGAGTACATCATCACTCTCTTCCTGCAGCGTTGCGAGTGTCTCTTTGTTTTCTTCAAGAAGCTCGTTGAGCTCATCCTGCTTTGCCTTCAGGTTTTTCTCTTCTTCTTCGAGCTCAACCTTATCAATCTGGAGAGCTTCTTTCTCCTCGCTGATCAAATCAAGCTGAGCCTGAATCTCGTTGATGAGCTCTTCGTCATGAGTAGAAACGCTCTTTACAAGCTGAACTTTATCTAAAAAGTCAGAGAAGTTCTTTGCACCTAAGATAATCTCAAGTGATGATACCTCACCTGCAAGATAGATAGTCTTGATACGCTGGCGGAGGATATCCATATTCTCTTCAATCTCATTATTCTTCTGTGCTATCTGCTCAGTCTTTTCAGCAATCTCTGCATCGAGAGCGTCGATCTTCTTGTGACTAACCTGAATCTCCTGAGTAACAGTCTCAACCTTGCCGACGATAGCATCAACATATTCCTGCTGTTTTGCAACCTCAGCATTTTTCTCGTTAAGGATAGCTTCGTACTCTGCACTCTGCTGAGCAAGAGCTTCTTGCTGCTCTTTTATAGAATCAATATCTGTAGCAGATACTGACAAAATGCATCCTGCGATAACACCCAGGCAAATCATACATGATAGTATTCTTTTTAACATACTTATTCTCCTTTTCATAGGGTCGGAAAATGTAAGAAAATAATTACCAACCGAGTATTTCATTACCCTCTTGTTTAAGATACTTACGAATAGATAACAAACTGCCTAAAGCACCAACCAAAACGCCTGCCGCAACAAAGGCGATAATGATAAACCACATTACATCAGTGAATGGTACGTATTCAAATGGCAGAATGTTCTGTACTGCTTTGATAACCGCATCATAAAGCAGTATAAGTGCGCCGACGGATATACCGGCAGATACTAAACCGATGATGATACCTTCGATAACGAACGGGATTCGTACGAAAGAGTCTGTTGCACCGACAGACTTCATGATACTGATTTCGAAACGGTGCGAGAACATAGTCATACGGATAGTATTAGAAATGATGAACAGCGAAATAATAGCAAGAGCTAATACAATCCAGAAGCTCATCATTGTAACAAGTGTATTAAGCGAGGTGAGCTTTTCTGCAACATCACTTCGTGATGAAACCGAGTTGACACCATCAACACTGAGCAACTTTTCAACTGTCTGGTCATATAGTGACAAATCCGCCATAACAATGTGATATGCGTGTGGCAGTGGGTTGTCATCACCTGACATATTCACAAATACTTCTTCACCGAGAACATCTTTGTACGCAAGGATTGCTTCGTCCTTCGGATAGAAGGTTGCATCAGTTACATTTTCAATACCGGACAAAGTTTTTCCGATATATACTGCCTCAAGCTCTGTGATATCATCGTCGAGATAAACTGTTGTGACGTTAGAATCACCGACAGACGCTACAATCGTCGACACATTTACAGAAAGCATGATAGCAGATCCGGTCAGTATAAGACATGATATAAGCACGCCAACAGACGCAAGACTCATCATTCTGTTTGACCATATGTTTTTAAAGCCTTCTTTTATAAGATAGCCAAAACTACTAAAATTCATTGTGATTTTCCTTTCCGGCTCAGATAGCGATCATTGTATCGTCGTCTTTACTGTCGTGAACGACTCTGCCGCCTTCAATTCTGACTACACGCTTGTTAAAGCTTTCAACAAGCTCGTGCTCGTGTGTAACAACAAGCACTGTAGTACCTCTCTTGTTTATCTCGGAAAGAAGCTCAATAATCTCGTATGACATCTCAGGGTCGATGTTACCTGTAGGTTCGTCAGCGATAATCATAGCAGGGTTGTTGACCAAAGCTCGAGCTAAGCTTACACGCTGCTGCTCACCACCGGAAAGCTCACTTGGTTTATTGTGCGCTTTATCCTTGAGTCCTACGAGGTCGAGAATATACGGAACTCTCTTTTTGATGGTTTTACCTTTTTTGCCGATACAACGCATCGCAAACGCTACGTTATCATAGACACTCATCTTACCAATAAGTCTGAAGTCCTGGAAAACGATACCCATAGTACGTCTAAGATACGGTACCTTTCTTCTTTTTATTTTTTCAAGATGCATATCGTTGACGATGATAGCACCACTGCTTGGTGTTTCTTCGTGCATGATAAGCTTCAAAAATGTGCTTTTTCCGGCACCTGACGCACCAACAATGAATACAAATTCACCCTTATCAACAGAAAGGTTTACGTTGTCTAATGCGTGTGTGCCATTAGAATATGTTTTAGAAACATTACGAAATTCAATCATATTAACCGTCCTTAAATAACCGCTTGTTGTTATTCGCTAGTGCAATCACCGCAACAATGCACAGGGCGACATAATATCCTTATGTATTAGTACTTTGTAGGGCTGGAGGTCAAGTATTTCTTAACCATAAGAGCTACCTTGAATACGATAGCATCTTCAAACTCGCGCAGATCAAGGCCTGTGATTTTCTTGATTTTCTCGAGTCTGTAAACCAGAGTGTTTCTGTGAACAAAGAGCTTTCTTGATGTCTCAGAAACGTTAAGGTTGTTCTCAAAGAACTTCTGAATAGTAAAGAGCGTCTCCTGATCGAGGCTCTCGATGGAACCGCGTCTGAAAACTTCCTTTAAGAACATATCGCAAAGTGTTGTCGGAAGCTGATATACAAGTCGTGCAATACCTAAGTTGTCATAGCTGACAATAGTACGCTCTGTATCAAATACTTTACCAACTTCTAAAGCTACCTGAGCTTCTTTGAATGACTTAGCAAGATCTTTGATACCAACAACAGTAGTGCCAATACCAACAACACAGTGTGTATAGAACTCTGTTGACAGTGTATCCACTATAGAGCCTGCAAGCTTCTCAAGATCCTTACCCTCGATACCAGGCTTGATCTCCTTGACAAGTGTGATATCAGTTTCATTGATATTGATGACAAAATCCTTTGATTTGTCTGGGAAGAGATTTTGCACGATATCATAAGCTGAAATATCAGTCTTTGATGTGATCTTGATGATCATACAAACACGTGACACTTCGCTGTTAAAACGAAGCTCTCTTGCTTTGAGATAAATATCGCCCGGAAGAATATTGTCGAGTATTACATTTTTGATAAAGTTGCTTCTGTCGTATTTTTCATCATAATACTGCTTGATAGATGACAGAGAAACCGCAAGCAACTGTGCGTACTTCTGCGCCACGTCATCGTTACCCTGTACAAACACAGCGTATTCTGCTCTGGCACTAGAGCCAAATGACTTGAATGTATGGCCATTGATAACAAAAGGAACTGTGGCAGCAAGAGTCTCTGAGTTGATGTTTTCGTTGACTTCACCGATTCTGCCGAGCTCAGAACAAGCAATAACAACAGAGGTCTCGTCAACAACACCTATAGTTCTGTCGATAGCATCCTTCATCTGATGGATTACGCCTTGAAATAATCTGTTAGACATAATATGCCTCCAAAAAATAATAGTCAAAATACCGAACGATTTGGAGCTTTCAATAAAAATTCTCCATTATCATATACATTTTACACAAAAAGATAGCAAAAATCAACCTTTTTTTAAAAAACGGACTCAAAATGTGATACATATACACAAAAAATGAACAAATTATTCATAAATATTTCACAAAGGTAATTTGCACAAAAGCTTTGTCATTTTGCACAAATAAATGCAAAAAGCCCTTTGCAATCACGTTTTCAGGATTGCAAAGGGCAAATTAAACAAAAGGTTTATTAACACATACAAAAGCATGCTGTCAGATTTTGTCAGAAACTGAGGCTAAAATTACAATTTTGAAACTGTATGAAAAACCCCGATTACATACAAAATCAGTTAGTAATTGTGCTCTCTGTGTCTTTATCGAAGATGTGAATCTTCTCAAGGTCAAATGCGATTTCGATAACGTCGCCAGGCTTAGCCTTTGAGTGTGGCTCAACTCTAGCTGTGATTGGAATACCGCCAATGTTTACATACAGATAAATCTCAGCGCCCATAAGCTCAGTAACGTCAACGTTAGCCTTAACTACACCGTTGCCGCCTTCGCACTTAGCGATGAACTCAGCCTCGTCATGAACATGCTCAGGACGGATACCGAATCTAACTTCCTTGCCAGCGTATGGCTCAAGACAGTCGTTCTTGTTCTTTGAATCAGGAAGATACAGTGTGTACTCATCAAACTTGAGTGCAAACTTGCCGTTGTCTTTAACCAAAACAGCGTCAACAAAGTTCATCTGTGGTGAACCGATGAAACCTGCAACGAACTCGTTACAAGGCATATCATAAAGATGCTGAGGTGTGTCAACCTGCTGGATGAAACCGTCTTTCATAACAACGATTCTTGTACCCATAGTCATAGCCTCAGTCTGGTCATGAGTAACGTAGATGAATGTTGTTCCAAGTCTCTGATAAAGCTTAGAAATCTCAGTTCTCATATTAGCACGAAGCTTTGCATCAAGGTTTGAGAGAGGCTCGTCAAGTAAGAATACCTTAGGATCACGAACGATAGCACGACCGAGCGCTACACGCTGTCTCTGACCACCGGAGAGAGCCTTTGGCTTTCTGTCGAGATACTCCTCGATGCCGAGGATTCTTGCAGCTTCGCCAACTCTTCTAGCGATTTCATCTTTAGGCATCTTTCTGAGCTTTAAGCCGAATGCCATATTATCATATACTGTCATATGTGGATAAAGAGCATAGTTCTGAAATACCATCGCAATGTCTCTGTCCTTAGGAGCTACGTCGTTAGCGAGCATATCGCCGATGTAGAGCTCACCCTTAGAAATATCCTCAAGACCAGCAATCATTCTCAGTGTAGTTGATTTACCACAACCGGATGGACCAACGAGGATGATAAATTCCTTATCCTCGATCTCGAGGTTGAAGTCTGTAACTGCGGTTACACCGCCATCATAAATTTTGTAAATGTGTTGTAATGAAACTTTTGCCATGTAAAAACCTCCAATAATAGCGTGCAAAAACACGTCTATATATATCATCTAGTATTGTATCACAAATTTTTACGCAATGCCACCTATTTTTTCACTAAATATTTGCCACATTTTTTATATAATATACCCATAAATAAAAAAATACAGGTCATATTTGGTCATTTTTCACACTAAAAACCGCCTGTTTTTCTTTTTCGCTTAAAATACGGGCTTGTCCATAGTGCAAATTGCTATCAAGCTTGAGCTCTCCTATCTGCACTCGTTCAAGGTCTACCACCATATATGAGCACGACAAGAACATCTTTTTCACCTGATGGAACTTGCCCTCGCATATTTTCACCAGTGCTTTTTTGGGTTCTAGCTTTTCAAAAAACGCCTTCTGACATACTGTACCGTCTGAAAGCACTATTCCGTTTTCAAACTTTTCTTTAACAGTATCGTCGAGCTCTTTGTCGAGTGTGGCGATGTAGTGCTTGTACACCTTTTTACTAGGAGAAAGCATTCTGTGAGCAAAATCCCCATCGTCTGTAATAATCAGCAGACCTGTAGTGTCTTTATCAAGCCTTCCTGCAGGAAACAAGTTCTTGCGTTTGAGCTCTTGAGGCAATATATCAACAACAGTTACTGCATTTTTGTCATTACTTGCGCTGAGCACACCCTTTGGCTTGTTGAGCATATAGTAAACGTACTTTTGGTAGCTTATTTTTTCACCACAAACAGTAACGATATCCGTATTCGGATTGATTTTGGTATCACTGTTTTTGCACACCCCACCGTTCACTTGTATGTCGCCCATACGTGCAAGCTTTTTTATCTCTTTGCGTGAATAGCTTGTCTGGGTAGATATTATTTTGTCCAGTCGTTCTAAAGTATTCATATCATTCTCCAAGAAAGGTATATATAGGAGTTCCTTCTACTCCTGTTGAGATGTGCCCTGCAATAACCCTGCCTTTATATACTATAATAGTAATGTACGCATCGGTATCATCAATTTTGTGATTTTTGAGGCTGTAAATATAGCGAATGGAAGTTCTGCCTTTAAACGGTTCCAAGTCAAGTCCCTGCTTTTTTTGAAGCTCGTTATACTTAATATATGTATCGTTAAAAACATATGGTATAGTTATCTCTTCTACGTTGTAGAGCTCGTCAGTTTCAAAGAAAAACTGTCTCACAAAATCCGCTATATCTTCTTCGCTTTGAGCTTTTGTTGAGTACTCCCCTACGCTTTCACAAAAGGCTGTATCAAAAGGAGTGTTATTGATCGCAAGAAACCCCGCAAAAACTACTACTGACACAACCACTCCTATGATACAGAAAAGTATGATTTTCCTAAATTTTGACTTTATAGTAAGAACAAACACAATAGCACCCTTTCATATATATCTTGTCCTATATATATGAAAGGAAAGTCACTGCTATGATTAAAGCAGATATTTATGAAGTTCTTGTGGAGTGTGAGCAAACATCTTCCCGCCGGCATCTTTCATATCTTTTAGTGTTCCGTAGCCATAAGTCACACCGATAAAATCAACGCAACAGTGCAGCGCACCCCTGCAGTCAAACTTAGTGTCACCTATCATAGCTACCTTGTCGCTGTCTTTTGCACAAAGCTTATTCAGTGCATAAGGTATGAGCTCTTCTTTTTCTTTTCTGCTACCGTCTATGGTTGAGCCACACACCTTGTCAAAATAATCGTAAACACCAAGCAGCTTTACAACTTCTGTTGCTATAGCTTCGTGCTTTGACGAACAAATCGCAAGTTTTACTCCGTTTTCTTTGAGCTTTTTGAGCACATCGTCAATGCCCTCAAAAAGCTCGTTTCTTTTGAGTCCGTCTATATCATAAAGCTTTACGTAAATCTCCACTGCTTGCTGTGCTTCCTCTTCATTTAGTCCACAAAGGTTCTGAAAAGTACTAAAAAGCGGTGGCCCGATGTACTTAGAGTAGTCGGACAAATCCGGATGAGGCTTTTCCATTTTATCCAGTGTTTTCATCAAACAATATTTTATGCCATCTGCACTTTTTGAAATAGTACCATCTAAATCAAAGAGCGCTATATCGTATCTGCTCATTTATATCACCTTAAAAAATGTCTTTATTTTAAAAAATGTTTGTGTTATACTTACATATGCTATCATTTGATATAATACTACAAAAATCTTTTTTGAGCAACACCTCATAGATTGGAGAATAATATGAAACTAGGTATCGTTGGCTTGCCAAATGTTGGCAAAAGCACACTTTTCAATGCTATTACAAATGCAGGCGCACAGTCTGCTAACTACCCTTTTTGTACTATAGAACCTAACGTCGGCGTTGTTGCTGTACCGGACAAGCGTCTGGACAAGCTGGCCCAGATGTATGACCCTGACAAGTACACTCCTGCTACCATCGAATTCGTTGATATCGCAGGTCTTGTCAAAGGCGCATCAAAGGGCGAGGGTCTTGGCAACAAGTTTCTCTCAAACATCAGAGAATGTGACGCTATCGTACACGTTGTGCGTTGCTTTGAAAACGACGATATCATTCACGTTGAGGGTAGCGTTGACCCTATAAGAGATATCGATACTATCAACCTTGAGCTTATTCTCTCTGACGTCGAGCTCATCAGTAGACGTATCGACAAAGCTCAGAAGATGACCAAAGCAGACAAAAAGTATCAGGCTGAAGTTGACTTCTTCAAAAAAGTCGAGGACGCACTTCAAAACGGTAAAACCGCACGCTGTGTTGAGTGTGATGATGAACAGAAAAAGCTTCTTTCCGAAGTAGCACTGCTGACTAACAAGCCGGTTATCTATGCCGCTAATATGTCTGAAAGCGACTTTGAGTCAGGTATAGACAACAACGAGCGACTCAAAAAAGTCAGAGAACTCGCCCAGACTGAAGGAGCCGGTGTGCTTCCTATATGTGCAGAGCTTGAAGAACAGATTGTCGAAATGGACAAGGAAGAAAAAGAGCTTTTCTTATCCGATATGGGACTTGAACAATCAGGTCTTGACAGACTCATCAACGAGTGTTACTCACTTCTCGGTCTTATCTCGTATCTCACAGCAGGCAAGCCAGAAGTCAGAGCATGGACTATCAAAAAAGGTACTAAAGCTCCGGGTGCGGCAGGAAAAATCCACACCGACTTTGAGCGAGGTTTCATTCGTGCTGAGGTTATCGCTTTTGATGACCTTGTTCAGTGTGGCTCTATGGCTGCTGCTAAAGAAAAAGGCTTGGTTCGAAGTGAAGGCAAAGAATATGTTATGAAAGACGGAGACGTCGTGCTATTCAGATTCAATGTATAAAAACTACACAAATAAAAACCCGACCTGATTTTAACAGGTCGGGTTTTTATTTTTCATTATAACTTTATTTATGATTATACCGAAGCTTCTTCCGCTTCGCTTTCCTCTGCAAATTGACAAACTTCTTTGCTTTGAACATCGTCAGTTTTGTCTTCTTCAAAAGTATCTTCAACAATAGTTTTCTGAGCTATCGGGAAAGTGCGCACAGGTTCTTTTGCTCTAAGGTTTTCAAAAAGATCTTTAGTCAGAACTATCATCACAACCATCAGTGCAACTGTAAAAACTTTGAGGTTGTACAAACCGGCAACATTGATAAGGAATATCGCATAAGTCGCAAACGAAGCAAACACCGTCACAAAAGGCACATACCATTTTCGCCTGTCATAAACAAAAACTAAAACGCTAAGCACATCAGCTATAAAGAAGTATCTATCGTGCATGCTAGGCAAAAAGAACGGTAACGCAAGAGTTGTGAGATATGCAACAATCACAAGCTCTTTTGTTTCGATTCTGTCAGCGTAGATATAACAAAGATATACGTAAACAAGTGCTACTAAAGCTGCCAGCATTATGCCGACCCATTTGTACGTTGAATAAGCACCATCCTCAAGCAATGTCCAGATACTGGTCGCATTCAAGGTCATCTTCTGGTATTGTGTCTGTGATGCCTGATCAACATACACAAAAAGACTTTCATACAAACCTCTTCCACATACTATTGCAGGGAACATACAAGCAATATAAACTATCGGAACTATCAAAAGCTTGTACCAGTCTATTTTACCTAATATAAAACATATAATTAGGATAGGTATGATAAAAATTGCCTGTAACTTAAATGCAAATGCAAGCGAGAACATCACCATACTCTTTGTGCCTTTGTCAGTTAAAGCATAGTAAATACTGCCGATACATAAAGCACCATATATGGAATCACACTGACCCCAGCCCGCACTGTTCAGCAACACAGTTGGAATCGCTAGTGTAAGCACAAAAATCAATGCTTTTATTTTATTGCTCTTAATCTTGAGTGAAGCTATTTTCATCACGTAGTACGCAAGAACTACATCGAAAATACACGATAGAGCTTTCACACAGACAAGCCATCCGTTTTCAAACCTTGATAATACCGCAAGGAAATACAGATACGGCAGATTATAATCACCGATTTTAGTTGTGATAGCTGAAGAAAAGTCAATTTTACTCATAGACTCCAGCCACTTATATATAAAGTTGTGGTAGTCCATAGATACCATCTGCAACATACTCACTCTACATACAACAACTGCCGCAAGTAAAGCTGCAATCACTGAGAAATCAAACAGTTTTATGTCCTTGAGTCTTGAGATAATGAGCAAAGCAGCAAAATATATGAGTGAAAACACTAAAGGAATAAGAACCGTATCCGTTTTTGATAAAATCGCATCTGCAAAAACAACCATCGAAATGAATATACCCATAACACAAGCGAGCAAAGCACTCAAAATATACTTATACAATTCGATGGAAAAATACTCCTTGTTAAGCGTTTCTTTAAGCTTCATATTAACACCTACTTTGTTTTTAAATTTAAGTGCAATTTACAACTTATTAAGTATAACGGATTTCTGTGGTTTTTTCAAGGGTTTACAGCTTTTTCGTTATATAAATATAAAATAAAAAAGGATGCAGTAAAGCATCCTTAATAAAATCATTTTTCATCACTTCTGCCACATAAATAGTCAAGCGAAACATCATATAAATCTGCAATACGCATAAGTATCTCGATTTTAGGTTCACGAGTCATAAGCTCGTAGTTCTGATACGCTTTTTCTGTTATATCGCAGTATATCGACACCTGCATCTGTGTGTATCCCCGTGCTTTTCTGCACTCTCTGAGTCGTTTAGCCAGTATTTCTATCATTTTTTCACCTACAATTGTTCTTGACAATTTGAGTATAGGTTAATATGATTTACACAATACCAACGATTGTACGTGTTTCTTGCTTCTGATATAACACGCTCTATCAATTTTTCGAACGCACGACACACCAAATAGTTTTAAAATTACATAAACAAGGGTGGATAACTATCCACCCTTTAAGTTTTATACAATCAAATTACGCATCAATAATAAGCGACAAAATTTTGCTGTACTCGATATCGAGTATTCAAGAAAACTCCGAGCATAATAATTTTGAATAGTCTTCGTACAATCACTCATCGGATTTTGGAGAGGATAATCAGGACAACAAGTCAAGCAACGATTTTGCAAAAAACGTCGCAGACCTGTGTAGCCTGCGACGACGTGGAGCTGAAGACGTGAATCGAACACGCGACATCGTCGTCATTCGCTGTACTTGCTTCTAGCGATTTTAATCGCTATCCTGCTTCATCGCGATTCCTCCTCTCCCCAAAGAGTTTTTAACTCTTCGGGGCCCCCAGCAGGTCGCCTTTTTATACTAAAAATAGCAGGACACCAACGGCGCCCTGCTGTTTTTGGAGCTGAAGACGTGAATCGAACACGCGACCTGCTGATTACGAATCAGCTGCTCTACCGACTGAGCTACTCCAGCAAATATTGTATTTGATTATATCAAAATCGAGTGTGCTTTTCAAGTATCTATTGATTTTGTAAGGTCTTACAAAATTGTTATGTGACAGTTTGTCACCATTTGTTGAAAGTGACATTTTTTCACTCTATAATACTGGTAGAAATGGGAAAGGAGGCTGTTTTTGTGAGCAAAGTCATTCATACCAGCACGGCTGAAAAACTGCGTAAATGCAGAGATCACTGTGGTCTGTCACAGCTACAGGTTGCGACTGTTCTTGGCATTGATCGCTCAACCTACACCGGGTATGAAAGCGGACGTACTGAACCTAACCTCACAACTATCGTAAAACTAGCCGACCTTTTCGATGTAGATGTAACTACTCTGCTACCAAAAGAAGATTCGACTGCTTCACTCAAAGACAGCGACTCTAAAACAACTGTTCCTGTTTACTCACTTTCAAAAGATGAGCAAACCCTTGTTTTATCCTTCAGGCTATTAAGCAACAAGCAAAAATCGTCTGTTTTAGCGAAAATCACGAATATGAGCAAAACTACTAAATAATTATTTTTACATTATATATAGCGATTTGCCCTTTACTTTTAATTTCTTTTGTGATAAAATACATTTTAGCCGCGTTCTCGGTTTGGGGTGCAAGCCGTATTACGGACATCACCATCCCTTTACTGGGTGAGACGGTAATATTTTAAAAGGTGGTATATACTCATGCTTAAAGAAGAAAAGACAGCTATCATGCAAGAATATGCTATGCACGAGGGCGACACAGGTTCTCCGGAAGTTCAGATTGCTCTTTTGACAAAGAGAATTAACGACCTTACTGAGCACCTCAAGGTTCACAAAAAGGACCATCACTCACGTCGTGGCTTGTTCAAAATGATCGGTCAAAGACGTGCTCTCCTTGATTATCTCATCAAGGTTGACATCGAAAGATATCGTTCTATCATCGCTAGACTCGGTATCCGTAAGTAACATTCACTTAGGGCAGACGATTATTCGTTTGCCCTATATTGCGTTTTTTGCACAGATTTTACATTTGTTATTTAGCGGTAAAACGAGCAGATTTTGGCAAAACGCAGTATGAAATCTGTTGGTTTTATTGCTAAACGATACAGTGTAAAATCCTGTGATAATATATTTAGGAGGATTTTATTATGGCAAACTCAATGATGACTTTTGACAAATTCAGAGTTTTTGAGACTGAATTTGCCGGCAGACCGCTCGTTATCGAGACAGGTAAAATGACACAGCTCGCAAACGGTGCTTGTTTAGTCCGCTATGGCGAGACCGTTGTTCACGTTGCTGCTACTGCCGCAGCAAAGCCAAGAGATGGCATCGACTTCTTCCCCCTTTCAGTTGATTTTGAGGAGAAGCTCTACTCAGTAGGTAAGATTCCGGGCAGCTTCTTAAAGCGTGAGGGCAGACCTACAGACAAGGCTGTACTTGTTTCTCGTGTTATCGACAGACCTATCCGTCCACTTTTCCCTAAGGATATGAGAAACGACGTTTCTATTGTTTGTACTGTAATGAGCGTTGACCCTGACTGTATGCCTGAAATCGCTGCTATGGTCGGTACATCAATCGCACTGTCTATCTCTGACATTCCTTGGAACGGTCCTATCTCTTCAGTTTCAGTCGGTCTTGTTGACGGTGAAATCATCATCAACCCAAATGCAAAGCAGAGAGCAAAGTCTGATATGGCTACAACTGTTGCTTCAACTTCTGAGCGTATCGCTATGATCGAAGCAGGTGCTAACTGTGTAAGCGACGAGGTTATGTACAACGCTATTATGGCTGGTCACGAAGCTAACCAGCACATCATCAAATTTATCGAAGGTATTCAGGCTGAAATCGGTAAAGAGAAATTCTCTTACCCATCAAACGAGCCTGATCACGATATGTTCGAGGCTATCAAAGCTTTCTCAGAAGAAGATATCAAAGTAGCACTCGACACAGACGACAAAACAGTCAGAGACGAAAGACTCAAGCCTATCTATGAAAAGGTTCACGAGCATTTCGACGAGATTTATCCTGAATGCGAAGCAAAAATCGACGAGTGTCTGTACAAGACACAGAAGTTCATCGTCAGAAGATGGTTGCTCGATGAACAAAAGCGTGTTGACGGTAGAGGTATGAACGATATCAGACCACTCGCTTCAGAAGTCTCGCTTTTACCACGTGTTCATGGTTCAGGTCTTTTCACTCGTGGCCAGACTCAGGTTCTCACAATAGCTACTTTGGGTCCTGTATCAGACGCTCAGCTTCTTGATGGTATCGATGAAGAAGAGTCAAAGAGATATATGCACCACTACAACTTCCCAAGCTACTCTGTAGGTGAAACAAGACCTTCCCGTGGTCCTGGACGTCGAGAAATCGGTCACGGTGCTCTTGCAGAGCGTGCACTTGTTCCTGTTATCCCTTCAGTTGAAGAGTTCCCATATGCTATCAGACTTGTATCAGAAGTTGTTTCTTCTAACGGTTCTACATCACAGGGCTCTGTATGTGGTTCTACACTCGCACTTATGGACGCAGGTGTTCCTATTAAAGCTCCAGTAGCTGGTATCTCTTGTGGTCTTATCACAGAGGGTGAAAGATGGATGACTATGGTTGATATCCAGGGTTTAGAGGACTTCTTCGGCGACATGGACTTCAAGGTAGCAGGTACACACGACGGTATCACAGCTATTCAGATGGACCTTAAAATCTCTGGTCTTCTTCCTGAGATGGTCAAAGAAGCGCTCGAGAAAACCCACGTAGCTCGTAACTACATCCTTGATGACATTATGCTCAAGGCTATTGCAGAGCCTCGTGCAGAGCTGTCCCCATACGCTCCAAAGATGCTCACAACTACTATCCCTGCCGACAAGATCGCTGAAGTTATCGGCAAAGGCGGCAAGGTTATCAAAGAAATTCAGGCTGAATGCGAAGTTAAAATCGACATCGAAGAAGATGGTGAGTTCGGTCAGGTATTCGTATCAGGTATTGATGCTGACAAGTGTGCTCGTGCTCTTGAAATTGTCAAGACTATCGCTATTGATCCGGAACCAGGTGCTATCTTCCTTGGTAAGGTTACTCGTATCATGGACTTCGGTGCTTTCGTTGAAATTGCTCCTGGTAAGGAAGGTCTTGTACACGTATCTCAGCTCGATGTTAAACGCACAGAAAATGTCACAGACGTTGTCAACGTAGGCGATGTTATCCGTGTTAAGGTACTCGAGATCGACGACAAGGGTAGACTCAATCTTTCTCGTCGTGATGTACTCATCGAGGTCGACGGTCTCACTCCTGAAAACGACATTTCTGAAGACAGACCTAGAAGAAGACAGGGCGACAGACGTGGTGGCAGAAATCATCACCGTCACTAATCTCTAAAGTAAGCATAAATTAAGGGACAACCTCGCTGGTTGTCCCTTTGTTTTTTATATCAATTTCACTTAGTCTTTATACAATACGGATGTTAAGCGTATCCGTACCACCTGTCGGCACTACTTTGTTTGAGCTGATGACGATAACCGTGTCACCTTTTTTGACAATACCTGTTTCGAGTGCTTTTGCGATAGCCTGCTCGTTGATAGCATCAGCTGTTTGCTTTTCTTCACCTAAAATAGCGGTAATGCCCCAGTTGAGAGAAAGTCGCTTGCATACAGACTCAGACGTCACAACAGCAATGATAGGGCACTCAGGTCTGTAGTGAGCCATGGCACGTGCAACCGCACCTGTCTGGCTTTCAGCGATAATCGCCTTTGCTTTGATGTGCTCGGCTGTGTGTTTAGCAGAATAACATATGTTGTCCCTGAAGTTTGTGCCCAGTTCGATTTTACCCACAACATTTTTGAGGTCCATCAGGTCATGGTTCGTCTCAGCCTGTGCACAGATATCGGACAGAGCCTTGACCGACTCAACGGGATAATCCCCCGCTGCGGATTCTCCTGAGAGCATAACAGCACTTGTACCGTCATACACAGCGTTTGCTACGTCGCTTATTTCAGCACGGGTAGGCCTTATGTTTGTAGTCATAGACTCAAGCATCTGAGTCGCTGTAATGACGTATTTTCCGGCTAACACGCACTTACGTATAATCATCTTTTGAATCTGCGGCAACATAATGAACGGAATCTCAACACCCATATCACCACGAGCTATCATAATACCGTCAGATACTGCGATAATTCTATCAATATCACTCACACCGCTCTGATTCTCAATCTTTGCGACTATCTCAACATCTTCATAGCCAAGACTATCTATAAAATCACGCATCTTCAACACATCATCAGCAGAACGTACGAATGACGCCGCTACGACATTCGCACCCTGCTCAAGACCAAATTCAATATCAGCTCTGTCAGCAGCACTGATATATGGCATATGGATATCGTAGCCCGGAATATTGATACTCTTTCTGTTGGAAAGCTTTCCGCTGTTTAAGATTTTGCACACGATGGCGTCGCTTTCGGTAGCAATAACTTCTGCGGTGATTTTTCCATCGTCAAAAAGGATCTGTCTGCCAAGACTTGACTTGTCCTTTTTGAATGTGTCAATAAGTTTCGGATATGAAAGTGATACACCGTTTTTATCTCCGACACCTTTTGTAGAGTAGAGTCTGAACTCTTGTCCTTCAACTACATCTACGTTGTTATCAGGGAAAGTACCGATACGGATTTCAGGGCCTTTGGTATCAAGCAGAATAGCAATGTTTTTCTTTGATTGTTCAATCGCTTGTTTCAATCTGTCAAAACGAGCTTTCTGTTCATCGAAAGTACCGTGTGACATATTAAATCGTGCAACGTTCATACCGCCATCGATCATCTTGCACAAGATTTTCACATCATCACACGCAGGCCCCATAGTGCATACGATTTTTGTCATTCTCACTTTCATCACCTCTTAGTTATAGTTTTCCGTACAAATAATATTATACTTAGATATTACCACATAAACTGCATTTGTAAAATAAATTTTTGATTTTTCACAAAAAAAGAAGCCGATTAAACTTCGGCTTCTCTTTTTTCTCTTAAATTTACAAGCACTATACCAACACATATGAGTGCAAGGCTTACTATATATAGCGGGTTGAAAATCTCTTTTTCGCCCAGTATTATGAACGACCACATTGTACCAAACACGGGTATCAGCAGGTTATATATCATTATCTTTCCTGCATCGTTGTAAACAAGAAGTGCTGTCCACAGTGAAAATGATGCCGCCGATACAAAAGCCAGAAAGAGCAGTTCAAATGCACCTTTTACAGAAAAAGCTATGTGTGCAGAAAAAGGAAGAGCTATAAGGCACAGTATGATACCGCCGACAAAAAGTTGCCATGCAGTCACCTCAAAAATCTTTCCTTTTGATACTACTTTTCCGTAAAGACTTCCGGATGCGCTGCAAAATGTAGCAAGCAGCACAAAGCCCTCTCCCATAAATGTAAATGACCCTGAAAAGAAACCTAAATTTACGATAATAACACCGAGGGCACCAAAGATACATCCGACGATTTTGTTCAACGTCAATCTCTCGTTCTTGAAAAATAACGGTGCAAAAAGCACACCCAAAAACGCCGAAAAAGCTGAGAGCACCGAGGTTTTTGTGGCGCTTGCATTACCTACTCCGATGTAGTTTAACAAATAGTGCAGTACTGTCAAAAGTAAAGCGTACAAAAGTATCTGCGGTATGCGTTTTTTTTCGATATCAAAGATATTCTTTCTCATAAAGGCACATACTATAAACACCATAATACCCGCGATGAAAAATCTAAGCCCCGCAAAAAGCAATTTGTCAGGAATGCTTTGTATGTTCATGTCGCTGTAGCTGAGTTTTATCAGCGGATAGGCTGTGCCCCACAGCAGTGTGCACAAAACTGCTGTGATAGCACATATATACTTGTTAGAAAAAATCTTTTTCATAGTTTCCTTTTGAAAAGCCACAGCATAAAAAGCTGTGGCTTTTATTTATTTATCTGTCTTTCATATCTGTATATGGTTTTTCTTCACATATACTCATATACGCAGGACGAATGATCTTCGGAAGATTCATCAATTCTTCGATTCTGTGAGCACTCCAGCCTGCAATACGAGCTACCGCAAAGATAGGTGTGTAAAGCTCAGGTGGAAGGCCTAAGATCTTATACACAAAACCTGAGTAAAAGTCAACGTTTGCAGAAACGCCTTTGTACATCTTGCGCTTTTGTGCAATAACCTGTGGAGCAAGCTGTTCAATTTTGCTGTACAGATTGTACTCTTTCATCTTGCCCTTTTCTTTTGCGAGCTGTTCAACAAAGCCTTTGAACACACGTGCACGTGGGTCGGATATGGAGTAAACAGCGTGACCGATACCATAGATAAGACCTGACTTATCGTACGCTTCTTTATCGACAATCTTTGTGAGATAGGCTCTGATTTCGTCATCGTCTTTCCAGTCTTTTACGTTCTTTTTGATATCCTTCATCATACCCATAACTTTTTTGTTAGCACCACCGTGCTTAGGACCTTTGAGCGAACAAAGAGCCGCAGCAACAGCTGAGTATGTATCAGTGCCTGAGCTTGTAACAACACAGGTAGTGAATGTGGAGTTGTTACCGCCTCCGTGCTCTGCGTGAAGTATGAGTGATAAATCGAGCACCTGTGCTTCAAGCTGAGTGTACTGTTGATCAGGACGAAGAGTTTTAAGTAGCAATTCTGCTGTAGAAATGTTCTTGTCAGGGTGATGTATGTACAGGCTCTCGCCTTTGTTGTAGTGATTATATGCGTGATAACTATAAACTGAAAGCAGTGGGAACACAGATATAATCTGCAAGCACTGTCGAAGCACGTTCTCGATAGATGTGTCCATAGCATTATTGTCATATGACGCTAAAGTCAGCACAGAACGAGCAAGTGAGTTCATCATATCCTTGCTACTTGCTTTCATAATAATGTCACGTACAAAATGCTTAGGCAATACTCGACAGTCAGACAAAAGCTTTACAAAATCTTTGTACTCTTGCTCGTTAGGCAATTTTGAAAACAATAGCAGGTAAACTGCTTCTTCAAAACCGAATCTGTTGTCAGCAATACAGCCTTTGATGATATCTTCGACGTTGATGCCACGATAAAACAGCTTTCCATCTGTAGGCACAGGTTTTCCGTCTACTATCTTGTTCTGTCTGATTTCAGAAATGTCAGTAAGACCTGTCAGAACACCTGCACCGTTTAAATCACGCAAACCGATTTTTACGTCGTATTTAGTATATAGTTCTCTGTCAATGCTACCGTGAGATGTACAAACCTCAGCGAGTGCTTTGATTCTCTCATCAGAATACTGGTGCGCCATGCGTACCTCCTAAACAATGGTTTTGTAACTTTTATTATACATTTTTTAGCATACTTAGTCAAATACACCACAAGAGAGATATCTCTCTCCTGTATCAGGCAAAAGAACTGCAACAGATATATCAGCATCAGCTTTGTGTAAATATTTCTTTGCAGCGCATAGTGCTGCTCCTGAAGAAATGCCGACGAGTATGCCCTCATGCTTTGCAATCAGCTTTGTGGTATCATATGCTTCTTCGTCTGTGACAGTAATGATTTCGTCATATACGCTCTTGTCTAAAGTTGAGGGTACAAAATTTGCTCCTATTCCCTGAATTTTGTGACTTCCTGCAACACCTTTTGACAAAAGCGGTGAAGAATGTGGCTCTACTGCTACTATTTTTATATTAGGATTCTGCTCTTTTAAGAACCTGCCAACACCAGAAAGTGTACCACCGGTTCCGACTGTTGCAACAAAAGCGTCGATTTTTCCATCTGTTTGCTCAAAGAGTTCTACGCCTGTTACAGTGTAGTGAGCATCTGGGTTTGACATGTTTTCAAACTGCGAGAGTATCACCGCGTTGTCTTTACTCTCTTTGATTTCTTCTGCCTTTTTCACGGCACCATCCATACCCAAAGCTCCATCAGTAAGCACGATATGCGCACCGTAGGCTGAAAGTAACTTTCTGCGCTCAATGCTCATAGTATCTGGCATAGTGAGTATCACCTTGTAGCCACGCTGTACCGCAACCGATGCAAGTCCAATACCGGTGTTGCCTGAAGTTGGCTCAATGATGGTACTCCCCTCTTTTAATATACCTTTTTCTTCAGCATCTTTTATCATCGATAACGCTACTCTGTCTTTGGCACTTCCACCGGGGTTAAAGCATTCAAGCTTACAAAGCAGCTCGCCTTTTTCAACCCCCACAGCTTTCATATATTTAGAAAATCGTACAACAGGAGTGTTACCGATGGTTTCCATAACGCTACTATATATCATAAAAGTCAGACCTCTCTTTTGTTACTTACATATAGTATTTTACACTATAAGCTCAAAGTTTTGCAAGTAAAGTAAATAAAGTTCTCATATTCTTCGTATTTCACAATAAAAAACGCCCGCACAAAATGTACGGACGTTAAGTAGTTAATTCAAAAATTGGCTAAAAGCCTCTGGCGCTTGGATATCACGCCTCGTTTGTTTAAGCTTTGTCAACTGAACCGAAGAGTTCCATCTTCTCTTTAACAGTAGCTTTGATAGCTTCAAAACCAGGAGCGAGGAGCTTTCTTGGGTCAAAGCCCTTGCCCTGAAGATCCTTACCGTCTTCGATGTACTTTCTTGTAGCTTCAGCAAATGAAAGCTGGCACTCTGTGTTTACGTTGATTTTTGAAACGCCTAAAGAGATAGCTTTCTTGATCATGTCAGCAGGGATGCCTGTACCACCGTGGAGTACAAGTGGCATATCGCCTGTTTTGCGCTGAATAGCATCGAGTGTATCGAATGAAAGACCAGCCCAGTTCTCAGGATACTTACCGTGGATGTTACCGATACCTGCAGCGAGCATTGTGATGCCTAAATCAGCGATCATCTTGCACTCGTCAGGATCTGCGCATTCGCCAGCGCCTACAACACCGTCTTCTTCGCCACCGATAGAACCAACTTCAGCTTCGAGTGAAAGGCCGAGCTCGTCACAGATAGCAACGAGTTCCTTAGTTTTAGCCACGTTTTCTTCGATTGAGTAGTGTGAACCGTCGAACATAACTGATGAGAAACCAGCCTCGATACAAGCCTTTGCACCGTCGTATGAACCGTGGTCAAGGTGGAGAGCTACAGGAACTGTGATGTTGAGCTCCTCGAGCATACCGTTGACCATACCAACGATAGTCTTGTAACCGCACATATATTTACCGGCACCCTCAGAAACACCGAGGATAACAGGAGAGTTCAACTCCTGAGCTGTGAGCAGGATAGCCTTTGTCCACTCGAGGTTGTTGATGTTGAACTGACCTACAGCGTACTGGCCTGCCTTTGCTTTTGTGAGCATTTCTTTTGCATTTACTAATGGCATTTTAAATTCCTCCAATTTAGTATTTTTATTCTCAATGAAAAACACTTTCATTCAGGATATATTATACAACAAAGTCAGATAGAATAATATCTTTTTTCGAAAAATGGATATTTTATCTTCTATAAATCGTACCAATATTGAAACCTCTATTCGCCTTTTATATAATATAGAAAAGATTTTAAAAAATTTTTATATAAAATGAAACCAAAATAGATTTTGAATTGTTTTATTATTGAAGGGGGGATTTGATGGCTGATATAAGGTTTGCCGGACTTAGGTTTGAACAAGTTGTCAAAGAATATAATCAAACTGTAGTCGCAGTCTGTGTTATACGACTGAAAAACTGGGCTGATGCAGAAGACTGCTTCCAAAACACGTTCTTGAAGCTACATCAAAAATCCCCCGATTTTGTCGATAAAGAACACCTCAAAGCGTGGCTTATCAGAGTAGCTATAAACGAATGCAATAACTACATACGAAAAAATAAACGCCTTGTATCCCTTGAGAACCACAAAAACAACGCTGTCGAATTCCCCCACGACAGTATGGATATTTCTTGGGCGCTTATGGAACTTGATAGCAAATATCGAGATGTTTTGTACCTATACTATGTTGAACAGTACAAAGTCGACGAAATAGCCAACATTCTAAACAAAAACTCTAACACAATCAAAACCACTCTAAAACGTGGAAGAGAAAAGTTAAAACAAATTTACGGAGGTGATATCGGATGAACAAAATAAATTTTGACAGTCTGAAAAACCTCAAAGCTCCAGAGTCTTGGATTGAAAATGCAGCCAATATACCACAGACCGTAGAAAAAGAAAAACCTGTACTGATATTCTTCTTAAAGCACAGCCGTTCACTTGCGACGGTTGCGTGTCTGGTGCTGATATGTAGCGTCAGCTTAACTATCTATCTTACTCAGGATAGAAACGTCCTCCCTATAGACCTTAACTACGGTCAAGCAGAAGCTACACAGAAAACACATTCCCCTACGGACTACTCTAGCGACAACCAAAATAGCAACGAGAGTATCATCAAAGAAACACAAAGTAATAATGAAACAGCATATATAGAACCAACAGAAAAAGCTGATTCTAACCCTTCACAAAACCACATCACAGACAATACAGATGATGACAACGGTACAAACGGTGGTGCTCCGCATGAAGACAGCACACAGTCTCCTACACAAAAACCAACTGATAAACCCACAACGTCTCCATCAGTCAAACCAACAGTTAATTCAACAGCGAATCCTACTATAACCCCATCAGTCAAGCCTACTACCCCTGAGCCAACTATTCCAAGACCAACTTTTCCTGATTTAGTTGAGCCTACCTATAACGATGAACTTCCTGGAGCGATACCAATAACCAGCTATATGTGCTACGGAGAAAGCTCTGTCGAAAACATTATAAATAACCAGGTCTACTGCAAGATTTTTGATTCTGCTGATAATCAATTAGGTGACAGCGACCTTTTCAGTAAAGAGCATCACGCATTGGTAGAAAAAGAAAAGGATAAAGCGTGTTTTGGATATGATCCTTTATATTTAGGGTTAATCAAAGAAGTCGGAACACACAGGTTTGTATTCTATAACAAAAAAGGAGATACCCTGTGTGAAGGTTATTTTGACATAGACTTTGAGTTTGAAGAATTTGGTCTGGGCGCTTTAATACCTAAAGACTCTGGAGAAAACTTCTACTGTTTTGTGTTTGACCCTGACGGCATTATGCTTGGCGATAGCGAACTATTTACTAAGGAGCGTGAGGCAGTTATCAGCCATATAGGTCAGAACATCATCGGGTTGGAATACTATCCGGGCAAGATCTATAATATGACAAAGCTAGGCATATACACTTACGCTTTTTATAACAGTCAAGGAACCCTACTATTTCAAAGCTGGGCCAATATCAATTACTAAAGGAATTCTCAATCTTATATACTGAATCACGTAAGGAGGAATTAACATGAAAAAATGCATAAAAATCTTATCAGTAGTACTTTTAATCGTAGTGTTGCTATCGACACAGATACTTTCTGCTTCAGCGGTTATAACTCCGATTTTCCGTGGTCATATTGACGATGACAACGGATGTTCTATCACAGACGCAACTTATATTCAACGCCATCTTGCACAGCTCGAAGAAATGACACCAACACAGTTTTATGCTGCAGATGTCGATGGTGACGAAAAAGTTTCGGTAATTGATGCCACTTATATTCAACAAAAGCTTGCTGAGATAATCCACCAATTCCCCGCAGGAGATTACTGCTTTATCGATGTATATGCAGAAGCGCTAGTATCTGACTACAGCTCAGGCAAAGCAAAAGCAGGCACACCTGTCACCTTTGAAGCTGTGGCTTCAGGCGGACCAGGAGAGCTGATGTATGAATTCTATATTGACGGCGAACTGGTCAGAGAGAGCTCAAAGAACAACACCTTTGTCCATACATTTGAAGAACCCGGTACATATGAGGTCGAATATTATGTTTCAAACGCGGTTGGTGTGACTACTGGTGAAAATATTTACTATACTGTTGTATTACCATACGAAACAGGTTGGGTCAATCTTTACTCTATATACCACAAAGGCTTTTATGACCACTACCTAACATTTGAAGCGATTGCTTACGACGGTAATGCACCGTATGAATACAGCTTTGCACTTTACGATCAGACTTACGAAAGCGGCTCAGAATCAAGCGGTATATTAGTAGAAAAGCAGGATTACTCACAAAGCAATTCGTTTACACTCACAACTGAACTTGAGGACAATCACTACTACACTTTATATGTAGATGTAAAAGACGCAGATGGTCACACAGACAGTGACACACTGGGCTTTGAGTATATGCTCCCGCCTCCGGCATGATAACTGTAACAGCTGCAGAATCCCCTCTGCAACAAAAATTATACTCCCATGACAAAAGTACCGCTGACCAAAGATTGGTCAGCGGTACTTTTTTGCTTGATAAAACTTACATATAGTATTATAATATATCCATATATATTATGGAGGTATAAATATGCCATTTATTGACGCTAGATTTACAACACCTGTAAACGCTACACAAGAAGAAAACATCAAAACAAAACTCGGAGAAGCTATCACCCTTATCGGCAAAAGTGAAGCGTATCTTATGGTACAAATAGAAGATAACTGCAGAATGTATTTTAAGGGCAACAAGGACGACGAGTCTGCATACTTCGAAGTAAAGCTCTTAGGCAAATCAACTAAAGCAAACTACGAAAAGCTCACAAAAGCTTTGTGCGATATTGCAAGTGAGGAACTTTCTATTCCTACAAACAGAGTGTATGTTAAGTTTGAAGAAGTTGAATACTGGGGCTATGACTCTATTATATTCTAAGAGGTAGCTATGAAAAGTTTCAGAAAAGAGCTGTGGTTTAATATCCCCGCTCGCAGAAAAATTATAAACATCACAAGAGATGTACAGCGTGCCATCGATGAGAGCGGTATCAAAGAAGGCTTAGTGCTTGTTAATGCGATGAACATTACAGCATCGGTCTTTATCAATGACGACGAGCCCGGACTTCATTCTGACTACGAAAAGTGGCTTGAAAAGCTCGCTCCTGAAAAACCATACGACCAGTATGCTCACAACGGATTTGAAGACAACGCAGATGCACACTTAAAGCGTACGGTTATGGGTAGAGAAGTAGTGTGTGCTATAACAAACGGTGAGCTTGATTTTGGCACTTGGGAACAGATTTTTTACTATGAGCTTGACGGTAAAAGAAATAAGCACGCACTCATCAAAATCATCGGAGAATAAGAGGTTTTTGTTATGAAAATAGTTGTACTTGCAGGAGGCCTGAGCACTGAACGTGATGTGTCCATCACATCAGGCAAGCAGGTTTTTGCTGCACTCAAGAGCAAAGGTCACAAGGTGATTTTGCTCGACGTATTTATGGGATATGAAGAAAAGCTTGACTCTATAGACGCACTTTTTGAAAATGGCTATGACTTCACAAAATCTATCACAGGTGTATCAACACAGATCCCTGATTTAGAAGAAATCAAAGCGATGCGCAAAGATAAGAGTGACTGTATCTTTGGCGAAAATGTTATTGATATATGTAAAAGCGCTGACATATGTTTTTTAGCTTTGCACGGTGGTGTGGGCGAAAACGGTCAGCTTCAGGCAGCTCTTGATATGCTCGGTATCAAATACACAGGTGCTGGATATTTAGGCTCTGCTATCGCTATGGACAAAGGTGTGACAAAAGCTGTGTTCTTGCACGGTGATGTACCGACCCCTATGTCAAAGCTGTATCAAAAGCATGCTCTTTCAAACGGAGAACTCAAATCTTGGGTAGATTTTCCATGTGTTGTAAAACCTTGTTCAGCAGGCAGCTCTGTCGGTGTTTCTATCGTACAGACTAAAGACGATTTTGAAAAAGCTATGATCGATGCATTCAAATATGAAGGTCAGGTGCTTGTTGAACAGTACATAAAAGGCAGAGAGTTTTCTATCGGTGTGCTAGGCAACAAGGCTCTTCCTATCATCGAAATTATCCCAAAAACAGGTTTTTATGACTATGTCAACAAGTATCAGGCAGGTAACACAGAAGAAATCTGTCCTGCTGTGCTCGATGACGCTACCACCAAAAAACTCCAAAATGCAGCGCTCCACGCTTTTTCTGAGCTTCATCTTGAAAGCTATGCGAGAATCGACTTTTTGCTAGATGACAAAGGTAACATCTTCTGCTTGGAGGCTAACACTTTGCCTGGTATGACTCCTATCAGCCTGCTCCCACAGGAAGCAAAAGCTGACGGTATTGATTTCCCTGAGCTTTGCGAAAAAATCGTTGAGCTCTCACTATTAAAATATAACTAACTTTTGGGCGGTCACTGACCGCTCTAGCTTTATACGGTGATATTATGAAACCTATTACACTAAAAGAAATCGCAAAAAGCTGTGGCGGAAAGCTACATGGAGATGAGAACGTTTTAGTCACATCAATCGTCACAGACAGCCGTCAGGTGCAAGGCGACACTCTCTTTGCTGCTATCAAAGGCGAGCGTGTTGACGGTCACAAGTTCATTGCTCAATGTATTGAAAGCGGTGCTGTGTGTGCTTTGTGCGAAGACGAACCTGAAATTGACTGCAACTACATACAAGTTGACTCTACTCTTGTTGCACTCAAAAAAATCGCTGAGTACTACCGCTCGCTTTTTTCTATACCTTTCATCGGCATCACAGGCTCTGTGGGCAAAACATCGACAAAAGAGATGATCTCTTCTGTGTTGTCACAGAAGTTCTGCGTGCACAAAACTCAGGGCAATTTCAACAACGAGCTCGGTGTACCGCTGACTATCTTCAAACTTGAAAGAGAACATGAAATCGCTGTCATTGAGATGGGTATTTCAGACTTTACTGAAATGACACGACTTTCAAAAATCGTGCGTCCTGACATATCCGTCATCACTAATATCGGTTGCTGTCATCTTGAAAACCTCATCGACCGTGACGGTGTGCTCAAAGCAAAGACAGAAATGCTAGAGTTTTTAAGCAGTAACGGAAAGATGTTCTTCTGCGGTGATGATGACAAGCTCTATTCAGTCAAAGAGCACAACGGTATAAAAACCATCTTTTACGGTTTTTCTGACCATAACGAGTACAAAGCCGAGATCATAAACACCGATTTACAAAAAGGTATCAACTGCAAGCTGTATCTAAAAAACGGTGTCGTTGAGGCCACTGTCCCATCGGTTGAAAGCCATATGGTCGCAAATGCGTTGTGTGCTGCTGCTATCGGTGAGCATTTGGGTATGACTTTGGATGAAATCAAATGCGGTATCGAGAGTTACAAAACTGTCGGCTCACGCAGTAACATCATAAGAAAAGAAGCTCTAACTATCATAGACGACTGCTACAACGCTAACCCGACTTCTGTTAGGGCATCTATTGATACTCTCTCAAAGTTTTTAAACAGAAAAGTCGCTATCATCGGTGATATGAAAGAGCTCGGCACAAACGAGTGTGCTCTCCACTTTGAAACAGGCGAGTACATCGCACAAAAGGGCATCGACACTGTTGTTGCAGTGGGCGAGCTTTCTAAGCATCTTTTCGATGGTGCAAAAGAAAAAGGCTACTATTTTGAAACTGTAGACGAATGTATAGAAAAAATCTATGATATCATAAAAAGTGGTGACACAGTACTTGTCAAAGCAAGTCACAGTATGCATTTTGATAAAATAGTCGATGCACTAAACGAACATTTTATATAAGAGGTAAATATGAGATTTATATCATGGAACGTAAATGGTCTTAGAGCCATTATGAACAAAGGCTTTATGGATAACTTCAACGCTCTTGACGCAGACATTTTCTGCTTGCAGGAAACAAAGCTCCAACAAGGTCAGATAGACTTTGCACCACAAGGGTACTTCGGCTACTGGAACTACGCAGAAAAAAAGGGGTATTCAGGTACTGCGATTTTTTCAAAAGTTGAGCCGCTTTCAGTAGCTTACGGAATCGGAATAGAGGAGCACGACCACGAAGGACGTGTCATCACGCTCGAGTTTCCTGACTTCTACTTTGTTACAGTATATACTCCAAACGCACAGGACGGACTCAAGCGACTTGAGTATCGTATGCGCTGGGAAGACGATTTTCTTTTATACATCAAGTTGCTTGATGAAAAGAAGCCTGTCATATACTGCGGTGACCTGAATGTTGCTCACAAAGAAATCGACCTTAAAAACCCGAAAACAAACCGCAAAAACCCCGGTTTCACTGACGAAGAACGAGGCAAAATGAGTGCTGTGCTCGAGTCAGGCTTTACTGACACATTCCGCTACTTGTATCCTGATAAAGGGCAGATATACTCCTGGTGGTCATACCGCTTCCATGCAAGAGAAAAAAACTCGGGATGGAGAATCGACTACTTCATTTGCAGTGAGCGTCTGAACGATAAAATCAACGACGCAAAAATCCACTGCGATATCTTCGGCTCTGACCACTGTCCTGTCGAACTTGACATCAACATATAAAACAAAAAACCGACCGAAATATTTCGGTCGGGGTGCTGACGGCATTATTTGATATGGATATAATAGATTTGAAGGAGTGAACTTTATGAATAATGCAAAAAAGAAGACAAATGTCATCGTAATAGCTATAATTGTATCAATCCTGATAATTATTATTGCGGGAGCTATTCTTTATCTTGTTTATAAAGATTTTTTGCCTTTGAATTCTTCTAAGACCACAGTTTACGAAACATCTCCTCAACAAGAAGAAAAATTCTCTACAAATATCGAATTTGAATATTTTGATGATGCAAATGATTATATCGAATATATCGAAGGACAAACTCAGTATGATTTTCCTGACGGATACTACACAGATCATTTTTTAGCGGCAAATGTGGACGGTTATGCAGTTGATAGATTAGACAAACATAAACTGATTGCCGAATATGTTTGCGATGTCCATCTTAACAATATAGATTTCGATGAACTAGATAAGTTTGAAAAACAGCTAACTGAAGACGAACGTTTCGTGGAATCTCTTGGAGATCTGAAAGTTTTAATAAGTTCGGTCGGCGGAGATAATATTTACGAATACAAAATGGTATATAATATGGATACCAAAGAGTACAATACTATGCCTGATAAAGCAGGAGAGTATAGTCTAATCACTGTATTCTACGATAGCGATAATAATTATTTCGTGATAAATAGATTCAATAATAAATATTGGAAACTAGAAAAATAAATCAGACCTATAAATAAAAGCCCTTTGAAAAATCAAAGGGCTTTTTCTTATTCCACAACTACAACGCCATCTTCTTTGATTGTTATCTGCATACCTGTCTTTACATAATCGAGGAACTCGTCGCCTAAGTTGTCGATAACAGGCATTGTGATATCATCGAGCCACACATCAGCAAGAATAGCTCCTGCTGCAGCGAGTGAGTCAATGTGGTTAGAAAACAGCATACAAGCAGGCTGACGTTTCATGGCACAAGCACAGTAAAGCACCATACCACCCGTTGTTGAACCGATAGTCTGTGGGAGAACGAGTGCGTTCCCACACAGCTCTTCGCCATAGATATCAGGGTTGTTCTGATCGTTGCAGGTCGCCTTTTTGTCGCCAAACTGCAGCGCTTTCTGAAGAGACGCAAGGGTGTTAAAACCCAACTTTGTTACAACTGCTTTTGCAGTACATGTACCCGGAGTAACTACTCTACCTTTGAATTCTTTCATCTTTAGTTACCTCCTTTTGTAATCACAACTAAAATCTCGTCGTCAGTATAGTAACGAGATGTGGTGTATGTTCTAAGCTTGTTAGATGATGTGATAACAGGCATCTTAGCACACAGTGGATTATTCATATACATAAGCGGACAGATATATGATGTGATAACACCTGTTTTCTTGAGACGCTCTGCATACTCAGTCTTGTTGAACTCTTCGAGCACCTTCGGAGCTGCTGTGAAGACTGTAGGGATAACTACTTTCTGATTGCCATACTCTTTGAGAGCATTCTCTACCTTATCGGTCCAGTCTTTGAGCTGCTGTAAGCTCATGTGAGGACAGCCCATGAAGCAGAGCTTTGGCTTTGCGTTTTTGTCTTTCCACATAACAGGGTAGTTGTTCTTGACTCTTTCGAGTTCTTCGTCAGTGATGATGTACTCCTGAGCGTTTTCTAAAATGAGGTCTTTGCCCATCTCTTTTGCTTCAGGTGTTAAGTTGTCAATGTGATAAAGTCCGACTGCACCGTTGGACGCAGTAGCCGCACCAAAGTCTTTTAAGTATGTACAAGCAGAATCGTCGAGCTCATCGCCAATCCATTTATCAAGGCCGATAACATATGGTACATCTTCCATAACCTTCATGCCAATAGCAGAACCCAAAAGCTGTGCCTCAGGCTTTTTGGTGGTTTCGATTTTGACAATCCACGATGCTTTTCTGCCCTCGTCGGTCAAAAGGCCGAAGTATGGCACACAACCTGCGATAGAACCCATAATGTCCATGATACCTGAGTTGCGGTTACATCTCGCACCTAAAACCGAGTTAGCATATACAACCGCTGAGCTTTCTGCCCAACTCAGTATATCGCCTTTTTCAGGCTTGTTGCCTACTTCATCCATATAGCAAGCACAAGTGAAAGCATCCTTGTTCATAAGTCCGAGTTTGTTGAGCTGGTCTTCGTAGAAATCCTGCTTTGAGTACATAAACTTGTTAAAAATTAGGTTCTGCAAAAAGTTTGCAGGAACGTTCTTATCAAGTGGACGTGGGTCAACAGAAAATGTCTGTTGCGATACAGCTCCTGCATCGATGAGCTTATTCATAAGATCATACACAGGAGTGATCATTTTAAGACCGAATGAAGTAACAAGGTGGTTGTGCTTTTCTGTTACGTCTATCATTTTTTCTGCGCCAAAGGCTTCGCCGTACATAACAAGAGTCTTCATGACTTTTGCTAGTGTATCGCCTTGTTCGCCATTTAAAATCTGCTGTTGTTTTTCAGTTAAAATCATTTTAGTGTCCCTCCTTATAAACTGTTACAGCTTCATGCATACATCCCACGCACCCCAGATAACGGTTCTGAGGTTGCCGACTTCTTGTGCATCTCCGATAACGTGGATATGTCTGCCTTTTTTTGCGATTGGCGACGGGTTGTAACCAACTGACAAAATAACAGAATCTGCATCAATCGTGAATGTTTTTGAGTCTTTGTCTTTTACAACAACACCGTCGTCAGTAATTTCAGAAAGTGATGTTTCTAAATATACGGGAACTTTGTTTGTAGTGAAGAAGTCACGCAGGTAACTTGTATTAGCAAGACAGATACCTTTTGTTGTAATGAGATCGTCCTGCATTTCTACAATAGTAGGCTTTTTGCCCTGTAGATAGAGGTCGTACGCAATCTCACAGCCTGTGAGTCCGCCACCGATAACAACTACCTTTTCACCAGCTTTTTCGTTATCGAGCAAGTAGTCGATAGCTTCAATCGCCTTATCTGCACCCTTTACAGGAATGTTCTTAGCTTTAGCGCCTGTTGCTACGATGATTTCATCAGCATCAAGAGAATTGATATCAGTGATTTCTGTATTCATTTTTACATCGATCGGGTGTTTAGAGAGTTCTCTAATATACCATGCGATAAGATCTCTGTCTTTTTCTTTGAAAGACGGAGTTGAGGCAGCAATGAACACACCACCTAACTTATCTGACTTTTCGTACAAAGTGACCTTGTGGCCTCTTTTTGCACAAAGAATAGCCGACTCCATACCACCGATACCGCCACCGATAATAGCGATTTTCTTCGATTTATTTGCTGGTTTGACATTGTACTTTTTGGACTGCATAGTCTGAGGATTTAAAGCACAACGAGAAAGTCCCATTGTATCAGTAAGGTCCTGAGTATTTGCGTGGCCTTTAGAAGAAGAGAAATTGAAACATCCGCTGTGACAACAGATACATGGTTTTATATCTTCCAGCCTGTCTTCAATAAGCTTTGTGATCCACTGTGGATCAACAAGGAACTGACGAGCGATACCTACGCCATCGATTTTTCCATCTTCAACAGCTTTCGCACCGATTTCAGGGTCCATTCTGCCCGCACAAACAACAGGAATATCAACAAACTTTTTGATATGAGCAACATCGTCTAAGTTGCAGTTTTGTGGCATGTACATTGGTGGGTGTGCCCAGTACCAGCTGTCATATGTACCATTGTCTGCGTTGAGCATATCGTAGCCTGCATCCTGCAGATATTTTGCAGCTTTTTCTGACTCTTCCATATTTCTGCCGACTTCAATATAGTCCTCCCCAGGCATCGCACCTTTGCAAAAGCCTTTCATCTTAGACTCAACAGAATAACGAAGTGAAACAGGATAGTCTTTTCCACAAGCCTCTTTGATAGCACTTACGACCTCTGTCGCAAAACGGTAACGGTTCTCAAAGTCACCACCGTATTCATCAGTACGCTTGTTGAAAAACTCGATAGCAAACTGGTCGAGCAGATAACCTTCGTGAACCGCATGAACTTCTACGCCGTCTACACCGGCTTCTTTACAAAGCTTTGCTGTTTTTGCAAAAGCTTCGATAATCTCGTGAATCTGCTCCACTGTCATCTGTGGGCATTCTATATCGTGAGCCCAACGTGATGGCTGAGGAGAAGGACATGCTAGCTCGTGTGATGTATCTATTATCGGTTTAATCAACGTTCTTGTGAATTTGTTTTTATGTAAAGGAGCTACAAGTTCGGTAATGGCCCATGAGCGACCCATACCTGCGGTGAGCTGAACAAACAGCTTTGCACCTGTCTTGTGTATCTCATCCATAAATTCTTTGAGCTCTTCGAACATCTTTTCATTCTGCCACAGCCACTTGCCCCAAAAAGTGTCTTTAAGTGGTGCAATACCCGGAATAATAAGTCCGACGTTGTTTTTCGCTCTTTCTAAGAAAAGCCCGGCAGCTTCCTTGTCAAAATGACAACCGCCCAATTCAAACCATCCGAAAAGCGATGTGCCGCCCATCGGACACATTACTATACGGTTTTTGATTTCGACGTTGCCGATTTTCCACGGTGTAAACAACGCATTGTACTTTTCGTTCATTTTTTACACTCCTTTAAATAAAAATTTCCTTACTAAGTATAAATTAAAGATGTTGAGCTGTCAACATCTCGTCATCCGATGCCATACAGTTTCTTTGCATTTTCTGCTGTTATATCCAAGAGCTGTTGAACTTCTATTCCCTTTATCTCGGCAATTTTTGTTGCAGTATAGATGATGTTTGAGGAATCGTTGCGTTTTCCCCTGAACGGTACAGGCGACAGATACGGTGAGTCGGTCTCAAGCAGTAGTCTGTCAAGCGGCACAAACTGAGCTACTTCGACAGGCACACGTGCGTTTTTGTACGTTACAGTACCGCCCAAAGAAATGCTGAGTCCGAGCTTTAAGATCTCTTTGAGCATCTCAACACTACCTGAAAAGCAGTGTAGTAGCCCCTTTGGCTGATACTTTCTGAGATACTCCATAATATCCCCGTGTGCTTCTCTGTCGTGGATAACAACAGGAACATCGAGCTCTTTCGAGAGCTTGAGCTGTTCTTCAAAAACACGGTGCTGAAGACTTTTTTCAATATCCCAGTGATAGTCAAGACCGATTTCGCCCAAAGCTACGCATTTTTTATGCTTGAGCATATCAGCTATTTTTTCGAGATAGTCCGAAGGCATATCTTCAAGATTTTCAGGATGCAAGCCGACAGTAAAATACATATAGTCGTATTTTTCGGCAAAACTTTGTGCTATTTTTGCAGTGTTTAAATCTACTGCAGCGTTGACGACTGTGCTCACCCCTTTTTGTGGCAGCGAACAGAGCAACTCGTGCCTATCCTCGTCAAACCAATCGTCGTCATAGTGTGCGTGAGCATCAAAAATATTGTTCATATATTCTCCTATATACAAAAAGGGGACGGATAAACCGTCCCCCATTCCACTTTGTATTAACTTATGCGGCTACCAACTTCGACAGAATCATCAACAAAAACGACCTTTACGTCTTCTCCTGATGAAGCAGCCAGTATCATACCGTGACTCTCAACTTTGCACAGAGTAACAGGCTTTAAGTTAGCAACCAAGATGACCTTTTTGCCGACCATATCTTCAGGCTCGTAGAAGTTAGCGATACCTGAAGCAACTGTGCGCTCGCCCTCACCGTCAAGCAATGTAAGTTTTAGAAGTTTCTTCGACTTCTTGACTTTTTCGCACGCTTTGACCTGTGCAACTCTGAGTTCCACTTTACAGAAATCATCGATACCAATTTGAGCTAAACCTTCAATTTTGTTTTCGCTCTTCTGCTCCTCAGCCTGAGCCTTTTCAACGTTTTTCTGAATGATAGCGTTGAGCTCTTCGATTTCTTTATCTACATCAATACGTGGGAAAAGCACTTCGCCACGACAAACAGTTGTCTCTACAGGAAGCACGTCCCACTTGTCAGCGTTCTCATAAGTAGCATAATCGCTTGCGCCTATCTGCTCATATACCTTAGGCATAGTAGTAGGCATAAATGCAGAAAGCAAAGTGGATGCAATACGAATACTCTCGAGCAGGTTGTAAAGTACAGTTGCCAAGCGTGCACGCTTTAACTCGTCTTTGCCAAGTACCCACGGTGTTGTTTCGTCAATATACTTGTTAGCACGGGAAACGAGCTTGAAAATTTCTGCAAGAGCGTTGTTGATCTGAGTCTTTTCGATATAGTCATCAACTACCGCTTTGAGTGCTGTGCCTGTACTGATTAAATCCTCATCAAACTCGCCTGCTTCACGCTCAATCGGCAAAGTACCGCCAAAGTACTTGTCAATCATAGCGACAGTACGGGATACAAGGTTGCCAAGACCGTTTGCTAAATCTGAGTTGATGCGGTTTATCATAATCTCGTTAGAGAAAGAGCTATCAGCACCAAGCGCCATCTCACGCAGAATATGGTAACGGATAGCATCCGCACCGTAACGTTCACCTAATACAAACGGGTCTACCACGTTGCCCAAAGATTTGCTCATCTTCTGACCGTTGAAAGTAATCCAACCGTGAACAGCCAAGTGCTTCGGCAACGGAAGCTCAAGTGCCATAAGCATAGCAGGCCAGATAATAGCGTGGAAACGCATGATATCCTTTGCTACCATATGTGTATCAGCAGGCCAGTATTTATTAAAATCAGAATAAGCGTTGTTTTCGTAACCCAAAGCTGTGATATAGTTAGAAAGCGCATCGATCCAAACATATACAACGTGCTTCTCATCAAATGTTACAGGCACACCCCATGTAAAGCTGGTACGTGAAACACAAAGGTCCTCAAGACCAGGCTTGATAAAATTATTAACAAGCTCCACAGCACGAGTTTTAGGCTGTAAGAAGTCTGTTTCTGTTAAAAGCTT
Organism: Oscillospiraceae bacterium; assembly: GCA_015066595.1. Lineage (GTDB taxonomy): Bacteria > Bacillota > Clostridia > Oscillospirales > Acutalibacteraceae > Ruminococcoides. The sequence goes on along the minus strand of SVNZ01000003.1, from coordinate 91,924 downwards.
TTCGATTCTATCGGCAAAATCAGACATCTTGAAGAAGTACGCCTCTTCCTTCGCCTCTATAACATCTCTGCCACACTCAGGGCATTTGCCATCGACGAGCTGGCTATCAGTCCAGAAGCTCTCGCAAGGTGTGCAGTACTTACCGCTGTATTCGCCCTTGTAGATATAGCCCTTGTCATAAAGCGCTTTGAAAATCTTCTGTACAGACTCAACGTGATAATCGTCAGTGGTACGGATATATCTATCGTAGTCGATGTTCATATAATCCCAGAGCTTCTTGAAAATCTCAACGATTTCGTCAACATACTGCTTTGGAGTAATGCCTTTTTCTTTAGCTTTTTCCTCGATTTTCTGACCGTGTTCATCAGTACCTGTCAAAAACATAACGTCATAGCCCTGCATTCGCTTATATCTCGCAATAGAATCGCAGGCTACTGTTGTATAGCAGTGTCCTATATGTGGATTTCCTGACGGATAGTAAATAGGTGTAGTGATATAAAATGGCTTTTTCTCACACATAATCGTCACTCCTTGGTAAATAAATTTATATACCTAATAATTATAGCATAAAAGCCAAAAATTGCAATATAATAGTTATATAACACCCATGTATTTTCACCATTTTTCAAAGGAGTTATGCTCAAGGGTTGACAAAACTCAAGTTTAGTGATAATATAATGGGGCTGACAAAAGCATATATCGCGGAGTAGAGCAGCCTGGTAGCTCGTCGGGCTCATAACCCGGAGGTCGTCGGTTCAAATCCGGCCTCCGCAACCATGAAACAAAAAGGACACCTTTTTAGGTGTCCTTTTTATTTTATCCTTTGTAGTTCGACTTGTACTTCGAGCTCCGGGTTATGAATAGACGCAAAGCGTCAACCCGGAGGACGAACCACCGAAGCGCCGCCAGTGGCGGATACAGCGAGGTGGTGAGTGTGCAGCGGTCGAAAAATCAAGGATTAGTGCTTTGCACCCGAAGATTTTTCGGGCACCGCAAACGGACCGTCGCTCAATCCGGCCTCCGCAACCACGTCGTCGCAAACGTTCACTCGTTTGCGACATTTTTTATATAAAATATCGCTCAACTCGCTTTGTTGCTCCTCCTCTCCCCAAAATCGCAGATTTAGGGGACCCCGAATTTCTGATACAATCGAGTGGTAGAAATTTCGTCGTTTTATCGTTATTTTCTAGCGAAAAGCCAAGTGAATAAGCCAAAAATAAAATCAAGCGTTGCAGTTTGAAGGAGTAAATTGATACTCTCCCTCATCCGCAACGCTTTTTTGTTGTGTAAAAACATGTAGTTTTATGGTGATGCCAGTAAATTCTATAAACCTATCGTTAAATTATAGGGTAATCGTTAAAATACCGGATTTTATTTTTACTCGACAAATTGGAATTTGTCAAGACGATACCCTGCAATTTGAATAACAACCAACAAACTAAATGAGTGTAATTCTCTAATCTTTGATAAATACGGAGCAGAATCAAACTGACAACATTGCCTTTAATCTTGTTTCGGCTACCTTTTTGCTGTTCTTTATTTTACGTTCTTCTATACCTAACAAAGATAACAGTATATTAGCACATTCTTCGCTTGAGAAAACTCGTTCATGTATTTTTATAGTTGCTAAATCCTCATATACATACTGTCTAAATTCATTTTCAGACATACCAAGAACATCATATAGCTTTTTCATATAATTAATTATTCCAGGTGGGATAACAGCCTCTTCTTCATCAAAGAAAAAATTCACCATTTTAAACTCGACTCGCTTATCCCTTAAAAAAGAATTTTGCATTAAATCCTTTTCTCCGTTACCCAATCCGCTCAAGTCGAAAGCGACAACCTCAAGTAAGTGATGTAATGCACTTTTATATTTTGTTTCTTCCACAAGAAAACTATACATATTTAGACGAGTGTTTCTATATAGTCCAAAATCCCAGTTTTTGAAGTGTTCCATTGATTGTTTATTGAACTCTCTCCAAATAATATCCCTATAATCTAAATGTGACGGATTATCATGATGCAAATAAAAATTCATCTCCCACACACTCAGATAATCGTGACGATGTAAATACTGCACATATTCATTTTCCGCAAGTTCCTCTTTACCTGTGTTGGTCAATTCATAATATCTGACCGTAAACATATTCTCTAAAACTTCATTACTATAACTATCCAAAACTCTCTCAATCAACTCTGCTTTTTTACCAGTGTTTTTTTGATTGGCTTTTGTTAGCAAATCTTTTATCTCTGAAACCTTTAACTTTTCTAAACAGCCCTTAACACCGCCTACTTTAATAAACCCTCTGTTAACCAAAGAATCCAAAACGCTCTGAGGTTTTAAAACAGAATATTTATATGTCCAAAAAGCCTGAAAAGTATTGCCGTTTGTTTTATATGTATGAGCATAAGCAAGCATCAAGATTTCGTGAGGATACAACCCCTTTTTTGATGGAGTGCAGTTTTGTAATCTGCTTTGCAAAGAGGGAACTTCCTGAGGTTGTTGTTCAATTTGCACCTGTGGCTTTGGAGAAACAGATACAGTATTTACTGGATTTCCCTTTACGGCTTTAGGTGATGGTTTGCTTTTAAAAAAATCAAATAATCCCATAATTCTTCTCCTTTTATTAACACTATATAAATCTAAAATTCAAGTTTGTCTGGATAATTATAGCACTTATAAAAAACAAAAAGCAACAGTTTTCAGGCTGTTGCTTTTGCTGTAAATTTTTATCATGACTATTGCGTTTTTTAGCATACACGTTATATTATATACTAAAAGGGTGATACCCTGATATTCTTGATTCAGACAAAAATAGATTGCGACCACATCTTCGTAAACTTATTATTAATGTTTGTGAAAAGTTGCATAAATCTATACAATTTTTCTTTGAATATCTCCTATATATGGAGGACACTTGTTCTTATATATATTAGGAGGTGATAAATTGTATATCAGAAAAACATATATAAACGAGGTTTTTACAGACGATTATACGAATAAAGCAAGAGATGACGTGTTTGTTCCTGTGACACAACCGAGTGTTACATACAAAATATGGAATGCAGTATTAGATATTAAAACTTGTTTTATCTGTGCTGATAATCACAGCAGGATTTTTGCCTTTAACGATCCTGATCTTATTAAACCACCTGTGCATATAGGTTGCAGATGCACTCTTGAAGAAATGGAAGCCATTGAAGCAGGCAACGCTACAAATAATGGTACTGATGGTGCAGATTATTGGCTGAAACATTATGGCAACTTGCCGGATTATTATATTTCATATCCGCAACTCGAAGCTTTAGGTTGGAGACAAGGTGATCGTCCATCTAAATTTGCTCCTGGTAGAATGCTTGGTGGGGGTATATATGATAATGACGATCGGAAGCTCCCCACAAAAGTTGGTCGTGTCTGGTACGAAGCTGATATAAACTACACTCAAGGTAGACGGAATCTCCATCGTATACTGTGGTCAAATGATGGTTTGATTTTTGTAACATATGACCACTATCATACATTTTATGAAATTGTATAAGGAGGTAAAACACATGAGAAAAGCAATAATAGATTTAACAGATTGCAAATATTTAATGGAACTACACGAAAGAATAAAAGATGGCTTGAAATTACAAGACGGTTACGGAAAAAACTGGAGCGCGTTTTGGGATGATATCAATAGAAATATCAAATGTGATTTTATTACAGTAAAAGGTAGCAAGACAGTAGCAGACGATCTAAAAGGATCTGTGGAAAAAATGCGAGAAATATTAGAAAGAAATAAACAATATTGGGCTCACAGCAGTTCTCCGTTTGACTATGAATTTGTTGACTAAACCCGAAATTTCTAACCCATAGAAATGCAACGCTCGAGAATTTCCGTTCATTGTATCGATTAGTGGTAGTGTTGCCACAAAAGAAAACACCCACCATTTTGGGTGGGTGTTTCATTTTGCTTGTTATGAAGCAGGGCGGTGAGTGAGCAGTGGTAAAAAATTTTAAGGCAGGCTTTAAGCCTGCCTCTCTTTATATCACTCTTCAGCTTTTGCTTCTTTTTCCCAAGTAGCTACCGCATCTTTGATAGAGTCGTAGTGACCTATCCAGTACTCACAGTTTGCGTCTTTACGTCTGTCTGTGAGCTCATAGTTATCTTTCAGATACTGTGCAAAATACTCAGTGAACTTTTCTGCACCGTAAAAATTAACGTGACCGCTGTTATAGAAATCTTTTTCCATATCATAGTCATCTGTTATCTCACACATAAGATACTTATATCCACGCTCTGACAAAATATCACACAAGGAGTTGTTGAGCGCCATTTCTTCTTCGCTTCTACCCTGTGGTGTGTTCAAAAATAATACTTCGAAATCCTGTGTATCGAGATAATCGAGCAGCTCATTCAAAGACTCTTCAGCAACAGGGTGCAACGGCTGTCTTGTATCGACCTGCCCTGTTTTGTCTTCAAAAGCCTCTGTTGTGACAACAGTTCTGGTCGGGCTCATATAAAAGCCTAGGTCTGCATATGCATATTCATCGATAAACTCCTGCATATTCTCCCATGCACTATGATGCTGAATGAGAGGAAGATAAAAAGACTTTTTATCAAACTCGTGATCAGGTGCAAGAGTCTGCAGTTTAGGAAGTGATTTTCCGATAGCGTTCAGTCTGTTTTTCAAAGACAGACAATTAGTATCTGTGACATATCGAACACCTGCTTCGATGCTCTGAATCTTTTTGTTATACTTCGTGGTGAACGGACGCATATCAATAACAACGAGCTTGAAGTCCTGAGTTCTCTTTGCCTCTTCAATCATATTGACAGAAAGCCACGCAGACTGTGCATCAGATGTGAGTGGATACGCTGTGACACCATAGTCTTCAAAGCCCTTTGCGCTGATATAGTATCTGTCGATACCGCTGGTACCGGTGAAGATAACATCTACAGTGTTTTTTTCGAATTTTTTAAAATCGTCATAACGATCTTCTGTCTGAGCAAAGTCTGGCTGCTGTAATGCCAAAGTAGTGAGCCCTGTAACAAGAACAACTACTACAAGCAAAAAAGCTATCATACGAAATACTTGTTTTTTGTTCATAATCAGTTATTTACTCCAATCAAGATGTACTATAAAAATACATAGTACTACAATTTTTGTATTAACAGAGTGATTATATCATTTATTGTATGATAAAGCAAGATAAAACCTATTGCCCTATTTCACAAAATATTGTCATTTTCTTTTGCTATAGTGGTGTATGTGTGATACAATGAGCACAAACACAAAAAAGAAGGTTACTATGCATATATACCCAAACTACTATAAAAATTTCAAATGCATCGCTTCACGTTGCAAACACAACTGCTGTATCGGGTGGGAAATCGGCATCGACGAGAATACTCTGCATTTTTATCATACCGTTGAGTGCGATTTGTCTGAGCGTTTTAAAAATCATATCAGCTTTGATGACACTGCGCATTTTATACTATTAGAAGATGAACGCTGTCCGTTTTTGAACAATCACAACCTGTGCGACATCATAACAACACTTGGAGAAGAACACATCTGCGATATATGCAAGGAGCATCCGCGTTTTCACAATGAATTACCCGACAGGACAGAAAGCGGGCTGGGGCTTTGCTGTGAAGAAGCCTGTCGCATCATACTATCACAAAAAGAAAAGATGACACTTCAATGCGAAAGTGAAATTACTACGGATGATAAAATCATTATTCTTCGTGATAAAGCTCTTGAAACGCTCCAGAACAGAGAAAAACATATGAGTGAACGAATCGATGATATGCTTATGCTGTGCAACACTTCGTTTAAACTGTACGACATCACAAGATGGTGTGATGTCCTATTGTCTTTTGAGCGTATGGATGATAGCTGGACAACGCTACTCACTATTCTCAAAGAAAATAATGAACATCAAAATAGCTACGATTTTAAAAACCATATGGCTGACAGAGAGCACGAGTACGAACAGTTCGCCACATATACTTTGTACCGCCATTTTGCAAATGCTCCTACACTGCAAGAAGCACAAAAAAGAGCAAAGTTCACTGCCTTTTCCTATGCTTTTCTGTACGCTTTGGGAGAAGCCATGTACAAAACTTCAGGTGAGTTTACTTTTGAAACACAGATTGACATCGCACGGCTTTTCTCAAGCGAAATCGAGTACTCAGACGAAAACCTGTACACACTTTTTGATATGCTATAAAAAAAGCACTGCCAAAATCGGCAGTGCTTTTTCTTATTTATCTATCGTAGAGTATGGTTTCGCCCTTTGAGTTATAACCACTTGTGTATGATTTGCCACTTGATGAAAGACATCTGACGGTGTAAGTATATTTTTTGCCGAGTTTTGCACTTTTGTCAACAAAGCTTGTCGATGTTGTGTCTTTGAGCTTTTTCCATTTCGAACCACTCTTTACAAACACTCTGTATTTTGCGGCTCCGTCCACCTTGCCCCACGCTATCTTCACACCTTTTGATGTAGATGTCAGGTATGCGATAACAGGGGAAGCGATGAACTTATTGCTATCTCCTGCAGATTTGTATGAGCTCATATATGCTCCTGTGCTATCATATGCACGCACTCTATAGCTGTAGGTCGTGTTTGACTTTGCGCTTGTATGGGTATATGAAGTCTTTGCTGTCTCGCCGAGCTTTTTCCAGCCTGATGAGCTTTTTACATAGATATTGTACTTTGAAGCACCCGCTACTTTAGAAAAAGTGATTTTTGCACCTGTTTGGGTATTTGAAATCTTGCTCACAACAGGCATAGAGAGGAACATATTCTTTGTGCCTGCAGTATAATAACCGCTCAGGTATGACTTACCACTTGATGACAGGCATCTGACAGTATAGGTATAGGTTTTTCCTGATTCAGCTGCAGTATGAGTATATGATGTAGAAGTAGTATCCTTGAGCTTTTTCCAAGATGAACCACTCTTTACAAAGACTCTGTACTTGCTGACTCCTGACACTTTACCCCAAGTAATTTTCGGACCCGTTGAAGTGTTTGAAACTGATGAGATTTTTGGGGCTGATACAAACTTGTTACTCCAGCCTGTTTTGTTATAAGCGCTGAGGTTTTTTCCTCTACTATCACACGCTGCTACGGTGTAGGTATAGGTTTTTGCGTTGAGTGCTTTTTTGTGCGTATAGGAGGTAGATGTTGTTGTATCGTACTTTTTGACCTGTCCGCTGTCGATAATATAAACGACGTAGCTTGATGCTCCTGCTACCTTGCTCCAGGTTATTTTTGCGCCATCAGCGGTGTTTTCTATTTTGCTTACTTTTGGAGCAGTCATATGTACAATCGACTTACCGTTTTTATCATAAGCGCTGTGTACGGGATCCCCGATATATTTTACTGTATATGTGTACTTTGTGCCTGACACAACATCTTTATCCGTATATGATGTACCTGTTACATCGGCAACTTTGTTCCATGATGTGCCTGTGGTTTTTTTGTATATACGGTATTTTCCTTCTACACCCAAAATGTGCTTGAAGCTGATTTTTACCCCATCTGTGGTGTTTTTGACAGAAGATATGATTGGTGCACGCAAAGAAAACTGCAACTCCATAACCTGTGCATATTCATAAGCAACTGTATCTACGCTACCGTAAACCGTGAAGTCAAGTAGTCTATAGAGATTTTCTTCATCGGCTAAAAAGCCGAAAGAGTAGTATCCCAGCGAGTAGATATCGTCAGGTATGGTAACATCAAATAATGAAGTGTTCAAAAATGCGAATGGTTCGATATACTCTATACTTTCATTCAAAGTGACGTTAGAAAGATAGTGGCAGTCAGAAAAAGCACTCTCACCGATTTTTTTGAGTTTATCAGGAAATGTTATGGACTCAAGAGAAGTGCAACCCATAAAAGCCTCTTCGCTTATGGTGTTCAGATAACTTCCATTAGCAAAAGTGACGGTCTTGAGATTGACACAGTTTTTGAATGCCTTGCTGTCAATTTCTTCGACAGTGCTCGGAATAGTGATTTCAATAAGACTTGTACAATCCTCAAATATGGAACTGCTGAAACAATAAACAGCACATCCATTTTCAAACTCAACTGTTTTCAGGTTTTTGCAACCTTTGAATACACCAGGTTGTATAATGTCTATCTTTTTTGGTATAACAACCGACTCAAGAGATGTACAGTCTTTGAAAACATATGGATCAAGTGTACGCATAGAAGTAGGAATCGAAATTGATTTCAACGATGAACATCCCTCAAAAGCGCTATCTTCAAGAGTCGCTTTCTCAGGAATATTAATAGTCACAAGCGCAGAGCATCCGAAAAACGCTTCTTTGTCGATTTTTGTGAGAGTATCCGGCAAAGTCACGCTTACAAGTTTTTTGCAGTTTTTGAACGCCGCTTTGCTTATTTCTGTTATAGTGTCAGGGATAACAACGCTTCTTATCGTTGTTTCTTCATTTTCCAGGCATTCAAAGAGGCTTTGTGTAATAATTATTACTTCGTAGCCTTCAACAACAGACGGTATCACAACATCCTGTGAGATTGTTTCCTTGTCAAAGCCGACTAACGACAGACTATTGCCATATGATGGTAATATCGAAAAGTACATACCATCGACAAAAAAGTCGTAGTCAGTGACCTGTGTTCTCGCTGCACTTACAGAAAAAGGTGCTGACATAAAAACTGTCAGTAACATCACAGTGCATAAAAGTGCTGACAGTATTCTTTTTGAAATGTTCCTTGTTTTTTTCATATTTATCACCCAAAAATCTGATTATTTTTTACTGCTCACCCCAGACAGCAATTTCGTCTGACTGAGAATTTGTTATGGGAGGAGTCATCTTCTGTGACAACTCAAGATCATCAGAATCATAATAATCAAAGATTGACTGTGGCGGAGATGGCGCAAACGGCTGAATATCGGCAAGATCTGATGAGCTATCATAGCTTGTGTTGTCGCTGCTGTCATCGTATGAATAGCCCGAGTATTCTTCGGTATATTCTTCAACAGCTTCTACATAAGCTTGTGTTGGTTCTGTAGGAGCCTTAGTAGGCTTTTCGGTCGGTTTTTCTGTAGGAGGCTCAGTGGGAGCCTTGGTAGCCTCCTCAGTAGGCGCTTGAGTAGGTGCTTGAGTCACTGACTGTGTTGGTGCAGTGTCTTGCACCGCTTTTGCTTCGCTTGAAATCGGATTTGCCATAAACAACGACAAAATAACCGAGCACAATGCAACCGATGTGACTACCATAACAAGCGGTGGCTTTTTGTATTTTAAGACATTTTTTATCCTTTGTTTTAAGTTGCTCTCAGAAAAAGCGAGCGGACATTTCGACACAGACTTGGTTGTAAGACCGCACTCAAACAGTACTGTAGAATACTCTTTTTTGCCCTGTGAGTTCAGAGTTTTTATTACGCTTTCATCACAAAACAGCTCAATATCTTTCACAAAAAGAGCGTATGCGACATAGCACAGCGGATTGAACCAATACACACAAAGCAACAAAAATCCGAGTGGCTTAAAAATGTTGTCTTTGTGCTTTATGTGAGTCTGTTCGTGTGCGATGATGTAGCGTGCGTCGTTTTCATTCATCGCAGAGTTCAAAAAAATCTTCGGCTTTATTATGCCGAGCACAAACGGACTGTCAATATGGTCACAGATGTAAATGTTATCTTTAAGCTTCACTTTTTCGCGTACAAGCAGGTGAACTTTCACATAACTTACGACCATATACAAAATCATCAATATGACACCTGTCATCCATACAAAGCTCAAGATAGTCACAATATCAAGTGTGTTTGCTACACTCTCAGTTGCACCGGATGTTTGAGAAGCAGGCACTATATATGCAGTGGAAGCTTCCCTTGTACTGTCTATTTTCTGAGCATTTGGAATAAGACTTATCCTACTTTCAAAAGAAAACGGTATCATAAGCCTTAGTGCAACAGTCCCCCACAGTATGTATCGTATCCACTTAGGAGCTTTTGCAAAAACAAGTCGCAAAATAATGACCGCAAGTATCATAAATGATGCAGGGATACTCAGGTTAAGAATTTTCAGGAAAAGTGCAGACATTATTATTTCTCCTCAAAAGCTTTGATCATCTTTTTGATCTGTTCAACATCTTTTTTTGACAGGTTGTTTTTTGAAGTGAACGCTGTCAGAAAAGCAGGCAGAGATCCGCCGAAGTTTTCCTGTACAAAATTCTCGCTTTGCAAAGCGTTGAATTCATCGCGCGAAATGAGAGCTGTGACCTCACCGTTGCTGTTTTTAAACAATCCTCTGTCGGAAAGACGCTTGAGCACTGTGTAGGTTGTGGTACGCTTCCATGAAAATTCTGCTTCGCACATTTTGATGAGCTGTGATGTTGCAAGCGGCTCGTTCTCCCAAATCAAATCCGCAAAACGTGATTCAATAACTCCGAGTTTAGTTTCTATCATAATTACACCGTCCCTATAAGACTTTTTACACATTTAGTCTACCACTTGTAGACAGTCATGTCAAGAAAAAAGCACCGCTTTCAAGCAGTGCTTTTGATTATTTTTCTATTATTTCGCAAGATTTTATACCATAGTAGGAAAAACAAGAAAGTGCTGACTCGTCAATCAGCTCACCACTTACAACAACAGGTACTGCAGGTGGACAGGATACCAACGAGTTGCCCATCACCTTGCCCACGCTATCCTTAACATCGACTATCTTGGAAATGGACATCACTGCATCACGTATGCTCATCACTCTTTCGGGTTTTTTGAGCTTTGGTGGTGTGTCTTGAATCGACTCACGTTTTTTTATATTCAAGAATGCACTCTTTATCTTTTTGAGCTCGTCTTCTTTCATGTTCGCTGAAAGCATCAGCACCACAAAATCAGGGTCGCAGAATTCGCATTCGATGTTGTGTGTACGCAAAACATCCGCAAAGTCAATACCGATATATCCGTAGTCTTTTGTTTTGACAGTAATTTTCAGCTTCTCGTCACCGACTAGTGTATAGCCACTACTTATAAGCTCTGATTTTATGCTATCAACTGACTCTACGAATTTGCTGAGCTTTTCACTATATCCGTCTGCGATATACTTGTTCGCCATATCGAGTGACTGGAGTATCAGATATGATGGGCTGGTGGACGCAAAAAGCGAGAGTGCGCACTTTGCTTTAGAACAAAACAGCTTTTTAGCATCTTTTGATATATGCAGATACGCTCCTCCTGTCAAAACCGGCAAGGTCTTATGTGCGCTGTCACAACACATCACAGCTCCCAAGTCAATCGGATGTTCTGACTCTTTCAAAAACTTCAGATACGCACCATGAGCGTTATCGACAAGCAGTAACACTTCGTGCTTTTTGCACACTGCTGACAGCGTTTTTATATCCGCCATATTAGAAAGATAATCAGGACTTGTGATATAAACTGCTACGGGTTTTACTACCATAGAAGACAGCTTTTCATCAAGTGACACAGCATCTATGTTACAAAAAAGATATGTGCTGTCTTTGCTATATAGCCACTCAACATCTAAATCAAGCAAGGCTAGTGCTGACACAAAGCTTTTGTGTGCATTTCTACCTGCGAGAATCAGCGGTGCTTTGCCACACTCTTTTGCATAAAGCGCTGTCAGATACAGCATCGCTCTGATACAAAGCGAAGACCCTTCAGTAGAGTAATAGGTGTGTGCACCGAAAAGCTCGCTTGCATTGTCTTCGCTTTCTTTTATAATAGAGCTCGCTTCAAAAAGAGAGTCTGCTCCCTTTATTTCAGTGATATCAAGATGCTCAAATGAGAGCATACTTTCACCTTTGTGGCCCGGCATATGGGCTCTGACTGTATTTTTATTTGAATAGCTTTTTACAAAATCACAGATAGGTGTGTTCATCTTAACCCTCTAAAAGTCTGTCTACTTCTGCCATAATCGCACATTCCATACGCTTTTTGAAAAGCTCGCATCCGTATTTGTACACACCTTTGACTGAACCTGTGGCATGGTATGCGTTAGCAGCACATCCGCCTGAACAGTAAAGACGTGCCCAACAGTCCTTACACTCTTCTCTTGAATAAACATTGCATTCCATAAACTCGTCTACGATAGCGGTGTTCTTCACTCCGTCGAATATGTTGCCGAGCAAAAACTTGTCGTCACCTACGAACTGATGACATGGATACAAGTCACCCCAAGGTGTGACAGCCATATACTCTGTACCCGAGCCGCAGCCTGAAATACGCTTGTAGATACACGGACCACCCTGCAAATCAATCATATAGTGATAGAAAGTGAAAGGGTTTCCCTCTTTTCTGCGTTTCATCATAAGCTGTGAAAGCTTTTCGTACTGATCAAGCACTATGGGCAAATCATCGTATGTAAGTGCTGCTTCGTCACCTTCAGCACACACAACAGGCTCCATAGAAAGCTCAGTAAAGCCTAAATCAAGCATAGTCTTGATGTCTTCTAAAAAGTCAGGGTTGTGGTGAGTGAATGTGCCACGCATATAGTAGTTTTTGTTGCCTCTTTTTTTGACAAACTCCTGAAATTTCGGAACGATTTTTTCCCATGAACCGTTACCACTGTAGTCAACTCTATATCGGTCGTGGACTTCTTTTCGACCGTCTAAGCTGAGCACAACGTTGCTCATCTCTTTGTTTGAAAACTCGATAACATCGTCATCAACCAGCACACCGTTAGTAGTGAGTGTAAAACGAAAGTTCTTGCCCTTTTCTTTTTCGATAGATCGGGCATATTGTACAAGCTTTTTCACAACGTCGAAATTCATCAGCGGTTCGCCACCAAAAAAGTCAACTTCTAAGTTGCGTCTTGACCCTGAATTTTCAACGAGAAAGTCGAGTGCACGCTTGCCTACTTCAAAGCTCATAAGTGCTCTGTCTCCACAGTACTTGCCTTGAGAAGCAAAGCAATATGCACAGTTGAGGTTGCAAGTGTGAGCGATGTGTAAGCACAGCGCTTTTACTACTCCTACTGTCTTGCGCTTTAACTCTCCTGCTTTTTCTTCAAAGGTATCTTCTACAAAAAGCTTTGAGCTATCTTTGAGCGACTTCACTTGCATGTAACATTCTTGTATATCTTCTTTTGTTATATCATCACGGTCGCTGTACTTTTCAAGCATTTGTGAAATGACTTCTTCTTTAGTCATACTCTCAAAAACAGAAATGATGTCATAAGCGACCTCATCTACAACGTGTACAGCGCCTGAGCATATATCAAGCACGATGTTGTATCCGCCGAGCTTATACTGATGTATCATAAAAAACACCTCAATTTCTATACTATAAAAAATGCCGCCCAGATGAGCGGCATTTTCCGTTATAAATTACTTGCTTTCCTTTGTGCTCTCACACTTCTGGTTAGCAATACCGCAGCTTGTTTTGCAAGCAGACTGACAAGAAGTCTGGCACTCGCCGCAGCCACCCTTCTTTGCGCTTTCGCAAAGATTACGAGTTTCGATAGTCTTGATGTGTTCCATAGTTGCAACCTCCAAATAATAGTCTAGGTACATTTTATCGCAAACATCTCATAAAGTCAATATCTTCTGAATTTCTATGATTGATAATACAGTGCTAGTTATGGTATAGTATAAAAAGAGGTGATAGTATGAAAATAGCTTATGCCGGATTTGATATGCTCTATCCTGCTATTGAGGCACTGTATGAAAACGGTTGTGAGATCGTGAAAATCTTTTCAAATAAGGTAGATAATATTACAGAATTTAATACTTCTATCACCAATTTTGCAAAAAAACACGCTATTCCTATCACCTTTAAGAAAATTACGCTGGATGATTTGATAGGGCTCAAAAACGACGGTGTTGAAGCTCTTATTTGCGGTGCGTACTACTACCGTATGCCGATACTAAAAAACTTTAAAATGATAAACATCCATCCATCTTTGTTACCGATCGGTAAAGGTGCGTGGCCGACAGCCTATGCTATCTTGAATGATGTAAAGCACTTTGGTGTGACTTTTCACAAAATGGAAGAATGCTTTGATACAGGCGACATCATTTTGCAAAAATCGTTTGATATCGAAAGTGACGAAACCCACGAAACACTGATGCAAAAAATTCATACTTTGCTACCTTCTATGATAAAAGAGCTTTTATCTGATTTTCCTGCTCTTTATGATAACGCAATAAAGCAGGGATTTGGCGAATACTGGGACTGTCCTGATGAAAAAGACTATGTTATAACAAGTGGCACAAGCTTTGAAAAAGCGAACAAAATACTTCGTGCTTTTTACGGTTTTTACACTATGTACCGTGATGGTGATATAAGCTACAGGCTTTTTAAAGCTAAGGCAATAAAAGGCGATAACAGTAAAGAAAAATTTAAAATAGAAAGCGGTTACATTGAGTGTGAAACATTTGATTCGCTATGATATTGTGTGCAGTGAAAATTTTTAGTTTTCACTGCATTTTTTACACTTTGTATATATTTTTTCATATCTGTGTGGTAAAATAAAATATAGATAAAATGAGGTGTTCATATGAAATACTATCTCGACGACATAAACTATCAAGTCAAAAACAACGCAAAAAATTTCATCGAGTTTTGCGAGAACGAATACTATAACCAAGTGCTCACAGTTGCAAAAAGTATTGCACAAAATGCCCACATCGCCCCTGTTGTACTCATTTCCGGTCCTTCAGGCAGTGGAAAAACCACCACCGCAATGATACTCGAATCTCTGCTTGACTCCTTCGGACACGAAGCACATACCATCTCGCTTGACAACTACTTTAGAGAGCTTGATGATAACGAGTTCAAGCTCGCAAAAGACGGAAAACTCGACCTCGAATCCCCTGAGCGACTCGACAAAAACTATCTCAATATGCAAATCAGGTGTATTCTGGACTCAGTGAGTGTTGATATCCCCAGATACAACTTCACCACATGCAAAAGAGAGTTTTCCGGTTGGACACTCAAACGCAAAGAGGGCGAAATCATCATTTTTGAGGGCACACATGCTTTAAACCCTCAGGTCATTACCATTCCTGACGAAGAATGTGCAAGACTTTATGTGAGTATCAGAAGTCAGTTTGTCACAAACAAATGTGAGTTACGCTCAAAAGTGATAAGACTCGGCAGAAGAATACTCCGAGATGTAGAAACCAGGGATCGTGACCCGCTCGATACATTTAATATGTATCACAGCGTAAACGACGGTGAAGACAAGTTCATCAAACCTTATATGGCTCGATGCAACTACTCTATCGACACCATCATTCCGTATGAAATAAACATCTATCGCACTTTGCTTCTTAAAAGCCTTAAAACTCTGCCTCAGACCGATGAGGTGGTTACACTCACAAATGTTATCAAAGAAGCTGACCCTCTTAGCAAAAATATGGTACCGAGTAACTCGCTTTTGCGTGAATTCATCGGTGACAGCTCACTTAAATATCTGTAAGGAGGTCCGTTATGAAAATTATGTTCATCGGTGCTAATCATGAAGTAACCGGTAGCTGTACTTATATTGAAGTTGGAGAATACAAGATACTTGTCGACTACGGTATGGAACAAGGGTTCAATGTGTTTGAAAATGCTCCTCTGCCAGTGTCAGAAAATGAGATAGACATGGTTTTTCTGACTCACGCACACGTTGACCACTCAGGACATCTTCCACTACTTTACAAAAACGGTTTTAGAGGTACAGTCTTTGCTACAAATGAAACAGCAAACCTGTGCAATATAATGCTCAGAGACTGCGCTCATATTCAAGAAAGCGAAGCAAAGTACAAAAATCGCAAACGTAAGCGTGCCGGCAAAATACTCTTCGAGCCGCTTTACACTTTAAGCGATGCCGAAGAGGTATGCAAACATTTCAGAAGATGCGAATACTCAAAAGCGATAGAAATAAATGAAAACCTCGCTGTGCGTTTCACAGATGTCGGACATCTGCTGGGCAGTGCGTGTATCGAAATGTGGCTTACTGAAGACGGTGTTACTAAAAAAATCGTTTTCTCGGGTGATGTCGGCAACACAAACCAACCTATCATCAAAGATCCGAGCACAGTCGATAATGCCGACTATGTTGTGATTGAGTCCACCTATGGCGACAGACTTCATGAAGAAAAACGGACTGACACTATAAAAATACTTGCAGAACACATACGTCGTACACTAAAAAGAAAAGGCAACCTCATTATCCCATCTTTTGCAGTCGGTAGGACTCAAGAGATGCTTTACTTCATCAGAGAAATCAAAAATTCTAAGATGATCGAGAACGAGATCGGCGACTTCCCTGTCTATGTTGACTCACCTCTTGCAAATGAAGCTACGAGCATCTATCAGCAATGCGATATGGAATGTCTTGATGATGAGATACTCTCTGTTATGAAAAGCGGTGATAACCCGATTGTTTTTTCGAACCTACACACGTACATTTCGACGACTGATTCTATGAAACTCAACTCAGACAGTACACCGAAGGTTATTATATCAGCAAGTGGTATGTGCGAAGCAGGTCGAGTATGTCACCATCTTAAATACAATTTGTGGCGTAAAGAATGCACCATACTTTTCGTTGGTTATCAGGCTAACGGAACACTGGGCAGACTTATTCACGACGGTGCAAAGTCGGTGAGACTTTTCGGCGATGAAATAGCAGTAAATGCTGAAATCTGTACGCTCCAAGGTGTCAGCGGCCACGCAGATAAAAACGGTCTGATAAATTGGCTCGGCGGTTTTAAAGAAAAGCCTGCAAAAGTGTTTGTCAACCACGGTGACGAAAACGCTGCCGACAGCTTCACAGATGCTCTAAAAGACCTAGGCTACGATGCCTTCGCTCCTTTCAGCGGTACAGAATTTGACCTTAAAACAGGTGAGCTGACACATGTAACTCAAGGCATACGTATTGAGCGCAAATCTTTTGAACACTCATCAAAAAGCAACGTGCTGTACCACAATCTGATTGAAAGCACACGTAAACTCACTTCTGTCGTAAAAGAGCTCGATGGTATCCCTAACAAGGAAATCGAAAAGCTCAACACACAGATAAACGATATCATACAACAGTGGCAAAACTACAAAAAAATCTGAAAGCAGTAAAATAACATACAAAAAAGTACAAAAGCCTTCCTTTTCGGAGGGCTTTTTTATTTTTATGCTTATATATAGCAAAAATTTTGTCGAAAAGGTTGACGAATACTCGATTTTTGCTATAATCTTTACATAAACAAAAATAGAGGCGCGGTGCTTATCAGTAGTACACACAATGCACGGAGAATTTAGCGTGTATGAAAGGAATCACCGCCGAAGCTTGTTTTGATTTCCGAGCAATTCAAGCTGGTGTAATACAGAATATGTATTATACTGTCACCAGTAATTGGTGGAGTGCTATTTTGGTTGAGAGTTTGACCGTGGCACTTTTGCCACGGTTTTTGTTTTTATAAAAATTAAGGGGGACATAAAAATGTCAAAAACTAACAAGATCGTCCTCGCTATTGCTGCTGTCGTTATTGTAGGCTTGCTCGTCTACGCTGCCCTATCAGGCGGATATCTAGGTACAGTTTCATGTATGGACTGCTCAGGCACAGGTTTAGTTGAGGATGCTGCGTGCGAAACTTGCGCAGGCGAAGGTCAGGTTCAGGGCACACTGTGGGCACTGCTCCCACCGGTTATTGCTATCGGACTTGCACTCATCACTAAGGAAGTTTATTCTTCACTTTTCATCGGTATCGTAACAGGCGGTCTGATCTACTCAAAATTTTCTTTCCTTACTACTATGGACACAATCATCAACGATGGTCTTATAAGTGCTGTTTCAGATACTGCAGGTATCTTTGTTTTCCTTGTAGAGCTCGGCGTGCTCGTTGCTCTTGTCAACAAGGCAGGCGGTTCTGCTGCATTTGGCAAGTGGGCTGCTACACACATCAAAACTAAGATCGGTGCACTGCTCTCTACTTTTGTTTTAGGTGTGCTCATCTTTATCGACGACTATTTCAACTGCCTCACAGTTGGTTCTGTTATGCGTCCTGTGACTGATGCTCACAAGATTTCTCGTTCAAAACTTGCATACATCATCGACGCTACTGCAGCACCAGTTTGTATGATAGCTCCTATTTCGTCTTGGGCTGCTGCTGTTGCATCTTATGCTGAAGATGGAAAAGGTCTTGACCTGTTCATCACAGCTATCCCTTACAACTTCTATTCACTTTTAACATTTGTATTCATCATCGCTATCGTATGCATGGGCTTTGACTACGGAAAGATGGCTATGCACGAATACCGTGCTCGTGAGTACGGAGACCTCTTCAGCGGTGAAAAACAGGAAGGTGAAGATGTTGACGCTAACCCTAAGGGCAAAGTAATTGACCTTATCTTCCCTGTAGTTATTCTCATCGCTATCTGCGTATTTGCTCTTATCTACAACGGTGGTATCTTGGACGGTGCATCATTTGTTGATGCATTTGCTAACACAGACGCAACTGTTGGTCTTCCATGGGGCGGCCTCATTGCTCTTGTTGTTTCTATCGCTTACCTCATTTGCAGAGGCGTTATCAACTTTAAAGAAGCTATGGACGCTATTCCAAAGGGTTTCTTTGCGATGGTTCCTGCTATCCTCATCCTTACATTTGCTACAGCTTTAAAGAACATGACAGGCCTCTTGGGGGCTAAGTACTATGTAGGTGATCTTATGGCAAACGCTGCTCCTGCACTGCAGAACTTCTTACCTGCTATCATCTTCTTAGTAGCATGTGTGCTTGCTTTTGCTACAGGTACATCATGGGGTACTTTCGGTATTCTCATTCCTATCGTTACATACCTCTTCGCTGCAGACCCATCAAACCCACTGATGATCATCTCTATGTCTGCATGTCTTGCAGGTGCTGTATGTGGCGACCACTGCTCACCTATTTCTGATACAACTATCATGTCATCAGCAGGTGCTCAGTGTGACCACTTAAACCACGTATCAACTCAGATTCCTTACGCTTTGACTGTTGCAGGCATCTCATTTGTTTGTTATATCTTAGCAGGTTTTGTACAGTCATGGTACATCGTACTTCCAATCGGTGCTGTACTTACAGTTGCTACACTCTTTGTTATCAAAGCACTCACAAAGAATCAGAAGTTCGAAGAAGCTAAATAAAACCTTATATTGTATATTAAAAGCGGGCATCTTTTGATGTCCGCTTTTTACATAAACTTCCATTATTTTTATAATCACTACAAATTGTGATAACAACACACACGCACCACAACCTGTATAGCTTTGCAAACGCCGCCTTAAATAAGGTGGCATTTTTTGTGTAAATTATCAAAAAGTTCCCCGTCAAATTTCCAAAATCTATTGCAAATTGTAGAGAAATTCTGTATAATGATTGTAACTAATTATACGGAGGTAAACACATGAGAAAAACAAAACCTTTGCTCGCTAAAGTAGTTTCTGTTGTTCTGGTATTGACCTTGCTGGTTGTATCAATGGCTATAATGCCGCTTTCGGCATCAGCTGCAACAACCTACTACCTTAGGGGCTCATTCAACGGCTGGGCTGCTGACAGTAACTACATCTTAACTGACAACGGCAACGGCTCTTATTCCATCACTATTTCACTTGATGCCGGTACTTATACGTACAAAATGGCAGTTGAAGACTGGTCATGGTCTGTACCTTCTCAGGACGCTACTTTGAATCTTTCTGAGCCGGCTTTGGTGCAGTTCACTATGAATCCTACTGCTTACACTCAGAGCGCTACTATCGTTAAAGCTCCTAGCGGTGATGTTTTTGTACGAGGCACTTTCAACGATTGGGAAGCTGCTGAACCTAAGATGACAGCTATGGGCAACAACTGCTTCTACCAGACAGTCACACTCCCTGCTGGTACTCACGAGTACAAGATGGCAGTAGAAGACTGGTCTTGGGCAGTTCCAGCTGGTGACAACGCAAAAATTACCCTCGCTGAAGAAAGTCAGGTACTCTTTGAAGTCAGCACTATGACAGGTGCTTTCCACGCTACTGTACTCAGAGGCGACTCAAAGAACCTTTATCAGTTTGATGATGTTCAGCAAAACATCACTATCTCAAGTGCATGGGGCGACCACGCTGACCAGGTGCTGTGCGAAAAAGATGGCAAGCTCGCTTATATCAGCACATCTGACGCAGACTATTCATACTCTGCAACACTGTGGAACTTCATTCCTGCTGAGACTGACGACGAAACACAGGTTCCTGTATGCTATATCCAAAATGTAATGACAGGCAACTACATCTGCCTTTCAGGAGACAATGTTGCAGTTACAAAAGATGGTAACAAGGATAATATGGGCAAGTGGTTTGTAGATACTTCTACAGGCAACTACCGTATCTACTGCTATGGCTCATCACTTCTTTCTCTCAACACTGAAGCTCAGGATGGCTATGTACAGGCTACTCACTTCCCTGCTTTCTACTTGAGCTCACAGTTCAATGCTGACCTTGACTATGTGTACAACTATGACTACACACTCTATCCTGACAAAGTGGTTGATACAAAGGGTACAGCGAAAGCAAACTCATCTACATCTATAACATCTAACACATCAGGCACAGATAAAACATGGAATCAGACAAAAAATACATCTGATATGCCTGTTTTCAGAGCTCCTAACACTCCTTTAGCTGAGGCTGTGTACAACCTCTCTATGGAAGAAACAGTAATCAACAAGTTCGAATCAGAGTTCGGCACTGCTTTCTACACAGGTGAAACCTGGAGAAAGGTTTGGACAAGAGATACAGCGATGGCATGTGAGTTCTCACTCGCTGCTATCTATCCTGAAATCTCTCTGAACTGTGCAAAAGAAAAAGTTGTTCACTTCAACGGTTTCAAGGTATTTGAAGAAGACACAGGTACAGGTGGTTCTTACCCTGTATCAACTGACAAAATCATCACATACCTCTCAGTATGGGAAATCTATCTTTCAACAGGCGATGAGTCAGTTCTCGAATACTTCTATGATATCTGTCTTGACAACATCAAGCAGGACTACAACACAGTTTACGACGAGGAATCCGGCCTTATCAAGGGCGAGACCTGCGGTCTTGACTGGAGAAGCCAGACATATCCTGACTGGATGGGCAACGAGGTTGAAGAATCTCTTGCTAACATTGCAGAGGGTAAAGCTGCCAGCGTAAACCTCATTTATCTCGGCGTTCTCCAGAGAATGATCAAAACTGCTGAGATTTTGGGCAAAGACGATGTAGATGACCTTCAGGCTAAGTACGACGCACTGTACGAAGCTGTAACAACAAGACTGTGGCATGATGAACTCGGCTGCTACGCCGCTTGGGAATATCCAAGCTATATGGGCGCTCCGCTTCCATACAAAATCGACTGTATCGCAAATGGCTATGCATTGTGGTTTGAAATCGGTACTGAAGAACAGCTTCAGTCAATAGCTGAAAACTATCCGCTCGTAACATACGGTGCAAACGTTGTTTATCCTAGCAAACAGGGCGACCTTGAACACAAAGACAGAATTTACCACAACCGTGGCGTATGGCCGGGTTGGGAAGCACAGCTCATGCTTGCCGGTGCACAGCACGGTCATGATGAGTTATCTGAAGAAATCTGGAACTCTTGTATCACTGCTGCCGCTACTTCTCTTGTAAACAAAGAGGTTGTTGACTTTACAACAGGTGAAGGCATCCACGTAAACCACCAGCTATGGTCTATCGCTGCTACTCTTTCAGGCTACTACAAGGTTCTCTTTGGTATGATTTATGATACTGACGGTATCACATTCGAGCCATATGTACCTCAGTGGATGGAGGGTCCATTCTACTTAGATAACTACACATACTGCGACGCTACTATTGACTTCTCACTCGAGGGTAAGGGTAGTGAGATCGTTTCTATCACAGTCAACGGTGAAAACGTAGGCACTTCTTACACACTGCCATTCGGAGCTTCTGGCGACTACAAAATCGACATCGTTGTTAAAGAAAGCAACGAAGAATACACAGACGAAACAGTCAACTTAAACGACGTGAAAAACCACGTTATCTCTCCAAAAATGCCTGTTGCTACACTTTCAGGCAACACTCTCAAGTGGAACGCTCAGGCAGGCTGCACATACAAAGTATGGACAGGCTCAAAGTACGTTGACTGTGCTACAAACTCATACAATATCGACCCTAGCGTTTATGGCGCTTACTCAGTAATCGCTATTTCAAGAGACGGTGTATGGAGTGAACTTTCAAGACCTGTTGTTGTCAGCCCTGACCGCATTAAGATAGAGGCTGAAAACTGCACACTCACAAACCTTTCTAAAACAACAGCAAGCGGCAAGTCAGTAGTTACTGATGTCTTCAGCGCTAATGTTGAAAGAGCTCTCACAATCAATGTGGACATCGAAGACGCCGGTCAGTACCTGTTCTTCGCTTGCTACAACGACTACAGCTCAAATGACCCGACATCATGCTCGAACTGTGCTATCCGTTCAGTATTTGTTGACGGAAAAGACGTAGGTGCGCTTGTATTCCCTGTTGTGAACTACGATTTCCAGACAAGCACACACCTGCTCTTAAACCTCACTAAGGGCTCTCACCAGATCGTTGTTAAGTACGATAAAGCTAACCACTATGACTCTAATATGTCACAGGATACACACACCTATGGTTCAGAGCAGTACAGACCTGACAACAATGTTCAGTACGATTACTTTGTACTTGACAAGGCTGACAACATCTGCACAGGTGTTGAACCTGAGGAATATATGATCGGCGACTCTGATATGAACGATAAAATCACTATCATGGACGCAACTGCTATCCAACGATATGCTGCTGAGCTTGATAACGAGAAGTTCGACGAAGTTGCTGCTGACGTTGACGGTGTTGGCGGTGTAGCTGTTACTGATGCTACATATATCCAGAGACATCTCGTTGAATTAGACGACGGTTTCAAAATCGGTACATACAAAACAAAATAAGCTTTATAAGCTACAAAAAAACGACCTGTCAAATGACAGGTCGTTTTTTTATCTCTTTATCCTACATACAACAGATACGCGGTGTAAATGGCATATAAGCTAACCATCAATGCGCCTGATACTCTGCCGACTTTTTTTCTTGTTACACACATAATGTACACTAGCACTGTCATAACAAGAAGCAATGCCCCATTAGCAATAGCACGAGAATCAACTGGTATCGACGAAATAGAAGAGGACAAGCCTAATATAAACATCAGGTTAAAAATATTTGAGCCCACTACGTTTCCAAGAGCAAGGCTGTTCTCGCCCTTTCTTGATGCTACTATGCTTGTGACAAGCTCAGGAAGGCTCGTACCTATAGCAATGATAGTAAGGCCTATGAAAGTTTCGCTCCAGCCCATGGCCTTAGCAATAACAGTAGCATTGTCAACAACCAAGTCGCCACCGTATATTATCGCAACAAGTCCCAGTACAATGTAAATTATACTTAAAAGCGGTGAGAGCGACTTTATGTCATCAGTGCTATCTTCGCGATTTTTGAGAGCTGACACAACAAGAAAAGTCAAATACCCACCCATAAGTACCAGCAAAGCTATACCATCGAATCTTGAGAGTGCGCTGCCGAAAATAATCATACCTAAAACTATCGCACTGCAAACTATATTTATAGGAAAATCGCGTTTTAATATGGTCTTGTCCAAATCAAACGGTTTTATCAGAGCACACACACCAACAACCATAAGCATATTGAAAATGTTAGAACCAACTACGTTGCTGATAGCGATTTCGTTCGATCCCGATACACCTGCTGTAATGCTGACAGCCGCTTCAGGAGCACTCGTGCCCATAGCAACAATAGTCAGTCCGATAACAACAGACGGTACTTTCAGTAGCTTTGCAACTGACGAACTACCATCGACAAAAAAGTCAGCGCCTTTAATCAGCAGAACAAAACCGAGTATTAAAAGAAAAATATTCACAACTATCATATACACTTCACCTCAAACAAAAAAGAGACTCCTACTGCATACGCAGTAAAAGTCTCGTCTCAAAACAAAATAAGTTTCGGGTAAAGTCCGGTATTTCTACGAGATGACGAACCCTACCGCAGTTATTACTGCTTCCTACTCCCCTTTACTATGGTAGATTATATTAAAAATATACAAAAAAGTCAAGAAAAAACAAAAAGCCTCCCATATTTGGGAGGCTTTTTCTTAGGCAATACAGTCTAGCTTCTCGTATTTACACTTGATTTTCAAAAAATCGCCCTCGACTATGATATCCACTGCGGATATCTTTTTTTCAGGGTGTGCTTTAACCAGTTCGTTTACATACATGTTCACTACCCTGTCGGATACTTTTTCGCCCATTACATTTATTCGCACAATATCATCTCCTAACTAAAATTTTACCTAAAGTATATGAAAAGCTTTAAATGCAAGTTATCTTTCTTACAATTATATTTTAGCAGACTGCGTTCTTTACTTCCAGTTACACTTTGAGTACCTGACTTACAGTTTGGTCATTGTTAATTCTTGTTGGGATAATAAAATCTCACTCTGTAATTGTTAGTTCAATACAAGAAAAAAGAGTTTCAGGCAGGTAATAGTTAATTCTTCATGCGAATTATTCGAAAATTTGTTCGATTTGTTTTATCATTGAATTTATTTTGATAAACAAAAAAGCGTCGGGGAAATCCCCGACGCCTAAAATACTTTGTAAAATCAATAATTAGAAAATGCTGAAATTTACAACAAGTGCTGCGAATACGATAGATACCATAGAGAGCAGCTTGATAAGAATGTTGATAGCTGGGCCTGATGTATCCTTGAACGGATCACCGACTGTATCACCAACAACAGCAGCCTTGTGCTGATCAGATCCCTTACCTCCGTGTACGCCTGACTCGATGTACTTCTTAGCGTTATCCCAAGCACCGCCTGAGTTAGACATAAATACAGCGAGCAAGAAACCTGTAACAGTAGCACCTGCAAGCATACCAACAACGCCCTTTACGCCTAAAATGAGACCAACCACAACAGGTGTTGCAACAGCAACGATAGTTGGAAGAATCATCTCTTTAAGGCTTGATCTTGTACAAAGGTCAACACATCTTGCGTAGTCTGCATCAGCCTTACCATCGATAAGACCAGCAATTTTCTTGAACTGACGTCTTACTTCGATAACAACTGACTGTGCAGCACGACCAACAGCGTCCATAGTGAGCGCTGCGAATACAAACGGTAAGCATGCGCCTATGAACAAACCAACAAGTACGAGCGGATCCATAACTGTGAATGTCTCAAAAGTAACGTTTGAGCCGACTTCCTGTGCCTTCTCAATGTAAGAAGCAAC
Organism: Oscillospiraceae bacterium; assembly: GCA_015066595.1. GTDB lineage: Bacteria > Bacillota > Clostridia > Oscillospirales > Acutalibacteraceae > Ruminococcoides. Next base: position 66,650 of record SVNZ01000003.1, on the reverse strand, counting down.
AAGTGCAAGCGCTGTAAGAGCAGCTGAACCGATAGCAAAACCCTTACCTGTAGCAGCAGTTGTGTTACCAAGAGCATCGAGTGCGTCAGTTCTCTGTCTTACCTCAGGCTCGAGACCTGACATTTCAGCAATACCGCCAGCGTTATCAGCAACAGGACCGTAAGCATCTGTAGCGAGTGTGATACCTAAAGTTGAGAGCATACCAACAGCAGCCAAAGCAATACCATAAAGACCAGCTGTAACGTCGTTTGCTTCTGTAAGGCTACCCTGTGATACAAAGTAAGCTACAAGTACACAAGCACCAACGATAACAATAGGAAGTACTGTGGACAGCATACCTAAGCCTAAACCACCGATGATGATAGTTGCAGAGCCTGTCTCTGACTTTGATGCAAGGTTCTTAGTAGGCTTGTATGAATCAGATGTAAAGTACTCTGTAGAAAGACCAATGAGCACACCTGCTAAAAGACCTGCTATGATAGCAAAGTAGAAACCGATGTTGCTTTTGCCCAGTACAAAATAGATGAGTGGGAACGCTGCAATAGCGATTAAAACAGCGGACAGGTTAGTGCCGCGTGAAAGAGATTTGAGCAGAGTTTTCTGGTCAGCGTTTTCCTTTGTACGTACAAAGAATGTACCAAAAATTGAGCACAAAATACCAACTGCCGCAATAAGCATAGGAACCGCCATAGCTCTGAAACCGAATGAAGCATCATGCAAGTTAGAGAAAGCTGCAACACCAAGAGCTGAAGCAGAAATAACAGAACCAACATAAGACTCATAAAGGTCAGCACCCATACCTGCTACGTCACCAACGTTGTCGCCTACGTTATCAGCGATACAAGCAGGGTTACGTGGATCGTCCTCAGGGATACCTGCCTCGACCTTACCAACAAGGTCAGCACCTACGTCAGCAGCTTTTGTGAAGATACCGCCGCCTACACGAGCGAAAAGTGCCATAGATGAAGCACCCATACCAAATGTAAGCATAGCACTTGTGATTTCAGAAGCTTCACAGTGGAACACAAATCTGAGCAGGAAGAACCAGATAGAGATATCTAAAAGGCCTAAACCTACTACAGTAAAGCCCATAACAGAACCGGCTGAAAAAGCAACACGCAAGCCTTTGTTAAGGCCTGATCTACAAGCGTTAGCTGTTCTGGCATTTGACGCTGTAGCGATCTTCATGCCTACAAAGCCTGAAAGACCTGAGAACACACCACCTGTGATGAACGCAAAAGGCACATACCAGGTGAGCATAGAAAATGCAGCCATCAGACAAAGGATAATAAACATACCGCCAAAAAAGATAGACACGATAGTGTACTGTCTCTTGAGGTAAGCGTTAGCACCCTCACGGATAGATGCGGAGATTTTTTTCATTTTTTCTGTACCTTCGTCAAACTTGAGCACTCTCTTAGCCATAAACAAAGCAAAAAGAATAGCCAAAATCGCACCGACAAAGGTTGCAATTACAAGATAGTTTTCCATAATAATGGCACTCCTCCTTATCATATATGCTTTAAAATTTTACACCAACTGCTGTTCAAAGTCAATAAACTATTGACCATTTTGGGGGTTTTGTTGAATTTTTAACAATCCTGAGCCATAAAATGTCTATTATGATTAAAATATGAGTAGAATATAAGAGGGTTCAAACTTTTGAACCCTCCATAAATACATAATATATTATGCAAAAATTTCACTTGTTTTTTCATCACGAATTTCAGCATCTTTAAATTTCTTTACGCTGATTTTTGTGACATCACGGATAATCTCACCATCTATCTGAACGTCCTGTGGCACATCGTACTCTACTTCGATGCATTTGCCTTTGAGTACAGTTATCTTCTTTTCATACTTAATGTGTTCACCTTTGAATATTGATGGAAAAATCATCAGCGTCTGTATCGCATTGGTATCGTGGACAACACAGCAAGAAAGTTCATCACTGTTTCTGTCTTGATCAGGTGTAGTCATCATGCCGCCACCGTAGTACCTTCCGTTCATAACAGGCGCCATCCAGACCTTTTTGAAGTTGTGCTGTACTGAGTCTACTGTGACTTTTGCGTTGTTACTCTTGTATGATGTGAGCAAAAGCTTGATTGCAAGGGTAGTGTAGTTGATTTCTTCTTTGCCCTTTGCTCTGAGATCTTCTGCAGCGGTGCAGACTTTTCCGTCGATACCGTAACCTACGTTGTTAATAAACAGGTACTCTTTGCCATTTATTGTGACAAGCGGCAGGTTCTCAATATACTCATTGAGCTTGACCATAGTCTCGTCTGCTTTACAAACATCACGCATGAAGTCGTTTCCTGAACCTGCTTTGAAAAGAAAGACATCGTTTTTCAAGCTGTATCCTCTTAATTTATTGCACAGTACGTTTATGGTACCGTCACCACCCAAGAGTACTACTGTATCTGTGGTATCGAGATTTTCAAAAAATGCTCTCAAATCAACTAAGTTTATCAGATTTTCTACTACCGTTTCTTCGCTTTTGAAACGTTCTCTCACGTTATCAAGAGTTTTTTCTAAGTCTTTTCCGCAATTTGATATAGGGTTATATAGGATATATACCATATTGTCACCTCGTTTTTCTGTAAAGCAGTATAGCACAAGAAAGTTGAATGTTCAACATTTTTCGACAAAATTCGAATAAGACAGGTGATTTTGCTATTTGTTTTTATTGACAGTGTGCCACCGCAAGAGTATAATGTTAGACATCGAACAGTTTCATATCTAACAAAGAGGTGCAGTATGTCACAAAAAGATATCGGTAGGGTTTTAGGTGAACTTAACAACCTTATACACCGTGAAATCATGAAAAACGAATACACTAATTTCAAGTACGATGAGTCTGTGCCACGTTCAAGCACGTGTATTCTTCTGTATCTTCACACACAGAGTAACAACAATGTTTTTCAAAAAGACTTAGAAGAAGAATTTTCGGTGCGTCGCTCAACTATGTCGAAAGTTCTCACTGCTTTAGAACAAAAAGGATATATAAAACGTGTGTCGGTGAGTGAAGACAAAAGACTGAAAAAAATCGTCATAACAAGCAAGGCAGATAACCTCATCGATGCTTTAAAATCAGACCGTGAAAAGCTCGAAGCAAAAATAGTCAGAGGTATCAGCGAGAGCGAGCTTAACACTTTAAGATCTCTGCTCAACAAAATCAAAGATAATTTAAAGGAGGATCAAAAGTGAGGCAAATACTAAAACATTTTTCAAGACGAAGTATCATATACGTCATCTTAAACGCACTTTTGATACTGGCTCAAGTGTGGCTGGAGCTCAAAATGCCTGATTATATGTCGCAGATTACGGTGCTGACTCAGACTCCAAACAGCGAGATATCCGCTATTGTGCTAGCAGGTGCAAAAATGATGTTGTGTGCACTGCTCAGCCTTGTGACAGCTATACTGGTCACTATTCTTTCTGCAAAAGTGGCTGCTGACTACTCATGGTGTGTGCGAGCAAAGCTCTATGACAAAGTAGAATCGTTTTCGCTTGAGCAGATGAACCGCTTTTCAGCAGCGTCCCTCATCACCCGCTCTACAAACGACATCACTCAGGTACAGAACATCATCGTTTTTGGTATGATGGCTATTATCAAAGCCCCTGTTATGAGCGTGTGGGCTATCACAAAAATATCAGGCAAACACTGGCAATGGACCCTCACTACTGCTATGTGTGTTGTTGTGCTATGCTTTGTGCTCATTATCTGCTATGTTTTTGCACTACCAAAATTCAAGCGTATCCAGACTCTCACAGATAATATCAATAGAATATCCAGAGAAAACCTCACTGGTCTTCGAGTTATCCGTGCGTATAACGCTGAAAGCTATCAGGAAGAAAAATTTGAAAAAGCAAACGATGAATTGACCAAAAACAATCTTACAGCTCACAGAGTTATGTCTATTATGGGTCCTTCGATGATGACTATAATGAACGCTATGTCCGTCATCATATACTTTGTCGGCGCATTTATCATCAGTGAATCAGTGGGAGTTCAAAGGCTAACTACATTTTCTGAGATGATAGTTTTCTCCCAATACGCTATGCATGTCATTATGTCATTTATGGTGCTGAATATGATTTTCATTATGGCTCCACGTGCTATAGTTGCTGCAAAGCGTATCAACGAAGTTATTGACACTGAGCCTACTATCATAGACGGTGAGCTTACTGTTAATGACAAAAAAGCAGTCGGCGAAATCGAGTTTAAAAACGTAAGCTTTATGTATCCTGACGCTTCTGACTATGTACTCAAAAACATATCTTTCAAAGCAAAAAAAGGTGAAACAGTAGCCATCATCGGCTCAACCGGTTGTGGCAAAAGTACGCTCATTAACCTTATTCCCCGCTTTTTTGATGCAAGCGAGGGTGAGGTGCTCGTAGACAATATAAATGTCAAAGACTACAAACTCGAAGATTTGCACAACATCATAGGCTATGTGCCGCAGAAAGCTGTGCTGTTTTCAGGAGATATCAACACAAACGTTGCTTTTGGCTCAAACGGAAAAGGTATCTACACACAAGACGATGTGAAAAATGCAGTAAAAATCGCACAGGCAAAGGATTTTGTCGAAAAAATGCCACATCAGTATGAGTCGGATATAGCTCAGGGCGGCACTAACGTTTCAGGTGGTCAGCGCCAGCGACTGTGCATAGCCAGAGCTTTGTGCAGAGAGCCTGAAATCCTTATTTTTGACGATTCTTTCTCTGCACTTGACTACAAAACCGACAGAGCTCTGCGCAATGCGCTGAAAGAAGAAACTGCAGGAACAACAAATATTATAGTCGCTCAGCGTATCGGTACTATAAAAGACGCCGACCTAATATTAGTACTTAACGAAGGCGAGCTTGTGGGTATGGGCAAACACAAAGAACTGCTTAAAAGCTGTCAGGTATATAAAGAAATTGCCCTGTCACAATTATCACAGGAGGAGCTTGAGAAATGATTGAAAAAAAGAAAACCATGGTCGGCGCAAATATTTCTAAGCCTCCTATCACCGTAAAGGGCGGACCTCACAGAGGTAACTTCCACGGTGAAAAACCAAAGGATTTTAAAGAAACTGTTTCAAAACTCATACGCTACTGCAAAAAACATATTGTTCTTGTAATCACTGCGGTTATATGTTCAGTGATAGCTACTGTCATATCAATCATAGGGCCAACAATACTGAGCAAAATAACTGACCTGATCACAGTAGGACTGAGCACCACTATCGATTTAGACGGTGTAACAAGGCTGTGTGTGATTATGCTTGTGCTGTACTCTATCAGCTGGGTGTTGACATTTTCGCAACACTTCATTATGGCAACCTTTACACAAATACTTTCAAAACGACTTCGAAAAGACATCGTTGAGAAAACAAATCGTATGCCGCTGAGCTTTTTTGACACAACAAGCTACGGTGATCTGCTCTCTCGCATCACTAACGACGTTGACACAATTGGTATGTCATTAAACCAAAGCATCGGTATGCTGGTATCATCGGTCACCCTGCTTTTCGGTTCACTGCTGATGATGTTTGTCACAAACTATATCCTCGCTTTCACCGCTGTTTTGTGCTCCATGCTCGGCTTTGTTTTGATGAACATCATTATGAAGCACTCCCAGAAGCACTTTGCTCGTCAACAACGTCACTTGGGTGCTATCAACGGTCATGTTGAAGAAATATACTCAGGTCATCTCGTTGTCAAAGCTTTCAACGCTGAAAAGGAAAGCAAAGAAGAATTTGACAGAATCAACCGCCACCTGCGTGACAGCGCTTTTAAAGCAACTTCGCTTTCCGGACTCATGCAACCTATTATGCACTTTGTTGGAAACCTAGGCTATGTCGCTGTATGTGTAGTGGGTGCTATGCTCGCTATTTCAGGTCACATCAGCTTTGGTGTTATCGTTGCTTTTATGCTTTATGTAAGACTTTTCACAAACCCGCTTTCTCAGATTGCACAGGGATTCACTGCTTTGCAGTCAACCACTGCTGCAAGCGAGCGTGTTTTTGAATATCTCGAATCCAAGGAACTCAGCGATGAATCTCATAAGAGTGCAACTCTCACAGATGTTAAAGGCGACGTGGAATTTAAAAACGTCAAGTTCTCATACAACAAAGAAAAAACCATCATCAAAATTTTCTCACTCAAAGTAAAGGCTGGTCAAAAAGTAGCGATAGTAGGTCCGACCGGTGCAGGCAAAACAACTCTTGTTAATTTGCTGATGCGTTTTTATGAAACCGACGAGGGCGATATACTCATAGACAATATTCCTATAAGCACACTGAAAAGAGAAAATGTCCACGACCTGTTTTGTATGGTACTTCAGGACACATGGCTTTTTGAGGGAAGTGTAAAAGAAAACCTGAAGTATTCAAAAGCAGATGCATCTGATGAGGATATGATAAAAGCGTGCAAAGCCGTGGGCATACACCACTTTATACGCACACTGCCACACGGATACGACACCATACTCAACGAGAAAACCTCGCTTTCATCAGGACAGAAACAACAGCTCACAATAGCTCGTGCTATGATAGAAAACGCTCCGCTGCTTATCTTAGACGAAGCAACCAGCTCCGTAGACACCAGAACCGAACGCATCATACAAAAAGCTATGGACGAACTGACAGTGGGCAGAACATCTTTTGTTATTGCACACAGGCTCTCAACCATCAAAAACGCCGACGTCATTTTAGTGCTCAAAGATGGTGACATCGACTCTATCGGCACACACGAGGAACTTCTCGCACAGGGCGGTTTCTACGCAGAACTATACAACAGCCAGTTTGAACAATAAGGAGAATATTATGAATAACTTTATCTACAACGTACCTACTAAAATTTATTTCGGCACAGACGCTGTGAATAACTTAGGTGATGAAATCAAAAATTACGGAAAGAAAGTACTGCTTTGCTACGGAGGCGGTTCTATCAAAAAAATGGGGCTGTACGATACAGTACTAAGTCAACTTGAAAACGCAGGTATGGCTGTTTTTGAGCTTTCAGGTATCGAACCCAACCCAAGAGTAGATTCAGTCAGAGAAGGTGCAAGGCTTTGTAAAGAACACAACATCGACGTGCTGCTTGCTGTGGGCGGTGGCTCAACTTTAGACGCTACAAAATGGATAGCCGCTGCTGCGTGTGTTGACCACGATGCGTGGGACTTTTTCTCAGCCTGGGCTCCTGTTGAAAAAGCTCTGCCTGTGCTGACAGTGCTCACTCTCTCTGCTACAGGCTCTGAGATGAATTGTGGCGGTGTTATCAGCAATATGGATACAAAAGATAAAATCGGTCGTTTAGCAAAGCCTCTGCTCCCAAAAGCTTCATTTTTAGACCCTACACTAACATATTCTGTCAGCAAGTACCAGACAGCTTGTGGATGTGCGGACATAATGAGTCATATATTGGAAGTGTACTTCGCCCCACAGCAAGATTTGTATATGCTAGACTGCTTTATGGAAGGTCTTATGAAAACCGTCATCAAGTACGCACCGATTGCGCTCGAACACCCACAAGACTATGACGCAAGAGCTAACCTCATGTGGACTTCATCATGGGCTATCAACGGTTTTATAACAGGCTCAAAGCAGCATGAGTGGAGCTGTCACCCTATGGAGCACGAGCTTTCCGCTATATATGACATAACCCACGGACTCGGACTCGCTATCCTTACACCACGATTCTTAAAATACTGCCTTAGTGAAGAAAATGCTCATAAATACGTACAGTTTGGTATAAACGTCTTTGATATCGACAAAACTCTCCCTAAGATGGAAATTGCAAACAAAGCTATTGATATGCTGTCTGACTTTTTCTTCAATACTTTGGGACTTGACGATACTTTCACAAAGGTCGGCATAAAACAACAAGACTTTAAAGTGATGGCTCAAAAAGCGTGTGAGGGAGATATCATCAACGGTTTTGTAAAGCTTTCTGCAAATGATATCGAAAAAATCTTCTATATGTGTCTATAAGGAGGCTTTTTATGAAAATTTGCATTTACGGTGCAGCTTCAAATGAAATAGATAACTCCTACATCTCAGCAGGAGAACAGCTCGGTCAGCTTATGTCAGCACGCTCACACTCGCTTGTGTTCGGTGGCGGAGCAAAAGGGCTTATGGGAGCTGTTGCCCGAGGAGTTAATAAAAACGGTGGAAAAATCGTAGGTATTGCACCGCAGTTTTTCAACGTTGACGGAGCGCTTTTCGAAAAATGCGACGAGTTGATAAAAACGCAAACCATGCGTGAAAGAAAGCAGCTTATGGAAGAAAATAGCGATGCTTTCATCGTAACACCCGGCGGGATAGGAACGTTCGAAGAATTTTTTGAGATACTGACACTACGTTCACTTGACCGCCACAAAAAGCCGATAGCAATACTCAACACAAACGGATATTATGACTCACTTTTAAGCTTTCTACAAAGCGGTGTTGAGCAAAACTTTTTAAGGAAAGATAACCTTGACCTCTTTTTTGTCAGCGATAACGCAAGCGACATAATCGACTTTTTGGAAAACTATTCTGATGACAGCGACAAAATAAGCAAAACTCGCTTTGCATAAGAAAAACGCACCGCAAAAACGGTGCGTTTTTATCATAGTGTTTTTAAATATTCAAGCAAATCAAGGTAGTCGCCCTTTTTTATGTCTGTGATGTCGTGGTTGTGGGTATTGATAAGCCCATCCATAACAAGAAAGGTATCTACACCTAGCTCCTTGCACGGCATTATGTCTTCGTTGACGTCGTTTCCTATCATCACTGTGTTTTCTGGTGTTGCAGAAAACTTATCCATAATCTCTTTGTAATACATAGGATTTGGCTTACAGTATGTACTCCTATCATACACAGTCACATAGTCAAACATATCAACTGACAAATTAGTCCAGGACAAACGCTTTTGTACCGCTTTTTGGGGAAACATCGGCTGAGTTGCTACTACGATGTACTCGGCCTTTTCTCTCATAAGTACTACGATATCTTTAGCAAACGGGTTGACTGATGAGGTCTCTTTAATCGAGTCGTATCGCTCGCCATATACTTGCTCAAAAAGGTCGATAGCCTCTTGAGCGTTATCCCCCACAACAGCTCTGAACCCGATTTCAAATGCCTGTGCATTTGTCATAGAACCATTGTTTTTGAGCATCATATAGCTTGCCTGCATAGTAGCCTTTGCGATAGCTTTTCCGTCATAACCATGCTCAATAAAAAGCTTTGCAATTTCAGTAAAATATCTTTTTATATACAGCTCTTGATCCATAGGAAGCAAAGTGCAGTCAAGATCTGTCATTATCAACTTTTTCATAAAATCACCTTTTCAATTCTACATTACTTTGGACTGTTTATCAAGAGTCGATATGTAAAAAATGTTGCACCAAGCAAAATATTGTGCTATCCTTATCTGTAGCAAATTCAGGAGGCTACTTATGAAATATCATTTTAACGAAGCAAAAATTCTGCTCCCTAAAACAGGTTTTGAAAAATGGAGTGTTGTTGCATGTGACCAGTATACATCTGAACAAAAATACTGGGACAAGGTCAAAAATACTGTTGCAGATGCACCGTCTGCACTGAATATTATACTTCCTGAGATATATCTCAGTGATGATAACAGTGAGCGCATCGACTCTATCAACGAGAATATGAAAAAGTACGTCGACGAGGGTGTGTTCACAGAATACGAAAACGCTATGATTTACGTTGAGCGTGAGTCAAACAACACAAAACGACTCGGCATCGTCGGTGTGATAGACCTTAATGACTACGACTATAATAAAGGTTCAAACGCACTTATCCGTGCAACTGAACAAACCGTACTCGAGCGTATCCCACCACGTGTTGCTATCCGCAAAGACGCACCACTTGAAATGCCTCACGTTATGCTTCTTATCGATGATAAGGACAAAAAGGTTATTGAACCGCTACAAAACAAAAAGGCAGAGTTTTCTACTGCATATGACTTTGAGCTTATGCAGGGTGGCGGCCATATAGAGGGCTACTTCTTAGATAAAGACACCATAAAAGCTGTCAAAGATGCTCTTGAGAGTCTTCTTTCTGGCAGTGACAACGATATGCTCTTTGCTGTTGGTGATGGCAACCACTCTCTCGCTACTGCGAAGGAATGTTACAGACAAAACCCTACTGAGCTCAACCGCTACGCTCTGGTCGAAATCGTGAACATACACGATGCATCTATCGAGTTTGAGCCTATCTACAGAGTTTTGTTCAATGTTGATGCAAACGACTTTATGACAAAGTTCATCACTTCTCACCGTGTAGCTGACGGTGATCCTACGCACACATACGAATGTGTCACAAAAGACGGTAGCGAAAAAGTAGGGGTCAAAGCAACTGCTAAACTTCCTGTAGGCACCTTGCAGGTGTTCATCGACGAGTATCTTAAAGAAAACCCACAGGTAAAAATCGACTATATTCACGGAGAAGATGTTGTGTATGACCTTTGTAAGAAGGAAAACACCCTGGGCTTTATCTTTGAAGGTATGGGCAAAGATGATCTGTTTCCTGCTGTAAGAGCTGACGGTTCACTCCCGAGAAAGACCTTCTCGATGGGTCACGCTCACGATAAACGCTACTACATCGAAGCAAGAAAAATCAAATAAACTTTCATTTGTACATAAATAAAGCTCAAGCTATTTAGCCTGAGCTTTTATTTTTAGTAAATATTGTGGTCGGTAGGCTTTTCATCATCATCTTTTTTCTCAAATTTGTAGACAATGCAAAACATCATCAAAAAGCCTAAGATGTGACCTATCACCATACCAAGCGTATCAAATTGTATGTACTCCATATAGTAGTCAAAAATCAGCGTGCTTGCTACTGCAATAACAAGCAGGACGAGTGACACTATAAGCGCAGTCAAAAGTGCTTTCTTCTTATTTTTGTTCATTAAATAGCCTGCCTTAAAAAGATGTACTGAAACTATACCACACAAAAAAACGTTTTTCAATCACTTTTTGGCGACATTATGTATTAAATATTGAAAAGTCCCAAGCGATTTTATCAAGTATATTATGAGCTACCTGTGGAATGGAGTTTATATACACATATGAATATGTCAGAGCAAAGTTCATAACAACACATATAAACATCATAATAAGCATAGCGTATCTGAATATACGCTTTGTTTCTTCATACTTTGTGTGACGATAAAGCATAAAGATAACAAAAAATGCACAAATGAGCATCTGCCATGCAAAATCAACCATATATCGTACACCGTAACCGCTCTCCCAAATAGAGAAAATAATAACAAACGGTGCTATCACCGCTACTGCCAAAAACAGTATTGATATGATAAGTCTGTTTTCCTTTTTGATATGCTTTATGGCTTTTGGTGCAAAGAACAATGCAAACATCGGCAACGCTCTGAAAAGCAGACCGAAACCATTATTCGTTGCTGTGAAGTAGTATCCGTTTACACCCAAGTCGGATATGTTAGTCATAACATATGGAAAATCTGTCGAGAATGCCGGTGGTGCCAAAAGATAGTTATAAAAACCGATAGCCGCCATCTGGGTGTGATACTGTGCTGATAGGAAGTCGTTGATAGTGAGTGAATATTGAATACCAAAATCAGTGAACGAATCAAAACGGACGTAGTTATACAGCATCTGCATAGCACCAATAACAGCAAATGGTAAGAGTGCACACAAAAGGTATTTTACATATGATGGTGTGTTACCACCGCTCTTTTTATTTTTATGAATTTTCACAACACCTGTTGCTATAAACAGCAGCGAAACAATGCACCATACAGCAGTAGTCGGACGACAAGTCACCGCTGTTGCTAAAAATACAGATGACAAACAGATGTTTTTAAGGCTTATTTTGCCCTTATCAAAGACGTTTGCAGATACTAAGAAGTACGCTCCCAGTGTCACAAAACAAAATCCGGAGCTCTGAGCTATTTCGTAAAAATTAGACGGCAACAAGCAATACCATATACCGCAGGTAGAAAGCAACATCACAAGCGATACAAGATACATAGAAAGCACCATATCATCAAAGTAACGCTTCACAAGCTTCATAAATGTAAGCGCTAAGAATACAAGACCTATTGATGAGAAAATAAAAGTCGCAAGCATACTCGGGAAGTAGTAGCCTGTGATGAGGTTGTATGGTAAAAACAGCAGAAGAACCGGAGCTACTCCATAGTATGAGTAGTATTCTCCTTCATACAGTACATGGTCCCACAGTGCGCTTACGTTGTTTTCCATACGCTGACTCCAGTCGTATGGGTTTTCAAGCGCCATAAGGTCATTGCCAGGCACGGTGCCAAGCGTCACTCTGCCGGCTTTGAATGCATCAACAAGCTCTTTTGTCATTTGGTTGCCCGAAGTGAGGTGAAAAATATCCTGACCGACACTCGCTAATACAGTCATAAACATCATCAATGTCAACAGCACAACAACAGTAAGAGCTGTAACAGCTTTGAAACTCTGATACTGCGACTTGATGCTACTATTCAAAAATACGGATTTGATGAATAAGAACACAAACACTGATGACAGCAAGTTCACAAGTACTCGAAGCAGTGAGAAGGTTGCGGGATGGTCAGCATTGAATGTTATCGTGTCAGATAAAAGCGACAGTGTCTGCCCTTCTTGGGCACTTAATTTGATTTTTAGCTTAGATACTTCGCCCGAGAAGTTACATATGATATACTTGCTATCTTCTATCTCAGGGAAAATATCGCCCTTTACAAGTCCTGAACGGATATAGTAACTGCTGTTGCTTTCATCAGCAAAGTCGATATCATAAGAAATCTTGCTCGATGTTGAATCCACATTCAAAAGGATAGTTCCTATTTCTTTGTTGATATTCAAAAATTCTGCTTCAAAGCTACTGTCTGCAACATTTGTACTTGCACCGTTTACATATTCGGCATCGTTCAAAGACAGGTCAAACTGCTCGTAACTACCACCCCAAAGGTGGAAAGAGTTGAAGTTGAACACAAGCATCTCTAACAGCAAAATAACAAGCAAAGCTTTGCTTGTGAATAAGGCTGTGTTTCTTATACCTTCGCTACCTTTATCAGTTTTAGAAAATATGTACAAAGCAAACGCTACAACAGAAAATATACCCACACAAAGTGAAAGTATAGAAAAAGCTCCCTTTGTCAAAAACACTATAAGACCAAGTGCAACGCTCAGCATAGTCGATGAAAATCTCAGCACATCTTTGTGCTTAAACTCCTTTTTTATAAGTGATGTGAACAAAAGCACTACTAAGCTTAAAATCTGTAAAAGAACAAGCACCTTCATTTTGCCCTCCAAAACAACGTTTTGTATTTTATCAATATATAGTTACTATATCATAGCAGTGATACTTTTTCAACAAAAAAGACCGCAGTTTTCACTGCGATCTCTTCTTTATAGATAACGTTTCATATTTTCGATGTTTAATTCTTCGGTTTCTCGGAGTTTGTGGGCTAAATCCCTGATTTGCTCGTTGTCACCACTGTACTCGTTTGCGTTTCGAATGACTTTTGCAACACCCATCGCACTGCCCTGAAGCATCATTTCGGCGATTTTTGAATCTGTCGGGTCAGTGAGCGTTTTCATTCGACTCATCATCTCGGTAGAAACCTTTGCCATAGGACTCGGGTGGGATACATCACAGTCCGATTCTTTTAGCATATTGTGAGCACTTTTGTAAATCTTGTTGTACTCTTCACGCTGGTTGAGCAGTTCCTTTTTAAACTTTTCAGAACTTGCATAGTCTTTTACTGCGTCAATTCCAATAACACCCATCTCGGCATTTTTAGAAATTTTGTTGAGCATTTTTTCGTCGTCCATAATTTCACCTCAACAGTAGTTTTTGCTTTGAGTAAAAAATTATGTATCAACTCTATTTTTCTTCAAAAAGCTCCTTGTGGTGTCGTGAATAATGGAAAATGTACTGCTGTGCTATACCGCCGAACTGTCCGAACTCGTCACCCTTCATATCATCAAACAGCACCTTCATCGCACGCTTCATCCATACATCAAGTGGAAAAGACTCGAGTCGGTGCAGCCCGTAAAGCAGTACACAGTCAGCAACTTTAACACCGACTCCCTTTATTTTCATCAGTTCTTTTTGAGCTTCTTCATACGGGAATGTGCGCAGTTTTTCAAGGTCTATCTCAAGTGACGCGACTTTTTGTGCAGCGTCTATGATGTATCTGTGTCGAAAGCCTGCCTTGATCGGTGCTAAATCATCTACAGTCAATGCGCTCAACCTCTCTGGAGTCGGAAAAGTATAGTAATCACCCTCTATATGCTCACCAAAATATTCGCACAGCCTTTTTACGATACCTTTGATGCGAGAGATGTTGTTATTCTGGGAAATAATAAAGGTAATAAGCGCTTCAAACGGATCTTGGAAAAGAATTCGGATACCACCCGCATATGAAGATGCTTGGGCTAAAACAGGGTGCATATTCGACAGCTTTTCTTTGATGCTCTGATAGTCAAGGTCAAGATCAAAATACCTGCGCCACAGCTTCTCATCCACCTCACCACTATGAGATATATCAAGCGTTGTACCCTCATAGCTTACTGTCACAACTTTTGAAAAAGCAACTCCTGTAAAAGACTCATCGGCGTTTTTTGACCATCGAAAGCTCTGTCCACAATCGAGCGTCTGCCCTAAATCAAACGGATATACATTTTTTATTGAAACTGTACCCATAGTAAAACCCATTTCGTAAAAATCTAAAAACATTATACCACAATGCATAAAAATATGCTATAATTAAAAAAAGGGAGTTGATACCATTGAAAGAAACTATTTGTACCATTCCTATCAATGATATTTTTAAAGACACTAACGGGTGCCCTATATGCAGAATGTATGAACTCGTCGAAAAACAATACGTCGAATACATCACCGGTGCTGCAATGATGGCACCCAACATCCGTGTCATTACAAACGAAAAGGGCTTTTGTCACCATCACTACGAGATGATGCTGAGCAGTGGCCCGAAGCTCTCAAATGCTCTTTTGATGCAGACTCGTCTTCTATATATCAAAGATAATATGCTCCCAAAATCGGACAGTGCAAAACCGAGCAAGGTTCAGCTTGAAGCTATAAAGAACTCAAGATCATCATGCTATGTGTGTGATAGAATCGACTATGATATAAATCATCTGTTACAGACAGTTTATGCACAGTTTGCAACAGACCCTGATTTTAGAGAAATGCTCAAAAATCAAGAGTTCCTATGTCTTAATCACTACGAGCTACTCCACCGCGGTGCTATCTCAAAGGGCGGTATCAAAGCAAAAGATATGAAAGCTTTTTGTGAAGTTACAAACACACTTGTCAAAAACTATCTTGATACCTTGTATGACGATGTCACTCACTTTACTACCATGTTTGACTACAGAAACGCCGGCGGTGACTGGAAAAACTCAAAAGACTCTGTAGAGCGCAGTGTGAAATTCATCACATCAGAAAAGGTCGAAGAAATTAAATAAGCATAAAGAAAAGCTCCCTTTCATAGGGAGCTTTTTTCTATCTGTTTATTTTCCGAAATGCTTGTAGATTTTCAGTACACCTTTTTCTAAATCAACAACGCCGAGAGCCAAAAACTCGCCCTCTCCACTTTTGACTCTGTACACAGTACCATCAGCAGGTTTGATATCTTTGAGTTCTGTGCGCTCTATATCAAGCGGATTTCCGTTTCTAAAACGAACAGTTTGCTTTTCTGACACAAAAAGCTCACTGTAGCTTTCAAAAAGGCTTTCTAAGCTGAGTAGGTGATTTTCAACTTCGCCGTTTTGTGCAAGCTCTTTGAGCTCAGAAAGCGTTATCGCCTGTGAAAGTGTAAAGCCACACGCTGATGTACGAACTAAACTTGTCATAATACCGTTTGTGCCAAGGCTTTTTGCTATGTCTGAAATCAGTGTACGGATATATGTGCCCTTTGAACAAGAAACCGTGAGTGTACCGCACTGGGCTTTTTCGTCAAAATCATTAAGCTCTAACGAATATATCGTGACAGGACGTGCTTCTCGCTCTACTTCGATACCTTGTCTGGCAAGCTCGTAGAGTCTGACTCCGTCCTTTTGCACTGCTGAGTACATCGGTGGCACTTGCAAAATATCTCCGACAAAATTCTTGAGAGCTTTTTCGAGCTCTTCTTTTTTTATGTCAGGACCATTTTCTTCTGCGACTTCTCCCCATATATCAAGGGTGTCGGAAGTAAGTCCGAGCTTGAACGTAGCAACGTAGCTTTTGTCGTGGTTTACAATAATATCCTGTGCTTTAGTTGCGTTGCCGACCAAAACAGGTAGCACTCCCGTTGCATTCGGGTCGAGTGTGCCACAATGGCCGACCTTCTTTGTATGTAAAGTCCGCCTTACGACAGCTACCACATCAAAAGAAGTAAAGTCTTCTTCTTTGTTAATAACTATAACACCGTTCATAGTACCTCTTCAGCTGCTTTGATGAGCATATACTTCACGCTTGATAAGTCGCCCTTTATGGAGCAACCTGAAGCAGCCATATGACCACCACCACCGAAACGTGCACAAAACTCTGATGCATTGATACCATCGTTAGTTCTGACAGATACCTTGAATGTACCGTCTTCTTTCTCACGCATAGTGATACCCATTTTTACACCTTCAATTTGTCGTGGAATGGAAGCTAACCCTTCCATCTCGTCATCGCCTGCACCCAGTGCTTTTTGCATAGCAAGAGTGGTGTAAATAATAGCACATTTTCCGCCACAGTAAAACTCCATTGTATCATAGACCATACGCTCCATTTTGAGCTTTGCTCTGGTTTTTGTCTCGAAGTTTATTCTGTTTATCATCTGAAAATCACAGCCCAAACTGATGACATCAGCAGCGATACGGTGAGTCTGTGCGGTTGTGTTTGTATAGCAAAAACATCCTGTATCAGTAGAAATACCGGTGTAAATAGCGTTTGCAATATCTACGGTCATCTCAACTTTCATTGATTTTATAAGAACATAGATAATCTCGCACGCAGCAGCACAAGTAGCATCGACTAACGTGTTGTCCGCTTTGAGCGAATTTGAACCATGGTGGTCAATACACAAGTCGATTCTGTCTTTGTACTCTTGTTCGAGCTCCCCCAAAAGCGAATCAGCCGCTACGTCAACAGAAACCACAAAATCACAAGGGAAGTCCTGTTCGCAGTAGTTTTCTGCAAGATAAGTGAATTTTGACGGGAGTTTGCCATTCATTTTTACGTTAGCGTTTTTGCCCAGTGTGCGAAGTGCATAGCACAAAGCATACGCACAACCCAAGGTATCACCATCAGGATAGCGGTGAGTTAAAATATGAAAATTGTCGTTTTCAAGGAGCAGTGTTGCTGCTTCAGAAAGCGTTATCATCCTCATTGTCGTTCTCCTTAATATCAAGAGAATTCAGAATTCTCGATATTTCAGCACTGTACTCGATGGAATCGGTAGCAGTGAAAATAAGTGACGGAACGTGTCTAAGCTTTAGTCTGTGGCCAAGCTCGCGTCTGATATAACCCGACGCACTGTCTAGCCCCTTGCACGCACCTTTTGCTTTGTCAAGACCTTCGAGCGCACTAACATATACAGTGCAATACGACAGATCATTTGTAACTTCTACACGTACAATGGATAAGAACACCTCAGTAACACGAGGGTCCTTGAGCTCACGGAAAATCGCTGTGAGCTCACGTTTGATATCCTCGGTTGTACGTCCTATTCTATGATTAGCCATAATAAAACCTTCTATTAGTCCTCACGATACTCTTCGATGGTGAATACTTCGAAGATATCGCCTTCTTTAATATCTGCATACTTCTCAAGACCAATACCGCACTCGTAGCCTTCAGCAACTTCTTTTACAGAGTCTTTGAAACGCTGGAGTGAAGCGATAGTATCGTCAGCGATGATAATACCGTCACGTACCACTCGTACACCTGCACCACGCTGGATTTTACCGCTCTTGATGTAAGAACCAGCGATATTACCGATGGATTTGATACGAATGATGTTTCTTACTTCTGCAGTACCCAAAATAACTTCTCTTGTTTTTGGAGCAAGCATACCCTTCATAGCAGACTCGATTTCTTCGATACAGTCGTAAATAATGCGATACATACGCATATCAACACCGTCACGCTCAGCGTTTGCTTGTGCTGTAGCATCAGGGCGCACGTTGAAGCCTACGATGATAGCGTTAGATGCGTTTGCAAGCATTACGTCACTCTCATTAACAGCACCAACAGCACCGTGAATGATGTTGACTCTGACTTCTTCGTTAGAGAGCTTCTCGAGTGACTGTCTTACAGCTTCTACTGAACCCTGTACGTCAGCCTTAACGATGATCTTAAGCTCTTTGACCTCACCTTGCTTCATATGGTCGAAGAGGTTATCGAGTGTTACCTTTGTCTGTGCGTTGAACTGCTCTTCCTTCTGCTGAGTCTTTCTCTGTTCAACGAGTTCACGAGCAAGACGCTCATCAGAAACAACGTTGAAGATATCGCCACCCGTAGGAACATCAGAAAGACCTGTAATCTCAACAGGAACTGACGGACCTGCTACTTTAACCTTCTGGCCCTTGTCGTTGAGCATAACTCTTACGTGACCAACTGTAGTACCTGCTACAACTGTGTCACCCTGTCTGAGTGTACCGTTTTGTACAAGGATAGTAGCGATAGGACCTCTGCCCTTATCAAGACGAGCTTCGATGACAATACCTTTACCTGCACGGTTAGGGTTAGCCTTGAGCTCTTTCATATCAGCAACGAGCAGTACCATCTCTAAAAGATCGTCAATACCCATCTGAGTCTTAGCAGAAACAGGAACGATAGGTGTATCGCCACCCCACTCCTCAGGAATGAGCTCGTACTCTGTGAGCTGCTGCTTAATCTGCTCAGGGTTAGCACCGACTTTGTCCATTTTATTGATAGCAACGATGATAGAAACACCTGCTGCTTTTGCGTGGTTTATTGCTTCTACTGTCTGAGGCATAATACCGTCGTCAGCAGCTACTACTAAGATAGCGATGTCTGTAGCCTGTGCACCACGCGCACGCATTGTAGTAAACGCCTCGTGACCAGGAGTATCAAGGAATGTGATATCTCTGTCGTTGATGTTGACTCTGTACGCACCGATGTGCTGTGTGATACCGCCTGCTTCCGTGTCTGTTACGTGAGCATTACGGATACAGTCAAGAAGTGATGTTTTACCGTGGTCAACGTGACCCATAACAACTACTACAGGTGCACGTTCTACTAGATTTGCATCATCGTCTTCGCTATCGTCGATGATACGTTCTTCGATAGTAACAACAACCTCTTTTTCAACCTTAGCGTGGAATTCCATAGCGATAAGAGATGCTGTGTCGAAATCTACTACGTCGTTTTGAGTAACCATTGTGCCCATCAAAAACGCTTTCTTAACAACTTCTGCAACAGTAGCCTTGAGTCGAAGTGCAAGCTCTGAAATAGCGATTTCTTCAGGAATTTCGATAGTCATCTGCTTTGTCTTACGCTCAGCCTCAATACGCTTTAGACGCTCTGCCTCTGTCTCACGCTTGCCCTGACGGCGGTTTCTCTGTGAACGCTGATTTATCTTCTGCTTCTTTGATGACATCTGGTTTTCATTTTTCACCTTTTCAAATGCCATACGATCGTATTTTTCGTTGTATCTGTCAACATTGATTTCAACAGCAGAAGTGTCGATAACTCGACCCTGTGTGCGTCTGCTCTTGATTTCACTGCTAAGGTCAACAACCTTTTCTTCCTTTTTAACTTCAGGCTGTTTAGCAGCATCTTTCTTAGGCTCAGGCTGTACCTTGTTAGCTTTTTTTGCACTTTCAGGTCTGAGCTTATCTTTAGCTTCTTCACGCTTGCGTTTTTCTTCTTCTTTGCGCTGTATAACTTCCTGCTCTGCTTTTTCGATAGCTTTATCTCTTACTGCAAAGTATGCATCGAAGTTCTCAACTGCGTTCTTCTGTGTGTAGTAATCAAAGATAACATCGAGCTCGCTTTCTTCGAGCGATGTCATTGTTTTCTTTGTAACGTTACAGTACTGCTCAAGCACTGCGATAACGTCTTTTGATGCAACATCTAAATCTGTTGCAACCTCTTTGACTTTATATTTAATCATCATAGCCATGAGTTAGTCCTCCTTTAATGAACAAATCAGTTTGTCTATAGACTTAGAGAAGCCCTCGTCTGTTATAGAAAGCACCGCTGTGTATTTTCCAACCGCCGAAGATATCTCGTCTTTAGTGTGTGGTATAACATGTGCTTTTACATCGCTTCTGTGAGCACTGCTCAAAACTTTTTTTGCGGTGTTTTGTGAGCAGTCAGAAGCAACGATAACGAGCTTGGCTTTTTTCAGATTGATAGAATCAATAACAGGGTCGTTGCCGAGTGTGAGTTTTCCTGCACGTCTGCACAGCCCTAAGTTCGACAACAGTCTGTCAGTCATTTTCTATCTCCTTTTCCATAATATCATAAAGCTCAGGAGAAATAGTACAGTCGAGTGCACGTTCGATACGCTTTGCTTTTCTGGCAAGTTTTAAGCAGTTTTTATCTCTGCAGATGTAAGCGCCTCTGCCGGGCTTTTTGCCGACTAAATCAAGCGATACTTCGCCTTCTTTTGATCTGACAACACGCACCAGTTCACGCTTTTCTTTCATCTGACCGCAACCTGTGCATTTGCGTAGTGGAACTTTCCTTTCTGCCATAGTTTTCTCCTTTTCTATAGTAAATATAAATTAAGCCTCTGATTCGTCCTGTGTATCCTCGCCCCAGAAACCTGACTCAGGGCGGATATCAATCTTCCAGCCTGTGAGTTTTGCTGCAAGACGAACGTTCTGACCTTTGTTGCCGATAGCAAGAGAGAGCTGTCCGTCAGGAACAGTTGCCTTGCATGACTTTGCTTCAGCGTCGATAACTTCAACACCTACTACAGTTGCTGGAGATAAAGCTGCTGCAACATACTGTACAGGGTCGTCGCTGTAGAGCACGATATCGATTTTCTCGCCTTTAAGCTCATCGACGATAGCGTTGACTCGAGCACCTCGTGTACCAATACAAGCACCTACTGCATCGACTTCACCGTCATCGGAATATACTGCCATCTTAGTACGTGAACCAGCCTCACGGGATACGGACTTGATCTCAACGATACCGTCAAAAATCTCAGGCACTTCTTTTTCAAATAATCTTTTTACAAAATCAGGATGTGTACGAGAGATAATAGCACGTGGACCACGATCACCCTCCTTAACACCTGCAACGTAAACTTTGATTGTGTCGCCTTCTCTGAGTATTTCGTCGCCGATTTGCTCACTCTTTGGAAGTACTGTCTCAGCTTTGCCGAAACGGATAGTAGCGTTACCAGATACCGGGTCAACACGCTCAACTGTAGCTGTAGCGATTTCCTGCTGTTTTGACTGGAATTCTACAAGCATCTGACCTTTCTCACCGTCACGGATACCCTGACGGATGACTGAACGAGCTGTCTGTACAGCGATTCTGCCGAACTTCTTAGGCTCGAGCAAAATGCCGAGCTCCTTGCCTACTGCTGCACGCTTTGATATGAGCTTTGCATCTTCTAAAGCGATTTCGAAATTTTCGTCTTCAACTTCTTCTACAACAGTCTTGACGATTTTTACAGCGAATGCGTTCTTTTCAGGATCCATTTTGATGTCAACGTTTTCGTTGCCACCGTAAAGATTTTTGCAGGCTGAAACGATAGCTCGCTTGATCTGAGCAATCATGTAGTCAACCGGAATGCCCTTTTCTTTTTCTAAGAGTCTTAGTGCTTCGAATAATTCTTTGTTACTAGCCATTTTTGTTAATCTCTCCCTTTTATATATTGAAAAATTGAAACCATCTATATATCAAAATCATCAAGTTTGATGTATGCTGCATCTTTTTTGTTGATTGTGATTTCATTTTCGCCACTGTGATCGGTGATAGTCACCAGACCGTTTTCGTATGCTTTGAGCACGCCTTTGAAGTCCTTGCCGATATTCTCAATCGGGCGGATCATACGCACCATGATATCAGCTCCTATAAACTGCTCAAAGTGAGCATCAAGCACAAGCTCTCGCTCAACACCGGGTGAGCTGACCTCCAAAATGTAGTTATCCGTAATCGGATCGAGCTCATCAAGCGGTTTGTCAATAGCACGAGATACATTTTCGCAGTCTGTGATATCAACTTTTCCTTCTTCCTTATCAATGAAAACTCTCAAAAACCACTGGGCACCTTCTTTTACAAAGCGTACGTCCCACAGCTTTAACGAAAAGCTCTCAACGATAGGTTCTACCAGCTCCCACACAGCCTGTGCGGTGCCTTTTTTCTTATTGCTCGCCATAAAATTCACCTCAAACAATACAAAAGAGCGGGTCTGTCAAGACCCACTCTCTTTTACTACTATATTCAACTGTAGTACAGTTTAGCACATATATCTGGATTTGTCAAGTTTTTAAGGATTATAGCGTATCGATAAAATTAGCGAGATAACGCTGAATTTGGGTTGCGTCCAAAATAGTGATTTTTGAGTCTTTGTATGTATCCGCACGAACAAGCTGTTCTTCTGTGAGAATTTCAATTTCTGCGAGATGACGCTGAATACATGTTGCATCAACAATGCTGACTTTTCCATCACCATCGACATCACCTAACAGTGTGTCCATTAGAGCATCAACAACTACATACTTCAATTCATTTGCAACTACATATTCATATGCATAAGAATCAGCATAAACACCTATTGTACAGTTTAAGTCTTCAAACACATCGTCAGCTATTTCACTCACGCTATCAGGTATCTCTACCATAGCTATATTGTTATCATCAAATGCGCCAGACGCTATAGCTGTAACTACATAACCATCATACATATTTGGTATAGCAATTTCAGTATCTGTACCGTTGTATTTAATGAGTGTCGCTGTACCATCTTCATGTGTTTCAAATGTATAGTCAAGCATATCTGAGATTACACCATCTGATGCACCTACACCAACTATTGAATACAAACTGAAATGTGTTGTATTAAATACCAGATACTCACCCTCAACTTTTGCATTCATGTCAGTCAGAGTTCCGTCTTCTTCCATTCGATATATTTTCACTTCACCTCGAACGCTGAACGTCTTCAGTTCTTCAGGAATTGGAATATATACGGTAACCTCTTCTTGTGGCTGAGTTTCTTCGCCGTTCTTTATCATTGAGATATTGTATGTGTAAGAAAGGCTCTTACGAAGAATATCATATCCTGTAGGATCGCTTTCCTTAATATTATTGAGCAAATCAGAATCAGGTGTAACCTGGAATACTTTCAGTGCAGTATCGTCAGTAAAATTCGTCTTGCATTCTACAGTTACATCAGAGTTTGTGCGTTTTGGTCCAATCTGATTCTGTATGGTTACTGTACCGCTGTCCTTACTATCGATCATATCCTGATATTGAACCATCAGCTCTGTGATTTTTCCTGTTGTAAAAAACGCTTCGAACAGGTATTTGTAACCACCTGTGAACGAAAGCAGAATTTCTTCTGCAGTACCAAAAGCAAATCCTTTAGCTAAATCTGTGACAAGGTCAAAGGAATGTGTAACTTCATAAAAATTCTTCGAATAAGTATCCACGAAATTGCCCAGTGTTTCCTTTGTCATAAAGGTATCCTTGGCAATATTTTTGAACAGCTTTTTAGCTGTCTTAGCAGGATCTACTGCATCTATCAGTATATCCTCGACCACCTTGTCTGTCAAAGCAGTGACAAACTCTTTTTCCTGTGCTTTATACCCGTTCAGGTCACCTGCGAGTTCTCCTGTCTGTAACAGCAAATCTATACTATTTGCTATATTGACAACAGGTGAAGTGTAGGCATCAAGAGTGATGTGTATATATCCACCTTCAGGTATAACAACACTGACAGATGTTTTTTTAGAACGAATCTGGGATCTGTAGTATGTAGGTGAGAACAAATTTCCTTCATACACATCTCCAAGCAGATAACAGAAATTATCGTAGAAGATACTCTTCATGCTCGTGGAATTATATGAATATTTATCGAGAATAGCTGCATTAACTAATTTACCGTTCGCATTATACACTTCTACAGCACCATACGTAAATGATGAGTTGTATGCATCAAAACTCAAAGTGGCTTCACCGGTATCCTCATCAACCGAGTAGTTATAGTTATCCACAGACAAGCCACATGTTTTTGCAATGCTTGTCAGCTGATAGCCGTCAAACGAGTCTTCTATTGAATTCAGCGTAAAGGCTGAAGAATCAGCACTATATACAGTCACCGGTATTTCGGCAGTAAAACCTGTTAAAGAGTCGCTGAAGGTAACAGAGGTAGTTCCACATTTAAGAGCTTCAAACTCAACAAAGAAAACATTATCAACGATTTTTGATTCCAGTGGTTTTACAACAGATGTATCAGCTATCGAGAATGTAACTTGTGACACGTCATTCGCTTCTTCACCGGAATCAATAACACCAACACCTATTTTAATGGTTTTGCCTTTGTCAACAGACAGATTGTTGGAATCTGAGTAAACACGCATACCCTTATCTATAAAAGATATATTACCATCACCAATTATTACGTAAGGAATCTCGTATTCTTGTGCATATTTATGAGCACATGAATCTTCATAAACATAAAGTGTCAGATTATCACAGCCCTCAAACGCACAGTCGCCAATGCTGGTCACGCTGTTAGGAATGTTGATTGATATAAGACTATAGCAATACCCAAAAGCCTCATTTCCAATGCTTGTCACGCTATTTCCCATTGTAACAGATGTAAGCTTGTCGCAACCGTAAAAAGTGCCATCCCCAATACTTGTAACACTGTTAGGAAGGTTGATTGATGTAAGATTACAATCATAAAACGCAAAATCGCCAATACTAGTAACGCTGTCAGGAATAGTGATTGTTTCAAGATACTCACAGTATGAAAAAGCATAGTTTCCAATACTAGTAACGCTGTTAGGAATGTTGATCGTTGACAGGTACTCACAATCAGAAAAAGCCCCTCCCACTATGCTTACTGTACCATTTTCTATATTGATGTGTCCATTACTAAATGGCACATTACCATTATAGCGAATAAGAATGTTATTTATATAGTTAAAACCATTGGGTAACCCATCATACCAAGGAGTGTCTAAAAAGGCATACCCACCAATATTTGTCACGCTGTTAGGAATGTTGATCGTTGACAGGTACTCACAACCAGAAAAAGCATAGTCGCCAATACTGGTTACACTGTCAGGAATGTTGATTGAGGTAAGGCTTTCGCAACCACTAAAAGCCATTTCACCAATACTTGTTACACTGTTTCCTATTGTAACAGACGCAAGACTTTCACAAAAAGAAAAAGCACAGTCGCCAATGCTGGTCACACTGTCAGGAATAGTGATTGATGTGAGATTGTTACAACACCAAAAAGCATAGTCGCCAATACTCGTGACACTATTTCCTATTGTAACAGACGCAAGACTTTCACAACCAGAAAAAGCGTAGTCGCCAATGCTGGTCACACTGTTAGGAATATTGACTGACTCAAGATTATAGCACTCACTAAAAGCGTGTCTACCAATATTTGTCACGCTGTTAGGAATACTAATTGTTGTTAAACTGTCGCAACCTTCAAAAGCCTCATCACCAATACTTGTCACACTATCCGGAATAGCGACTGATGAAAAATTACAATAAGAAAAAGCATAGTTACCAATAATAGTCACTTTGTATCCATCTATAGTCGATGGGATAACGAGTGTTTCCACATCACCCCAATATTCACCAATTTCTGCTGTGCCATCAGCAAGCACTTTATACTCATAATCTTCATTTGAATATTCAGCTTCTTCTGCAAAAGACGCAAAAGGTACAACACTAAAAACGCTGAGTATAATAATGATTGATAAAAACAAAGAAACTGCTCTTTTCATAATTATCCCCCTTAATATATTTTTTACATACAACATTATACTCTTATGAAAAAGCAATGACTAGTGGCGTTTTATACATTAAAACCTATTTTATTTTGTGCACGTTGTCAGTAAAAAGCGACAGCGTATAAAACACAACGCTGTCGCTTTTGTTTTTTTGGAGGGCACAGAGATCCTCCCCTACAATTTAATGTGCCATATGCACAAATCATACCGCAGGCAAATCACGAAAGCATTGCTTTCAATTCATGCGACCATAGGTTGCAATTCATTCCCCCTATGAGAGAAATTTCGTCCGCTACAAATGTTAAACCAACATCGACGAAAAAGTGTAGGGACGAGCATTGCTCGTCCGCGGGCGATCACTAGTCGCCCCTACGGTTGTTGGCCTGCGACAGCGATATCACGCTTCGCTCACCTACGCAACTCTTTCAATTTTCTACTGCTCCTCCACCGCCTGCTAAAACCAAAGATTAAAATATTTCTTTGATTTTTAACGCGCGGTGCTCGCTCGCATTGAAAATTGCAAGGCTACGGTGGCTTATCGCTTACATTAGCCTTTGACCGCTCCTGCGACCACACCTTTGATGATATGCTTTTGTAAACTCAGGTAGAAAATTATGATAGGAATAATCGACAGCACGAGCATCGCCATCATTGCGCCCATATCAATGGAGCCATATCCTCCTCTTAAATATTGTATGGCTATCGGAATAGTTTTGTATTTTCTGATATCGAGCACAAGGTACGGCAAAAGATAGTCGTTGAATATCCACATGGTTTCTAGTATTGCGACTGATATGCACGTCGGCTTTAGTATCGGCAAAACAATCCTGAAAAATGTTCCTATCGGTGAGCATCCGTCGATGAGCGCCGCTTCTTCTATTTCGACCGGAACGCCTTTTACAAAGCCTGAGAACATAAACACCGCAAGTCCGGCACCAAAGCCTAAGTATATTATGATAATACCCCAAGGGGTGTTGAGCTTTAATAAATCGGCGGTTTTTGACAGCGTAAACATAACCATCTGGAATGGTACTATCATAGAGAACACGAACAAAAGATAGAGTGCTCTGCAAAACACCGAGTTTGAACGTATGATATACCACGCACACATTGATGTACACAGTATTATAACCGCTACTGCCCCTACCGTTATAAACACCGACCAAAACAGTGAGCTGAAAAACTGGGTTTTTTCAATACCGCTTGTGTAGTTTTCGAGTCCCACAAACATCTTTCCTGTCGGCAGCTGAAACGGTGTCTTGCTGATATACGCTTTCTTCTTAAACGAGTTTAGTAAAATTATCACGACAGGCAATACGTACAAAACGCTGATAATTGAAAATAAGAGTGTAAGGAATCGTCCTTTTGCGTGTTTTTTATCCATTACGCCTGTACCTCCTTGCGTCGTGTGAGATATAGTTGAAGCAGTGCAATCACAGCTACTATCAAAAAGAATATAACCGCCTTTGCTTGACCGATGCCTTCAGCCCCTGTTCTGCCATAGAACGTGTTGAAAATATTGAGCGCTAGCATCTCGGATTTCGAGGACGGTTCACCGGCAGTAAGGGCTAAGTTCTGGTCAAATAGCTTGAATGAATTTGTGAGTGTCAGAAAAACACTTATTGTTACAGATGGCATCACCATCGGGATTGTCACTCTGAAAAGAATCTGTCTGTTTGTTGCTCCATCGATTTTTGCTGCTTCGATTACGTCAGGCGGAATGTTGCCTATACCTGCAATGTAGATTATCATCATATAACCTATCTGTTGCCAGTTGAGAAGTATCAGCAAACCAAAAAAACCGTAGGTAGCAGAATATGTGAGCGTTCTGTCAAAATACAGTAATATACCGTTAAATATAAGCTGCCAGATATATCCAAGCACAATACCACCAATAAGATTAGGCATAAAGAATACTGTTCGAAATATGTTTGTGCCTCTGATTTGTCTGGTCAAAAGCAGTGCAATAGTGAACGCAATCACATTTATAGATACAACAGCAGCTATAGTAAAAAGCGCTGTGTACCATAGTGAGTGTATAAAAGTAGCGTCAGAAAATATCTGAGTGTAGTTTCTTATACCGATGGGAATTGCATCACTCACGGTCGTGAATTTGCAAAATGACAGGTAAAGACCCAGCGCAAACGGTACAACAAAACCTATCAAAAACGCTATAAACGTCGGCATTAAAAAGAGGGGGAAATATTTTCTGAGCGTACGGTTCATTTTTTGTCTCCTTTAAGCTATTTTAATATATTATCCTCCGTTTGCAGCCTGATATTCTCGAGCCCATCCACCGACAAAGGCATCTTCGACAGCACTCCACTCTCCTGTGCCCTGAGCATACTCAAGAAGTGCTGAGCCGACACCGTCTTTCCACTGCTCTGAAGGCATAGTTGTGAATGTCCACGCAACAGGCTTTTTGCCTTGTGCGATGTAGTCATTTGCGGCTTTGAGCAGAGGGTTGTCCGCAACATACTCATCTGTGAATGTAGAAAACGGAGTGACAAAACCCATATCCTGAGAAAGTGCGGTTTTTCCCTCTTCTGAAGTGATAACCCAGTCCAAAAACTGCAAAGTTGCCTCGATGTCTTCTTGTGAAGAGTTTTTGTTTACGCACCAGTAGTTTTCAGATCCTGTGCAAAGACCTTGTTCTTCTTCACCTTCAACACCGATATAGATAGGCAGAATACCGATATCCTCGTCGTCTACCTCGTAGCCGGTGATATCGTTATATGCCCATGTGCCGTTTTGATAGAACACTGCCTCGCCCAAAGCGAATTCCGATGCGGCATCTTCGCCGGTTTTGCTCGAAAGAAGTGATGGCTCAACAGTAGAATTGTTGATGTATAAATCCCAGATGTTCTTATAATTCTCCAGATATGTGCCCTTTATTGCCTCACTACTATCGATTCCCTCATCCTGGTACTCATAGTACACGGGCAGGTTTGCAAGATGAGTTTTAAATCTCCAGTCAGAACTTGAGTCCATACCGGCACTTGTGAATGCACCCTCAATATCGAGCTCGTCCTTTTTAGACTGGATATCCTCGGCAACCGCTTTTAATGTGTCGAAGTTGTTGATTTCTTCAGCAGAGCTTATCACAGCTGCGTCTGTTTCGATGTACCTTGAAAGCAACTCTTTGTTATAAATAATACCGTAAGTCTCAATGACATACGCTATAGAAAGCACTTCTCCCCCTTCACCTTTTAAGGCAAAGTCATCGCTCTTTAAGTTTGCATAAAGTGAGGTGCCCGACAAATCGTAGCAGTAATCCTTCCACGATTTCAGTCCCACAGGACCGTTGACCTGAAACAGAGTTGGTGCATCGGTCTTCGCTATCTCTGACTTTAGCGTAGACTCGTACGTGTCAGAAGCCGCTGTCACAACAGACACTTCTACTCCTGTTTGCTCTGTGTACTTAGCGGCTAGCTGTTCCCAGTCCTCTGCTTGTTCAGGTTTGAAGTTGAGATAATAGACTCTGGCTTGTGTAGAGCCTGACGAGCTTGAGTCATCTGTCTTTGCGCAACCGACACACAACATACTCACCGTGCACAGCAAAAGCAAATAGGCTACTATCCTTTTGGTTTTTTGCATTTTGATATCTCCTTTGTTTTAAACTTACGGACAAACCGTTTACTTTAATATAAAGGAAACACGTTCAGTATTTTGTCACCTTTTAGACCCAAAATTCAATATTTATAAGCCCTATATAGTACTATGTGTTTCATTATGTAAAACTTAGTCTAGATCATAAAAAAGCGACAGAGAAATCTCTGTCGCTTTTGCGTTAAGTAATATTTTTACTCGTGATACGCTTCGCCTGCTTCAGGTGTGATATAACCGTATCTTCCGTTTTGGTCAAGTACTCTTACTTTGAATGTGTAAGTTGTGTAGTCACCTAAGTATCTGAGTGTAACTACGTTTGTTGTTGTACTAGCCATCATTATCTGCTCACCGTTTGAATCAAATGCATATACCCATGCTTTTTGTACATTGAGATCATCCGGCAGTGTTACTGTCACTGATGTTTCGTTCACTGGTGTGAATGAGAGGAAGTTGCTGTCAGAATACAGTGTTCTTGTCTCAGTTGGAATGTAGTAAATAGTCTGTACATCACCGTTTTCGTTAGTAAATCTTGCACATACTGTTAAGTAGTATGATGTATTGCTTGTAAGATTTCTGAACGTATAGTTGAGGTTAGATATATCAGTTGTACTTGTGATTGACTTCCAGTGTGAGGTGTCCTCTGTATCATTTGATGTTGTTGAATACAGCAACCAGTACTTATCAGCATTCTTGAACTGTGGCCAGCTCACTGACGCTGTTTTTGCTGTTGTGCCTGTCAGTGTTGTTGTGATCTGTGCCGCTGATGTTGTTCTGATGTGTACTGTTGGTGAATCGTTTACATCTGAGATTGTTGGGATACCGTTGTTCTGTGTAAGTGCTACGACTCTGAAGTAATAATCTGTGTCAGGTCTGAGCTTTCTAACGGTAAGCTTGTTCTCATATGCTGATGAATAGATGTAGAACGGTCCGTTTTCTGCTGTTGCTTTATATACCCAGTACTTTGTTGCACCTTCAACAGCGTCCCAAGTAACAGTAGCTTCAACTACGTCTGCTACACCTGAAATGTTACCTGTTGCTACTGGCTCTGATGTCTTAGCTGTGATGATGTCTGCATCGTCGAGTGACATCATTGTGCCATCGTTGAACTTACAGATAACCTTGAACTGGTACTCTGTGTCTGCATCAAGAAGCTTAACTACTGCTTCGTTTGTATATGCTGAAGCTGCTGATGCCCAAGTGCCTGTTGCTTCGTTATATCTATATACCCAATATTTGAAGCCATCTTCTACTAGATCCCATGTGAAGCCCATATTTGTAGCGGTTGGATTTGTTTCTATGTTTTCCACCTTGATTGGCTTTTGAACCTCTGTCTCAGCTTCTGTAGGTTCTTCTGTTGGCTCTTCTGTCGGCTCTTCAGTAGGTTCCTCTGTTGGCTCCTCTGTTGGCTCTTCAGTAGGAACTTCAGGAGCTTCGTATGTAATATACTCAGTATAAGGAATATCCTTTATTTTTATAGAGCCTGCATCTGTTTTATCAACATAAAAATCATTGTTTTCGCCAACCATTTCAATGATGTTCATTTCGATAGTGGTATCACCGGCAGAAAGAGCTGTAAACTCAAATGTCACAAGAGTTTGCTCACCGATAAAACGATACTTGCTAGCAGTTGTGAAGTTGTAACGAATCTTATCCTCAAGGTCAAAGTTCACTACAGCTGATGCATTTACAAGAGGGAAACACTGCTCAAAAAAATCATCATACTCGGCGTCGTCTTCGTCAACTTTAATGACCGAAATATAGTTGCTATCAAAATTGATAACAGCCTCTGTATTGACGAGAACTACATCAGTAAGTGCGTATGTGTATGTGAATTTTTCGCCCACAGGTACGCTAGTAGTGACACCATCTACGGTAACATCAAGAGTGTCAGTACTTTCAGCAGAAACAGAAAAACTCATACACATAAATACGGATGAGAAAATGGTGAGTGCAAGTAGAATAGAAAGTAACTTTTTCATAATCTTACCTCCAAAATATTTATACACTTTGATAGTAACATTATTGTAATAATTAGTCAATAAAAAATTGAATTTAGACAAAAAATCCCCACTCAAAAGAGCAGGGATTTGTCTTTTATCGATATATGATAGCTTACTTAACCACCCAGAGTTCCTTAGCGTACTGAAGGATAGTTCTGTCAGAACTAAACTGTGAACAGTGAGCGATGTTCTGTAAGCACTTTGTACCGAAGAGCATCTTGTCCTTATAGTCCTTATTAACCTGAAGCTTAGCTTCAACATACATAGGAAGATCATAGAACAGGAAGTAATGGTCAGCAATGTGCCAGTGTGTACCGTTGACTAAACCATTGTGGAGTTCAGCAAAGCTGCCTTCGCCCTGAGCACCGTCATCGTCGAATGTACCGTCGATGAGTGTGTCAACAACACGCTTTAACATTGGGTTTGTCATATAGATAGCCTTTGGATCGTAACCATTTTGCTTGAGGTTTTCGATATCTTCAACTCTGCCACCGAAGATGTACTCGTTCTCTTCGCCTGCAGCCTGTGTAATCTCAACGTTAGCACCATCGAAAGTACCGAGTGTAACAGCACCGTTAAACATGAACTTCATGTTACCTGTACCTGAAGCCTCTGTACCAGCTGTAGAAATCTGCTCTGATACATCAGCAGCAACAACGATTTTCTCAGCGTAAGATACATTGTAGTTAGAAACGAAGATAACCTGGAGCTTGTCCTTTGTATCAGGGTCGTTATTAACTAAATCTGCGATCTCGTTGATATATTTGATAATAGCCTTAGCTCTTCTGTAGCCAGGAGCAGCCTTAGCACCGAAGATAAAGCATGTAGGCTCAAAATCAGGCAACTTACCGTCTTTGATCATGAAGTAGATCCACATAATAGAGAACGCATTAAGAAGCTGACGCTTATACTCATGGAGACGCTTAACCTGTACATCGAAGATGAACTTAGGATTGATTTCCTTGCCTTCCATCTTCTTAACATAAGCTGCGAGCTGCTTTTTCTTAGTAGCTTTGATCTTGTTGAACGCCTTAACAGCGTCTTTGTCGATCTTGTCTGCGAGCTTGTCAACTTTAGCCATATCTCTCTGCCAACCGTTGCCAACACGCTCTGTAATGAACTCTGAAAGCTCTGGGTTACAAAGACCAAGCCATCTACGCTGTGTGATACCGTTAGTCTTGTTCTGGAATCTTTCAGGATAAATCTTGTACCAGTCGTTGAGTACGTCGTTCTTTAAGATTTCTGTATGAATCCAAGCAACACCGTTTACATATGAAGAACCATAGATAGCGAGTCTTGCCATATGAACTCTCTCATCAGAAAGGATACACATCTTATGGATAACGTCGTCACTCATACCTCTGCCCTTGAAGTCGTTCCAAAGACGCTCGTTGATTTTCTCAATGATAGCGTAAACCTCAGGAATAACGTTGCGCATGAGGTAGATATCCCACTTCTCAAGAGCTTCTGCCATAACTGTGTGGTTAGTGTAAGCAAAAGTCTTCTGAGCGATCTGGAATGCCTCTTCGAACTCGATACCCTCTAAACCTAAAAGTCTGATAAGCTCAGGGATACAGCATACAGGGTGAGTATCGTTAAGCTGAATAGCAGCGTGCTCACTAAAGTGTGAGAAGTCGTTGCCATACTTTGCTTTATATCTCTTGATGATATCCTGAAGTGAAGCTGAGCAGAAGAAGTACTGCTGCTTGAGTCGAAGCACCTTTCCTTCGTATGTGTTGTCATTAGGATAAAGAACCTTAGAGATGTTTTCAGCATCGTTCTTAGATTTTACTGACTGGTCGTACTGACCGTTGTTAAATGAAATGAAGTCAAACTCCTCAACAGGCTCAGCCTGCCAGAGTCTAAGTGTGTTGATGTTCTTTGTGCCATAGCCGATAACAGCCATATCATAAGGTACAGCAACAACAGATGAATCAGCGTACTTAACTGTAACTGCTTCGTCTAAGCGTCTTACTGACCATGGGTCTTCGAACTTCTGCCAGTGGTCAGCTACCTCTACCTGATAACCGTCTTCGATAAGCTGTTTGAACAGACCGTACTTGTAACGGATACCGTAACCGTCGAGTGGAACCTCCTGTGTAGCAGCTGAATCAAGGAAGCAAGCTGCAAGACGTCCAAGACCACCGTTACCAAGAGCCATATCGTCAACATCTTCGAACACGTTGATATCCATACCCTTGCTCTTTAAGAGGTCTTTTACTTCGTCAAGAATGCCAAGGCAGTAGAGGTTGTTGTAAACCATTCTACCCATCAAAAACTCAGCTGAGAAATAGTAAGCTCTTCTCTCTTTTGCGTGTTTTTTCTGTGATTTCTGCCAGTTGTCTGTGATTTCTGCCATAATAGCTTTACCAAGTACAAAGTGAAGCTGCTCAAGGGTCAATTCCTTTGGCTTTTTGCAATATTCACTTTTAGCGATTGTGGTAAGCTGTTCCATTGTTATACCCATTTTAGTTTTCCTCCAGTCTTGAGTATCTTTGTGCTAAATCGTAAAGTCTATTTGATAATTCCTTAGTTAGCATATCAGGGTTAATTCTCCATGTCCAGTTGCCACCTAAAGTGGACGGAATATTGATTCGAGCTTCACTGCCCAAAGCAAGAACATCCTGCATCTGAACAATAGCGTAATTTGCAACACTCTTGTAGGCTGTTTCGATGAGCTTCCAAGCAAAGTCATCATTTTCGCTGATTTCGCAATAACGACGAGCAAAGTCGATTTCGCTTTGTGGTGCGGTGTTAAGCCAGCCAACGATAGTGTCGTTGTCGTGTGTACCTGTGTAAACTACGCAGTTTTCTGTATATTTGTGAGGTAAGAAGTCGTTGTCTTCGTCGCCAAAAGCAAACTGCAACACCTTCATACCCGGATAACCTGAATCTTTTAAAAGCTGTTTTACGCTGTCAAAAAGCTCGCCCAAGTCTTCTGCAACGATAGGGATATCGCCGAGCTCTTCTCTGAGCTTGTTGAAAAAGTCAATACCAGGGCCCTGCTTCCACTCACCACCTATAGCATTTTCAGCAGGATATGGGATAGCGTAGTAAGTGTCAAACGCTCTGAAGTGGTCAATTCTGGTGATATCAAAGAGCTTAGATGCTGCTGCTACACGATCAATCCACCAGTCGTAGCCCATAATCTTGAGATATTCCCAGTCATAAAGAGGATTGCCCCACAGCTGACCTGTTTCTGAGAAATAATCAGGCGGACAACCTGCTACGCATACAGGCTCTCTGTTTTCATCAAGCCAGAACACGTCAGGGTTAGCCCAAGTGTCAGCGCTGTCCATAGCAACATAGATAGGCATATCGCCCAAAATCTTGATACCCAGTGAGTTTACATAGTTTCTGAAATCCTCCCACTGTGTGTAAAATTCAAACTGAACCCACTTCCAGAAGTCGATTTCTTCTTTATATTTACGCTCATATTTTCTGATAGCTGATTCTTCCCTGAGTTTGATAGCTTCATCCGGCCACTGTGTCCAAGCCTGCATATCAAAGCCCTTCTTAACCGCCATATAAAGAGCGTAGTCCTTAATCCATGAAGAGTTCTTGCGCTTAAATGAATTAAAGGCTTTCTGATCTTCGTTTTTCTTGAAGTTGTCATATGCAATATGCAAAACTTCAAAACGACTGTTGTAAATCTTTTCGTAGTCGATATAACCGCTATCGCTACCCCAATCGTACTTGTTAAGCTGTGCTTTCTTAATAAGCTTTTTGGATACGAGTGTATCAAGGTCAATCATATAAGGGTTACCTGCATAGGTCGAGAAAGACTGATACGGTGAATCACCGTAGCTGGTCGGACCTACAGGCAGGATCTGCCAGATCTTTTGACCTGAAGCTTTTAAAAAGTCAGCAAACTTTCTGGCTTCTTTTCCGATAGTACCTATTCCGTAAGGTGAACTAAGGGAAGTGATCGGCATGAGTATTCCGGCAACTCTGGCCATAAAATCAACTCCTGTCATTATAATTTCCTAAATAAAAAAAGGACTTTTTTAGATGTTCTACCCCATAGTAAAACATACAGTAGTATATTAACATATAAAGGTAAAAAACACAACACTTTTTTGCTATATTTCGTCAATTTCGTGCAAAGCAAAATACAGCGCACATGCTGACGCAAGTTCTCTGATGCGCCTACGTTGTGGCTCACGTCCTTCACACAACAACACCTTGTGTGAAAGCAGCTTTTCTTTTGTGCTGATTCCGATATACACAAGTCCCACCGGTTTGTACTGTGAACCGCCCATGGGGCCTGCAATACCTGTCGTTGAAATCCCGATATTAGCATTTGAGAGCAATCTGACACCACGTGCCATTTCCATTGCTGTTTTTTCGCTGACCGCACCGTAGGTTGAAAGTGTTTCTTCTTTCACCCCTAACAGCTTATGCTTGATGTGGTTTGCATAAGTACACACACCGCAGTCAAACACGGAAGAACTTCCGCTGATATCAGTGATGAGTGACGAAATCATACCTCCTGTACAGCTTTCGGCTGTAGCGATTTTGAGCCCCTTTTTGTTCAATGCGTCTACCACCATAGATGATAGCTCATCTATATTTATACCCTCATTTTCTAAAGTTTCCAAAAATTCCTGCGCTTTCATACTTTTCTCCTTGTCTTATAAGTCGAGGTGCACTGTCCTCACACTTACAATTTCATCTATACTACCATTTATTTGAAATTATTGCAATCTGCGACAAGTTCTGTTATTATTTTTTTAACAAATCAGATGGAGAAACACTATGGCGTGGTTTTTTACGAATGAAATACTTGGCGAAAAATTTGAAATAGTCGGCGAAGACGCAAAGCACATTGCAAAATCACTGAGAATGAAAATAGGCGAACAACTGACTTTATGCACTTTAGACGGCAGGCGTCATCTGTGTGAGATCGAGTCGTTTTCTGCTGACAGCGTTTTTGTCAACGTACTCTCTTCTACCTTGTGTGAACAAGAACCGAGTGTTAAAGTCACACTTTTTATGGCACTCACCAAAGGCGATAAAATGGACGATATCGTACAAAAGTCGGTGGAACTCGGTGTGTATGAGATTGTGCCTGTGCTCACTGCACGCTGTATATCCCGTCCTGATGAAAAACAGCTCAAAAAGAAGGTTGCAAGATGGCAAAAAATCGCCGATAATGCTGCATCACAATCACGCAGAGGTATCATTCCGAAAGTGTGTGACATGCTCACATTGACTAAGGCAGCTCAAAAAGCTCCTGCTTTTGAGAAAGCAATTGTATTTTATGAATGCGGTGGAGAAAAGCTCAGAAACCTTGTCGATGAAAACACGAAAAGTCTTGCGATGTTTGTCGGATCAGAAGGTGGTTTTGAAGAAGCGGAAATTGAACTTCTCAAGTCAAATGGTGTCACTCCTGCTACACTCGGAGCTCGAATACTGCGTGCGCAAACAGCGCCTCTTGCAGGTATCACAGCGATAATGTATGAGACAAAAAATCTTGAATAAACGGAGAAAAAAATGATAGGTATTATTTGCGCTTTGTCAATCGAAGTAGAAGGGCTGACAAAGCTTCTTAAAAACAAAAAAGAAGAAACTTTTGCAAAGATGAAATACATCAGCGGTACTATAAACGACAAAGAGGTCGTTATGACCGAATGCGGTATCGGCAAAGTCAATGCCGCTATGAGCACACAGATAATGATAGACAAATATAACGTAGATGTCATCATCAACAGCGGTATCGCAGGATCTGTTTCACAAGAGCTTAAAATCGGCGACATCGTTATCTCGAAAGACTGTGTACAACACGATTTCGACGGTACTCAGATGGGCGACCCGAAAGGTCTTATCCAGTATAACGACGAAACACGAATCGATATCCCCGTAAGCGAAGAGATAGCAAAAAAGCTATTTGATGCGTGCAAAGATATCAAAGACACAAACGTACTACTCGGCAGAATTGCAACAGGCGATATTTTTGTCGCTCAAAGAGAAATGCGCCAGAGTGTTGCTGACGAGTTTTCTGCTCTTGCGTGCGAAATGGAGGGCGGTGCAGTCGCCCAGGTGTGTTATCGAAATGATATCCCATGTGCAGTACTGCGATGTATCTCCGACGATTTCCTTGAAAACCAGTTTATGGACTTTATGGAGTTCCGCGTCTTGGCGGCTGACAAGTCAATGGTGGCTATCAAGAATTTTCTGGAGCTTGTCTGATTTTTCAATCGGCACAAACGACAGCCTTATCACACTTCCTTGTACATTAAACCATATCGTGCACAGCTTGAACCACCTATGCACAAATGTTTCGCGGATAGTAACAAGGCTGATTTTATCAATATAAATTAGGTGTCTTCTTTTAAAGAGGGCACCTTTTTTTATTATTATCATTCCGTCATCTATATAGTACCTGTAGTGTCTGAAAAAAAGCACAATGTACACATACGACGACACAAGCCCAACCACTATCAGCGCAACTAAAATCACGATGAAATCATCTCGATTTATGCCGAAAAAAGCGACCGAGCTCTGTGCAAGCGTTGCAGCAGCTCCGTATATTCCCATAACTGCTTTTGCTTTTTGAGGCAGTTCTTCCATAACATCACCGATATTAGTATAAAAAAAATGGCTGTACCTATTCGGCACAGCCATAATTATTATCTTATTTTACTGACAGAGTATCTTCGATAGTGTTCACTGCATCTTCAAAATAGTCGCCGACAAAAAGCTCAATAGAACCTGTGTCAACACACTTAGCAAGTGAGTCGTCCATAGGGACTTTTGCGAGCACCTTTGTGCCGAATTTTGAAACTATTTCATCGATGTGACTCTCGCCAAAAATCTTGTGCTGAGTATTGCACTCTTTGCATAAGAAGTAGCTCATATTCTCTACAACACCCAAAACAGGAATGTTCATCATATCAGCCATTTTGATAGCCTTTTCAACGATCATAGACACAAGCTCCTGTGGGGAAGTAACCACTACAATACCGTCAAGCGGAAGCGACTGGAAAACAGTTAGCGGAACGTCGCCTGTGCCCGGTGGCATATCAACGAACATATAGTCAACATCTCTCCAGATAACGTCACTCCAGAACTGCTTGACAGTTCCTGCTATCACCGGACCACGCCATACTACAGGGTCTGTCTCGTTTTCTAAAAGCAGGTTCACTGACATAATGTCGATGCCTGTCTTTGTAGTAGCAGGCAAAATACCGAACTCGTTGCCTCTGGCTTTTTCTTTTATGCCGAAAGCTTTCGGGATAGACGGACCTGTGATATCAGCGTCGAGCACTGCAGTTTTATATCCTCGGCGATTGAGCTCAACCGCCAAAGCCGATGTAACAAGACTCTTGCCGACACCGCCCTTACCCGATACGATACCAATAACCTTTTTAACATTGCTCATTGCGTTGAGCTTTTCGATTAAATCCTGTGGTGCAGTACGCTCAGCGCAGTTTTCACCGCAATTTGAGCAATCATGTGTGCAACCCATTTTTATACCTTCTTTCAAAATTCAGGGACGAACCGTAAGCTCGCCCCAGTTAATAATATACTGTTTTTGTTGTGCTGATTATTCAGCTATGTCTTCTGCTTCTTTTGTTTCTTCTACACCGTCGATAGCTTGAAGTTCCTCTACGTCTTCCTCAGTTGCAACTTCGTCAGCGTCGAGTTCTTCAGCTTCTTGAAGCTGTGCGAGTTCTTCTGCGATACCGCCCTCAACCAAAGCTTGTGCTACAGCTTCTTCGTCGATTTCTTCCTTCATTTCAAAACCTGAGAGGAATGTGTAAGGAACACCATAACCGAGTGCGATACAAGCAAACATCATAACAACAGGCTGTGAAGCAAGTGCTACGTGGAGTGGGAATGATGGAGCAAGGGATGCGATAATGATGAAAAGTGCAGGAATATCAAGCACACAAAGCACGATAGGTGAAAAACGCTTTACAGGAACACCCTCGCCAACACGTGTTGCATAGAAAACGAGTAAACCGAAAAGCAAAAATACAACTACTTCAATAAGTGAGCCAACTGAATCTGACACACGACTTGTAAGTGTCATGAAGAAGTACGCACAAATGATATAGCCAATCACTAAAAATGATGAGAAAAATAGATTGAGCTTCTCTCTGCTTGATTTGTTCATAGTAAAATCCTCCGATAAGATAAGTTAAGATAAATGATAAAATGGCAAAGTGACAGTTTTATGACAAAACAAAATTATTTTGCTTTAGCCACTAAGCAATACCAACCGTTGTCAAAAATCTCATCGATGATATCAAAATCATCTTTGAGAGCTTCATTTACATCAGGTAGTCTTGAATCGATGATACCGCTCATTATGTAGACAGTGTCGTCTTTCATAAACTCTTTAACGCCTTTTGACAAGAATATTATAGCATCTGCAACAATATTTGCAACAATAATATCGTATTTTCCCTGCACTTTTTCTGTGAGGTCACCGCAGACGACTTCGAACCGGTCTTCGACCTTATTTACTTTTGCGTTGTCTTTCGCTGTACGTACAGCAAGCGGGTCAATATCCACACCGAAAGCAGACCCGGCTCCTAAAAGCAGTGACGCTATACCGAGAATTCCGCTACCGCAACCAACATCGAGTACATTTACACCTTCTTTTACGTACTTTTCGAGTGTTGATAGACACAGACGTGTTGTTTCGTGCTTACCTGTACCAAAAGCAAGACCGGGGTCGATATCAAGCACCACTCTGCCGTTTGTATCACTGAGCTCGTGCCACGACGGACAGATAAGCAGTTTTTCACCCACTTCGGTAGGCTTAAAGTACTTGCGCCAGTTGTTGAGCCAGTCATCTTCTTCACAC
This sequence comes from Oscillospiraceae bacterium, assembly GCA_015066595.1. Classification (GTDB taxonomy): domain Bacteria; phylum Bacillota; class Clostridia; order Oscillospirales; family Acutalibacteraceae; genus Ruminococcoides. Next base: position 26,266 of record SVNZ01000003.1, on the reverse strand, counting down.
TTTTCTTCTTCTATAGTGTGCTCAATGCCTTCTGACAAATAACGCTCTTTCAAAAAAGCGACCGCTTCTGCCGGACTATCCTCAGGATCGATATAGATGTGAATTTTTGCGATGTTTCTGTCTTTTTTCAAAAGCTCTTCGTCAATCAAATCAACATGAGCGATTTCTTCTACACCTTGCTCTAAATCAGTGTAATCTTCGATATAAATACCGTATGGCACGGTCATATTTGCAATATCGCCTGCGAGATCAATATCCTTTGGGCTTACGTTAATCGTAATTTGTGTCCACTCCATAGTGTTGTCCTTTCAAAAATTACTATCATATATAATATACCAAACAAAAATATATTTCAATGCAAAAAATCCGCTACCAAAAAAGTAGCGGATAATTTTTAGAACAAGTCTTTTAATTTTTGTTTAAACGTCTTGCGTTTAGAATAGTTTTTGTCGGAGCTTACGGAGTCGAATTCCTTGATTAAATCTTTCTGTTTTCCTGACAGATTCTTCGGAACTTCAATCACAACTTTTACAAACTGATCGCCCTTTGACTTTGAATGAAGATGCTGGACACCCTTGCCTTTGAGTTTGAAGATATCGTTAGGCTGTGTGCCTTCGTGGAGAGTGTAGCTGACCTTTCCGTAAAGGGTAGGGACAACCACTTCACCACCCAGCGCTGCTTGCGCAAATGTGATAGGAAGCTCGCACCAGATATCGTCGCCTCTACGTTCAAATACAGGGTGAGGACGAACGCCTACATATACGTGTAAGTCGCCTGCAGGGCCACCATTAGTACCACTGTTTCCGTGACCTGAAACATTGAGTACCTGCTCATCAGAAATACCAGCAGGGATATTTATCTCCACAGATTTTTTACGTCTGACTCTACCTGCACCGCTACACGCTTTGCACGGATTGTCGATGATTTTGCCCTGACCTTTACAGGTATCACATGCACGTGATGTCTGCACTACACCAAACGGTGTGCGCTGGTTTATAGTCACCTGACCTCTGCCCGAACAAGTTGGACAGGTCTTAGGTGAAGTGCCTTTCTTTGCCCCTGTACCATTACACTCGTCACAGGCAGATACAGCCTGATACTCAACGGTCTTTTTAGTTCCCTTAGCGGCTTCTTCAAATGTAATATAAACCGTGGTTTCTACATCGCTGCCACGTCGTGGAGCGTTAGGGTTAGCCGATCTTCTGCCTGAAAAACCACCGAAACCGCCGAAAACAGAGCTGAAAATATCAGAAAAGTCAATATCCTGTGAAAACGGTGAACCGTATCCGCCAGCTCCTGCCCCGTAGTTAGGATCTACGCCGGCATGGCCAAACTGGTCATATCTTGCCTTTTTGTCCTTGTCAGATAGCACTTCGTACGCTTCGTTCACTTCTTTGAACTTAGCTTCAGCGTCTGCATCTCCAGGATGCAAATCAGGATGGTACTTTTTAGCTGCTCCTCGATATGCTTTTTTTATCTCATCGTCTGTAGCACCTTTGTTGATACCTAAGACTTCGTAATAATCTCTTTTATCTGCCAAGAGCTTTCACCTGCTTTATAAACAAACTATCTGTTATTAAACACGATAAGGTGACTCAAGTCAAGTAGTGGGGAGAAAATCCCTCCACCGCAAGCGGTCCCCCTCCCTTTAGACAAGGCAGGCAGTTCCACACCTGAGCCACCATGTATTTATATTATAATGTATTACTCTACGTCTGTGTAGTCTGCATCGTAAACATTAGGGTCTGCATTAGGAGCACCGCCCATGTTAGGGTCAGCACCCATATCAGGAGCACCCTGAGCCTGCTGCTGTGCAGCTGCTGCCTGATAAAGCTTTGCGCCGATTTCCTGAAGAGCTTTCATAAGATCGTCTTTAGCTGTTTTGATGAGTTCGATATCACCGTTTGTGATAGCTTCTTTCACAGCTGCAGCCTTTGTATTGATAGTCTCTTTATCAGCTTCTTCGAGCTTATCACCGTTATCAGCAACGAGCTTTTCTGCCTGGTATGCTACCTGCTCAGCCTCATTCTTAACGTCAACTTCTTCTCTACGCTTCTTATCTTCTTCAGCAAACTGTTCAGCTTCTTTGACAGCCTTGTCGATATCATCCTTGCTCATATTTGATGATGAGTGGATAGTGATCTTCTGCTCTGCACCTGTGCCAAGATCTTTAGCACTTACGTTTACGATACCGTTAGCGTCGATATCAAAAGTAACTTCGATCTGTGGAATACCACGTGGAGCTGGAGCAATGCCTGTGAGTGCAAACAGACCGAGCTGTTTGTTATCTCTTGCAAACTCACGCTCACCCTGAAGAACGTTTACTTCTACCTGTGTCTGGTTGTCAGCAGCTGTTGAGAAAATCTGGCTCTTCTTTGTAGGGATAGTTGTATTTCTGTCGATAATCTTTGTCATGATACCGCCCATTGTCTCAACACCTAAAGAAAGTGGTGTAACATCGAGAAGCAACAGACCGTCAACTTCGCCGCCTAAAACGCCTGCCTGGATACAAGCACCGATAGCAACACATTCGTCAGGGTTGATACCCTTGAATGGCTCTTTGCCGATGAGTGACTTAACAGCTTCCTGAACAGCAGGAATACGGGAAGAACCACCGACCATAAGCACTTTGTCGATTTCTGAAATTCCTAGACCTGAGTCAGAAAGTGCTGTGCGTACAGGGCCCATTGTCTTTTCTACTAAATCAGCTGTGAGCTCGTTGAATTTAGCACGTGTAAGTGTTAGATCTAAGTGCTTTGGACCTGTAGCATCAGCTGTGATGAATGGAAGGTTGATGTTAGATGTTGTTACACCTGAAAGCTCAATCTTGGATTTTTCAGCAGCTTCCTTGAGTCTCTGCATAGCCATCTTGTCATTTACAAGGTCAACACCTGTTTCAGCCTTGAACTCTTGAACCATCCAGTCGATAATTCTCTGGTCAAAGTCGTCACCACCGAGACGGTTATTACCAGCGGTCGCAAGTACTTCCTGTACACCGTCGCCGATTTCGATAATAGATACGTCGAATGTACCACCACCGAGGTCATATACCATAACTTTCTGGTCATTTTCTTTGTCCATACCGTATGAAAGAGCTGCTGCTGTAGGCTCGTTGATGATACGCTTTACGTCAAGACCTGCGATTTTACCTGCGTCTTTTGTAGCCTGACGCTGAGCGTCTGTAAAATAAGCAGGTACTGTGATAACTGCTGAGCTTACAGACTCGCCGAGATAAGCTTCTGCATCAGCCTTGAGCTTCTGAAGAATCATTGCAGAAATCTCCTGTGGAGTATAAGCCTTGTCGTCAACATTAACTTTGTAAGCTGTACCCATCTCTCTTTTGATAGATGAGATTGTTCTGTCAGGGTTTGTGATAGCCTGACGCTTTGCAACCTGACCTACGAGTCGCTCACCTGTCTTAGAAAAAGCAACTACTGATGGTGTTGTTCTTGCGCCTTCTGCGTTAGCGATAACTACAGGCTCGCCGCCTTCGATTACTGCTACGCATGAGTTAGTTGTACCTAAGTCAATACCGATTGTTTTTGCCATGATAAATTCCTCCAAATGTATGTTTTGAAATGTTTTGTGTAAATTTATTATCAGTCACAGTTTGCAACGACAACCATTGCGTGACGGATTATCTTATCGTTTAGTTTGTAACCTGTCTGGTAAACCTGAGCTATCTTGTTTTCGCCCATAGACTCGTCTTCTATCTTTGAGATAGCGTTGTGAATATTAGGGTCAAACTCATCGCCTATAGCTCCAAACGGTACTACGTTGAGTTTGTCAAAACTAGCTTTGAGCTGATTTGCTATTAAATCGATGCCTTTAGTGAATTCTTCCGGGACTTCTTTATCAGCCATAGTGCTCAGTGCCATAGTCACTGAATCAGCGATAGGTAGTATTACTTCGATCGCTTTTGCTGTTGCATCAGAGTAGATAGCTGCTTTTTCGTTTTGAGTACGCTTTCTGTAGTTATCGTATTCTGCGTAAAGTCGCATGTACTGCTCTTTCTGTGCGTTGAGCTCTTTCTCTAACTTTTCTTCAGTTGTGAGCTCTTTTTCAACTTTTTCTTCAGAAGTTTCAGCAACTTCTTCTGTCACTTTTGCTTCTTCTGCTTTAGTAGTTTCTTTTTCTTTCTTACTCATATTTATCTCCTATACCTCAAGCAACTCGCCGATAAGGCTCGACGCACATTTGCTTGCATATTCAAGCTGTGAAATAAGTGTTTTGTAATCTGAGCGAATCGGTCCGACCAACGCTATCGCACCTGCGGTCGAACCGCCAATTTCGTATCTCGTTGTGATGACTGCACTATCTTTGAGCTCGTAGTAGCCACTTTCTTTACCTAAGTAGACCTTTGTACCCTGTACGTTGTCTTCAAGTAGACTTGACAGCTCCTCACTGTTTGATAAAAACCTGAGCACATTACGTGCATTAAGCAAATCATAACTAGGTAAAAACAGTAGGTTAGTCGAACCGCTAACGTTTAAAGTGGTCTGCATCGCTTGTTTTGCAGCGTCTAAAATAGCAATCAGCACATCAGGCATAAACAGCGACAGCTCACCAAATGAAGCCGCAACCGACTGTAAGAACGCTCTGTCGATTTCTTTGAGTGGAACTCCCACAAAGGCATCGTTGAGTGCTTTGTCAAACATAGCAATAAGCTCAGGGGTGACCACAAAATCACATCGAAACAGTCTGCTTTTTACCATACCGTTTGAAGTAATCAGCACCACCATACAAGTATGTCTGCCTGTGATGACAAAACGAATTTTATGAACTCGCGCCTTATATCCGCTTGGTGTGGTAGTCACTGCCGCCATCGATGACAGCTCTGAGAGCACTTGTGCGGTTTTTTGAAGTATCTTTTCAGGTGCATCGGCTGCACTTGAGATAGACATATCAATGTGGGATTTTACTCTGTCGCTCAAAGGCTTTTGTTCAAGCAGGTTATCTATATAGTATCTGTAGCCTTTTGCTGACGGTACTCGTCCGGCAGACGTGTGAGGCTGTAAAAGATAACCTTTGCTGACTAAATCAGCAAGTTCGTTTCGAATAGTCGCCGATGAAACATTGAGTCCGGTCTGAGTTTGCAGAGCTTTCGAACCGATAGGCTCACCGGAGTCTATATAACTCTCCACAACAGCGCAGAGAATCTTTTCTTTACGACTGGGCAGCTCCATTAAACTCACCTCGCTTTTAACTTTTAGCACTCGAAGAGGTTGAGTGCTAACTCTATAATATAATGTAGCAGAAAGGGCAGGAAAAGTCAACCTATATTTTGGTAAACAATTTGTGAACTACTGCTACTCATCTTGTTGATTTTGACAAAAATATGCGAAAAGGTACGGTTTTATGCGGTTTTTTAAGTTTTAAAATGTTTAAACGCACTTTTATCACTATTTGACAGCGAGTGCTATCACATATATAATATATATAGTTTTTATACTTTAAACACAGGAGGATTGCTATGATACTATCTATAATCACTACAGCTGTGTGCTTTATCGCCGCTATTATTATGTTTTCGGCTTATTTCAGAAAAATGCCGCTTTTGCGTCCTCTTGCTATATACCTTATATTTGAGGGTTGTGCAACTATGCTGACATATATCCTCTCTGAACTGAACCCGACTAGCACAGTCGGCGACATTGTACAGCAGATAGGTACACTGGTCATTGTTGTGTATTACATCTTCATACTGCTGATGACTCAAAGTAAATCTAAACGTAAAAAGAGAAACGAGGATAAGAGATAATGGATACTTACACTCCTTATGTCTACACAGCACTGTGGCTGATACTTAGTATATATATGTTTTATATCGCCCTGAAAAACAGCAAATTCTTCTTTGTGCTCAGCGGCTTTTTCCTGTTTTTGTCAGGATGGTACTTAGCTGATGAGCTGCTCACCGATATCAATCTGTTTGAGGGCACTTACGTATGGATATACAGAAGCGTTGCTATAGTAGTGCTCATAGCGTGTGCTTTTGCGTATTTAAAATACCGAAAATCTGTTGCAAATCAGGAAAATAATACTCAAGACGAATGATTTCTTCATATCTCTTTATGTGAGGTTGCCTTGTGTTTGTGTGTTATGTCACTAGCTATCACAAGATATTGTGATTTTATTATATCAATCAACTTTTGCTGCAAAAAATATCGTGAATTTTTTCAAAACACTTGCATTTTTTCTTCAATAATGTTATCATACCACTATATGACCGTAAATTAAGGAGGTGGGACAATGCCAAATATTAAATCAGCAAAGAAGCGCGTTAAGGTTATCGCTACTAAGACAGCTCAGAACAAAGCTACTAAGAGTGCTCTCAAAACAGCTGTGAAGAAAGCATACGTTGCTGTTGATACTAACGCTGACAACAAGGCTGAGGCAGTTCGTCTTGCTATCAAGAAGATTGACAAGGCTGCAGCTAAGGGCCTTATGCACAAGAACACTGCTGCTAGAAGCAAGGCTTCTCTTATGAAGAGACTCAACGCATCAGCATAATAACGTACAAAACCTTAAAAGCAGAGCGCGCACGCCCTGCTTTTTTTGTTTATTTAAGCGCTGAACACCGAAGCCTTCCCGTTTTCATTGCGACCGAGTGCCAAAGCTACTTCGTCTTAATTTAATGCAATGGCTGTGCCTAAATCTTTACAAAAATTTAATCAAATACCCGTATATGTCGGTTGACTTTTGGGATAATAACTGTTATTATTTTATTTGTAATACTCAAACGTGTTAGGAGGTACTCTTATGGAGAGAAAATCTAGATTCGGCTGGATAGTTGTTTTAATTTCAGCGGTTGCTGCTGTTACTGCTGCTGTTACTGCTTTTCTGGTAGTCAGAGATAAGAAAAAGAAAGACGATGCCGAGCTTGAGGAATACCTCGATTGTTCAATTTTATAATTTCGCAAATTTTTGCGCCCACTATGTAGTGGGCGCTTTTTGTTTTTCTTTCGCTTTTTATGTCACTTTTCTTTTGACTTGCTCAAAAGGCCTGCAATAAGTCCGAACACAATCGCTGCACTTATTCCTGCGGCACCTGCTGTAAGTCCACCTTTTAGAATACCGAGCGTACCTTCCTGCTCTACTGCAGTTTTTACGCCCTGCGCCATAAGGTGCCCGAAACCACACAGAGGTACTGTCGCTCCTGCTCCGGCAAATTCTGTAAGCGGTTTGTACACACCGATTGCTGAAAGGATAACACCTGCGACTACGTAGCCTGTGAGTATTCGTGCAGGTGTAAGTTTTGTTTTATCTATCAGTATCTGACCAAAAACACAAATAAGTCCACCAACCAAAAAAGCCCAAATGTATTGCATATATTCATCTCCCAACTTAATTTTTAGTATTTATATACCATATTGTGCGAGTTATTTTGGCGGATATTCACATTGCAAATAAAAACACAAAATGATACAATATAAAATGACGAAATTCTACAAAAATACACTATGAAAGATAAGGGGTTTTTGATATGGACAAAAATCTTACATTTCCAAAAAAACCGTATCGCACCCACGGTGGCGTACATGTACCTCACCGTAAAAACACAGCCCATGCACAGAGCGTTATTATGCCACCTCCAAGTAGTGTGACTATTCCTATGTCACAGCATATTGGTGCACCGTGCAAGCCTGTGGTAAAAGTAGGCGATGTTGTTTCTGTCGGTCAAATCATCGGTGATAGTGACGCTTATGTCAGCGCACCGATTCACAGTTCTGTTTCAGGTACTGTCAAAAAAATCGAAAAAATCGCAGCAGCTGACGGTTCAAAGGTTGATGCCATCACTATTGAATCCGATGGCGAGATGCGCATGTATGAGGGCATCACTCCGCCTGTTATCAACGATTTGTCTGACCTTTTAAAAGCAGTCAGAGCAAGCGGTCTTGTTGGGCTTGGTGGTGCGGGTTTTCCGGCTCACGTTAAGCTCAACATTCCACCTGACAAAGAGGTTGACACACTCATCATCAACGTCGCGGAATGTGAACCTTACATCACAGCTGACCACCGTGAAGTTTTAGAGAACTCCTGGGCTGTTATGAGTGGTGTGTATGCACTAAAAGACATTTTGGGTCTCAAGCGCATCATCATTGGCGTCGAAAACAACAAGCCAGACGCTATCAAAGAGCTCAGAACTATTGCTGACCATGAAGTAGATAAATACGACGAAGTGAGAATCCTTGCTTTAAAGGCATCTTACCCTTACGGTGCAGAGAAAGTTCTCATCAAAGCTTGTACTAACCGCACTGTTCCTATGGGTGGTCTTCCGAGTGATGCGGGCTGTATCGTGATGAACGTTGCTTCTGTTGCGTTTTTAGCAGAATATATGAAAACCGGCGTTCCGCTTGTTAAAAAGCGCATCACAGTAGACGGTGACGCTATCAAAAATCCGCAAAACGTTATCGTTCCTGTTGGAACTTCTGTCAAAGATATCATCGAGTTCTGCGGTGGCTATAAAGAAGAGCCTAAAAAGCTCATTATGGGCGGTCCTATGATGGGTGCTTCAGTCAGCGATGACTCGCTTTTCATCGCAAAGCAAAACAACGCTATCCTTGCATTCTCTGAAAAAGAAGCAAGACTGAGAGAGGAATCAGCATGCATCCGCTGTGGCAGATGCGTAGATGCTTGTCCGATGAAGCTGATGCCAACATCTATCTGTCAGGCTGTCGATGCTAAGGACACCAAAGCTATGATGAATGCTAATATATTAAACTGTATGGAATGTGGCTGTTGCTCTTACGCTTGTCCTGCAAACCGCCACCTTGTACATAACATCAGATTAGGCAAACAAATTTTAAATAACGAGAAAAAACGACAAATGACTTTAAAGGAGGGTAAGTAATGGATAACAAAATGTACGTTTCATCTTCCCCTCATTTTCGCTCAAACTCCTCTACTACTAAGATAATGCTCGACGTTATCATCGCACTTGTTCCTGCGTCTATAGCATCAGTTATTATCTTTGGACCTATGAGTCTGATGCTCATTGCTGTTTGTATTGCAACCTGCGTTTTGTGCGAGTATTTCTCTCGAAAAATAATGAAGCGTGATACAACTATCGGCGATCTGTCAGCAGTAGTCACTGGACTTTTGCTTGCGCTCAACCTACCTGTCAACATCAATCCGCTTATCGCTATATTCGGCTGTGTTGTTGCTATCGTTGTTGTAAAGCAAATGTTCGGCGGTATCGGTATGAACTTTGTAAACCCTGCACTCGCTGCTAGAATTGTACTGCTGGTATCTTTCCCTAATGCTATGATGACATGGGTAGATGCTTTCTGGTACAAAAATCCTGATGCTGTAGCATCCGCTACTCCGCTTTCTTGCGAGACACCTGCTTCATATATGGATTTACTGCTCGGAACTACAGGCGGTTCACTAGGTGAAACTTGTGCTGTTGCACTCGTTTTAGGCGGTATTTACCTTGTTATTAAAAAGGTCATCTCTCCTATTATTCCGTGTGTGTATATCCTGTCATCAGGGCTCATGGCACTTGTTGTCGGAGAGGACCCTTTGTATCAGATTCTTTCAGGTGGTTTATTGCTGGGTGCTATCTTTATGGCTACTGACTATGCTACTTCTCCTATCACAAAATGGGGTAAAGTAATTTTTGCTATAGGTTGCGGTGTACTGACAATACTGCTTAGAACATACTCCAATATGCCTGAAGGCGTTTCTTTCTCAATCATTCTGATGAACATTCTTGTTCCTCATATTGAGGCTCTCACAACTCCTAAGGCATTTGGCAAAGTTAAAAAAGCAAAGGGGGATAAATGATGAAAAAAATCAGCTTTAAAGCAGTTTTTATCCCTGTAATTTCCCTCTTTATCATCTGTGCTGTTATGACAGCAGCACTTGCTATCACAAATGGCGTAACAGCTACAAAAATTGCAGAAAACGAAGCTCAGTCACAACAAGAATCAATGACTATTGTCTGTCCTGATGCTGTAGAATTTGAAGAAATCACCGCCGATGTTTTGTACGCAGGCAAAGACGGTAGTGGCAACATTGTAGGTTATGCCATCTCAACTGTTGCTAACGGTTACGGTGGTCAGGTCAAGGTTATGACCGGTATTAAAGACGGTGAGATAATAAACATCGACGTTTACTATAACGACGACGAAACTCCCGGTCTTGGAAAAAATACATCTAACGAAGATTTTACATCACGCTTTAAAGGTCTTTTCACAAACTACTCTATTGTTGTTGACAAAGACTACGCAGGTAACGGTCAAAAAGTTGACGCTGTTACATCATCGACTATCAGCTCACGTGCTGTTATCGCTGCTGTAAATGAAGCGTGTGAAATCTATAACGCAGAAATAGGAGGTGAACAGTAATGGCACAGAAAAAATCACTTTTTCAGGAATTTACTAAAGGCATAGTGAAAGAAAACCCTGTACTATGCCTGATGCTCGGTACTTGTCCGACACTTGCTGTTACCACCTCAGCTTCTAACGCTATTGGTATGGGTGTTGCGGCTACTGCAGTACTTGTGTGCTCAAACGCTGTTATCTCTATGCTTCGAAAGGTTATTCCTGATAAGGTAAGAATCCCAGCATACATCACTATCATCGCAGGCTTTGTTACTATTGTTCAGATGATAGTCAAAGCGTTTTCTCCGGCTATCAATGATTCACTCGGTATCTTTTTGCCACTCATCGTTGTAAATTGTATCATCTTGGGTCGTGCTGAAATGTACGCAAGCAAAAACAGTGTTATCCCCAGTATCATCGACGGTCTTGGTATGGGTGTCGGTTTTACTGCAGCGTTGCTGCTCATGGGTATCATCCGTGAAGTACTCGGTGCAGGTACTATCTTCGGTATAGAAGTACTACCAGTGCAGATACTCATCTTTATACTGCCTCCGGGCGGATTCTTTGTATATGGTATGCTCATTGCTCTTGCTAACAAGCTCAACCGCAAAGCCGGCAAAAAAATAGTTGACTCACCTTGTCAGGGTTGTCCGATGAGCAAAACCTGCAAAAACGCTAACATCGGCTGTGATGCTGAATCTACAGACAAGGAGGTAGCTGCAAATGCTATTTAAATCTCTTGTGTCCGTATTTTTAGCGGCAATACTCACTGAAAACTACGTGCTGTGCAAATTCCTCGGTATTTGTCCTTTCTTAGGTGTATCAAAGAAACTCAACACAGCTGTGGGTATGAGTGCTGCGGTTACATTTGTAATGGTGCTTGCAACTGCTGTTACATACCCTATATATCAATATCTTTTAGTACCAAACGATCTCTCCTATCTTCAAACTATCGTTTTCATTCTTATCATTGCAGGTCTTGTACAGCTGGTTGAAATCGTACTCAAAAAGCACATTCCATCACTGTATCAGTCGCTGGGTGTGTATCTTCCACTCATTACTACCAACTGTGCTATCTTAGGCGTTACGATGCTCGTACTCCAGAAGGTAGACACAACAACTATGTTCACCTACACATACGGTCACGCTCTTATAAATGCACTGGGTGCAGGTATCGGATTTTTAGTGGCTATGGTTATGTTCGCAGGTGTAAGAACTCGTATGGAAAACTCTGACATTCCTGAAACTATGAAAGGCTTGCCTATCACTTTGGTAGCGGCTTCTCTGGTAGCACTAAGCTTTTTGGGCTTTTCAGGCTTTGTCGACAAGCTCATACCATTGGCATAAGGAGGTAAAGAAATGAACGACACATTATTTGCTGTACTTATTGCTATTTGTGTTGTAGCAGGCATCGGCCTTGTTATTGGTCTTGTGCTTGCTATAGCATCTATCGTTATGGCTGTGCCAAAAGACGAAAAAGCCGAAGCGGTACTTGAGCTTCTGCCGGGCGCTAACTGCGGCGCTTGCGGATACTCAGGCTGTGAGGGCTATGCAAAAGCTCTTTCAAAAGGTGAAGCAAAACCGGGTCTTTGTTCGCCCGGCGGTGAAGAATGCACCGATGCTATTTCTGAGCTTTTGGGTGTAGCGGGCGAAACCGTGAAAAGAGCTGCTGTTATCCACTGTATGGGCAGCTGTGACAATACTCAGAATAAAGCAACTTTCCAAGGTGTGAACAGCTGTCTTGCTGCACACAAAATCGGTGGCGGTGTGACTTCTTGTTCTTACGGTTGTCTTGGTATGGGTGACTGCGTAAAAGCGTGCCTAAGTGATGCCATCACTGTTTGTAACGGTGTGGCTGTTGTAGACTATGACAAATGCGGTGGTTGCGGACTGTGCGCCGAAGCTTGCCCGAGAAAACTCATCACTATAGAAGAAAAAGAGCCAAAGGCAGTTGTTCGATGCAGTAACCACGACAAAGGTGCTGTTGCTAAAAAAGCATGCAAAGCTGCTTGTATCGGCTGTCAGAAATGTGTAAAAGTATGCGAAGCAGGTGCTGTCACAGTGACTGACTTCTGTGCATCAATCGACAGTGATAAGTGCACCTCCTGTGGTGCTTGTGTTGAGAACTGCCCTTGCCATTGCATCACTCTTTAAAACTAAAAAACACAGATATTAAGGACACCGAGGCCTCTCGGTGTCCTTTTTTGTGATGATATTCTGAAAATTTGTGAACTTTTATGAAAAGCTCTTTATTTAAAGTGTGTTTTATTGTATTATGTACGATGTAGATATATGCACATTTTTGTGCATTTTTCAGTATATAAAAAGGAGAGAAAACTAATGGTTGAGGTAAAAAATCTGACCAAATGCTACGGCGATATCAAAGCTGTAGATGACATCAGTTTTACTGCCCAAAGTGGCGAAGTGTTGGGCTTTTTAGGACCTAACGGTGCCGGAAAATCCACCACTATGAACATCATCACAGGCTACCTGTCATCAACATCAGGCACAGTCTCTGTCGATGGTTCTGAAATCCTGGAAAACCCAAAAGAAACTAAATCTAAGATAGGATATCTTCCGGAAATCCCACCGCTGTATCCTGATATGACTGTTAAGAGCTATCTTGAATTTATGTTTGACATCAAAAAGGTCAAGCTTCCTAAAGATGAGCACATCAAAGAGGTTATGGCTATCGTCAAGATTTCAGATGTACAAGATAGAATCATCAAAAACCTTTCAAAAGGTTATAAACAACGTGTCGGCTTTGCACAAGCATTGCTTGGCAATCCTCCTGTACTTATCTTGGATGAGCCTACAGTCGGTCTTGACCCTAAACAGATTATCGAAATCCGAAATCTCATAAAGGGACTTGGCAAAAAGCACACTGTTATCTTTTCTTCTCATGTTTTGTCAGAGGTTTCTGCTATATGCGACAGAATTGTTGTTATCTCTAACGGTAAAATCGTTGCTGACGCAAAGACTAACGAGTTGTCAACCGTACTTTCCGGCAAGGGACAGCTCTTGCTCGAGGTTGAAGGCACTCCATCAAGCGTATCAAACGCAATAAACGAAGTTTACGGTGTAAAGAAAGTTACCCAGACAGGTACTAACCTCTACGCTGTAGACTATGACAACACTGTTGATATCAGAAAAGGTGTGTTCAAAGCACTTGCAAATGCTGACTGTGCTATCCTTGAGATGCGTAGTGGCGGTATGACTCTTGAAGAAAGCTTCTTACAGCTTACTTCTCAAAATCAAAGAGCTAAAGGAGGAAACAGATAATGCTAGCGATACTAAGACGTGAACTTTCTGCTTATTTTAACAGCGCTATCGGTTACATCGTTATGGCTGTTTTCTACTTTTTCTCAGGTATGTACTTCTATCTTTATTGCCTTTACTATGGCTCATCAAACCTGACGCCGGTATTTTCAAATATGTTTATGATCATTCTTTTCCTCATTCCGATTATCACGATGAAATCTTTTTCTGAGGAAAAGCGTCAGAAAACCGATCAGGCGTTGCTGACTGCTCCTGTGAGCTTGTTCGAGGTTGTAATGGGCAAGTTTTTGTCTGCATTCATCCTTTATGCTTGCTGTGTCGCTATTTTTATTGTATATGCTATAGTCATCAGCTTTTTCACAACACCTCAGTGGGCTGTTATACTGTGCACTATACTCGGCATGTTACTTTTGGGTGGTTCGCTGATTGCTATCGACATCTTTATTTCTGCACTTACTGAAAGTCAGGTTATCGCTGCTATTATCAGCATCGCTGCAGGTCTCTTTATATATATGATTGACTCACTTGCGAACATCACTCAGTCAACTTTTTTGACAGGTATTTTAAGCAAAGTATCTTTTAATAACAACTTTATGAATTTTACATACGGCATACTTAACCTCTCAAACTTTGTCTTTTTTGTCAGCGTAATTGCTATCTTTGTTTTCCTGACAATCAGAGTGTTTGAGAAAAAACGCTGGAGCTAAGGAGGGCAAAAAATGAATACTAACAAAGAAAATATGACCCCTGCTCCTAAAAAGGACAAAAAACCTAATAAGCTCATCGCTTTCTTTAAATCAAGAAATGCCAAACGTGGCTCTATGGCTATTCTTTTAACTGTTATTTTTGTAGCAGTTATCGTAGGACTCAACATCGTTGCAAATCTGCTCACTCAGCGTTTTCCTGTGCTCAGCACAGACCTCACTGCAGGTGATGTGTACGAGCTGACAGATACCTCTGTTGACTATATGTCAAAGCTCTCTGACGACGTAAATGTCTATGTCCTCGTAGAAGAAAAAACTTTAGAAGCACAAGGCGAATACTACGTTCAAGTCAACAAGCTTTTGCATGCATTTGAACAACAGTCCAAGCACCTGACCCTGAAATACGTAAGCCTTGCTACTAACCCTACTTTCACATCAGCATATCCTGATGTCAACTGGACAGGAGAATCTTATCTGCTTTTAGTTGAACACAAAGACAACTACATCGCTGTAGCACACGAAGATGTCTTCTCTTATGATCAGGAGACACTTTCAACATATGGTGAATATGTAATTTCAGGCCAGACTCTTGAGCAGGCATTGCTCACAGCTATTCTCAATGTCACTACAGAAGAAAAAGTGAAAATCACTATGCTCTCAGGTCAGGGCGAGTTGGACACAGCTTCTCTTGCTTCACTTTTGTCAAACAACGCTTATGAAATCGAAACCGTATCACTTTTAAATGGTCAGATTTCAGACGACTCACAGTTTGTAGTTATTTTTGCTCCGACTAACGATATCGATAAGGACACATACGACACTCTTGTTGACTGGTTGTACAATGACGGTGAATATGGTCACACGCTTTTGTATGTTCCTAACGACCTTATCACTACAGAAACACCGTACATCGACACCCTGCTCGAAGAATGGGGTATGGCTATAAACAAAGGCTGGATATATGAAACAGATGCACAGTATATGACAAACTCTATGTATCCTAACCTGATCTCTATTTATAACTACGACGAAACAGAGTTTGCGTCAGGGCTTAGAGATACTACAATCCCTGTAGTACTGATGTATTGTATGCCTGTTGAGCTTTTAGACACTTCTGCTACTTCACTTCTTTCATCATCAGAAAACGCTGTCATGATGCCGCTTGATGCAGATGAAAACTGGGAATACAACGAAGAAGAACCACAAAAGCTCGTCGGTGCTGCTATTTCATCACAGGGTAACGAAGATGAAACAAAAAGCTCAAATGTTATCGTTTTCGGCTCATACGGTGCTTTCTCAGAATCAGCACTCAAAGCCACAAGCTTCAACAACTCTGCTTATATCATCAACCTGTTCAACACTATAGCACAGCGTGACGACGCATCTCTGACAGTTGAGGGTAAGTCGCTTGATTCCAGTGAACTTGGTATCACATCCACTGCAACAGCGACAGTCCTTGCAGTGCTGTTCAGATACATCGTACCTCTTCTTGTTGTAGCTGTCGGTATTATTATGTGGTTACGCAGGAGGCATAAATAATGGCTGATACAAACACTACTCCTAATCTAAATGGACCAGATACAATAACTAATGACGTAATCGAAACTGTTGAAGAAAATGATGCTCTAAAAACTTTTTTAGAGCGTGAAACCTCTTCTGTTAAAAAGGATAAAAAGCCTAAAAAGCTTTCAAAAGGTATGTTCTGGGTAATTATGGGTGCACTTGCTGTTTTACTCATAGTAGCGGTTGTTATGCTACTCAAAAGTTTGCCCGCACCTGAAGATGAGCACGAAATAGACTATGGCTCTGAAATAAACCTCAGTGTTGATGAAGACGGTGAACACCAGGCCCAGCTAGTCTTAAACGAAAAAGGCGAGGTTGAAAACAACAGCTACGGTACACTCATTGAGTACACCCCATCAGACATCAAACAAATTGATATAGAAAACGAGTCAGGTACTTACACCGTACTCGCTGAAACTCCGGTTACAGTAAGCGAAGAAACCGGCGAAGAAGAAAGCGAAGCTACTATATATACCTTAGTAGGCTTTGAAGACATAGACCTTCAAAGTGGCGGACCTGATACTATAGCTGATGATGTTGCTGCTATAGGTTTCACTTCTGTTGCTGATCCTGTCGGCGAAAACTCGTCCGACTATGGTTTTGATAACCCAAGAGCAATAGTTAAAACAACTTTTACTGACGACACAACTTCCACAATCATTGTGGGCGACGATGCTCCATCAGAGCTCGGCACTTATATTATGTTCGGTGACAGCAAAGCGGTGTACGTTGTAGAGACAGCCGCTGTGGATGGTTTTCTTTTCTCAGTACTCGATCTTGTTACTCTTACAGTCAACGACTCAGCTTCAACCACCGATAACGCAGAATTTGAATCAGTTGAGCTTATCGGCAGTGCATATGACAGCGACATCGAAATCAGACCAAACGATGATAAGGCTATCGACTCATCATATGTTATGATCAAACCTGAAAAGATGTTTATAAGCGAAGTTGAAGCAGCAAACATCTCAGGTGCTATCCGTGGTCTGTATGCTGACAAGGCTGTGTGCATAAACCCAAGTAACGCTCAGCTCACACAATACGGACTTGCTACACCGTATGCACAGCTCACTGCTGTTTATCCTGACACAACTGTTACGCTTTGTGCTTCAAAGCCACAGGATGAAAATGTGTACCTGCTGTCAGATAGCAATATCATCTATCAGATAAAAGAGTCATCTGTTCCATGGGTAAACACAAGCTACGAAAAGCTTGTGCCCGATGTTGTTATCGACCCTAACTTCGACTCTCTTACAAAAATTGTTGTGAAAGATAGTAGCGGCACATATAGCTTTGATGTGACCACTGTGACAGATACGGTCACTAACACTGACGGTGTTGAAGAGCAGGTCAACTCTACCACTGCTACATACAAAGGCAAAGAGCTTGACTCTGACAACTTCTACATCTTCTATCAAAACATCGGAAATATGCAAAATGCGGGCAACACAAACAAAAGTGCCTCAGGCACTGTGGCACTCACCATTGAGCTTTCATACTCAACCGGCAGAGCTACTGATGTTATTGAGGTTTTTGCTACAGGCAACACAAAGTATATCGCTTCAATAAACGGTAGAGTCCAGAGCTTAGTATATAAGAGCTACTGCACAAAATTCTCTGACTGTGTACAAGATCTCATCAGCGGAAAAACAGTAAGTAGCTTCTAAATTGCATTCACCAAACAGCGTGCAAAATTCTGCACGCTGTTTTTTCATTTTTATAATGTACAAGCTTGCTTGAATCATTGACAAATGCACCTAAAAATGCGATAATAACGATGTATGTAACCTATAATAGGGAGGAATTTTTATGGCTAAAGAACTGGCTAAGTCTTACGACCCAAAACAGGTCGAAGATAGAATATACGACTTCTGGATGGAAAACAACTATTTCCATGCAGAAATTGATAAGGACAAGACTCCTTACACTATCGTTATGCCACCACCAAACATCACTGGTCAGCTCCATATCGGCCACGCACTCGACAACACTCTTCAAGATATTCTCATCCGTTTTAGACGTATGCAGGGCTACTGTGCACTGTGGCTACCTGGTACTGACCACGCTTCTATCGCTACTGAAGCTAAGGTTGTTGAAGCTATCAAAAAAGAAGGTCTTTCAAAGGAGATCTTGGGTCGAGAGAAGTTCTTGGAGCGTGTTTGGGACTGGAAGCACGAATATGGCTCACGTATCACAAAGCAGTTTAGAAAGCTCGGTACATCTTGTGACTGGGAAAGAGAACGCTTCACTATGGACGAGGGCTGCTCACAGGCTGTAAAAGAAGTTTTCGTACGCCTATATGAAGAAGGCTTAATATATCAGGGTGAGCGTATCATCAACTGGTGCCCACACTGCAAGACATCTATCTCTGATGCAGAGGTTGAGTTTGAGGAACAGGCAGGTCATTTCTGGCACCTTCGCTACCCACTCACAGATGGTAGCGGTTATCTTGAGCTTGCGACAACTCGTCCTGAGACACTGCTCGGCGATACTGCTGTGGCAGTCAACCCCAACGATGAACGCTACAAGGATTTGGTCGGCAAAACTCTGACCCTACCGCTGGTCGGTCGTGAGATTCCTATCGTTGCTGATGACTATGTTGAAATGGACTTTGGTACAGGCGTTGTTAAGATTACTCCTGCACACGACCCTAACGACTTTGAAGTAGGACTTCGACATAATCTTCCTGTCTTAAACTGTATGACAGACGATGCAAAAATCACCGAGGACTATCCAAAATATGCGGGTATGGACCGTTATGAAGCTCGAAAAGCTATCGTAAAAGATTTACAAGAGGGCGGATATCTCGTTGAGATTGAAGACTATTCTCACAACGTCGGCACTTGCTATCGTTGTCACACAACTGTCGAGCCACGAGTATCAAAACAGTGGTTTGTAAAGATGAAGCCACTTGCAGAGCCTGCTATCGAATGTGTAAAAGACGGTCGAGTTAAGTTCGTTCCTGAACGTTTTGATAAAATCTACTTCCACTGGATGGAAAACATCAAAGACTGGTGTATTTCCCGTCAGCTGTGGTGGGGTCACAGAATCCCTGCTTACTACTGCGATGAGTGTGGTCACACTGTAGTTGCAAAAGAAGCTCCACAGGTATGTCCGAAATGTGGATGCATCCACCTTACACAGGACGAAGATACTCTTGATACATGGTTTAGTTCAGCACTGTGGCCATTTTCAACTTTAGGCTGGCCGAATGACGCTGAAGACCTCAAATACTTCTACCCTACCAACACTTTGGTCACAGGTTATGATATCATCTTCTTCTGGGTTGCACGTATGATTTTCTCAGGACTTCACCATATGGACGAAGTGCCTTTCAACACTGTGTTCATCCACGGTATCATACGTGACTCACAGGGCAGAAAGATGAGCAAATCATTAAACAACGGTGTTGACCCTATTGAAGTTATCGACAAATACGGTGCTGACGCACTTCGATTCTTCCTCGCTACAGGTAACTCACCTGGTAACGATATGAGATTCTCCGAAGAACGTGTTGAATCTTGTCGTAACTTTGCAAACAAGCTCTACAATGCATCTCGTTTTGTTCACATGAACATCGACGACCACGAAGTAGAATGCAAGCTCCCTGAGACACTCGAGCTTGAAGACAAGTGGATACTCTCCACTTTGAACACACTCTCTAAGGAAGTCACCGACAACCTCGACAAGTTCGAGCTCGGTATCGCTGTACAAAAGCTGTACGACTTCATCTGGGACTGCTACTGCGACTGGTACATTGAGCTTGCAAAATCCCGACTCAACAGCGATGATGAAGTATCAGCTCAGAACGCTCGTCAGGTACTGCTCTTTGTACTCGACAAGATTTTAAAGCTTTTACATCCGTTTATGCCATTCATCACTGAAGAAATCTGGCAGACACTCCCACACGAAGGTGACACCATCATGCTCGCTGAGTATCCAAAGTACAGTGATGCTTTAAACTTCAAGAACGAAGCACAGCAGATGCAAGTCATCATGGAAGCTATCACAGCTATCCGTACAAGAAGAAACGAGATGAACGTTCCACCATCAAAGAAAGCTAACTACTTCATCGCAACTGATAAGAAAGACACTTTCACTCACGGTGTTCAGTTCATCAAAAAGCTTGCTTCAGCTACAGAGATCGAAATCGGCGATGAGTTCACTCTTGATAAAGCAGTGACAGTTGTTACAAACGACGCTAAAATCTACATCCCTATGAGTGACCTCGTCGATAAGGAAGAAGAGCTCAAGCGTCTGAACAAAGAGCTCGCGACTGTTGAGAAGATGCTCGCTCAGGACGAAGGCAAACTCAACAATGCTGGCTTTATGTCAAAAGCGCCACAAGCTGTCATCGAAAAAATCAAGGGTCAGGCTGAAAGAGAAAGAGAAAAAATCGCTCTTATCAAAGCTGCTATCGCTGCATTTGACTAAAGAGTTTAAGTTATCAGACTAAAAATATTAAAAACACCCCAGAGGACATAAGCTTACCTCTGGGGTGTTTTATCTATTGACATCTATAGGGCAATATAATATTATTTAGGAAATTGGCAAAAGCACTATTTTTATGTATAGGTGGTAGTATGGTTTATTCATTATTAAACTTTGATTTTTATAACAAGAAATATAAAGATATATTAAAAATCGCTCTGTCACACAGCGACTGTTTCAGCTTTTTTACCTCAAAAAATGTTCATAAAAAAGAGCACCCAGATATGTATTTTGATTTTTTAGACAGATTAAATGAACACAAAATTTCTTCTGACAAGTTTGAGTTGCCACGATACTCATCCGGTCAGCAAATTCATTGTTATGAAATAAACAAAACAACAAAAACTATTTTGAGCGAACCGTCTGATTTTACTTCGTGGGATAGCTATGACTATCCTGAAGATTTGACTTTTTATAAGAACAAGTTGCCTTGGCTAAGATGTATTTCACACGAAAAGATGGTTTTGATAAATGACATTAACCCAAAAGCGCTCGACGAAATAAAGAGCATGGGTATCGATTTTATGCTCATCAAAGAAGCAAACAATATCTAGCAAAAATTAAACTGAAACCCCAGAGATAAGATAACATCCTCTGGGGTCTAGTTTTATTTATATAGTATTTACAGCTTTTTTCTACAAAACTCATTCATACAGCATTTGTCACACATAGCGTTTCTTGCTGTGCACACAGCCCGTCCGTGGAGCACAATGCGGTGACAAAAGTCGTTTGACTCATCTTCGGGTAATAAGTCACGTAGTATAAACTCGATTTTTTTTGCATCTTTCTCACTATGGAGTCCGAGTCTGCGAGTGATTCTTATACAATGGGTGTCCACCACTACCGCAGGCTGATGAAAGATATCACCCATAACGAGGTTTGCGGTTTTTCGTCCTATTCCCGGAAGTTTTATTAACTCATCAAGCGAATCAGGTACCTGTGAGCCGTACTGTTCAACCAGCATCTTTCCAAGCTCGACAAGATCACGGGATTTGGTCTTATACAGTCCACAAGACTTTATGTATTGCGCAACTTCGTCATATGTAGCATTTGCAAAATCCTCTGCATTTTTAAATCTCTCAAAAAGTGCAGGCGTCACCATATTCACTCTGGCATCGGTACACTGGGCAGCAAGGCGTGTTGCAATAAGCAACTGGAGCGGATCTGTATATGTCAGTGAGCATATTGCATCGGGATATTCTTTTTTTAAGGCATTAACTGCCTGTAAAGCTATCTGTTTTTTGGTCATTTTTTCACCTACTTTGCAAAACCATTGTAGCATATTATCTTATTTACTACAAACACTTTATTTTTCCATTTTTTGCGTTTATAATGAAACATATTATTTTTGAAAGGATACCCTATGTATCAAAACTGCATTTTTGACCTATATGGTACGCTGGTCGATATCCGCACTGATGAATCGGGTCCCGACTTCTGGGAAAAGGTCGCAAACATCTACAAAAGCTACGGTGCAAAATACAGTGCTGATGAAATCTCCACTTTTTATCACAGAATAGCAAAAAGCGAGGGCAAAATCGAACGTTTTTTTCACCCACGCTATAGCCATATCGAAATAAAGCTTGAGCGAGTTTTCAGACGACTTTATCTTAGAAAGGGCGTTGTCCCAAGCGACAAAGTCATCTCTGATACCGCTATCAGATTCAGGAAAGCATCCACTAAGTTCATCTGCCTTTATGATGGCGTGATTGATTTGTTAGAGAGCCTGAAAAAAGCCGGAAAGAACGTCTATCTTCTTTCTAACGCTCAGCGATGCTTTACTTATCCCGAGCTACAAGACCTTGGACTGGTTGACTACTTCGATGGTATTCTAATCAGCTCTGACTGTCATTGCTCTAAACCGCAAAAAGACTTTTTTGACACTTTGTTTAAGAAATATCATCTTGATAAGTCAAAGTCTATTATGATAGGCAACGACTGCATCTCAGATATGGGCGGAGCTCACCGTGCTGGTGTTGACGGACTGTATATTCATCAGGAAATCAGCACACCGCTCGAAGGTAATGAGCTGATATGCAACTATAAAATCATGGACGGTGACGTCACAAAAATCAAGGACTACCTCATCAAACAGTAAGGAGAGCGCTATGAAACATAAAATAATTGCACTTGTCGCTTTGATAGTATCTATATGTGCACTTATCGTATCTGTTGCAGTGCTCGTTTTCAACGCCTCAAACGATTTGCCTAACATTGGTGCTTTTGTGTTTCAGGTTGTTGCTATTTCCCTCATAGTGCTGTTATGCATCTCAAATTTTGTTTATCTGACTATGTCACAAAAACAAACTGATTCTAACGACACAAAACAATAATCCGTTATTAACTATCTTATGTTTACTTCCTAAAAAAGGCCGCACAGAAATGTGCGACCTTTTTTATTTTGCATAAATTTATTAAGTAAACACGTTGAAGTAACCGGCGATAAACATCTGAATTCTTGTGGCATCAAAGATGTTGATGACACCATCGAAGTTTGTATCTGCAGCGATTTTTTGTCTATCATCAAGATTTTTATAGCTTGCCCACTCAGCTCTATGGCACTGGATATAGGTCACATCGAAGATGTTGATAATACCATCACCGGTAACATCGCCTATCAAAACTGCCTCAGGTTCTGTTGGTTCAGTCGGCTCTGTCTCAGGTTCTGTTGGTTCAGTCGGCTCTGTCTCAGGTTCGGTTGGCTCTGTTGGCTCTGTCTCAGGCTCAGTCGGCTCTGTCTCGGGCTCTGTTGGTTCTTGTGTTGGTTTCTCAGAAGGCTCTGATGTAGGAGTTTCTGTTGGGTCCGTAGGAGCTACAACAGGCTCAGTCGGCTCTGCTTCCGTTGGTTCGTCCTCCTGATCACCAGGTGTTGATCCCGGTTTTATTTGTGTCGGAGCTTCTGTGTCTTGCTGTGTTGGCAGTATAGTCGGTACATCTGTTGGCGCTTCCTCATCTCCGCCACCTTCGCTCGGCTCTTCTGGTTCATAATCGTAGATATTCACCCATTCACCCTTCAGATTATCATAGTAGCCATTTGGAACAAACGCTAAATCTTCAGATTGAATTCCTGTCGATGAGTTGAAAATAATGTAGTCATACATCTTATCAAAGGTATATGAATATATGTACACACCATCAGACATATTTCCAACTTTTGTCATCCGAACACCCGGCCACAGTGCCAGCTGTTCATCGTTTTCTGACCATACATATAGGTAAGCCTGTGACCAACCGGCGCTGTTGATAAGGTAGACTGTTGTCTTTTCGTCCACTTTTTGTGTCGGCTCCTGTGTTGGCTCTTGTGTTGGCTCTTGTGTCGGCTCTTGTGTCGGATCTTCGGATGGCTCTGTTGGAATTTCTGTTGGATATGTAGGATTTTCAGGTAAGACAACATTTTCTAAGCGTGAGCTCTCCTCATAGTCACCGACTTTTTCCGATTCACTTACGATAAGATTCATATCTGAATCAGCCAGTGTAACCATCTGTGTGTTGATTTCATAAATACCGCTATCTGCAGTAACTATGAATTGACCAGAGAATACCACGTTATCATCAGGCATTCTTATACCTCTTGCACTAGAATAATTGTAGTAAAGCGTACCGTCAATCTTGAAGTTATATACCATACCTGTGGAAAGTTCAGGAAAAATAGTAGCTACATCTACGTCACCGTACTTATCATATACAGGCACAAACTCAAGTCCTCCTGCATCATAGTAAGTCTGTGCATGAAGCGAAGATATCTTTATTGAACTGTCTACAGATATACAGTAGTTATATGTGAAGGTCTGGCCTTTTTCTACCTTATATAACACTCCGTCGGCGTTTATATATACACCCTGTGTCGTTGGTTCTTCGGTTTCGGCTTCTATTGGCTCAAAATCTACTGACCATATCCATTCGTTTGACTCGTTATCATAGAAATGATCCGGATATAGCATTAGATCTTCGGTTTGAGGCATACCAAAGTTACTGAAAATAATATTGTGATATCTGTACTCATAAGTTATTGAATACACTTGTGCACCGTCGGCTGTAGTGCCAACTAATTCCATCCTTGTACCAGGCCACAAATCACTTGACTGCACACCAGTCCAAGCATATGCACAAACATCGTACCATTTTTCTCTGTTGATGAGATATACTGTTGTTTTCTCTTTTGCAAGTGTCGGTTCTTGTGTTGGTTCTTGTGTCGGCTCTACAGTAGGTGTTTCAGATGATTCTTCTGTTGGAATAACAGTTGGAGCTTCTGTAGGTTCTATTGTTGGAACCTCTGACAAGTCTGCGTACCATTTGTTATCAAGGTTGTCGTAATACTGATTTGCTCTTATTTCAATAGCATCTGTTCTAAGGTTGCTTGCGTCATTGAAGCATATCAACTTATATATATCCTGCAATACGACTTCATATATATCAGCACCGTTAGGAGCTTTTTGACTTGTTTTAGTCATAATTACACCTGGCCACAGTGCATTTTCTATGTAATCTACAGGATCAGTAGAGAATTCTGTATATGCATAAGCACAAGCAACATCCCACTTGGCACTGTCTATGAGATATACTGTATGGTATTTAGGCTCTTCTGTTGGCTCTTCTGTTGAAATTTCTGTTGGCTCCTCTGTAGGTTCTTTGGTGGGCTCTTGTGTTGGTGTTTGAGTCGGTTTTTGAGTCGGTTTTTCAGGTTCGATAACTTCAACCAGTGCCTTTTTGCCATCAAAGCTGATGGTTACTGTCGCACCGTCAACGTTTACTGTTACAGATGCATTAGGACCACCGTTGTTTGCACTACCATCAAGGTTAAATTCTGGGTTGCCCCATGCATAATCGGTTGTTATCTTGAATTCATATGTGCCGGCTTTAACGTTTGTATAAACCTTTTCATACACACCCTTTTCAGCATTATATGTCATCTCGTTTGCTGTATCGCTCGGATCCCAGTTAGAACCACAAAGAGTTGACTCACCAGCGACGACGTGGATTTCCTTTTTGTCTTCTGTAGGAGTATCTGTCGGTGCTTCAGTTGGTGCATCTGTCGGTTCTGCTGTTACTTCCTCTGTCGGTATCACAGTCGGATCATCAAAATCTACAGGTGTAAGCTCTGGAAGTTTCTGCGTACTCTCAAATTCTCCGAGCACTTCGCCTTCATAGACAACCTTGGTCATATCTACATCAGATAAAGTAATCATATTTGAGCCTATTTCGTAGACACCTGTATCTGCTGTTACTTTAAAATCACCTGTGAATACTATGGTATCATCCTCATAAAAACGCACACCGCTTACTGATGAATAGTTGAAATACAGCTTACCATCAATATCAAAATTAGACACAGTGCCGCCATAGATATTCGGGAAGTGATATGTGAGGTCAACATCGCCATACTTGTCATATACAGGGATAAAATCTAAGCCCTCAGTGTCATAAAAAATATTTATGTTCAGACTTCCCACTTTTGTTTTTGTATATTTAAGTGTATAAGCATAGGTAAAAATATCGTCTTTTTCTACCTCGTAGTACTGATCATTCACCTTAATATAAGCTTTGTTTTCATCAATCGTAGCTGCCGAAACAGGAACAATATTGAAAATACTCAGTACCATTACTAAAACCAAGAGCAAAGACACAAGTTTTTTCATAGTATTTCCTCCTAAAATGTATAAAAGCTGTGGCAGATAAATCCTAAAACTACCACAGCATAATTATATCACGCAATAAAACTAAATACTATTATTCTAATGCACAAGAAATCATATAAAAAATTGACTTTATGCACAAAGCAGGGCAATAAAATAAGTCCGTAGCCTTGCGGTTACGAACTTTATAAGGGTTACACCCTGAAAACTGAATAAAGTGTGAGAGATAAAGGGAGAAGCGGAATTGACCAAAGAAGTTCAATGTGGTCAA
>SVNZ01000013.1 GCA_015066595.1 Oscillospiraceae bacterium | reverse complement strand
ACAACATAATGCCGATTATGTTATTTACCGATATTGCGGTATTGTTTTTTCAACAAGACGAAGCAGTCATTCAACGAAGTTATATTATTAGTCGCATATTTTCCATCTTGCGTTTATGTTCTGCACCGGTAGTAATAATGTAGATCCTGGTGGTGTTAATGCTACTGTGACCGAGAATATCGGCGAGCTTGGCAATATCCTTTTCGATACCATAAAATGTACGGGCGAACAGATGGCGAAGATTATGTGGGAAAACCTTATCCGGAGACACCCCTGCCTGCTCACACAACGCCTTCATCTCACGCCAGATGTTGCATCGGCTCATAGGCTTACCGGATTTAGTGATAAAGATACAGCCTGTAGTAATACCTTTGTCCTTAATATAATTCAATAACTTTTTCTGCAACTCCCGAACGATAAACACCGTTCGGGTTTTATTTTTGCAGGAAACCACTACTTCTCCCTTGCGTACCGCTTCAACGGTAATAAACTGCAATTCGCTGACACGGATTCCTGTTCCGCAGATTGTTTGTAGTATCAGATTCAGTCTCTCGTTGCCTTTTTCCTTTGCAGTATTCACCAGACGAATATACTCCGCTTTCGTCAGTTCTTTTTCTTCTGAACAAAAAGCTTTTTTCTGAACCTTGAACTGCTTGATGCAACAATCCATCCACCCCATAAACCGCAGAAAAGCATTTACTGCTGCAATCATAGAATTAGCACTTGTGACCTCGTAATTCTCAACAAGCGAACTCTTAAACTCTATAACTACTGCTTTGCTGATCTCTCTTGTTCCTACAAACTCAGACAAAGACTTTACATCACGCAAATACTTTTCAATTGTGTTCTCGCTCTTTTCATCCGAACGAAGAAAGCTTTCAAAATCTCCGATCATTGATTTTGTAATTATTCTACTCATAAAAAATCCTCCTTACATACTGCTTAATATTTTACACTACTGTTTTTAACAGAGCACATCAAGCAGTATAGTAACGAGGTTTCATTTGGCAAGTAAATTTGTTTTCACATGAATACCATACAATAATCGACAATTATCTTTACTTCAGATTTGATTTGTGGTATAATATATTTAATCCAACAAGGAGCGTGAAATTATGACCGATTTTGAGGATAGATATTATTCTATGCCCGAGATATGCAAATATCTCGGCATCAGCCGTGATTCGGCACTTAAATGGATCGCAAACAAGGGCATGCCAGCACACAAGGTCGGCAAGAAGTGGAAATTCAAACTTTCCGAAATTGATGCATGGGTAAATAGCGGACAAGCGCGTGAGGAGTGATATAACTATGAAATTCAAATTGATGATACAATCATTAAGTCCCCTTGCTTTTCTTACAATTATACGCAATTTTTGTTTTACAACAACCACATCGAACGGTGAGAAACTTGGATTTGTTCAGTTTCTTACTGAAAACCTTATTTTATTGCTTGTTGTTTCGTTTTGTGTGATTTGGATTATAATGGCGGTTATTTACTTTATTAGTTTTGGTGCTTTCAAATGGAATGACAAAGAAAGTGGATTCGAGATATGTAACACAGTAGAAAACGAAGAAGCCAGTCTGAATTTTTTCTTGACATTAATTATTCCGTTGCTTATTGATGATGTCGGTACAATCCAGGGCGCGTTGACTTTTTTGTGTATAATCTTAATGATTTGTATATTGCTCTATAAAACAAGTTTGTTTTATGCAAATCCGATTTTAGCACTTTTGGGCTATCGTATATACGAATTTACTTTTAAAGAGAATTCAAAATACGGACAAAAAGTTTGTATTGGATTATGTCAAGGCTCCTTAAAAAACGCTAAAAGCATTGAATACAAGGAAATAACAGATAGGGTTATCTATATAAAGGGGATGAAATAATGCAAGTTCAGGATATGAAAAATAAAATTGAAAGCACTA
Organism: Oscillospiraceae bacterium; assembly: GCA_015066595.1. Classification (GTDB taxonomy): domain Bacteria; phylum Bacillota; class Clostridia; order Oscillospirales; family Acutalibacteraceae; genus Ruminococcoides. Next base: position 8,116 of record SVNZ01000013.1, on the reverse strand, counting down.
TGTTTTCAAATGCTCCTTATGGTATTAAAGTGTTTGCTTGCATAAGCGAAAACGAGAGCATTATAGTAAAGAAGTTTTTGACTAATGATGAATTACGCGACAGTGTCAAAGAAATAATTGAATCAGTTATTAAGGAAAAATTTCTGTCCGACTCAATTGAATTGGATAACTCTGACAACATAGCAGATAATCGCAAAGTTTTATACGAAATAATTCAAGATGAAAGCTATAGACCGTTTTCTTTTGTGGACAGTATTGATGAAATTACAGATTGTTATTCCGAAACTGACCAAGGCTCTCTTTGCGGTTTGTTGTTTAGAATTAATCTAAATGACAGTCAAATAATATGGGCCTATCAGCACATTTATCAAGTTCGAATGATCAAACGCAGCAAATCTCTGTATGCCATGTTTACAGACGGAGATACATATGTTCCTCTAGATAGAGATGTTTTGAAAGTAGATGAAAGAATAGATATACTTATAATCGGTAACAGTATCATAACATCCAATATTTCATTGTTACAACAATCTTTTGGATTTGAAAAGTATGTACGAGCTGAAGCTGCAAAAACAATCAGTATAATTGAAACTTTGGGAATTATTTCTGACACATCTAAATTGTTGGCTTTTGAGGACAAGCCAACTCTCACAAATGCAAAAAAATTACTTAAAGCGAAACATTCTCCAGTCCTAAACATGAAGAAAGAAAATTTAATTAGTGGACTGCAAAAGCATCCTAGATATAAAGATAAGTTTAAAATTGAAGACGATAAGATCGTTATTAATTCACAAAAAGATGTTAATGAATTGATTAAAATGCTTAATGATGATATTGTTCGTTCCGAACTTACCAACCAAGAGTACGATAGTTCTACCAAGCATAAGTTAGATCCGTTACCCGTGAATTAATCTGCAAACAAAACAAATCAGGAGGTGAATCTATGAGAGTTGTAATCTACGCAAGATATTCAAGCCACAGTCAGACGGAGCAATCTATCGAAGGTCAGTTGCAGGTCTGCTATGAATATGCCAAGAACAACAACTATACAGTTATTTGCGAATATATCGACCGTGCGCAAAGCGGTACGACCGACAACCGTGCTGAATTTCAGCGTATGATTGCGGATAGCAGCAAGCACACATTTGACGGTGTTCTTGTGTATCAGCTTGACCGATTCGCCCGTAACCGCTATGACAGTGCCGTAAATAAATCCATATTGAAAAAGAACGGTGTCCGTGTTCTCTCCGCAAGGGAAAATATCACCGATGATGCAAGCGGTATTCTCGTGGAGGGTGTGTTGGAAAGTATGGCTGAATATTTCTCTGCCGAGCTTTCTCAAAAGATTCGCCGTGGTATGGATATCAATGCCGAAAAATGTTTGAGCAACGGCAGCAATCCCGGTCTTGGTTATACCGTGGACAAGGAGCGCAAATTCCATATCAATCCTGAAACTGCTCCTATTGTTCGTGAGATATTTGAACAATATGCAAGCGGCAAAACCGTTACAGAGATCATCACGGATTTAAATGCAAGGCAGATCAAAACCTCTCTCGGTAAGGCATTCAACAAGAACAGCCTACACCGTCTTTTGAGGAACAAGCGGTATATTGGATATTACATCTACAAAGATACCGAAACACCGGGCGGTATGCCCCGTATCATTGATGATGAACTCTTTGAACGGGTACAGCGTATGCTTGACCGTAACAAGAAAGCCCCTGCCCGTTCCCGTGGCAAAGAGGAATATCTACTCACCACCAAACTGTTCTGCGGCTACTGCAAGGAAATGATGATTGGCTACGGCGGCACCGGTAAGTCCGGCAAGGCGTACCACTACTATGCCTGCAAGAACGCAAAGAAGAAGCTATGCCATAAAAAGGTTGTCAGCAAGGAACTTATCGAAAATCGTATCGTTAATTCCTGCCATAGAATGCTCACCGACAGCAACATAAAAAGAATTGCCGCCGAGGTTGCCAAGGTCTGCAAAGCAGATATGGACACGGCGACAATTAAACGAATCAAATCCGCTATTAAAGAGATTGATGTTGCCATTGAAAACCTCTGGAAGGCGTTGGAGAGCGGTCAGTCGGTGGATATGATAACAGAGCGTATCAACAAGCGTCAGCAGGAGAAGAAGACTCTGGAAGAACAGCTCGCCTTGGAGATCAGCAAGCAGTTTATTCTCAGCGAGCAGGATGTTACTGACTTCTTGTACAGGCTGAAGAACGGCAGTCTAAACAACATACACAGGCGGCGCAGTTTGATTAACATCTTCGTTGGTGCCATCTACCTCTTTGACGATAAGTTCAGAATCATACTTAACGGCAGCGAAAAGCCCATTGAGATTGATGACAAGCTTCTTGATGAGGTCAATGACTATTTTGACGGCTTAAATCAAGGAAAATCGGAGTGTTCACACTTGGTTGCGGACGCTCCACCAAAAATAAAAGTCGCATCTCGTTTGAGATGCGACTTTTTGTTATATATATTAGTTATATTACTTTTCGTCAACGAATTTGAAGTCGACTTTTTTGCCCTGTTTTTGCCACTCACGGAACTCAGCAGTAGCACAGAAGATAGCATCACCTGATGAGTTGATAGCAGTTTCTAAAGAATCTTGTACAACGCCGATAATGAATCCAACAGCAACAACCTGCATAGCGATATCCTGTGGAACGTTGAGCAATGAACAAGCCATTGGGATAAGAAGAAGTGAACCGCCTGCTACACCCGATGCACCGCAAGCACCTAAGGTTGCAACCAAGCTGAGCAGTACAGCAACAACAGGATTGACCTCAATGCCCATTGTGAAAGCAGCAGCGAGTGACATAATGGTGATAGTGATAGCAGCACCGTCCATATTGATAGTAGCACCGAGTGGAATAGCTACTGAATAGTATTCTTTGTCAAGACCAAGACGCTCACACAGCTTCATATTCACAGGGATATTAGCAGCAGAGCTACGGGTGAAGAATGCTGTGACGCCTGACTCTTTAAAACACCTAAGCACAAGCGGATAAGGATTTTTCTTGAGTGTGATAGCAACAACGATAGGATCAACGATGAGTGCTACAGCGAGCATACAGCCAACAAGAACTAAGAGGAGTTTGCCATAATCGATGAAGATAGCTGCACCGTACTCATTGATAGAACCATAAACAAGACCCATAATACCGAAAGGTGCAATCTGGATAACCCAGCCAACTACTGTAGAAACGCCTGTCGAAATATCGTTCAACACTTCTTTTGTCTTGTCACCTGATACGATTCTAAGAGCAAGACCTAAGAAGATAGCCCATGTAAGGATACCGATGTAGTTAGCTTCTATGATGGCTGCAAATGGGTTCATAACCATATTATTGAGCAGTGTTCTGAAAACTTCTGCAAGACCTTCAGGTGCTGTTTGCTCAACAGCGTCCAGACCGCTCAGCGGGATAGTTACAGGGAACAAGTAAGAAGCGCCAACAGCTACTACTGCTGCTAAAAATGTGCTGAGCATATACAGAATAATAACTGTTCTGAATCTGCTACCAAGACCCTTGCCTGCACTAGCCAAAGATGCTGTAACAAGTACAAATACAAGCACAGGTGCAATAGCCTTCAGTGCACCGACAAATATATCACCGAAAACAGTAATGAAAGCTGCCTGTGGCACCCACAGTCCGAGTACTACACCGATAACAAGACCGATAGCAATACGCAAAATAAGCGGTGATTTTGTGTAAAAGCCGAATATATTCTTCATAAAAAGCTCCAATCCGCCTGATTTTTTACGTTTTTTGTCAGCAAAATCAGACAATATTTTACTTATTCATTCTACTATATTGCACTATTTATTTCAAGCGTATATAAAAAGTTTTGTGGATTTTACAAAAAACAGTGCTTACTTTACAGCAAGGTTACTAAATATATGTTTTTGGATAGCAAAAAAATTTTCAAAAAAGTATTGACATTTGAAAAAGATTGTACTATTGTATTAGTACAGTAGTACACTTTGTTCTCGGAGGTGATTTAATGAAGTGGACTTTGGACAAAGCTACGCCTTTGTGTCCACAGATTTGCGAACAGGTTTGCGTAAAAATTGCACTGGGCGAATTCAAACCCGGCGAAAAGATGTTCTCCGTACGTGAGACAGCTGTCTTGGCCGGTGTAAACCCGAACACGGTGCAAAAAGCTTTCGAAAAACTCGAGCTTGACGGAATTCTTTACTCGGTAAGAGGTTCAGGGTGGTTTGTGTGTGAAGACATCACAAAAGCCAAAGAAACGCTAGAAACCCTTGTCGCACAAAAAACCGACGCATATTTTACTTCACTAAAGGCGCTCGGTCTGGACACAAATTCAATCAAAAATTATGTAAAGGAGTGGGACTATGAGTGAAATACTAAGATGTGAAAATCTCACCAAAAAATATCACAACACAACAGCTCTGAACAGTATCAATCTGACTTTAGAGAGCGGTAAAATAATCGGACTTTTGGGCCCTAACGGTTCAGGCAAAACAACCCTTATCAAGCTTATCAACGGACTGCTTACTCCTACAGAAGGCAGCGTACTCATAAACGGTAAAGCACCGGGTGTAGAAAGCAAATGTGACGTTGCATATCTTCCTGACAACTCATATCTCAATTCTTGGATGACTGTCAGACAGATTGTAGATTTCTTTGTTGACTTTTACGCTGATTTTCGAGAAGATGTTGCGTACGCAATGCTTGAGCGACTCTCTATCTCCCCTACTACAAAGCTGAAAACGCTATCAAAGGGTAACAAAGAAAAGGTATGCCTTATCCTTGTTATGAGTCGCAACGCAAAACTATACGTGCTCGACGAGCCTATCGCAGGTGTTGACCCCGCAGCCAGAGATTACGTTATCTCTACTATTATCAACAACTACAATCCTGATGCTACTGTACTTATTTCGACTCATCTGATTTCTGACATTGAGCAGATACTCGACGAAGCTATTTTTATTCAAAATGGTGATATTTTGTTACATAAGACCGTTGACGAAATCAGAGAAGAAAACGGTAAAAGTGTCGATGAACTTTTCAGGGAGGTGTTCAGATGGTAAAGAAACTATTCAAACACGAAATCTACGCATATCTGCGTACTATTCTGCCGATGCATATGATACTCATCGGTGTTGCGATACTGGGCAGATTTGTACAGCTTTTTGACAACAACTCAACAGCATATAACATTGTGTTCTGGTCATCAGTTGTGGCTTTTTGTGTGGGTGTTGTTGCGTGTGTACTTTTGACCCTCGTTTTTGGTATCAGAAGATTTTATACCAACCTTTTTTCAAGCGAAGGATATCTTTCTTTCACGCTACCTGTAACCCCATCACAACATATTTTTGTAAAAAACACGGTAGCTGTTTTAGCCCAAGTGAGTAGTATTATTATGATACTTATTGCAACTTGTTTTATCACTTTCGGCGATGTTTGTGTAGAGCTTTTCAAAGCCGGTGGTTATCTCATAAAGCTTTTATACAAAGAGTGTGGATACCACGCAACGCTGTTCATCTTCGAATTCCTGATCACCGTGATTGTTCTTGTTGCAAGCACATATATGCTTTTTTACGCATGCATTGCGTTGGGTCAAAAAGCAAAGAAAAACCGAGTTGCTGCAGCTGTGGGTGTGTATTTTATCTACTACCTGATTTATCAGGTTATCGGAACAATTCTTATTATTCTGTATAATGTATTCTACTTCAGATGGCATATTGATCAATTTCTCACTTACCTTGGAAACCATGAGATTTTTGCAACACATCTGTTTTTCGGTGTTGTAGCAATAATAAGCATACTTTTCGGTGTACTCTACTACTTCATCACGAAGAACACCATCACAAAGAAGCTCAATCTTGAATAAGAAAGGGGTATGGATATGAAAAATAAAAATAGATTTTTAGTGCTTGTTCTTGCACTTGTTATGATGTGTCTGTGCCTTACAGGTTGCGATGAACTCGATAAAATGCGTGAAGAACAGGCATTCTGGACAGAAACAGGCAATTTTGACTCAATCACCTATGACGGCACAACATACAGAAAGCTCGACACACTCGATACCCCTGACCCTATGTATAATTCAAATGAACAAATGATATCTGTCACAGAAGATGATGTCCCTGTGCTCTTGTCAGAGGAATGTGGTACAACCATGATGCTGACAGAAGACAAAAAGTTTATGCAGGGTATGGTTTACACAAGCTCATATAGACCTGGATCAGGTTTAGCCGAAAGCAACGTTTACTGCAGAGCAGATATATATGATGAGATAAAAAGCAGAGTGAACAGCGGTATTGAGTACCCCCTGTACGGATATGAATACTGGGTTGACTACGAAAGCAAATCAGACGACGGAACCTATCATGAAAGTGAATATGAGTACTACTATCTGAAAAAAGATGAAATAGATGCCGTTAATAAGGTCTTGAACACCGTAAAACCTGTTGATGACTCTCAGGTAGCATATGAATATGCATACATCCTGGGTCTTGACAAAGTCAGCTCGGACAAATATTTCGGCAAAGAAGGATACGAAATCTATAAAGACAACGTAGGTGACTACTATCTGGTACAATACTCTATTGCGTTAGAAACATACACTTCATATAAGGTACCTGATGACTTGTGTGAGACTTTCGATGAATTCACAAAATATTCCGAGTTTAGTAACTTTGAATACTACGAATCAACTAAATAAAGCCAAAAGAAAAAGGCACTCTTTTGAGTGCCTTTTTTCTTATATATTCAGTGCGTCTTTTAGGTAGTCAAATGAATGCTCACGCAGGTTTTCTACGATCTTCTTTGCGTCTTTTTCAAACGGTTTTGTAAGATCAGTATCTTTGAGCTTTCTTTCAGAATCAATCCATCTGTGAGAAAGATCGAACAACTTACAGATATCTGTAAGTCTGGAATTCACCTCACCTGCCATAGATTGCGGCAAGGTGGAAGTAAAAAACGGAATACCGTAGTTAATAGCAAAAGCTGTTCCATGGAATGAATTGGTGACAACGAAAGAAGCGTTTTTGTAACACTCGATGAACTGAGCGGGACCCGCAAAAGCCAGGTTTTTACCACTTCTCATAATGACCTGTTTTTTAGATGGCTTAAGGTTGACTACTTTAAGTCCTGTTTTCTGCTGCAGAGCCTTAGTGATAGAACGCAAAAGCTCAGTTTCTATCATATAATATGTGAGTATATATCCGTCTTTAGGAAGTTTGAGTGTAGTGTCAGCATAGCTGTTCCACTCATCTTTTGTGAGCAAAAATGTCGGGTCAAGCACTGAGGTAGCTGACTTTAACTGCGGATAGCTTTCTCTCATCTGAGAAAGTATCTTTTGAGCTGTTTTTTCTCTGACAGATAAACTGTCAAATTGAGAAAGATAAGGTGCTATCTCCTGAGCTCTGTTAAGTGACAGCTCACGTTCACCGAAAGAGGACGCAAAACTGAGTTTCTTTCTATGCTCAAACGGTAAAAAGTAGGTCATATCACTGCCTGTGATATTTTTGTTAAAAAGCTGATCAGAGCCAGAAAGCACCGCATCGTACTTTTGAGCAAATTCGCCCACTTCTTTTGTATCGTAGCACTTTTTGCCCGAAATTTCCATCTGTCTGAAAAAACGCTTGAAATTATCCGATTTGCGTTTCGCCATCCCCGGATACAATATAGCATTCACACAAATAGAAGCGATTTCTTTAGCTGATTTAGCATCTCTTAGCTTTCTGACACGCAAGGTGCGCTCGATATATTCAGGACGATAATCAATAACCTGAGCATCTACTCCTAGCTTTTCAAGTCCTTTTTGTGTTGCAAAAGCCTGTAGCGCAGTACCGTAATTTGTTGCCCTATGGAATGTCAGAATACCAACCTTCACTATATCTCACCCCTTGCTTTTTAGTGCACTTATTATTGTAATTTAGAATTATAAATAGGTCAAGTTAAAAAACTGTAATCTATAAATTTTTTTAAATAACACAGAAACAGGCGGTGCACCAAAAGGTACACCGCCTGAACTTTTGAGTATTAAATTAAATTTTTACTCGTGATACGCTTCGCCTGCTTCAGGTGTGATATAACCGTATCTTCCGTTTTGGTCAAGTACTCTTACT
>SVNZ01000004.1 GCA_015066595.1 Oscillospiraceae bacterium | reverse complement strand
TTGTTGGAGTTGTACTCAAGATTTGATTTTTGCTCTGCGTTGCTGACTACTGAAATGAGGTTGCCATCGTCGTCATATGTGTAGCTCTGGGCAGGCTCTTTGATGAGCTGGATATCATCAAAATACGCACGGTTGGCTTGCAGAGTGTAGGTTAAGAAAACTCTGATTGCTATTGGTGTTCTTTTTTCACTTGTTCCGTCTGATAAGGTGAAAGCGTATGATGAGAACTGCCAGCTTGTGATAGAAGTGTTGAAGTTCGGCGGGTTTTTCACTTCAACATAATTATTACCGTCACTGTCTTTTTCGTTATAGACTACGTGCACCGAAAGCCTGAATCTGTTGTTTCTATCGTCTACGGGGATGGCTGTTGTGGTTTTTGCCCATCCGCTGAGGATATATGTATCCGCCTCGACTCCTGAAACAGGTATTTCTTGATACAGAGATTTTTTCAGTGTTACATTGCCTTTTATGCTAAAGGATTTTGACCCGTCGTGTGACTCTTGTGCGATGCCGTCTTTATGATCGCCAAAATCCATGTTCTGATAACTGCTCCAATACGTTGGAACGTGGTTTGAGTTCGACTCGAAGCTTGAATTTTGCACCATATTGTACGAGCTTGTGTTCTTGCCGTATTCGACCTGCACACCATCGAAATATGCTGTGCCAACAGCACCTCTTAATCCCAGAGTGATTCTAACCTTTGTTGCATCTTCAGGATACTTGAAAGTCGCATGGACTCTGCGCCACCCGTTGTTGATACTCTCATCGGTTTTTTCTGTAATATATTCTGAAAAGAAGTGTGTAGAACCATCTGCAGTATATATAGTTGCTGCAACAAAAGCACCACTATCACTCTCCGTAAGCTGACTGATCTGTGTTGATTTGATATATCCAGAAACAGTGTAGTAGTTGCCTTTAGTAAGATTTGTGATATCTTGATACCTTCTGCCACCGCCATCATCAGTATAAGATGTAACATTTATTTTCAAGGATTTCTGTCCAAACAATTTATCTGTATTTACAAAACTGGAACTATAAGTTGCACCACCAAATATAGATGACGATGTCCAATCAGCTGATGACTCAAGATTGGTGTTCTTTAGATAGTTTACTGCGTTTTGACCAAGTGAGTGGTGCTTTGAGACTTTGTTGAGAGTTTTGATATTAGAACCGCTGGAGTTTGATGTGCCCGATGTGTACGAAAAGCTCTCAGCACCCATATCAGAGCCCCCGGCTGTCTTGCTGTGTGCACCGGTCAGACGTCCGCAATTATCAAACTGGCAGGTGGTGATGCGATCTTCGCCATTAGGTCCCGGTGTGCGGATTATCGTTTCGTTATATTTAGTGCGGTCAAAGGTTATTTTTGAACTTTCTGCTCCGTTTGTGCCATATTCCTGCACTGATGCAACCGATTTTGTATCGTTATTGTCATAGGTGAAAGTGACTTTGTATCCATCACTGTCTGTGACTGTTTTTATCAAACCATTTTTATAATAGCTAAATACTGTAGATGTTCCATCAGGACGTGTGACTGTAGTGACACGTTTGTCGCTGTCATATACAAAAGTAGTTGATCTGCTACTCGGGTCCTTGATTGAAGTAACGTAGTTTGATGAATTTGTGCTAAATTGGATTGAGTTGTTGGAGCTATCCGAAATCTTGGTGATTTTTGTACCGTCATATGTGACCTGTTGCTTATTACTAAATGGATCTTGGAACCTATTTAGCAGTCCGGTCTTATGAAAATACCATTTGTTTTTGTCTTTATCGGTTATGATGTAACGTGAACCACTGGACTCTGGATCTATTTTTAGCTCTAGACTCAGCCCATCTTCGTCTAAGTACTTTGTTTTTCCGTCTTCTGTAACTTTTTGGAAATAATGGTCGGTACCGTCAGCATCAGTATAAACATAAGGATATCGCTCTGCATCGTCGCCCTTTAATCCGAAATTGCTGGATGGCAACACTGTCTGTTGCATATTCATACGCCAGCCATCACCGAAATACGGAGCGTTTTTGTCATATTTTGTGTCAGCCATATAAGAATTGTAAACATAGCTAACACCAGCAGGCATATTAGGATCTGCAGTAGAAGCAATCGGCAATTCGAATGTCAATGCACCTGAATAATCGTTTATATGAGCTGTACCTGCATTACCTACAGAAAATGAGGTGTAAGACCAGTAATTTTCAACACCCTTGTTGTTTCTATATGCCAACATAAAAGCAGGTCGTATCTCACTATTAGATAAATAATTTGAAGAATAAAAGCCAGCACACTGTGCACTGCCAACAGATAGCATTTTTAGATAAACACCATTGTTAGCTGTACCATTATACCATTCTTTTGTGAGCTTTGTTATGTCCCAACTTACCCAGGCTGAACCGTTGCTGACGGTGTTATATATATCACAATAATCTAAAAGGGAATCGCCACGACCGGGTTTATTAGACCATTTTACGGTTTCCTGTGACCAACTCGACGTAGCTTCATACACCCCTATATATGCAGGTGCATAATAATCATAGTTACTCGTACACATATTAAGTGTTGCACCAACAATTACATCACCTTTATTTAGGACAGGGAGTTCGTTCATCTTTATCAAAGATAAAAATCTATCATTATAACCAACGTACATTGAAGCAGTGGTGATGTTAGTGCCATCATAACTATGCACCCAGTCCTCTGTCTTATCTACGTATGAGCTATCTACAGTACCCCACTTTCTATCATAAGTAAAGCTAGGGTCTATAGTTACAGGATAAGCACGCTCAGTAGCGTTGAGCCATTGCTCGTCAGCTACGAGCTCAACTGCTAACTTACCGTTAGCATTCTCTAAGATATTGAGAACTATAGCTTCACTTGTCTCGTTGTTAGCATCAAACATATACAACGCATTGATATAATATTCGATTTCATCATCAACGTTGTACAGAGCAATCTCTCTATCGTTTAATTTTTCGGCACGGAGCTCACCAATATCATAGGTAGTAACGAATTTGTTTGTTGCCGATTTTTTATTGAGAATGATATTCTCTTTCACGCCAACAGGTGTAGTGATGCACTGTATATCAACGTCTTTATATGCTGATTTGTACTCTACAGTACCAGTGAGGTTATCAAGCACAGTGAATCGATCGTTACCGGTACGAGTAGGCTTTTCTTTCGCATATCTTGCACGCTGAGGGTTGATGCCTTTATAGCCCCAACTTATAGCATGCTTCTTGTTTTTTATTAGCACCATATTATCTTCGGAGCTCTCCTGAGCAAAAGCAACATTGGAATTGCTCTTACGGTTTTTGTACATTTGCTTTTTTACAGTTTTGACACTTGTAGAAGCATTTGTGAGTTCAGATGTCGCAACACTATCCAGAGTAGCTTCGGCATTACCTGAGGCAGTTATCTCCTGCTCAGTTGACTGCAGTGAATTATCATAGTCCACCCAGTCTCCCTTGCGATCCTTATAATGAACAGGCAAATTATACTGAGCAACCATATTAGTACCGTCACTCAGCCTGAACGTCTTTGTGTTTTCTGTTCTTTTTTCTTCAAGCTCGCTAATGATAACCCCCTCTTCGTTATCATCAGAGTCTTGTTCAGCATATCGGTTTACTGTAACATTATCTGATAACGTTACATTTTCTAATATGGGTGCAACTGCACCAACAGGTACTTCCACAAATATCAGAATTGCTAAAATTATAGATATCACTGACAATAGTTTTACCGGTTTTATCATAACATATCCTCCTTTTGTACAAAAACCATATCAGACATAGAAACATCTAATAGTATAGTATCATTGTGCTTATATTTATCTTCTTCGATAAAAGAAAAAATGAAGATCATCTATAATTAGTATGTTCGTTTTATATTTTAACTCAACCATCTCTTTTCTTGTATTGTATCATATTTAGATTACAAATCAATTCTTTTTTAAAAGAAAGTAATAAAAGAGAGCCGCTCTGATGAGCGACTCTTTTTTACTAATTATTAAGTTTGGTTATGCTGCATCCTACAGAGTAGAAAATGTTGTGTGCTGAAAAACAGTTCACTGAACTGTTTTCCTTAACGCACAGACCCTCTCGGGTTCAAGAGGCGGCTATAAACCCATATTAACCTGAAGATAAAAACAAAGAGCAGTCCAAAACTGGACTGCTCTTTACTTTCTGGTCCGAGTGACAGGAGTCGAACCTGCGGCCTCTTGAACCCCATTCAAGCGCGCTACCAAACTGCGCCACACCCGGAGATATTACTGTACTGTTTTATACCATTATATATCTTTATATACTTTATTATGTGTTTTTGGCTTTGTCAAGCGTGTCGACAAAACACCTTACACTTTTAATGACCGCTGTTTTAAATGTATCTTCGTAGTAGCAGTGACCCGTACAGTCGAAAACTTGAACCATCACGTTTTTATTGTATGCAAAATACAGAGCTGACTTTACACTGACGAGCTCGTCTTTTTTTCCAAAATAAGCGTGAGCAGGAATGCTCAGACTTTTAGCTTTAGGTCGTGTATCACGACAGAGTTTTAACAGCTCAAGAAAACGTGGAATAGTTGGTATGTACTGCCACAGATACGGTGTGAGTTTTATGCCAATGTCGTTGTATGTTGCAAGTTCCACAGGGTTCTCTGTATTTACTTTGCCGAAAGAAAACTTAAGGCTACGCATACTCATAACAGGCTTCACAAAGACTTTTAGCGGGGTGTTTAACAGCACCATTGCTTTAATCTGTGGAAATCTTTCTACAAGTTCCAACGTGAGCAATGTGCCCATGGAGTAGCCGATGACAAGGATTTTTTGGTGCGTTTGAGAAAGTTTTGTGAGATGATGCAGTACTTGTGCACGCCACTTTTTCATAGATGTTTTTGAAAAATCGCTGACAGTGCCACCATGTCCGTCGAGCAAAATGTTGCACACAGAAAAGTGTGCAGGGATATAGGGGAGAATAAAGTCAAAATGACGTGGAGTGCTCATAATACCGTGCACCATGAGTACAGCGGTGTCGGCACCGTCTACTATTCTGATGTAGCTTTCATGAGAGCTTGTACCCATAGTATATCGCCTACCGTTTGTGTAATGGTTTGAAAACTTATTATACATCAAAAATAAGAGAGAGTAAATAGAAAAAAGCCACCTGCTAGCAGATGGCTTTAAATCTCGTTGATAAAACAGAAATTAGTCGTTGTCAGGGAAGAACTTGTCGTGGATAGCTTCCACTGCTAAATCAGCATCACGCTTGTCAATCAGGACTGATACTTTGATTTCAGATGTTGAGATCATCTGGATGTTAATCTGTCTGTCATACAAAGCTTCGAACATTTTTGATGCCACGCCTGCATGTGTTTCCATACCTGCACCTACAATAGAAACCTTAGCGATGTTGTCATCATAGATAACTTCGCCCGCACCAATGCTGTCAGCAAAGTTCTTAACGATTTCTACAGCCTCAGTGCCTTTGTCCTTAGGAACTGTGAATGTGATATCCTTTGTATTGTTTCTGCCGATAGACTGTAAAATAATGTCTACGTTGATATCTCTTGCTGAGAGTTTTGAGAACATTTTGAAAGCAAGACCCGGTTTATCAGGAATGCAAGTTACTGAGATTCTTGTTACGTTGGTGTCTTTTGCTACACCGCTAATAAGCATTTTTTCCATTTTAGGTTTCTCCTTTACGATAGTGCCCGGTTTTTTTGTCAGGCTTGATAGTACTTCGAGTTCGATGTTATATTTCTTTGCCATTTCTACTGAACGGTTGTTCAGTACCTGAGCGCCCAAGGTAGCAAGTTCGAGCATCTCGTCATATGAAATCTCAGGCAGTTTGATAGCACCGCTCACCTTTCTTGGGTCAGCTGTATAAACACCTTCAACGTCAGTGTAAATCTGGCACAAATCAGCGTGCATAGCAGCAGCGATAGCTACAGCAGATGTGTCAGAACCGCCACGACCAAGGGTTGTAACATCGTCATAACGTGACAGACCCTGGAAGCCTGCAACAACGACGATTTTTCTTGAGTCAAGCTCTTTTTTGATTCTTAAGGTGTCTACCTTGCGGATACGTGCAGATGTGTGGGCAGATGTTGTTTTAAAACCAGCCTGCCAACCGAGAAGTGAAACTGATGGACAGCCGAGCTTTTGGATAGCCATAGCAAGAAGTGAAATAGAAATCTGTTCACCTGCAGCGAGCAGCATATCCATCTCACGCTTAGAAGCGCTTTTGTTACCGTTGATTTCCTGTGCTTTTTCGATGAGGTCATCAGTAGTGTCGCCCTGAGCTGATACTACAACAACGACATCGTTGCCTTCTTTGTATTTGTCTGTTACTATCTTTGCGACATTAAATAGATGCTCAGAATCTTTAACTGAGCTGCCGCCGAATTTCTGTACAATTAAACTCATTGTTCTCTCCTTTTACAGATCTCCGATTCTGATAGCGGACTCAACCTTGATGCCGCTATCGTTCAGGATATCGATATTTTTAAGAATAGTATTGTACGTAAGTGGCTCACATACAAAGGCGATTTCGCCTGTCTTTGCATCAGGCTTTTCAAGAACGTGGATGTCAGAGAAAAGCTCTTTTGCTTTATTATATGCAAAGGCAGTGTCCGGTGCATTAGCACGGATGTACATAGCAGTGACACTATCTTTGTAGTCAATAACGGATGAGTTGTCGGAATCTGTCCAGAAAAGGTATTTTCTGTTCTTTAAGTGTTTTACACAGTCGACAACATCAGCAACTACAGCAGAGGCTGTAGGGAGTTTTCCGGCACCCTTACCGTAGAATACTACGTCGCCGGTACAGTCACCACGCACCATAATACCGTTGAACACGTCGTCGATATTAGCGAGCTGACTGTTAGATGGTACAAACATAGGAGCAACAACGATGTCGCACATTTTGTTCTCTAAACGCTTAACTTTGCCGATAAGTTTGATAACACCGCCCCATATGGAAGCGTATTTTACATCGTCTAAAGTGATTTTTGAGATACCCTCAGTATGTACAGCATCAGGATAGATATGTTTTGAGAATGCAAGAGAAGCAAGAATACAAATCTTTCTGCAAGCATCGTGACCCTCAACGTCAGCTTCAGGGTTGCGCTCAGCATAACCGAGCTCTTGTGCAAGCTTTAATGCAGTGTCAAAATCCATGCCCTCGTTAATCATCTTTGTCAAGATGAAGTTTGTGGTACCGTTTAAGATACCTGCAATTTCAGAAACATTGTTAGCAACCAAACACTGGTTGATAGGTCGGATAATCGGAATACCACCGCCAACACTTGCTTCGAAAAGGAAGTTGGTGTTGTTTTCTTTAGCTATACTGAGTAGCTCGGCACCGTGTGCAGCCACAAGCTCTTTGTTGGATGTGACAACGCTCTTGCCACAAAGCAGACAGCGTTTTACATAATCGTAAGCAGGGTTTAGACCACCCATTACTTCAACAACTACACGCACATCAATATCGTTTATGATATCGTCAAAGCTCTTTGTGAAACGATCGCTTAATGGACTGTCGGGGAAGTCTCGTAAATCTAAGATGTGCTTTATGTAGATTTCTTCGCCGACTGAAGCGAAGAGTTTGTTTTTGTGTGTCGTTAAAATCTCTGCGACACCTGAGCCTACTACACCGTGGCCCATAATTGCAACTGAAACCATAATATGTGAACCTCTTTAAAATTAAAATCTAGTTATTCTATACTCCAAGCTTCTGATGGGATAGGAGCCTCGGTCGGAGTATCTTCAGGTGGAGCTGCTTCTGTCTCACCTGTTGTTTCTGCTGTATCTGCACCCGAATCTGTAGGAGCAGTCGTCTCCTTTTTGTCTTCGTTTGAGTCGTCCTTGTCTTCGGTGGATTTTTCAGATGAAGATTTTTTACTTGATGAAGAGCTGGAGGAAGAATCTCCTGTGAAGGCAATGTGGTAACCGCCACAATACTCAGGAAGAGTGTTCTGTGTATAGTAGCCTGTACCTGTACTTGCGCAACCGCTTGATGCTAAAAGACCGGAGCCTTTGCAGTAAGTAGCGGTGATAACATCGCTTGGTTTATCAAACTCTTTGTACTCTTTATCCTCAAGATATTTTGTCATGACTTTACGCCATGTTGTGGTAGCAGTACTGGTGACAGAAATAGT
The DNA here is from genome assembly GCA_015066595.1 of Oscillospiraceae bacterium. Lineage (GTDB taxonomy): Bacteria > Bacillota > Clostridia > Oscillospirales > Acutalibacteraceae > Ruminococcoides. Next base: position 137,151 of record SVNZ01000004.1, on the reverse strand, counting down.
GTCAGGTGTATCATAACCTGTCCATACAGCAAGTGTACAGTATGGAGAAGCCCCGACAAACCAAGAGTCTTTATCGTCATCGGTAGTACCTGTTTTACCAACGATTTCCCATCCGGCTACATTTGCGTTCATAGAATGTGAGTGCTGAGAAGTAAGTACGTTGTAACGTAGCACTCGGTTCATTTCGTAAGCAGTATCAGGAGAGTATGCTTCGATAGGAACATTGTTTCTGTTATCAAGGATAACAGTACCGTTTTGGTCTGTTACGTAGTAGTAAGTGTATGGTTCATAGAAAAGGCCACCGTTTCCGACATATTGTATGCCGGCAGCCATTTCTCTGACTGTAACACCACCTGTCATACCACCAAGAGATAAAGCACCCAGTGAGTTTGCATCAGCATCAGGGTCAAGGTGTTCAAAACCCATCATATTTACAGCCTGATTGTAAGCTGTCTGTGTACCGATGAGCTGCAAAGTCTGGACAGTAGCACCGTTTGATGACCAGCTGATAGCTTCAGGCATAGTCATATATCCGTTGTATTTACCGTATGCGTTGTTAGGACCTGAGTACCATACGCCACCTTCGTAGCGGTATTTTTCAATAGGTTCATCAAGCACAAGGCTTGAGTAGTTGATTGTTTTTGTCTCGAGAGCAATAGGATATACAAACATTGGCTTGATAGCAGAACCCGGTTGTAGTACAGCATCACTTGCTCTATCAAAGAGCAGGTTACCTGTTTTTTCTTTTGAACTACCCGTAGTAGCGATGACTCTACCGTCAAAGTCAACCATAGTCATACCGATTTCAAGAGAAGTACCGTAATCATCGTTACAGTGTCTTCCTTCGTACTCGATCATTTCCTGAGTTTCTAAATCCATTGCGCAATAGATTTTGAGACCCTCGGTGTAAAGCTTTTCAGATGCAGCGTTTTCGCTGATGTCATAATATTTTGCCAAGTCGCGAACCAGATCGTCATACATCTGGTCAATGTACCAGTTTTGTACGTTGTTTTCGTCTTCTTCGTCGTCATCATCAGAGCTCGAATAGTCTACAAACTCGAGGTTTTCAGACTCTTTCATAGCTTTCTGGTACTCTTCTTTTGAGAGATAGCCTTGATCGTGCATCTGGTCAAGCACCAGCTCACGTCTTAGTTTGTTGTTTTCAGGATAGATCAGTGGATTCCACTGTGATGGATTCTGGGTGATACCTGCGATAGCAGCACATTCACATACAGAACACTCAGAGATATCCTTGTTGAAATAGAGTTCTGCAGCAGCCTGAACACCCTGCGCGTTGTTACCAAAGTTTACGACGTTGAGGTATGCTTCTAAAATATCGTCTTTTGAGTACTCTTTTTCGATATTCAAAGCTCTGAATATTTCTCTAAGCTTACGAGTGAGGCTTACTTCGTTATCATCGGTGATGTTTTTGATGAGCTGCTGGGTTAAGGTCGAACCGCCATAGTTGTCGGATCCGGACATCAGACTAAGCACCGCACCGCCGGTACGTACCCAGTCAACGCCGTTATGCTCATAAAAACGTTTATCTTCAATAGCTATAATAGCTTCGCCCATATACTTTGGCATATCATCAAGGTCAACCCAGATACGGTTCTCTGTGCCGTAGAGCTTCTGATACTCAACGAAGTCGCCTGAGTCAGGGTCTTCGATATAGATAAAAGAAGACAGGTTGAGTGAACGGGCGTTCAGGTCGATACCTGTAGGCTCGGTTGCTAGTTTGAAAATGTAGATGCCCATCGAAATAGATACGATGATACCGGCACATACTAAAACAGCAAGAATGGTCTTTATGGTTTTGAAAAGACCGTTTGCTACAGTTCCCACTCCTGAATTCTTTTTAGTGACTTCAATTTTATCAGTGTATTTACTGATGTCGGTTTTGCGCATAATTCCGACCTCCTAATAAAAATACATATAGCCACAATAAGTATATCACTTATCAGACAAAAAATAAATATTTTTTTAAAAAATTACATAGATTTTTATTTCAACAAAGGCGTAAAAAATATGAATATTACATAAAAAACTGACAAAAATAATAATGAGGTGCTTTAAAATGAAGAAACTGATAATTGTTTTTGGGGTTTTTGCGATAATTTGTGTGATAATTACAGCAGTCGCTGAGCAAAGGGTGAGGAGTCTTGAAAATGATATTAAACCCACTGAGAGTATAGCGGCAACAGATAGTGAAATTTATACACTGAAAAGTGAGAACGGAAGAATTGTAGTTTATAGAGGCGATGAATTGCTTATAAAAACAACTACTGCGGTGAGCACCTTACCAAAACGTGATCAAACAGAGCTTTTGTACGGAATAAGTGCTAACTCAAAAGAAGAGATGAATGCACTTTTAGAAAGTTATTGTAGCTAAAAAAGCAGGCTGAAGAAGCCTGCTTTTTTGTGTATCAATATGTTAGACCACCACTCACTTCTTTTATAAAGAAGTTTTCATAGTCTTTATAAAAGCCTGTATCAAGCGAGAAAACGACATAGCAGTTTCTGATATTCGTGGTGAAAGTCTTGTATCCGTCGTGCTCAGTCGTTTTAAGAGCTGAAGACTTTTTGCCGATTGCGCTATACACATAACAGTCGCCTTTATAGTCTGATGGAATAGCGTAGGTGGTGAGTGGCTTTATAGGAATCGCTTTTGTCAACTGACGACTTGCGGGAGTTTGAGTAACACCTGTAAGCTCAAGGGTTTCAAGGTCAATATCGCTTATATTATCGAAGGTGTAACCTATCGGATAAACATCGGAAACACCAGTGTAGAGGTTCTCTCCATTTGGTAAAAACTGCGAGTAAGATACAGTCCATTCGCCGCTTTCTATAGTGCCGAAGTCCGGTGTGCCGACGAGGTTGCCGGAAGTTATTTCAGGGATAACTCTGCCGTATTTTACTACTGAAATAGTGTGTGTATCTCTGTTGATAACAAAATTAGAAAAAGAGTTGATTCCGACAAGACCTAAGAAGGTGTATCCGTAGGATAGGCTTTGCTTTACTCCGACAGTATTACAGTAGTTGTCAGAATGGGTGTGGCCTGAGATGAATGCGATAACCTCGCCACAGCCTTTTTCGCTATAGTCTACATCAACGCTGACGTTAAAGTCGTCTTTGTTATCCTTGCTTGTCATAGGAAGATATGTGTTGCCCGAAGCTTTGAAAGCGGTCCCTTTTCTGTACGCTGAAATGATGCTTAGCATATATTCGTGACCGCGAATCAGTGCACTCTTACCACCAAAACGTTCACCGTCAGCATTTGAAGTATCAAGCGGTACGTGACTCAAAAACAGTGCCGCCCACTGGGATGGGTCTTCTTTGTCTTTAAAATGAAGAGCATTTGCTACGAAGTTCAACTGTTCGTTGCTGAAACCGTGTCCTAAATAGCTGCTGTATCTGTAAGTACCGTCGTCTTCCAGTATGTACGGAATATCTACGCTGTTGAGCATAAACACACGAATTTTTGAGTCTTCGTGGTCATAGTAGCCATAGCCACCGTAGGGGTTGTTTTCGTCCATAACAAAGCTGTTACTTCGGTCTTTGAGTGCTATGTCATACCATTCTTTATCGTTGATTATTTCGTCTTCTTTGTATGTACCACCATATTTTCCCTGTGAGTACCACCCGTTATCGTCGTGGTTTCCACGCACAAAAAACACAGGACTGTCGCATGCATCGTGAGTGGTGTTAATAAGTTCTTGCATATTTTTTATGGTGTAGTCTTTTTCTGTGTTTCCGTTTATAATATCGCCGAGGTTGAAAACAAGGTCGACGTCTATGAGCTTTTGTAGATTACCCATAGTTTTTACAGCATCTATTTTTTTGCTATCAAACAAAACTTCACTATCATAGTGAGTGTCAGCCATAAGCGATAGTGTCAGTGAGTTTTCGCTTTGATATTTTTCTATCTTTTGTGAAAGCTCTGTGGTAGCCTCATCAATAGTAGCTTCAGGTTCAGTAGGGGAAGGTTGATCAGAGGTAGCAGGGGCTATTTCTGAAATAATTTTTGCAAGATATCGCTGGATTGTTGTGGCATCAACGACGGTGATTTTTTTGTCAAAATCCGTGTCAGAAACAGTAAGTTGCTCAGCGGTTAAGGTTACGAATTCTGATATATGTAATTGAATATATGTTGCATCAACAACGGTGATGTGGTTGTCTAAGTCGACATCACCTGTTTTATATGACTGAGCAGAAGAGCAGTGTGCTGTGATTGTTATAGATAAAAAAGTTAATACAGCAAGTATTATACTGATTAGTTTTTTCACACAAACACCTCCTCTTTAATAATTATAACTATATTATAAGCTTTGCAAAATTGTTGTCAAGATATGGAGGACTTTGAGCTGTTGAGGCTTATGCAGTTGACATTTTTTGTTTTTTACTTACCTTTATTTGCTTTTATATATACTTTGAATTGAAATAAGCAATATTTTACTATACAATTAAAATCGATGTTTTGTGGGCATACTGGTGTGTGTTCAAAAATCAAATTTGATTTTAGGAGAAATGAAAATGAAAAAAATAAGCAAAAGAATGCTCAGCCTTTTGCTGTCACTCGTTATTTTAGCGAGCCTTTGTACAGTGGTACTTACAGCAAACGCAGCTGATTCAATCACAGTTTATTACAGAAGTAACGGTTGGTCACAGGTGAACGCATACTACTGGCCAAAGGGCGGTAGTGGTCCTGTAGCTTGGCCGGGTACAGCGATGACATCTCTGGGTGACAACATCTTCTCTATTGAAGTTCCTGCAGGTAATAACTGCATTATCTTCAATACAAGCGGTGGCTCAAATCAGACAGATGACCTTGATATTCCTGGTGACAAGTATATCTACGATGCAAAGACAAGTGCTTGGGCGCTTCACGATCCTTCTTCTGCAATGCCTGTAATCGCAGCATCAAAGAAAAGCGGTTCTTCTTTCAAATCAGACACTTTAGATGTTACTATCACAGTAAACTTTGCTGAATCTGCATCATACTCAGTAGATGGTAAGCCTGCTGTTTCTTTCACGGATTCTGCTGTGGTTACAGTAGGTAGTGGTGTAGCTTTTGGCTCTACAACTACTATTACCGTAACAGCTACTAACAAAAACGGTACAGTAACAGAAACTTATACATACACAAAGAAAGAGGCAGGCGTTGTAGACGGTGACGGTTCAACAGCTCCTGCACTTGACGGTTACTATGCTACTAATCCTGACGGTCAGGTTGGTAAGCAGGCTTCTATCTCAATTGACGGTTCTATCTCTGACTGGGACAGCTCCATGCTGATTGCTCAGGGCGTTGCTAATGATGACCCACGTGTATATCGTGACAGCTCAATGCACGAAATCCCTATTGATGACTATGCTCTGTATGCAGCATGGGACAACTCTAACCTCTATCTTATGTGGGAAATGGCTAACGTTCAGGACTCAGTAGCTCCTGGTGATGACTTCCCACTCACACAGGGCAATCTGTGGATTTATAACCTCCCATTCTTCCTTTATTTGAGTATCGACCCTGAAATTGAGGGTGATGGTACTGTTGAATCAGGTGGTACAGTATGGGATACAGGTACTACTATTGACGCTAACATCGATACAGTAATCGCTTACTCTACAAACGCTTCTAACGGTCCTTTCGTTTACAAAGCAAACGACGAGGGCAAAATCGTGTACGACGATACAAAGTATTCTGCAATCAAGCTCGCATATGGCAACGACACTATCTCAACAGAGCTCTGGGGCGTTGACAAGGGTCATGGCTCTTGGAACAACCGTGTATCAGGCGACACGCTCGATTCTACAAGCAAATGGGTTAATTTCTATGAAGCTGGTATGAAGCACAACAAAAAGATCGATATGTTCTATGAGATGTCTATACCGCTTGACTTGCTCGGCATTTCTGCAGCTGAGCTCACAAGTAACGGTATCGGCGTTATGAAGATATCTACTTTCGGTACTTCTGCTATGAACACACTCCCTGCTGACCCTTCAACATGGGACAATGCTGAAAAAGAGTACTCAAAGGACCCTTCAAGCTCAATGGAAAAAGAAGACTCTGACCACATCACAGTACCGCTTGCAAGAATCGGTAAAGCTTTAGAAGGTGGTTCAACACCAAAGCCTACTCAGCCAACACAGCCTACTCAGCCAACACAGCCAACTGTTCCTGAGACTCAGCCTACAACACCTACTGAAACAACTCCGGATGCTACACCATCATATATGATCGGTGACAGTGACGGTAACAACAAAATCAGCATCATGGATGCAACAGCTATCCAGAGAGTTCTCGCTGAGATTATCTCTAAGAGCGAAATCAACGAAACTGCAGCTGACTGCGACAAAAATGGTTTCCTTGAAGTTGTAGACGCTACTCTTATTCAGAGATACCTTGCTGCATACGAAGACCCGCATGGTATCGGAACCGTAGTTAATGGTTAATTATTCATACAAAAAACACCCCAAGTTTTCTTGGGGTGTTTTTTTGTGTATTTTAGTTGTTATAGTATATACCTAAATTTTTACAGATGATAGAGGTCACTACTTCATAGCCTTTGTTATTAGGATGCAATCCATCAGAGTGTCTGAGAGTATCGATGTCGGTATTTGTTCTTTTGCAGTAATCAAGCATATCTTTGTATATGGAAATGAACACAACATCATATTTTTGTGCGACCTTTTCGATAGTTTCATCGATTTCTTTCATCGGGATATTTACTTTGTAATCGTCTTTACAAGGAGTCATAGACATAAGTATTATATTTTTATTATCATCTTTCAGTGAACTAACGATATAATTCAGGTTATACTCAAATTGTTCTATTGCAGTTTTTCCACCATCTATATCTTCAAAACTTCTATCGTTGCCACCAATAGTGAGAAACACTGTATCAAATCCATTTGTTAAACCAGAGAAAATTTTGACATTTCCTTCGGCATCAGTTTTCAGACCGCTTAAATCAAGCTCTGTATTAGATGTGTTCATTATCTGTTTGAGCAACGTTCCAGATGTTATTCCGGACATACCGTGGTTTTTTGCACAACAGGAAAAGTTTTCATTGAGTATTTTTATCATATTATGAGCATAACCGTTACCGTCGATTGATTCATACCATTGTTTTGCATTAGTCTGGTATAACTTTGTTCCTATTACATATTGAGGTATATTGTTCTTTATACCATATTCAGGGCCATTGCCTGTTACTATAATGCTGTTGTAGTTATTGTCAGTTGTTTCGTATAGTACGTAGTCTGAACTTCCAAGTCCTTGAGTAAAGCTGTCACCAATAAAAACAACTCGTTTATCTTGAGAAAAGTAATCTGCATATTTGCATGTGGCGTCTGTGGACGTTTGAGTTGGTTGTATAGATGGATCATTGCTTTTATGTGGGAGTTCTGAAATGAACTGAGCCAAAAAGAATTGGATATATGTAGCATCTAAAACTGTGATTTTGCTATCGCAGTCGGTGTCGCTAGCAGATAGCTGTTGCGAACTTAGGAGTATAATTTCTGCGCAATGTCTTTGTATAAAAGTAGCATCTACTATTGTTATATTGCCATCACTATCAATGTCCCCTGTTTTGATTGACATTATTTGTGACGCAAAGGTGGCTAACGATGCGGCTGTTATTATTAATAAGGATATAATAATACATGATGCTTTTTTCATATTTATGCTCTTACGCTCCAGTATATATAATGATTTAATTATATTCATATATGTGTTTTATTGTCAAGCTGTGAATAACACAGCAAGGGGCTACCCGTTTGGGTAGCCCCTTTTTATAGTTAAAGTTGTTTACTTTAAGCTGTTTTCGTATGATTCGATCATCTTTTTAACCATCTGGCCGCCGACTGAACCTGCCTGACGTGCAGTGATGTCACCGTTATAGCCCTGCTTGAGGTTTACGCCTACTTCCTGAGCAGCTTCCATCTTGAAACGCTCCAAAGCTTCTTTAGCTTCTGGAACTACGATAGAGTTCTTTGACATGATTTTCTTCTCCTTTTCCTATTATTTTTACATAAAATATTTTATAGATAAACAACGAAAAAGAAATTACTTTGACGTTGTAATAGTATTTTGTGAAAAACACTTTTTCTTATGAGAAGAAAAATCTGTAATAAAAAACGGACAGCTTTACACTGTCCGCTATAAGAATTATCTGTTTTTGCTTCTGTGGTGTATCAGCTGTGCTGTGATAGAAATGGCAATTTCAGCAGGAGTTACTGCGCCGATTTCTATGCCGATAGGTGAGTGGATACGTGCTACATCGTCTTTGTCAACACCGCATGTTAAAAGATACTCGTGCATAGCTTGGACCTTTTTTTTACTACCTATAACACCTAAGTACGACGGATGCTTCGACATAATCTGACTTAGTACAAGGTTGTCGCTTTTGTGGCCTCTGGTCAGCACTACTGCGTAGTCGTTTTCGCATATATTGATATGTTCGTTGATGCAAAGAAAGCTTTTATTCACGACTTTTTCGATGTTTCCAAAAAGTTTTTTTGAGGCGAATTTTTCGTTGTCTTCATATACAACTACCCGAAAGTTTGTAGCTGTGAGCATCGGACACAACGCCTGCGATACGTGACCTCCGCCGAAGATGTACACAACACCTGACTCAGTGAGTGGCTCGATGTAGATTTTGCTGTTTTCAAAGTAGTGTGGTGTGTTAAAAGAAGTAAGTTCAACATCGATGTTTTGATAGATGTTTTGCAGACTGCTTGTGTCATCGAAAGCATCGATTTGAGCATTGTTTTCGTCTAATATGCTTATAAGATACGACTTTGTGTTTGTGTCGATATAACTGTTGATTCTCTTAAAAATCTCAACATTTTTACTGTCTGATGCGTCAATATAATGAAAGAAAATGCTCGCACTTCCGCCACATACCATACCGATGTTTTCGGCGTCATTGTGATTTAGGATATATGTTTTCTGAAAGCTTTTTTGTTTGATGAGTGCTTCTTTTGCAAGCAGGGTACAATCATACTCGATAGCTCCGCCGCCGATTGTGCCCAGAGTTGTCCCGTCTTCAAAATATGCCATTTTTGCGCCCATCTTGCGTGGGGTTGAGCCTTTGCTTTCATATAAACTCAACATAACTACATCGTGTCCGTTGCTTAGTTGTGTATAGATATTTTTGTACATTTCTTTCATACCATCACCAACATATATTTTATCATACTGCAATTATTCGGTCAAATAAAAAAAGGTCACCGAAAACGATGACCTTTTGATTATCAGTAACCGAGTGTTGCGTCGAGCGACTCGTCGTTTTGTACCCACTCATCAACATAAAGAGCAGTGAATCTATCCTTGGTGTTGCGGATGATAACTTTCTTTATGCCTGCGTTGATGATCATACGCTTACACATAGAGCAAGCACAAGCATTTTCTACATACGCACCTGTTTTTGCGTCTTTACCTACAAGATAAAGTGTGGAGCCGATCATAGCATCACGAGAAGCGTGGATGATAGCGTTAGCTTCAGCGTGAACACTTCTGCACAGCTCGTAACGCTCACCGCGTGGAATGTTGTTTTGCTCTCTGACACATACGCCCATATCTATACAGTTTTTTCTGCCTCTAGGTGCACCTACATAACCTGTTGATACAATCTGATCGTTTTTCACAATGATTGCACCGAAGTTCCTTCTAAGACAGGTGCCACGCTCAAGTACAGTTTCAGCAATATCAAGGTAGTAGTTTTTCTTATCAGTTCTCTTCATAATAAATGCTCCTAACTAAGAATAATTTTCAAATAAAAATATATATTGTACAAAGGGTCAAATATCCTTGAGTTCCTTAAGACATTTTTCGCAGATGGTTTTTTCCTTGAATTTTACAAGGTCATCGTCACTACCGCAAAAAGCACAAGTCATACAGTATTTTTTCATCAAAATACCGTCAGCCTCGTTGAACAGCTCAAGACTGTCGCCGAGTTCCAGGTCGTATTTTTTGCGGATAGGTTTAGGGATAACAATACGTCCGAGTTGGTCAATTTTCAGTATAAAGCCTGCCGGTTTCATATATTCCATCCTTTCTTTTATTACTTCAATTTCATTCTAACAAATGCTGATTTCTGTGTCAACAAATTTCTGTCAAAATATTAGTGAATTCGATAAAAACTGATAAATTTAGCAAAAGGTGGTAAATATGCTCTCGTACATATTTGTGTTTATGATAGTTATCTCTGTTGTGTGCTCTGTGATATTCTCGAGTACACAGGAGTTATCACAGTCGATGCTAGATGGTGCAAGTGAAGCAGTGGAGCTACTTGTTATGATGAGTGGTATGATGTGCCTGTGGTCAGGGGTGATGGAGGTTGCAAGAAAATCAAGGCTCACTGATAAGCTTGCAAAGCTTTTTTCTCCACTGCTGAAAAAGCTGTTTCCTGATGTAAAAAAAGACAGCAAGGCTTTTCAGTACATATGTATGAATGTGAGTGCAAATTTGCTTGGATTGTCAAATGCAGCAACACCTTTTGGACTCAGTGCTATGAAAGAGCTGAAAAAAGATTTGCTCAGTGATGAAGCAAGTGACAGTATGGTGACTTTTGTTGTGATGAACACAGCGTCTATTCAGCTTTTGCCGACTAATGTTGCGACAATGCGCTCGGTCTTGGGGTCGACATCACCTTTTGACATAATATTCTGTGTGTGGGTAACGTCAGTTATCGCTCTTACGGTGGGGCTGACAGTATCAAGGCTATGTAGCAAAATAGGGAGGAAAAAATGGAACTTGTGATGCCGATTGTTATTGCGTTTGTGCTGTCATACGCACTGGTAAAAAAAGTGAATGTTTTTGAAGCTTTCACTGACGGTGCGAGGGACGGGATAAAAACGCTTTTTAATATTGCCCCCACGCTTATAGGGCTCATCGTATCCGTTAGTATGCTAAAAGCAAGTGGAGCACTCACAGCTGTGTGCGATGCGCTGTCACCGCTGTTTTCAAAAATAGGCTTTCCAAGTGAGCTTTTGCCGATGACTATACTTCGACCTGTGTCGGGCGGTGGGTCAACAGCACTGCTAAATCAGGTGTTAAGAACCAGTGGCCCTGACAGCTTTGTAGGACGATGTGCCAGTGTGATAGCAGGTTCTACAGAAACCACATTTTATGCAATAACCATGTACTATGGCGCTGTAGGCATAAAGAAAATCCGCCATACGCTTTTTGCTTCGCTTATGGCGGATTTTACAGCTGCAGTTATAGCAGTAGTAAGTGTTAAGTTGTTTTATTAGATGAAGGACGAATACGAGTGAGTTTGTATAATAACTCTTTTGGATGAAGTGGAAAGAGTGGATACATATAGCTTTTGCCGGAAAGGGTTTTGTTTGTAAAGAGTAAAACAATGTTCAAAAGAATGCCACCAGCAAAGCCCCAGAAGTTGAATATCCTTGTCAGAATCAGCAGAATAACTCGCATAAACTTCAGGCTGTAGCCGAGTTCGTAGCTTGGTTGGCTGTAGTTTGCGATAGTAACAAACGCCATATACAGGATAACTTCCATCGAAAACCAACCCGAGTCAATAGCAAATTCCGAGAATGCGAGAGCACCAATAATAGAAAGTGATGCGGACAGGCTGTCAGGCGTGTTGAGTGCTGCAAGTCGTAGTCCGTCAATACCGATTTCTATCAGTATGAGCTGCCAGAAAATTGAGATGTTGACGTTTTGCATATCAGGGATAACAAACTGAAAAACCTCTGGCACAGCATCGGGATTTTGGACTGCAAGTAGCCACAAAGGCGTGAGCAGTACTGACACAAACGTGATTAGATATCTGGCTATTCTTATATATGTGCCTGTGATAGGTGGAAAGTAGTAGTCATCGGCTTCTTCGAGTACTTCGAAAATAGAAGTCGGCAAAAGCAAAGCTGACGGTGAGTTGTCAACTAAAATTACAATGCTACCTTTTAAACATACTGCTGCGGCGACATCAGGTCGCTCTGTGTATTTGACTTTTGGGAAAGGGTTGTACCACTTTTTAGGATATAATGCCTCAATAAGACTTTGTTGGTTCATTGAGAGAGATTCTATATCCAGGTTTTCTATCTTTTTTTTGAGTGTGTTGAGCAGGGTTTTGTCTACCTTGTCATCCATATAGCACAGTACAATATCGGTTTGTGATGATTTCCCGGCGGAGAGCACTGTGGTAGTGAATTTTGGGTCACGGATACGTCTTCTGATAAGCGCACAGTTGAAAATCAGCGTTTCCACAAAACCATCTTTACTACCCCTGAGCACCTTGTCGTCTTGTGGCTCAGAGGTTGAACGCTGAGGGTAGGTTCGCATATCGAGCATAACACATTCTCTAAAACCGTCCACCATAATGCACGAAACACCGGATAGTACGTTTTTGACTACCATATTGATGTCGCCCATAACATCGACCTCTACATAAGGCACACAGTATGAAGCAAAGGTACGTGCGTCTTTTGCGATATCGTCACTTGTGTTCTGGTAGAAATATTCCATAATGTGTTCCATTGTATCGTCTTTTACAAAACCGTCGATATAGAACATAACAGCTTGTTTTTGTTGTAATGTGATTTTTCTCTCGATGATGTCAAAGCACTGGTCACTGCGCAAAGCTTCTTTTAAAAGACGTCTGTTTTCTTCATAGTTTTCACTAAACATTTCATCTGTCCTAACATAAAAAAGTTATACTATAGCATTACCCAAAACATTGATTTTATAGAAAATTTAAGAAATTTTTCTAAAAGTTGCATAAAACTATGCAACTTTTTTCATTTTTTCAGGGTTAAGTGTAACCAGTATGAAAGGAATGATACTTTGAAAAACAAGGATAGTGGGCTTACCGTGCGTGAAAAACTGTTCTGTGTATATTTTGCAAGTACTGCAGACATAGAACACTCAGCAAAGTGCGCAGGGTATGACAAAGAGCCACTGAAAAAAGGACAGGCATTGTTATTAAAACGTGAGGTCGTCGATGAAATAGCAACGCTTTCAAAAAACCGAGAGCGTGCTATGAGCGAAGTGACACAGCTTTTTTATGAAAAGTTGGCGTTTGGAAGCATAGCAGATGCAGTGAGCCTTTTGTATATGGACTCTCCCACAAAAGAACAGTTAAGCAAAATGGACCTATATATGGTTCAGGAAATCAAAAAGCCCAAGGACGGTGCTATGGAAATAAAGTTTTTTGACAGACTCAAAGCACTTGAGAAAATAGCACAAAGCAAAGAGAAAACAAAACAAGGAAGCAACTCGCTCGTTGAAGCGTTGTATCAAGGTGCACAAAACATAAGTAACTGTGCTGGTGATGACACATATGTATAAACCTTTTTCAGAAAAGCAGATGCTTGCACTCACATGGTGGATGGATAATTCGAAGTACAAAAACTGCGATGCTGTGATTTGTGATGGGGCTGTCAGATCAGGCAAGACTTTTTGTATGTCACTGTCATTTGTGCTGTGGGCATTTTCACTGTTTTCTAACTCATCTTTTGCATTGTGTGGAAAGACGATACGCTCTTTAAGGCGAAATTTGGTTACTCCGCTTATTTCTCCGCTTAAAGAACTTGGTTTTGAAATTACTGACAAGCACAGCGAAAATATGCTCTTAATAAGCTACCAAAACAGATTTAACCGCTTTTATCTTTTTGGTGGCAAAGACGAAGGATCCGCGTCGCTGATTCAGGGTATGACGTTGTGCGGAATTTTGCTTGATGAGGTAGCGCTTATGCCACGGTCTTTTGTCGAGCAGGCCTTGGCACGTTGCTCAGTATCAGGCTCTACGTTTTGGTTTAACTGTAATCCTGAGTATCCATCCCACTGGTTTTATAATGAGTGGATAAAAAAAGCAAAAGAGAAAAACGCTTTGTATATCCACTTTAAAATGCAGGACAACCCGTCTCTATCAAAAAAGATGATAAAACGCTACGAAAAAATGTATTCGGGTGCGTTTTTCAGACGCTTTGTAAAGGGCGAGTGGGTTGCTGTGAATGGTGCTGTGTATCCGTTTATGGAGCATAGTGACGCATTTCCTGATATTCCAAAAGGCGATTTTGAAAGCTATGCGGTATCGTGTGACTACGGTACCGTAAACCCTGCGTCGTTTGGTCTATGGGGAAAACAAAACGATGTGTGGTACAGAATTGATGAGTATTATTTTGACTCAAAAAAAGAGGGCTACCAACGTACTGACGAGGAGCACTACACCGCATTGTGTGAGCTCATCGGCAGCAAAGAGATTTCTCTCATAGCAGTAGATCCGTCAGCGGCAAGCTTTATTGAGGTAATCAAAAGGCACGAAAAATTTACGGTAGTGCCGGCACAAAACAACGTTATCGACGGAATACGCTGTGTGAGTTCAGCTCTGAAAGATAAACGCATCATCATATGCAACAACTGCAAAGCAGCTATAAAAGAATTTTCGCTTTATAGATGGAGCGAAAATGCAAAAAACGATGCAGTGGTCAAGCAAAACGACCACGCTATGGATGACATAAGATATTTTGTCACCACGATTATGAACGGCGAAGACGACTCTTTTGTCGTTTTAGCTACAAAAAGATATTAGTGCCACAGGAGGTAATATATTGAAATTATTTTCTGCAAAAAAGAAAAGCACAGCAGATGCTACAGTACAGACCTCTCTGTCGAGTACAAACTCCCATCCCTTTTATTCACTTGATAGCTATAGCCCATACAGTGAAAAACAGCTTGAGCTGTACAGCTCTTTGCGTGAAGCAGTGCCGGTTATTGACGCAGCTATTTCAAAGCTTATAAGACTCATTGGCACATTCACTGTAGAGTGTGAGCAAAAAGATGCTCAAAAAGCGCTCGAGAGATTTCTTAGTAATGTGCAGGTAAATAACTGTTCATACGGTGTTATGAACTTTATCTACACTTATTTTGATCAGCTTCTTACATACGGTACGGCTGTATCGGAGATAGTGCTCTCAAATGATAGAAAAAGTATCCGTGCACTTTATAATGCATCACTCAAAGATGTTGAGCTCAGACGTAGCAAAAATAATTTAGGTGTGAGTGTATGCGTCAAAAACCATGATGGTACTTTGAGAGAAGCAAAGTTTCAGGAGCTGATTTTTGTCGGGCTGTTAAATCCAGTACCCGGCACGGTACAAGGTACATCAATATTAAAGGGGCTTCCGTTTGTAAGCTCAATTTTGCTCAAGATTTTTAACACAATTGGTGTGAATTTTGAGCGTATAGGTAACGTGCGATTTGCGGTAACTTACAAACCGCCTGAAAACTCTCACGTGAGCACAAAACAGCGTGTACAGGAAATTGCAACCCAGTGGAGTAAAGCAATGCGTGACAAAACTCAGGTGTGCGACTTTGTGTCTGTGGGCGATGTATCGGTTAAGGTTATCGGTGCAGACAATCAGGTGCTCTCGTGTGATATTGAGATACGTCACCTGCTTGAGCAGATTGTGTCAAAGCTGTGCATACCTCCGTTTTTGTTGGGACTTTCGTGGAGTTCAACCGAGCGAATGAGTTCTCAACAGGCGGATATTTTAACAAGTGAGCTAGAGTATTACAGAACTCTTATCAACCCGCTTATCACAAAGATTTGCTCATGCTTTTTGAGACTTAACGGATATAGCGATGAGTTTTCTATCAACTGGAGCAACATCAGTCTTCAGGATGAAACGGAGCTTGCACAAGCAAGACTTTACAATGCTCAGGCAAAACAGATTGAATCTACACTTGCGGAGGTGAAAGATTGAAAACAGGTAAAGTAATAAAGTGTGCTGACACTTCTGTCAGCGAAAACGACCTTAGTTTAATCAACAAATATACTCGAAGAGAGCTTACTATAGATGAAGTGTACGTATTTTCTGTAGTGCTGTGTGATAACGATATTGACAGAGATTTTGAACGGTTCACTGTTGAGTCGCTTTTTGAGCTTGAAAAGCTTTTTGTCGGAAAAACAGGTATTTTCGACCATAATCCCAGTGCTACTAACCAGACAGCACGAATCTTTTCTTGCAAAGTAGAGCACATTGAAGGCAAAAAAACCGCAACAGGTGATGATTATTTTCGACTTGTTGCAAAAGCATATATCCCAAGAAGTGAAACAAACAACGATATTATTTTAAGCCTTGATTCGGGCATTACAAAAGAAGTCAGCGTTGGTTGTGCAGTAAAACGCACGCTGTGTTCGATTTGTTCAAATGACATAGCTTCTACATCTTGTCACCACGTAAAGGGAAAAGAGTACCAAAATAAGCTGTGCTACGGAGAGCTTGACGGTGTTATTGATGCGTACGAGTTCAGCTTTGTAGCAGTGCCGGCTCAAAAAAATGCAGGTGTAATCAAGGCGTTCTCAGAAAACAAAAGGGAGAATAAAAAAATGAAGGACATACTTGTAGCAATTAAAAAAGGCGAAGATGTGACGCTTAAATCGCATCAGTCAAAAAGCCTTTGCGAATATATCACTCAGCTTGAAGAAAAAGCAAAAGACGGTGAACTTTTCAAAGAGCACCTCAAAGAAAGTGTTATCAAGCTGATGGGCATTTCGCAGCCTAACATTTCGACAGACACTTTGCACAGTATTGTCGAAAAGCTGACTGTTAGTGAGCTTTCAACACTAAAAGAAGCGTACAAAGAGTCAGCCACCCAGTGCGAAAAAATAACCCCACAGCTTAGTGCGTTAAGTAACACAAACGATACTGTGATAAAATCTGATAAAAACAATCAGTTTACTATTTAACAGGAGGAAATTATGAATATCAATTTTTCAGGTTATAACGAAAACGTAGTCACCTTTGAGATCGCAGACTCAGATATTGTGATGGGCACACCGGTAAAGATGAGCTCATCTGCTACTGTTATGAAGTGTAACGACGGTGACAATATGATCGGTGTAGCGGTGAATGTACGCAACGGTTACGCCGCAGTACAGCTAACTGGCTATATCGAAATGCCTACAGAGGAAACAATTTCTGTCGGCTACCAGACTCTTTCTGTCAATGAAAAGGGCAAGGTAGAGGTGAATTCATCAGGTAGAGAATACCTCGTAACTTATGTTGAACAGGGTATTGTAGGCTTTATTCTTTAATTTGAAAGGAAGGAAAAAATAATGGCATTATTTGAAAACTTAAACCTTGAAAAAGGTATGTATCAGGCTAAGGGCAAGTCTTTAACTGATGTGCTCGAATCCCTAGATCCATCTGAAAACTACGTGGGTACACCGCTCGAAAATTTAGACGCTTTTTCCCGTCAGCTCAAGCGTTTTGATATCAGAGTATCAGGCGAGGGTTCTGACTGTGTTGAAAAGTTCTTCCAGTCTTCAAACTCAGCAGCACTTTTTCCTGAGTATGTAACACGTGCTGTAAAGCAGGGTATGGAAGACGCTGATATCCTTTCTGATATCGTAGCAACAGTTACTACAATCGACGGTATGGACTATAGAAGTATTACGTCTGATCCTACTGACGATGACAAAGATCTCGCTGTTGTAAACGAAGGTGCATACATTCCGCAGACTGTTGTGAAGACAAGCGAAAATCTTGTCAAGCTTCACAAGCGTGGCAGAATGCTCGTGTCATCATATGAGGCTCTTCGCTTTCAGCGACTCGACCTTTTCACAGTAACACTCAAGCAGATCGGTGCATATATTGCCAGAGCACAGCTTAAAGATGCTGTAAACACAATATTAAATGGTGACGGTAGCAATAACCCGTGTGAGGGTATCGCAAGCGCTACTGCTGATACACTTGAATATGGCGACCTTATCTCGCTGTGGGCAACCCTTTCTCCGTATCAGCTCAACACTATCTTAGCACCTACCGATGCTATGAAAAAGATTTTAGCTCTTTCAGAGATGAAAGACGCTGCTGCAGGTCTTAACTTCCAGGGTAGCGGAAAGATGGTCACACCGCTTGGTGCAAATCTTTTACATACAAATGCTATCACATCTGACCTTATCATCGGTCTTGATAAAAACTGTGCTCTTGAGATGGTAAAAGCAGGTGACATTGTTACTGATTACGACAAGCTCATCGACAGACAGCTTGAGCGTGCAACAGTAAGCTGTATCGCAGGCTTTGCTAAGATTTTCAACGACGCATCAGTAAAGCTTACGTACTAAAGGCGGGTGGACACCTTGAGTTTAAAAGATGTACTGGACAGATTTGCTCTGGTGTCAGGCCTTGAGCAAGAAGAAATTTCCAAGTGGATTTTTGTTATCACCGACTGCATAAAATACTTTGAGAGCAGGCTGAATATAAATTTGCTTAGCGACATTCAAAAAAGTCGACTGACACATGCGTGCGCTGTGTACTCATACTACAAATACACGCTGATGACCTTTGCATCGAAAAGTGCAAAGTTTAAAGCAGGTGACCTCGAAATCACTCAGAGCGAAAATATGCTTGAGTGTGCCCACTCGATGTGGCAACAGGAGAAAAGTGAGATTGTCGACATCATTGATTTTGACGATTTTTGCTTTAGTAGGGTGAGAGCATGAGCTTTCATAAAAATGTAAAGAACCTTATAGAAAATTATGGTAGCGATGTCACCATAAAAAGAAATGATACTCAAGTGCACACAAAAGCGTTTATTCAGCCACTTAGGTATAAAAGTAAAGTGAGTAATGATATATCTATTACTATGGGTGGATTTTCTGACGGAAGATATTACCTGTATATCGGCAGTGCCGAAAACGAATTTATACGAGCAGATGATGCAATAATTTTATGTAACGGTAAAAAATATACTGTACATACAAGCGACAGATTTGAGCTGTATGATAAAGTACTCTACGTCTGGGCGGTGCTTAAACCGTACAAAAGTTTGAGGAGCGATGACTTTGAAACAAATTGAAAACTACATCGATGAGCTGGTGCTCAAAATAAAGGAAGATGACTCGCTGTCACAATATTGCTTTGTAAAAGGTTTTTCAGCACGTGAGTTTCCGGATCCGCTTGTTGGTTATATCATAGCGGTGTCAACGCTCGATACTCAGGTCGGAGTTGAGTTTTTGAGCCAAGCTGTGGGAGAAAACCTTTGTGGAAGTATGTACAATATGACGCTGAAATTCAGGGTGTATGCTCCCAAAAACGAAGGTGGCGAAGGGCTTTTAGCCCTCGCACACACCTTGTGTGAAACATTAAGAAAAAACGATAGCGAAAATGTGATACAAAATATTACCACATCATCGATATCGTTTGATAATGATGCGATGACCGTGTACAGAGATGTCGTAGCTGAACTTTCGTTTTGTCTTTATGAGGAGGTGACAGCATGAATACGCTGAGAATTTTAAAAGGTAAGGATATCACAATCACTGTGGATGGTACGGTGCTGTGTTTTGTGACAGATTTTGTCGCGCATGAAAGCGAAGAAAGATACGAAATTGAAGAGATTTTGAACAGTGACGCAGTGGACAGCGTACAGCTTAGGAAAAGCTATGAGCTTAATATCACAGCTCTCACGCATTTTAACAAAAAGGTGTTCGAAAAACAGCCATTTACACTCAGGGTGTGTGATGGAGACACAGCGTACGAGTATGTTTCCTGTCGCCTGAAAAGCTACTATCGAGATGTGAATTCAAGCAAGCCTATCGTAGACAAATACACAATAGTTGCACAGGATATGAAAGTGTTGGAGGGTCAGTATGAGCGATAATGATTTTAAAACTAAACTTGAAGAAAAAGCAGATACGCTCAGTAGCTTTGACTCTGTTTACAGCATAATGGAAGTTTTTGAGCGTGATGCTAGACGTTACAATAAAGTGTTTCTTGATGAAAAAGAGGTGAGCTTAAAATGAAACTTGTTCCGATGAGATTTATGGGATACATGTGGCACCACAACCCAAAGACACTTGAAATAAAAAGCGGGAAAAGGGTCGTGAGTTTAAGTGTTCCGTACAGCTTTGATGTTTTTCAAAATTTTGGCGAGAATCCCGTGAAAGTCACAGGCACAGGCGAGCTGTATTCAAATGACTGTTTAGAGCAGTTTGAACGCCTCAATGAGATTTATCAAAAGGGCGAGTGTGGAGTGCTTTGCTTGCCGGGTCTTTCGCCTATGTATGCGTGCTTTGATACGCTCACTTTGATTGCAAGACCAACGCCGGATGTGCTTACATACAGTTTTTCTTTCACTCAGGTCAAAAGCCGACCGAAATTTAGTGGCTTTACGCATTTAGTGGACGCAAGTGGCTACAACTCGTTGTGGGAAATATCAAGAAAACATAGTGTTGATATAGCTACACTTGTAATGCTCAATCCTCATATTATGTTCATCAATGATTTATCAAAAACAGAAAGGGTGAGAGTATGCTGAAATTTGAATTTACCGATATAAACGATAAAGTGGTTATTGTGAAAAACCCGCTTTCGTTGCTGATTAACATAGAAGAAGATGTGCCGGCAGATGATATGACGGTTGTTTTTGAATACTTTGATACAGATGAGCTCAAAGAAGTCAGAGTTGTTGACAATGACGAAGTGATCTTCACAGGTATTGTTGACGAAATAAGCAGTGTGTGTGAAAGTTCAGGTCGACTTATCAGGATTGTATGTCGTAGTATGGCAGCAAAGCTTCTGGATAATGAAAGCGTACCAGTCAGCTATACTCACCCCAGCGTGTCGGTTATTTCTTCACGTCATATCAAACCGTTCGGACTATCTTCTGTAAGTGCAGAAGATACTACATATTTTGGTACACAAACCGTACTAAAAGGAGCGAGTAACTGGCAGGCTGTGTCAGATTTTTCAAAGAACGTGTATGGTGCAACTCCAAGAGTAAATGTGCTTGGTGAGGTCGAGTTTTTCGGTGCAAAAGAGAATAAAGAAACAATCTTTTCGAATGGCACAGACGGTATCAGATACACAAGCCTCACAGAAACAATAAAGCGATGCGAAGAGATTTCGAAAGTTTATATCAAGGTGATAAATTCGTCAGGCTATAACAATACTATCGAAAATGCAGATGCACTGAAAAGAGGCATAGAACGAGAGCGGTACCTAAACGCTGTTTTGACCGATACTCCAGCTCAATGTGCTGACAAAATGATAAAAAACGGTAGAGATAAGTCGTATGTTGTAACTCTCGTTTGTCCCGGCAGGCACCTGAATATTTTTGCGAACTCTGCTGTTGTAGAAGATAGTATGCTTAGTCGTGGTGCAGATTTATATGTCAGTGGACTACGTTATCAGCTTAACTCAAAAAACGACGAGACTGTGGTTATTCTCAAGAGAAAGGAAGTATAGTATGTGGCTACTTGATTATGTTACAAAAAACTCATTTCAAAAAGACGATATCAGTTGTGGCGATGTAACAGCAAGCAGTAGAGGCGCTGTTGCGGTCAACTCATCTCTTGAACACCGTGACTTGCCTATTGTTGCACCATTTGGCATAGCGTACAATCCGCCCGTCGGTGAAAAATCGGTGGTTGTGCCGCTGCAAGGCGGCAGGGCGTGCGTCGGGGTTATCTCTCCGTATAAGTCACTGAAACCGGGTGAGCTGATGCTTTTTTCAAAAGGCGGTGCGTCAATAGTGTTGAAAAATGACGGTACTGTACTCATAAACGGAAAGGTGTATGAGTGATATGGACGTAAAAATTGAGAATATGGATATGGTAACAAAAAATTGTTCTGATCCGCTGTACATAGAAGGTATTGAAGAAATAGCACAGCGAGTAAAAATTGCGTGCACAATAAAAAAGGGCAATTTTGTTTATGACACTTCGCTGGGTAGCTTTTCTCATACAGTTGACCTAAGTGATGCTATGGCAAAAGATAAGCTCGAGATGATTTTTAAAGAAGCTACTATAGATATCCCATACACAAGCCTTAGAGTGATTGAACTTGATGAAGATAACAAAAAAGCAGTAGTGGAAATTACTTATGGCACAGATTGTGCCTTGACGGAGGTGATTGTTGATGGATAACTACGAAGAAATACTCAAGAGAATGGTGAGTAAGTACGAAGAGCTGTCACAAAACAGTATCAGCGAAGAATCGGATATTATGTTAAGACTCAAGGTGCTTTCTGCTGAAGTGTATAACAATCTTGTTGCACAAGAATTTTTGAAGCGTCAGATGTTTGCAACAACTGCGACCGGAGAATTTTTGGACAAGCATGCCTTAGAGCGAGGGCTAGAGCGTAAGCCTGCTGTAAAAGCTACGGGTACAGTAACCTTTTGGGCTGATCAAGCTTTGATAAATGATATATGGATACCACAGGGTGTTGTGGTGTCTACAAACGGACCTGATGTAAAGAAGTTTGTAACAACTGAAGTTGCACTTTTGAACAAAAACGAAGTGTCTGTTATGGTGCCTGTTGAGGCATGTGAAGGCGGTGAGGATTACAACGTGCTGGCTAGTACAGTCACAGTACTTGTCACTCCACCTGTTGGCATAACTTCTGTTACAAACAAAAAGGCTTTCACCGGTGGGCTGAATGCTGAGTCTGACGAGGAACTTAGAGAGCGTGTGCTGTATAGCTATAGGGATATTTCAAACGGAACAAACGAAGTATACTACAGGCGTCTGGCGCAGTCTGTTTCGGGGGTGTATTCAGCGTCTGTTGCTTCCCTACAACGAGGCAACGGTACAATAGATGTTTACATCAGCGGTAAGGGGGCAAAGGCAGGTAGTACTGTAGTTTCAGCAGTTCAAAAGCTTATTGACGAAAACCGAGAGATTAATGTTGATGTAAAAGTCAGTGAGGCGATCATTTCAAATGTCAGCTACACGTTGGAGATAGAGGTTGAAGACGGATACAGCTTTTCTGCTGTATTAGCAAAAGTGAAGCAAAAGCTTTCAGAATATGTTATGTCGCTCGGTATTGCAAAGCCGATTTTACTCAGCCATTTAGGTGATGTTGTTTATCATACGCAGGGTGTAAAAAACTACAACTTTGTGGATTCTTTTTGCTATGATGTCTATCCGGCTATTAACGAATGTTGTGTAGTAGAAAATATAGATATATGGCAGGTGAAATAATGAGCGCATACAATTCTATGAAAAGAGCACTGTGCCCACTGAACCTATACAGCTTTGATGATACAAAAATTTCACACGAGCTTATGGCATATAGCGCAGTACTGGATGAAATAAACAGTGAGCTCAGCGTTATGCTTGACGAGTGTTTTCTAAGTAGCGCAAGCAGCTATGGGCTATCAGAGCGTGAGGCTGTTATCGGTGCACAAAGAGATGACCTGAGTGTACAAAAGCGCCGTGAAATGCTGCTTCTAAGAAACAGCTTGGATAATAACAGCTTTACCTTGTCAAAAATAAAAGAGGCGCTGAAAAGCTTTGGCCTTTCTTGTAATGTGTACGAGTATCCACTACAGTTTGTGCTTGTTTTGGATGCAATAGGTACATATAAAAGTGAAGAGCAGGCGTGGATACGTTCTCAAGTACAAAAAATCATGCCGGCTCACTTGCAAGTACAGATTATCTTTGGTGGACCGTCTTGGGATGAAATAGATCAAAAAAACAATACTTACGCATATCTGGATTCACTTAGTATGTCGTGGGATAGTATAGATAACTTAGAATAAGGAGGATGTTATGGCTTCAACTTCATATACAAAAAATCTTGGGTTGTGTGCGTGGGAAAGCACAGACAGACCAAAGCGTATGGATTTTGTGCAGGATAATAACATTATTGATACAAAGCTCGGGGAGCATATAGTAGATAGCGGTATTCACGTAACACAAGACGAAAAAGACGCTATTGCTTCGCCATATAAGGTCGTAACTTATGTCGGTGATGGGGCTGCTCAAAAAACAATTTCTTTGGATAAGAGTTATTCATACGCTATAGTTTTTCAAAAATTTTATCCGCCTGTTGAAATGGACTCAAACGGTAACGCAGTAATACGCTTTGCTATAGTAGGCAGGACATTCGGCTCTAATGCGGATATTATGCTAAAAAGTAATTCCATAGTTGTTGTGCAAGGCGCATCTGTTACAGAAGGTATGAAAAATAATTTTAATGAAGATGAGGGACAGTACGTGATCATGCTGTTTCGATGATAGCAAATAAAAAAAGCACCTACCGTTTTGGTAGGTGCTTTGTGCTTTTTAGTGACGTGAAACGTATCTTCTAGGAAGATCGATTTCAGCTGTGTCAGCTTTTTGACGTTTTCTTTGAGAGTAAGGAGTGTTCGACTGAGAATAGCGGTTACGCTGATAATGTCTGTTGTAGTCGCTTTGAGTAGGATAATCAGAGAAATCACCGTAGTCATCCCTAGGACGTTCTTGCTCACGTCGACGTTGTCTTTGCTCTCGAAGCTTTAATGCTTTAAGCTTTTTCTTATATGTAGCTGTGGCAATAATGAAATACAAAATGCCAAGCAACGACAGACCGATAAGGATAAGACCGGTGTAGATGATCCACTGACCGTTATCGTCTGTTTCTTTGTTCTCTTTTATAGCAGAAAAGTCTGCAGCGTCACCGTCGGCTTTGGAAGTATCCAAAACGATATCATCCCACTTGCTTTCTTTGAGCTCTTCTTTGTTTAAATCCGAGGTGTCGTATAAGTCTGTGTAGTCAGAAACGTTACCTGCTGTGTCTTCGAGGTTGTTGACCATCTCGTCCTCATCATAGTAGTAGTAGCCGTCTTCGTTAGTGTAAGAATCGACATAACCACCTGATGTAGGCTCTTCAATATAACCAGCGTTCGGGTCGACAGTAGGCTCAACGTAGGTGTCATCATAGTTGTTATCCGGTGCTTGTGTAGCAGGTTCGGGTTCGATAACCGGTGCTTCAGTAGGGGCAGGGACTTCAGGCTCTGCCGGTGGAGAAGATGTTGGAATCTCAGCCGGTACATTTGGGTCGGGAACTACGACTTCACCTGTAGCGTTTGCTGTGAGTGTAAAAACACACATACTGATTATGAGTGCAGTGAGTACACAGAGTATTCTGATTCTTTTGTTCACAATATCACTCCCTGATTAAAGTGTGCAGTTTGTGTAAGAATTATGAGTCAAACAAAAGGTGTTATGCCTCAAACATTTTTGGGCTGTATTTTTTGACAGCACGACTGATTGTTATGTTAAGCTTGTTTGCAACCTGGTCGATGTAATCAGTGAACTCTTCACCCTTTAAGTTTTGCAAAACTGATTTTCTGTTTGCTTCGTCTTCGATGTAGTTCTTGGTCTGCTCTTTAATAGGTTCTTTGTAGAAGAAGTAGATAACCCGTGAATCTTCTTCGCCGATGATTTCATAAGAAGCCTTACTTTCGTCGAGCTTTTCGATAGCAGTGACGAGGTCTTCGCCGATAGTACTGTCAGCCATAATCTCTACATTTGATGTACCCTGCTCGCCCTCAAGATCGTTGTCTTTAGCGTAAGAATCGAGTACGTCTTTTATGTCGCTACCATTGTTGATAGAATCAACATAACCCTGATACTGGTCTTTTTTCTTGTTGACCTCTTTCTTTG
Source organism: Oscillospiraceae bacterium (assembly GCA_015066595.1). Classification (GTDB taxonomy): domain Bacteria; phylum Bacillota; class Clostridia; order Oscillospirales; family Acutalibacteraceae; genus Ruminococcoides. The sequence goes on along the minus strand of SVNZ01000004.1, from coordinate 111,747 downwards.
AGAGAGCCTTGTTAGAAGAAAGTGCTTCGCCTTCCTCAGATGTTTCCTCTACTATTTCGTAGAGGTTTGTGTTGAAGTAGGTGTAGCTTGTGTAGTTGTCTTCAAAATACTCAGTGAGCTCTTTGTCAGAAACAGCCTTTTCACCGTCTGCAGCGTAAAGGGTGTCAAAAACAACTTCCTGCATAGCAGATGCGATGTAGAAGTATTCGAAAGATTCATATGAAACGCCGAGTGGCTCGAAGATGTCTTTGTAAGGGTTTATGTACTGTTCGCCATACATTGAGTAGTATGGGCCATACTCCCAGTACTCTTTTGCAGAAGCTTCGTAGCCTTGCATAGTTGCTTCATCGATAGTAGCGCCGAGTCTGTTGAACTCGTGTTCTACAGCGAGGAGGTTCTTGACAGCAGTATCAGCTTCGTCAGCAATCCACTGGTCAGCAGTAGCTGTGACACCGTCTTCGTCAGTGATTTGAACATCGAGGAAAGACTTGCTTCCGTCGTATGTGCCAGCTTCTGAGTCATAGCCTTCAGTCTGCTGTGCTAGTGATTCAGCCTGTGAGTATGCTGAGTACAAAGCATAGATGTAAACGCCGATAGCAAGCTCAGCATCATCAGTTTTGTATGAGTATTGAGGTGTGAGTGAGCATGCAGCTGTTGAAAGTGCGATAACAAAAACAAGAATTACCGCAAGAAGTTTAGTAAAATTTTTCATAATTTTTACCGTCCTTTTAAAATATTAAACGTACTAAATAATTATACATAAAAAAGTAGATTTTGTCTACATATTGTGCAAAAAAAAGCAAATCTTCACAAAATATACACAATAAAACTGGTTTTTAGAAGCATAAATTATGAGAAAATTTCTTTTAAAGCATTAAGGGGCTTAATCTTTTCTTTGTATCTTACAGCGATATATGGTTTTTGAGTAGCAGAAAGCATCGCTTTGCCTTTAAGCCTTGAAATGAGCAAACCAACTTCGTCACGCTTTATTGAATCGATATATAAAAGCAGGCTGTTGTCATTTTGTTTAATCTCATATATGCCCATCTGACTTGCGATATTTCGTATGAGTGCGATGTCAATGAGTCCCATAACCGAGTTTGGTATATCACCGTAGCGGTCGATGAGCTCGTCGATAACATCGAGCGAGTCGGCCTTTGTTTTGATATCGGCGATTCTTCTGTATGCGTCGAGTCGCTGTGAAAGGTTTTCGATGTAGTTTTCCGGAATATGAGCCTCGACTGCAATATCAATAAGACAGTCGTTGTCTTTTGTGTCGGCTGATTTTTCGCCCTTTTCTTCTTTGACTGCATCGTTTAGTAGCTTTAAGTACATATCATATCCGACATCTTCCATATGACCGTGCTGTCTTGAACCCAGAAGGTTGCCCGCACCCCTGAGCTCAAGGTCACGCATGGCTATCTTGAAGCCTGAGCCGAATTCTGTAAATTCTCTGATAGCGTTTAAGCGTTTTGTGGAGATTTCTGACAAAACTTTTGCACCGTTGAACGTAAAGTAAGCGTACGCACGTCTTGGTGAGCGACCTACTCGGCCACGGATCTGGTGGAGCTGAGAAAGTCCGAAACGGTCAGCGTTTTCGATGATGAGTGTGTTAGCGTTTGGTAAGTCAACACCGGTTTCAATTATAGTTGTGCACACGAGTACGTTTACTTCCTGCTCAAGCATTTTTCGCCATACATCAGAGAGCTCATTTTCACTCATTTTTCCGTGACCGACAGCAACATTTGCTTCAGGAATAGCGGCAGCAATTTTATTCGCTTTTGAAGTAATAGTTTCTGTGTTATTGTGCAGATAGAATACCTGACCGCCACGACGAAGCTCTCGCCTGATAGCTTCGTTGATAACTGCGTTGTCATGCTCAAGCACATAGGTCTGGACAGGTTTTCTGTCAAGCGGAGCTTCTTCTATAACCGACATATCCCTGATTCCGCTCATAGCCATATTGAGGGTACGAGGAATTGGGGTAGCGGAGAGCGTGAGCACGTCGACGTTTTTGCATATCTCTTTAAAACGCTCTTTGTGAGCTACACCGAAGCGCTGTTCTTCGTCGATAATAACAAGCCCCAAGTCACGAAATTCTACGTCTTTTTGTACAAGTCGGTGAGTACCAATGACCATATCTATTTCACCACGTTTGAGCTTTTTGAGTATGACTTCCTGCTCTTTTTTTGTTCTAAAACGTGAGAGGAGTTCAACTCGTACAGGATAGTTGTCAAAGCGGTTTAGTACAGTCTGGTAGTGTTGCCATGCAAGGATAGTAGTAGGGCACAGCAGAGCACATTGTTTTGAGTCGCATACGCATTTGAATGCAGCACGTAGAGCTACTTCGGTTTTACCAAAGCCTACGTCACCGCACAGCAGTCGGTCCATCGGAGCCTTTCTCTGCATATCACTTTTTATCTCGTGACAGCAGCGTAGTTGGTCGGCAGTTTCATCAAATTCAAAACCTGCTTCAAAATCACGTTGCCATTCGCTGTCACGAGAGAACGCAAAGCCATCTGCCTGCATACGCTCGCTGTACAGTACTATGAGTTCTTTTGCCATGTCTTTTACAGCAGATTTCACACGAGACTTTGCTTTTTGCCACTCTGAACCACCTAGCTTGTTGAGCTTGACTTTGGTTTCTTCTCTTGGTCCAATATATTTTGCGACTAAATCAAGCTGAGTAACAGGCACGTAGAGTATATCACCTTTTGCGTACTCTATTTTAATGTAGTCTTTGATGATATTTTGTACTTCGATTTTATGAATACCCTTGAACAGACCGATACCATGTGTTGAGTGAACAACATAGTCACCTGCAGTAAGGTCTGAAAGAGAAGATATTTGCTGAGCATTTTTGTGATGTTTGCGACGTTTTTGAGTTTTTGAATACACCTGTGCACGAGAATACAAAATGAAGTTTTCGCTTACGTATTCTATGCCTGAAGAAAGCAGACCTTCGACTATATATATAGTGCCTTTTTCTGCTTTTTTAAGGTTATTTGCAAGCGTTGCGTTATAGCCTTTTTCAGTGAGTACATCGCATAAATTTTCACACGCTTTTTTTGTTCCTGCCAGCACAACCACAGCGTAGTTTTTGTATTCGATTTCGTCGAGGTCTTCCATCAGAGAAGACGCTGTACCGTTGAAAAGAGCGTTTTGTTTAGCATTTAGGTGCACAAGCTGTGCTACTTCGGTATCATAGCTACCGTGTGAAAAAGTATCCATATAAATCAGCGGGTGCTCACACGCTTTGTTCATACTTTGAGTGTAGTTGAGCGAAAAAGTTTCGAATCCACGACAAAGAACACCTTCTTCAAAAAGTGAAGAAAGCTCTTGCTTTCTATATGCATCGACCTGTTTCATACGCTCTTTGACAGCTTTAGGCTCGCTGATAAAAACAATAGCATCGTCATCAATATAGTCAAAAAGTGTAGCAGGATTTTCGTAGATAGTAGTGATGTATTTGTTAATATTTGAAAGGTTTAGGTTATCAGAGAGCATGTCTGCTTCACGATACAGAATTTCCTTTGCCTTTGCGTTTTTTTCACTCTTCAAGTAAGAGGCTTTTTTGCGTATTTTTTGTATCAGCTCATCTTTATCTTTTATGAGCACTTCGGTTGACGGGGTGAGTAGTATTTCTTCGCAGTAATCAGTGCGTCGTTGAGTCAAAGTATCAAAGTAGTTGATGGTGTCGATTTCGTCACCCCAGAATTCGATACGTACAGGTGACTCGCTGTCCGTAATAAAGAGGTCAACGATACCGCCACGCACAGCAAATTGGCCGACACCCTCGACCTGCTCAGTGCGTTCATAGCCGAGTAATAACAGCGATTCGACGAGGTCATTTATAGGAATAGTAGTGCCTGATTTTATGTTTACAGATGCTTTTTTGAGCACTTCTTTCGGAATAGTGAACTGAGAAGCTGCATCCATACACGCAATGACTACGTCGCATTCATTTCTTTGTAGTTTTGTAAGAACATTGATGCGCTGATGTTCGTATTCATGCGATTCGCCTGTGATATTCATAAATGTAAAATCTCTGACAGGATAAACGAAAGCTTTCAGTCCCATCATAGACAAATCGTTGCACAGAGTTTGGGCCTCCATCTCGTTTTGTGCAACACAAAAAGCCCTGACATTTTTAAAATGGCAGAGCGCAGATATCATATTCGCTTTGTGAACACCCGATACACCGGTCAGTGCACAGGGCGTTTTTTGACTTAGTGCATTACTCAGGGTAGAAAACCCCTTAGTACTACTAAGTACATGGTCTAAGAACTTCATAGTAGCATCCCTTTGTACTATGTTATGCTAAGTGGAATGAATATATCAGGAATTATACAGACTCATCGCTTTGTCAATATTGCTGTCTACCATATAGGACACAGCATCTACTATGTTATCTAGTAGTGGTTCAATAAGCTTTTTGTCATTATCTGAAAAGCGTGACAATACCCACTTTTTCAAGTCATAGTCAGGATGTGGCTTTTTTCCGATACCGATTTTGATACGTGGGAAATTTTCGCTTCCAGAAAGGTAGATGATGTTTTGCATACCTTTTTGGCCACCGTCTGAGCCTTTTCTTCTGATACGCATTTTGCCTACATCGAGTGAGATGTCATCAAAAATCACTATAACGTTTTCGGGTTTGATTTTGTAGAAATTCATCGCCTGAACTACAGCCTGACCCGATAGATTCATAAAGGTGGAGGGTTTCATCAAAAGGCATCTGTGACCGTTTATCATACAGTCGCCTACAGTCGACTTGAATTTGATTTTATTAACTTTACAGTCTAGTTTTTCTGCCATGTAGTCAAGCGCAATGAATCCGCAGTTGTGACGGGTGTTTTCATACTCGCGACCCGGGTTTCCGAGCCCTACGATGATATATTCAATAGCACTTGATGGGGCACTTGTTTTAAATCGTGAGAACATATATCTCTCCAAAAATTAAGATGAAAAGAGGGCGTCGAATGACACCCTCGATTAGTGATTAAAGGAACATAGGTGAAACAGGCTTGTCTTCATAAATTCTCTCGATAGCCTCAGCAAAAAGTGGAGCAACTGAAAGAATAGTGAATTTGTCAAGCATTTTGTCTTCAGGAATCGGAACAGTATCAAGGAGAATGCACTCTTTGATAGCGCTGTTCTTGATTCTCTCAATAGCAGGACCGGAAAGCACTGCGTGAGAAGCACAAGCGTAAACTTCTGTAGCGCCGCCTTTTTCAACGATAGCGTTAGCAGCGTTGCAAAGTGTACCAGCTGTATCAATCATATCATCAACGAGAATAACCTTTTTGCCTTCAACTTCACCGATGATGTTCATAACTTCAGAAACGTTAGCACGCTGTCTGCGCTTGTCAACGATAGCGATAGGGCAACCGATTTTAGCAGCAAAGTTACGAGCACGAGTAACAGAACCAAGGTCAGGAGATACAACAACGTATTCGTCTGTGTGACCAGCGATTTTGTTCTTCATGTGAGATGCAAGCATAGGAGCACCAACAAGGTGGTCAACAGGGATATTGAAGAAGCCCTGAATCTGAGCAGCGTGAAGGTCCATAGTGAGGAGTCTGTCAGCACCTGCAGCAGTGATGAGATCAGCAACAAGCTTAGCTGAGATCGGATCTCTTGCCTTTGACTTTCTGTCCTGTCTTGCATAGCCGAAATATGGCATAACAGCTGTGATAGAAGAAGCAGAAGCTCTCTTCATAGCATCGATCATAATGAGAAGCTCCATAAGATTGTCGTTTACAGGTGAGCAAGTTGACTGTACAATAAAGCACTCGCTACCACGTACGGATTCGTGAAGTGAAACCGCAATTTCACCGTCAGAGAAAGTAGCACAATCGCTCTTACCCAGTGGAAGACCGAGGCAACCCGCAATACCCTGAGCAACTTCAACATTGGAGTTCAGTGTAAAAATCTTGATGTCCTTACCGTGTGAATTCATTTTGATTATTCCCCTTTGCTTATGATAAATATGTTGTGATATATAAAAATTTAATTATATCCGATTAAGTTGAAAAATATCAGCGATAGCCTTTTTTGATAGCTATCTGGTTTAGCTCTTCAAGCTGAGCAGGGTCGTTAGCACCGAGCACAGTATCAGGTGAAGAAGCGGTGAAAGCTCCTACATTCTTACCTTCCTGTAATAATAGCTTGAGTGCGTCAGGAAGATAGTATTCAGCAGCTGCGTTGTCCGCAGTGATTTTATCAAGTACAGAAAGTAAGTCTTCTGTGTCAAACCAATATCCGCCTGAGTTGACCTCTTTTATCTTGAGTGTTTCTTCGTCAGCTTCTTTTTGTTCAACGATAGCTTTTAAAGAGTTGTCGTCATTTCGAACAATTCTGCCATAGCCGGTTGAGTCAGTAAGCACTGCTGAAATAACGGTAGCTGAAGCATTCTGCTCATCGTGCTGAGAAAAAGCGTCTGCGATAGTGTCCTTATCCATAAACGGGGCATCGCCACAAAGGATAACTACGTCGCCTTTGTTTTCTTTGAGAAAATCTTTTGCCATCATAACAGCATGTCCTGTACCAAGACGCTCTGCCTGATATACTGTATCGACTTTGTACGGAAGGGTCGCAACGTACTCTTCAATACATTCCTTTTTGAAGCCTTTTACAACACAGATGTTTTCAACACCTGCGGCTCTTACTGAGTCGATAACCCACTGGAGCATCGGTCTGTTAAGCACTTCACTCATAGGCTTCGGTTTGTTAGATTTCATACGTTTGCCCTCGCCACCGGCAAGGATAACTGCACATTTAACCATACTGACACCTCGCATAATAACAGATATTAATATTATCGCATATATTTGTAAAATTTCAAGTTTAATTTGCAAATTAAATGTAAATTAAACATTTTTCACAATATCACCAAAAAAATCCCCTAACTTTTATAAGATTTTTTTGAAATATCTATAGAATTTTATCGATACATTTGATATAATACACCTAGGCATGTTTAGGTCATAAGAAAAGGTGTCGAATTTGGCACTTAGTATGGCGGCCTATTAACAATATTTTTAGGAGGTTGATTCAAGATGAGTCACAAGTTTGTTTACCTCTTCAAAGAGGGCGACGCTACAATGAGAGAGCTTCTTGGCGGTAAAGGTGCTAACCTTGCTGAGATGACAAAGCTCGGTCTTCCAGTACCACAGGGCTTCACAGTTTCTACTGAGGCTTGTACACAGTACTACGAAGATGGTAGAAAAATCAACGATGACATCAAGGCAGAGATCATGGAAAACATCGTAAAGATGGAAGAGATCACTGGCAAAAAGTTCGGCGATAAAGAGAACCCACTTCTCGTATCAGTTCGTTCAGGTGCCAGAGCTTCTATGCCTGGTATGATGGACACTATTCTTAACCTCGGTCTTAACGAAGAGGTTGTTGAGACAATGGCTGCAATGTCAGGTAACCCACGTTGGGCTTATGACTGCTACCGTCGTTTCATCCAGATGTATTCTGACGTAGTTATGGAAGTTGGTAAGAAGTATTTTGAGCAGCTTATCGACGAAATGAAGGAAGCTAAGGGCGTTACACAGGACGTTGACCTTACAGCTGACGATCTCAAGACTCTTGCTGAGCAGTTCAAGGCTGAGTACAAGAATAAGATCGGCAAAGACTTCCCAACAGATCCAAAAGAACAGCTCATGGGCGCAGTTGAGGCTGTATTCCGTTCATGGGATAACCCAAGAGCTAACGTATATCGTCGTGACAACGATATCCCTTATTCATGGGGTACTGCTGTAAACGTACAGATGATGGCTTTCGGTAACATGGGTGAAGATTGCGGTACTGGTGTTGCATTTACTCGTGACCCAGCTACAGGTGAGAAGAAGCTCATGGGTGAGTTCCTTACAAACGCACAGGGCGAAGACGTTGTTGCTGGTGTTAGAACTCCAATGCCAATCGCTGAAATGGCTGATAAATTCCCAGAGGCTTTTGAGCAGTTCAAGGCTGTATGCTTAAAGCTCGAAGACCACTATAGAGATATGCAGGATATGGAGTTTACAGTTGAACACGGTAAGCTCTATATGCTCCAGACAAGAAACGGTAAGAGAACAGCTAAGGCAGCTTTAAAGATCGCTTGTGACCTCGTTGACGAGGGTATGATCGATGAGAAGAAGGCTGTAGCTATGATCGACCCAAGAAACCTCGACACACTCTTACACCCACAGTTTGACGCAAAGGCTCTCAAAGAGACAGCTCCTATCGGTAAAGCTCTTCCAGCTTCTCCTGGTGCTGCTTGCGGTAAGGTTGTATTCACAGCCGAAGACGCAAAAGAGTGGGGCGCTAACGGTGAGAAAGTAGTTCTCGTTAGACTTGAGACTTCACCTGAAGATATCGAAGGTATGAAGGCTGCTCAGGGTATCCTCACAGTTCGTGGCGGTATGACATCTCACGCTGCTGTTGTTGCTCGTGGTATGGGTACATGTTGTGTATCTGGTTGCTCAGAGATCAAGATGGATGAAGACAACAAGGTATTCGTACTCGCTGGCGTTGAATTCCACGAGGGCGACTACATTTCAATCGATGGTTCAACAGGTAACATCTATGAGGGTATCATCCCTACAGTAGATGCTGAAATCGCTGGTGAGTTCGACAGAATTATGAAGTGGGCTGACAAGTACAGAACACTCAAGGTTAGAACAAACGCTGACACACCTGCAGACGCTAAGCGTGCTAGAGAGCTCGGCGCTGAGGGTATCGGTCTTTGCCGTACAGAGCATATGTTCTTTGAAGCTGACAGAATCGCAGCATTCAGAGAGATGATCTGTGCTGATACAGTAGAGGGTAGAGAAGCTGCTCTTGATAAGATTATGCCATATCAGCAGGGCGACTTCGAGAAGCTTTACGAAGCACTCGAGGGCAATCCTGTATGTATCCGTTTCCTTGACCCACCACTTCACGAGTTCGTTCCTACAGAGGAAGCTGACATCGCAGCTCTCGCAGAAGCTCAGGGCAAGACTGTTGCTGACATCAAGGCTATCATTTCTTCACTCCACGAGTTCAACCCAATGATGGGCCACCGTGGTTGCCGTCTTGCAGTAACATATCCTGAAATCGCTAAGATGCAGACAAAGGCTGTTATCCGTGCAGCTATCAACGTATCTAAGGCTCACCCAGACTGGAACCTCGTTCCAGAGATTATGATCCCACTCACAGGTGAGGTTAAAGAGCTTAAGTACGTTAAGGACGTAGTAGTTGAGACAGCTGACGCTGAGATCGCTGCTGCTGGCGTAGAGCTCAAGTACGAAGTTGGTACAATGATGGAGATTCCACGTGCTTGCTTAACAGCTGATGCTGTTGCTAAGGAAGCTGAGTTCTTCTGCTTCGGTACTAACGACCTTACACAGATGACATTCGGCTTCAGCCGTGATGACGCTGGTAAGTTCTTAGAGGCTTACTATGATAAGAAGATCTATGAGAACGATCCATTTGCTAAGCTCGACCAGACAGGTGTTGGTCAGTTGATGAAGATGGCTGTTAAGATGGGTAAAGAAACTCGTCCAAACATTCACTGCGGTATCTGCGGTGAGCACGGCGGTGACCCAACATCAGTAGAATTCTGTCACATCATCGGTCTTGACTATGTATCATGTTCACCATTCAGAGTTCCAATCGCTAGACTTGCTGCTGCTCAGGCTGCTATCGCAAACGACTAATTCTGTTAGTGACTGACATAAGTTAATAATAATTATCCCCACCGAGTCTTTCGGTGGGGATTTTTTGCTTACAAATCATTCATTACTGTCACAGTTTCGTCATAATACTTCCCAAAAAGAAATATACATAGTATAATTTCATTATTAGAATTATGATTAAAATGGGAGATGGTCTCGTGCGCTTTATAAAAGGTATTGTTGCTTTTGTGCTTACTTTTTGTATGCTTGCAGCAACAGTTGTATGTGCGGCAGTAGTCAGTGAAGACACAACTACTGCAGCACTTGTATCTGAAGCTGAAGTGGGTGCAGAGCTTGAAGCTCCTACTATAGGAGCGCAGGTCGAGACCCCTTCGTTGTCTGCTGAGATAGATGGTCCAGCTGTTTCTGCTTTTGCTCCGGAAATCGCTGTTGTTGGTGCGAGCGAGTATTCACCTCGACTCACTGCACCGAAAAAGTCTAACAAGTATTACTACAGCAATAAAAACATTTTTTATAAAACCGGATGGGGTATGCCTAACTGTACATGCTATGCTTATGGTAGAGCGTATGAGATACTGGGGGCTGAGCCGAACCTTTGTATTTACAGCGCATATCTTTGGTATGACTACAATAAGCACAACGGTATCTACGCATATGGTCAGAAACCTAAGCTCGGCGCTATTGCGTGTTGGGTTTATAAAGACGGTGTGTCAGGCCACGTAGCTGTTGTCGAGAAGATAACAAAAGACACGATATACTACTCAAACTCCGCTTGGGGCGGATCGGAATTTTATGTTGATACTTCACCCATTGATGATCCATCCGGCGGTTGGGACAAGTGGGTGTTCCAGGGATTTATCTATATCGGTGATTACAATGCTCCAAAGGAAGAAGAACAGCAGGGCGATGTGTATCGTATCACTTCGGATAACGGTGTCAATATGCGAAAAGGAGCTGGGACAAGCTATTCGATAGTTTCTGCGATTCCTTGCGGTGCAAGCGTAACCGTCACAAAGACGAAAAAAGCCGGCGGATACACATGGGGATATACAAGCTATATGGGCATCAGCGGTTGGTTTGTGACTGATTTTGCAGAGCTTGTATATAGCACAGAAAAAGAAGACAGTACTATCCCTGAAAAGGATGAGCATACAAATATTATGGGCGACGCTGACTTTGACGGAAAGCTTACTGTTTTGGATGCAACGCTTTTCCAGAGGATACTTGCAGAACTGGAAGTACCGACACAGTACCAGCTGGCACTTGCTGATGTAGACGGTAATAGTGTATTTAATATAATGGATACAATGAAAATCAGAAGGATACTAGCAGATCTAGAATAGAATATGTTAAGAAAAAAGCCACAACCAATTTAGGTTGTGGCTTTAGTTTTTATGTTTTGTTTATTCAAAATCTTCGAAATCAGTAACGGTTGAGACAAGTTTGACCTGAATCAGTGTAGCATCGAATATGCTAATCAAACCATCATTATCGTAGTCTGCGTTTTTCTTTTGTTCTAAATTGAAATCTTCCAGCTGTGCCAGATATCTCTGGATAGCTGTCGCATCTAAAATCGAAAGTCTTCCGTCGAGGTCAGTATCACCTATGATAATGTCCTGTGTGCCGATAGCTTTGATAACAAAAGTACCGCCGATGTCATCGTTATAATAGTCACTGTAAAAATCCATGACATCTGTTAGAGTAGAAGTACCATAATGTATATAGCTTTGACCGTGCTTAGATTGAGGTTTGAATATGTATTTGCTACCTGTGGTCAACCACTCACTTACGCCGATAGAGTTATTGCTACCGTTTTGTTTAGTGATAGAAATGCCGATAGCAAATTTGTTGCTTGTTACGGTGAAATCAGTTGTATCAACAGTGATGTATCCCTGATGGTCAATAGTACCACTTCCGATTTGTGTCCACTTACTACGGGTTCTTGAAGGAGTACCTGTGGAAGAATCAACAGGAATATTATAAATAATATATGATGCATCTTCTGATGTTGATTCGAAGTTTACTCTCTCGATTTTATTAGCTGATGTATCAGTATCAAAAACGTTGATGTAAGTCAGAGTATCGAAATTCGAGATATATTCAAATTCGTATGTTGCACCGTCTACTTCGTTTTGATAAATAGTTTTGGTGCTGTCATAAAGCTCGTAGTCAGTGAAGGTGTAGCTGTGTCCGAATCTTGTATCAAAAAGATACTCATCTTCGTAGGATATCCAGTAGTAACCGTTGTTACCCCAGTTTTTACCCCAGCTGTTTTTGCACAGCCACGCACCGTTGTTTTTAGGCTGGGCACCAGGGATGAAGTTGTTTTTTGAGTAGTCATCGTTCCAACCGACGATAGAGATACAGTGACCGTTTAGTTGAGAAGTAGCGAGTCCTTTTGTGTTACAGTAGTATGCATTGTTGTCGAAGTCAAAGTTTTCTTCATCAACGTGGTAGTTGCCGACAACAGCACCGTATTTGTAGATAGCTGTTTTCACGCTTTGAGCATCACCTGTATCAAGATAAATAACACCATTTACAGCTGCTTGTTTTGGTGATGTGGCATTAAGCGCAGAAAAATTGTTGAAAGGAGTGGTTTCTGGATAGTCTTTTTCGAGTCTTGGTCCCTGCCACGATGTAAAGTAGCCGAGTGATATGTAAGAATATCCACCGCTTAAGTAGTCTCTGTTCCAACCGGTACCGTCTTCACGCAAAGTGCCCCAGTGATTCATATGCATAGGAGCAAAAGACTCTACTTTGTGTCCGTTTTTCAGCAAAACAGACTCGAGTGTAGCCGATGAACCATATGCCCAACAAGTGTTGTATATCTGGTCACGTACCGGTGTAGTGTATCCCAAGTTCTTTGAACTGTACATTTTAGGAAGAACGACGTCGCTTTCAAGCTTTGTACCGCTGATTTCAAAATCAGCCGCAAGTAGCGAGACTTGTGTCTGAGCACTGGTCGAAGCGCTGTCAATGTTCGCAGCACTTGTTGAAATTGCAAACCCTAAAATTAGTACTATAGATAATAAAACAGGGAAAAGCTTTGATAAAAATTTCATACCCATAATCTCCTGATTACAAAATCGCAAATCAATACATATATAGTATATCAGCAAATTTAGTGAATGTAAATAGAATTACTGCAGATAATAGTAAAATCTTTATTGACTTTGGGGGATAATATGGAAAGAAGAACTGACCTTGCACTAGAAGCAAGAGAGTTAGCAGGAGAAAATCTGCAGGGAGTTGATTATTCAGTAACAAAAAAAGATGCGATTGAAATAGAAAAAATGGTTGTCAAAACGCTCAAAGCCAGTCGTATGCTGAAAAAGCCTATCGGCACGTATATTACGATTGAACTGCCACCGCTGACAAATGACTTTCGGGATACTGACAAGCGTCTTGTTAGTATCGGTGATGAGATACGTTCACTTCTTCCTGTGAACGGTCTTGTGCTTGTGGTAGGTCTTGGTAACACTGATATCACTCCTGATGCATTAGGTCCGAAGTCAGCTAGTGGGGTGCTTGCAACAAGACACATCACAGGCGAAATTGCAAAAAGCACCGGACTTGACAAGCTTCGACCGGTTGCTGTGCTAAACACCGGTGTGACAGGTCAGACGGGAATAGAAACAGGTGAGCATATACTCAGTGTTGTAAAGAGAATAAGACCAACCGCACTAATAGTTATAGATGCGCTCGCATCAAGAAGACTGGAGCGACTTGGCTGTACGTTGCAGATTTCAAACACAGGCATTTCTCCAGGTGCAGGTGTACAAAATCATAGAACACAGATAACTGAGGAATCAATGGGAGTGCCTGTTATAGCTATAGGTGTGCCTACGGTAGTTGATGCGGTGACTCTTGCAACCGACTTACTCTGTGTTGATGACGAGAGAGATAGCATTAAGTTGCGTGAGAAGGTTTCTCCAAAAGGCAGGTCGATGGTTGTCACTCCGAAGGAAGTCGATTTGCTTGTTGACAGAGCCGCAAAGCTTATTTCGCTTGCAATAAACTTTGCACTGCAAAAAGATTTTGAGATATCTGACCTGATAGCCCTGCTGTAAAGCATAGAAAAGTCTTTTTTTGCATAGACTTTTATGAATAGTGGGGTGGTACGCTTGAAACTTAAAGAGAAGCTAAAAGCAGCGGCGTGCGTTACTTTATCGTGCTTGATCTGCGTTTTTGCATTTTTTTGTGTTTACAAAAGTGTGGGTCGGTGCATTGATGTTTCAGGCACTGCAACTTTGCTTGCGGCTTTTTCCGTTATGCCTGACGGAAAATTTACTCAGAGTGAAAAGTCAGAAAAACCATCATCTGATAAGCCTAAAAACAGTAGCAAAAAAACTGATGAGAATACAACAAAAGCAGTAGCAAGAAATACTTCTAAAACCGACGAAAAAACTTATCATATATCAGAGGTGGATTTGTCAGGTGGTGGGGTACAGTACAAAAACTTTTCTATAAGTAACTCTACTTCTTATGACATAGATGTTGATAAAATGCTTGAAAGTGAACTTCCTTTTGAGATAAAGGATACTCATCAGGCACAGGTGCTCATTGTGCATACCCATACATGTGAGAGCTATATGGATAGAGACAACGGTTTTTATTACGAAAGCTTTTACCCTCGAACAACCGACAAAGAAAAAAACGTCATAGCAGTAGGAGAAGCTATATCAAACAGCCTAAAAGCACAAGGTATAGGAGTAGTGCACGCAACAGTTTTGCATGATGATCCGTCTTATGACGGGGCGTATGACAGAAGTTACGCAACAATAATGAAGTATCTGAAAAAATACAAGGAAATCAAAGTAGTGCTTGATATTCATCGAGATTCAATGACTCAGGACGATATGACACGTCTCAAGCCTACTTTTACATATAACGGAAAAAAGGCAGCTCAGATAATGATAATGACAGGCCACGATGACTCTTTGCTTGAGTTTCCTTTCTGGGAGGATAACCTGAACTTTGCACTAAAGCTCCAGAGTGCGTGCGAGACAATGTATAAGGGTTTTACGCGTCCGCTTAATTTTGGCGACTTTACATACAATATGAATGTAAACACCGGATCTTTGCTCATAGAAGTCGGTACAGATGCTAATACTTTGGATGAAGCGGTACGTAGCGGAGAAATGCTGGGAAATGCTTTGGCACAAGTCTTGCAAAAGTCCTGAATGTTTGTTATACTGTACAATAGGTAATTATGTAACAAAACTATGGAATGTTAGGTGGCGAATATGAGGAATACTAAAGCGATAGCTACTTTGGTTTCTATCTTAACTGCAGTACTCATGATTTTTATGGTGTCTACCACTGTTTTTGCAACAGGAGATCCGGGCGAATTTGTACCGGCACCTGATGATTCTGCTCCGACAGAGGTTGTCTTTGACGATACACCACAGGAAACACAGGCTGTACAAGAGCCTGAGCAAGATATAACACAGGACATAGTCGAAGATGATGATCCGGATTATGAGCCTGAAGACAACTACGATGATAGCTATGACTACATAGGGGATCTTGACGAAGAAACACAGGCTCCTACTTACTACGAAGTATATGGTGATGAGTTGCCTGAAATCGAGTCGCAGGATGTTACATCTCCGACAGTAGTTGAGATTCCCGAAGTTGAAGTCAGCGACACATCACTTATCGGTGGTGTTATAGCGTGGTTGTGTGTAGCTCTTGGTATAGCGGTTATTGCAGGTGTTCTTGTTAGCCAGCGTACTCGTCAGACAAACGGTGGTAACAACAGTCGCAGAAGATAATTATGAAAATAGGTAATGTCAATATAGAAGGATATGCGGCTTTAGCTCCTATGGCAGGAGTTGCTGACAAAGCTTTCAGGGAACTATGCGTTGATTTTGGAGCGTGCTACTGTGTTTCTGAGATGGTCAGCTCGAAAGGCATATCATACAACAGCTCAAAAAGTGCACAGTTGATGGAGCTATCAAAAAAAGAACATCCGTGCGCAGTGCAGATTTTCGGCAATGAACCACAAACTATGGCAGATGCTGCAAAATTTGCTTTGCAGTACAAGCCCGAGATAATTGATATCAATATGGGCTGTCCTGCTCCTAAAATCAGCACAAACGGTGCAGGTTCGGCACTTATGAGAGACCCTGTGCTGTGTGGTGAAATAGTCAAAGCAGTGTCAGAATCAATATCTATACCGGTCACTGTGAAAATCCGCAAAGGCTTCGATGATGAAAATATCAACGCAGTTGAGATTGCTCGTATTTGTGAAGAAAACGGAGCAAAGGCGGTTACAGTTCACGGACGCACAAGACAGCAGTACTACTCTGGTAAGGTCGACCTCGAGATTATAAAGCGTGTCAAAGAGGCGGTATCAATTCCTGTTATAGGAAACGGTGATATACTTACTGCTGATGATGCAAAAAGAATGTATGACTACACCTTGTGTGACCTTGTTATGGTCGGCAGAGGAGCACTCGGCAATCCGTGGGTATTCAGTGAGATTAACTCGTATTTTGATTCCAAAGTTTTTATAAAACCTACTTTTGAAGAAAAAATGGAGGTTATGAAAAAACACATCGAAAACCTCTGCAAAAACAAGGGCGAGTATATTGGTATGCGAGAAGCACGTGCTCATATTCCGCACTACCTAAAAGGTTTCAAGGGAGCTGCGAAATTCCGTAATGAAGCGTGCAGAGTATCAACGCTTTTTGATATGTATGCTCTTATTGACAAGGTGCAGACATCTGTTATATAAAAATTATAGTAAAATACAGCTTTAGCTGGGAAATAAAAAGGGGAATGGATATGTATAAAGACATTATTGATTCAATCGGTTTTGTTGAGGGCTACGACAAAGAAGTAGCTGATGCGATGGCAACAGAACTCAAAAGACAGAAACAGAACATCGAGCTTATTGCCAGCGAGAACATTGTTTCTCCTGCTGTTATGGCTGCTATGGGTTCAGTTTTAACTAATAAGTATGCTGAAGGTTACCCAGGAAAGCGTTACTATGGCGGTTGCTATGCAGTAGACGTTGTTGAAGATATCGCAAGAAAACGTGCATGTGAGCTTTTTGGAGCAGACCATGCCAACGTTCAGCCACACTCAGGTGCACAGGCTAATATGACAGTATATTTTGCTATGCTCGAGCTCGGCGATACAGTTATGGGTATGAACCTTGCTGAGGGTGGTCACCTTACACACGGTTCACCTGTTAATATGTCAGGTAAGTATTTTAACTTCGTATCATACGGCGTTGACCCTGTTACACACAGAATCGACTACGATAAGGTGCTTGAGCAGGCAAAAGAGTGCAAGCCTAAAATGATTGTATGCGGTGCTTCTGCTTATCCACGTGCTATCGACTTTAAAAAGTTCAGAGAGATTGCGGACGAGGTCGGCGCATACTTGATGGTAGATATGGCTCATATCGCAGGACTTGTTGCTGCAGGTGTACATCAAAACCCTGTTCCATATGCTGACTTTGTTACTACCACAACCCATAAGACACTGCGTGGTCCACGTGGCGGTTTGGTGCTTTGTAAGGAAGAGTACGCTAAAGCTATCGACAAGGCACTTTTCCCTGGTACACAGGGTGGTCCACTTATGCATATCATCGCTGCAAAAGCTGTTTGCTTTGGTGAGGCGTTAAAGCCTGAGTTCAAGCTTTACGGTGAGCAGATTGTCAAAAACTGTGCGGCTTTAGCTGATGGGCTTATCAAGCGTGGACATACTCTTATTAGTGGTGGTACAGACAACCATGTTATGCTCCTAGACCTTAGAAACGAGGGCGTTACAGGCAAAGAGCTCGAAGCAAAGCTCGACGAGTGCTACATCACTCTTAACAAGAACACTATTCCACAGGAGCCTCTCAGCCCATTTGTAACTTCAGGTGTTCGTATCGGTACAGCAGCTGCTACAACAAGAGGCTTCAAAGAAGATGATATGGATGTTATCGCAGAGTGTATTTCACTTGTTATCAAAGATTTTGACAACAATGCTGATAAGGTAAGAGCTATGGTCACAGAGCTTTGTGCTAAATACCCACTCTACGAATAATTCTGAATTAGAAATATAATAACAGATTAATAATTCGAAAAAAGAAATATAATAAAGGGAAGTTTGTATGTCATCACCACTTGCTGATAGACTGCGTCCGCAGTCGCTTGACGACATGGTAGGGCAGAGACACCTGCTCGAAAAAGACAAGCCGCTTCGAAAAATTATCGAAAGCGGTAAAATTCCCAATTTAATATTCTACGGTCCGTCTGGTGTGGGCAAAACGACGCTTGCTTCATATATCGCAAAGAGCACCAACCGTACTTTTAAAAAGCTCAACGGTACAACTGCGTCCACATCAGATATTAAGGATATTTTTCAGTCGCTTGATACCTTTGAGGGGATAAATGGTATATTGCTTTATCTGGACGAGATTCAGTATCTCAACAAAAAGCAACAGCAGACCCTGCTTGAGTATATTGAGAACGGAAAGATTACGCTGATTGCGTCCACTACTGAGAACCCGTATTTCTATGTTTACAATGCGATTTTGTCACGTAGTACTGTTTTTGAATTTAAGGCGGTAGACAAGGATGAGGTCAAAAGAGCTGTTTTGAGAGCATTCAGGGTTATATCTGATGAGATGCAAAAGGAAATCAAAGTTTCAAACAAAGCGGTGGAACATATCAGCACTGCTTGTGGCGGTGATGTTCGAAAAGCGCTCAACGCAGTTGAGTTGTCAGTACTTTCAGCTGACGATGACGGAGAAAAACTAACTATTACGGACGAAACTGTGTTTGACCTGACTCAAAGAAGCGCTAACCGTTACAACCGTGATGGCGATGAGCACTACGACATAGTGTCGGCATATCAAAAAAGTATGCGTGGCTCTGATCCTGATGCTGCTATTTACTATCTTGCAAGACTGCTTGATGCAGGAGATTTGATGAGTGCGTGTAGACGTCTTTTGGTTTGTGCGTGCGAAGATGTGGGGCTTGCATATCCGCAGATTATGCCTATCGTAAAATCATGTGTTGATATAGCACTCCAAGTCGGACTTCCTGAAGCAAGACTTCCGCTTGCTGACGCAGTTATTATGGTTTCCCTTGCACCTAAGTCGAATTCCGGCCACGATGCCATAAATGCTGCGATGCAAGATCTGAAAATGGGCAAAAGCGGTCCTATCCCTCGTCAGCTACAGAATATGCATTTTGACGGAGAGGATAATCCTAACAAAGGGCAAAACTATATTTATCCGCATGATTACCCGAACCACTATACATATCAACAGTATCTGCCTGATATTTTAAAGGATACAAGGTACTATGAGTTCGGGGACAATAAAACCGAGCAGGCGTTCAAAGCCTACTGGGATAAAATAAAATAAACTTTACGCAAAAACGACCATTTTACGTGGTCGTTTTTTTGCTTTTAATCGCTACAGTGCTAATAAAAAGATAAAAAATCGCCATGGCGTGGAAGGTATATATCTTAATTTTAAAAATAGATGAAATCTTTACAAAATTGTTATATAATGCAAACAAGAAAAATATGCTATTGATCAGACAAAATGACATCTTCCGGATGTCATTTTTGTGCGTGTGAAGCTTTTTGGTTGTTATTCACAAATGGCGTTATACTTTGTTGTGCAGTATTTCAGTATCGGCGTTTTTGGTATGATTGATTCGTTTTGTTTGAAATTAGTGACCATCGCTTTTTGCACAAAAGAAAGCTGATATATTTGTGAAATTCTCACAATGAGTGTTGAAAACTCTGATTGTAAAATAGCATACACATAAAAACTTTAGGAGGTAATAACAATGGTAAGCAAAAAGCACACAACAAAAAGTGCGATTTGTATGCTCCTGACAGTGGCGATGCTTATCAGTATGATGTTTTGTACAACAGTACAGTTTTCAGCTGAAAATGTAGAAGTCGCAGAAACCGGAGCAAGCGGAACAGTGTATTACGAAAACAGCACAAATTGGGGCAGCGTTTACTGCTATATGTGGAATGGTAGCGGTGATTCCAAAAACGCAGAGTGGCCTGGAGTGCAGATGACAAATGTCAGCGGTAGTGTGTGGAAATACAACACAACAACTGACTATCAGAACATCATCTTTAACAACGGTACAGGCGGTAACGGAAACCAGACAGCTGACCTTACATTTCCAGGAGACGGACAGATATACAGAAACGGAAGCTGGGGTGCATATGAAGGACACGTAGTAACGCCAACAACTGCAAATCCGACTACAGCACCAACACCAACAACTGAGACACCAACACAAGGCGGTGGTAGCACAACAGACTCAAAGATGGTCTACTGCAAGAACTCAGCAGGATGGGGTGCAGTCAGCTGCTATATGTGGAAAGACGGTGCCGGAGAAAACGCATCATGGCCTGGTAAGACTATGACAAATATCGGAGACGATGTATGGCAGTATGAAGTAACAGGTAACTGGGATAAGATCATCTTCTCAAACTCAGGTAGTAACCAGACAGGTGATATGAGTTTCCCAGGAGCAGGACGTATATATGACAACAAGAGCGGTACATGGGAAATATATGATGTATCCCCAATCACAGTAAGCAGCTTTACAAGTGACCTTGCATCCCCTCAGTATAAGGGAACAGAGATAGTTGTAAGTGCAAATGCAAAGAGCACAGGCGGTACTGTGTCATACAAGTTCAGCGTAGCAAATGCAAGCAACCAAACAACAGTGATTTCGGAATATTCAGCAAAGAACACTGTGACATGGGTGCCAACAGTAGCAGGAACATATACACTCATCTGTGATCTGAAAGATACATCAGGAAATGAAAACCAGAGAAAACTTACATACACAGTATCTGATGACTCAAGCGTAGTAGCACCTATCATCAAAAAAATCACAGCCGGCAACAACGGACAAATGAAAAAAGGTGTAGAGCAGACAATCACAGTTACTGCAGGCGGTGGTAAAGTAGGTACAAACCTTCTCTTCTATAAATACACAGTAAAGAATCAGCAGGGAATGGTAGTGAATGTACCATATTACACAACCAACAGTACATACAAATTCACACCAACAACACTTGGAACATATACAGTGGTTGTATCAGTACAGGCATCAGATAACGGTCTGCTTGAGCGTCAGCGTTCATACGAGTGTGTGAATGAGATTGTTGACAATACAGAACCAACACAACCAACACAGCCAACACAACCAGTGATACCAACAGAGCCATCAACATCAGGCTCAACAGATGTATTCACAATGAAGGGTGATGCAAACGCTGATGGAAAAGTCACAATCATAGATGCAACACATATCCAGAGATATCTGGTAGAATTGGTGAACAAGAACGACATCAACATTGCAAATTCTGATATCAACGGAAATGACAAGGTCGAGATTATTGACGCAACACATATCCAGAGAAAGCTCGCAGAGCTTGAAGTATGGTAAAAGGAGGTAACATAAATGAATACATTTAAAAGAATTGCAGCACTACTTCTAGTTGCTATGATTATCGTATCCGTTGCTGTTATCTCTGCTACTGCTTCAGAATCTGAAATAGCAGATACTTCAGCTGATACTGGTATCACAGTGCATTTTGAATCAAAAAACAAAGTTCCATATGTTTACTACTGGAACGCACTTCCACAGAACCTTACTGTAGCTTATCCTGGTGCTAAGATGACAAAAGAGTCAAGCATGACAGGTGGCTACTGGTACACATACAAGTTCTCAAGCTCCACAAAAATCAACCTTTTGTTCACAGACGGAACATCTGCACTTACAGGACAGATTTCTGAAGAGACAACTCGTACAACAGGTGAGTGGTGGTACAAAGACGGTAAGTGGACAAAGTATAATCCGTATGAGCATTCATATGAGCGTACAGATCTTAGAGAAGAATCTATTTACTTTATAATCACAACTCGTTTTTACGATGGCGATACAGGCAACAACGTTCACTGCTGGGAAGACCAGAAGGCTAACAACCCTGACTCTGACCCTGCATGGCGTGGTGACTTCAAAGGTCTTATCGAAAAGCTCGACTACATCAAAGCTCTTGGCTTCTCTGCTATCTGGATGACTCCTGTAGTAGAAAACGCTTCAGGTTACGACTATCATGGCTACCATGCTATGGACTTCTCAAAGGTTGATGTTCGTTATGAAAGTGATGGAGCAACATTCCAGGATGTAATTGATGCAGCCCATGCAAAGGGTATCAAAATTATTCAGGACGTTGTATGGAACCACTCTGGTAACTTCGGTGAAGAGTTCCTTGCTCCTATGTTCACTAAGGAGTATAAATCTATTAAGGACCTTGGTGATTCAAGCTGTATGGTGATGAAGCCTGATGGCTTGCTTGCGAAATCTTATCCAAATTACGATAGCTTACAGCCTGACGCACAGTTCCAGGCTCGTCTTGACTGTATGAAGGGCCACAAGTCCGGTATGGCTCAGAACAAAAACGAGTACTACCATAGAGAAACCGGAATGGGTTACGAAAGCTCAATTGAGCAGCAGGGCTCAATGGCAGGTGACTGTGTTGATATCAACACAGAAAATCCAGTTGTTGCTGAGTATATCACAGATGCATATCTTCAGTATGTAGATATGGGCGTTGATGCTTTCCGTCTTGACACTGAAAAGCACATCAACCGTTGGACACTCAACAGTGCTTACTTCCCTAAGTTCTATGATAAGCTTTCAATGAAAACAAACGGCAACGAAAACTTCCACATCTTTGGTGAGGTTTGCTCTCGAGTACGTGAGACATGGAACCACAACATTCCATCTTCTTCACCTGCATTCTTCACATGGGCTGAAACCGAGTCGGCGTGGAAAGGTAACTGGAATACAACAAGCCCAACTGCTAACATTGATACTTCTATCAGCCACTACGATGCGCACAGAGATCCAAGTGGTCACCCAACAAGCTCTAACGCATTTTTGAACGGTATTTCATATCACACACCTGACTACTCAAAGTCAAACGGTACATCTGTAATCGACTTTACAATGCACTGGAACTTTGAGAACGCAGGTAACGCATATAGAGCAGGTCTGGCTGAAGATCAGTATATGAACGACTCAACATGGAACGTAATGTATGTTGACTCACACGACTACGGTCCTGATGGTATGGAAAAGACACGTTACAGCTTAGGTACACAGGCTTGGGCTGAAAACCTCAACCTTATCTTCACATTCCGTGGTATTCCATGTATTTACTACGGTACAGAGGTTGAGTTTGCAAAGGGTATGGAAATAGACGTAGGTCCTAACAAGCCTCTTGCTCAGACAGGTCGTGCATACTTCGGCGATTATATGGAGGGCACTGTTACTGCTTCTGATTACAGCAAATACACAGCTTCAGGTAAGGTAGCTGAAACACTTAACTACCCACTTGCTAAACATATCCAGAAGCTCAACGCTATCAGACGTGCTGTTCCGGCACTCCAGAAGGGTCAGTACACAAACTCTTCTAACTATGTATCAGGTAATATGTCATATGTAAGAAGATACACAAATAGTCAGGAAGGCATTGACTCTCTTGCACTCGTTACTATCACTGACGGTGCTACATTTAAGAACGTTCCTAATGGTAAGTATATTGATGCTGTTTCCGGTGATGTTAAGAACGTAACTAACGGTACACTCTCAGTTTCTTCAGTAGGTAAGGGTAATATGAGAGTATATGTATGCTGTGCTAGTGGCTTTACAGGCATTAGCGGTGCTGTGGGACCAACAGGCCAGACATACCTCAAGTAATATAACTTGTTTGATTTTAGCTTGCGTGTTTTAAGAGCACGAATTTAAGCTGATATATAAAAACATAAAAAACACCTGAATGAGTTTTTGCTTATTCAGGTGTTTTTTATTAATTATGCTTAGTTATGGCTGTTAATTATGATTGCTTTCAAATGATGCTTAAAATGTTTGGCTCAGGCTAAAACTTGACCCTATAATTAGACAAAAGATAAAAAAACGACATGTCGTGGAAAGATTATATCTTAATTTTAAAATAAGATGAAAATTCATAATAGTTGTATTATAATGTAAAAGTGGCTATTTATAGTTGAAAAATAGCTAAAAACTTTAGGAGGTAATAACAATGGTAAGCAAAAAGCACACAACAAAAAGTGCGATTTGTATGCTCCTGACAGTGGCGATGCTTATCAGTATGATGTTTTGTACAACAGTACAGTTTTCAGCTGAAAATGTAGAAGTCGCAGAAACCGGAGCAAGCGGAACAGTGTATTACGAAAACAGCACAAATTGGGGCAGCGTTTACTGCTATATGTGGAATGGTAGCGGTGATTCCAAAAACGCAGAGTGGCCTGGAGTGCAGATGACAAATGTCAGCGGTAGTGTGTGGAAATACAACACAACAACTGACTATCAGAACATCATCTTTAACAACGGTACAGGCGGTAACGGAAACCAGACAGCTGACCTTACATTTCCAGGAGACGGACAGATATACAGAAACGGAAGCTGGGGTGCATATGAAGGACACGTAGTAACGCCAACAACTGCAAATCCGACTACAGCACCAACACCAACAACTGAGACACCAACACAAGGCGGTGGTAGCACAACAGACTCAAAGATGGTCTACTGCAAGAACTCAGCAGGATGGGGTGCAGTCAGCTGCTATATGTGGAAAGACGGTGCCGGAGAAAACGCATCATGGCCTGGTAAGACTATGACAAATATCGGAGACGATGTATGGCAGTATGAAGTAACAGGTAACTGGGATAAGATCATCTTCTCAAACTCAGGTAGTAACCAGACAGGTGATATGAGTTTCCCAGGAGCAGGACGTATATATGACAACAAGAGCGGTACATGGGAAATATATGATGTATCCCCAATCACAGTAAGCAGCTTTACAAGTGACCTTGCATCCCCTCAGTATAAGGGAACAGAGATAGTTGTAAGTGCAAATGCAAAGAGCACAGGCGGTACTGTGTCATACAAGTTCAGCGTAGCAAATGCAAGCAACCAAACAACAGTGATTTCGGAATATTCAGCAAAGAACACTGTGACATGGGTGCCAACAGTAGCAGGAACATATACACTCATCTGTGATCTGAAAGATACATCAGGAAATGAAAACCAGAGAAAACTTACATACACAGTATCTGATGACTCAAGCGTAGTAGCACCTATCATCAAAAAAATCACAGCCGGCAACAACGGACAAATGAAAAAAGGTGTAGAGCAGACAATCACAGTTACTGCAGGCGGTGGTAAAGTAGGTACAAACCTTCTCTTCTATAAATACACAGTAAAGAATCAGCAGGGAATGGTAGTGAATGTACCATATTACACAACCAACAGTACATACAAATTCACACCAACAACACTTGGAACATATACAGTGGTTGTATCAGTACAGGCATCAGATAACGGTCTGCTTGAGCGTCAGCGTTCATACGAGTGTGTGAATGAGATTGTTGACAATACAGAACCAACACAACCAACACAGCCAACACAACCAGTGATACCAACAGAGCCATCAACATCAGGCTCAACAGATGTATTCACAATGAAGGGTGATGCAAACGCTGATGGAAAAGTCACAATCATAGATGCAACACATATCCAGAGATATCTGGTAGAATTGGTGAACAAGAACGACATCAACATTGCAAATTCTGATATCAACGGAAATGACAAGGTCGAGATTATTGACGCAACACATATCCAGAGAAAGCTCGCAGAGCTTGAAGTATGGTAAAAGGAGGTAACATAAATGAATACATTTAAAAGAATTGCAGCACTACTTCTAGTTGCTATGATTATCGTATCCGTTGCTGTTATCTCTGCTACTGCTTCAGAATCTGAAATAGCAGATACTTCAGCTGATAACGGTATTGTTATCCACGTCAAATCAGAAGATAAGGTTCCTTACGTTTACTATTGGAACGCACTTCCAACCAACTTGGAAATTGCATATCCTGGTGTAAAGATGACTAAGGAAGCTTCTATGGAAGGCGGAAACTGGTACACATATAATTTCCCTAATTCTACAAAAATCAACCTTCTGTTTACAGATGGAACATCTTCACTTACAGGACAGATTTCTGAAGAGACAACTCGCACAACAGGTGAGTGGTGGTACAAAGACGGTAAATGGAGAAACAAAAACCCTGATGTTAAGGGTGATTATGATTATTCAGATCTGAGAGAAGATTCTATCTACTTTGTAATCACAACTCGTTTCTACGATGGCGATACAGGCAACAACGTTCACTGCTGGGACGACAGCAAGGCTAACAACCCTGACTCTGACCCTGCATGGCGTGGTGACTTCAAAGGTCTTGCTGATAAGCTCGACTATATCAAAGCTCTCGGCTTCTCTGCTATTTGGATCACTCCTGTAGTTGAAAACGCATCAGGTTACGACTACCATGGCTACCATGCTATGGATTTTTCTAAAGTTGACGTTCGTTATGAATCTGACAACTTTACATATGAAGATTTCATTCAGGCTGCTCACGATAAGGATATGAAGGTTATTCAGGACGTTGTATGGCAGCACACCGGTAACTTCGGCGAATCTTTCCTCGCTCCACTCTTTACTAAAGAGTACGACGACTATCAGGATCTTGCTGAAATCGAGAAGTGTATGGTTCCTACAAAACAGCTTCTTGACTACAACGGTGTCAGCACTCCTGAAGAATACTATGCTTTAAAACCACAGCAGCAGTACGATTCAAGACTTAACCTTATGAAGAACACATCTTCTGCTGCTGGTGGCAACAACTCTACAGGTTCACATCCTGACGAAAGCGACTACAGTATGGCTAAGGTTTCTACTGACGCAGTGTGTAACCACAACAACTATTATCATACAGGTTATTTCCAGAGTCTTAACTGGGACGACTGGACCTGTAAATATTGTCAGATCGCAGGTGACTGCGTTGACCTTAACACAGAGAACCCTGCTGTAGCAGAGTATCTTGTTGATGCATATTCGAATTACCTTGATATGGGTGTTGATGCATTCCGTGTGGATACAGTACGTCACATTTCAAGACTTTCACTCAATATGATGTACAACGACCAGATGCATGCTGCTGCTAAGGCTGCAGGTAACGACAACTTCTATATGTTCGGTGAAATCTGCTGTCGTTATTCACAGGTTTGGTATCGTGACCACGCTTGTGAGTCAGCTCAGTTCTATACATGGGATGAAACAGATGCTTCCTACAAGAACAACTGGAACTTTGATAAGAACGCAACTGCTGAGCAGATCAACGAGAATATGAACCTTACATTTGACCACTATAAACAGTATGATAATGTAAGTAAACAGCCTACATCACAGAACGCATTTTTAAACGGTATTTCATACCACACACCTGACTACTCAAAGAGCTCAGGCATGGGCGCTATCGACTTCCAGATGCACTGGTGCTTTGACTCAGCACAGGGTGCATTCGGCGTTGGTAAGGCTTCTGACCAGTATTACAACGACTCTACATGGAACGTTGTATATGTTGATTCTCACGACTATTCTCCTGACCAGGGTCAAGCTAACAGATTCTCTGGCGGTACTCAGACTTGGGCTGAGAACTTGAACCTTATGTACACATTCCGTGGTATTCCTTGTCTTTACTACGGAAGTGAAGTTGAGTTCCAGAAGGGCGTTGTTATCGACGTTGGTCCTAACAAGCCTCTCTCACAGACAGGTCGTGCATACTTCGGTGAAAATCTCGAGGGTAGTGTTACAGCTACTGACTTCTCAGAATACACAGCTTCAGGTAAGGTCGCTGAGACACTTAACTACCCACTTGCTAAGCACATCCAGAAGCTCAATGCTATCAGACGTGCTGTTCCGGCACTCCAGAAGGGTCAGTACACAGTATCTTCTAACTATGTATCAGGTAACATGGCATATGTTAAGAGATACACAAACGCAAGTGAGGGCATCGACTCTCTCGCACTTGTTACTGTCACTGATGGTGCTACATTCAAGAACGTTCCTAACGGTAAGTACATCGACGCTGTTACAGGTGATGTTAAGAACGTAACTGACGGTACACTTTCAGTTTCTTCAGTTGGTAAGGGTAACATGAGAGTATATGTATGTTGCGCTAGTGGCTTTACAGGCATCAGCGGTGCTGTAGGCCCAACAGGTCAGACATATCTTAAGTAATAACCTAATAACTATATAGAAAAAGCTCGGGATAAACCCGAGCTTTTTTGCGTTTAAGTTTGCATCAAAAAAGGCGGTGCTTGATAGCACCGCCTGTGAGTTTTTGTATATTAAAGTTTTGCGTTTGTTTTTTGCATAAAGCTGTCTGCTTTTATGAGAAAACGTTCGTGGGTTGCTTTTCCGACTACACCGTGCTTGTCAGAAACTACGATATCAAAAACAAGTCGTCTGTTGTCAACTTGAGTGAGCTCACTCTCACAAGTGACTTCTATACCTACTGGATCAGCGGCGAGGTGTTCAACATTGATTTTTGTGCCGACGCTTGTCACACCTTCGTCTAAAAGACCTTGTACACTTTCTGCGGCAGTCTGTTCCATTAGTGCTACCATAGCAGGAGTAGCAAAAACAGAAAGCGTACCGCTTCCCATAACTTTGGCAGTTTTGTCTTGTGTGACTGTTATTGTGATTTTATTTTTGATTCCTGATTCTAGCATAAGATCACTCCTTCATTGTAGCTTTATTATAGCATTTTTTATGCAAAAGACAACCCCAACTGTAATATAACAGATGGGGTTGTCTTGTCGTTTAGACGGTTATTATATGAAATTAGTCGTCGTAATCTTTGTCATAAGATAGAATAGTGCCTGATTTTGCATCAATGTCATAGTCGTATTCATATCCACCGTGCTTGAAGTCTACCTCGTATCTGAGTACACCGTCATCGAAGTCCAACTCTACGAAAAGAGCCTTGACTTCGCTTTCTTTGAGTGAAGCATGAGTAAGTGCGATTTCTTTTGCTTTTTCTTCGCTGATTTTTTCGTCAGCTGTTTTTGCTTTTGTTTCAGCAACTGTTTCAGCTTCCGCCTGAGCTGTTGTTTGTTCTTCAGCCACTGCCTGTGTAGCAGGGTCGACAGCTACGGCTTCTTCTGTAGGAGCTGTGACGTTGACGCTGTTTGGAGCTAGTGTAGCACAGCCGACAACTGTTAGCAGTAATGATAAAACAAGAGAGAGTATCAGTAGTTTTTTCATATTTGTAGCCTCCTGTTAGTATATTATGTACTATAAAATAAAAAGCGGGAAGACGCCTTGTCTTCCCGCATAAAATTAACCAAAGTATCTTTTGAGAAGACCCTTGAATCCAGCACCGTGTCTTGCTTCGTCTTTTGCCATCTCGTGAACTGTGTCATGAATAGCATCTAAGCCTAAAGCTTTTGCTCTTGTTGCAAGGTCAAGTTTGCCTGCACAAGCGCCAGTCTCGGCATCAACGCGGAGCTCTAAGTTTTTCTTTGTGGAATCTGTTACAACTTCGCCTAAGAGTTCTGCAAATTTAGCAGCGTGTTCTGCTTCTTCGAATGCAGCTTTTTCCCAGTAAAGACCAATTTCAGGATAGCCTTCACGATGCGCTACTCTTGCCATAGCAAGATACATACCGACTTCACTGCACTCGCCCTCGAAGTTAGCTCGAAGATCCATAATGATATCTTCAGGAGCATCTTTAGCGACACCTACAACGTGCTCGCAAGCAAAGCCCTCTTCATCAGCCATTTTGTTGAACTTCTCACCAGGAACCTTACATACAGGACAAACCTCAGGTGCAACATCGCCTTCGTGAACATAACCACATACTGGACAAACCCATTTCATAATAATAACCTCCGAAAAATTGTTTAGTTTTTTGAGCATTCACAGCATATACCGTGAAATACTACGTTTTTTCTTTTGATTTCAAATCCCTTTTGAGAAAGCTCTTTTTCTAAAGGGGATAGCTCGCTTGAGTGTAAATCGTAGACCCCACCACAGCGTTCACAAACAAAATGTGCGTGATCCGATACATCAGCGTCGATTCGTTCTTCACCGTCGACATTTGCGACCGAGATTATTTTTCCTTGCTCTTTAAACAGGGCGATATTTCGGTACACAGTGCCTAAACTGAGGTTCGGAATTTCATCTTTGAGTTCATCATACACCCATCGTGCACTCGGATGACTCTTTGTACTTGCTATCGTTTTAAAAATAGCTTCTCGTTTTGAACTGAAATTGTGACCCATTATCGGTCACCTCCTTAGAAAACAGTAATCATTCCTGTTTTCTGTCATTAGTATAGCAGAAAACAAAGAGTTTGTAAAGAGCTTTTTGGAATATTTTTCTAATTTTATTAGTATAATGTATTGGTAAAAGAGCAAAATTTTGTATTTGCACTTGTACACAAGTTTTTTGGGAGGATAATATGCCAAGAGTTTTTTTGAGTCCGTCACTTCAGGAGTTTAACCCGTATGTAGGTGGAGGAAATGAAGAGTACTATACAAACCTGATAGCTGACGCTATGGAGCCGTATCTCAGAGCATCGGGGATCGACTTTGACCGCAACACTCCGACACAAACCTTGTCACAGGCTATTGCACAATCAAACGCAGGTGACTATGACCTTCATTTTGCTATCCATTCTAATGCCGCAGGAGAGGCGAATTCGGGCAATGTTAGGGGCGTTGAGTTCTACTACTACCCATCGAGCTCGAGTGGACAGAATTTTGCTAATATTCTAAATCAGAATTATAAAAACATATATCCACTACCTGACAGAACACAGGTGCTCGATACGACTTCGCTTGCAGAGGTTCGCAGAACAAAAGCCCCTGCGGTGCTTGCAGAGGTTGCATATCACGATAATGTAGAGGACGCTCAGTTTATCAGAGACAACATAGATAATATAGCCAGGAATTTTGCACAGAGTATTGCTGAATATTTTGGCGTGCCTTTTGTCGAACCTAGTGCTTGAAATATGTAGCAAATGATGTATAATACATACTATAATGTTTAAAGTGAGGGAATATTATGTTGAAAACACCTGATGCAAAAATTATAGAAAAGACTATCACAAATTTGAAGAAAAATAATATGCTCGGTTTTTACTGTGAAACAAAAGAAGAAGCACTTAAAAAAGTGCTTTCGTTTATTAACGAAGGTGACACAGTAACAAACGGTGGTTCGGAAACCTTAAAGCAGGTCGGTGTTATCGATGCTGTAAAAAACGGTAACTATAACTACGTTGACCGCAGTGTTGCTCAATCAAAGGAAGAAGCAGAAGAGCTTATGCGTGAAGCGTATTTCGCTGATGTGTATCTGACTAGCTCAAATGCTGTGACACAGTATGGAGAGCTGTATAATGTTGACGGAAACTCTAACCGTGTTTCTGCTATACTTTATGGTCCGAAAAGCGTTGTAGTTGTGTGTGGCTACAACAAAATAGTTAAGAATTTTGACGAAGCAGTGTATAGAGTGAAAACTAAGGCTGCACCACCTAACACAAAAAGACTGCACACAGGATCATATTGTGAAGCTAACGGTGAGTGTCTGTCCTGTGGTAGTGACGGTTCGTTTATGTGTGACGGTTGTCGTGGTGACGGTAGAATATGCTGTAACTATGTTGTGTGTGCACAGCAGCGCCACAAAGAACGTATTAAGGTTATCATTGTGGGCGAAGAGCTCGGATATTGATTTAGATTTTATTATGTATGCAGTCCCGTGTTTTGGGACTGCATATACTTATCTAGACTGGTTGTTAGACTGATTTCTGTTCTGATTGTTTGACTGGTTTCTATTCTGATTGTTATTCTGGTTGTTCTGGTTATTGTTGTTAGATTGATTTCTGTTCTGGTTATTGTTCTGGTTGTTTGACTGGTTTCTGTTCTGGTTATTGTTCTGGTTGCTCATAGTGACACCTCCCTTTGAGTATAGTATTAGCACTAAGTGAAGGAATATACTTATGAATGAATTTTTGAAAAAAATGAAAATTTTGCTCGGAGATGAGTTCGACGCATTCATAAAAAATATGGACGAGCCTTGTTTTAGAGGTGTGAGGATAAATACTCTGAAAGCTGATAAAGCAAACGTAATTAAAAAACTTCCTTTCAAATTGACGCAAACACCTTTTTGCAAGGACGGATACTATATAGATAATGATGTTGAACGTATTGGTTCTCATCCGTTTCATCACGCAGGGGCTATGTATGTGCAGGAACCGTCTGCGATGTCGGCTGTGACAATGCTTGATGTAAAAAAAGGGGACAAGGTGCTTGATCTTTGCGCTGCACCGGGTTCTAAAACTACGCAGATAGCTCAGGTGCTTGACGGTACTGGTCTTTTGTGGTCAAACGAGATAGTCAGAAGCAGAGCAAATATTTTGTGCTCAAACTTGGAACGTATGGGTGCAAAAAACGCAGTTGTTTCATCCAACTCACCTGAAAATCTTTGTCCAGCTTTGTGTGGGTTTTTTGACAAAATTTTAGTTGATGCACCATGCTCGGGTGAAGGTATGTTCAGAAAAGATAAAGATGCAGTGGGTGAATGGTCACCGCAACACGTTCTTTCCTGTGCTAACCGCCAGCTTAATATTTTGAATAGTGCAAAGGTTGCACTTAAAGCAGGTGGGGAGCTCGTGTATTCTACCTGTACTTTTTCAAAAGAAGAAAACGAAGGTGTAGTAACTGAATTTCTCAATAAAAATCCTGAGTTTGAACTCATCGACAGCGGTGAAAATTTTGGCAGAAATACACTGGGGTATGCTAAACGTATATTTCCTATGGATGGTGGCGAAGGACATTTTGCCGCAAAATTTCGAAAAAACTACACACCTGAAGATGAACGTCCTATAGTAAAAGATAGCAAAAAAACAAAAAAGCAAAATAAGAACAAAGCGTTTACAAAGGCAGATAAAGAGGCATACGAATTCTTAAACGACATTTTTGAAAGTGAGGAGTATAAAGAGCTTTATAAAGTATCGGACAAGGTGTACGCACTCACTGATAGTATAGTGGAGCTTTTTGAGTATAATCTTGATTTCAGAAAATTGTGCGTTATAAAAACGGGTGTCGAGGTGCTGAATTTTAACGGTAAAAGGTATGAGCCTTGTCACAATGCTTTTACTGCATGCAAAAAGGATAGTGCAAAAAATGTCATAAATCTTGACATGAATGACGAAAGGCTGTATAAATTTTTACATGGAGAAGAAATAAAACTAGATGAAAATATCAAGGGATATACTCTTGTGTGTGTAGAAAATGTTCCGCTTTCGTTTGGTAAAGCGAGCAAAATGATGCTCAAAAATAAATACCCCAAGGGATTAAGAAATAATGGATAATCTTACTAACATTTTGACAATTAAAAATATACTTTCCCGACACGGGTTTACTTTTTCAAAGTCACTCGGGCAGAACTTTTTGATTAACCCGTCAGTGTGTCCGAGGATGGCTGAGTTTTGTGGTGCAGATAAAGGCGTCGGTGTTATCGAAGTAGGCCCAGGTGTAGGAGTGCTCACTCACGAGCTGTGCCTTCGTGCCGATAAAGTAGTCAGCATTGAGCTTGATAAACGACTGCTTCCTGTGCTCGATGAAACTTTAGCTGAGCACGATAACATAAAAGTTGTGAGCGGCGATATACTAAAAATAGATTTGAAAAAGCTCATCGAAGAAGAGTTTGAGGGTATGAGAGTAGTAGTATGTGCAAATCTTCCGTACTATATTACTTCACCTGTTATTATGAAGCTACTTGAAGAAAAACTTCCGATTGACGCTATCACCGTTATGGTTCAAAAAGAAGCGGCTGAGCGTATATGCGCAAAAGTAGGCACAAGACAGAGCTCTGCGGTTACTGTTGCAGTGAACTACTACAGTGAACCACAGCTGTTGTTTCATGTGTCGTCAGGCTCGTTTATGCCTGCACCAAAGGTTGATTCGGCAGTAATCAGGCTTGATGTGAGCTCACAGCCACGAGCAAAAGCTAAGAGTGAAAAGACATTTTTTAAGGTGGTCAAAGCCGCATTTGCTCAACGCAGAAAAACGGTTGTGAACTCCATAGCAAGTGGTATGGGTATCGAAAAAAGTGTTATCAGCGATATATTAGCACAGTGTGGTCTATCACCTACTGCAAGGGCAGAACAGCTGACACTCGATGATTTTTCGAAAATCGCTGATGGGATTTTTGAGAGGGATGATTGATATGCTGAAAAAGTTGATATTTATTAGCGTTTTGCTCTTTGTTTGCATTGTACTGATGCTTGTGTCGTTGCTTGTAGATGCTCAGGTGTTCGGTCAAATCAGCAGTTATATCGCTATAGCATGCGTAGTGCTCTCGCTCATTGGTGTTCTCATAATGTTGAGAAAAAGTAAGTTGTAGTATGAACGCAGATTGCCTCCATCTGATGAGGGAGGTGGGTTTTGCGGAGCAAAACTCGGAGGGAGAGAAGTGAAAGAGTATAATAAGAAAAACATCTCTTTGGCTAGGGCTTTGCGTAAAAATATGACTCGATGGGAGAAAAAACTCTGGTATGATTTTTTGAGAACTTATCCTGTCAGGTTTCAAAGACAGAAAGCTATCGGTGAATATATCGCAGATTTTTATTGTGCAAAAGCTAGACTTGTTATAGAGTTAGACGGTAGCGGTCACTATGCATATCCTCAGGAAAACAAAGATAAGATACGAGCAACAGAGCTTGAGAATATGGGGTTACAAGTTGTCAGATTCACTAATCTGGAGGTAGCGAATGATTTTCAAGGAGTTTGTGAATACATAGACTCTATTGTAAAAAAGTCTCTCCCTCAGTCAGCATTGCTGACAGCTCCCTCGTCAGAGGGAGCCTTATAGGAGATGAAATTCTAAGTGGTGTGATATGGAACAGCGTAAGTTGATTGAATTTTTGAGTTTAATAGAAAAGCTAAAATGTAACACACGTCATTCGTGGACATCTAGTGGTAGAAGAGAATCTGTTGCAGAGCATTCGTGGAGGCTTGCTACTATGGCTATGCTTTGCAAAGATGAATTTCCTACTCTTGATATAGATAAGGTTATCAAAATGTGTCTTATTCACGATTTTGGCGAAGCGGTAACGGGAGATGTTCCTGCGTTTTATAAAAATGAAGAAAACGAAAAAGAAGAGCAAAAAGCTATAGAGTATCTTCTCTCAAAGCTTCCTGAAAATACAGCTTGTGAGTTTAGAACTCTGTTTGAAGAAATGAATGAGCTAAGAACTGATGAAGCAAAGCTTTTTAGAGCTCTTGATAATCTTGAGGCAGTTGTTTCTCACAACGAAGCTGATATTTCTACTTGGATTGAAATGGAGTATAAAGAAAATCTTGTCTATGGTAAAGAGAATTGCGAGTGGTCACAATATACTAAAGATCTAAGAGAAATATTAAGAATCCAAAGCATAAAGAAAATTGAAGAAGAAAAAAAGAAGGACTAGCGTTTTTGCTAGTCCTTAGTTTTTTGTAAAAATCACATCTGCTCAGGGCAGGTAATGTTAAACATCGATAGTACGTTCTTGATAACTGTTTTTACACAGATGCAAAGAGAAAGTCTTGCCTGTGTAAGTGATTCATCTTCACCCTTTACTCTACATGCGTTGTAGAACTTGTGGAAAAGAGTAGCAAGTGTGGTAACATATCGAGTGATTTTTGTAGGGTCATAGTCATTAGCGGCAGAGATGATCTGTGTTTCAAACGATGCAAGATGATGGATGAGTTCGAGCTCTTCGCTTTTTGTTAATAGCTTTAGTTCATCGTCAGTGCACTGCCTTTGTGTCACACCATCTTTTTCAAGAGCTTTCAGAATTGAACAGATTCTTGCGTGTGCGTACTGAACATAGTAAACAGGGTTTTGGTTATCCTGTGTAACAGCAAGACCTAAGTCAAAGTCCATCTGAGTGTTAGCTTCCCTAGTGTTGAAAAGGAAACGTACGCTGTCAACAGGAACTTCGTCGAGCAGGTCTGACAGACCGATGGCCTTACCTGTACGCTTGCTCATTTTAACAGCTTCACCGTTTTTGACAAGCTTTACAAGCTGCATCAAAAGTACGTGTAGGTTATCACCGTTACAGCCGATAGCATCCATAGCGTTCTGCATACGCATAACGTGACCGTGATGGTCAGCGCCCCATACGTCGATGAGCGTCTCAAAGCCACGCTCGAATTTATTTTTGTGGTATGCGATGTCTGCTGTGAAATATGTTGGGTTACCGTTTTGTCTGATAAGAACATCGTCTTTGAGCTCGAGGTTATCAATATATTCCTGAGTTTTACCTTGTTCTAAAAGCTTCTTTGTGCAAACCTCTTTGTTTTTATACCAGATAGCGCCTTCTTTTTCGTAGGTGAGACCTTTCTCGGTTAAGGTGTCTACAACACGCTTTACATCGCCTGCTTCGTGAAGTGTGCTCTCAAAGAACCACTTGTCGTAAGTGATACGATATTTAGCCATATCAGCTTGCATTTTGTCTATGTTCTTAGGGAGTGCATAGTCAACGAGGACTTTCTTACGCTTCTCTGAAGAAACATTTACCAAGGCATCTGAAAATTCGTTAGCGTACGCTTTAGCGTGGTCGATGATATCCCCACCCTGATATCCGTCTTCAGGGAATTCTACTGTGCTGTCAAAAAGCTGAAGGTAGCGAGCTTCCAAAGAACATGCGAATTTTTCGATCTGGTTACCCGCATCGTTTACGTAAAATTCACGAGCGACATCGTAGCCGGCTTTTTTGAGCACAGCGGCTAAACAGTCGCCGAGTGCACCGCCTCGAGCGTTACCCATATGCATAGGGCCTGTAGGGTTAGCTGATACAAACTCCACCATAACTTTTTTGTTTTTGCCGTAGTCGCTTTTGCCGTAGTTGTCGCCTTCAGAAAGTACGTCTTTTACGACTTGTGCAAAATACTGCTTTGACAAAAAGAAGTTGATGAAGCCCGGACCTGCTACTTCAAAACGCTCAACAAGGGTATCGGACAAGTCGATGTTTTCTGTGATAGCCTGAGCAATTTTAAATGGTGGTAGCCTGAATGCGCGTGCGCCTGCCATAGCTGCGTTTGTAGCGAGATCACCGTGACTTCTGTCAGCAGGCTCTTCGATAACAAACTGCGGGATAGGGGCGTCCGTGAGCTGTCCTTTTTCTATCGCTTTTTTGATAGCGTTTTCAATTGCTATGCGAAGTGATTTTTCTGTATTGATAGATGTATGTGCCATGCTTATTCCTCTTTTTCTTTTATATTGATGTGAATTTCGTTGTCCGATACTAAATCAGCGAAGAAATCAAGCTGATATTTAACTTTGATGTCGCCACCCTTATCAGTGAGAGTGTGCTCGACCTTAGAAGTGTAAACGCCCATTAAGATATCACCCATAGCAGTGTGATAGTGACACTGATGTCGAACACCGTTTTCGAGTACGAGTCGTGACTGGTGCTCTCCCATACGAAGGATAGTAACCTTGTTATCGTTTTCGACTTTAACTACTGTGTCAGTAGTGATGCTTGGGTTTTCGTTGTCGTATTCTTTGTACTTTATGTAGCGGTGACCGTTTTTTAAAACATAATCACCTGTGGTGATGACTTCGATTTTATCTTTTTCACCGTCGATTTCTTGAGTGCCAATAACGGTGATGATGTACTCTTTTTGCATTTTTTTAGTATTCCTCAATGTTTATCTGCTGTGCTTTGTTGTTCATATCTTTTTCTAAGAACAGTGTAGCGATTTTTTCGAAATTATCCGGTGTGTCGCTGACAAAAAACTGTGCGTTACCGATTTCATTTGAAGTATTTGTAAGACCGTTTTCGCTGAGCACCTTTTTAGTGTATAATGCGGTTTCTTTGCCCGAGTCTATAAGAAGCACATCTTTGCCCATATAATCTGCGATAGCATCTTTTAAGATAGGGTAGTGGGTACAACCCAATATGACGGTGTCAACACCGGCGTTTTTGAGGTTTGACATATATCTTTCGACAATGAGCTTTACAACAGGGTCATTTCTGTCGATGAAACCGTTTTCAACCAGCGGTACAAAAAGCGGACAGTCCTGCTCAAAAACCTCAAAGCTGGGGTTCTTCTGATTTATACGGGTTTTGTAGCTGTGGGAGTTTATTGTAGCGGTAGTACCGATGACACCTACTTTACCGTTTTTACTTTCCTTGAGCGCTGTAAAGCAAGTAGGAAGAACAACCCCTGTGTACGGTACCTTGAGCACGCTTTCTAAATCAGGTGCAACAGAGCTTACTGTTCCGCACGCTGCAATAACCATCTTAACATTGTTCTTTAAAAGAAAATTAGCATCCTGCATAGCATAACGTCTGATGGTATCCTTACTACGGTTGCCGTAAGGCACTCTGCCTGTATCACCAAAGTATATTATGTTTTCATTTGGCATAGCTTTGAGCATCTGCTTAACAGCTGATAAGCCACCTAAACCTGAGTCAAAAACTCCGATAGCGTTATTGTTCATAGAAAAAACCTCTTAGACATTTATTATTTTTGTCTAAAGACATAAATATACTTATATATAATAGCACAAAGCTAAAGCGCTTTCAAGTGTGAAAACCTTTGACAAAGCGAACAATACAATGTATAATTTGATGAAAGCGATAAAAAGGAATGATTTTATGATAATAAAGGCATTTAATATTGTCTGCGACAAGGTGTATGCAGCACTTGAAAATCAAGGCTTTAAAAAGAACAAGGTTGATAACACCGACGCTTCTGAGATGGTAGCTCTTTTTACAGGTGAGAATGTAGCCTATTCTGTTATTTATTATGTGGACAAGATGCATATGGTTATGCGTTCATGTGCTATGACTGACGAAGGTCCTGACAACGAGTGGAAGACTATGGCTACTTGGATGTTCAACCCTGAAACAGACACAGAAAGAGAAGCAAACTCTATCGGTAACGATTTTGCTGATGCGGTTTCTACTCCTGTCAATATAAAGCGTGTTAAGCAGACTAAGAAAAAGAAGTCTGATGAGAGCGGTGCTGATCCTGTATTTCTTGCTAAGCGTCTGGTGAAGCTTTTCCCTCAACTCAAGGCAGAGATAAAAAACGAAGAAGACAGCTACTATCCTTTCCGCTCAGTTACCTTCACAAGAGAGTTTATTGTACCAAAGGTGAACACTTTAGTTGCACAAGGTAGCAAGGCTGAAATAACAAAGCTTATGAGCATTCTTTCAGCTCAGTATTTAAACGGTGACCCTGATACACGTGCTATCATCACTATCGTTATTCTGAACTCTATTGATGAAAAACACAAAGAAGTTATCGAGTCCCTTATGTCTACTGATTTACTCAAAGCATACAAGAGTGCGTTGAAGTTTAAAGGCAAGAAAGTTAAGCCTGAAAAAGTGAAGAAAGTAGTAACCCAGACAGGCACACGTCTGTAAGGAGTTTTTATATGGGCAAAATGCTCAACAAACGCAGTTTTTAAGCAGATTTATCGGCACAATGACATCTATAATGTTGTTGTGCCGATTTTTTACAAAATTATTGCAAAATTGCTTGACTACTTGACTTTCTTATGATATACTTCTAAGTACCTCGAAAAAGGGGTCTATTTTTTTGCGCCCTTTTGAGGGAGGCTAAATTATTCCGAAAATACCGGGAGGTGCCGTTAAATGAGAGTAAAAATCACATTGGCCTGCACTGAGTGCAAACAGCGTAATTACAACACAATGAAAAACAAGAAAAACGATCCTGACAGGCTTGAGATGAACAAGTATTGCAGATTCTGCAAGAAACACACTCTGCACAAGGAAACAAAGTAATACGGAGGGAAAAGAAATGGCTGAAGTAAAAGCAAAGAAAAACGTTTTTTCTAAGATCTTTTCTTTCTTCCGTGCGTGCATTGGTGAGATCAAGAAGATTTCTTGGCCATCAGCTTTAGCAACAACTAAGAACTTCGGTATCGTAGTATTAGTTATCGTTATTGCTGGTCTGTTCATTTTTGCCCTTGATATGGGTCTGTACGAACTCTTGGGTCTTGTAATGGATACAGGTTCATCTGTTGTTTCATAATTGATTTTGACTTTTCAACTTATTAAAAAGGAGAAGTATTCATGAGTGAAGCTAGATGGTATGTTGTCCATACTTATTCAGGATACGAAAACAAGGTTGCGTCTACTTTGATGACAACTGTAGAAAACCGAGGCCTTCAGGATATGATCCAGGACGTTAAGGTTCCGACAGAGATTGTCACAGAGATCAAAGATGACGGTTCTACAAAGGAAGTAGAGCGCAAGCTCTTCCCTGGCTATGTTTTCGTAAAAATGGTCTACACTGACGAGACTTGGTATGTTGTCCGCAACATCCGCGGTTGTACCGGTTTTGTTGGTCCATCATCTAAGCCTGTGCCTCTTACAGAAGCTGAGGTTTATCGTATGGGCGTTGAAACACGCGTAGTTGAGGTTTCGTACAAAGTTGGCGATCAGGTTCGTATTATTGACGGTCCACTTGAGGACTTTGTTGGTATTGTTGACGAGCTTGATGTTGACAAAAACTATGTTCGCGTTACAATCTCTATGTTTGGACGTGAAACCCCTGTTGAGCTTGAGCTCAATCAGGCAGAAGCAATTGAAGAATAAACTGGAATAATTAGCAATTCGCTTTTTATATGAGGGATTTTCCCTTGTGGGAGGAGTAAATTTGCTACTCCGCCATCTACCACGAATTTAGGAGGAATAAACAATGGCTCAGAAGGTAACTGGTTATATTAAGTTACAGATTCCGGCTGGTAAAGCTACACCAGCACCACCTGTTGGTCCAGCTCTTGGTCAGCATGGTGTAAACATCGTTGCTTTCACAAAGGAATTCAACGAACGTACTAAAAACGACGCAGGACTTATCATTCCTGTAGTAATCACAGTCTATGCAGACCGTTCTTTCTCATTTATTACAAAGACACCACCTGCAGCTGTACTCATCAAGAAGGCTTGCAACATCGAGAAGGCATCAGGCGAACCTAACAAGAAGAAGGTTGCTAAGATCACTCGTGAGCAGTGTGCTAAGATTGCAGAGCAGAAGATGAAAGACTTAAATGCTGCTACTATCGAAACAGCTGCTTCAATGATCGCAGGTACTGCTAGATCAATGGGCATCGAAGTTGTCGACTAATAAATGTATCCGGGTGGGAGGAACTATCCGCTTAACCACCTAATAATGGAGGAGAAAAGATGAAACACGGTAAGAAATATGTTGATAACGCTAAGCTTATCGACAGAACTAAATTATATGATACAACAGAAGCTCTTGACACAGTTGTTAAGACAGCTACTGCTAAATTTGATGAAACAATCGAGCTCCACGTAAAGCTTGGTGTTGACTCACGTCATGCTGACCAGCAGGTTAGAGGCGCTATCGTACTTCCAAACGGTACAGGTAAAAACGTTAGAGTTCTTGCTATCTGCAAGGGCGAGAACGAGAACCTTGCTAAGGAAGCTGGTGCTGATTTCGTTGGTGCTGAGGATATGACACAGAAGATTCAGACAGAGGGTTGGATGGACTTTGACGTTCTTATCACAACACCTGATTGTATGGGTCTTGTAGGTCGTCTTGGTAAAATCCTTGGTCCTCGTGGCTTGATGCCTAACCCTAAGGCTGGTACTGTTACTCCTGATATCGCTAAAGCTGTTAAAGAAGCTAAGGCTGGTAAGATTGAGTACAGACTTGATAAAACTAACATCATTCACTGCCCAATCGGCAAAGCTTCTTTCGGTACAGAAAAGCTCCAGGAGAACCTTGATACTCTTATGGGTGCTATCGTTAAGGCTAAGCCAGCTGCTGCAAAAGGCCAGTACATCAAGTCTTGTGCAGTAACATCAACAATGGGTCCAAGCGTTAGAATCAACCCTACAAAGTTCGGCGCTTAATCACTTTTTTGATATTATACTTTTTAAGTACAATATATTCGCTGTTCTAAAGACAGCAGGTGTCATATGACATAATGGATTTTCCGCCTGCCGAGGAAGAAGCACTTACATTATAACTATGTAATTTCCTGCCTCTCCCTCTAAAGGAGAGGCTGCTTTTTTTGAACTGCGTAAAACATCATTATTTTACGGAGGTGAAACAAATTGCCAAGTGTAAAGGTTTTAGAAGAGAAGAAAGCGATAGTTGCTCAGCTCGTAGAAAGACTCAATAACTCAGTTACTGGTGTTCTTGTTAGCTACAAGGGTATCAACGTTGCTGACGATACTGCACTTCGTAAAGAGCTTAGAGAAGCTGGCGTAAACTACTCTGTAGTAAAGAACACACTTCTTTCTCGTGCTTGCGAAGAGGCTAACCTTACAGGTCTTCAGGGCACATTAGAGGGTACTACTGCTCTTGCTACTAGTGACGAAGACTATGCATCTGCTGCTAGAATTCTCTCTAACTTTGCTAAGAAGAGCAAGACTTTCGAGCTCAAGGGTGGTTATCTCGACGGTGAAGTTGTAGATATGGCT
Organism: Oscillospiraceae bacterium; assembly: GCA_015066595.1. GTDB lineage: Bacteria > Bacillota > Clostridia > Oscillospirales > Acutalibacteraceae > Ruminococcoides. The sequence continues at coordinate 69,681 of SVNZ01000004.1, read as the reverse complement.
ACTATCGACAAGCTCGCTAAGCTCCCAACAAGAGATGTTCTTCTTGCTAACGTACTCGGTGCTTTCCAGGCTCCTATCGCATCATTTGCTCGTGCTATTCAGGCTATCGTAGACAAAGGTGGCGTAGAGGCTTGTGCTCCTGCTGAAGAGGCTGCACCTGCTGAGGAAGCTGCTCCTGCAGAAGAAACTGCACCTGCAGAGACTGCTGCACCAGCTGAGGAGGCTCCTGTTGAGGAAGCTCCAGCTGCTGAGGCTGCTGCCGAAGAGCCTGCTGCTGAATAAGCGCAAAACTTCGGTTACTTATTAACATTTAAAAACTACTAATTTATTTATTTTTGGAGGTAATTAAAATGGCATCTGAGAAGATTACTGCTATTATTGAAGAATTAAAAGGCCTCACAGTTTTAGAGCTTTCTGATCTCGTACACGCTGTTGAGGAAGAGTTTGGTGTATCTGCTGCTGCAGCTGTTGCTGTTGCTGCTGCTCCTGCTGAAGGTGGCGCTGCTGCTGAAGAAAAGTCAGAGTTCGACGTTGTACTCGCATCTGCTGGTGGCAACAAGATCGCTGTTATCAAGGCTGTTAGAGAAGCTACAGGTCTCGGTCTTAAGGAAGCTAAGGCTCTCGTTGACGAGGCTCCAAAGACAGTTAAAGAGGCTGTTTCTAAGGAAGACGCTGAGGCTCTCAAAGCTAAGCTTGAAGAGGCTGGCGCTACAATCGAGCTTAAGTAATTTAACTCGACTTCTTAAAAAACACAAAGAGCACACAGGAAACTGTGTGCTCTTTTTCTTTATGTTTTGTATAGCGATATGATATTAGTTATCTTTCGAGTGATTAAATATATCGCTATTGCACAAAACAGAGATATTAATTTTGTGACTATTTTCAATAGACACAAATTCTTAGTATGGGTTAGAATAAAATTGTAATAGGTGTAATATACAAAAAACATTTTAGGAGGCGAGACTATGAAAAAATTTATTAGTATTTTACTGACATTTATGATAGTTATGTCTTTCTTTGTTGTGGGTGGTACTACTGTTTTTGCAGAAAGTTCTAACCTGATTAACGAAATCTTGCAAGAGCAACTTGATGCTATCGGCGATGATGATAGCATCAGTGTTTGGATTTGGATTTACAGCAAGATTGATATTAAAGCAATTGAGCAACAGGCGCTTGTTGAAACAGGCTTAGTAGGAGAGGAACTCGATACTACTGAAGAAATCAATGCTTTCAAAAAAGTACGTACTCGCTTGATATCAGAATTTTACACAGCCGAAAATCAAGCAGTGCTCGATAAAATCGGTGTTGCTCAGGAAAATATCCTTTTTCTAAGTACTCTTACTCCGTCTTTTATTGTGACTCTGACTAAAACACAGGTGTATGAAGTGGCACAGATGGAGGAGATAGGTTCCATTGATTATTATTATGAACCAGAGTATGAAGAGCCACTAGATCCACCTATAGAACCAGAAATACCTGTAGTTGATGGTTGCAAAGATCTTTTTATTAAAAAATATGGTGATCCACAGTTTTATGAAGAGATATATTGGCATTATTCTGATGAGGGTAATACCATTAAGGATTGGGCTCTAATTTCCGTAGCAACCGAAATTGCGGTTGAGCCGATAGAAAATCCTACACCTGATAATTTTATTGTAGGAGACATAGTATATAGTACAATATATATAAATGCACCTTTTAGAGTTCCATACTGTGTATATGATGTAGAAAAAGACGAATTTATCGACATATTGGCTGTTGATTTCGATGAGTACGATGGACTAAGAGAAGTTTTTTGTACAAGCAAGTATGGAGAAATCATTGGCGATACAGATGGTGATGGTGTAATATCAATTACAGATGCGACAAAAATTCAGAGGATTATTGCAGAGCTCGATGAACTAAAGAATTTCTATGTTGCTGACTTTAACCGTGACAATAAATTTAGTATTATTGACGCTACTGCTATCCAGCGTAAGCTTGCTGAACTTGATGAGCCTGTAGTGAACGATGAAATGGTAACTGTTGCAATACCAAAAAAGCAACAGTGGATACCACAGGAAGCGATTTCCTTGCCTTTTGAGGAGCTGTACAACGAAGATCAACTTTATCATCGCATATATAGAGATAATATGTTGGGTTTTGCAGATACATTTGCAATTGTCAAGTCAAAGGAGCAATACTACTCATTGTTCAACGAAGATGCTCCTGTCTTTGAAGACGAGTTTTTTGAAAACAAGTGGTTGCTTGTTTCGTTTTTATCTATGGATGGTAACGGTGGATATATACGAACCGCTGATATTGCAAAGTCCGACAACACGCTGTATTCGCAATTAGAAGTCTTTGTTTCTGCTTCTACTACTCCGCCACCACCTATAATGCGCTGGTCGCTGTCTATGATAGCTGTCGATAAAAAATACCTTGCAAATGTGACAGACATCGTAAGAGTTGAATGATATAATTCTAAATCAGAATAAAAAGGCAAACCGCCATAGCATTTTGCTGTGGCGGTTTTTGTCGTTTTTTTTAAGATTCGTTTACTATTTTGCCTGTCATGTGTTCTATGGTGAGCTCAAGACACTCTGCACGAGCGAAGTGAGCGTTCATTTCGCCTTCAATTTCAGCGAGGTCAGGAAAGTATTTTTGCGCTAGCTTGCGTACTTTTTCTTCAGCTTTTCTTCTATCTTGTACTATGCTGATTTTGCCAAAAACGATGACAGATGTGATGTTGAGCGACCAGTGGTTTTCGCTTTTTACACCTTTGTCATATACGGTGAAGCACGCTTTGTTGTGGCTTTTTATAGCGTCGATTTTGTGGCCTGCTTTTGCACCGTGAAAGTAGATTTTGTGCTCTTCTTCATCGTATAAAAAGTTCATCGGCACACCGTACGGATAGTCGTTGTCACCAAGAAGCGACAGTACTCCACGCCACTCATTTTTTAGTATAGACTTGCACTCGTTTTCAGTTATTTGTTGTTTGTTTCTACGCATTTCTCTAAACATAATTTACCTTCTTTTTATAAAATAATCGCCTTTTTGCTGTGCATAATACTAGCAAAAGGAGTGATAAAAATGGATGATCAGATTTTAAAGCCATTCGTTTTTCCGGAAGAGATGCCGGCAAAAGACCAGAAAATCGACAAAGGCGTTATTGTCGATGTGGTTGAGAACGAAATAAAAGTTCAAAAACAAGACCAAACCACTCACGAACATAGTATGTGGGAATATAGAGGAAAGAAGTTCGAGAATTAACCGCACCGACGTGCGCTGTTATACCGAGCTTTTTTATGATAAACCTTGCCCGTAGCTGATGAAAACGGTCAGTTATGATAGCAAGGTTTTTCTCTTTTTGCAAGTCTTCTATAATTCTGTAAGAGAATAATACATTCTCGTAAGTGCTGAGTGATTCGTCCTCGATATAGAGTCGAGCTTTGTCTATGCCCATATCTGTCAGCGTTCTGTACATACAGTGTGACTCGTGCTCATAGTCGAGCTTTGTTTTGCCACCTGACAGCACAGCGACATATTTGCTGTTTTTATCCAGATGCTTTTTTGTAGCGTTTATTCTACCTTTGAGCAGTGGGGACGGACCGTCTTTTTCGGCTCTGATACCGAGTGTGATAGCTGTGGCATTACTTTTTGGCTTAACTAAAGAAGCGATAATCATAGCCAGTGTGACAACAACAGCGTAGAAGATAAACGCATAGATGAGCCATTTTGCGATGTTCCACAGTATTGTGAGCATGGGGTAGGAGTAGCACAAGTTTTTGACATATTCAAACACAGGTGTGTTGGTGTAGAACAGCAGCACCCATAAAGAGAGGATAATGCCCATCTTGTTGCCGATATTAAAATACCCTTTGAAGATAGGTGCAATAAACCACAGCAGGAATACAAGAGCAACTATCCGCAGTATCCATAAAATCATATTACTTCTCCTGTAAATCAAACGTTTATGTAACATAATGCTCCCCTTGCCTAAAGGGGAGATACACGCATTAGCGTGGAGAGGGGATATACTTAAGAAATCTTTTCTTTCACAAGATAATCGATATACTCACAAACACCGTTGAAGTTGTTGTTGATTTCATTATTCGGGATTCTGATAACACATAGATTTCTGTTCTCTAGATTTTCTGCACGAATTCTGTCTTTAATCAAACCTTTAGTTTCATAGTGTTGAGAGACGTCAAGCTCTATAATCAGTCTTGCTTTGTGATAGTAGAAATCTACAACATAATTGTCAATTACTTTTTGTCTTAAAAACCTGACAGGATAAGAACGTAAGAAATCATACCATAAATGTCGTTTCTCTTTTGTCGTATTTTTGCGCAGATTCTTTGCGATATTAGTAAGGTTACTATTATGTTTTCTTTCCATTGTATCCCTCCGCCTCACACTGTTCGGCACCTCCCTTTAGGCAAGGGAGGCTTAACATAATTTATGATAACATATATTCTTTGGATAGTGAAGAATAATATTGTAATTTCGTATTCTTCGTGTTAAAATAAATATGCGAAACAAAATTTATTTTTGAAAACCTCAAAGTTTGTATTTTTATTCAGTTAAAAATGCATGCTCTGTTTTCACATTCCTTGGAATTGGTTGAAAACTTGTGTCGCAACAATCGGAGCTGTGTGTTTTTAGTGCGCTGACTTCGGTTGGCGCATTTTTTTATTTAGGAGGAATTGTTGTGAAAAAATCGTTGAGTTTGTTGCTGAGTATTGTAATGGTTTTTAGTGGTCTAAGTTGTTTGACAATTACAAGTGTAGGTGCAACACAGGACAGAACATCGTATTTTAATAAAAACTATACATTAACAGGTAATCCAATCGATGATATAGTCGCTATAGCTCAAGCTCAAAAAAATAGAACTCAAACTGAAATGGGTTATACTGAAGCATGGTGTGCTAATTTTGTTGGGGACTGTGCGAGCTTAGCTGGGTTGAGTGATTGTATACCTAGTGATGGATATTGTGGAACACTGTATAATAATATAATAAATGCAGGCGGCAAAGAGGTTACTTCTCCACAAAAGGGAGATATTGTTTTCTATATTTGCACTGCAGGTGCGAATAATTGCCCTAAATCTGGATATCCTTGGGTACATGTAGGTATAATGACAAGTTCTTCGACTTCTATTGAGGGTAATTCAAATAATAAAGTGACTGCAAAAACAAGAATCTCTTATACAGATAGGAACGGCCATACATATGGGCATTCTGGAACAAACTCTGTTATAGTAAAGTATTTACGACCAAATTATCCATCCCAAGAACCTCCGACAAATGTTACTTTGACAAGTAAAAATTATTGGTATGATTTAGAGGATACAGTCGTTTTATATCCTAGAGCTGACAATGCATCATACTGTTGGTTATCGGTATATAAAGATGATGTCCGAATAGTTGATTCTGCTGTTACAGATGAATATAGCTTTGATGCAAATAAATGGGGTGTAGGAACATATAATGCATGGATTACTGCAGTTAACTCTATTGGAAAAGTAGATTCTGAACACATAAGTTTTCCTGTTGTTGATAAAACTGGATACACAGATGTTTATGCTTCAGATTATTGGTATGATTTAAATGATACAGTAAAAATTAATGTAGATACAATATGTGCAAAAGGGCAAGCTATAAGCATATTTAAAAATGGAACAGAGAAAGTGATTTCTGAAGATTGTGATTCAACATTTACGATATCTGCATCTGATAAGAGACTTGGAGTTGGTGAATATTCAGCCTATTTTACCGTTTACAATAGCTCGCATAAGGTTGATACAAAATGGATCACCTTTTCTATTGTTGGAAAACCATCATATACAGAGGTGAAATCGGATAAATGTTGGTATGATTTAAATGATACAGTAACTATAACAGTATCTCCTATCTGTGCTCATGGACAAGCTATAGGTATTGATAAGAATAATATAGAAAAAGTTATTAGTGAAGATTGTAACAATACTTATACAATCCCTGCTTCAAAGTTAGGTGTTGGTAAATACTCTGCATATTTTACACTCTACAATCACTATGATACAACTGATACGAAAAGAGTTTATTTTGAAATTGTAGACGAGCCTAAAGAAGGATATTTATCAGGGCACTGCTATGTTTCTGAAATTACTAATACTCCATCCTGCATAGCAAATGGAACAAAAACATACACATGTTCAACGTGTGGTGATACATATACAGAAACGCTTCCTGTTACAGGACACACAGAAGTTGTTGACAAAGGTTATGAGGCAACTTATGAAAAAGAAGGGCTGACAGACGGTTTACATTGTTCTGTATGCGACAAGGTACTTGTTGAACAAGAGATTATACCTATACTTGTTATGTTAGGCGATGTTGACTCTGACGGAAAAGTCAGAGTTGTTGATGCAACATGTATTCAGCGTCATCTCGCAGAGATTGAAATTCTCACAGGAGAACAGCTTGTTCGTGCGGATACATACAAAGACGGAAAAGTCACTATTTTGGACGCAACCCAGATTCAACGCCTGCTTGCAGAGCTCATTCCAGAACTGTAAAACTTTATATGCATAACAAAAGGGCACCGATTATTCGGTGCCCTAAATTTATATTCGATTTGCTACAATCAATACTTTGGTCTCTTTACATAAGATGTATGTAAGAGTTCGTGAGCCTTGTGCGAACCAGGCTCGCCGAGGTAATCCTCGTAGATAGCTGTGATCTCAGGGTTCTTGTGTGACTTTCTGTATGTGAGATTTTTGTCATCATCATACAGAGCAGCAGCACGAAGGCCCTTGACGTCAACGAAGTTTCTTGTATGACCGTCAACGATAGGCTGACCGCCACCGTTGATACAACCGCCAGGACAGCACATAACCTCGATGAACTGGTAGTCAGCTTCGCCAGCTTTAACCTTGTCGAGGAGCTTAGCAGCGTTAGAAAGGCCTGATGTAACAGCAACCTTAACCTGCATGCCGGCAACGTCATATGTAGCTTCCTTGATGTCGTCCATACCACGAACGTCTGTGTACTCAATGTGCTCAAGATCCTCGCCTGTGAGTATGTCAGCAACTGTTCTAAGAGCAGCTTCCATAACACCGCCTGTAGTGCCGAAGATAGTACCTGCACCTGAACCGATACCCATGATAGGATCGAACTCTTCGTCAGGTAAATCTGTGAACTGGATACCGGCAGTCTTGATCATCTTAGCGAGCTCTCTTGTTGAGAGAACAAAATCATTATCAGCGATACCATCGTGACCCTGGTCGTCACGCTTGATTTCAAACTTTTTAGCAACACAAGGCATGATAGCAACTACTACCATATCCTTAGGATCAATGCCCATCTTCTCAGCATAGTATGATTTAATCATAGCACCCTGCATCTGCTGTGGTGATTTACATGTTGAGAGGTTAGGAATGAGTTCTGGATAGTAGTGCTCGCAGAACTTGATCCAACCCGGTGAACATGAAGTGATCATTGGGAGTGTGCCACCGTTCTTCACTCTGTCTAAGAACTCTGTGCCTTCTTCCATAATTGTAAGGTCAGCAGCGAAGTTAGTATCGAATACTTTGTCAAAGCCAAGACGACGGAGAGCTGCAACCATTTTGCCAGTAACATTTGTGCCGATAGGCATATCAAAGCACTCACCAAGAGTTGCACGGATAGATGGAGCTGTGTGAACGATAACAGTCTTTGTAGGATCAGCGATAGCGTTGAAAACTTCTGCTGTATCGTCACGCTCAATAAGAGCACCTGTAGGACAAACCGCAGTACACTGACCACAAGCTACACAAGCAACCTGGTCGAGTGTCTGGTTGAATGCACAACCGATTTCTGTGTCAAAACCACGGTTATTAGCGCCGATAACGCCAACGTACTGGTTCTTACAAGCAGCAGAACATCTACGGCAAAGAATACACTTGTTGTTGTTACGAACAAGGTGAAGTGTTGTTGTATCTTCCTCGTACTTTGTCTCTTCGCCAGAGAACTTTGTCTCTTCTACTCCGTATTCCATACAGAGCTTCTGGAGCTCACATGAATTAGAACGTGGGCAAGACAGACATTTTTTATCGTGGTTAGAAACGATAAGTTCAAGAGTAGTCTTTCTGTATTTCTGAATCTGTGGTGTGTTTGTGAAGATTTCTGTACCCTCTCTATCGATAGGATATACACAAGCAGCAACTAATGATCTAGCGCCCTTTACTTCACAAAGACACATACGGCATGCGCCGATTTCGTTGATGTCCTTGAGGTAGCACAGAGTAGGAATCTTGATACCGAACTGGTGGCATGCTTCAAGGATAGTAGTGTTTTTCTCAACAGAGAAAGGCATACCGTTGATTTTAATATTAAGCATTTCCATGATGATTCTCCTTTCTCTTAGCCTTTGATGATAGCACCGAACTTACATGTTGGGATACAAGCACCGCACTTAACGCACTTAGTTGTATCGATTTCGTAAGCTGGTTTCTTCTTGCCTGGAGCTATGTAGTCTGTAACAGTGATAGCACCAGCCGGACACTGTCTAGCACACATAGAACAACCGAAGCACTTGTCTTTGATGATTGAGAACTCGAGGAGGTCCTTACAAACGCCTGCTACACACTTCTTGTCAACTACGTGCTGAACATATTCATCACGGAAGTAGTTGAGAGTGGAGAGTACAGGGTTTGGAGCTGTCTGGCCAAGACCACACAGAGAGTTTGCTTTGATATAGTGACAGAGCTCTTCCATCTCGTCGATCATCTCAAGAGTACCCTGACCCTTAGTGATCTTGTCGAGCATTTCGAGAAGTCTCTTTGTACCGATACGACAAGGTGTACACTTACCGCAAGACTCATCAACAGTGAACTCTAAGAAGAACTTAGCGATATCAACCATACAGGTTGTATCGTCCATAACGATGAGACCGCCTGAGCCCATCATTGAGCCGATTTCGAGGAGGTTGTCGTAGTCGATAGGAATATCAAGGTGCTGTGGAGGGATACATCCGCCTGATGGACCACCTGTCTGAGCTGCCTTGAACTTTCTGCCGTTTGGAATACCGCCACCGATTTCCTCAACGATTTCTCTGAGTGTAGTACCCATAGGTACTTCAACAAGACCTGTGTGTTCAATCTTACCACCAAGAGCGAATACCTTAGTACCCTTACTCTTTTCAGTACCAATTGTGTTGAACCAGTCAGCACCTAGTAAGATGATACGTGGGATGTTAGCGTATGTTTCAACGTTGTTTAAGATAGTTGGCTTTTTGTAAAGACCCTTAACAGCTGGGAATGGTGGACGTGGACGTGGTTCGCCACGCTTGCCTTCGATAGATGTCATGAGAGATGTTTCCTCACCACATACGAAAGCACCTGCACCAAGACGAAGCTGAATGTCAAAGCAGAAGTCTGTGCCGAAGATGTTGTCACCGAGTAGTCCGTACTCGTGAGCCTGATCGATAGCTATTTGAAGACGATTAACAGCGATAGGGTACTCAGCACGAACATATACATAACCTTTTGTAGCGCCGATAGCATAACCAGCGATAGCCATAGCTTCGAGCAGTGCGTGTGGGTCACCCTCGAGGATTGAACGGTCCATGAATGCACCTGGGTCACCTTCGTCAGCGTTACAGCAAACATATTTTTGATCAGCATCGTTCGCTGCAGCAAACTTCCATTTAAGACCTGTAGGGAAGCCTGCACCGCCACGACCGCGTAAGCCTGAAGCAAGAACTGTTTCGATAACCTCTTCAGGTTTCATTTCTGTCAATACTTTACCAAGAGCTGCGTAACCATCCATAGCGATGTATTCATCAATCTTCTCTGGATCGATAACACCACAGTTACGAAGTGCGATACGCTGCTGCTTAGCATAGAAAGCAGTTTTGTTAAGTGATTTGATAGTGTCTTCTTCTACAGTCTCCTGATAGAGAAGTCTTGTTACGATTCTACCCTTCAAGAGATGCTCTTCAACGATTTCAGGGATATCTTCGATTTTAACCATTGAGTAGAAGCTACCCTCTGGGTAGATAACTACGATTGGACCGAGAGCACAAAGACCGAAGCAACCTGTTGTGATAACGTTTACTTCATTTTCCAAACCGCGAGCTGCGATTTCTTCCTTGAGCTTCTCGACGATTTTTAAACTGTCTGAGGAGGTACATCCGGTACCGCCGCAAACAAGCACATTAGAACGATACATTATTTGTCCTCCTTAATTATTTGTAAGCACCGATAGTGTACTCGGTAACTACGTTTCTGTTTACGATATGGTCGTTTACGACCTTAGCAACCTTTTCAGGTGTCATTTTAACGTATGTTACTTTGTCCTCGCCCGGAATTTCGATTTCAACAACAGGCTCAAACTGACAGATACCGATACAACCTGTCTGTGTGATAGTAACATCCTGCAAATTGCGCTTTGCAATTTCTTCTGTGAATGCGTTGAGCACTGGACGAGCGCCAGCAGCAATACCGCATGTAGCCATACCAACCAGAACACGGATAGCGTTAGGATTCTCTTGTCTCATATTGAGCTCGAGCTTCGCTTTGTCTCTGATTGCCTGTAATTCAGCTAAAGATTTCATTTTTTAGCACCTCCGTATATAATGTTAGATTGTTCTGATAAAAATCCGCCTATCCACTCGAGCACGTCGGGAGTGTTGAGCGGAACATCTTCACCCAAAATTTCTCTGAGCTCTATTGTAGATAGTGTGAACTCACCGTTGTCTGTAGAGTGAGAAAACACAAAATCAATGTCTGGATTACACTGAATGAGAATTTTGATCGTAGAGTTGATATCTCCAAGTGGGGTCATATCAACGCTGGATTTCACAAAATGTGCAAAAAGTGTTGTGCCGACATCAAGTGTAGAGTCGATAGAAAAGCTACCACCTGTCTGTTCAGCCGCCATCTTAAAAAGCGGTACGCCCAAGCCTACTTTTCTGGTGGTGCGAGTAGTGAAGAATGGGTCAATTACGTTTTGAACCTGCTCTTTCGTCATACCACAACCGTTGTCCTTGATAGTGATATCAAGAAAGTCGTTTTTGTCACTTTCTTTTACGATGATTGTAACAAGCGACGCTTTTGCGGTGACTGAGTTTTGAGCAACGTCCATAACATTAAGAGATAACTCTCTCATAGATTAGTCCTTGTATTTCTTGAGAATGTCAGGAATCATATCAGCTGTAAGTCTACCGTAAACATCATCGTTGATAGTGATAACCGGAGCAAGACCGCAAGCACCGATACAACGACAAGCTGTGAGTGAGAACTTACCGTCAAGAGTACACTCTTCAGCGCCGATACCGAGTTCTTCAGAAAGCTTGTCTAAAACATCGCCTGAACCCTTTACATAACACGCTGTACCCATACAAACAGAGATGTTGTACTTACCCTTAGGGGAGAGAGCGAACTGTGAGTAGAAAGTAGATACGCCGTAAACCTCTTCAAGTGGCACATTAAGACCTTCAGCAACCATGGTCTGAACCTCTTGTGGAAGATAGCCGTAGATCTCCTGTGCTTCCTGAAGTACAGGCATTACTGCGCCCGGATCATCGATGTGTTTTTCGATGACTTTTTTGAGCTCTGCTTCCTGCTCAGGTGTACCCGAAAACGGGATACTACTGATTTTCTTTTGCATCGTTTTTCCTCCTAATTAGAAAATTATGTACTGTGAATTGTAGCAAAAAAATTCGTATATGCACACAGATAAATTATAGCATGAAAGTACGTGATTGTCTATACGAAAAAGAGGAAAAATGACCTAAAAATCAAGAAAATTGTCAAAAAATTATCAAACTTTTTGTCTATTGTGTCAGTTAGCGAAAGCTAACCAACAAACCTTGTTATATGAAGTTACAAAAATCACAAATCATAATTCGAAAAAAGAAAAAAGCCACCTGTACCATACAGGTGGCTTAGTATATCTACTTTTTATTTTTCAAAACTTCCAAAACAGACTCAACAGACAGCTTTTCAAGTTCAAAGTAATTTTGTGCGTCTTTCATATTCTCAAGATAATGTGCATCGCTGTTTTTTACGATGAGCATATCATTTAAGACAGGGTGCATAGCTTTGAGCTTTTCGATATCGCCACTGCTTGATACTTCAACTGTTGTAAAATCGCACTCTGGTGGTATTTCACCCAAGACCGCAAGCACTGACATACTGTCACGATTGATGTGTGCAGGATAACACACTCCGCCAAAACTGCTAACCAGTTCGTTGATGTTAGAAATACTGATATCTGTAGCTAGTATCAGAAGATTAGATTCTTCGTCTATTTCGTTGTCATTTTCGTCCATAACTACTTGTCTTCCGTAGATATCTGCACGATTTTGTAACTGCATCTGATGCTCTTTAACATAGTCGTTAAATTCCAACGCTTTTTTTAGTGTAGGAAACAGGCATACAACGTGGATTTCATCCATTGTGGTCAGTTCCATACCGGGAATAACACACAGACCGTTTTCTTCACCGAGTTTCATCACAGCTTCACAGTTGAGGCTACTATTATGGTCGGTGAGGGCTATTATGTTAAGACCCAAAAGTTTTGACATACCGACTATGTTGTTAGGCGTCATATCCATATCACCACAAGGCGACAGGCAGGAATGCAGGTGTAAGTCGTAGTAATACTTCATCTTATTTCAGCAGTTCGTAAATTTTAGTAGCAAGGTGATATGAGTTTTCTTCAGATTGCAAAATAGTGACACCGTGAGCAGAAGCTTTAGCTTTTGCTTCATCATCGAGTGAGGCGTTTTCAACCAGCACGATACATGAAACATCAGCAAGAGTTGCTACAGCGATAGAGTTGATGTTGCCCATAACTGTCAGCCAGATAGAGTCTTCACCTGCTCTTCCCATAACCCAGGATAGTAAGTCGCCGATGTAGCAATCAGTGATATCTCGCCCTAAATCGCCTTCTACAAGTATATTTAAGTTAAGCTTTTCAATAGCTTCTTTTACGTTCATATAAAACTCCGATTAAAGTGTATTTTTGAGCTGGTCATAGACAGACTGTATCTGAGCTTTGAGCTTGTGAATACAGTCAGTTTCTTTTGCTTGACCTTTGACGATATCTTCAGCCATAGCTCGACAAGTCGGTGCACCGCAAGAGCCACAGTCCAGACCAGGTAGCGTAGCACAGATTTTTTCCATCTGTTCCATTTTATCCATAGCTTTAAAGATATCTTCGTCGAGTTTAAAACCATCACCGTCGTACTCAAGCTCACCTTTCCAAAGAAAATCTTCCAAGTCTTCACTGCTCAAGTGGTTGAGAGATACAGGCAGATATTTTCTGAGGTTTTGAATCCTAGCTTGTGCAACGTACGGATTCTCGACATTTAAAATACCGCCTACACAACCGCCAGAACAAGCGTTGAGCTCAACAAAATCGACATCGCGGATTTTATCATCTTCAAGACCTTCAAGCACTCGAATAACATTTTCGATACCATCAGCAGCCAGGTACTTATCGCCGAGCATAGCAGCGCTTTCGCCACCGCTTGTTGCCCAACCGACACCGATGAGACCTGAGTTAGCAATCGGCTCGAGCACATTGAGCTTTTCCATAGCCTGAGTGAGCTGTGGGTAAATTTTAGATATAGCGATAGCACCGTTGCACGCAGATTTTTCACCTGTGGTCGGTGAGTTGATGGCTGTAACTTTTGCTGCGCAAGGTGTGATGAAGAACACACCGATGTCATCATCAGAAAGACCAGTCTGCTTTTTGACTTCTTCACGAGCAAGGCGAGCTGCTACCTCCATAGGAGCGAGTAGCGGCATAACATTATCGCACAAATCAGGAAAACGGATTTTGATGAGTCGAACGACAGCCGGACACGCAGAGCTGATGATAGGCTTGTTGTTGAGCTTGCCGTCGCGGATCATCTTTCTGGTCACTTCGGATACAAGCTCCGCTGCACGGGATACTTCAAAGATAAAATCAAATCCGATAGCTCGAAGTCCATTTAGGACAATATCAATATCATCAAGGTTAGAAAACTGACCGAAAAGCGCCGGTGCAGGTACAGCAACCTTGATTTTAAAATTTTCAATTTCTTCGATTTGTGATGAATGTGCTTTCTTTGCTCTGTGAGGGCAAATACGGATGCATTCACCACAGTCTATACAGCGTTCGGAAAGAATAGTGGCTTTACCATCGTGAACACGTATAGCTTCTGTAGGGCAACGTTTGAGGCAGTTCGTGCAACCACAGCACTTGTCAGCCTCGAGCTCTACGGAGTGAAAATACTTTTGCATTTTCCACACCTCTTATGTAAAAAATAGATATTTTATTCGTTGACTTTAACAGTCAGGTATAGGTTTGTGCCTACACCAAGTGTAGTTTCGATGCGCATTTCGTCGGTGTATTTTTTGATGTTAGGAAGACCCATGCCTGCGCCGAAACCTAAGTTGCGTACGTTGTCAGGTGCGGTGGAAAAACCTGCTTGCATAGCTTTTTCTACGTCAGGAATACCGGGACCCTTATCAGCTAAAAGTACTTCGACTTTGTCAGGATAGATATCTACATCACAGTATCCGCCTTCAGCATGGATAACCATATTTATCTCTGCTTCATACATAGCAATAGCAACACGTCTTATTGCATCAGGATTGTATCCAAGTGCTTTTAAACGCTTTTTTACTGCACCACTTGCTTCTCCGGCACGAGTGAAATCATCGCCCGGTACTTCGTATCTTAAATGAATTGCACTCATATGTTACAGCCTCCTGAAAGACCGTTACTATACAGAAGTCCGCAAGCAGTGAACATTCGAAAGCGGGTCTTGATAAGTGTGATGTCACGGGATTTTGCAAGGTCAATGATAGACTGGTCAGGCTGTTTACCTCTGACAAACACGATGCAAGCCATATCCATCATTTCAGCTGTTCTTACTACCTGTGGGTTGACAAGACCAGTGAGTAGAACAGACTGGTCTTTTACAAATGCAAGCACATCGCTCATCATATCTGAGCCGCAAGCGGTTTTGATTTCCTGAGATAAATCACCTTCGCAGATGACTTCACCCTGTAGAATGTCAATTATGTCTTTTATTACCATAGTCGGATACATCCTTTCAGTTTATATACACATTCATTTTATCATATTCTGCGACTTAATTCTACACAAAGTTTATGCTATTATTATGTGAAAAATGACGGACAAATTTGCTTTTCTTTTCTATATTGACACACCGTAGTATAATATATGTAGGTGATAATATGAACGCAATTATTTTTGATTTAGATGGAACTTTGTGGGACACTAGTGACACTGTCGTTGATATATGGAACAAGGTGCTGAGTGTCAGGTGCCCGAAACTCAAGATGACAAAGGAGATTATGTCATCATTGATGGGTAAGAACAAAGCACAGTTTGTCGATGACTTTTTTGTGGATGTTGAAAAAGACGAGGCAGAGATGCTTATAAATGAGATTTTTAAATGTGAACAGGAACATTTAAGAAGTCACGGAGCTGAGCTATATGATAATGTGCTTGAAACATTAGAAAAGCTGAAAAATGATTACGCACTAATGATAGTGAGCAACTGTCAGCAAGGATATCTTAATTCTTTTTTAGAATATTATAAACTGAAAGATCTTTTGAGTGATTATGAGTGCGCAGGCTCAACAGGATTTTCAAAAGGCGAAAATATAAAGCTTGTTATGAAGCGCAACGATATAGGAAAAGCTATCTATGTCGGCGACACAAAAAGTGATGAGTGTGCTGCTAGAGAAGCGGGAGTACCGTTTGTGTATGCGTCTTACGGTTTTGGAAAATCAGACAAATACGATGCAACGCTAAATTCTTTTAAAGAAATAAAATACGTTGCGAAAGAGTTGTTAATTTGAGTTGATAAAAAGAAACGAGGTTGTCAAAGAAAAAGACAACCTCGTTTTTATGTAGAATAATTGTTTTATGCAGTCTTATTATTTACAGTTCTGCTAAGAAAAATTGAATTTCTGTCGCATCAAGAACCGTTAGTTTACCGTCGCCGTCGGTATCACCGCACTCAATTTGTTCTTTAAAAAGTGTAGCGATTTCTGCGAGGTGCATCTGAATAGCAGTTGCATCAAGGATGGTTACTTTGCCATCACCGTCTATATCACCCAGCATAGAGCCTTTGATGCTTATGTCAGCAATATCCTGTGCTGCATATAATATATCATAAACTAATGTTTCTGCGTCGTTGGTAATGACGAATATATTTAACTTTTGCTCAGGACAAGTAAACATTACAGAAAGGTATGTTGCGACAGCTCCCGTGTGGGATAACGAGCCGTTTTTCAAATCAGCGATTATACCATATACGTAATTAGAATCAGGTGTTTGTGGTGTGGTCATTTCTTTAAAGCTTTCTTCGCTGAGCAATTTACCATCAGCTAAAGATGTCATCCACTTGTCCATATCTTTTGAGTTTGATACAAGATCGCCTGCACCCTGGGATAAACCTTTGAAGGTTGGGTCCATAAGATGTTTTAGTTCATCGGGGACATGATGTTCAGCCAAGTCAGGGGAGTCAACAAGCTCTTCGTAAAATCCAGAGTTTGTCATGTTAAGTGGGGAAAATATGTTCTGTTTAATAAAGTCAGTGTAGTTTATACATGATACCTGTTCTACAATGATTGAAAGCAGTAAGTAATTTGAGTTTGAATAGGAGTAGGCTCTGTCCGGAGTGAATTTCAAATTCTGAGTAAAAAGCCAATCAAGAATTGCCTTGTGGTTTTCTTCTTTGCTTGCAGTATCGGATAAAGTGTATTCTTCGACCGGATTTTCGTGTCCTTTGTATTGATTATCAATATTTACATAGTCGCGAATACCCGAGCGCATAGTTAGCAGGTTTTTAATAGTTATATCTTTGCCGATGACATATTCAGGGAAGTACTGGTCAAGTGTATCGTTTACACTGAGTTTGCCCTGTTCCTGTAACAATAAAATCGCTGTAGCACAAAACTGCTTTGAAATCGAGCCGACAGGAAACAGTGTATCTATGGTCATTGGTTTGTTTTCTATAGTGTTCTGCATACCTACTGCACTCTGACACAGCACACGACCGTTTTGAGTAACATAGGCTACACCACTGATGTTGTACTCAATCATCAGCTCATCAAGAAAGTTCTGATAAGCCTGAATAGATGATAATGAAGCTACATAATCCGTTTGCGCTGCTTGAGCTGGAATAGTGAACAATGGTGTTAATAGCATGAAAACTGAAAGTAGTATGCTGATTATTTTTTTGGCTTTCATGGTTATCGCTCCTTATCATAGTTGAAGTTGCTATATTTATTATACAACCAGAGAATGTATATTTCAACAAAAAGTATGGAAAGAGAAGTGCGCTGTTATAACGCAAAAGGCTGACGGATATTTTTCCGCCAGCCTTTTATCTATGTAAGGTTTCTGTTTTTTTAAAAAAGTTAAATATCAGCTTCTATAGCTTTGCTTTCTTGCAGTGATTTTTTTACATTTAGGATACGTTGGTTTTTACTACCTCTGAATTTCAGCATAAGGGAGCGTTCTTCTAAAACAAACGGTCCGTCAACCAACCAGTCGCACTCTGTGAGGAGCGCCTTGTACTCAGGGTGAGTATCAAAATCTGCAACAAGTTTTTCGAAAGTGTAGCCTGTGTAGCAAAAAATGTCATAGCCTAAAGAGTGAGCTTCTTTTGCTAACACTGACAAAGCTTCTGCCTGACAAAAAGGTTCTCCACCTGAGAGTGTGAGTCCTTTGAGCAGAGGGTCTTTTTGAGCTTCTTCAAGGATACGTTCTGTAGACGATTCGTATCCGCCCTCAAAGTCCCACGTTTGTTCATTGTGACAGCCTTTGCAGTGGTGTGGGCAGCCTTGAGTGAACACGGTCATTCGTATTCCGGGACCATCGACGATAGATTCCCTGACTACGCCTGCAAGTCTAAGTTTTGCCATTATACAGCCTCAGCACTTTCAAGACCGCTTTCGCCTAAAGAGTGCTTGACTCTGTCTTCTACTTCAGAACGCTTAGCGTTGTTGAAACGGTCAACAGTACCAACTAGATAGCCGGTGATACGTCTGATACGCTCAAAGCCAACACCGTCTGAGCCTTCTTTTCTGCCACACTTAGGACATACATCACCTATGATACCTGTGTGACCGCAGACTGGGTCTCTGTCAACAGGGTGGTTGATAGAACCATAGCCGATGCCTGCTTCTTTCATACATCTTACAACCTGTTCAAAAGCGTCTAAGTTCTGTGATGGGTCACCATCGAGCTCAACGTAGGAGATATGACCTGCGTTTGTAAGGTTGTGGTATGGAGCTTCGAGCTTGATCTTGTCAAAAGCACTGATTGGGAAGTAAACAGGAATATGGAAAGAGTTTGTGTAGTAGTTTCTGTCTGTAACACCTGGGATAACGCCAAAACGCTGTTTGTCCATACGAACAAATCTGCCTGACAGACCCTCAGCAGGGGTAGCAAGGAGTGAGAAATTAAGCCCGTATTTCTCTGATGCTTTGTCCATCTTCTTTCTCATAAAGCCGATGATTTCAAGACCGAGTCGCTGAGCTTCTTCTGTCTCACCGTGATGCTTGCCGATGAGTGCTTTGAGTGTTTCTGCAAGACCGATGAAACCACAAGAAAGTGTACCGTGCTTTAATACATCTCTTACTTCGTCATCAATAGAGAGCTTGTCAGAGTCAATCCAGATGCCCTGACCCATGAGGAATGGGTAGTTTCGAACGCATTTTTGGCACTGGATCTCAAATCTCTCGAGCAACTGGTCAATAACTAAATCCAGCATTCTATCAAGCTGTTCAAAGAAGAAGTCAACGTTCTTGTTTGAAAGGATAGCAAGTCTAGGAAGGTTGATAGATGTAAAGCTTAAGTTGCCTCTACCATATGTGATTTCACGCTCTTTGTCGTGAACATTACCGATAACACGAGTACGACAGCCCATGTAAGCGATCTCTGTTTCAGGACGACCTTCCTTGTAGTATTGGAGGTTGTATGGAGCGTCGATGAAAGAGTAGTTAGGGAAGAGTCTTTTTGCAGAAACTCTGAAAGAGAGCTTGAACAAATCATAGTTAGGGTCGCCCGGGTTGTAGTTTACGCCTTCTTTAACCTTGAAGATGTGGATAGGGAAGATAGGCGTTTCAGAATTACCAAGACCCTTTTCTGTAGCGAGCATAACATTTTTGATAACGAGTCTGCCCTCTGGTGAAGTATCAGTACCGTAGTTGATAGAAGAGAATGGAATCTGGGCACCTGCACGAGAGTGCATTGTGTTGAGATTATGAACAAGTGCTTCCATAGCCTGATATGTAGCACGATCGATTTCTTTTTCAGCGTGCTTTAGAGCGAAACGCTGGATTTTGCCCGCAGACTTTTCACCATAAGCCTCAATGAGCAACTCAAGCTCTTTAGCCATATACTCTTTGCCTGCTTCGAGTTTCGGTGTGTCGTTTGAGAGCTCTTCTGCTTTATCACAGATATCAGTGATAGCAGATGTAGTATCATCAATCTCTTCGATTAGTTCAATAGCACGACTGATATTCTTTCTGTAAAGCTTTCTGTATGTCTTAGCAACACCAGGAGCCATAGAGTAGTCAAAGTTAGGAACCGACTGACCACCGTGCTGGTCGTTCTGGTTAGACTGGATAGCAATACAAGCAAGAGCTGAATATGATGCGATATCGTTAGGCTCGCGGATGAAACCGTGACCTGTTGAGAAACCGTCTTTGAAGAGCTTCAAAAGGTCGATCTGACAACAAGTGGTTGTCAGAGTGAGGAAGTCAAGATCGTGGATGTGGATATCACCGTTTCTGTGAGCTTTAGCGTGCTTAGGGTTTAAGATGTACATCTCGTAGAACTGCTTAGCACCCTCACTGCCGTATTTGAGCATAGTACCCATTGCGGTGTCACCGTCGATGTTAGCGTTTTCACGCTTAACGTCGTTGTCTTTAGCAGACATGAATGTGAGATCTTCGTATATTTTCATCAGCTTTGTGTTCATCTCACGTACTCTTGTACGTTCAGCACGATAAAGGATGAACTCTTTAGCAGTTCTTGCGTGTCCATTTTCGATAAGAACTTTTTCTACTGTATCCTGCACGTGCTCAACAGTAGGAGTGTTACCCGCCTGCTCAGCTTCTAAATATTCACATACCTTTTCTGCAAGTTCATTTGCTGCGGTGTAGTCGTTGCCACCGATAGCCTGAGCTGCTTTGTATATCGCTTGAGCGATTTTTTCCAGATCAAAGTCAACAGCTCTACCGTCACGCTTTACGATTTTGTTG
Source organism: Oscillospiraceae bacterium (assembly GCA_015066595.1). Taxonomy (GTDB): domain Bacteria; phylum Bacillota; class Clostridia; order Oscillospirales; family Acutalibacteraceae; genus Ruminococcoides. The sequence continues at coordinate 49,430 of SVNZ01000004.1, read as the reverse complement.
ATCATAGTTGCTCCCCCTCTTATAGTTACATAGTTGTTACAAAATCGGTCAAAAACCACCATATGTTGTGGTGACCCTAAAAGTGCTTGTATAGTATAGCTGATAAAGAGTGTAAAATCAATCGGTATTTTGTACGATAAAAAAGTTTTTATTTGTACAATATATCCATTGACAGAGTGTTTTAGTTTCATTAAGGAAATATAACAAAATTTTGTGTTGTATATACCATATACCACAACATATAGTGCTTGTATTAAAGCGCTAAAGTGAAAGTTACAGTTTTGTATTTCTATATTCTCACCGTGAAAATTAAAGCTAAAGCAAAAAACCGACGCCTTAATAGACGTCGGTTTTATAATAGTTATATATACTATATATAGTGATTAGTTGTAGATTTAAATTTCTACAGTTTTTACCTTTTCAAACTCTTCTTGAATTTCAGCTGATGGAGCCTTTGTGCAAAGTGTAACTACAATAGCAACGAGTGCTGCCAAGAAGAAACCAACAACGAGTGAGTAAAGGCCTGTTGAAGCTGCGAGTGTTGCGCCACCCACAGGAATGTACTCCCAGAAGATAACGAGAGCTGCACCTGTTGCCATACCTGCTACTGCACCTGCAAGGTTGAATCTCTTCCAGAAGAGCGCAAGAAGTACTATAGGACCAAACGCTGCACCAAAACCTGCCCATGCGTTTGATACAAGGCCCATAATAGAAGAGTTAGGATCAAGAGCTATAGCGTAAGCGATGATAGCAACAACTACAACTGCTATTTTACCAACCCAAAGAGCATTTTTGTCAGAAGCCTTCTTGTTGATAGCACCTTTGTACATATCTTCTGATACAGCAGAAGCAGTAACTAAAAGCTGTGAATCAGCAGTTGACATAATAGCAGCCAGGATACCACAAAGGAAGATACCGCCGATGAATATAAGAACGAAGTTGCCATCAAAAATCTGAAGAATAGATTTGATGAATACAGTTTCGCTTGTTGTAGCATCAAGATCATTTGTGAGGAAGCCTCTAGCGAATATACCTAAGAGTGATGCAGCACCGAGTGAGAGGATAACCCATACGATAGCAATAACTCTGGATTTTTTGACCTCAGCATCACTTTTGATAGCCATAAATCTGATTAAGATGTGTGGCATACCGAAGTAGCCCAGAGCCCAGCCAAGATTAGAAATAATAGAAATAGCTGAGATAGGATTGCCCTCAGCGTCTTTCATAAGGCTTAAATAACCAGGTGCATCAGTAACACCGTGAGCGTTGAGAGCTGCAGTTAAGCTACCAAACTCACCTGTAAGACCCATATATGCGATAATCGGAACTGCCAAAATAGCAATAAGCATCAGTAAACCCTGTATAAAGTCAGTGTAGCATACAGCCTTAAAACCGCCCATAAATGTGTAAACTAAGATAACAATAGTTGCGATTGTAAGACCGATTAGGTACATTGTGTCAGAGTTATCGGCAGAGCCAAATACGTTAGCAAATAGCTTAGCGCCTGATGAAAATGCAGATGCTGTGTAAACCGCAAAGAAGATAATAATGATAGCGGAAGCAACGATTTTAAGAACACCCGATTTATCGTGAAAACGATTTTCAAAGAAACTAGGGATAGTTAAAGAGTTGTTTGATACGATAGTGTACTTTCTAAGGCGTCTTGCTACCAGATACCAGTTAAGGACAGTACCGATTAAAAGACCGATAGCAATCCAAACTTCGCCTGTGCCTGCAAGATAGATAGCACCTGGTAAACCCATAAGGAGCCATCCGCTCATATCTGAAGCCTGAGCTGACAGCGCTGCTGTCCAGCTGCCTAGACCTCTACCTGCTAAGAAGTAGTCTTCGTTGTTCTTGTTCTTTGAGCTTAATGCACCGATGAGAATCATCATAAGCATATACATGCCAAAAGCAACAAGAATGATAATTTGTTTTTCTGTCATTTTGTTTCCCTCCATATTTTAGTATGTTATAAAAACAAATATGTAGACATTTTAGCACATTAAATTCCTAAAATCAAGTGAATATGCGACAAAAAATTCACTTATTTAAAGTAATACAGCGATAAAACGGGTTATATAGCCCAAAATACTCAAAACTCTTGTAATGCTTAAACATATATATTATAATATAATGGAATATGTAAACTGGGGTGATATGTGTGATATTTACCAGGAGACTTTGGGCAGAAATTGATATGAATGCTGCCATTAACAATTATCACGCTATAAAAAATCAAATAGGAGAGGACACAAAAATCTGCTGTGTTATAAAAGCCGACGGTTACGGTCACGGTGCAGTGGAGCTCGCAAAGCTCTACAGCGAACTCAAAGCGGATTATTTTGCTGTGTCTAATCTGGACGAAGCATTGGAGCTTCGGGATGCAGGCATAAAAGAGCCTATCGTTATTTTGGGCTACACTCCTGCAAACAGAGCACAAGACCTAGCAAATCACAATATCTCTCAGGCTGTGTACGGTGCTGACTACGCAAAAATGCTCTCTGACGAATGTATCAAAGCAGGCGTAGAGTGTAAAATTCACATCAAATGCGACACAGGTATGAGTAGACTTGGCTTTATGTGTCAGGAATTTCCTCGTGATGAATATTCTATCAAAGAAATAAAAAGCACCTGCGAGCTTCCTTACCTTATCTCTGAAGGAATTTTCACTCACTTTGCAGTGGCTGATGAATGTGAAGACGGTGATGAATACACCAAAAAGCAGTATGATGCTTTTTGCTATACTGTGGACAAGCTCAAAGAACACGGTGTTACCTTTGAAATCACTCATTGTTCAAATTCAGGGGCTATCATCGATCACATAGATAAGAAGCTTGATATGGTGCGTGCGGGTATTATCCTCTACGGACTGTCTCCATCCCAAAAGCTCAAGGACCGACTTGATCTTGAGCCTATTATGCGACTCAAGACGATGGTGTCTTATGTAAAGGAAATAAAAAAAGGCACCACCGTGAGCTACGGAAGAACTTTCACAGCAGATAGAGATATGAAGATAGCAACTGTCCCTGTTGGATATGCAGACGGATACATCCGTGCTTTCGCAAAAGATGGTTATATGTACATCAAAGGTCAGAAAGCAAAAATTATCGGCAGAATATGTATGGACCAGACACTTCTTGATGTCACTGATATTGAGGGTGTAGAGATAGGTAACGTGTGTGTACTGTTTGGCAACGGTAAGGGTGGCGAGCCTACTGCCTATGACGTTGCAACATGGGGCAATACTATTAACTACGAGATAGTGTGCTCTGTGTCAAAACGAGTACCAAGACTATACCGTAGAGACGGTGTAACAGTGGAAGTGATGTATAAGATATGAAACTTTTAGTAGTAGACGGAAACTCGATATTAAACCGTGCGTTTTACGGTATCAGACCGCTCACCACAAAAGACGGTATGTTCACCAACGCTATCTACGGTTTTTTGACTATGCTTGAAAAAATAAAAGCAGATACCACCCCTGACAGAGTTGCGATTGCGTTTGATTTAAAAGCAAAGACTTTCAGGCACGAGGCGTATGCACTCTACAAAGCTAACCGCAAAGGTATGCCAGAAGAGCTCCATATGCAACTTCAACCACTCAAAGATTTGCTTAGTGCTTTGGGATATAAGATAGTGACCTGTGAAGGATATGAAGCAGACGATATTCTGGGCACACTCGCAAAGTCTTGTGAAAAAAACGGGGACGAATGTGTTATCGCGACAGGAGACAGAGATAGTTTACAGCTTGTGTCTGACAAAGTATCAGTCCGTTTAGCCAAAAACCTCAACGGTACTATGATATACACACCTGATACAGTGCTCGAAGAATACGGTGTTACACCAAAAGAACTCATTGAGATTAAAGCTATTCAGGGTGACTCTTCCGATAACATTCCGGGTGTAGCAGGTGTCGGCCCGAAAGGTGCCACTGAGCTTATTCAAAAGTTCAAGACGGTAGAATATATCTACGACCATATTGACGAGCTTGATATCAAAGATAATATGCGTAAAAAGCTCATCGATAGCAAAGAAAATGCACTTATCAGCCGAATGCTCGGCGAAATTTGCCTTTCTGCGCCGGTTGATACAAACCTCGACGAGTATGTTGTAACTTCAGGCGACAGAGCACTTGCATCAAAAATGATGGCTAAGCTTGAGCTTTTCTCGCTTATAGGAAAACTCGGTCTTGATGAGGTTGATGATACGTTTTCTGAAGAAAAAGAGTCACAGCCTCTTTGTGTACAAGTGCTTGAATTTGATGGAGAAAGTTCTTTAAAAGAAATTAAAACGCACCTAAAAAACAGCAATAAGCTGTGTCTGTACACCTACTTTGAAGGAGAAGATGTGCTCACTCGTACACCGACTCATACAGCGTATGTACTCAGCGAAAAGGTAGTAGTGTGTGATGATACTTCGCTTTTGTGCGATATATTGAAGGATAATAAGATTGAAAAACTTGTATTTTCTTCAAAAGAATTATTCTCTTTCGCAGACAAACAGGGCTTTGAGATAGAAAACCTCATTTTTGATATCTCTTTAGCAGGTTACTTGCTAAACCCCAACGCTTCATCTTACGATTTAGAAAAGCTGTGTGCACAGTACGATATTGTACTGCCTTCAGTAGCTGAAGATAAAAAAGAATACGCAATAGTGTATGCGATGACAGCCTTGTGCGAAAAACTATCAGAAAAAATTGACGAGTTTTCACAGCGTTCACTTTTGTGTGATATTGAGATACCGCTTGCAAACGTGCTGGCAAAGATGGAAAACATCGGGTTTATGGTCGATGTAGACGGTATCAAACGCTATGGCGATGATATATCAGCACAGGTAGAAAATCTTCAGCAGGAAATATATACTCAGATAGGCTACGAGTTTAATATCAACTCTCCTAAACAGCTCGCAGTAGCTCTTTTTGAGGATCTCGGTCTTCCTGCAAAGAAGAAGACAAAAAGCGGTTATTCCACAAATGCTGATGTACTCGAAAGCCTTGTGAATTACCATCCTGTCATCTCGATGATTTTGCAGTATCGCACACTTGCAAAGCTCAAGTCCACATACTGCGACTCACTCATTAAGGTAGTGCGTGAAGATGGCAGAATCCACTCATCATTCAACCAGACCGAAACACGCACAGGACGTATCAGCTCCACAGAACCAAATCTGCAGAACATTCCTGTTCGAACGGAGCTCGGACGAGAGCTAAGACGATTCTTTGTGGCAAAGGACGATTGTGTGCTGATTGATGCTGACTATTCACAGATTGAGCTAAGGGTGCTTGCACATATTTCAGGGGATGAGAATATGTGCAAGGCATTTATTGATAACGATGATATCCATTCTATCACCGCATCCCAGGTGTTCGATATGCCTCTTTCTATGGTTACACCGATTATGAGAAGCCGTGCAAAAGCTGTCAACTTCGGTATTGTTTACGGTATCGGTGCATTTTCGCTGGCTAAAGACATCGGCGTTACTAACAAAGAAGCTGCAAATTATATCAAATCGTATCTTGAGCACTACTCAAGTATTGATATGTATATGAAGAACATCATCGAGCGTGCAAAAGTCGACGGTTACGTTGAGACTACTTTTGGTCGTAGAAGATACCTTCCGGAGCTTTCAGCATCAAACCACATGACTCGTGCATTTGGTGAGCGAGTTGCCCGAAATGCACCTATCCAGGGTACAGCGGCAGATATCATAAAGATAGCTATGGTGCGTGTTGATAAACGTCTCAAAGAAGAAGGCTTGTGTGCACGACTCATTTTACAGGTGCACGACGAGCTCATCGTCGAAGCACCCGCTTTTGAGTCAATGCGGGTTGCGATGATTTTGCAAGAAGAAATGGAAAATGCAGTTAAGCTCAATGTACCGCTTGTTGCAGAGGCTTCTGTGGGCAAGACATGGTACGACGCAAAGGGTTAATGATATGAAAAACATACTTTTTATTTGTACAGGAAACACCTGTCGCAGTCCTATGGCTGAAGCTATTTTTAATCAGATATGTCGTGAAAAAAATCTTGATATGCACGCTTCTTCTGCCGGCGTTGCAACAGTAGATGGACTCAGCGCCGCAAAAAATGCCATTGATACTATGGCAGAGTTGGGGCTTGACCTGACTACTCACAAAGCGAGATTTTTGCCCAACGTTAAACTCTCTAATTACGACTTGTTTGTAACTATGAACTATGACCAGGCTACTCTTGTTGAGAGCTTGGGCGTGCCACATGATATGATACGTGTGCTTCAAAAAGCACCGACTGATAAATACGATATCGAAATCGGCATCGCTGATCCGTTTGGCTCAGATATGGCTCAATACAAAAAATGCGCTCAAGACCTCAGAGAGTCTATTGAAGAGCTTATAAAAACACTATGATTATAAGAAAAATGCAAGAGCAGCACCTTGATGCTGTTTTGGATATTGAAGAAAACAGCTTCTCTCATCCATGGAGCAGAGTATCATTTGAAGACGAGCTCAAAAAAGAAAATTCGTATGTGTTTGTGGCACTTGAAGATGAAAAAGTCATCGGCTACTGTGTGATGAATGTTGTGCTTGATGAGGGGAATTTGCTCGATATCGCAGTGGATAAAAATCATCGCAGAAGCGGTGTTGCAAAAGAGCTGTTTTATAAGCTATTCGAAGTGGCTAGTGAACAAAAGCTCTCGTTCATTACACTCGAGGTGCGTGTATCAAACGAGGGGGCTATCAAGCTTTACGACGCTTTAGGTTTTACACAAGTAGCAGTGAGAAAAAACTACTACAGCAAACCTAGTGAAGATGCTGTGTTGATGACAAAGTATTTTGACCTTTAAGGAGTATAAAATGAAAATTTTATCAATAGAAAGCAGCTGTGACGAAACTGCCGCAGCAGTAGTACAAGACGGACGAGAAGTGCTCTCTTCCGTGATAGCTTCACAGGTAGAGGAACATAAGCTCTACGGTGGTGTTGTGCCTGAGATAGCGTCCAGAAGACACGCAGAGTCGATTTGTGGCGTGGTGAATGAAGCTTTGTATGAGGCTCAGACTACACTCGAAGATATTGATGCTATCGCTGTGACTCATGCACCGGGACTTATCGGAGCACTGCTTGTGGGTGTGAATTTTGCAAAAGGTCTGTCCCTTGCTACAAAAAAACCGCTTGTGCCGGTGCATCACCTGCGCTCACACATAGCGGCTAATTATATTTCTCACAAAGAACTAAAACCGCCATTTTTATGCCTTGTAGTGTCCGGTGGTCATAGCCACATCGTAATGGTTGAAAGCTACACAAAAATGCGTATAATCGGTCGTACCCGTGATGATGCCGCAGGTGAAGCCTTCGACAAAGCTGCCCGCACTATGGGGATCCCATATCCCGGTGGTATCATGCTCGACAAGATTGCTGAAAAAGGTGATGCTGATGCGTTCAAGCTTCCTCACCCTAAGGTGGACGATGCACCGTACGATTTTTCCTTCTCAGGGCTCAAGACTGCTGTTATAAACATAATTCATAATCTTGAGCAAAAAGGAGAAGAAGTTCCTAAAGAAGACGTATGCGCAAGTTTTAGAAAAGCGGTTGTTGACTGTCTTGTCAAGAATTTTATTCAAGCTGCAAAAGATTTGGGAGTTACAACTCTTGTTACAGCAGGTGGCGTATCAGCAAACTCTCTGCTTCGACGTGAACTCCAGCATGAATGTGAGCTAAACGCATTTAAACTATATATGCCTGATTTATCTCTATGCGGAGATAATGCAGCTATGGTTGGCTCACAGGGCTATTATGAATATCTCAGCTCAAACATCGCACAGCTTGATTTGAATGCTGTAGCAACACTACCGATTGATTACAGAGAATAATATATATCACTATCGAAATAGTATATGAAGGGGGTGTCGATATGAAAAGATTTACATTAAAGATAGTTGCACTTATACTGTGCTTTTCTTTGTGTTTTACACTTTCTTCTTGTGCAATAGTTGATGAAATTTCAAAAAGCATATTCGCACTTGTAATGCCGAAGGGTATTGCAGAAGATGTGTCCCTTGGCTATACTCATATCGAAAATACCGCCTTTTTATACAGTGAGCATTACACAGCGTATAAAAGCACGGACTCGTACAGCTGTCTTGAAAATGATAAAATGCGAGAGCTGTACAGAATGCTTTTAGAAAATGTATATTACGTTTATCCGCAGGCAAATGTCGACGGTGAGTATAAGACAAAGCAGGTTATATTAGAAGAAGCACAGCTTTCTCAGGCACAGATAAGACTGACTATCAAAGCGCTCACCGATGATAATCCTCAGGTGTTCTGGTTATCAACTACTTTCGGATATCTTATCAGCGAAGACCAGAACTACACAGCAGTACAGCTGTACTCACGAGTATCCCCAAAAGAAGTTCAGCAGCAAGCAAGTGAGCTCAAAGCAAAAGTCGATGATTTTTATAAAAATCTCGAAAAGTCTCTCACTCCGTATCAGCTCGAGCTCTATATTCACGATTATATTCTGGATAACTGTGTGTATGATGACTCGATTGGTTTAGATGATGTTATTACGGTGGAAAAAGCCAAGTCTTTTGATGCTTACGGTGCACTGGTAGAAGGCGTTGCAGTGTGCGAGGGCTATTCAAGAGCGTTCCAACTTCTTTGTCACGGTGTCGGAATCAGATGCATCAACCTCATCGGTGAAAGTCAGAACGAACTTCATATGTGGAGTTGTGTAGTGCTTGATGGCGACTGGTATTATGTTGATACAACCTGGGATGATAATCTTGACAAAGCGTTTCGATATGACTATTTCAATATCAACGAAGAACAGCTTAGAGTCGATCACGAGTTTTCAAAGCTTTGGTCGCAGATGAGCGAAGAAGAGATTTGCGGTGACAGTGATGATAACGCTCTCACATCAAACTTCTTTATACCAAAAAGCACAAACACAGCGTATAACTACTATGTACGTAATAGTGCACACCTGATTGACTATGAAGCTGAAAAAGTGATCGACAGTCTACTCACATCAGCGACTAAAAAGGAAGAGTATTTTCACTTTTATATCGACCCAAAAGAGTTTTCTTATGATAACGCAGTGGATCAGCTGTTTTACTCATATCCACAGTATTTCTTTAGTTATATTGATAAAGTGAACGCATCTTTGGCTGACTATTCTTTAGAGAAAGAAGACCTGTCTTTATATAAGAAGAAAACGTTATCTGTAGTCACAGTCGTTTTAAAATATGTGTAAATAAAAGTCTTTTGGCACAACAAAGGAGATTTTATGGTTATTATTTCAGTTGATTTAGGCAAAGCTCGCACAGGGCTTGCTATCAGCGATGCTATGGGTTTTTTAGCGTCACCGCTTGATATGATAGAAGAAAAAAGTCCAAAAAATTTACTTGAAAAGGTTGCACAGGTAGTGCAAAGAGAAAAAGCCGGACTCGTTGTAGTAGGACTTCCAAAAAATATGGATGGTAGCGAAGGCGAAAGTGCACAAAACGCCAGAGAGTTTGCTCAGTCACTCAGCGAAAAGACGGGAGTAAAAACCGTTATGCAAGACGAGCGTGGTACTACCATCACAGCGCACGGATATCTGTCCCAGCGTGACGTAAAAGGCAAAAAGCGCAAGGCGAAGGTCGATACCGTAGCGGCTGCGATAATACTCCAGAATTATCTTGATAGTAATAGATAGGAAGGTGCAATATGACACAGAATTTAATTTTGAAAATAAACGAACTTGCAAAGAAAAAGCGTGAGCAAGGACTGACTGAGCAGGAACAAAAGCTTCAAAAAGAACTTTACAAAGAGTATCTCGCACAGTTTCGCTCTAACTTCAAAAATCAGCTTAATAATGTTGATGTGGAGTACCCTGACGGAAAAGTAGTACCGCTCACTGATTTTAAGAAAAAATAAGCAAAAAGCCCACTCGTTTGAGTGGGCTTTTACTATGTTTAATCCAGTTTGTTTACAGGGTTTGATTTTCTTGACAAGCACTCACACAACGAGATAAAAATGAAAAAGAATGGTGTTGTGATAGGCTGGTATATGTTGACAACTGCCTGTGCACTGTATGCAATAACAGGTAACACAAACACGAGCACAAGTCGGTTTTCTTTAGAAATTTTGAACGCTCTGATTACAGTTGCAAATATAATAAAGAGATAGCTCAAAAGTCCTAAATAGCCTTGAGTGATAAGGTAGTTGAGATACTCGCTGTGGATGCAGTTGGTTGAGCTGTTATGGAAACGTGCCGAAAGCTCAGCAAAATGTGGCTCAAATACATGATAGAATGTGTCGCAACCGCTACCGAAAAGCTGGTGGAAAAAGTCGAATTTAAAGAATTCTTCCATACCTTTTATCCACATAAAGCCTCGGTGGGTACCCCATCTGTCATCAAAGCGGAATATCTGTGACAGCTGACCAATGTCAGTAGTTTTGTCAACAAAAGTGTAGTAGTAGAAAGTGTAAGCACAAATACCCAGTATCACTGCACCGATAGATATTACTATCACGGTAAGAATGTTTTTAGGCCATTTGTTTTTGATGTACTCTTTTTCCTTTAGATAGTAGAGAAAGAAAGTTATTATCGCACATACCAGAATGATAACAAAAACAGCTTTACTGTACACAAGCTTTTCGCCGATTTTCTCGAACCCTTTTGACTTGTCCTTGAATAGCAGAGAAAAAAGTCTTAGAGCTACACCTGAGCTTAGCATAATAGTAAGTGCAAGCATAAAGTTCCTCATATATTCCGCTTTTCTGACACACACAAGTATCATAAAAAACAGCATAGCAAAAAGTCCGATGTATCCGCTGTTGGAACCTGCAACCAAAAGACCGCAGTAAGCAAATGCGATAGCAAACGCTGAAAGTATCTTCATAGCGTGCTCTTTGTAAACAACAAACATCATCATAGCAACCGGCAGGAAAATACACATATAGCTAGCTATAGTGTTTTTGTTGCCGATGGTGGTGCCGAAGTCTTCGATGACTTCTTGTGAGTAGCCTACCATGATACCAAGTGGATCTATGTAAAAGAAGTGCAGTACAGCAAGAAGTGAGATAATGCTACCGAATACAAGAAAAGCTGCGAAAACGTAGTTTTTCAGGTAGAAAAATCTGGATATTATAAAGTATGTTGCAGTGTACAGTGCGATGAGTACAAGTCCATTGTCACGACCGGCTTTGCCTAAAAGGGAGTCAAGCTTGTAGTCGGAAATCAGTGTGGTGATTACAGCACATAAAAAGAAAGAGAGCACAGCGATGTCCGTTATAGACAATTTGAATATAGGAACACATTCTACGACTTTGCTTTTTTGTGGAGCGTTTTTGTCCAGATAGTATGTGAGTGATATCGCAACAACGCTTACTATGAGTACACTGCTCAGCACGATGAATAAGATGAACTTATCTGTTCTTGCCTTTGCGTATTGGTGTGTCAAAAATAGTTCAAAAAAAGTGAACATAACAAGCAGGTAGTAGTTTACCATTGCATTGCGCATATTGTATGTTGACTTGTTTTGAAGTGTGGTGTTTTCATTCATGAAATCAGTACCTTTTAGAAAGTGGTTTTATTTGAAAGCTATTTTTTAAGTGTGAAGTTCATATACACAGGGTTGTGGTCAGAGTACATAAACTTAGTGTCAATAACATCTGAGTGTGACACTGAGATGTTATCAGAAACGATGAATCCGTCGAGAGTTACGTTGAACTGACCTTCTTCTTTGTATGCTTCATCGGTGTTGCGACATGTTGCAACAGGATTTTCTTTATTAAATGGTGCAACGAGCGAAAGCCCTGTACCCTCAAGCGTTTGTGTCGGAAAAGCCTGTGCCCAAGTGTATTCTTCGCCCGATACTCCGAAAATCTCTCCGCTGTTTTGTAACAGGTCTTTGTTGAAATCTCCACCGCAAATGATGTAGTTTCCTTTTGAATACTCAGCTTCCATATCATCAGTGAGCATTTTGAGTTGCTCAGTGGCTATTGTGCCATCTGATGTATAGGCTGAAAGATGCACGGTGTATAGTATCAGCTCCTTGTCGCTTTGTGTTTTCAGCCTTGAAACGCTGTAACATCTGTCAAGATCAACAATTTTCATAACTGAAGTTTCAACCGGTAGTGAGCGTCTTGTGCTTTCGTATATATCGAATTTACTGAGTGTGAGGAGTCCTGACAGCGATTTTCCGTGCGGTTTGTTAAACGGATAAAAAAGATAAGCACTGTCAAAATTAGTCGCAAAAACGCAGTCATAGTCTGTTGCACTTTTGGTGAGAAATGCTCTTTCATCGACGTGGTGACTGCGGTCAGCATCTTCATCGACTTCTTGGAGCAACACGATTTCAGCATCTTCTTTTTTCAGCAAAGTGTCAATACCGTCTAAAACTTCATTGACGCTTTCTTTGCTTTTTGCTCGACTCATCTCGCCACCGTCCATGAAGAAACTGAAATCTTGTGTGTAAGCACAAAAGCCGATGTTGTACGACACGATTTTCAGTTCTTTTTCTATAGGTACAAAGGCGTGAGTGTTGTCAGTGATGTTAAGAGCAATATCGTCCTCAATCCTGTCATAGTCGATAAAAAGATAAGCGACATATGAAGCAAGAGCTATAACAACAACGAGCAAGAGTGACAGTACAGATTTGAGTATAATTTTAAAAGTTTTGTTTTTCATAGCATTTATTTTCAGTTGAAAAGTCCTCTGATTGTAGTAGCAAGTTCGCACAATTCCTGATAGCTCATATCGTGACCTAATTCGATAGGATTTGGGACATCGTCAGCGTAAGTTATCTCTTCGATTTCTTCACCGTTTAAATACAGGTAGAAGGTGTTGCTTGTGATGCTTGTGTATTCGATCAGACTCATATATCCTGAATCGTTGAGTTTTATTTTGATATAGCTATCATCATCGTTTGTGCCAACAAGTGCAAAGGTCTCAAAATCTACAGCAGGTACAACCACAGCGCCATCACTGTCGACCAAAGCAATGTCACAATCCACCTCGACCCATTCAGGCTCTGCTATGGTAGCTTCCGTTGGTGGAAGAGTGTGTGCAGAGGTTTCTTCGGTAGGTTCTTTGGTGCTTGAGCACGCTGTGCACACTACACAAATCATAAGTATAAGAGTAAATAATAGTAAAAGTTGTTTTTTCATAAATATCACCGAAATTAGTTATGTTTATATATCTGGACAAAATCCACCTGATTTTGTAAAGTGTAGTCGCTTCCCATAACAGCTTTCATTTCTTCAGTGTTGTCTGCGCTACGTGTGTTTACTACAAAATAGTCGGTTTGTTCAATGTTTTTATAGTAGTCAGGAACAGTGTATAGTTCTCTTATAAAATACAGGTGAGGCATAATATAGTGGTCAGCTGTTACACTTGCATCTTCAGGAATCTCGTGCAGAGCTTCTTCGATGCTTTCTGTGACATTACCGTAGTGTTCCTCGTAGTATTTGTTGTTGTTTATCTTAGGAGTTAATACGTGTACAGCTAACGAAAAGCTCATAATCAGCGACATCAAAAGTGCAATCCTTCTGATATTACCTTTCATATTAGCAATAGCAATGATAGCACAGAAAATGATGAGTGCAGCAACACCATAGGTGTACTGGTAATCAATATCGTACTGATACTGCCATGACTGCATCATATTGATTGGTATGATAGGTAGCAAAAGAATGAGTGTAGATATCTGCTTTTGCATAAATGGTGCAAAAGCAAGTGGCAAAAACATCCAGATAATGAATGGGAATTTTTCCGCAGAAAACATCATTTTGATGAGATAACCAACATCGAACAATATGCTCTTGAAGACTGAGAAGTAGCCTTCTTCGCCATTCACAAAGTAGTCGGACAAACGCCACATCATAACGCCTTCTGAGCCCAGTGCCGCAACAACTTTGTTAGCAATAACAAAGTAGACAACAGCCATAGAAAGTATCAATGAACCATTTATGTATTGTTTTTTGTTTATTAAAACATAAAGTGCGATAACGATAAGATAGATAGCAGCGTCTTCTTTCACCATAAGTAACAGCAGTGAGAAAACAATAATCGGTACACGCTTTTCGCAAATTATAAAGTAGAGCAAGAACAATATAATAGTCGTTAAGAACTTGTTTTCGTGGAAGTCATAGAAGCATCCGTTGAAAAGACAAGGATAAAAAGCGTAGATGAATTCGAACGCAAGAGTCACTTTGCCTGAAAGGCCCAGCTTTTTGCAGATGAGATAAACAGGGAAAACACCTAGCGCTACAAAAATACTCTGTGCACAGATGAGATAGATAGGTGACCTGAATATCATGTATCCCGGTAGAAGAAGATAGAAGATAGGGGAGAAATGCACACCAAAATGACTCATCTCAACAGATCGCTCAACAGTAGTCAGCGGTGCACCTGTTGTAGCCATGTTTTCGAACATCTGAGCAAAAATACCAAAGTCGAATGTAGCGTTATGGAAGTTCTGGTATCTCAGTGAAGTGTAGTAAGAGAAGAATATACTTGTGAATAAAAACAACGCTACTGCAACAATGAAACATATCTTATGGCTTATGTTGATTTTAGAAAGCTCGAGCTTGTCGTCTTTTGATAGCCACAAAATAACGATAAAGTCAACTAACCCAAGTCCTAGCATAAAGTATGCGTTTTTTTCATTTAGTGCTGAAGAAAACATAATACTCAGCAACGTGCTAGAAAACAAAAGTGACCTTGGTATTAGCGACGAGAACTTTGCATAGTAAGTCAAAACGCACAAGGCTGTTGTGCCTACTATAGTGATAAACCAAAATACAAAGAAGTTTATAGAGTTGTAGTACGATTCTAGTTCATAGAAAAGCTTGTTGTTTAGCATCTGTACCACATTTGAAAGCATAAACGATGTGAAAAATGCCGCAACAATACGCTCTAAAGACAGAAAAGAATCGTTGAGTTTTTTGAAAAAACCGTTTAGTTGCAGATTGCTTTTAGTGCTCATTTTGTATCTCCTCACAAAATCATAGATATACATATTAATGATATCATAAAATGTCGAGTAGTACAATAGTATTGTGCAGTAAATGTTGCGCTTTTCTTTTTGATATTGTTGTGCTAAAATAAAATTTGGAGCGTGATATAATGATTAGAAGAATCACAGAAGCTGATCGTGAGCTTTATTACAAATATGCGGATATTTTTTATAATTCTGGAGTAGTTAATGCACCGGTCCCAAAAGAAAACTACAAAATCACTTTTGATGAGTTTATGCGCAGTGATGACTATGTGTGGTGCTATATATTTGAGTGCGGCGGTGAACCATGTGGATTTGCTATGCTTTCACGCACTTTTTCACAGGAAGCCGGTGGTATTTCGGTCACTGTTGAAGAAATCTACATCGACCCTGAGTACAGAAATCGTGGTATGGGCACACAGTTTTTCCAGTATATGAAAGAGAACATCCCTGCCGCACGATATCGAATAGAAGTTGAAGAAGACAACGAAAAGGCAAAGCGACTTTACGAAAAAATGGGGTTTGAGGTCTTGCCATATATACAGATGGTTATTGATAAACACAACGCAGAGCGTAGGGCAAAAGGGGAATAGTAATGAAAAAACTGCTATGTGCTATTTTTATGCTTTTGCTGGTGGTATCACCTCTTTGTGCGTGTTATGGTCAAAACGAAATTACTGATGAGATGTTCGCACTTGATACTATCATCACTTTCAAGATTACTGACAATGACATAGCTTTAGCTACAGATACAATAGAAAAATGCAAAGATGAGATAACACGACTGGAAAATTTGCTCAGTGCCACAAAGCCTGATTCCGATATATATAATATCAACAACTCAAAGGGTGAAAAGGTCAAGGTGAATGCAGAGACCGCAGAGCTTATCAGGATTTCACTTGATATTTCGAAGAGCTGTGACGGTGCTTTTGATATATCTGTCTATCCGATTGTGAAGCTATGGGGCTTTGATACAAAGGAGTATAAAGTCCCTGACGATAACGAGCTGAAAGATATCTTAAACTTTGTTGGATTTGAAAATATCAGCGTAAGTGATGATAACTTCGTCACTATAAAGAACGGTATGAACATAGATTTGGGCGGTATAGCAAAAGGATATATCGCAAATTGTGTACGTTCTGTAATGCAAGAGCAAAACATTGACAAAGGGCTTATTAACTTAGGTGGCATGGTCGTTGTGTATAACAGTGACGAAAATAATGATGGCTGGGAGATAGGAGTGGAGTATCCAGATACAGGAGACGTCTTTGCGAAGTTTTATACAAAAACTCCGTTTACTGTGACATCAGGTGCATATCAACGCTTTTTTGAAGAAGATTCAAATCGTTATCATCACATCATTGACCCAAATACTGCAAGACCGTCAGACAGTGATATTTCATCTGTTACACTCATAACAAATGATGGAGTGTACGGTGACGCACTGTCCACAGCTTTTTATGTTTTGGGAATTGATAATACGCTTGAGTATATAAAAACTCACAAAGATAGTACGGGTGAAAGCTACAGCTTTATCATACTCAGCAAAAATAAAGACAAGGTCTATATTTCGTCTGATTTGCGTGAAGGTGAGTTCAAGCTTTATAAAGCATATGAAAATGAAGTCGAAATAGAAGTTGTTGACACTAAGTTTGTATAAAAAGCACTTGACCAAAACATGTGCTTTTTGATATATTTATTGTATCTTAATAAAAATGAGAGGTGTATTATGCAAAGAGAAAAGTTTGGCTCACGTTTGGGCTTTATTTTGATTTCCGCAGGCTGTGCTATCGGTCTTGGTAACGTATATCGTTTTCCTATCATCACCGGTGCATATGGTGGTGCGGCTTTCGTGCTTATTTACATTGCGTTCTTACTGCTTTTAGGCTTACCTGTTATGGTGGCTGAGCTTGCTGTAGGTCGTGCCAGTCAGCGTAGTATTGCTACATCTTTTGATGTGCTCGAAAAACCTAAGCAGAAGTGGCATCTTATGAAATACGTTGGTGTTGCCGGCAACTATCTGCTGATGATGTTCTACTGTACTATTTCTTGCTGGATGGTTGTATATTTAGGCAAGTATCTCAACGGTTCTATCGTTGGTATCAAAGATGCTTCGGCACTCGGCGAAGTGTTTGGCGGTGTTGTTAGCAATCCGTCACTTAACATTTTTGCGACATTCGGTGTTATTATCCTGTGCTTTGGTGTTTGTGCTTTGGGTCTTCAAAAGGGTGTTGAGCGTATCACAAAGGTTATGATGGTAGCTCTTTTGGCACTTTTGGTAGGTCTTGCGGTTTATTCATGTACACTTTCAAATGCTGCTGAAGGTCTTAAGTTCTATTTAGTGCCTGACTTTGCTAAGATGAAAGAAGCCGGTGTCGGTACTGTTATTTCTGCTGCTATGGGACAGGCTTTCTTCACACTTTCAATCGGTATCGGTTCTGTTGCTATTTTCGGTAGCTATATCGGAAAAGACAGAAGACTTCTGGGCGAAGCTACTACAATTATCTCACTCGATACATTTGTAGCTATTATGTCAGGTCTTATCGTTTTCCCTGCTTGCTTTACATACAACGGTGGCCAGACAGCAGATGCAGGTACAGTAGGAGCAGGCTTCTTGTTCACTACACTTTCATCTATTTTCAACCAGATGCCTGGTGGACGCATTGTTGGAATACTCTTTTTCCTGTTTATGGTGTTTGCAGCTTTTTCAACTGTTATTGCTGTTTTCGAGAACATCGTTTCTTTCTGGTTGGAGCTCACAAAGCTCAAGAGATGGACAGTTTGTCTTATCAACATTGCACTTATGATGGTGCTTTGTTTGCCGGCTATACTTTCAAACAACATCTGGGCAGATGTAAAAGTCTTTGGTCAGGTGTTCATGGATCTTGAAGATACCATTGTTTCAAAATGGTTGTTGCCACTCGGTAGCTTAGTATATGTTGCATTCTGTACTACACGCTACGGATGGGGTCCTAAAAACTTCCTCAACGAAGTCAACACAGGTAAGGGTGCTAAGTTTCCAACATGGGTTATGCCATACATGAAATATGTACTTCCACTTATTATTGTTGTTGTATTTGTTGTTTCAGTAATCTGATATACTATAAGAGTAAAAAACGAGCCTTCCGTTCACGGAGGGCTCATTTTATGTTCAAGATTTGTTAAATTTTTCATCAAATAACTGTCAGAACACGACTTTATAATCATCTTGTACAACAGATAATAGTATTGTACAAATATAAATTTTGGTATATACTTTAAAATACATTGGAGGTATATTTATGTCTGATTTTAATAACGATTTATTTAGCAACGAAGAAAATGGAAAAGAAGAAAAGGTCGAAAACAATTTTGAAACTTCACAACAGCCAATAGTTGATGGTGAATATCACTATAAGAAAGCACAGGGCAGCGATGATGCCTTTGCTACAGATGATGTCAATGTTCAAAACACACGTAGTGTAGCTGACGATAACTCGTACAGCAGTGCACAGTGGAGCTCACCGTACTCTCAGCCACAATATAGTGCATCACAGCAGTCATCACCGCAGTACACTGCTCCACAGTATAGCACTCCTCAGTACAATACACAGCAGACTAATCCGTACAGCTACAACCCACCTATAAAACCAAAGAAAGAAAAGAAAGGTGTATCAAAGGGCTTTGTTGCATTTATGCTCATACTTTGTGTGTTGCTTTCATCCGGCATCGGTTTTGGTGGAGCTATGCTTTATACAAAGCTGAAAGTAGCAGATGCTGAGATTTCCACAAACGGTGCTATGGTAATCAACAAAGTTGACATTGACGAAGAAACTGCAGAACAACTCAGCGACAAGCCAACATCACAAATTACTGAAGAAGTAGCTGACACTGTAGTTGAAATCACAACCGAAGTTATGACTACCAATTCTTTCTATGGTCAGTACATTTCACAGGGTGCAGGCTCAGGTGTTATTATCTCGAGCGACGGTTATATTGTTACTAACAACCACGTTATCGAGGGTGCTACGTCAATCACAGTAACTTTGAGAGATAAAACATCGTACGAAGCAAAGCTTGTTGGTACTGACAGCATTGTTGACGTAGCTTTGCTCAAGGTTGAGGCTACAGGACTCAAAGCAGCTACTTTCGGCGATTCTGACAAGCTCAAAGTCGGCGACAAAGCTGTTGCTATCGGTAACCCTCTCGGGCAGCTCGGCGGAACTGTAACAGACGGTATTATTTCTGCTCTTGACCGTGATGTTGTTATCGACGAAGAAACTATGAACCTTTTACAGACTGACACTGCTATCAACCCGGGCAACTCAGGTGGCGGTTTGTTCGACGGTCAGGGTGCGTTGGTCGGCGTTGTTGTTGCAAAATCCTCGGGTGAAGAGATAGAAGGCTTGGGCTTTGCTATTCCTATAAACGATGTTATCGATATATTGGACGACTTAAAAGAATACGGTTACGTAAGAGGCAGAGTATCTGTTGGTATGGAGCTCATTGATCTTACTAACTCTATGTATTCTATGTACTACTACGGTAATGCACAAGAGGGTTGCTATGTTTACTCAGTAAGCTTCGATTCAGCTGCATACAAAGCAGGCATCCAGCAGGGCGATCGTATAGTTTCAGTAGACTCAAAAGAAATAACTTCATCTTCGGATGTGGAAGAGGCGCTTGACGAAAAGAAAGTCTCAGATAAAGTGAAATTCGAGCTTGAGCGAGGTGGCAGAACGGCTACTGTGGAGCTCACACTTGAAGAGTATATACCACAAGAAGATATGAAAGCACAGCAAAACAATGATGATATTTTTAACCCGTTTGCATAAAAATAAAAGGCAGTTCAACTGAACTGCCTTTTGTTTTGCTAGTTTATTTATTCTTCTGTTGAAAGAGCTTTAAGTATCATATTTGCACACATATAGACATTGCCGCCACCCATAGTGAGGACCAAATCGCCTTCCTTTGCGTTTTCGCAAATGTACTTTGTGATGTCTTCAAAGGTATCGATACACTTTGAGCCTTCTACCTTTGCACCTAAATCAGTGTTGTATATGTTGTATGTGTTTGTTTCTCGAACAGGAAGTATCTCTGAAATGATAGCTTTGTCAGGGATAGAAAGTGCTGTCGCAAAGTCGTCGAGTAACATCGCAGTACGAGAGAAAGTGTGTGGCTGGAAAACCGCCCAAACAGTGTTAAAACCCATGTTCATTGCAGCTTTCAAAGTGGTTGTGAGTTCTGTTGGATGATGAGCAAAGTCGTCTGCTACTGTGATACCTTGAGGTTTGCCCAGTATCTCAAAACGTCTGTGAACACCGGTGAATTTGTGCAGATGTTCTGCGATTTCCTTAGGAGTTGCACCCAAATATGCCGCTGTTGCAGCTGCAGCGAGAGCGTTGTATGTGTTGTGAGTGCCTGGAACAACAAGCTCGATTTCGCACAGCTTTTCGCCTTTGTTCATAAAATCGAACTTTGAATACGCACCTTGTGTTGTGAGATTTGCAGCGTAGTAGTCGTTAGTATCTTTGAAACCAAAAGTGACTTTAGGAAGCTTTACATCTTTTACAGCATCAAGTGTATTTTCGTCGTCACCGTTGATAACAAGAGCACCTGTGGTCTGTTTTGCAAATTTGTTGAAAGACTGTTTGATGTGGTCAAGATCCTTGAAATAGTCAAGATGGTCAGCATCAACATTCAATATGATAGAAATGTATGGTGTGAGCTCTAAGAAAGTGTCAACATATTCACAAGCTTCACACACGATGATGTCTGATTTGCCGACATAAGAGTTACCACCCAAGAATGGTAGTTTGCCACCGATGATAGCAGATGGATCAAAACCGGATCCGATAAGTACCTGTGACAGCATAGCGGTTGTTGAAGTTTTTCCGTGAGTACCTGATACTGCGATAGAGCGGTTGTAGCGACGAGTCACTATACCCAGCATAATAGAACGCTCAATGCATGGAATATTTCTGCTCTTTGCTTCTATTAGCTCCGGATTGTCCATTTTAACAGCTGCTGTATATACGACAAGCTCAGTGTCACCAATGTTTTCAGCCTTGTGACCCATATATACAGGGATACCGTAGCTTTTGATACGCTCAAGTGTGTCGCCCTCGTTGCAGTCAGAGCCTGTGAGCTCAAACCCCTCGCTGTGCAAAATCTCAGCCAGTGGACACATACCTGAACCGCCGATTCCGATAAAGTGGATTTTCTTAATATTATCAAGCAAATTGTCGTAATTCATATTTATTGCCCCTCAAAAATTCCAAATACATATGTATTATAATGTTTTCTACAAAAAAAATAAATACCTATTTCAATTTTGTTACTACTTTTTTATTATATAGAAAAATAAACTTCCCTGTTACTGTATAATTTTTAGTGTAAACAACAAAAGGATTGATACTGTGAACAAAAATGATATTATAAGACTCCATATAGTAGATATGACTGCTGACGGAAGTGGTGTAGGAAAGTGCGACGACGGTACTGTTGTATTTGTGCCTGACACTGCAGTGGGTGATGTCTGTGATGTACGTATCTTGAAAGTCAAAAAGAACTTGTGCTATGGCAAAATCGAGCAGATTGTTGAAAGCTCAAGTGACAGAGTTGAGCCACAATGCGAGGTGTCTACTCGTTGTGGCGGATGTGTGTATCGACATTTAAAGTACGAAGCTGAGCTTAGAATAAAACAAAAGAAAGTATATGACGCTGTTACTCGTATCGGAAAAGTAGACGGCGCAAAAGTCAAAACCATTATAGGTGCTGATGATGTTCGCATTGACCGCTACAGAAACAAAGCCCAGATCCCTGTGGGACTTAACAAAAACGGTGAGGTTGAGATGGGCTTTTATAGCAAGCACAGCCACCGCATAGCACCGTGCTCAGACTGCCTTTTGTCACCTGATATTTTCACACGGATTTCGGCTACCTTTAAAGAGTTTGTCACGAAGTACCCTTATCTTATTTATAACGAAGAAAAGCACAGCGGAAAAATACGCCATCTTTATCTTCGCATAGGTGAATGTACAAACGAAGTTATGGTCTGTGTTGTAGTAAATGGTAAGAGCTTTGAGCATCAGGAAGAGTTGTTTAATTCTATTATAGAAAAATACTCTGAAGTAAAAAGCATTGTCATAAACGTCAACAAATCTAAAACAAATGTTATCTTAGGATATGAAAATATTGTGGTTTTCGGCAAAGAAGCTATCACTGATGTGCTGTGTGACCTCACTTTTGAGCTGTCACCGCTTGCGTTTTATCAGGTCAACCGAGTGCAGGCTCAGCGTCTGTATGAAAAAGCGAGAGAATATGCCCACCTGCATGGTGATGAAGTACTTATGGACCTTTATTGCGGTACGGGTACAATCGGGCTTTCTATGGCAAAAGAGTGCAAAGAACTCATCGGTGTCGAGATTATTGACAAGGCGATTGAAAATGCCAACAAGAATGCAAAAAATAATGGCATAGAAAACGCTCGCTTTATCTGTTCGGACGCTGAAGAGGCGGCACTCAAGTTGAAGCGAGAGGGGATTACTCCTGACGTTATTGTAGTCGATCCACCACGAAAAGGACTGACCGAAAAGCTCATTGATACTATCGCTCAGATGAATCCAACTCGTGTGGTCTATGTATCGTGTGACCCTGCGACTTTAGGCAGAGATTTGAAACAGTTTGAAGAGAATGATTATTCCGTAAAAGAAATAACACCTGTGGATCTTTTTCCACGCACAGCACACGTAGAGTCTGTGTGCTTGCTTGAAAAGGAGTAAATATGCTTACTGAAAAAGATATAATCTCAGAGTTTGAAAAGTACTGCGAAAAATTCAACACTTACATCATTGATGATATGAAAAGCTACGATGACTTATACGAAACACTCAATAGCAAAGTCAATTATGAGGAGTTTTGTTCAGGCTCTAATATATCTTTTGGATATCATCATCCGAGCCCTGTGGTGGATTTGATTATAGGCAATATGTCTCGTGGGAAACTGCATAAAAAACGTTCAAAACTGTCAAAACCCACACACAGATACTGCTTTGATAAAAGTGGCAGGTTGCTCATTGTTGACAAAATAATGCCGAAAGATTTTGTTGAATTTACATACTATTCTGTTTTTGAGTATAATAAAAACACCGTTACGATAATAAGCATAAGTAAATTTGAATCGGATATTGAGATAGAAAGCGTTGCTTTTTGTGAATATGACAAAGAGGGAAGAATCAACAGTTTTACTGAAGGATATCCCGACAAAGATGTATTTTCCACTGTTTATCAGGAGAGATATACGTATTCTGACAAGGGGATAGACACTGTCGTCACCTTCAACTGTGATGGTGATAAGAGAAACGTTGATGCAACAAAACGTATGATAAATGATATGAAAGAGCACGATGCTTTCAAAGCTAATGCAAAAAAGGTTCTTAGAAGAATCGAAAGAACAGGCTGTCTTTTAAGCGTTGAAACATATCGCTTTTTCTATGACGAGAACGGATATATCACAAGCTACGAAGTTTATAACGATAGTGGTGAGAGCACCACCTACAAAGTACCGATAAGAAAAAGAAGAAAGGTTTAGTTGCTGAAAAATGGATATAAATTATGAAATTTTGAAAATCAGAGAAAATGCTGGAATGATTGAAGAGAGTGCCACTTGGTTTAACAAAATGTGGGGCATACCAAAGCAAGCGTACCTTGACAGTATGAACGACTGTATAGAAGGCACGAACGCTGTGCCACAGTGGTATATCACTGTGATGGATAGAAAAATTATCGGTGGTCTGGGTGTTATCGAAAACGATTTTCATAACCGCCCTGATTTATCTCCTAACATCTGTGCTGTATATGTAGAAGAGAAACACAGAGGACAAGGTGTTGCTGGTGCACTTCTTGATTTTGTAGTGAAAGATATGAGAGCGCTCGGTGTGGATACACTGTACCTGCTCACAGATCACACTTCGTTTTATGAACGCTATGGTTGGGAATTTTACTGCCTTGCTCTGGGAGATGGCGAAGAAGAAATGTCACGAATGTATATTCATAGGTGATTTTACTTTTTGATAATAAAAGGGGAGTGCAAAAACTCCCTTTTATTTTTTGTGTATTTGTGATAAACTATAGTAAGATATTAAAAAAGGTGATTATGTGGAGAGCACGTTTGATAAAATTTATGACGTCGTCAGCCAGATACCAAAGGGTAAAGTAGCAACCTATGGTCAGGTAGCAATGCTTGCAGGAAACCCCCGATGGGCAAGAGTCGTGGGCTATGCTTTGCACAATAATCCTGACAGGAGCAAGATACCTTGTCACAGAGTGGTCAACCGTGAGGGGTATGTTGCAAAGGCGTTTGTTTTCGGAGGCGAAAACGAACAGATAAGGTTGCTAAAAAGCGAAGGCGTAGAAGTTGTTGACGGATGCGTCGATTTAGAAAAATACAGATGGGAAATAAAGGTGATATTATGAGAGCTTTAATTACAGGTGCATCATCAGGTATAGGTCGAGATATGGCACGATATCTGGCACAAAAAGGTTATGATCTGGTAGTTGTAGCACGAAGAGCTGACCGCTTGCAAGAACTCAAAGAAGAGCTCAGTGGGGTCGATGTAAAATGCATCACAGCAGACCTTTCAAAAACAGATGAGTGCAAGAGAGTGTATGAGGAAACTAAGGGCGTTGAAATCGATATGCTCATCAACAACGCAGGTTTTGGTCTGGCTGGTGACTTTGTGGATACTGACCTTGACACAGAGCTTATGATGGTTGACACAAATGTCAAAGCACTTCACGTACTGACAAAGCTGTATCTCAAAGATTTTGTGAAGCGTGACAGCGGTACTATCCTGAATGTTGCATCTATCGCAGGATTTATGCCCGGTCCGCTTTTAGCTACATATTATGCTACGAAGAACTATGTGCTTCGACTCACCCAAGCTATCTATAAAGAACTGAAGAAAAAAGGTAGCAAGGTGAAGGTGTCTGCACTGTGTCCGGGACCTATTAACACAGAGTTTTTTGATGTTGCGAATGTCAAGTTCCTCATAAGCGGAGTCAGCAGTCCGTTTGTTGCGAAGCTCGCTGTTGACAAAGCTCTCAAAGGAAAGCTTATCATTCTACCTGGAATTGTTAAATTCGTTCCGTTCTTGCTGCGACTTGTTCCGCAAAAACTCGTTATGTCTGTGCTTTACAAATTCCAGAGTCTGCGTAGAGAATAAAAATAAAAACAGCGGTGGATAATCACCGCTGTTTTCTTTTTGTTTAATATACCATCATCAGAGGGTTAAGGCTGTTTTTCTGTGCTTCAGCCTCATCGATATAGTCGATAGCTTTGTACAGTCCTCTGACTACACAATCAGATGGATCAGTAGCTACATCAACTTTGATGTTGGTTGCGTTTTCGATAAGGTCTTTCATACCGCTTAGCTTACTCAGACCACCTGAAATCGTGATACCATCTGTATGTATATCGGAAAGCAGTTCCGGAGGAGTATCTTCGAGTACGTCTGCAATAGCAATAGCAATATCTTTTGCTATATCAAAGATAACATCCATGATTTCGCTTGATGTTACGTCAACCCATTTCGGCAGACCACGCACAGCGTCACGGCCTTTTAAGCGGAAGGTTTTTTCTTCATCTTCGTACATCACTGTGCCGATAGCTTCCTTGCAGCTCTTAGCCATAGCTTTTCCGATGATAAGGTTGTGACGACGACGAGCGTATTTGATGATTTCGTTGTCCATAGCGTTGCCGGCACATTTGATGGTTTTGCCGACTGATACACCACCTAGTGTGAGTACTGCGATATCGACGCTACCCGCACCCATATCGACTACCATAGTACCGTGTGGGCTCATAATATCCTTGTCACTGCCAAAGGCAGCAGCTTTTGCTGATTCTAAAAGTAGAACACGTCTTACACCGAAGCTAGAAATAGCGTTGACGATAGCTCGTTTTTCAACCTCGGTTATTTCACCCGGGATGCACGCAAGAACTCTTGGCATAATAACCTTGCTCTGGCATACTTCTCCTAAAAATATGTTGACAAGCTCCTCGACCAGACCTGACTGTGCAATAACAGATGATTCGAGCGGAAAAACAACATCGATTTTGTTGGACGTTCTGCCGAGCATCTGAAAAGCTTCTTCGCCGAAAGTCAGGATTTCGTTAGTTGTTTTGTCGTATGATATAACAGACGGTTGGTCAATAACTTTACCGTCACCTTGTACGCATATTCTGGTGTTGCCGGTACCTAAATCTAAAGCAATATCCATAAAGTTACCACCTTTCTGTGGGGAATCGTTCTTTGTTTCTTAGATTATATAACAGACACTTGTTCTTTTCAAGGCTAATATAAATGCCCTGTAGAAAGTAGCGTTACACAGCAAATCATCGACGGATTTGCTTTTTGTAGCGTTTTCGAGCATTCGCCTAAGGTTGTGCCTGTTGTAACAATATCATCAAGTAGAAGTATCGATTTGTTTTCTACAATACTTTTGTCGATTAATTTGAAAGCACCTTTTAGGTTTTTGCGCCTTTGATTTGCGTTTAGGTTTCGTTGATGTGGAGTTTTCTTTGGCTTTGAAAGCGTTTTTACATACGGAATGCCCATTTGATTTGAGAGCTCTTTTGCGAGCAGTTCGCTTTGATTATATCCACGTTTTTTCTCATCTTTTTTGTACATCGGAACATACGTGATATAGTCAAAAATCATATCAGGAAAGCTACGCTCAACCTCTTTTTCCATAAGCTGAGCAAACTGATTTGCGTACTGCTTTTTGTCAAAAAACTTAAAGCCCAGTATTGCACGTCTGAAACTTCCATGATAATGCAACGGTGCGGCACAGCGGTATCCACCCATAACTCCTTGGGATATTCCGACTTTTGGTATATCGCTTTTGCATCTGTCACATGCATACTCGCCTTTTTCGACTATTCTTTTGCAATACGGACATCTGTCAGGAAACAAGAATATCAAAAGGTTGTTATAAAAATTTTTTACTTTACTTTGCATATCTCACCTAGTCATTTATTAAAAAATCTTTAAGACCTGAAAAGCGTAGTATGCGCTTGTTGTTTTGCACCATACGGTTTAATGCTGATTGGTCACCGACAAGAATGAGCATCTTTTTAGCTCTTGTTACTGCGGTGTAGAGCAGGTTGCGATACATCAGCTGTGGTGCAAAGCTGTGCACAGGCATAACTACTGCTTCGAACTCGTTACCCTGACTTTTGTGTACAGTACAAGCGTATGAAAGTTCCAAATCAGCCAGGGAGTCTTGGTCATACATAGCAACCTTGTCATCAAAGCGGACTTTTACGAAGCTTGCTGAGTTGTTGACTTCTTCGAGTATGCCGATGTCACCGTTGAATATGCCTTCACCAAACTCACCGTTATCTTTGACCCAGTTGATGTTATAGTTGTTTTTGTGCTGCATAACTTTGTCGCCCTCACGCAAGATGGAGTAGTTTACGTTTATCTCACGTTTCGAGCTGTCTTTTGGGTTTACGATACTTTGTATCATACGGTTTAGCTCAAATGTGCCTAAAGGTCCTTTTTTTGTAGGGGAGAGAATCTGTATATCGCTCAGGCACGAGTAGCCGTAGGTGTTTTTGAGTCTTCTTGTGCATAGGTCAACTATAGTGTCAGCGCACTCTTCCATAGAGTTTTTCTGTATGAAGAAAAAGTCATTGTCGGTAGCGTTGAGCTTAGGCATCTCACCAGAAACGATTTTGTGCGCATTTGTGACGATTAAGCTCTGCATAGATTGGCGAAAAATCTCTTTCAGCTCTACAACAGGTACGGTGTTTGATGCTATCAGATCCGAGAGTACATTGCCTGCACCTACAGATGGTAGCTGGTCACAGTCGCCGACGAGAATAAGTCTGCACGAAAGTGGAAGTGCTTTCATCAGCGATTCAAAAAGCACACAGTCAACCATCGAAACTTCGTCAACTATGATGGCGTCACAGTTGAGCATGTTGTGTTCGTTTTTCTTAAAGACAGGCTTGTCCTCGATATCAAAGCTGACTTCGAGTAGCCTGTGGATAGTTTTTGCTTCTTCAGAAGTCACCTGACTCATACGCTGTGCAGCTCGACCTGTCGGAGCAGCAAGACATACCTTCTGTCCGTTTTCTTTGAGCAGTCTTATGATAGCGTTGAGTGTGGTGGTTTTTCCGGTGCCCGGACCACCTGTGAGTATCAGCATACCTTTTGTGAGTGCTTCTTTTATTGCTTTTTTCTGGAGTGTAGCGTACTGTATGTTATCACGTTGCTCGATGTGCTCGATTTTCTTATCGACATCTTCGATTCTCATCGCAGGAAAACGCATCAGCATCTGAAGTCGTGCGGATATATAGGTTTCACTTTGATGCATAGCAGAAGTGAAGATAAATTCTTTTTCAGAAATATATTCTGATATCAGTGAGCCTTCTTCGAGCATATCTTTCAGTGCACTTTCGACACAGCAGAGCTCTAAGGATAGCAAGCTTGCTGTGACCTGCAGTAGTTTTTCTTTAGGCAGGCAGGTGTGACCGTTTAGCTTGTTATGATTGAGTACGTGGCATAGCGCTGCACGCACTCTGTATCTGTCGTCTTGTGCACGGTTTTGGTGCCTTGCGATGATGTCTGCTGTGTCAAATGATATACTAAGTTTTTCGTTACACAAAATATACGGGTTATCTTCGATATACTGTATCGCTTGGTTTCCAAAACATTTCCATATAGCAACTGCCGACTTGGCGTCGATATTAAAACCGGATAGATACGCTACTAGTTCTCTGATGCCGACAACCTGTTTTAACTGCTGACAGATATCAAGAGCTTTTTCCTGTGATATACCTTTGAGCTTAGAAACTCTTACGGGGTCGTTTTCGAGCACTGACAGTGTGTCTGCGCCGAAAGCTTTGACAAGTCTTTGAGCAGTAGCGGGACCGATACCTTTTATCGCACCGCTCGAGAGGTATTTGAGTATGCCGTCGAGGTTTTCGGGCATACTTCGCTCACAGGCAGTAGCAGAAAACTGCTGTCCGTACGATGGATGATTTTTATATGTACCATATAGCTTTACGTGCTCACCGACGCTTATCAGTGGCATAGTGCCCACTGCGGTGATCATCTCATCATCGCCTGCGAGTTCAATTACGGTGTATCCGTTGTCTTCATTACGATATACGATAGACTCTACCTGACCTGATAGTTCGTAAAGCTCGTTGTTTTTATTTATGTTCATAATAATTCCTTAAAAGAAAAATCATAATAATAATTGAAATTTATCCTGTGTGATTACTAATATAACATATTGTTAAAAATAAAGATATAGTTTTTGGGGATAAAAATGGAATTTATTGCAAACTATTGAAAAACGTTGAAATAGGAGTGAACGGTTTCACATATATGCATCACGCTAAAAATTTCATTTATCTTATCTGTAAAGAACAGTAACAAATATATAAAAAGCAGGGCATCACAACCCTGCTTTTTCTTTGAAAGCCTTTTTTGACATAACACTTAAGTACGAAAAATCTTTTTGCAAAAGACTGAGCTTTTCCTTTGTGTAAGAGTCAAGATCATCGTCTATGCAAACTATGTTTTTTATGCCACAGCTTTGTAGCATTCTTGTTTTTGATATCACACTGCGTATAGTGAGCTCTACATCAAAGTTTTTGTCGATTTGAGGAATAACAAGTACGGTTGCGTTGTCGTCTTTGATTTTACAAAAACGGTACATTATAAACAGCACCACCTGTGATATTCCGACTATTGCAAAAAATATAAGCAAAGTCAAAAATACGTAATTCATATCATCACCTCAGTATATGTTATTTTGAAAAGAAAATTTTGTGAAGAATAATGAGAAGATAAAGTGTGATACTAAATGCAAAGCAGGCGATATGCTTGCTTTAAAATTTTAGAGGTGAACAAAAAATGGACAACACTTATGCAAACCGCAGTATTCGCTGTACAGTAGATAGCTGCAGATACCACAACGATACAGAAAACTACTGCTCACTCGAGAGTATTCAGGTTTCAACACACGAAAAAAACCCAACTAAGGTTGAGTGCACAGACTGTTCAAGCTTTATGTGCAAAGACAGTTGCAAAAACTGCAAATAAAAATATCGATTAGAAGAGCAGATGAGCGTTAGCTTGTCTGCTCTTTTTATTGCACGCATTAAATAGAAAGGGCATAAAATAAGTATGTAATAATTTTGAAGGGTGCGGTGGGTTTTATGTATAAGAGTGTAGCCGTAATCGGTGGAGATAAACGTCAGCTTTACTGTGCTGATGCCTTTTTAAGCGATGGTCTTAAAGTGACTTTGGGTGGGTTCGAAAAACTCAAGTCTACTGGTGATATCGAGATAACTTCACCGCTTGAAGCAGCACTGTGCAGTGAGTTTGTTGTGCTACCGCTTCCGTGTGTAAAAGGCGACAAAATTAACGCCCCTTTCAGTAATGATGATATTATGTTTACAGATGCGTTGCTCACCGCTTTTTCTGGAAAAAAGATTTTTTGTGGTCAAAAGGATAAGCTTTTAGCACTTTCTCCTAAGATGAATCCTGACCTTATATATGATTATTCTGACCGTGAGGAGTTCGCTGTGTATAACGCAGTAGCAACCGCCGAGGGTGCACTTGAGATAGCTATGCGTGAGTACGAAGGAACCATAAGTCGTTGTAAATGTCTTGTTTGCGGGTATGGCAGGATAGGAAAAGTGCTCACCAATATGCTCTGTGCACTCAACGCAAAAGTCACTGTTAGCGCTCGAAAAAAGAGCGATCTTGCATGGATAAGCACAAAGCAGTGCGAGTATGTACAAACTAAAGACCTTGATTCACTAAAGCCCTTCGATATTATTTTTAATACAGTGCCTGCACTTGTTTTTGACTCAAAACTTTTGTCCCACATAGCGAAAAACGCTATTTTGATAGATTTAGCATCAGTTCCGGGTGGGGTGGACTTTGAGAGCGCTTCAAGGCTCTCTATATGTGCGATACACGCATTGTCACTGCCGGGGAAAGCGGCACCAAAAACTGCAGGTGAAATTATAAAAAATACGATTACCAATATGCTTGAGGAGGATGACAGGTGTCAAAAAAATGCATAGGCTACGCGATGTGCGGTTCTTTCTGTACTTTTTCTAAAGCGATAGAGCAGATGAAAAATCTGATAGACCTTAATTACGATGTACTGCCTATTATGTCAATAGCAGCGTATTCTACCGATACTCGCTTTGGAAAAGCAAAAGACTTCATATCTCAAATTGAGGAAATAACAAAGAAGAAGATAGTAAATTCCATTAGTATGGCTGAGCCTATCGGACCAAAGAAAATGTGCGATTTGCTGCTTATTTCGCCTTGTACCGGTAACACGCTCGGAAAAATCAGTCAGGGTATTACCGACACACCTGTCACAATGGCAGCGAAATCGCATCTTAGAGTGCTCAAACCACTGCTTTTATGTGTAGCGACTAACGATGGGCTCGGTGCATCGGCACAAAACATCGGCAGACTTTTAAATACAAAAAACGTTTTCTTCGTGCCGATGAGTCAGGACGACCCTGAAAACAAGCCGAATTCTCTAGTGTCACATTTTGAGCTTATACCACAGTGCGTAGAACAGGGACTATCCCGTATTCAAAGCCAACCGGTGTTCAGGTGAATTGTGGATAGTTACCTTATATTTCCAAAATCGAATAATAATATAAATTGAGCTGGGCAGATATCTGCTCAGCTTTTGTTTTTGTCAAAGTTTTTGCACTTGTTATTGAAAAGCCTCTGTTTGTGTGGTATATTTAAATATATATTATCTGTTTTAGTATGCAGATAACGAGGTGTTAAATATGAAATTTTGCAAAGAATGCAAGAAACTTTATGGCGGTGCAGATATTATTTGCACAGATTGTAATAAAAAATACAAGGAGATTTCTGACATCAATGAACCTGTGCTTTTGTGTGTAATCGGTGGTTTAGAGCGCAATATGGTATGCGGTGCTTTAAAAGACGCAAAGATTCCGTTTGTTGAGACTCAGTACGGACCACAAGGCGTTTCTAACGAGATAGTTACGGGTTACGATGCAAAACTGCTCAATATCGGTATTCTGGTGCCTTACTCTGCTATTGCTAAGGCTTGTGATGTTATCGCTGCTGTTGGGATTGACCCAAGACTTGACGAAGAGATTTTACAGCAGGTTAAAGATGACATAGAAGCATACAAAGAAAAGCTCAAAGAAGACGAAGACTCTCAGATGAGTAGCTCAAAACGCACAACAGTAAAGGTGATTTCAGCTATTGTTTTTATCATCTTGGTAGCACTTGTGGTGCTTGGCACTGACTATGTTTTAGAACTAATCAAGAACTTACTTGGAGGTTGATTATATGAATATAAACACATTATGCGTACAGGCAGGATATACACCTAAAAACGGTGAGGCGAGAGTTTTGCCTATTTACCAGAGCACAACTTTTGCTTATGACAGCGCCGAGACTATGGGCAAGCTGTTTGATTTAGAAGCTGACGGATTTTTCTACACACGTCTTGCTAACCCGACCCTTGACTGCGTCGAAAAGAAGATAGCTGCTTTAGAAGGTGGCGTTGGTGCTATGCTTACATCAGCCGGACAGGCTGCATCCCTTATTTCTATCACAAATATCTGCAAAACAGGCGATCATGTTATCTGCGCTGCTGCTATCTATGGCGGTACTTTTAACCTCTTTAATAAGACGCTTCGTGACCTCGGCATTGAGTTCACTTTTGTGGACCCTGCAGCTACTGAGGAAGAATTGAATAATGCTTTTAAAGAAAATACACGTGCGGTTTTCACCGAAACTCTTTCTAACCCATCACTCGATGTGTGTGACCTTGAGCTTTACGCAAAATGCGCACACGCACACGGTTGTCCGCTGATTGTTGACAACACTTTTGCTACTCCGGTTAATTGCAGACCTTTCGAGTGGGGTGCAGATATTATAGTTCACTCTACATCAAAATATATGGACGGTCACGCAGTAGCACTCGGCGGTTGTATCGTTGACAGCGGAAACTTTGACTGGAATAACGGTAAGTTCCCTATGCTCACAACTCCAGACGAGACATATCACGGTGTAACATACACAGAGCATTTTGGCAAGGCTGCGTTTATCGCAAAAGCAAGAGTACACCTCATGCGTGACTTGGGCACACAGATGGCTCCCCAAAACGCATTCTTATTGAACTTGGGTCTTGAGACACTCCACCTGCGCATGGCTCGACACTGCGAAAACGCTCAGAAGGTAGCAGAGTTCTTAATCAATAATGACAAAGTCGATTGGGTGAACTTCCCTGGACTTGAAAACAACAAATACTACGATCTCGCAAAGAAGTATATGCCAAACGGTACTTGTGGTGTAATCTCTTTCGGCGTAAAGGGTGGCAAAGCTGAAGCGGCTAAAATGATGGAAGCATTAAAACTTGCAAAAATCGTTGTACACGTGGCTGATGCTCGTACTTGCGTGCTTCATCCGGCATCCACAACACACCGTCAGCTTACTGATCAGCAGCTTGTTGACGCAGGTATTATGCCTAATATGATCAGATTGTCTGTCGGTATCGAAGATGCAGAAGATATCATCGCTGATATCGCTCAGGCTTTAGAACAGGTTTAAAAATTATCCGCAGTGCCTTTGTGCTGCGGATAAAATTATAGGTGCAGTATGAAAAGATTTGTCAGTGCGATTATTGCCGCATCGGGAAACTCAACCCGAATGGGGCTTTCTATTTCAAAACAACTTATAAAAATAAATGGCAAACCGACTATCGAGCATACGCTTTCTGCTTTTGAAAACAGTGAAATTATCGATGAGATAATTGTCGTGTGCAGACAGCAGGATATTGATAGCATAAATGAAATCGCTGAAAAATTTTCTAAAGTAAAGGCTGTCGTCACGGGAGGGGTCACACGAGCCGATTCTGTGAAAAACGGTGTTATGGCGGCTACGGAAGATGCCCAGTTTTTTGCTATTCACGACGGAGCTCGTCCACTTATCACTCCTGATGATATAAAAAGGGTAGTGGAGTGCGCATTTGAAACAGGTGGTGCGACACTCGGTACTTTCGTTACCGATACTATCAAGGTGGTTGATGATAGCAATGTTATTTTATCAACCCCTGTGCGTGAAACTTTGCGTGCGGTACAGACCCCACAGGTTTTTAAGCGTGAACTGTATCTGAGAGCTATTGATAACGCTGTGAAGAATAACCTCAGCGTAACTGATGATTGTTCTATGGTCGAAGCGCTAGGCGAGAAAGTAGAGATAGTACTCGGCAGTGTCGAGAATATCAAACTCACTACTGTCACTGACCTTAGCTTGGCAAGTGCGATTTTAGATAATAGAAAGTGATTATAATTCTAAATTGGAATTCTAATAAAGAAATAACAGGAGGCGTATTATGAGGATTGGACATGGTTATGATGTGCACAAATTGGTTGAAGATAGACTGCTTATATTAGGTGGTGAGCAAATACCGTACAAAAAGGGACTCTTGGGTCATTCTGATGCTGACGTACTGCTCCACGCTATTATGGACGCATTGCTCGGTGCTGCAGCTCTGCACGATATCGGATATCATTTTCCTGATACTGATGAGCGTTTCAAAGATGCTGACAGTATGATTTTGCTCAGAGAAGTTGTGAAACTTTTGAAAAACGAAGGCTATAAGATAGTTAATATTGATGCTACTGTTATTGCTCAAGCACCAAAGCTCAAGCCGTATATTGACAATATGAGAGAAAATATTGCCTATACCTGCAAAATCGATGTAAGTCAGGTGAATGTAAAAGCTACTACCGAAGAGCATTTGGGCTTTACCGGAAGTGGAGAGGGAATATCTGCACACGCAGTTTGTTTGATTGATTAAAAATAAGAATAGAAAACGCACCTTTTTCATACTTTTGTAGTAAATGAAAGAGGTGCGTTTTTATGTTTATAAAAAGATTTATCGCTATTTTTTTGGTACTGTTAATGTTTTTGAGTATGTGTACATTGTGTACATCAGCACTGACTGAAGAAGAAATCACATCACCGTCAGCAGTCTTGATTGAACCAACTACGCTTAAAATTCTTTATGAGAAAAATCCCCACGAGCGAAGAGCGTGTGCTTCTATCACTAAGGTGATGACACTTTTGCTTGTTATGGAAGCGATAGAAGAGGGCAAAATAGCCTACGATGATGTTGTCACAACATCACAACATGCAAAGTCGATGGGCGGTTCTGATATATGGCTTGAAGTCGGTGAGCAGATGACAGTAGACGAGATGATAAAAGCCACAGCTGTAGCGTCAGCGAACGATGCAGCAGTAGCTTTGGCTGAGCATTTGTGCGGATCTGAGAGTGATTTCGTTGCACTTATGAACACTCGTGCAAAAGAACTTGGTATGGAAAACACGGTGTTTAAAAACTGTAATGGTCTTGATGAAGAGGGTCATCTTACAACTGCGTTTGATGTAGCCTTGATGTCTGCAGAGCTGATAAAACACGAAAAGATTTTTGAGTACACCACAATCTGGATCGATACTTTAAGAGATGGTGAAACCCAGATAGTGAATACGAACAAACTGCTCAAGTCGTACGACGGTATTACTGGACTCAAAACCGGCACAACAGGAGATGCGGGTTCGTGTATCAGTGCTACAGCACAACGTAACTCTATGTCACTGGTGGGGGTAGTGCTGGGTGCAACTACCGGTACAGAGCGTTTTAAGGATGCCGCAGCTTTGCTTGACTTCGGTTTTGCAAATTACGAGATACTGAAGTTTGATGCAAAGAAAAGTGAACTCAAAGAGATAGAAGTTAAAAACGGTATGCAAAAAAGCGTAAACGTAGAATGCAAAGGCATTACTAATATGGTTGTAGCAAAGGGGAGTAAAGAAAGGGTAGAACAAAGCGTTAAGCTGAAAGAATCCATAGATGCACCGGTGGAAAAAGGACAGAAGGTAGGCACACTGACATATACATTAGATGATGAAAAGGTGTCTGTGTTTGATGTGGTAACTAGCAAAGAAGTTGAAAAAATGACTTTTAAAGCGGTGTTTTTTGAGCTCATGAATGCACTAGTTGCGATGTGAATGAATGTAAAAGCAACTTTTGATTGGTGACAGATTGCACAAAATTTCACTGTGAAAATCGTTACATATAATAGGTAAAGAAAGAGCAATATCCCTTGCAAAAAAACTCAATATATTGTATAATAGTCCCAATAATATAACCATAGACGGTTATATTTCTTTTACGGAAATATCAAAAGGAGGATCACTAATGCCAACAACACTCAGTGATAAACATTTAGCTGGCTTTGTGAGCGCTGACGAATACGCAGGTATTGCTACTCAGGTCAAAGCTGCCCACGAAGCACTCCACACAGGTGAGGGACTCGGTAACGATTTTATCGGCTGGCTTACACTGCCTACCGATTATGACAAAGACGAGTTTGCACGCATTAAGGCTGCTGCCGAAAAGATCAAGAAAGACACCGACGTATTTGTAGTTATCGGTATCGGCGGATCATACTTAGGCGCTCGTGCTGCGATCGAGTTCATTAAGTCACCTAACTACAACGCTCTTGCAAAAGACACACCTCAGATCTACTATGCTGGTAATTCTATCAGCTCTACAGCGCTTGCTGAACTTTTAGAGATCTGTGAGGGCAAGGACGTTTCTATCAACATGATTTCTAAGTCAGGTACTACTACAGAGCCTGCTATCGCTTTTAGAGTATTCCGCGAGTTGCTCGAGAAAAAGTACGGTAAAGAAGGCGCTAAAGAGCGTATCTACTGTACTACAGATAAAGAAAAGGGTACTTTAAAACAACTTGCTGACAAAGAAGGATACGAGACATTCGTAGTTCCTGATGATGTCGGTGGCAGATACTCAGTGCTTACAGCAGTTGGCCTTTTGCCGATTGCAGTATCAGGTGCTGATATCGATGCTCTTATGAGTGGTGCAAAAGCAGCTCAGGATGAGTTTGATAACGCTGATCTTATGACAAATGACTGCTACAAATACGCTGCTATCCGCAACATTTTGTATCGCAAGGGTAAGTCTACTGAGGTGCTCGTTTCATATGAGCCTGGCTTTACTATGATGAACGAATGGTTCAAGCAACTTTATGGTGAATCAGAAGGTAAAGATAACAAAGGTATTTTCCCTGCAAGTGTAATCTTCTCAACAGACTTGCACTCTATGGGTCAGTATATTCAAGACGGAAGACGTAATCTCTTTGAAACAGTTGTTCTTTTTGATAAGTGCAAGAAAGAAATCACTCTTGGCACTGACGAAGAGAACGTAGACGGTCTCAACTTCCTTTCCGGCAAGACAATGGACTTTGTCAACAGAAAAGCTTTTGAGGGCACAGTGCTTGCTCACAACGACGGTGGTGTACCTAACGTTGTGTTGAACGTTGCTGAAATGAGCGAATACGAGCTTGGCTATCTCGTTTATTTCTTCGAAAAAGCTTGTGCTATTTCCGGCTATTTACTCGGTGTTAATCCGTTCAACCAGCCGGGCGTAGAAAGCTACAAGAAGAACATGTTTGCACTTTTAGGCAAGCCGGGCTACGAGGATGCGAAAGCACAGCTCGAAGCAAGATTACAGTAATCCATCTTTATTTTAAACACAGGAGGCTATATAATTATGGTAACATTAATTATTGGTAAAAAAGGCTCAGGCAAAACAAAAAAACTTATCCAGCTTGCTAACGAGGCAGTTGCAAAGTCTCAGGGCAACGTAGTTGTTATTGAGAAAGGCGCTAAGCTCACTTATGACGTAACTCACAAAGCAAGACTTATTGATACAGACGTTTACGGCATCAAAGGCTACAACATGCTTTTAGGTTTTATCAGCGGTATCTGTGCAGGTAACTACGATGTTACTGACATTTTCGTTGATTCAACTTTCAAGATTTGTACAGAAGGTGTTGAAGGTATCGCAGAGTTTGTTGAAAAGCTCGACGCTCTCTCAGAAGAAGCTCAGGCTAACATCACAATGCTCATCAGTTCTGCAGAAGCTGATCTTCCAGCTGACCTCAAGGCTGAGTGTGTAGAAATCTAAGTTTTCCTAGATTAACTACTGAATAAAAACTAAAACGGCGTACCAAAGCGGTGCGCCGTTTTTTTGTTGCAAAAAGATTTATTGCTTGTGACAAAATGAAAAAAGTCTCCGTATTTACGGAGACTCAACTTTCATCTTTACTTAGATAGCTCTTGTTACCTTACCTGAACGTAAGCAACGTGTGCAAGCATGCACTCTCTTTGGAGAACCATCAACGATAGCCTTAACGCGCTGTACGTTTGGTTTCCATGTTCTGTTAGAACGTCTGTGTGAGTGAGAAACCTTGATGCCGAACTTAACATCCTTACCACAGAAATCACATTTTGCCATTTTCCCACACCTCCTTGTAGATTTTACAAAATGCTTTGTCAACTTGTCCATAATAACAGAAAACAAATAAAAATGCAATACCTTTTTGCAAATTTCTTTTTTACTTGTTTTTTGTGACTATATATTGTATAATATATGATGTCTAATTATAAGTGGCAGTTTGCCATTTTGGAGGAAATATAAATTGTTTAGTGAACTTATTGCGCTGTTTCGTGGTAGCGGAGATTTTTTCTCTATTGTTATCCACATTTTAGCTATACTTATGATTATATTTTTGGTGTTGCCTTTTCATGAGTGGGCACATGCCTGGGTAGCATCTCTCTTGGGCGACACATCTATCAAGTATCGTGGTCGCTTGTCACTAAATCCGCTGTCGCATATTGACTATATGGGAGCACTTTGCTTACTTCTTTTCGGTTTTGGTTGGGCAAAGCCGGTGCCGGTTGATGACAGAAACTTCAAAAATCCGAAGGTTGGTATGGCGATAGTAGCACTGGCAGGTCCTGCTGCGAACATCGTTGCCGGTATTGTCGGAGGCTTAGTCTTTTTTGCACTTGTGTATTTAGCTCCGGGTTTTGCTGTGACTACAGTGGGCTCGTATGTTATGATGTTTTTGCAGTACTATGTTGTGATTAACTGCTCGCTCGCTGTATTTAACCTGATTCCGATTCCACCGCTTGATGGCTCAAAGATACTTTTTGCAGTTTTACCTGACAGATGGGTGTATAAAATATATCAGTATCAACAGGCTTTTTCTATGATACTTATTGTACTGTTGTTTATCGGCGTACTTGATATACCGCTGTCCATTTTGCAGTCAGGACTTATGGGTTTTGTTAATTTTATTTGTGCATTGCCGTTCAAACTTATTGTAGGATAAAAAGAGGGGAGGGCTCAAAATGGCCGAAAAACAGAATATCGACGGACTTTTGTTGCCTGACACTACTGACACAACAGTAGCTGATGAAAACACAGCTCTTACGTATAAATTCGAGGCTTTTGAGGGTCCGCTTGATCTTTTGCTGAGCCTTATTACTAAAAATAAAATAGACATCTACGACATCTGTATCGAAGAACTGCTTTCACAGTATATGGAGCAGATTACTGCGATGCAGGAGGAAGATATGGATATAGCTTCTGAGTTTTTGGAGATGGCATCCCGGCTTGTGTATATCAAATCAGTTATGCTGTTGCCAAAATACGAAGAAGAAGCCGAAGAACTCAAAAAAGAACTCACAGGTCAGTTGCTTGAGTATCAGGAGTGCAGAAAGGTTGCGAAAATGCTTGCACCGCTTGTGTCGTTTGATACTTTCTCAAAAGAACCGTCTCCTGTTGAATTTGATTTAACCTACAACCGTATTCATCAGCCTAATGATATCGCACTTGCGTATGTAGGTGCTGTCGGTAGAGGAAAACGCAGACTTCCACCGCCGAGAGATGCGTTTGCGGGTATTGTTTCTAAAAAAATCGTGTCTGTTAGCTCACGTATCATTCATGTTATGCGACGCCTTTGGCACGGAAAAACTGTTACATATAAAGAGCTTTTCGTTGCAAGCAAAGAGAAGAGCGAGCTGGTCGCTACCTTCCTTGCAGTGCTTGAGCTCGTAAAAGGTAAGCGAGTTGTTATTGATGGTAACGGTGACAGCGCTAAGGTTTCTATGATTGAGAGGGATAAGTGATGACAAGAGAAGAATATAAAGCAGCCATTGAGGCAATACTTTTTGCGTCAGGTACATCTGTCCCTGCCTCAAGACTTGCCCAGACTCTGGAGATAACAGAAAAGCAGGCAAATGATTTTGCACTTGAGCTATGCAAAGAGTACGAAGAATCTGATCGTGGTATTAACGTTATCAGACTTGATAAAAGCTATCAGATGGTTTCAAAAAAAGCATATGCACCACAGATTCGTACAGCTATGGATTTAAGAAGAAATGTGCCACTTTCACAAGCAGCGATGGAAGTGCTCGCTGTTGTTGCATACAACCAGCCTGTTACAAAGTCATTCATCGAACAGGTTCGAGGTGTTGACTGTAGCGGTGTTATCGGCTCACTCACAACAAAAGATCTGATTGAAGAAAAAGGCAGACTCGAACTTCCCGGTCGTCCACTTTTGTATGGCACTACTGAGAACTTCCTGCGTTGCTTTTCGATTTCATCTATCGATGAGCTTCCACCGCTTCCGCAAAAACAGCAAAATCCTGACGAGAATGCGCTCGAAGATGATTCTCAGCTGTCTATTTTTGAGGGCGAAAATGCGCAAGATGTGTCAGCAGAATCTGATAAGGTTGCGGACGATGATACGATCACTGCAACTGTCGGTGATATTATAGAACAGGCAACTGCTGACTAAAGAGGTGAGCAAGTGATTGCTTTGTATATATTTCTTTTCTTAGTTCTGCTTTTTACGCTTTTGTGTTTTGTAAAGCTCGAATTCAAAGCCTCTTACACAGATGCATTTTTCTTAAAACTAAAGGTGCTTTTTCTGACATTTACATTACTACCTATGCAGAAAAAGCAATCGAAAAAGCAGGAAAAACAGAAAAAGAAAATTCCGAAAAAGAAAAAAGAAACTAAAAACAAAAAGCCCAAAAAACCGTCTTACCTTAAAAAGCTGAACGACAGAAGAGGTGTCGAAGGACTTATATCCGCAGTAGTGGAGCTGTCTAAGCTTGTCACATCAACGCTGAAAGGACTTTTCGAAAAAGTTGTTATAGAGCGTTTTGATATCAATGTCACGATTGTTGGTGATGATGCTGCTGATACAGCCCTCAAGTATGGTAGAATATGCGGTGCTTTTTACAGTGCGGTTTCAGTTATCTGCGGTACAGCTAAGTGCGACGGATATAATGTAATGGTTACACCTGATTTTGATGATGAGGCAAAAGCTTCAGTCAAAGCTGATGTGTGTTTTTATATCAGAGTAGCTTATGTGCTCAAATACGCAATAAAAGTATTGTACAAGTTGTTTATTATCAGATATAAGAGATAAAGGAGAATTACTATGAGCGACCATCCAATCAATTCACTTATGGACACTACTATGAGAAAAATCAAAGAAATGATTGATGTTAATACCATCATCGGTGATCCTATCACTACACCTGACGGTACTACAATCATTCCTGTATCAAAGGTTTCATACGGATTTGCGTCCGGTGGTTCAGACCTGCCTACAAAGCGTGATAATAAGGAATGTTTTGGTGGTGGTAGCGGTGCAGGTGTTACTATCAACCCTGTTGCATTTTTGTCTGTATCAAACGGTAATGTTAAGCTCATTCCTATTGAAAAGTACGACGGTGCTGTTGATCGTATTGTAGGTATGGTGCCTGATATGTTTGATAAGGTTTCGGAGTATTTTAAGAAAGATAAGAAAGATGATATCGATGTTTCTGACCTTGATAAGGACATCGATGAGTTTGAAATCTAATAGTATAAACTAAGTCGCTTTTTCATATAATCCAGTGGTGGTGTTATGAAAAAAGCAGTTTCTTTACTATTGGTATTTTGCGTCTTAGTTATTACATCGAATGCTACAGCCTGTGCGAAAGAGTTATCTTTATCGGCACAGGCTTATGTGCTTTATTGTGTCGAAAACGATACGGTTTTGCTGTCCAAAAATGCTGAAAGCAAAATGAAGATGGCGTCTACTACTAAGATAATGACAACCCTTCTGACGCTTGAAGAAAGCGGAAAAAATGATAGACTTGTTAAATTTTCTGAGTCTATGATAGCAGAAGGAAGTTCGATGTACTTAAAAGTAGGAGATACCGTGCATCTGTCTGATTTAGCAGTTGGTATGATGATGGCATCCGGCAACGATGCATCAAACGCCGTAGCGATAACGATAGGCGGAAGTGTACCTCAGTTTGCAGAGCTGATGAACGAGAGAGCTAAAGAAATCGGTATGAAGAACACTCATTTTGTCACACCCAGCGGGCTCGATGACGAAAATCACTATTCAACTGCTCTTGATATGGCGTACCTCATGGCTG
This sequence comes from Oscillospiraceae bacterium, assembly GCA_015066595.1. Lineage (GTDB taxonomy): Bacteria > Bacillota > Clostridia > Oscillospirales > Acutalibacteraceae > Ruminococcoides. The sequence goes on along the minus strand of SVNZ01000004.1, from coordinate 7,067 downwards.
AGGCTCTAGAGAACGAGAATTTTTGTGAAATAACAAAAAACAAGTCGATGACAGTTGATTTTTTGACTCCGCAAAAGCAGGTTACATATCAGAATCACAACCGCCTGCTTTCTCTGTACGAGCACTGTATTGGCGGAAAAACAGGATTTACAAAAAGCGCTGGACGATGTCTTGTTTCGGCGTCATACAAAGACGGACTTACACTTGTTTGTGTAACACTTAATGCACCGTCCGATTGGAATGATCACATAGCTATGTTTGAATATGGTTTTGAACGTTTTTGCGGTGTGGATACAGATGACAGCGATGAGCATTTTACCGTAAATGTTGTGGGTTCTGATGTGGACGTTGTGCCTTTATACTGCGAAAAGACTAAGAACACAGTAGTTGAAATAAAAGAAAAAGAAGATATAAAACGCACGGTTTATATACCACCGTTTTTATATGCTCCTATAAAAAAAGGCGACTTTATGGGCACAGTCATATACACAAAAAATGGCGATATCATCGCCCAAAACGCCCTGTACTGTGCAGAAAATGTCGCACTCAAAGAAGATAAAAGTTTTTTCAGCATCTTCAAAAAATTTTTTAAATGACCTTTCATTTTGAAAGTGGAGGAATATATGAAAAAAGAACTTGTAAGACTACAAAAAATGCTAGCTGACTGCGGTGTGGATTCTCGCAGAAAATGCGAAGAGCTCATCAAAAAAGGCCAGGTCAAGGTCAACGGAAAAGTGGCTGTTATCGGCGACAAGGTTGATCCATACAGCGACAAAGTATATGTAAAAGGCAAGCGTGTCACAGCTGCCGCAAAGCCAAAGTATCGCTATATTATGCTCAACAAGCCTCGTGGCTACGTTACCACTATGAATGACGAGCGTGGCAGAAAGTGTATCGCTGAACTCATCGAAGATATTGAGGAGCGTGTGTATCCGATAGGTCGACTTGATAGAGATAGTGAAGGTATGCTGTTGCTCACAAATGACGGTGATTTTGCAAATCATATTATGCACCCTAAAAAACACATCAATAAAGTTTACAGAGTAACTGTTCGCCCATCTATCAATGAAGAGCAGGTCGAAAAACTCCAGACAGGTATTGTACTTGATGGCAGAAAAACCGCTCCCGCTCAAGTGCGTGTTGTCACAAAGCAAGAGGGCAGAGTGGTACTCGAGATTGTATTGCGTGAAGGCAGAAACCGCCAGATAAGACGTATGTGCGAGTCTTTAGGTTTAGAAGTAGCGCGATTAAAGCGTATTGCTGTCGGTACAGTAAAACTCGGCGGACTAAAACAGGGAATGTATCGTGATTTATCCGCAGATGAAGTAAAGCGTCTGTCGCACGACCCTAACCCTACAAAAAACTCAAGATAATATAATGATATAGAGGTACAAAATGCTTACTATAAACATAACAGAAGATAAAGAAGTTTTGAAAAGATGTCATAGCGATAACGCAACCATACTTATGTGTAAAAACGATGGCGTTGAAAAGGGTTACATAGCGTTTGAGCAGATAGGCTATGTTTTGCATATCGTAGGGTTTGAAGTCTATTATGCAGATGAGAATGGGGCTGAAGATTTGCTGACTGCCGATGCACTTCTCCGCAGCCTTGGCTCATATGCTATGAACCATTCCTGTTTCTATATTCAATGTTCTAAAAAAGAATTTTATCCATTGCTTAAAAAGTTCTCGTTTGCTGAAAATGACAATTATTTAACAATAAATCTTCAACAGTTATTCAAAGTGTGCAAAAATTGATTTTGCACACTTTTTTTCTTGTATTTTTCTGGTATTTGAGATATACTATATAATGACGAAATTTAGGATGTTATTTATCATATTATAGGAGGAAATGATATGAGATTTTCAAATGTTTCTCAAGCTCGTGAAGAGCTCAACAAAACATCCGGTATCGATATTTTGAACAAATTTTTCGATGACGGTAGCTTTTGTGAAACTGATGCACTTTTAAAGAGCGGAAGTGATTTTGCAGAAGCTGTGACAGGTTACGGTACCGTAATGGGCGTTCCTGTTTATGCATTTGCACAGAACTCTGATGTTATGAGTGGTGCAATGAGTAAAGCTCAGGCTAAAAAAATCTCAAGGCTTTACGATCTTGCTAAGAACACTGGTTCTCCGGTTGTTGGTTTTTATGACAGCTGTGGTGGAAGACTCGAGCAGAAAAATGACCTGCTTGCATCATATGGCGAGATTTTAGGCAGAGCTTCAGCTATCTCAGGTGTAGTACCACAGCTTTCAGTAGTAGTTGGTACTTGCTTAGGCACATCTGCTTTGATTGCGTCAACTGCTGATTTCTTGATCATGACAAAAGACGCAGAGCTTTCTATCGATGTAGCAGGGGATAACTCTTCAGCTGATTATAACGCTGAACACGGTATAGCAAATGTAGTTTGCGAGGATAAAGACGCAGCTATCGAAAAAGCAAGAGACCTTATCACATTCTTCCCATCAAATAACTTGGACGTTGCTCCTGCTGACGATGCAGTTGCACCTGACTTTGACGAAGAGTGTGTTGTATGCTCTATTGCTGATGCAGATTCATTCTGTGATGTCAACGAAAAGTTTGGCGACAACGCTTGCACTTCTTTTGGTAGAGTTGAAGGTGAGGTTGTTGGTTTTGTAGAGACTTGGGGCGAAGTTATCGACTGCAAGTCAGCTCAGAAAATTGCTAAGTTCGTACGTTTCTGTGACGCATATTCAATTCCTGTTGTCACAGTTGCGGATTCAAAGGGCTTTAGTGGTATTAAGAGTGCCGCTAAGGTTACTTCTGCTTACGCTGAAGCTACTACTGCTAAGATTGCTGTTATCAGCGGTACTGCAGTAGGTTCTGTATATATCGCACTTGCGGGTGAGTCTGCAAACGCTGATATGAGATTTGCACTTGATGGTGCAGTTATCTCTCCTGTAAATCCAAAAGCTCTCGCATTTATTATGGACGAAGAGGGTATGAAGGTTCCTGTAGAAGAACAGGATAAGGCAGCTCAAGCTTTTGCTCAGCGTGAGCTCACAGCATTTAACGCTGCTTTATGTGGCTATGTTGATGACGTAGTGGATAAAGCGCAGCTTAGAGCAAAAGTTTCTCAAGCACTCCAGATGCTTTCATCAAAGCGTGTGGAAACTCTGCCTAAAAAGCACAGCACAATCTGATAAACAATACACTTGACATATAAGAAAGGGTAATTACTATGAAAAATCTCAGAATCACCGTAAACGGTACAACATACGATGTTCAGGTAGAAGAAGTAAACGGCGCTATGGCTCCTGTAGCTGTTGCTCCAGCTGCACCTGCTGCTCCTGCTGCTGCACCTGCTCCAGCTCCTACTGCCGCTCCTGCTCCAGCAGCTCCTGCTGATGCTAAGCCTGTTCCATCTCCAATGCCTGGTACTATTCTCTCAGTAAATGTTACTGCAGGACAGGCTGTAAAGAGTGGCGACGTGCTCGTAGTACTCGAAGCTATGAAGATGGAAAACGAAATCAAAGCTCCAAACGATGGTACAGTTGCTACAGTAAACGTAAACAAAGGCGAGTCAGTTGACTCAGGTCAGACACTCGTTACATTATCATAATCAAAGGTGAGTTATTATGGCAAAACAGATTAAGATTACAGAAACTGCTCTGCGTGATGCTCATCAGTCTTTGATTGCTACACGTATGACACTCGACGAGATGCTTCCTATTCTTGATAAAATGGACAAGGCTGGCTTTTACTCACTCGAGTGTTGGGGCGGTGCTACATTTGACAGCTGTCTTCGTTTTCTGAATGAAGATCCATGGCAAAGACTTCGCACTATCCGTGACCACTGCAAGAACACAAAGCTCCAGATGTTGTTCCGTGGTCAGAATATGCTCGGCTACCGTCACTATGCTGACGACGTGCTTGAGTATTTTGTACAGCGTTCAGTTGCTAACGGTATTGATATCATCCGTATCTTCGATGCGTTAAATGATATCAAAAACCTCGAAACTGCTATCAAAGCAGCTAAAAAAGAGGGTGCTCACGCACAGGTTGCTATCTCTTACACAACAGGCCCTGTATTCACTGACGAATACTACGTTGAGTATGCTAAGCGTATTGCTGATGCAGGTGCGGATTCTATCTGTATCAAGGATATGGCAGCACTCTTAACACCATACAACACAGAAAGCCTTGTTAAGGCTATCAAAGCTGAAGTTGATCTTCCTATTCAGCTCCACACACACTACACATCAGGTCTTGCTTCTATGTGTCTTTTAAAGGGTGTTGAAGCAGGCGTTGATATGATCGACACAGCTATCTCACCACTCGCTCTTGGTACATCACACGCACCTACCGAGTCAATGGTAGCGGCTCTCATGGGTAGTCAGTACGACACAGGTATCAAGCTCGAAGAGCTCACAGATATCAGAGATTACTTCATGACTCTCAGAGCTAAGTACATCGAGTCAGGCCTTCTTGACCAGAAGATGCTCGCAACAGATGCTAACGCTCTTATCTATCAGGTACCTGGCGGTATGCTGTCTAACCTTCTGTCACAGCTCAAACAGGCTGGCAAGGAAGACCAGCTTTCTGAAGTTCTCGCTGAAGTACCACGAGTTCGTGAAGACTCAGGTTATCCACCACTTGTTACTCCAACATCACAGATTGTTGGCACACAGGCTGTGTTCAATGTTATCACAGGCGAGCGCTACAAGATGTGTACAAAAGAGTTCAAGGATATGGTAGCCGGCAAATACGGTACAACACCAATGCCTATCGACCCAGAGTTTAGAAAGAAGATCATCGGCGATATGGAACCTGTTGATTGTCGTCCTGCAGACCTCCTCGAGCCGGAGCTCGAAAAACTCCGTGCAGAAATCCCTGAGTGGATTGAGCAGGAAGAAGACGTATTATCATATGGTATGTTCCAGAAAGTCGCACTCGACTTTTTCGAAAAGCGCAGAAACACCCAGTGTGGCATCAACGGTGACAAACTCGACAAAGAGAATATGATTCATCCTGTATAATTCTTTAAGAGAACAAAACGTAAGCAATAAAAATTCCTTATAAGAAAATAACGCAGGGCGGTTTCAATAATCGCCCTGCGTATTTAAAATAAAAGTACATAAAATTCTAATACGCCCCCTTAGTTAAATGGATATAATAAATCCCTCCTAAGGATTAGTTATGCGTTCGATTCGCGTAGGGGGTGCCAGGCTGAAAACAGTACTGCGTGTGAACTTGTATCTGTTTTTTGCAAAGATGGCGTAACCTGCATTCACACGCAGGCGATTGAAAAGTGGGAATCGTATCCCACCGCCATACCATTTTGCTCATAAACCGTCTGTGATTCAGGCGGTTTTGTTATTAGTGAACATTTTTTGAAATCTGTGTCTACGTGGTTGTAAAATTTGTTGAAAGCAGTTATAATAAACATATCAAACTAAGGAGAGATAATATGAAAAAGATTTTTGCGCTTTTACTTTCTATACTGATGGTTTTATCACTGACTGCTTGTGGTTACGGCGATGTGGCTGAACCACTGATGTTTGATTTCAAAGAAAATGCTGACAAAACACCTCAGGAAATTGCGGATACACTTTTACAAAACCCTGTTATCGAATTTATGCCAGCTACTATGCCTGTTGAAGAGGGTGTGCTCACTGGCTTTGGTGATGCCGAGATAAAAGGCTTTGACGAGGGTGTTATGTTCGGGCCAGCTATCGGCACTATTCCGTTCATCGGATATGTTTTTGATTTGTCAGACGACACTGATGTCAACGATTTCAAAAACAATCTTAAAGATAACGCTGACCTCAACTGGAACATCTGCACAGAAGCTGATGAACTCGTTGTTGAAAGCGACGGCGACAAGGTCATTGTTATCATGACACCTGATAGCTTTGAAGATTCCAAAGACAGCGAAGGTGGCGTTGTTACCGGTGAAGAAGCACCAGAAGATCAAATGGTTGTTATCGGCGACGACTTTGAAGACGATTTTGAATAACAATTTATATTCAGCATAGCATATTTGCTGTGCTGAATTTTTATTTTTGCTGTACAAGGAGGGATGAGTATGAAACGTTTTTTGACGTTGATGTTATGCTTTGCGATGTTGGTCTTGTCGTGCGTGTTTGTGGTCATAACAGATGAGAAAACTGCCGATAAGAATGTTGACGAAATCGTGTTGATAGACGAGCATTTAGTTGAGATAACCGAGCCGCTCAACCCTTATATGGCGGACTACGCTGTAAAGCTTTTTACTCGCATATACGAAGAACATCTTAAAAACAACGCTTGCTATTTTGTGCTTATTCCTGATAAATACAAGTATCTCGCCGATAAAGAAGGCGAATACCAAGAATTTTTCTCTTATATGAGCAATGCACTGCCTTTTGCGACACCGATTGAAATATACGATTTGCTACACGCTGATGATTATTACCGTACAGATATGCACTGGCGACAGGAGGAAGTCTGTGATGTAGCAGACAGAATACTGACAGCTATGGGTGCAGAGTATGATGAAAATTACGATGAGAGCACAACAGTTTCACATTTTGTGGGTAACTACGCCCATCGCTGTGATATAGAAGTGCCCGATGATGATTTGGTTTATTTATCAAATGCTACGATAAGAAATCTTGAAATAGCAGAAAACATACCTGTCTATGATTTGAAAAAGCTCAGCACCGATGCTGAGTACGAGATGTTCTTGTCAGGCAATCAGTCGATTGTTACCATGAAAAATGACATGGCTGAAAGCGACAGGCGTTTAGTCATTTTCAGGGACTCTTTTGCATCATCGCTCGCACCGTTGATGTGCGACAGCTACAGCGAGATTATTCTTGTTGACCTGCGATATATCATGAGTGATATGATGACTGACTATGTAAGTTTCGATGACGCTGATGTGCTGTTTTTATACTCAACATTACTTTTAAATAACTCAATGTCAATGAAATAAAGTTGAATAGTTTTCTTTTAGTCGCACTCTGTTATGAGTGCGATTTTTTGTATAACGAAAACCACGCGATAGTCGCGTGGTTCAAGAAAGGTTAACCGATAAACAAAAAACCTCCGAATA
>SVNZ01000012.1 GCA_015066595.1 Oscillospiraceae bacterium | reverse complement strand
TATTCGGAGGTTTTTTGTTTATCGGTTAACCTTTCTTGAACCACGCGACTATCGCGTGGTTTTCGTTATACAAAAAAAAGACCGCAGTTTTCACTGCGGTCTTTTAACTTAACTTTAATTAAAGTACTCTGAGTCTGATGACACCGTCGATAGCTTCAATCTGAGCTTTAGCGTCAGCGTTAGGAGCTGTAGCATCAATGATAGTGTAAGCGTAATCGCCACGACTCTTGTTCTCCATATTCTCAACGTTACCGCCGATAGCATCAAGCAATTTTGAGATAGTCTTAGGAGCGTTTTTGTGGAATACACAGAATCTTGTGTCCCCTGTTCTAGGCATTGAAACACAAGGGAAGTTGACAGAGTTCTTGATGTTACCGAGCTCAAGGTACTGCTTAACCTCGTCAGCAGCCATGATAGCACAGTTGTCTTCACTTTCAGGAGTTGAAGCACCAAGGTGTGGCATAGGAACAACGCCCGGGACATCGAGGAGATCGTCTGTTGCAAAATCAGTTACATAAGCACCGATTTTTCCGCTCTCAAGACCCTTGATGATGTCTGATGACACCACAAGACCGTCTCTTGAGAAGTTGAGGATGCGAACAGAGTCCTTCATCTTAGCGATAGATTCTTCGTTTATCATACCCTTTGTCTGATCCATAAGTGGTACATGAACTGTGATGTAATCACACTGAGCATAAATCTCGTCAAGAGACGATACAGTGTGTACGTGACGTGAAAGCTTGAGTGCTGCTTCAACTGAAAGGAATGGGTCATAACCAACAACGTTCATATGAAGAGCACGGGCAGCGTTAGCAACAAGAACACCGATAGCACCAAGACCGATAACGCCTAAAGTCTTGCCCTTGATTTCAGGACCTGCGAACTGGCTCTTGCCTTTTTCAACCATTTTTAAAACCTGGTCGCCGTTGCCTTTTAAAGACTTTGCCCACTCGATACCTTCAACGAGCTTTCTAGAGCCCATGAAGAGACCTGCGATAACAAGCTCCATAACAGCGTTAGCGTTAGCACCTGGTGTGTTGAACACGCAGATACCTTTTTCTGTGCACTTGTCAAGCGGAATGTTGTTGACACCTGCACCAGCTCGAGCAATAGCGAGCAAGCTCTCCGGCAGCTCCATATCGTGCATAGATGCTGAACGAACAAGCACTGCATCAGGTGTAGCACATTCGTCTACACAGTTATAGTTTTCGCCAAGACGGCTTGTGCCGATTTCAGCGATTTTGTTGAGTTTAAGAATATTATACATTTTGATAACCCTCTTTGACTAAAAATCTGAATTATGTTAAAACTGATTAAGCGTTTTCTGCCTCGAACTTCTTCATAAACTCTACGAGCTTTTCAACGCCCTCATATGGCATAGCATTGTAGATAGAAGCACGCATACCACCAACACTGCGGTGACCCTTGAGGTTTACAAAGCCAGCTTCTGTTGACTCTTTTACAAACTTAGCATCGAGCTCATCGCTACCTGTGATGAATGGAATGTTCATAAGTGAACGATCCTCAGGAACTACTGTGCCTTTGAAGAGTTTTGAGTTATCAAGGAAATCGTAGAGAAGCTTAGCTTTCTTCTCGTTTAATTCCTTCATCTTGTCAAGACCGCCGATTTCGTTCTTGATCCACTCAAGCACAAGCTTAACCATATAGATTGTGTAGCATGGTGGTGTGTTGTACATTGAATCATTGTCAGCGTGAGTCTTGTAGTTGAACATTGTAGGAGTGATATCCATAGCGTTGCCGATGAGGTCTTCACGGATAATTGCAACAGTAACACCTGCAGGACCCATATTCTTCTGTGCACCTGCAAGTAAGATACCAAACTTAGAAACGTCGATAGGCTCTGAAAGAACACAAGATGAGATATCACCAACAAGTGGAACATCACCAGTATCTGGGAGCTCGTGGTAAAGTGTACCGTAGATTGTGTTGTTTACACAGATGTAGAAATAGTCTGCATCAGGTGTGAAAGTAGCCTTGTCGAGCTTTGGAATGTAAGAATATGTCTTATCCTCTGAAGAAGCAACAGCCTTAACATCACCGTATCTCTTAGCTTCCTGATATGCTTTCTTAGCCCACTGACCTGTGATAACATAGTCAGCCTTCTTGCTCTTGTTAAGAAGGTTAAGTGGAACCATAGCGAACTGTGATGAAGCACCGCCCTGAAGGAAAAGCACCTTGTAGTTGTCAGGGATGTTCATTACTTCTCTGAGTAATGCTTCTGCTTCTTTGATGATACCATCGTAAACTTTACTTCTGTGAGACATCTCCATTACAGACTGTCCGCTGCCCTGATAATCGAGCATTTCGTCAGCTGCTCTTTTGAGCACTGCCTCTGGAAGCATAGATGGACCTGCTGAAAAATTGTAAACTCTACTCATTTTTATATCTCCTTACATAAGCAGTATATAATACTGATATTTTTTATGTTTATAATTATATTCCAAAAACATTGTTAATTCAATAACACATAGATATCAAAAAACTACAAATTTAGTTATAAATCTTAAAAATTTTAGCTAATTTGTAAAAAATGATGAAAAATCATCTATTTTTGCGATTATTCTCTTTGTTTCCTGTGAGCATTTTGGACAAGTTTTTAAAGAAGTATCCAAGATGTCGCAGTGCCACCTTAGCATATAAAACCACCATGCTCAACACACGTTTTAAAGGTGAGCGGTTTTCTTCGGTTTTTTCGGTGAAATAGTTTTCAAAATAATCCGGCCTGTCGTTGATAGTTTTGCCCTGATCTTCGAAAAACTCGACTCCGCTTGAGCGGTCCTTGTTGTTGACCTCGATATCAAAAGAATCCATATCAGTGTTGGCACGTTCAAAGTAGTCAATGGTATCGTAGCCGAGCATTTCATCAAAGCTGAGCTCTTCCTCTTCAAAACCAAGTTCTGACAAGAGTGAGCGTTTGCTCTCTGACTGGAGTGGCTCGTTCTCACTTTCCAAAAGCTTGTCGGTTTCAAAATCCGTATCAAAGTGAGATTTTTTGAGCCTGTTGCGTCGCTCGTTTTTCTTCTCTTTTTTGCTCTTGTTATACTGATCGTAAAAATACTTAGCCAAAAGTCCGATAACTATAAGTATAACTATCCACAAAAGCACTCTCCACCAGTCAAAGGAAACACCAGCTTTGTGAACAATTTTTTTGAAGTTAATAGAATTTGCGATGTTTGTAACAACCTTGATTTCATCAGCGGTAAGCTCTTCTGCATTTTTTTGCAAAGTGAGGTTGATGTTCATTCCGTTTATAACAGAATGACACTGATAGCCATAGATAATGCCCGACTGTGTCTGCTGAGAAAAACCCAAGTCAAAGTAAATGTTACCATTATGCTTAATTTCTACACCGCTTGTGTATGCATCGTCAGAAAGAAATGCTTCAAGTACGGTTTTGCGCTCTGAGGACTTGAGCTCTGAATAGTTATTGATAGCTTCGCTGTTTTTATCGGCAGTTTTGGTGAGAGTGATCTTGAGCACATTGTCATCAGAAGTCGCCTGAAGATGTATATTAGCCGCAGAAAATGCTGTCATAGTCTCATCGTAGTCAAGGCCCAAGGTTTTGAACGCCTCGTCACCTTGCTCGGTAGTTCTGGTGATAACAGTGTATTCCTTTGGAATTTTGATGCTCAGACCAAGCTCATCGATAGTGTACTTATCATCAAGTGCTGACACACAAATCACCGAACACATCAGCAATGCACAGCACACAATCAAAGCAAACAGCGATGTAAAAATATTTTTACGCATAGGCGTCCTCTCCAAATTTGCACAAAATTATGCATTATAATAATACATATATCATTATAAATGCTTTTTTTACAGAATACAAGTAGAAAGAGTGTATTTTTTGCTTGACAAATAATTTTTTATCAGTTATAATAACAGGGCTGTCAGAAAAGATATGCTTTCGAGGTGTAACTCAGTTTGGTAGAGTGCCTGGTTTGGGACCAGGATGCCGCAGGTTCAAGTCCTGTCACCTCGACCACAAACCGACCTATACAGGTCGGTTTTTTGTTTGCCCAAAAACGGCTTATCTAAGCCATTTTCGGGCATTTTTTGTTTTTAAAAGCACTCGATTTTCGCTAAAAATGCACAACGCATATTAGCTGAAAAAACTAGGACGACCACAGTTTGTCCCACTTCCAGAATTTTTGCAGGAAATTCATACAAGCTTTTTTAATACTTATTTTGAGTTACTCTATAAAGTCAAAATAATTTTAGAATAAAATAAAACTTATTTTGAGATAAGAATAATATTCTTCCAGATACACAAAAGCACTGAAGCTCAAAACTTCAGTGCTTTATCTTTGTTTACTGCGGGTCAGAATTTGAAATTGTTTTGATACAAGAGATTGCTTTACGATACTCGGTATGGTAATATAAATATACTAAAAGTCGTGGAGGGATATATATGGATAGAGAATATAACTCGAGAATACATTTTACACAAAACACACTATCGCCTCTTAGCACTTTCCACTATCATAATCTGCTATTTTCAATTAAAGACGGAAGCCAACAAATATTAAGAATTAGAGCTATCCGTCCTACTGAGAATAATACACCCACAGGTTATAAAAAATCATCTAATTCATTATACTATAAAGCATACATCAAAGACTATAAGACTGGCAAGTCCTATACCGCAGTCCTTTCTCACATCCAAGCGGAGAATGTCATTCGTATACAAACAGCATATTCAAAGCGTATAAGAATAAAAAGAACACAAACACCATATAGCCCATCACACTTAATTTCTAACTCGTCACAAAGAGATCCCAAACCTGTCAAACAGAAAGATGATAAAAAAACAAAGAAAGATGGTGATAAGTCATGAGTTGGATAACTGACCTAATTGATAAAATGCCAGAATTAATTCCCTACATCGCTCCTGGATTTTTACTAGTCAACTCATTCATGTGGGTCTTGAAAAAGAAATTCAACAACGCAACTGTCCAAATTGTATCAAGCGTTATTTGTAGTTATTTCATATGGACTCTATGTAAAAACATATTTCCTATAGATTCAAATTGGGGATTATTAATTATCACAGGTACTTTATGCACTATCCTTGGTCTGATTTCAGGTAAAATATATAAATCTTCTTTTTTTAATCTAATTTTATGTAAATTAAAATTAGATCGCACAACAAACGATTCTATTGTCGAGGATTGCGTTGGCAATAACGCTTGGATAGCTGTATTTGATGAAGAACAACAAAAATATTACTGTGGGCAGTACAAATACGGAAATATCGAAGGAGACTCTAACTATGTTTCGCTAGTCACATACTATATAACTGATTCTGACAAAAAGATAATTGAAGACCACACACAAGAGCCTAAGCGAAAATTACTAATAAACATTAATAATTACAAAACGGTTATCATATCCCCAAACGATCCTTTAGATACAGAAGATACAGATGATACAGATGATAAATAAATAAATAAAAAACCGCTACGGATATTCAGTCGCGTAGCGGTTTTTTATTATTATATTCTTCTATTTGCCGTTTTTGCCTTTATCTCCTCTTTCACCTTTGTTATCAGTTCTTTCAGCTTTTCTTCACACTCCTCTTTTGTCTTGGCATAGGTGTTGAACTTCTTGCGTTTGCCGTTTGGCAGTCTTGGGGAGTAGCTACCCTCCCACACGTTTTCGCTGACTTGATAGATACAGCCTGTACCACTTTTTCGAATTTTTCCTTTCTTTGGCTCAAATTTTGGTTGTGGTGGATTTTCAGTATCGTGGTCGGGTGTTTCCTCCTCTGGCATTTTTGCGTCTGTACCGCCGATTTTTCGGTCGATGTTGATTGACGCTTGAATTTGCATTTTATCTGTCAGGTGGCTGTACACATCAAGCGTAGTTGCAGCTGACACGTGACCTATCATCGCTGACAGCGTTTTCACGTCCATTCCGTTTTCGAGTGCCATCGTTGCAAATGTATGTCGCAAGTCGTGGAAGCGAATATTCTTACACTCTGCTCTATTTAGTATCTTCTTTAGTGACTTACCCATACTCACGGGGTTGCGTGGCACATCGTGATTCACTGGTGACGGAAACAGCCACTTTGAATTCACGCTCTTTTTGTACTCACTCAACACATCTAGTAAAACTTTCGGCAGGATAACGATTCTGTCGGAAGTTTTTGTTTTTGGTACGGAGATGTTCAGCTTGCCGTTTACTACACTCGCTTGACGGCTGATGTGTAGCTCACCCGTTTTGAAGTTCAGGTCAGTCCACTGCAAGCCGAGTATCTCACCTCTACGCATACCCGTAGCAAGTTCTAGCAAGAAGAACTCGTAGAAGCCGTCTTCTTTTGCTTGGATAAGAAATCGCTGAATTTCTTCATTTGTCAGCACTTGCATTTCTTTCGCTTTCTTTGGTGGGAGCTTGCAACCTATCGCAGGATTTGAGCGTATCAATCCTTCGTCCATAGCTTTATTCAGTGCTGACTTTAATGTTGTATGACACGAGCGTACCATTCTGTCGGACAAGCCTTCACCGAATAGTTCTGTGCGAGTTTTTCGACCACTCATTTTGAGCTTTGAATAAAACTGTTGCAAGTCAGAGCTTGTCAGTTTATCGAGCTGAACGTTTCCAATCTCAGGTATGATGTAGTTATAGATTAAGTTTCTATAGAAATCTTTTGTTGATTCACGCAGGGCAGGTTTCGAGTAATTCTCAAACCAGAAGTTGAGCCAATCAGAAAACTGCATTTCTGCTCTGCATTTATCACTCGCTGACTCGAACTGCTCTTTGAGTTCATTTAGCTTTCGCTGACACTCAGCTTTGCTTTTTGATGTGACGTTCTTTGTCTTTGGATAACCATTTTCATCGTAACCGACAACCACTCTTGCTTCCCATCTGCCGTCTGCTCTTTTGCGTAGAGTTCCTGCACCGTTTTTACGTCTGTTAGCCATATCACTCACCGTCCCTTATGATGAGGTTGTTAACGAATCCACCGACGATGTTCGATGCTCGCTTTTGCATATCTGTTGTGACGTGCGTGTATGTATCGAGCGTGAACGATGCGTTTGTGTGACCGAGTATTCGTGAGAGAGTTTTTGCATCGACACCGCTTGTGAGAGCGTGGGTTGCAAATGTATGTCGCAGGTCGTGGAATCTGATTGACGGTAGCTCTGCGATTTTCAACAACTCTTTCATACGCTTGTATGCGGTGTTCGGATTGATTGGTAGTTCTGGTTTATACAAGTTTGGAAATATCCATTCACCTACTGAGTTTTTGTGTCTGTCGCTCAATCGCTTTGCTGTACTCGGTGGTAACTGAATCGTGCGTGTGCCTGTTTCGGTTTTAGTATCACCCCAAGTCAGGTTACCATTTTGTTTTTGCACAGTTCGTGTAACTTTCAGTCTACCATTAGCTTCATCAAAGTCTTCCCACCTTAGTCCGCAGATTTCACCTCGTCTTAGTCCTGTGGTAAGCTCGGTGTAAAAGAAGTCACGCCACAGCTCGTCCTTGTCGATGACTTGCATAAACTTTTTAAGCTGAGCATCAGTTAAGATTTGTTTTGGCGGATAGTTGCATTTTGGAATAGTTGTGCCGTTAGTCGGGTTTTTCAAAATCAGATGTTCTCTGACCGCTACGTCCATCGCTTCGTGCAGTAGCATATGTACACTCCTCACAGTGCTGTCAGCGAGTTTCTTGCCGTGCACAGGGTGTTCTTCTTTTCGACCAAACTCTTTTAGGTAGTTATACATTTTCTGAACATCAGCAGTTGTGATAAACGCAATTTGTTTGTCGCCAAGATACGGCTTGATGTGATTTTCGACATAGGTTTTATAACTACGCCACGTACTCTCTCGCACAGTGAACTTCATATAATCGTTCAACCATTTGTCGAGCCACTCGGATAGTGTAATGTTACTTTGTTCTGTGAGTTCAACATCACGATACTGTTCAATCATTGCGTGGAGTTTTGAAAGACACTCTTTTTGAGTTTTGCCATAGACATAACGATATATAGGAGTGCTGTCATCTTTGTGACCGACAACGATTCTGCCCTCCCACTGACCTTTCTTTTTTAGTCTTACCATACCGTCACCCGAAGGTCTGCGTTTTGCCATAACATTCATCTCCTTTCAGCACAACAACATACCACAACACTTTTACAATATCCAGACAAAGTTTATATCTTTGTTTACTGCGGTTCATTTTTTGAACTCGCTTAAAACTGCCTTAAAACAGCTCTACGACACCCTCAAAAACGGCTCAACATTCGCACTAGTTTTACTCACGACACCATGAGTTTAAAAACTCGTGATTTTTGACACCTTACGGTGTCAGCTCAAAAACCGCTTAACGGTCGGCTTTGCCGTCCGATGTGAGTGCGAGGAAGTCGTTTACGACACCCACGCTTATTCCTGCAATCTCGATTGGCACTTTGTGCATCCCTCATCGTCCGTGTTTAAAGTGTGAATCCAGCCGTGACATCTGGCTGTCGTGGAAGTATTTTATCGCGTCTTCTATCGGACGGATTGTGTACATAAGATTTCCGTTTCGTTTTTCGCCTGATGCTAAAGTTACGAGCGTATTGTCGGTATATATAAAACATTTTTCTTCTAGCATTCTGATATATTTTACGACTGTGTTCTTTGACATACCGATAGCCTTGCCGATAGTTTTGATACTGGGATGACATTTAAAAGTTTTTCTGTCCTCACAGAAAAGCAAATAGTTATACACAGCAATCTCACCGCTTGACAAATTTAGCTTCATCAAAGCGTTTGGCACTTTGTAGTATTTTCCGTTGCTATCGTTATTGTAAATAATAATGTGTTCCTCCATTCAATAAACTTTCATTTTACTTTGATGTGTTTTCATCTACCCACTGAATAAATTTTTCTCTCGGCACCACAATTCTGCTACCGATTCTAAGTGCAGGGAAACCTTTTTCGTGCATCAACTCATACGCAGACGAAATAGAAATTCCGAGCACATCAGAGATTAAATCTGCCTGCAAAAACAACGGCAGTTCATCGTAACTTTTGTAGTTTGACCTTTTCACTCACACCACCTCCTTTTTCAATCAATTTACAAAAGATTTTTCTTTTCCCAGCAAATTTTAACATTCTTTGTTTGTCGTAATTTATCTCATTTTATAAGCTGAGAAAAACTTTTGCAGAAAAAAATAAAGAAGCATTACAGGTAGGAATTCCATCTGTAATGCTTCGCTTTTATAATCTAATTTCCTAATGTTATTAATTTTTAAATTTAGTATGTATTCTTTGCTTATTGCGGGTCAGATTTTGTTTTTGTATATAGACCCGCTCGATACTTCAATTTATGCTTTCATTATAAACGTTAGTTTTCAGTTGTCAATACTACTTTTATAAACTATTTGTGAACTTTCCTGTTCGCAAAATTAGAACTTAAATTCCATCGGCGTAAATCTTAATCCATTTATCACTTGTTGCTATTTAGATTCGTTTATTTGGTTTTATAGTTTTCTTTGAAATACAGATAACAAAGTCCGTTTTATAGGACAATTTAAATTGTAATATATATTTGAGAAAAGAAACAGTTTTACCTAGGAGGGATACATATGAGTTTAGGTTACTTAGGTTTGTGTAAAAAATTTTTAGAAGATGATAGCATGGTCATTTACACTTATGGAGGAGAGAACTGGAATGATGAAAAATCCCACTCAGGAGATAGCCATTTACAAGATGGGATTTTCGCAATTGACAAACAGAAGCTAACTCTATCTCCTACTCCTTATAAAACAAAAAGAAGAACACTTTATTGGCCACCTGTTATGGAATACGTATCATCTGGTGCAGTTTCGGTAGATACTGAATGCAAAAATGCATTTATAATAAAAGATAATGGTTGTATAACAATAGACTATATTGCATATATGCTAATTTCGCATATTTTGATTAAGTATAAAGAAACAACCATATTCGCTGAGTCGGAGTGGTTTATTCAATAATATAAATAAAATTTTCTAACACACCGTAGTAGCATTGCACGGAACATCGTGTTCACTCCTGCGGTGTATTTTTATTTATATTCTAATCTTTGCTTAATATTAGTCAGATCCTGTTCCCATTTCTACGAGGATAGCTTCTTCGACAGTAAAATAATCTTCTGTGTTACTGCTCAGTCCTGATGCTTTCCACGCTTGCTCAAAGGTTATTTCTTCGAGGTTACTGAGATACACATAAGTTGAATCGACAACGGCATTATGTAATCTTCCTGTGATTTCATGTCTGTATTTGTAAGTATGACCATCTACCTGCCAGGTACCGTCACTCATTTCATAGTATGTTTTCAAGTTACCTTCAATAGTTTTCACGCTATCCGCAGGAGCATCAGAGCAACCTACAACAGACAGTATACAAATCAATGCTAAAACTAATGCCACAAACTTTTTCATACTTAAAACCACCTTTGATGATTTAACCCTATATTTTCATTATAAACGTTAGTTTTCACTTTTCAAGATTGTATATATAAATTATCTATGAACTTTTTGTTCTGCAAATTAGAATTTAAATTACATCAACTTAAATGTTATCAACTTTACTGCTCGACAAATCGGAATTTGTTGATTACACCGGTGTTCCTACTTCAATTAAGTTACCGTCCAAATCGTAAAATCTAACCACCTTTTGTCCCCAGCTGTGTGTCATCAGATGATTGACATATTCGATTTCAGGGTAAAGTGTTTCAAGACGCTCTACAAATTGTTCTATGTTGGGCTCTTCAAAATACAACTCAGATTGATTACTGTTTTGAATTACACTTCTTTTTGTGAATTGTTCCCAGTATCCCAATTCCTGTAAATATATATCATTCGTCAATTCCATATTCCCGTCGTTGTCTTGAAGAAGTTGAAATCCAAACATATCACTGTAGAACTTTAACGCACGGTTACAATCTTTAACAACAATAAGTGTTCCTTTGTATTTCATATACATTCTCCTCGTCAAATTGGAATTGGTCAGTCACTTAGAAAAATCAATATCATAACGAGTTCCGTGAGATAACAGTAATCCGTGTGTTAGTTCAATTCGCAAAATGCATGTATTCACATCGTCAAAATTATTATGTCCGTTATCAATCCATTCAGCAAACATGGTACGCATCAAATTGGCAATTTCTTTGTTCTCTTCTTTGCCGAAATATCCCAGATTCACACCTTTTCCATGGGCAGTGAACCAATCACCTGCGATTGCCACCACGGGATTTT
>SVNZ01000008.1 GCA_015066595.1 Oscillospiraceae bacterium | reverse complement strand
GATTTCATTTGTATTGGAGAACAGCTGAATTATGTATCTGACTTTAACCGTGACGGAAAACGTACTGTTATGGATGCCACCGGTATCCAGATGCATCTTGCAGAGCTGGACGTTCCTGTTCCTACTCCTGACCAAGTATAAAGTGAAGATATTAAAAGCCCCGATGATATCATCGGGGCTTTTTGTGTTGTTTCAACAAAGACAACCCCAGTTATACTGGGGGAATAAAAGAGCTTAAGCGGAGAAAAAAGTAGACAAAATAAAAAGCCCTTGTTACAGTTGAAGTGGTTTGCCGACCACACAACAACATATAACAAGGGAGGTCTTTTCGTGAAAGAAAAAGACATAAGTAGTTTAGACCATACAAGGTGGAGATGTCAATATCACGTGGTGTTTGCGCCAAAATATAGAAGAATGTGATTTACAAAGAAATAAAGGTGGATATAGGAAAAATACTTCGACAATTATGCCAACAAAAAGGTGTTGAGATAATAGAAGCAGAATTATGTGCAGACCATGTACATATGCTCATAAGTATACCACCAAAATACAGCGTGTCACAAATAATGGGATATCTCAAAGGAAAGAGTAGCTTGATGATATTCGACAGGCACGCGAATCTAAAGTACAAGTATGGAAATAGACATTTCTGGGCAAGGGGCTATTTTGTAGATACAGTAGGTAGAAACAAAAAGCAAATACAGGAGTACATAAGAAATCAGTTAGCTGAAGATAAGCTAACTGATCAGTTAACATTAAAAGAGTTTGTAGACCCGTTCACGGGTAGCGTGAACAAATAGGCAAAAAGAAACCCCTTAAGGGGTAGCCTGAGATAGTAATGCGGTCGGCAAACTATTCAGTACCCCTTGAGGGGATATGCTTGTAAAATGCCCTTCTAGGGCATACTCAAGCCTCCGGCTTAGCCGGAGGCTTGAGTATGAAATTGTTATTCAATATTTTTGAGCTGGCGTGAGTTTTCATCAGCAAGTGTGTTCTCAATAGCCATTTTTTTGAGAATGTTTTTCATTGTCTTATCGAGCATGCTGTCTTTTGAATAGTCAGCAGGGAAGATGTAGTCAACACGGTCTTCAATAAGCAACTGTTCGACCTTTTCTTTGTTGAGGTCAGTGTACACAGCTATCGACTGCCCGCCGTAGGCTTTCATCATCTTCATACATGGTACGTCTGAAAGTCCATCGCCTATGTATATCATATTAGTAAAAGGAACTCTTTTTGAGTCGTCTGGCATTGAGCGGTTAAGGTCAACATCGTTTGCGACGTCGAGCACACCTTTGTTGATGCGATAAACAAACTGGGTTTTGTTAGTGTAATTTACTGCGGTTTTAGGCCACACAGCGTGACCTGTTTCATCATAGTAAAACTCACACGCAAAAATCTCTTTGAACTTATCGCTGATACCTGAGCCCTCGATAATTTCCTTGAGACCTGAAGAAATGATGTAGTGTTCAACACTTACACCGACGAGTGCACCATACTGATTGATTCTGTCAAACCACTCAGTAACACCGTTGTAAAACTCGATGTCCTTGCCGTTGTTGACGAGAGTTTCTCGAAGTAAAGGAATGTTCTTTTCTTTGGACTTTTTGATCATTGTGTACATGTACGCAAGTATCGAGTCCATATGCTCATCAAAACCGAATCCGTTTGCAACAGCCCAAAAGTCCTTAGATGTCATCGACAAGCTCGGTATGAAATTGTAGTCCTGCATATCTTTAGTACACAGCGTTTTATCAAAGTCGTACATTATAGCGACTATTGGCTTATCTGACATACTTATAATTCCTTTCAAGAAAAAACGATAATACTAAATTAGAAAATATCAATATTCTGTGATTTCTACATATTCAACCACAACGTCTTCGAGTGGCTTATCGGAATAGTCTGTTTCAACACCTGCGATAGCGTCAACAACGTCCATACCATCATAGACAAAGCCGAATACTGTGTAGTCACCGTCGAGATATGTGTTGTCAGTGTGGCACTGGTTGATGTAGAACTGACTACCATTTGTGTTAGGACCGGCATTTGCCATAGCTACAGAGCCTCTGACGTTTGATGCGTGTTCAGAAACCTCGTTATTAAATTCAGTACCATAAGCAGAAACACCGCCTGTACCGTTAAACTCAGTGTAGTCGCCACCCTGAATCATAAAGTCGTTGATAACTCTGTGGAAGATGGTTTTATCATATCTGCCTGCATCAGAGAGAGCAATGAAGTTGTTAGTAGCAAGTGGAGCGATTTCGTCCAAAAATCTCATCTTGATATCGCCCATGCTGGTGTGGATAATAGCAACAGTTTCACCTTTTTGTGGCTCTCTTGTAGCATAGTCGTCATCAATCTTTGCATCAGCATCAGCTGCTTCAATGTCTTTGATGTTCAGTAATGCGTCAGTTGGTTTAGCTTCATAATTCATAGTTTTATCTTCTCCTTCTTCGGTTTTAACACCGCCTTGTAATTCAGTTGTGTCTGAATATACGACCTCATCACCACATCCTGTGACAAAAGCCATACACATTAATAAAGCAATGAGTGCAATAAGTATTCTTTTCATTGTAGATTTCCTTTCATATTAAAATACTAAAATTAATTTTAATATATTTAACCTTTTATTTCAATACCTTGTACTAAATTTTCAGATAATCTTCAAAAGCATTTTGGTATATATAAAGCTCAACTTTCATAAAAATCTATTAAATGAAAAGTCTAAGGAGGACATAAAATGACAGGCTATCTACCCGAGGGAAGATTGATGAATACTTCACAGAACATAAAAACACTGTCGTCAGTATCGAGTATGAGAGAAGCAAAGCTTTCCGAAAAAATCCTTGAAGCAAAGGCCACCGTATGTGATGCAAAGCACAATCTGATAGTTGACTTAGGTATAATCAAAGGTATTATCCCAAGAGAGGAAGGCGCAGTAGGGATAAAAGAAGGAACAGTGCGTGATATAGCGGTGATATCAAGAGTGAATCGTCCGGTGAGCTTTGTGATAACCGATTTTACAACGACTGATAGCGGTGCTCCGCTTGCAGTACTATCCCGAGAAAAAGCCCAGAGAAAATGTATCGAAAATTACATAAAAACTCTCTCAGTCGGTGATGTAGTCGATGCACGTATCACTCACCTTGAAACATTCGGAGCATTTGCAGATATCGGGTGTGGTGTGGTTGCGCTTATGCCGATAGATGCTATTTCAATTTCGAGGATAGAACACCCCAGAGAGCGCTTTTGCGTTGGAATGGATATAAAAGCAATAATAAAGTCTATTGAAAACGGTAGGATAAGCCTCAGCCACAAGGAGCTTTTAGGTACATGGCAACAAAACGCAGATAACTTTACTGTTGGTGAAACCGTATCAGGAGTAGTGCGTTCAGTCGAAAACTACGGTGCGTTTGTTGAGCTTGCTCCCAATCTTGCAGGCTTGTCAGAACTCAAAGACGGGGTAAAAGTAGGACAACAAGCAAGTGTATATATAAAGAGTATCATACCATCAAAGATGAAGATAAAGCTCATTATTATAGATACCTTTGACAGCGAGAGTGTTGTAAAGCCACCTAAGTATTTTTACGACAGCGATCATATCAGAGAATTTGTGTACTCGCCACCTGAGTGTGAAAAATACATTGCGACCAAGTTTTAGCTATATAATATCCCTATAATTTTGTTGACTAAGCATTCCTGTAATGTTAAGATAAATATGTAGAAATTTTAAAAGCAACAGGAGAAAAATATGCCACAGGATGTATTAAACGTTATCATACTTTTCATAGCTGTTTTGTCACTTGTTTTTGGTATCGTAGCGGTAGTGTTACTTCTCAAAAAACGTGACAGCAAGCCCGATTTGTCTGAGTTTTCCGAAAAAAATGCACAGCAACTTTCTGCTTTGCGTCAGGAGCTTTCTCAGTCAACACAGCAGTCAGTGAAAAATATGGGCGATATGATTGCGCTCAATCAGCAGAACTTTGCTCAAAGTCAGAGCGAAAACTCAAAAGCTATTGAACAGCGACTCAAAACCTTTTCACTCGAAAATGAGCAGAAACTCGACCTCATCAGACGTAGCGTTGAGCAAAAGCTCAGCTATATTCAAGAGGACAACAACAAGCAGCTTGAGAAAATGCGTCAGACAGTTGACGAAAAACTTCAGCAAACTTTAGAGGAGAAGATGAACAAGTCGTTTGCACTTGTAAGCGAGCGACTCGAGCAGGTCTACAAGGGGCTTGGCGAAATGCAGAACCTTGCGACCGGGGTCGGCGATTTAAAGAAAGTTCTCTCCAACGTAAAAACTCGCGGTATTTTAGGTGAGATTCAACTTGATTCTATACTCAAAGAGATATTAGCAGTTGAGCAGTATGAAGAAAACGTAGCGACAAAACAGGGTAGCAGAGATGTAGTCGAATTCGCTGTAAAATTGCCTGCAAAGGATGATGGTTTTATCTATCTTCCTATCGACTCAAAGTTCCCGGGTGACACATATGCTTCACTCAAAGATGCGTACGACTCGGGCTCCAAAGAAGCTGTCGATGCGGCTGCGAAAGCGCTTATCACTACCATCAAAAAAGAAGCAAAAGATATCCACGATAAATACATCGACCCACCTAACACAACCGAATTTGCTATTATGTTCTTACCTTTCGAAGGTTTATACAGTGAAGTCGTAAACCGTGGTATGGTCGAAGTGCTCCAGCGTGACTATAAGGTCAACATCGCAGGTCCCAGTACTATGGCAGCACTTTTGAATTCAATTCAGATGGGATTCAAAACTCTCGCTGTTCAAAAGCGAAGTGCCGAAGTATGGGAAGTGCTCGG
Source organism: Oscillospiraceae bacterium (assembly GCA_015066595.1). GTDB lineage: Bacteria > Bacillota > Clostridia > Oscillospirales > Acutalibacteraceae > Ruminococcoides. The sequence continues at coordinate 44,651 of SVNZ01000008.1, read as the reverse complement.
CAATGTTAAGAAAGAGTTCGACACCTTTGCTGATGTACTAGCAAAAGCTCAGCAACATATAAATTTGGTCACTAACGACCTTGATACGTTAGCAGGTGTGCGTACGCGTCAGATTCAGCGCAAGCTCAAAGCAGTCCAGACAGCCGATGAAAGAATCGAAGCGTTGCCCTCACCAGAAGATGAATAATTGAATGAAAAAACACCCCTTTGGTAATACTTAATTTAAGTGCTACCAAGGGGGATTTTTATTGCAGTATAATAAAGTCGAAATCTGTGGTGTGAACACCTCACAGCTAAAAGTGCTCTCTGAAAAAGAAAAACGTGAACTCATCACAATAATTCGCACAGGCTCAAAGAGTGAAGCTCAAAAGGCCAGAGAGAAGATGATAAACGGAAATTTACGTCTGGTGCTTTCTGTGATTCAGCGATTTGTAAATCGTGGCGAAAATTTAGACGACCTTTTTCAGGTAGGAGTTATCGGACTTATCAAAGCTATTGACAATTTTGACCCGAATTTAGATGTTCGTTTTTCTACCTACGGAGTTCCTATGGTTTGTGGAGAGCTCAGACGATATTTAAGAGATAACAACTCTATCCGAGTGTCACGTTCCATGCGTGATACCGCCTACCACGCTATGCAGATTAAAGAACAGCTCACCACAAAAAACGGAAAAGAACCCACAGTTGAAGAAATAGCAAAAATTATGGAAATTCCGAAAGAAAATGTTGTTTTAGCATTGGAAGCAATAGTAGAGCCTGTGTCGCTTTTTGAACCTGTTTTTTCTGAGGGTAATGATACAATCTACGTTATGGATCAGGTAGGGGACAAAAGCGATGATAACGACTGGCTTGACGAAATTGCTATCAAAGAGGCTATTCGCAAGCTCAGCGATAGAGAAAAACGAATCCTCTCACTACGCTATTTCAAAGGAAAAACACAAATGGAAGTAGCATCTGAAATCGGCATCAGTCAGGCGCAAGTCAGCCGAATAGAAAAAGGAGCCCTCGATTCAATAAAACGAGAACTTTGAGTGCTAAAAAAAGAAGGCATACTATGTAGGTATGCCTTCTTTTGAATTGCTTAGCCGATTGCCTCGTCGATGATTTCTTCTACAACTTCTTCGTTTGTTTCATCAACAGTTGAATTGTCAGATGCTTCTTCAGTTTCTTCTTTTTTAAGAAAGAACAGTTTGTCCTGTTTTCCTTCATTAGTCAATAGCTTGAACACAATAGCCGCAAGCACTGCACCCACAAGTGGCGCCAGTATGAAAACCCATACGTTTTTAAGAGCCTCACCGCCAACAAGCATAGCAGGGCCAAAACTCCTTGCAGGGTTGACTGATGTGCCTGTGAAATGAATACCGAAAATATGTACAAGCGTCAGTGTCATACCAATGATAAGCCCCGCAGGTTTTTCGTACTCTTTTTTTGATGTAACAAAAAGAATAACCATCACAAAGATGAACGTAAGTACAACTTCAACTGCGAAAGAAGTGCCTATCGATCCCTGATACAGTCCGTTCTGACCCAAGTTTTCTCTGTTACCAATCAGCAGAGAAAGTACAGCAGCACCTGTTATGGCACCTGCAAACTGAGCAACAACATATGAAATAAAGTCGAGCACAGTCATCTTACCGTTTAAAAGAACAGCAAGCGAAACCGCAGGATTGATATGACAGCCTGAAATCTGTCCGATAGAATACGCCATCGCAACAATCACCAAACCAAACGAAAGTGCTGTCATAAAGTACGCGCCGTCTGGAGAGTTAGTTGCACAGTATAAAACAGAAGCTGTACCACAAGCGAATAGCACAAGTGTAAAAGTACCGATGAATTCTGCAAAAACCTTTTTCATATAGTCACCCCTTTTTATGATTACAACTTAATAATATCAGCAAATAAAACCAAAATCAACATTTTTCTCAAATAATCCCCGTATATCCTGCGATAATACCAAGAGTAGCAGATAAAACAACAATCAGAATAGGACTAAATTTCTTATAAAGAAGTAAAAATAGCATAACTGCAAAAATAACAACAGAGAACCAGAAAGTCGAAGTGAGCATTACAGATGACGAAAAACCATCTGCAAAGAACACTTCTATTGCGATAGATATCACCGTTGCACCGATAAGTCCAACTACGGTTGATTTCAGTCCGAACATAGCCCCTTGAACTTTTTTACTGTTCTTAAATTTGTCGTAAATTTTTGCAAGTATCAGTATGATTACAAAAGCTGGTAGAACAACACCGAGCGTTGCGCATACAGCACCGAAAAAACCACCGACCTGAGATCCTACATATGTCGAAATGTTTACTGCAAAAGCTCCCGGAGTGCTCTCGCTGACAGCTATAAAATCAACGAGTTCCTGGGTTGTGAGCCATTCGTGCCTTATGACGGTTTCCTGAATAAAAGGAATCATAGCATATCCACCGCCAAAGGTGAATGCACCGATTTTCAAAAATTCCAGAAATAATATCACATAGGTCATAGTGTCTTGCCTCGCTTTCTGGCGATGTAAGAAGCCACAATGCCTATCACAGCGCTTGACAGTATGATAACAAGCACATTTGCTGAAAAAACAACAACCAGCGCAAAAGACAACGCCATGATAATGTAAGCAAGAATATGCTTCGGAGCTTTTTTGAACATTGAAATAACTGCTTTGATAATGAGAGCCAGCACACCGGCTCTGATTCCTGTGAAAGCGTATCTGACGATATCCAAAGAGTTGAATTCTTTTAAGAATATCGAGATGATGTATATGATAACAAACGATGGCAGTACAACTCCCAGTGTTGCACAAAAAGCACCGATGACACCGACCACCCTATATCCGATGAAAGCTGCAGCACAAATAGCAATAGGTCCCGGAGTGGATTCTGATATAGCTACAACATCAAGCAAGTCTTCAGTGCTTATCCATTTTCTTTTTTTAGAAGTCTCGTTTTCGATGATAGGAATCATTGCGTAACCACCACCAAATGTAACTACGCCGATTTTCATAAACGAGATAAGAAGCTGTAGACACAGCCTGAGTTTATCTTTTTTCATACTAGTTTTGCTTCCTTACGATTTTGTAGTCATCACTGAACTTAAAGTAACTGCAGTTATCAAGCGAAGATTGCATGAACTTTGCCATATCATCTTCATCAAGATTAACCATACATTCGTAGCAGTCGTAGTATTCGTTGTATATATAATATGCGCAGAATTCGCAGTTAGATTTAGCCATAATTTCACCACCTGAAAATATTGTATCAAATATATACACACTATGCAAGAAACAAAAAACGAATGCTATATAAAAAGCATTCGTTTAAATAGGAGCAAGTATAGGGAAGATGTTTTTCATTACAGTGAATATACCCAAAGCTATGAGTACAGTCCATGTTATCTTCATATTAGAGAAAATCTCAAAAGGAAGTTTTTTATTAAATACCTTGAGCAAAAATTCTACGTACACAAGAGCTATCAGCACTATGCCGATGATGACAAAAGGGTTTTGTCTGAGCGATAACAGTATATCGCCATGCAACAGCGCAGTTACAGCACGTGTAGTACCACATCCCGGACAACTAAAGTGAAGTAGCGTGTACGATGGACATGGTGGAAAAAGATGTGTGTAGTTAGATATATATCGTCCCAAAATAACTAAAACAGGTATGAGGACAAACGGAAGTACTATATAAAATATTTTTTGAGATTTAGTGTATTGTTTCATAAAGCGTGAAAATGTGGGGCGGTGATTAACCGCCCCTAATGTTTAGTAGTAATAAAATTCTTCGACCACAGACTCAACGCCACCGTTAATAAACAATACCATAAGGAAGATGATGCTGAAAACGATACCGATAGCACCCAGTATTATGCCAGCTGTTGCCATACCGTTATTTTCTTTTTTTATGCTTTTTGATATGATACCAAGCACCAAAGCAATAACACTTGTTATTAAGCTTCCGCAGCAACAAGTCAAAGACAATATACCCAAAACAAGAGATGCAATAGAAAGCCCCTTGCTGTTATCATTCGTTGGGACAGCATACACAGGTTGCTCTGGATAATAAGGCTGTTGATACTGTGACTGAGTGTATTGAGAATCAACAGGCTGTTGGTATTGTGGTTGAGTGTACTGAGATTGTGGCTCATAGTTTTGCTGTGGCTGTGGTTCATAGCTGTTGTTTTGATTGTAGTCCATACTGCACCTCCAAATATTCTGCTCTTTAATTATAAAATATTCGTTATTTCTTGTCAATGAAAGCAAAAAAATAAAAAGGGCCGCACAAACGACCCTTTTATATATCCGATTTATCCTATGTTTACTATATTAGCCCTGTGGGTTCTGTGGCTCTTCTACTGGAGCTTCAACAACTGGAGCCTGTGGAGCAACAGGTGCTTCATATACAGGAGCCTGATTCATACCTTTGAGTGCTTCGTAGTAGTTAGCCATAGCAGCCATGTGGTATGGAGTAACCCAAAGTGTACCGATACCGCAGCATAGTGATCCTACTAAGTACCAGCCAATAAAGCTTAAATCAAGTACAAAGAGCTCGCCTTTGTGGCCATTTGTGATTCTCTTACTCTCTTCCATGCACTGTTTCCAATCCCAGTCAGGGTGGTCAAGTGAAATGTAGAAAGACATTGAGTATGAGTATGCTTTGATGATACCAGGAATGATAAAGAGCAATGACCAAAGGAAAGTAAAGATACTGATCATAAGGCCGAGCAAGAAGTCTTTACTGAAACGGTTTGAAAAGCTGACAAAGATATCGCTGAGTTCGATATCGCTGTTACCTCGTTCGAGCTTCAGAAATACAAGTGAAACACCGATAGAAAGTGGTCCGGTAAGCACAAGTGTAGCAACAGAACCTACAACCGGAATAGAAGGAGCGATGGTGAGGATTGCTCCCTGAATAAGTATAACAACAAGAGCCATCATCCATACTTTTCCGAATAAGTTGCTACCGAGCTGAGCTTTAGCATTAGCTTTAACTTGTGCACGATCAATAGAATAGTTCATAATAGTACCCCCAAAAATTGTATTTGCATTTTATTGCAGATGTATTATACCACGTATTTTGTGGTTGTTCAATAGCAGATTTATATATATTGTGTCAAAAACGTTGTTTTTATTGATATCAAACTATTGAATAGTAAAACTGTTTGTGATATAATATTTCTAATTATAAAATGAGTTATTATGTCGATTTGGAATGAGGTATAAATATGAGTATCAAGGTAACACTTCTGGCACATACTCCACAGCCTGAGCAGACTGTTGCTATGGCTGCAAAGCTGTGCTATTCAGCTACAGATATCGAAAACATCAAGGAAGGCTTAACCGTAGAAAAAACCAACGATTTTCTTGATATGCTGACATCTCTTGGTCACGCAAGTCCTGTTGAGCATGCGACATTTACTTTTGGTATTGAGGGCATATCCCGTGCTTGTTCGCACCAGCTCGTGCGTCATCGTATTGCGTCATACAGTCAGCAGTCACAGCGTTATGTGGATGGCACCAGATTTGAGTTTGTTACTCCACCTGAAATTGAGCGTAACAAAAAAGCCTTTGATGCATACAAAAAAGTTATTGATGTGCAGTGTGATGCATACGCTGAGATTCGTGACGCTTTAGTTGTTGGATATATCAAAGAAAATTCTCAAAAAGAATTAAAAGGCACTGATGAAGAAATAATAAATACATTTAAAGAAGAGAACAAAGCTCTCTTTAGTCAATACGTAAAAAAAGCTAACGAAGATGCTCGTTTTGTGCTACCAAACGCTTGCACTACTAAAATTATTTGCACCTTTAACGTGCGCAGTCTTAATAACTTCTTTGACCACCGTTGTTGCAACCGTGCACAGTGGGAGATACAGGAAGTAGCGTGCCAGATGCTAGCGCTTTGCAAAGAAGTGGCACCAATGCTGTTTAAAAACAGTGGTCCTAGATGCATCAGAGGAGCATGCCCTGAGGGCAAGATGACTTGTGGTAAGATAAAGGAAGTTAGGGAAAAATATGGCAAGTAAACTCATTGTTATAGAAGGACTCGATGGTAGCGGAAAAGGTACCCAGTCACAGCTTATTACACAGGAACTGCTCAGCAGAGGACACAAGGTCAGAAAACTCACTTTTCCTGACTACAACAGCTCTACATCATCACTTGTGAAAATGTATTTGGGTGGTGAGCTTGGAGATACTCCTGATGATGTCAACGCATATGCTGCATCTTCATTTTATGCAGTAGACAGAGTAGCGTCTTTCATCAAAGACTGGAAAAAAGACTACGAAGAATGCGACTATATCATCGCTGACAGATACGTTACTTCTAACATCATTTATCAGATGTCAAAAGTACCTGATAGCGAGCGTGATGATTATATAGAATGGTGCGAAGACTACGAGTACAACCGCCTTTGTGTACCAAAGCCAGATATCGTCATTTATCTTGATATGCCACCCGAGGTTTCTCAAAAGCTCATGAGTGGCAGATATAAGGGCGACGAAAGCAAAAAGGACATTCACGAAAAGAATATGAACTTCTTGCTTTCTTGCCGAAAGAGCGCTTTGTATGCACTAAAAAAACTTTCGTGGGTACATATCTTATGTGCCGATGGCGATACTCCAAAAAGTATAGAAACCATTACACAGCAGATACTTGATATAATAGACACAAAACTGTGAGCAAGGAAGCTATACATGCTTGATTTTAAGACACCTACATTAGAAGATAAAAACTGGATAACAGCGCTTACCGAAAACAGCGGACAGATTGGTTGTGATATATCTTTTGCAACAACCTTTCTGTGGCGTAACAAATACGACATCAGAGTATGTAATCATAACGATGTTTTGTATAAGGCATATTTAAAAGACGGAAAAGTCAGCGGATACACATTTCCTATCGGAAATAAACCACCGCTTGAAATGCTGGAGGTTATTATGGCGGATGCCAAAGAGCGAAAGATAAAACCGCTTATCGGCATGCTTAACAAAACTAATGCTGAGATACTCCGCCATCTTTATCCCGATGTGTTTACTTTCATTGAAGAAAGAGACAGCGCAGATTATATTTATTCATCAGAAAATCTTGCGCTTTTGCCGGGCAAGAAGTTCCACGCAAAACGTAACCATATATCTAAATTTATGCGTAACAACGAGGACTATTGCTACAAAGCTTTAGATGAATCCAACTTTGAAGATGCATATATGGTTGCTCATATGTGGGATTTGAAAAATGTTGGCGACAAAAGCGAGCTTTTAGCTATAAGAGAGGCACTGGATCATTTTGATGAGCTTTCGCTTATGGGTGGGGTGCTGTATGTCAACAGCCGACCTGTTGCAATGACGATTGCTTCACCAATCAACAGCTCAGTACTCGACATACATTTTGAAAAAGCGGTTGGTGTTGACGGTGCATATGCTGTTATCAACAACGAGTTTGCAAAATCCCACACAGAGTATCTACAGTTTAACAGAGAAGAAGATCTGGGTCTGGAAGGCTTGCGCAAATCAAAGCTTTCCTACAACCCTGACAAAATTCTAATGAAATACACAGCTATCAGTAAATGATTCGGAGGTCGTTATGATATATTGTTTTTTAGCCGATGGATTTGAAGAGATCGAAGCACTATCGTGTGTAGACATTCTGCGTCGTGCTCAGATAGAGGTTACTACCGTTTCGATGAACGATACCACTACAGTTGTCGGCTCACACGGTATCAAAGTTATCGCTGATATAACAGCAGCTGACTTTCCATCTGATATGAGTGAGGTCAGTGGTGCTATCTATCCCGGCGGTATGCCCGGTGCCGAGACACTCTCGAGCGGAAAGAATAAACTCCCGGGTGAGGTTGCAAAATATTGCGTGGAAAACGATATCCTTGTTTGTGCTATCTGTGCTGCACCTATTGTTTTAGGCAGACTCGGTTTGCTTTCTTCAAAGCACGCTACCTGCTATCCTGGTTTTGAAAAGGAGCTCATCGGTGCTAAGACCGATGGGGCAAAAGTAGTTGTTGATAATAATATCATCACCGGAAAAGGTCCCGGATGTTCAGTTGACTTCGCACTGGCTATTGTTACAAAAATCAAGGGTGAAGAAGTTGCTCTAGGTATCAGAAAGGCGATGCAGTGCGATGAATAAAACTCAGCTTCGGGCACAGCTTTTACAAAAAAGAGCTTTGCTTGATAAAAGGAAAAAGCGTTCGCTAGACCTTGAGATTCAAAGCAGGTTATTGCTTTGTGACAAGTACAGAAACTGTGACACAGTGCTCACTTATGTTTCTACCGACAGCGAGATTGATACTTTTGGTTTGATAACTGCCGCTTTTGCTAACAAAAAGCGTGTAGCAGTCCCTGTCACTAACGACGATTATTCACTTACTTTTTATTATATAAATTCTTTAGAAGAATTAAAAATCGGCAGATTCAAGATACTTGAACCACAGGATTTATCAAAAGAAGTAGTTGATTTTTCTAACAGCATTTGCGTTGTACCGGCACTGTGCTGTGACTTATCCGGAAACCGTGTCGGATATGGAAAAGGTTGTTATGACAGGTTTTTGAAAGCCTACACCGGTGAAAAAATCTGTCTTGTATATTCTGATAACATACTTCCTAGCGTTGATAGTGACAAAACCGACGTAAAAGTAGATACAATCGTTTGTGATTCATATATTAAACATACATAAAATTCTTTTAACCGTAGCAAAGGAGGATAATTATGAGTGATTTTAACAATAATTATTCTAATGATTCAATAGAAGATACAAGGAGAAAGAAAATCGACGAGTTCAAGCGTGGTTTCAACAAGAACGTGCTCAGCGACGACAGTTCTTCTGTACGTCAGTATGGGGATGATGACTCGTACGTAGGGTTTAGCTCAAGCTCATCACAGCTTCGACGCAGACGAAAGTCTAACGAGATTAACTCCTACAGTGATTCTGACACAAAGAAGCGCATCGAGCGTGAGTCAAAAAAAGCTTTGAAACAGCAGAGCAAAGAAGACAAACGTATCGAAAAGAACAAAGCAAAGCGTAACCAGAAAATGTTCAAGTGGGTATGGCTTACTATGGTTGTTATTATCGGCATCGTTTTGTCACAGGTGATTCTTGTTGGTGTCAACGATTTGCTTGCCATCGAACGTGAGAAAGACCCGAAAACCGTAGTCGTCAGCATTCCTGCTGACCCGACTATGGAGCAGATTGGTCAGATTCTCGAGGATGCAGGTGTTATAGACAGAGCAGATTTTTTTGTTCTTTATGCTGATATCACAAGCTCTGTTGACGGTTTCAGACAGGGTGAGTTTGAAATCGAGACCGATAAGGACTACGAAGCTATCATCAATTTCCTCCAAAGCAACGTCAACCGTACCGATATCGTTACTGTACAGCTCACAGAAGGTATGAACGTTATCGAAATCGCTAACAAGCTCCACGAGGAAGGCGTAGTAGAAGACGTTCAGGCTTTCTTGGATGTGTGTAACAGCGATGATTTCGATGAGTCATACACCTTCTTAGAAGAAATAGATAACGAGAAAGAGCGCTATTATAAGCTCGAGGGCTATCTTTTCCCTGATACTTACGACTTCTATCTCAACGAAGATCCTGAAACAGTAGTTTCAAAAATGCTCAACAACTTCGAGAATAAGATGTATGGTACAAAGAGTAAGTACCTTGGCGCTTCAAAGAGCACAACATTGGACAAGCTTGTTGAAAAGTCTGATTATTCAATGGATGAGATTATAACGATCGCATCTATCATTCAGGCTGAGGCTGCTAACGAAGAAGATATGTACAACGTCTCATCTGTTCTCCACAACCGTCTTGAGTATGGTGTTGAGATGGGTGTTTCACAGCTCAACTGTGACTGTACTGTTTATTATCCGTACCGTGAGTACAAAGATGTTCCTGAAACTATCAGAGACACATACGAAAGCTCATATAACACAAACAACTTCTCAGGACTTCCTGCAGGACCTATATGCAACCCTAGTTTGGATGCTATCCTTGCAGCGCTCGGTCCGAACGATACAAGCTACTACTTCTTCTGTCACGATACAGTAGAAAACGGATCAACTGCGTACTATGCTACTACAAACGCAGAACACGAGTATAACCTTACACTTATTGGATAATTATGACTAAACCTGAAATTTTATCTCCTGCAGGAGATATGGAATGTTTGAGCTCTGCGCTATCTTTCGGCGCAGACGCTGTATATGTCGCAGGAAAGAGCTTTGGTATGCGGACTGCATCGAAGAATTTTTCTATAGAAGAATTAAAAGTTGTTTGCGATATGGCACACGTAAAAGATAAAAAGCTGTACCTTACCTGTAACACATTGCCTAGAAACGAAGATGTTTTGTCTATGCCTGACTTTTTAGTGCAGGCAGCAGAATGTGGGGTAGATGCTTTCATTATCGCTGATTTAGGCGTTTTTGAGATGGCAAAAAAATACGCACCTAGCATTGAGCGTCATGTCTCAACCCAAGGTGGTATTATTAACTACGAGAGTGCAAATGCATGGTATAATTTAGGTGCTTCACGTGTAGTACTTGCTCGTGAGATGACACTTCCAGAAATCGCCGATATGCGTGCAAAAATACCGAAAGAACTCGAAATTGAGTGTTTTGTACATGGTGCTATGTGCGTATCTTTTTCGGGCAGATGCCTTATTTCGTCTTTTATGACAGGCAGAGATGCAAACAGAGGTGACTGTGCACAGCCTTGTCGCTGGAAATACCATTTGTTTGAGGAAAACAGAGATGGCCAGTTCTTCCCTGTGATTGAAGAAAACGGTGGAACTTACCTTTATAACTCACGTGACCTCTGTATGATTGAGTACATCGACGAGCTAGTGAAGGCTGGTATTTCCAGTTTTAAAATCGAGGGCAGAGCAAAGTCAGCGTACTACACCGCTGTTACTACAAACGCATACCGTCACGCACTCGATGATTACTTAAAAAATCCTGATGAGTTTGAGCTCAAACCTTGGATAAAAGAAGAACTCGAAAAAATCTCTCACAGAGAGTATTCAACAGGCTTTTTCTTTGGTACAGAACCCGGCCAGACCACCGAAAACGGTGGATATATCCGTAACTACAATGTTGTTGCAATGGGCGAGGGGTACAAAGATGGTATTGCTACCATCACTCAGCGTAACAAGTTTTATGTTTCTGATACACTCGACGTGCTCCCACCATCAGGTGTTCCGTTCACTGTAGTGTGCAAGTCGCTCACCACAGAGTTCGGCGAGACTGTTGACAGCGCACCACACCCGATGCAAAAGCTCTTTATGGAAGTGGACCAAGAGATACCACAAGGCTCTGTTATCAGAAAGAAAAATGTTGACATAAAGTGAATCAAGCTTTATAATAACTACGATACAAAAAGGCTGTGACAAGACGAGTAAAACAAGAGTGTTGTCAAAGAGAGAGAGCAGAAGGTGGAAGGCTCTTACATCACCGTTTTACAGCTACCTTTGAGCCTCTGTGTGAAAGCACAGCGTATGTCTGCGTTAAAGACGAACAAGTGGGCAAAGCATTGCTTTGTCAATTTGGGTGGTACCGCAGGTTAGCCTGTCCCATATTTTGGGGCAGGTTTTTTGTTTTATAAATTATTGTAGGGGATGGCGTCCTCGACATCCCGCAAAGGAGATATTTATTATGCAGTGGACAGGACTTAACGAGCTGAGAGAAAAGTTCTTATCATTTATGGAGAGCAAAGGTCATTTAAGACTTTCCAGCTTCCCGCTTATTCCAAAGGACGACAACTCTTTGCTGCTTATCAACTCAGGTATGGCACCGATGAAAAAGTATTTTACAGGTGAGATTACTCCACCTAGAAAGCGTGTCACAACCTGCCAGAAATGTATCCGTACACCTGATATTGAGCGTGTTGGTATCACAGCTCGACACGGTACATATTTTGAGATGCTCGGCAACTTCTCATTTGGCGATTATTTCAAGCACGAGGCAACAGCGTGGGCGTGGGAGTTCTTTACAAAAGTTCTTGAGATGCCTGTTGAAAAGCTCTATGTTTCTATTTATGAAGACGATGACGAAGCATATGAGATTTGGACAAAGGAAGTTGGAGTTGACCCATCACATATGGTACGACTTGGCAAAGAGGATAACTTCTGGGAGCATGGCTCAGGTCCTTGTGGCCCTTGTTCTGAGATTTACTTTGACAGAGGCGAAGAAAAGGGCTGTGGCTCACCTGACTGTGCTGTTGGCTGTGAGTGTGATCGTTTTGTAGAAGTATGGAACCTCGTATTTACTCAGTTTGATAACGATGGCAACAACAACTACACACCACTTGAACATCCAAATATCGACACAGGTATGGGTCTTGAGCGTCTTGCTTGTGTGATGCAGGGTGTTGATAACCTCTTCTTGGTTGATACTGTGCAAAATATCATGAAGCACATTTCTGATATCGTCGGCGTTAAGTATGGCGAGGGTGAAAAGAGTGACATCTCACTTCGAGTTATCACTGACCATATCCGTTCTACAACATTTATGATCGCTGACGGTGTTATGCCATCAAACGAAGGCAGAGGATATGTGCTGCGACGTCTTCTCCGTCGTGGTGCACGTCACGGACGACTTCTCGGACAGAATGAGCCATTCTTATATAAAGTGTGCGAAACAGTTATCAAGGAGAATGCATCAGCATATCCTGAACTCGTTGAAAAGCAGGAGTATATCACAAAGCTCATCAAGATTGAGGAAGAAAACTTCGCAAAGACTATTGATCAGGGTCTTCAGATGTTGCAGAACATTATCGACGATGATTCTGTAGAAATGCTCTCTGGCGAAGATGCGTTCAAACTTAACGATACATTTGGTTTCCCTATTGACCTTACTCGTGAAATCTTGGAAGAAAAGGGCATCAAGGTTGATATTGAGCGTTTTAAAGATCTCCTTGTTGAACAGAAGAGCCGTAGCAGAGCTGCCAGAAAGAACGCAGGGGCGGATGCTTGGGTATCTGATACTACAGACCTGTCTGATGTAGCACAGACAGAGTTTATTGGATACACTGACTACGAAACTGACGCAAAAGTTCTTGCTCTTATCAAAGACGGTGAGAGAGTTGACAGCGCTCAGGAAGGCGAAAGTGTCGTAGTAGTACTTGACAAAACTCCTTTCTATGCTGAAAGCGGTGGTCAGATTGCTGATACTGGTCTTATCACAGCAGGCAACTCAACAGTTGAAGTTGACAATGTTTCTAAAGATAATAACGGTATTTTCCTTCATGTATGCGAGGTTGCTACAGGCTCAGTTTCTGTGGGTGACAGCGTGCATTGTGCTATCGACAGCTCTCGCAGAGAAGACATCAAGCGCAACCATACAGCGGCTCATCTCTTGCAGGCAGCACTCAGAGAAGTGCTCGGTACTCATGTACAGCAGGCTGGTCAGCTTGTATCAGAAGAGCTCGTCCGTTTTGACTTCACACACTTCTCTGCTCTTACTGCAAAAGAGATGCTCGAAGTAGAAGAAAAAGTCAACGAGATGATTTTGGCTGCGGTTGAAGTATCAAGTACAGAAATGCCGATAGAAGAAGCAAAAAAACTTGGTGCTATGGCACTTTTCGGTGAAAAATACGGTGATGTTGTACGAGTAGTGCGTGCAGGTGACTATTCGCTTGAATTCTGTGGTGGTACACATACCGACAACACTTCAGCACTCGGCTTGTTTAAAATCAAGCAGGAGGGTTCCGTAGCAGCAGGTGTCAGACGTATTGAGGCTGTCACAGGCAGAGGCGTGCTGGATTATCTCAACCAGGCAGTAAACGCTTGTGTGATTGCTTCCCAGATTCTCCACATCAACAACCCTAAGGAGATTGTTCAAGGTGCAGAGCGTATTGCTCAGGAGTTAAAGGATAAGAATAAAGAGATCGAACAGCTCAAGTCACAGCTTGCAACATCTCAGATTGATGCTCTTATTAACAACGCGCCTATGGTTGGTGATACAAAAGTCATCACAGGTATGTTCGTGGGCACAACACCTGATATGCTCAAAAAAATGTGCGACAAAGTTACTGACAAGGTCGCAAATGCAGTTATAGTTTTAGCAGCAGTGAACGGTGAAAAACTTACCTTCGTTTGTGCTTGTTCTAAGGAAGCTATCTCTCGTGGATTAAAAGCAGGCGATATCGTAAAGCGTGTAGCTATGATTGCTGGTGGCAACGGTGGCGGTAAGCCTGATATGGCTATGGCTGGTGGTAAGAATATTTCTGCTACTGACGATGCTATCATTGCTGTTCAGGGTATTGTCGAAGAGATTCTGAACGCTTAATTTATAATTCTAAAACAGAAAAATCCTCGTGTATCTTTGCACGGGGATTTTCTTTTTTAATTCTTTTAAGTTCTTGAATAAAACAACAGTATATTGTAATATAAGCAAAAGGGGTTTTGTATATGAAAAAAGCTTTATCTTTTATCTTAGTTTTAATATTGATATTGAGCATATCGGTTGTATCTTTTTGTGCAGCAGACTATGGTTGCGATGTGGATACCAGCTCATCAGCTGTGTATCTTGAAAATCTCAACACAGGTACTGTGGTTTTTGAGAAAAACGCTGACGAGAAAGTACCTCCTGCTTCACTTACAAAGATTATGACTTACATAGTCGTTACCGAAAACATTCCTGATGTCGAAAACACCACTATCACCATCGAAGAGGGTGCTTTTGATACTCTTGATCCTGCGAGTTCTGTTATGGGACTGCAGGGATACATCGGCGAAGAATTTACTGTTTTAGATCTTTTATACGGTCTGATGTTACCGTCGGGAAATGACGCCGCATTGGTGCTTGCTGATTATATAGGTGACGGTGTTGTAGACAATTTTGTCGATATGATGAACCGCAAAGCCGGTCAGCTAGGTTGCACGGGTACGCACTTTGTGAACCCTCATGGACTTTATGATTCTATGCACTATTCTACAGCTAACGATATGGCTGTTATCGCGAAATATGCTATGGAAAAACCGTTCTTTATGGAAATTACCGGTACCGCCAGACATAATGTCGACAATATGAAGGAAGATCTTGAAACAACTAACTATATGATCGACAAAAATAAGACAGAGTATTACTATCCTTATGTAGTTAGCGGTAAAACCGGCTATACCGACGAAGCTGGAAAATGCTTAGTCACAGCGGCAAAAAAAGACGATTACGATTATCTTTGCATAACACTCGGAGCTCCGTATTCATACGCTGATGAGATCAACTACGCAATGCTTGACAGCAAAGAGTTATACGAATGGGCGTTTAACAACTTATCTATAGTAGATTTGCTCGAAGATGGTGCAGTGGTAGGTTCTCTTCCGGTCGCATATGTATGGGGCGATAAGAGTGTTGATGCTGTAGCTGACGGTGCTGTATCTGCGCTCTTGCCTAACGATTATGATGAGTCGCTCGTTGAAACAAAAATTGACTTACCATATAGTACACAGGCACCTGTTCATTTAGACCAGAAGCTTGGTACAATATCTGTATATTATGACGGGGAGCTGGTTGGTGCTACTAACCTTGTATCACCTGAAGAAATCGAAGTTGATAAGCTCAGCGTATTTGCACACAACACTGTGGATTTTGTTAAGAATAACATTATCATAATTACTGTAGTTTTAGCTATAGCAGTTTTCCTTATTGTAGTAAAAATTTCTTCTGTCAGAAACCGCAAAAAGCGTAAAGCTCGTCGTAGATACAGATAAAATATTGAAGATTATTTCCATTGGAGGTTTTAATATGGATTGTATTTTTTGTAAAATAGCAAATGGTGATATAAAAACAAATAAAGTTTACGAAGACGATAAGATTATTGCCTTTTACGATTTGGAACCTAAAGCCCCGACACATGTGCTCATTATCCCAAAAGAGCATATCTGTTGTGCTGATGAGCTTAATGAGAGTAACTGCGATATCGTGTCACACATTTTCTCAAAAATTCCATCTATCGCAAAGGATCTGTCGCTCGATGGTTATCGTATAGTCAACAACTGTAAAGAGAACGGTGGTCAGACAGTTTTCCATCTTCATTTCCACTTGCTGGGTGGTACAAAACTCAGTGGTGACTTTGCTTGATGGAGGTGCACTATGGCTGAAACATTTAAGATAAACATTGCTTCTTGTGAGCGTGAACTCACAAAATATCCTGTCAGCAACAAACTCGACATCGCAGCGTTCATTTTGTTTGATGATGTCGAAATTACTGAAAAAAGTGCGAAAGCTTTGCTCGATGTTTGTCCTGAACATGATATCCTGCTCACAGCTGAAGCGAAGAGTATTCCGCTTTGCTATGAAATGGCACGCATCGGTTGCAAACGTTACGTAGTTGCTCGCAAGGGTACAAAGGTCTATATGAGTGATCCAATATCCGTCAATGTAAACACCATCACTACAAAATACGACCAGAAGCTATATCTTGGTCAGGAAGACGTAGAAAAGCTCAAAGGAAAACGTGTTCTGATTGTTGATGATGTTATTTCAACAGGCGAGAGCTTAGTCGCTTTAGAAAAGCTTGTTGAAGCTACCGAAGGTATTTTAGTAGGTAAAGCTGCAGTGCTTGCTGAGGGCGATGCCGCAAACAGAGACGACATTATCTTTTTAGAGAAGCTCCCGCTGTTTTTTAAATAAATTTTGAAGGAATGAAAACCATGAAACGATTGTTAGGACAGATAGGTATCACATACTTATCCGTGCTTGCGGTCGTTTTTTATTTTGGAAAAGTATGCGCTGTAATACTGGCTATATTGTCAGCACTGCTGTTGGTGCTGTTTTTGTCAGTAAAACGCACAAGAAAAACCATTTATCTTCCTGTAGTTGCGTGTGTAGCACTCATAGCTTGTGTTGCTAATATTTTCTATACAACTTTTGTTTTCGAGAAAGCAGTAAAACAATATGATAGTTTAAGCGGAGAAGCAGTAATTACCCTGAAAGATGAGCCATACAAGAATTATGGTACGTATTATTATCAATTTCATTGTAACAGCATCGACAAAAAAGAATGCGATTTTGACATCATTGCGGTGCACAACGATTTGATCAATATAGAGCCTTGCGATACCGTCAAAATGCAGGTAGAACTACACAAAACAGAGTCTAATATGCATCTTTCTAAAAAATGCTTTTTTACAGCAAGTCTGGGTTTTGATACACCTGAGTTTGAAGTTGTTGATACACAGCACAAATCTATCAATTACTATGCTATTCGGCTACGCCAAAGCGTCAGAAATTTACTCTCAGACACATTGAGCAAAGATGCTTTTTCTCTTTGTAGCGCATTGCTTATTGGTGACAAATATGCTTTGTCTTCTTCCATAAGAAAGGACTTCAGAGAAGCAGGTGTCTCACACCTTATTGTAGTGTCAGGAATGCACTTTTCTGTGTTAGTGTTTATGTTTTTCTATATTGCACGCAAATTCAGACGTTTCAAGGTGCCTTCCTTGATACTAGCTGTTATTTTCATGTTTGTTTATATGGCGGTTACTGGATATTCGGCGTCCGTTGTGCGTAGCGGTGTTATGCTTTTGATATATGCTTTGGGTATGACTATTTCAAGAGAAGCATATAGCGAAAACTCTTTGGGAGTTGCGGCTCTTATAGTAACATTGACTAACCCATACAGCGTCGGTGATGTTGGACTTATCTTATCGTTTGCTTCCACTTTTTCGATAATAAAGCTTTCACCGATTCTTAAAGAAAATTTCTTTTTAAGAAATAAACCTGAAGAGAACTTAGCATCAAAATTCTCAAAAAAGCTTAGAAGAGCAAGAGCTTCTGTAGTTGATTTGCTATGTATGAGTGTTAGTGCTTATGTAGTATCTGTACCACTATCTATACTTTTCTTTGACGCTGTGTCAACTATGTCTATACTAACCACATTTTTGCTGTCACTGCCGATAGAACTCTTACTCGTACTATCACTTTTTGTGAGTGTGTTGTACTATATACCGATCGTATCTTATATTTTGCCTTTCTTCAGTTTTATTATTGAGATACTCACTCGTCTAGTACTTAGTGTAGTAGAGTTCGTGGCAAATCTAGGTTTTTCTTATGTTCACACTACCTATAATTTTGTGTATGTGTTTATCGCTCTTTCGCTACTACTTTTTGTAGTGACATTGGTTATTAAAACAAAAGAAAAAGTGAAAGTCTTTGCGTTGTCGTGTGCAATGATGTTTCTGATCGGATATTTAAGTGCGCTCATACTATCGGGCTCAACATCAGCTTTGTATGTATATGATGTAGAAAATGGCTGTGCTGTGATGTATAGCGGTCATGATGTGAATGCGGTGCTCAACTTAGATTGCAACAAAGGGAATGCATCAAGCACCATACGTAAGATTGAGAACACCGTAAGTGGCATTGATTTTTGCTCAAGCGTTTCTGATACTGCAAACAGCTTGAATTGTCTTAATAGTCTCAACGAAGCATTTGCAATTAACGACGTTTTGGTGTATGATACAAAAAGAACAGTCACCCTGCCCGATACGGTGGATAACGTCGTTGTACCAAGCGATGTTTATACAGTAACATTGAGTGATTATGCTACAGCAACGTATTTGAAAATCGATGAAGAATATATCATTTATCTTGATACAGACAAAGGTTCTGTGCTTGTTTTAGATAGATTTGTGGATGTTTCTGATATTCCAAAAAGCTATAGATGTGCTGATACTATTATTATGCGAGAGTGTCCGCAGTCTTTCGAAAAGCTGTCATGTGATACGCTGATTATATCATCGAGTAGCAAGTATGCTTATAACATAATGGCTTTAGCTCATAACATCAGCGAGCGTGTATTACTTACAGCAGATGGCGATATAAGAATGGTAATGGAGGTGTAACTATGCCGATTATGAAAGAACCTGATTTTAAAAAGCATATTTCTTCAAAGCAGTTTTCTAATCTTTATTTTATCGATGGGGAAGAGAAAATGCTTGTTGGTATGTACACCGATGCACTTGTTAAAAAGCTTATGGGGGAGACCCCACCCGAGTTTAATTTTCACGTTTTTTCAAACGATTTTGATATTGCTTCACTCTCAGTCGCTTGTGACGTTATTCCTTTTATGTGCGACAAAAACTGTGTCAAAGTTTCTGACCTTGATATTGAGAGCTTAGCTACTTCGGATTTAGATAGTTTGATAGATATTTGTAAAAATATCCCTGACACAACTGTGCTGATTTTTGCGATGCCTACTTTGATGCCACCGCAAAAACTGACTAAAAAGTACAAAAAGCTTCGTGATTTAGTCGAAAAAAGCGGAACTGTCGCAGAGCTTAATAAGCGTAGCGAGGTATCGCTTGAAAAAACAATCTGCAAATGGGCGAACGACTGCGGTAGCAAAATCAGCCCTGTTGTCGCTTCAAAGCTTATTTCCTATTGTGGCAACGACTTGCGTGTTCTTCATAACGAGGTCGACAAGCTCTCTGCTTTTGCAAAAGAGCAGGAAATCACCGTTGAGATGATAGAGCTTTTAGTAGCAAAAAATCTACAGGGCAGAATATATGACCTTTTCGATTTCGTCATAGCACAGGATTTTGACAAAGCAATGAAAACGATAGATGTTTTGTTTTATCAGCGAGAAGAGCCGGTGTCAATTGTCATAGCTCTTTCTAATGCATATGTTGATATGTATAGAGCACGCATTGCACTTGAAAGTGCTGTGCCGATGAAAGTACTTGCAAATGAGCTGTCGTATAAAAACAGGGCGTGGGTGCTTGACAAAATGGCTCGTCAGTCAAAACGTATCTCAACCGTTGCTTTGCGTGAGAGTATAGATGCTATTTTAGAGCTCAACGAACGACTCGTCAGCGTTGCAGTCAATCCACGAATTGAGATTGAAAAGCTCATCTCACGTTTAGTACTTATTGCACGAGGCGATTAAGATGTGTGATACAGAAAAGCTGAGTCTTAAAGAAGTTATTATAGTCGAGGGCAAATACGACAAAATACAGTTGCAAACAGTTGTTAAATCGCCTATAATAACGTTGAACGGATTCAGAGTTTTTAAAGACAAAGAAGCCCAGTCGCTTATCCGCAATATTGCAAAAACTCGTGGCATACTTATTATGACCGATGTTGATTCCGCAGGCTTTGTATTGCGTAATTTTTTAAACGGTATCGCTGACAAGTCACAGATAAAACATTGTTATATCCCAACCGTTTTCGGAAAAGAAAAGCGCAAAGCCGAGTTTTCAAAAGAAGGCAAAATCGGTGTCGAGGGTATAGACAGAGAAAAACTGGTCAATGCTATAAAAAGTAGCGGTGCTACTATCAATGGTGACACAAAAAACGTGATTGAAAAAGAAATCACAAAGCTCGATTTTTACGACTTAGGACTTTGTGGTAAGGATGATTCATCACATCTGAGAAAAGCACTACTCACTCATCTGGGCTTGCCCACATATATGTCCACAAACGCTATGATAAGTGCAATGAATTGTCTATATACTTATGATGAATTTAATATTTTATTAAATAAATTTTTTAATAATACGGAGGTACAAAATGAATCTTAAAGGAACAAAAACAGAAGCTAATTTGAAAGCTGCTTTTGCTGGCGAGAGCGAAGCTAGAAACAAGTACACTTACTTTGCTTCAAAAGCTAAAAAAGAGGGCTATAACCAGATCGCAGAGCTTTTCTTAGCAACTGCTGAAAATGAGAAAGAACACGCTAAGCTCTGGTTCAAGCTTTTAGATGGTATCGGTGATACTATGCAGAACTTAGAAGCTGCTGCAGAAGGCGAAAACTACGAGTGGACAGATATGTACGCTACATTTGCAAAAGAGGCTAGAGAAGAAGGCTTCGAGACTATTGCTCAGCAGTTTGAGGGCGTTGCAAAAATCGAGAAGGAGCACGAAGAACGCTACAGAAAGCTTTTAGCTAACGTAAAGAACGGCGAAGTTTTCAAGAAAGGTTCTATCGTTGTCTGGGAGTGTGGCAACTGTGGTCACATCGTTGTTGGCACAGAAGCTCCTGAGATTTGTGCAGTATGTGCTCATCCAAAGGCATATTTCAGAATCAAGGCTGAAAATTACTAATATCATAAAAGTAAAATAATAACACCCCGATTGGTGCAAACTAATCGGGGTGATTTTTTATGAAAAAAAGTATAGGACACACAGTGTGTGCTAATTTGTTTTTGTTTTTATTTGGTGGACTTACTTACGGTCTTCTGGAGATACTGTGGCGACGCAGAACGCATATTTCTATGATAATCACAGGAGGATTGTGCTTAGTCTTTTTGTACCACATATTCAAAAAGTTCAAAGACCTGACATTACTTACAAAGTGTATTATCGGCAGTGCTGTTATCACAACACTCGAGTTTTTGTGCGGATGTATTGTAAATCTGTGGCTCAAGCTTTCTGTGTGGGATTATTCAAATCTTAAATTTAACTTCCTGGGTCAGATATGTGTGCTTTATAGTGTGCTGTGGGGGTTGCTTACTATTCCGATAAGCTTTGTTTGCACAAAATTTTGCAAGCTTAATCTACGTCGATTTTCGAAACAAAAGCAGAAAGAATCCTGTTGTTCTTAACACGCTTTACGGTCATCTGTATGTCGTTGTAGCAGACAGTTTGGTTTATGGTTGGGATAGTACCGAGCTGTTCAACAATGAACCCACCGACAGAAATACTCTCTATGTCGTCATCATCGTTTATCTCAAAAATCTCGAATAGATCAGACAGGTCCATATCACCGCTGACGATGTATCTACCGTCTTTAAGCTTTGTGAACGTGCGTTCTTCTTCTTCGTCTTCGTCCCATATTTCGCCGACGATTTCTTCAAGCAGATCTTCCATTGTAACTATACCTAGCATACCACCGTATTCGTCAGTAACAATAGCTATATGAAGACGCTTCTCTTTGAAATCTGATAGTATATCGGACAGCTTTCTTGATTTGTAGATAAAGTGTGCAGGAGTAACAAGCTCTTTTATATCTGGAGTTTTTCCTTCACTTAAAACCTCGAGATAATCTCGTGTTTGCAAAATGCCGATGATATTATCAATATTATCCTCATACACAGGAATTCTTGAGTATCTCTCTTTTATGATAGTGTCATAGATTGCTTTTTCTTCGTCTTGTGCATCAATAAGTACAACGTCGACTCGTGGTGTGAGTATCTCAAGCGCAGTTTTTTCGTCAAACTCAAGAGCAGACTGTACCATTTCGCTTTCTTGCTCTTCGAGTATGCCTTCTTCTTCAATAGATTCGATGATATATTTCAGCTCATCTTCTGTGACAGAAGGATTGTCTTTTTTGATGTTAGCAAGCCTCATAACGAAAGTTTTAATTCCCAAAAAGAAACAAACTAACGGTGTGAGTATAAAAGTCAGCCCCTTTAAAACTCCGGCTGTGTAGAGCACAATCGAGTCGCTCGCTTCTTTACCAAAGCATTTTGGGATAACTTCACCGAAAGTGAGTATAAGCAGAGTGGTAGCACCTGTAGCGATAGCCGCACCGTAGCTTTTGAAAATACTCATACAAAGTACAGTAGCGATTGATGAACAACCTAAGTTTACTATATTATTGCCGATGAGTATTGCGGTCAAAACTCTGTCAAAGTTGTCGCATACCCATAAAGCGGTGACAGCTTTTTTGCTACCGTTATCAGCGTTGCTTTTAAGCCTTATTTTATTAGCACAGGAAAATGCTGTTTCAACACACGAAAAGAACGCAGACAGCATCACCAGTACAGCAATTATAATTCCATAAACGAAATTAGAGCTCACTTAAAATCCTCCAATGATGTTTTTATGTTTATTAGCATACTACATTGTAAGAAAAATAAAATTATAATATAGAAATAATGCAGAAAATTACTTATTTTTCTTGAAGATAACACCAAATGATGTTATAATAAAGCAAGTTATATACATTATTTTGTGTTTTTTGGATATGCTACCCATAGAGGTGCATTTTTATGAACATAGATTATTTGAAAAACACAAAAAACGATTGTAGTAGCGATGATATCCCCAATGAGCCAGATTTGACCGAACAGTTTACTTCCGATAATTATCACGAGCGTATCGGCAACATAGGTTCAGTTATCACACGTAGGGGAGAGTCGGTTATATATTGCCTTACTATTATCGGCCAGATTGAGGGACATTATATACTTCCGTCGTCAAACAAAACCACGAAGTACGAACACGTGATACCTCAGCTTGTAGCTATCGACGAAGATGACCGCATTGATGGTTTGCTCATTCTGCTGAATACAGCAGGTGGAGATGTCGAAGCGGGTTTGGCTATTGCTGAGCTTATCAGTGGCATGAAAAAACCGTCTGTGTCTATTGTTTTGGGCGGAGGGCATTCTATCGGCATACCGCTTGCTGTTGCTTCACGCAAAAGCTATATAGCAAAAAGTGCGTCGATGACTGTACACCCTGTGCGTACAACAGGACTTACTGTGGGAGCACCGCAGACTTTCGAGTACTTTCGTCGTATGCAAGACAGGATAACTACCTTTGTAGCTGAAAACTCAAATATCAGCAAAGAGCGTTATTCCGAGCTTGTCTTGAATACTGGTGAACTGGTCACTGATATCGGCACTATTTTGGAAGGTCAGGAAGCGGTTGATGAGGGGTTAGTCGATGAAGTCGGCACACTGTCCGATGCAACTGACTGTCTTTACAAGATGATTGACGACATCAAAGCTTCGCAGGATTCAAAGGATAATTCAAAAAAAGAAAAATAATTTCAATCAAACCGCCTATTGGCGTTACATAAGGGAGGATAATATGAGTATTTTTGATGCTATTATTCAAGGTGTGGTTCAAGGCCTTACCGAATTTTTACCGGTATCAAGCAGTGGCCATCTTGCTATTACTCAGCACGTTATGGGTGTCACCGATAACAATCTGTTTTTCAACGTTATGCTACATATTGGCACACTCGTTGCAGTAGTTGCCTTTTATTACAAGCTCATATGGCGTCTTATCAAAGAGTTCTTTGCTATTATTAAAGACGTTTTCAAAAAGAAGTTTTCTTTCAAAGATATGAACCACGACCGCAAGATGATTTTTATGCTCATTGTTGCTCTTTTACCGTTGTTCTTGCTGTTTGCACCTATTCCGGGCACAGATATGAAGGTAAAAGACTTTGCAGATATGATTTCAGGTGGCGAGCAGTATTTCATCATTGTAGGTATCTCTCTTTTAGTAACTTCAATTTTGCTTATACTCGGAAATGTATTTAATAACAAGCTGAAAAAGAAAGAAGAAGCAAAGGGTACGCTGCGTGAAAAAGGTGCAGGTAAACAGTCGCTTACAGTAGTTGATGCTATCGTTGTTGGTCTTACACAGTGTTGTGCAGCAGTATTTCCGGGATTATCCAGAAGTGGATCTACTTTGGCTGCAGGACAGCTGAGAGGCGTTAATCGTCAGACTGCACTTGACTTCACTTTTATTTTGGCTATTCCGTCTATCCTAGCAGCAGCGGTGCTCGAGCTGTCTGATGCGCTTTCTGCTCCTGAAGGTATCGGCATTTCAGTGATAGCTATTATTGCGGGCATGATTGCATCTGCTATTGTAGGTTACTTATCTATTGTGTTGTTTAAATGGCTTCTCAAAACTAACAAGATGATTGTTTTCATTGTTTACACAGCTATTGTTGGTCTTGCTGTTGTCATAGTCAGCATCGTTGAGATGAACATAGGTCATAACATTTTTATATAATTTGAAATAAGAATAATAAATGATTTTAAATAAGAAATAAACTGATATGATATATTCTAATTTAGAATAATAAATAGACTATAATAATTCTAAATTAGAAAAAAGAGGAGTGAAAAACTTGGCTGCAAAGAAAACTACCAAAAAGCCAGTCGCTAAAACTCAATCAAAAAAATCCGCAACAAAAGGAAGAGCACAAAAACAACCCGAGCCACAACGCTCTTTCTTAAATCCTCAGGTAAAGGCGATTTTACTGTGTGCTGCTTCTGTTATATTGTTTGCTCTGCTTTTTATAAAGGGAGACAACCTGTGGCTTGCTGTTCGTAATTTTATGTTCGGTTTGTTTGGTTTTTGTTTTGCACTCATACCGATTGTGTTCCTTTATATGGGCATTATGACCGCAAAAGAAAAGCAGATGTCGCACAAAGGCTGGAAAGTTGCTTTATCAATACTCATCGTTTTGTTTTCATGTACTTTGATTTATCTGTGCGGTAGTGTTGATTATAACGAGGGTAGAACATACATACAAGCACTTGCTGATGCATACAAAGGTTCTGTCGAATCAGTCAGTATGTGTGGTTTGTTTGGTGCGTTACTCGGTTTTCCGTTTAGAGCATGGTTTACTAACGCTCCAGCTATCATTATAGTTATCGTTGCACTTATCGTTATGATAATGTTGCTTACAGGTGTTTCGCTTGTTGATGTCGCAAATGCAGCACATAAGCAGTATGACCGCTATTCACAGCGCAGAGAAGAGCGTCGCACACGTATGGCACAGAGAGTGAATGTCAGCGATTTTGATGACGATGAAGTCGAAGTTGTTGATTACCATACAAAAAGTCATTCACGCACTCGCATTGACATTCCGCTTGATGACAAAACCAAGAGAAGAAGAAAAGTCGCTGTATCCGAAATTGAAACTGATCAGGATCAGCAGATTATTGATATTATTAAGAACGCAAACTCAGGCATCTCAGCAGGTGAAGTTGATGATGCATCTCTGGTAGCCGAAAAGATTTCTCGCAGAAAGAACACTTCAACACTGTCAGATGGTGCAAAACAAGCCGATCCACAGACAGTTCCTGTTGACTTAGAAAAAGAAACCAATGCTATCGAAAAGCAGGTTTCAAAAACAAAGACAAAAGCAGAAGCTGAGAAAAAACGTTATATCTTCCCACCTGTAAAGCTTCTTGACCCTTCAGTCGATTCAGAAGGTTCTTCTGCTATGCTTGAGTTGCAGAACAATGCCACAAAGCTGATAGAAACCCTAAAGAGCTTCGGTGTCAATGCTACTATCACTAACATATGCCGAGGACCATCTGTCACTCGTTATGAGCTCCAACCTGCTGCAGGTGTAAAAATCAGCAAGATTACTAACCTGTCTGATGATATTGCACTCAATTTAGCCGCAAAGGGTGTTCGTATCGAAGCACCGATCCCCGGCAAAGCAGCTATTGGTATAGAAGTCCCTAACAAGGTTACATCTATGGTGTCTCTTCGTGAGCTGATTGATTCTAACGAATTCAGAAACAGTGAGAGCAAGCTTTCTTGCGTTTTAGGTCGAGATATCAGTGGTGAGATTGTACTCACAGATTTAGCAAAAATGCCGCACTTGCTTATTGCAGGTACCACAGGCTCAGGTAAGTCAGTATGCGTAAACTCGCTTTTGATGAGCATTTTGTTCAAAGCTACTCCTGATGAAGTGAAGATTCTTCTCATTGACCCTAAGATGGTCGAATTTTCAAAATACAAGGGTATTCCACATCTGCTCGTACCTGTTGTTTCAGATGCTAAAAAGGCTGCAGGTGCGCTTAACTGGGCTGTATCGGAAATGCTCAACCGATACAAACTCTTCTCAGAATATGATTGCAAGGACATCGGTTCTTATAACAGGCTTATCGAGAAAAATCTTGAGTACATAGCACAAAATACAACCGAAGATTCTGAAGACGAGATATGTATGGAGGTCGGTGGACTTCCGGTCGCAAAAGAAAAGTTGCCTCAGATTGTTATCGCTATCGACGAGCTCGCTGACCTTATGATGGCAGCACCAAGCGAAGTCGAAGACTCTATCTGTCGTTTAGCACAGATGGCTCGTGCTGCAGGTATGCACCTTATTATTGCTACCCAGCGACCCACAGTCAACGTCATTACAGGTCTTATCAAAGCAAACGTTCCATCTCGTATTGCACTTAAAGTTAGTTCCAACATTGACTCTCGTACTATTATTGATGCGAGCGGCGCAGAAAAGCTCATCGGTCGTGGTGATATGCTTTACTCACCGGTGGGTTCATCTCAGCCTGTTCGTGTACAGGGCTGTTTCTCAAAAGATGAAGAAATTGAGCGTGTCACCGGCTACATCAAAAAATCACACGATGCACAGTACAATGCTGAAGTTGAAGAGCGTATCCGTAAAATCGCTGCCGAAGAGCTTGGAAAAGGAGCTAAGGAGACAGCCTCATCTTCAGCCGACGCTCCTAATGTCGATTCGCTTATGGAAGAAGCAATCAAAGTTGTTATCGAAGCAGGACAGGCGTCTACATCGCTTTTACAGCGCAGACTCAAAGTTGGTTATGCACGTGCAGGTCGTATGATAGATGATATGGAACAGATGGGTATTGTCGGTCCGCACCAAGGCTCTAAAGCCAGAGATGTTTTGATGACATACAACGAGTGGCTCGAGCGCAATCACGTACTTGATGTCGATACAAATGATGATTATAATTCCGACGAAGAATTCTAAATTAGAAATATAAACATTTATTATTCTAATAAAGAATTCGATATTAGAATAATTATAAAAATAATTCTAAATTAGAATTCCTATTTAGAAAAATAAATTTTAGCTATTTGTTTTTAATTCTCTATTAGAATTCTGAATTGGAAATATGATTCGTTTTAAAATATACTATAATTCGAAATTAGAATTCTATTTTAGAAATAAACGGGGCGTACCATGGCTTTTTTACCTATTTCAATAAAAGATGTAAAAGCTCGTGGGTGGGACAACGTCGACTTTGTGTTCATCACAGGCGACAGCTATGTTGACCACCCTTCCTTTGGTGTGTCTATTATTTCCAGAGTTCTTGAAGATCGGGGATACAAGGTTGCTATTTTATCTCAGCCTGACTGTACGTCTGACGATGATTTTTTACAGTTTGGCACACCTCGATTGGGCTTTCTGATTACATCTGGCAACATTGACAGTATGGTTGCTCATTATACTGTTGCGAAAAAGCGTCGCAAAACTGATGCATACACTGCAGGTGGTGTCATGGGCAAGCGCCCCGACAGAGCTGCTATTGTGTATTCTAACATAGTGCGAAGACTTTTCCCTGATTCAGTGATTATTTTAGGCGGGCTAGAAGCAAGTCTTCGACGCTTTGCTCATTATGATTACTGGGACGACAAAGTTCGTCATTCAATATTGTTTGATTCAAGAGCCGACATTATCATCTATGGTATGGGTGAAAATCAGACTATCGAGATTGCAAATCGCTTAAACGACGGTTATTCAGTGGAAGCGTTACGAGATATCCGTGGAATTTGCTACGCTGTGAAAACTCAGGATTATACTCCAATGAGTGTTACTGAACTACCTACTTTTGAGCGTGTTTCTGCTGACAAGGTCGACTATGCTATTGCAACACGCAAGGAGCTTGATGAATACGATGCGGTCCGTGGCAAAACTATGATTCAGCGTGACGGCAATATGATACTGGTCCAGACACCGCCTATGCCACCGCTGACAAGCGAAGAGCTTGATTATGTCTACTCTTTACCGTACGAGCGTACATATCATCCTATGTACGAAGAACTTGGTGGCGTACCGGGTATTCTCGAGGTTGAGTTTTCTATCACACACAACCGAGGCTGTTTTGGCGGATGTAACTTCTGTGCTATTGCTTTTCATCAGGGCAGAGCAGTCACAGTCCGTAGCAAAGAAAGTATTTTAGAAGAAGCGAAAAAGCTCATCGCATCTCCTAATTTTAAAGGTTATATCCACGATGTCGGAGGACCTACTGCTAACTTCCGTTTACCATCGTGTGAACTGCAGAAAAAAGCAGGGCTCTGTAAAGGCAAAAAATGTTTAGCACCTACACCGTGTAAAAACCTTCAGGTTTCTCATGATGAGTACATCGATATTTTGCGCTCTTTGCGAAAACTCGACGGTGTGAAAAAGGTCTTTATTCGCTCAGGTATTCGTTTTGATTATTTGCTCGAAGATGAGTCCGATGAGTTCTTCAAAGAGCTTGTTGAGCACCATATCAGCGGTCAACTCAAGGTCGCTCCTGAGCATTGCTCGGATATTGTGCTGGATAAGATGGGTAAACCGCATATTGAAGTGTACAAGCGTTTTCAAGACGAATTTTACAGAAAAACTCAGCAGATAAAAAAAGAGCAGTACTTAGTTCCTTATCTGATGAGCTCGCATCCCGGTTCAACGCTAAAAGAAGCGGTCGAACTCTCTGTGTACTTAAAACGTGAAAAAATACATCCTGATCAGGTGCAGGATTTTTATCCGACTCCGGGTACTGTATCCACCTGTATGTATTACACCGGGCTCGACCCATATACTTTGAAAGAAGTGTACGTAGCTAAATCTCCGCACGAAAAAGCGCTCCAGCGTGCCTTGCTTCAGTATTTCAAACCACAGAACAAAGATTTGGTAGTAGAAGCGCTTGTTAAAGCGGGTCGCAGAGATTTGATAGGTACAGGCAGAAATTGTCTAGTCAATGCTACCATACCTGCTAAGTACGAACAAAAGAAACAAAAGCAAAAAAACTCAAAGAAAGTCAAGCCAAACTACAAGAAAAAGCAAAAAATGCGTTCAAAAAAATAGATAAAAACTTGACCAAAGACGAGTTTATATATATACTTTTAACATATAAAAAAGAGAGGAATTTTGAAAATGGGAGTTTATGAAGAACTTGTTGCGCGTGGACTTATCGCACAGGTTACAGACGAAAAAGAAATCAGAGAGCTGGTCAACAGCGGTAAGGCGGTGTTTTATATCGGATTTGATCCGACTGCTGACAGCTTGCACGTAGGTCACTTTATGGCACTTTGCCTTATGAAACGTTTGCAGATGGCTGGCAACAAGCCTATCGCACTCATAGGTGGCGGCACAGCTATGATTGGTGACCCGAGCGGTCGTACCGATATGCGCCAGATGATGACAACAGAGACTATCGCTCACAACGTTGAGTGCTTCAAAAAGCAGATGAGTCGTTTTATCGACTTTTCTGATGACAAAGCTCTGCTTGTTAATAACGCAGATTGGCTCTTAGACTTGAATTACGTTGATGTGCTCAGAGAAGTCGGTGCGTGTTTCTCAGTCAACCGTATGCTCACAGCAGAATGCTATAAACAGCGTATGGAAAAGGGCTTGTCCTTCCTTGAGTTTAACTATATGATTATGCAGTCATACGACTTCTACGCATTGTACCAAAAGTACGGTTGCAATATGCAGTTTGGTGGCGATGACCAGTGGTCAAATATGCTTGGCGGTACAGAGCTTATCCGTAGAAAACTAGGCAAAGATGCTTATGCTATGACTATCAACCTTCTTCTAAACTCTGAGGGCAAGAAGATGGGCAAGACCCAGTCAGGTGCAGTATGGCTCTCAGCTGAAAAGACATCACCTTTTGATTTCTATCAGTACTGGAGAAATGTTGATGATGCTGATGTTGTTAAATGCCTCAAGATGCTCACATTCCTCCCACTTGAAGAAATCGAAGAGCTTGCAAAGCTTGAAGGTAGCGAAATCAACAAAGCTAAAGAGATTCTCGCATTCGAGCTCACAAAGCTCATTCACGGTGAAGAAGAAGCTCAAAAAGCACAAGAAGGTGCTCGTGCACTTTTCTCTAAGGGTGTTGATACAGACAATATGCCGACAACACAACTTGTTGACACAGATTTTACTGATGACAGCATCTCAGTGCTCGACTTACTTATCAAGTGCTCACTTATCAGTTCAAAGGGCGAGGGTAAACGTCTTATTCAGCAGGGCGGTGTGTCTGTTGATGATGCTAAAGTTAGTGATATGTTCGCATCTATTTCAAAGGCTCAGTTTGATAAAGGCTATGTAATTATCAAAAAGGGCAAGAAAGTTCACCACAAGGCTACAGTTTAATTTTAAATTTAATATAGGGGGATATTATGAAGAAGTTTTTCTCAGAATTCAAAGAATTTATAATGCGTGGCAATGTTGTCGATTTAGCAGTTGCTGTTATCGTAGGCGGCGCATTTCAGGCTATCGTTAATTCACTCATCAACGACTTAGTAATGCCATTCATCGGACTTATCACAGGTGGTATCAACTTTGCTGATCAGTTCATTGTGCTTAAAGTCCCAGAGGGTGTTGAACTTGCGACTGTTGAAGCAGCAAAAACAGCAGCAGACGCTACAGCTCTTGGTGCTACAGTATGGGCTTATGGTGCTTTTATCACTGCAGTTATCAACTTTATTGTTATGGCTTTTGTGATATTTGTGCTTGTAAAACTTATCAACAAAGCTCAGTCTATCGGCAAAAAAGAAGAAGAAACAGTTGAAGAAGTTACTACAAAGCCTTGTCCTTTCTGTTATAGTGAAATCGACATCAAAGCTACTCGCTGTCCTCATTGTACTTCACAGCTTGAAAAATCGGCTGAATAAGATAAATAGCAAAGTATTATTCGTTCATAACAAAACCGCCTGTGGTAACACACAGGCGGTTTTTGTAATATATTCATTGCAAAAGAAAAAGCAGAAGCGTATGCTCCTGCTTATTTTCTTTGCTGTGGGGGACAAGCCCACAACATAATGCTTAAGACAAATATATAAAGTTAGTTGTTATCAAAAATATTTTTTAGATGTAGCTTTCTTTCCGTTCTTTTTCTTTTCTACTGCATGAACTACAGCGAATGTAATGCTCATTACAATGATCATAACAGCAAGCCAGAAAATAAACTGGAAGTTGTTACCGTTTGCATCAGATTCGAAGCTCATTGTGCTTGAAATACCTGCGAGAGCCTTTTCTGAGAGTTTGTTGGTTTCTACTGCAACTTCTGTGGCAACAGCTTCTTCAGTAGCTTTTTCCACTAAAGGCTTAGCATTAAGTGCTGATTCAGGGATTTCAGAGTCAACAACCTCGAGCTCTTCAGTTGGTTCGTCTGTGATAGTTTTTTCTACAGCAAGGTTAGAGAAGAGCATCTCAAGTGTAAACTCGTCAGCAACACCGCTCTGTGTAATGCCGTTAGCACCCTGGAAATCCTTGATAGCTTTTTCAGTCATTGTACCGAAAGAACCGTCAGCAACACCGTCATAATATGAAAGTGAAATCAAACGATCCTGAATCTTAATGATTTCTTCGTGATAGTCACCTTTTGAGAATGAGGCAGGAGTTTCTTCCTCTTTTTCTTCTTTATCCTCGTCATCATTATTTTCAGCAGCAGTCTGTGCTAACTCTTCGTCGTCTTTTTTGTTTTCGATTTCAAGTGTAGGCTCTTCATAAGCCGGAGCATCGTCAGCATAAAGGTAATTAACATCATTACCTGCAATACCGTCTACATAAAGACCACAAGTTTCCTGAAAAAGCATGAAAGCTTCTTCAGTACCGTCACCGAAGTGACCATCGATAGGGCCATTGTAGTAGCCGAGCTCAGAAAGACGCTTCTGAAGTTTCTCAACCTTTTCTCCACTAGAGCCTTTCTTGAGAGAAGAGCTCTGTGTAGTAGCTGTGTCAGAAGAGCTGGAAGAATTTGAAGCATCCTCGCTTACAGCACCGTTAGAACTACATTTACCGCTTGATGAGAATGTATAAGAAACACCGTCAATAGTCTTAGTTGTGTTTGCAAGATACTGACCGTTTTCATAGTAGTACTTAGAACCGTTGAATTTAACCCAACCATTTGTTGGATAAGAAACGCCCGGAACCTTAAAGTATGTTGTCCAACCGTGAGTATAAACTGATTCATAGCACACGCCATACTGTGAGCCTCTGGCATCTACAGCCATACCGTCGCCAACATACACGCCTACGTGACCAGGTTTCCAAAGACCAAGACCGTGTATTCTAGGAATACCGCCTGAAATAGAGCCTGTGTAGCTTGAGTTGTTAAGCTGAGCATTACCTGTACGCTGACCACCCGCATAAGAATAGATAAGACCTGAACAGTCAACAGCACCAGGAGTAGCACCACCGTAAACATAACTCCATCCTGAGTAGTAAGCGTTGAGTGACCACTCAGCAAGACCTGCGCCTGTACCACTTGCAGAAGAAGATACAGTACTCATAACGCAAATGCATGCGAGCAATGCTATTATAATTGTAATAGATAAAATTCTTTTGATTGATTTCATTATTAAGTAAACCTCCATGTTCAAAACGCAACTATTTCGTTGCAAGAACGTGTTGAAACAAATTTTGATTTGAATAACTTGGTAACAAATTTGTCATTATTATATCAAAGAATTATTTTCAGTTCAACCTTTTTGGCTGAAATATTGTGAAAACGCTAGAAAAATTCAATGTTTATTCATAATTGTGTACAAAAAGTACAAAAAATGTTCACATTTTGAGCGGTTACAGCCTGTAACTATTTATTTTCCCAAAAGAAAAATACGACAATCAAGATAATAAATGACCATCGTTTTAGTGTCATATTAGAATTTTTTAGGAGAAAAATAACACGATTATAATGCTGAAAAAAAAAAAAAGCTTCTTCTATATACGAAGAAGCTTTTTTATATATAGAACAATTTTATTCGAAAAATCGTCGTAGTTGCAGTCTGTCTTTGAATTCGAAGAGCTTTTCAAACAATTTTGAAAAAGCACCTATTGTAAAGCCATTTATAAGTGCACATATTATAGTGCCGAGTTTCACACCCTCGAACTGCCACATGCCAAAGAAAGAAAAACTCATCACAATTGCTATCAGACAACTGCTACAATCGTATATTGTTTTAAAACGGTTAATGTTAATACCTAGCATAGAGGAGACCTCTTTAACAAACAGCTCATATACTTCCGGAGAGATGTATGTATGAAACAACAGCGAGACACCTACTGCACATCCGAGTAACCCCAGTACATATAGCATTGTTCTAATAATAAGCGTTTCGCTTGGTATATACGCTACAATAAGCATCATAAAATCAAGGATAAATCCGTACAGCACTGCTGTCACAAAAGAAAACAGATAAGATACCTTGAATTTTCTTAGCGCAATCACCATTATAATCAGCAGTACCGCCTGCAAAGTGTATTCAGCCATACCAAAAGAAAAGAACGGCAAAAACTGAGAAACCTTCAAGTGCAAAAGATATGCGGGTGCTACGACCATTGATACTCCAAAGTCAGCTTTTTCCATGAGCGCCGCACTCAGTGCCAGCGATATAAGACCAATTATGTATGATAGCTCTGTGTAAAATACTCTTTTTTTCATAATGAATCCCTCAAAAATAATAACAGCCCTTAACGTTTGATACAGAAACGTCAAAAGCTGTTATGGATATAAGTTGTCTTTTTGATTCTTTATAAAGTCATCAAGCACCTCGTTGGGGATCTGCTTGCAGTCATGTATGATTTGCAGAGCCTCGTTCATTTTAGGCGGCCTGTACTTCAAGTTGTGACAATCTGTTCCGATAAAACCAATATGCCCCAGCTTAAACATCTTCAGCGCTTTACGTCTTGTACGTTTTGATATAAAAAAGCTTGCGTTGACCTGAGTGGCTACACCGCTGTTGAATAAACGCTCAAGCGTCTCTTTTTTCTGATAGTCTATACATCTTTCAATGTGAGCTATCACAATGCGGATACCCGTATTGCCATATAGTTCTTCAAGTTCTCTTATAGTGTATTCACTCCACCTAGCCATCGGCATTTCAAGCAAAAGGAGGTTAGTACCTTCTAGTGTAAGTGTTGATAGCTCCTCCATTTTACAAATACCCGGATAGTAGTACACTTCTGCACCGAGCATCAGATCCGGTAAATCCAGCTGTTTATTATCAATAGCATTTTTTAGTATTTCAAAAGACTGTGCACGTCTTTCCAAAAACATCTCAGGAGATTCGTCCATAGCGAGATAGTGGGATGTAAGCGCTACAGTGGTTACACCCTGCTCTTTAAGCATCTTGAGCATAGCAATACTTTCTTCAACACTTTGTGCACCGTCATCAATCTCAGGCAGTATATGCGAGTGAAAATCCAGCATAGATAATCTCCTTTCTTTAAGTGTCGAGCATCGTAGCTCTTCAAATTTCAAAGTGACCGAAATCTTGCGTAAAAATCAAAGAGTTCATATATTCTTTGATTTTAGCAAAAGATTGAGGAACAGTAGAAATTTGAAGAAGTAGCATAGATGAGCGAGACATGATATGTAAGTGTCGAGCATCGTAGCTACGATAATCGTCATATGTATAATATCACAAATTCAAATTATTGCAAGGGAAATAGTAAAGTTAATGTTTGTTACAAAACAAAAGCCCTGCCGAAATCGGCAGGGCATAATGTTATTTTATATCGACAAAGCCATATGTTTCAAGAGTCTGAAAATATGTTGCCAGTCTTTCGTATAATGGATGAGCTTTTTCACCGAAGTGTGCTTCAACTTCTTCACCGATTTCATATATGCTTTTCTCACCGTCAATAAGTGGCCAGATAAAGCTTCCGAATTCTTCAAGGTGAATATAGCTGGTTTTAGGTTTCTTTATCAACTTTTGAGCGATTTTGTTGACGATCCCTTTGTTTTCCATCTCAAGAGTAACGTTACCATCGCTATCAGTAGAAAAGCCCAAGCCTTCTTTATGAGAAGGAATTTTGTCTAAAAAATTCTTTTCAATTACTTTTTTCTTTCTCATGCTTTCTTATTCTTCTTCCAAACTGTGAAACCACAGAAAGTTAAGATGATAATAGCGAACAGTACAATAGAACCAATGCTCATTACAGTATCTGAAAGACCGAGCATAGCTCCCATGTTGATAGCTTCAGCGATAGTCTTTCCGTTAGCAAGTGGTAAGATTGCGAAGAGAGCGAGCAAAATACCCACCAAGCCTTCACCGGCGATCATACCTGAACAGAAGAGAACACCGTCGTTGACAATCTTATCTTTTTCTTCTTTAGCTTTCTTAAGTTTATCAAAAATAAGACGAATGATACCGCCGACCATAATGCAAGCGTTGAGTTCAAATGGTAGATACACACCGATAGCAAACGGAAGAACCGGAATACCGATGAGCTCAATAACAATGGCGATGAACGCACCTGCGATAACAAGACCCCAAGGCATGTCGCCGCCCATAATACCTTCAACGATAGTCTTCATAAGGTTAGCCTGTGGAGCATTGAGACCCTCAGGACCGAAACCGTAAGCAGCATTCAAGAGATAAAGTGTACCGCCGATAGCCAGTGCTGCTGCTGACACACCGATAACTTCACCGATTTGCTGTTTCTTAGGAGTAGCACCTAAGATGTAACCTGTCTTTAGATCTTGTGATGTATCGCCTGCGATAGCACAAATGATACAGATGATAGCACCGATTGAGATAGCGCTTACCATACCTGTTGCATCGTTCTGACCTGTTACAACAAGAACTAGTGTTGTGATGAGCAGTGTTGCAATAGCCATACCTGAAACAGGGTTGTTTGAGCTACCAACTAAGCCTACCATACGAGAAGAAACGGTTGCAAAGAAGAAACCGAACACTACAATGATCAAAGCACCGATGAGGTTGACCTTGATTGTAGGGATGAGCCAGATTGCAAGAGTAAGAGCAACGATAGCTGCGATTACAACAACAATGTTGATTTCCTGAGAAGTACGATCGTTTCCACCTTTGCCTGAGCTCTTCAGGCCTTTCATAGAGCCCACAAAAGCACTTCCGATAGTAGGTAAAGATTTGATAAGAGAAATAATACCTGCAGCAGCAAGAGCGCCTGCACCGATGTATTTGATGAAACTTCCGTGTACAGCGCCAGCACCACCCTCTGCATAAGCTACAGCAGCATCTCCGCCACCAGTAACTAAAAGAGGGATGATTACAAGCCATGAAAGCACAGAACCTGCAAACATATAAGATGAGATTCTAGGACCGCAGATATAACCAACACTCAAAAGTGCAGGATAAATCTGTGTGCTGACCTCAGTTTTAAAACTATCAAGCTTCAAAGTTAATGTACCTTTAACAGCAACAAGACCATCGATGATGAATTTGAAAAGTGCAGCAAAGCCCATACCTGCAAATACAACACCTGCGCCTGCACCGTTCTTTTCGCCTGCAAGAAGAACTTCTGCACAAGCAGTACCCTCAGGATAAGGGAGAACACCGTGCTCTTTAACGATGAGTGCGTTTCTCAGCGGAATCATAAAGAATACACCGAGCAAACCACCGACTAAAGCGATGAGTGTGATTTCTAAGATGCTTGGATTTTCGATACCGTGCTTACCTTCGCTAGCCCAGATAAAAAGAGCAGGAAGAGTGAAGATGGCACCGGCTGCGAGTGACTCACCGGCAGAACCGATAGTCTGTACGATGTTACTCTCGAGGATAGAGTTTCTGCGCATAATAACGCGTATAACACCCATAGAGATAACAGCGGCAGGGATAGAAGCAGA
The DNA here is from genome assembly GCA_015066595.1 of Oscillospiraceae bacterium. Classification (GTDB taxonomy): domain Bacteria; phylum Bacillota; class Clostridia; order Oscillospirales; family Acutalibacteraceae; genus Ruminococcoides. Next base: position 7,353 of record SVNZ01000008.1, on the reverse strand, counting down.
TACAGTAAGACCTACCTTTAATCCAAGATAAGCATTAGCTGCACCGAACACAACTGAAAGAATAATACCTAAAATAACAGAAACAACAGTAATTTCAGGAGTGATCTTTTCAGCCGGAACATATGGCTTGAAAGGTTTGTTTTTGTTGTCCATAATTTCTCCTTACTGACACTAAGACCCCTCAAAAGTCTTTGTGACAAAATTTATTCGACTTATTTTATCATATTTTTATACAAAAAACAATAGGAAATCACTGCATTTTTGCTAGAAGTTTCACAAGAGTACTATATATTCTTGTAGTTGATGTGATGCTCAGCTTCTCATTTACAGTGTGCACATCAAAAATAGTCGGACCGATAGCGATACAATCAAAGTCGTTGATAGCTGATGCGAATATTCCGCACTCAAGTCCGGCGTGGAGTGCTTCAACTCTAGGCTCTTTGTCAAATTGTTCAACATAAGTTTTCTTGTACAATTCTCTGAGTTTAGAGTTTTCTCTGTATTCCCAAGGTGGATAATGTCCAAAGCATTCCCATTTAAAAGAAAGATTATCGTAGAAAGTCATCATCTTTTCTTCAAGAGTTCTCAGCGAAATCTGTCTGTTGCTTCTTAGCCCGTAGTGTATAGTGAGAACATCATTGTCAATTTTTAGTACCCCTAAGTTCAGCGATGTTTCTACAAGTCCGTCTATGCTCTTGCTCATTTCCAAAACACCGTTAGGTGTACAAGAAAGCGCACATATAAGCTTCTTTGTATCATCAAGGCTGATAACATCGAATATACCGCTTTCGCTAACATCAACAGAAATATTCATCTTCTTTTCTCTGTCACTGTATTCAAGCTTAATCAGCTCAAGGCTTTCGTTGATTATAGCGATGTTTTCATCAAGATTCTTTACACAAAGCTCTACACAGCATTTAACAGGAATAGCGTTTGCTTTATCTCCACCGTTGATGTTTATAATTTCAAACAGAGTTTTACGGTGCAAATGATTCAAGAACTTTCCTGCTACGATGTTAGCGTTCGCTCTGCCTTTATTTATTTCAACACCCGAGTGACCACCCATAAGACCATCAAATGCAACTGTAACTTTTGTGCCCTCAGATTTTTTGAAGTTTAATTTTTGTGTGACTTTAAAATCACTGCCACCTGCACAAGATACCGTGATGCAGTCATCTTCTTCAGAGTCGAGATTTATCATGCGCTTAGCTTTCAATACGCTCATATCAAGACCTTTTGCACCGTACATACCCGTTTCTTCATCAGTAGTGAAAACAGCTTCGATAGGAGGGTGTGCGATAGAGTCACTTTCTAAGATGGATAGTACCATCGCAACAGCGATACCGTTGTCAGCACCGAGTGTTGTACCTCTTGCTTTTATAAAATCTCCGTCGACATAAATATTAAGACCGTCTTTAAGAAAATCAATATCACAGTCGGCTGTTTTCTGGCACACAATGTCCAGATGTCCCTGTAGTATGACGGGTTCGCTATTTTCATATCCATTGCTGCCATCTTTATAGATAACAACGTTTTTGTCAGCGTCAGCGTAGTATCTAAGTCCGTGTGATTTTGCAAATTCGATGCAATACTGCGAAATCGCTTCCATATCACCTGATCCGCGATGGATAGAGCTGATTTCTTCAAAGTAGTGAAAAACCCTTTCAGGGTTCAAGTTTTCAAGCTTTGGCATAATAACCTCCAAAATAAAAAAACGGGCAAGCCCCAAGGCCTGCCCCTAGATCAAAAAAATTATATCAAATATAATGAACATATGTCAAATGGAAAATAGTTAAATCTGAGTGTTTGCTTAATGATGATGGTGATGACAGCTTTTTATTTTGTGCTCTACATAACAGTGCTTATTATTACAAGCTTCATTGCTTGTTTCAAATTCAAGTGTAGAGTGACATATCCCATGATGTTTAAGCTCATGTTTTATTTTATCCTTCATCTCTTTATCGTTTTTATCTGCCACAATATGCATTGTAGCATAGTTGCTTTGCCCGTCTAAGCTCCATATATGAATATGATGCACATCTTTTACACTGTCGATTTCTCTCAGATGTTCTTTGAGTTCATTTATATCAATATTGTCAGGAGCTTTCAATAGGAATAGTCCTATTATACTTTTTAAGTGTTTTATTGAGTGTATCAGTATGAAGAGTGCTACACCGATTGACATAATAGGGTCAATGATAGAAATATCAGTGAACCACATAACAATAGCACCTATCAACACAACTATCCACCCAAAAACATCTTCAAGCATATGAAGATTTACAGCCTTTTGGTTGATGCTGTTTCCATCTTTTGTGAACCAAGCCGCACAAAAATTCACAACAACACCGATTACAGCAAATAGAATCATCCCGTTGTAGTTTATCTTAACAGGGTTTATAATCCTCAGCACACCGTTGTATATGACAATAACAGAACTGATTAGCAGAATCGAAGTGGTTATTGCGCCACCTAAAACAGAGTAGCGTGCATATCCGTATGTAAAAATTTCATCAGGCTGCTTTTTGCTTTTTCTTTCCAAAAAGTATGACACACCGATACTCAAAGCATCTGAGATATCATGAACAGCATCAGAGATAATAGCAACACTCGATGTAGCTACCCCTCCGATGAATTCAAATATCGAAAAAGCGAGATTCAGTATAAAAGCAACGAGTATGTTTTTCTCAGTTTTCATAGCTCCTCCTTGGTTGACAATGATTTCTGATAGTAGTACAATCAATACAATACCGAACAATTTGTTCGATATTATAATATGTGCAGTAGCTAATGTTAGCAACATATTATTTTGTGATTTTGTACGATACTGAACAATTCTTCAAAAATGTATGGAGGCGTTATGGATAGAAGACAAAGAAAAACACGAGAAGCTATTTTTTCGGCATTTACACAGCTGTTATCCGAAAAGAATTTGAGTCGAATAACAGTGAGCGATATTATTACACGTGCCGATATAGGCAGAGCAACGTTTTACGCACATTTTGAAACAAGGGATTATCTTCTCAAAGAGCTTTGCGAAGAGCTGTTTTGTCACATATTTGATTCAATGGGGGAGAATGGTGAGAATCACAAACATATTTTTGAGTGCGATGCTCCTCGATCAGCCTTTTTGCATCTTGTACAACATATAGAGAAAAACGATAACCACATATTGGATTTGCTATCGTGCCAGAATAATGAAATGTTTTTAGGATATTTTAAAACAGGTCTTGCTAAGCTTATTGAAAATCAGTACGAAACCTTCGATAATATAAGGTCACAGAAACTCCCAAAGGATTTTTGGACAAATCACATAGCAGCGACTTTTGTCGAGACTATACGATGGTGGATTGATAACAAGATGCAAGAGTCTCCACAACAGATAACAGAGTATTTTCTGATATCAATCAACGCATAACAGATTAAAGCAAAGTTGAATAATAAAAAAGAAAAGCATCAACCTTAAAGGTCAGTGCTTTCTTAGGCGGAGGACAAGAGATTCCCCAGTTTGTGGTACCCAAAATTATTCGTTCGCTATTCGCTTCACATAATTTTGACCACCGCACCATTATCGTACTCCCTTACACCGCCACTGGCGGCGGTCGTACTCAATGCCCGCACCTTCGGTGCTCGAGTTCGAATCAAACGTATCATAAAATAAAACAGAGCACACCGTTTGGTGTGCTCTGTTTTATGGCGGAGGACAAGAGATTCCCCAGTTTGTGGTACCCAAAATTATTCGTTCGCTATTCGCTTCACATAATTTTGACCACCGCACCATTATCGTACTCCCTTACACCGCCACTGGCGGCGGTCGTACTCAATGCCCGCACCTTCGGTGCTCGAGTTCGAATCAAACGTATCATAAAATAAAACAGAGCGCACCGTTTGGTGTGCTCTGTTTTATGGCGGAGGACAAGAGATTCGAACTCTCGCACCGGTTTCCCGGCCTACTCCCTTAGCAGGGGAGCCTCTTTGGCCACTTGAGTAATCCTCCGTATGCCAAAGTGTTTTGCAAAATATAAAAAAATGGCGGAGAGGAAGGGATTCGAACCCTTGGTCCCTCGCGGGATCACTAGTTTTCAAGACTAGCTCCTTAAACCACTCGGACACCTCTCCGTAAACTTGCAAATGAAATTCTATCACAATGAAAATTCGTTGTCAAGTGCTTTTTGCTTTAAAAACAGTAAAATTATACCAAATTTTATTTCCCGCATTGACTCTAAAAAGATATTTTGCTATCATTCTTTCATAACGTTTTATGAGGTAATGCAATGCTTGAAATTATTTTTGAAACCTTGCTTGATGCACTGAAGATGACACCGATTCTGTTTTTAGCGTATTTGCTGATGGAGTACCTCGAACTCAAAGCAGGAGATAAGCTCAACCGTTCTGTCTTGAAAGTCGGCTATGCAGGGCCTGCTCTCGGATCGCTTTTGGGTGCTATTCCGCAGTGTGGTTTTTCCGGTGCAATAGCCGGTTTTTACACCGCACACATCGTGACTCTCGGTACGTTGCTTGCAGTCTTTTTGTCCACTTCTGACGAGATGTTACCGATTTTACTGTCTTCTGATATTGAGGGCAAAGTTATTTTGAAAATCCTACTGTTTAAGATTTTTGGTGCTGCTTTGTGCGGTTTTATCGTTGATGCGCTGCTCCGCATTTTTAAGAAAAACCGTGGCATATCATCTGACCACATTCATGATTTTTGTGAACAAGAACACTGCGATTGTCATGAAAATATATTCTTGTCAGCACTCAAACACACACTGAAAGTGCTTGTGCTTATTATTATTGTGTCTTTTGCACTCAACGTTATTTTTGAATATTTTGGCAATGAGATCTTATCCGATTTATTTATTACACAACCGTTTGTATCAGAAGTTGTTGCCGGTGTAGTCGGTCTTATTCCTAACTGTTCTGTATCAGTGCTTATTACTAACCTGTTTGTCGAAGGAGTTATCAGTCCATCAGCGATGCTCTCAGGTCTTATGACAAACGCAGGTGTTGGTTTGCTTGTGCTTTTCAGACTTAACAAAAATGTGAAAGAAAATGTGCTTATTACTTTAGTTTTACTTATAAGCGGTGTTTTGCTTGGCGTTATTTGCGGAGCTCTTTGGAATCTGTTTTAAGCCGTATTTATCCCCCTTTTTATAGGGGGATTTTTTCTTATACTTTTTTCTCTTTACTTTTACGATTTTATGTGTTAAAATTTTAGTGCATTAAATTATGAAACGGAGAGTTCAAAATGGCTAAGAAACTCAACGACGAATTTACAGATTATTTGTTTGACGCAATCATCACACTCAAAACCAGGGAAGAATGCGCTTTGCTTTTCAAAGATCTTTGCACTATTCCTGAGATCAAATCTATGTCACAGCGCTTTGTTGTTGCGAAGATGCTCAAGGATAATATGGTCTACAGTGAGATCGTTGCAAAGACAGGTGCATCCACAGCTACCATCAGCCGAGTCAATCGTTCTTTAAATTATGAGAACAGTGGCGGATATGACCTTGTCTTTGAAAGACTTGAAGAGAAAAAGTGATGGGCTACGCTACTTTTGATGGGTATAATTCTTTTTCGGAATATTACGATACCCTTATGCAAAATGTCGGCTATCCTGACAGAGCCCGCTATATTATTGATGTTTTCACAAGGCTTGACCACGATATGGGGTTGAGCCTTGATTTAGCATGCGGTACAGGTTCACTCACTGTCGAGTTGAAAAAGCTCGGCATTGATATCTATGGAGTTGATGCATCGTACGATATGTTGTCCTACGCTAGACAAAAGGCTGTTGAAAACGACCTTGACATACTCTTTTTATGCCAGAAAATGCAGTCGCTTGATTTATACGGAACCATAGACACATGTATATGTACACTGGATAGCATCAACCACCTGACAAGGCTTGAAGATGTGCAGAAAACTTTTGACAAGGTATCGCTTTTTATGAACAAGGGCGGATACTTTCTTTTTGATGTCAACTCAGTTTATAAGCATAAAGAAGTTTTAGCAGACAATACTTTTGTGTACGATACAGAAGATGTTTTCTGTGTGTGGCAAAATTCTTTAAAAGAAAATAATATTGTGAATATCGAACTCGATTTCTTTGAGCGTGAGGGTGATGTTTATTACAGAATGTCTGAAGAATTTTCCGAACGTGCCTATACTGATGAAGAATTAAGCAAAATGCTGAAAAAAGCAGGCCTTGAAGTTGTAAGACGCTTTGGTGATATGACCTTTGAGTCACCAAAGAAGGATGAACAACGAATTATATATATAGCAAGAAAAAAGTAATATTTTTACGGAGATAATAATATGGATAAAATAATCAGATGTATTACATCGGACGGAGCTATTATGGCATCAGCCATAGACTCTACAGACATAGTTTATAAAGCATCGCTTATACACCGCACATCACCGGTGGCATCTGCAGCACTGGGTAGACTTCTCACAGCGACATCTATGATGGGTGCTATGCTCAAAAGCAAAGATGCATCTATCAACCTGCGTGTGGCAGGTGACGGACCGTTGGGAGTGGTTATCGCTGTAGCTGATTCACACGGTAACGTCAAAGGTTATGTTTCTAACGCATCGTGTAAAAGTACACATTATGAAAACGGTAAGCTTAATGTAGCTGAAGCTGTGGGCAAAAACGGTGTGCTTAACGTAATGCGTGATTTAGGCACAGGCGAGCCATATATAGGACAGATTGAACTGGCATCAGGAGAGATTGCTGAAGATATCGCTGCATATTATGCACAGAGTGAACAGATACCTACAGTGTGTGCTTTAGGAGTACTCATAGATAAAGATAGCGCCCAGGTGCTTCTTTCTGGAGGACTGCTTATTCAGCTTTTACCTGGTGCAGATGACAGCACAATAGCAAAGCTCGAAGAAAATATTTCTAAGCTTGATTCTGTCACAACAATGCTCGCAAAAGGTATGTCTACACTTGATATGTGCAAAGAGGCTCTTTCAGGATTCGAAGTCGAGGTACTTGACGAATTTGAGGTCAAGTATGTCTGTGGTTGTTCTAAAGAAAAAATTGCTTCGCTAATAGAGTCAATGCCAAAAGAAGAAATCGAAGAAATGATTGCACATGATCACGGTGCAAAGGCAAGTTGCCACTTTTGCAACAAGACCTTTGAGTTCACAGAAGCTGATCTTAAAGCCATTCTTACAAAAAAATAAATTTTCTTAAAAAAAGTATTGACTTTTTGAAAGTTATATAGTAAGATAGTAGGCGTCGCAAATAAGAGGCGAACAGTGTGGGAGCATAGCTCAGCTGGGAGAGCATCTGCCTTACAAGCAGAGGGTCACAGGTTCGAGCCCTGTTGTTCCCAC